>CAMAQH010000014.1 GCA_945860295.1 Prosthecobacter debontii
TGTGGATGTTGTTGGAACTTCTAATTCATATGCTCTGGTTCTGCCAAGTGCGAGTCCGACACTAACTGTCGATGTAGGCACCGCAACCGGACAAACTTTTCAATGGTTCAAGAAAGCTGATGTCGGTCCTGACGCCCAACTTGCAAACGGCAGTAAGTTTGCTGGCGTGACTACAAAAACGCTAGCACTTAATTCAGTGTCTACTGCCACTGATGCTGCTAGATACTACTGCGAGGTAAGAAAATACGGACAAACAGTTTCAGGAGGAATTAGAAATTTGGTAATCATTCCTGCGCTGGTTTCTCAATTGGCGTCAACAGGTGGGGATGCCATTCTGACAATTGAGCCAGCTGTGGCGGATGCAGCGACAGAAGATTTGCTAACCTATGCTTGGATTAAAGGCACAGGCACGACTTCGTTAGCTTCTAGTGCCACTTATACTATCTCCAATGTTAATACATCAAGTGCCGGAGCATACAGTTGCAAGGTAACTCTTTCTCCACCTCCACAAAGCGGAACACCAATCACTGTGACCAGTGCGGCTGCAAATGTGGATGTTGTTGGAACTTCTAATTCATATGCTCTGGTTCTGCCAAGTGCGAGTCCGACACTAACTGTCGATGTAGGCACCGCAACCGGACAAACTTTCCAATGGTTCAAGAAAGCTGATGTCGGTCTTGACACCCAACTTGCAAACACCACCAAGTTCGCAGGCGTGACTACAAAAACGCTAACAGTTAATTCAGTTTCAGCTGACACCGACGCTGGTAGATACTACTGTAAGGTAACCAAATACGGACAAACTGTTACAGGTGGCAATAGAGTTTTGTCTATTGTCAAAGCTGCGCAGAATACTACAGCTCTTGCCGGTTCACCGTTGGCTTTAAGTCAACCCATAGCCCTTGGTCAAAATGACTTAACTCTCACTTATCTATGGAAAAAAGGAACAAGTTCGTTGGTGCCGATTCAAAATTCTCAAATTTTGTCTTTGGGTTCTTGTTCCCTGGGAGACTCTGGGAGCTACAGTTGTTCTGTATCCTTGGGCACGACAACGCCTCTCGCCTTTGGATCCTTAACGGTTACAGCACCTACGGTTGCAGTTTCGGTGGTTGAAAATATTCCATTAGTATTTAACACTAAAGTATCATCCGCATCAACTAAGCTTTCAGTTAACACATCAGGGACTGGATTGACTTATTTGTGGAAAAGATCGGGTGGTTCTTTGACTGGAGCTAAGTATTCTGGTATTACTACGAATAGTCTGACCATATCAAACATTACTGCAGCTGATCTTTTAATAGACTATGTTTGCACTGTAAATGGCTATTCAGGATTTACGACTGACGTCAGCGTTCAACTAAAAGAACTAAAGCCAAGTTTTGGCACTATAGATCCTCCTAAGGGCATTGTCGGTAGTGCATACAACTATCAAATTCCGGTTAGCCCAGATGTTAATGCTTCCCCTGATTCCTATGCCAGCACAGCATTGCCTGCTGGACTAACGTTAAACTCTAAAACAGGTGTAATTTCAGGCGTGCCTACAGCTTCTGGAGCTAAACCGCTTACGTTTACCATTACAAATGAGTCGGGTGCCGCTACTGCACCCGCAACCATAGATATTTTGCCATTTCCGACAGCTATCGCCGGTGCTTACAACGGACCAATAGCCCGAGGGTCCGCACTCAATGGCGAATTAGGTGGAACCTTTTCAATGACGATCACTACAACGGGTGCAATTTCCGGTAGTATTGTATCAGGCAGTTCAGCAGCGCGTGCCTTCACCTCCTCAAATGCTACTTTGTCACTACCTATCAATCCATCCACTGGTGCTCTAACCAGTGATCCCAATGTTGTCATTTCACTTCCGGCCACATCTGCTTTGCCAAGTTTAGCGGTTGAATTATTTCTATCTAGAACAGCAGTAAGTGGTTCATCAGTTCAAAGTACAATCATAACGGATGGAACGATTGTTGCGGGTTCATCAACACCAGTATCATTCACCGGTTGGCGTAATAAGTGGTCCGCAACTGCTGTTGCCAACACTTCTGAAATCGCTACCGCATATGCTGGCTTATATAACGTTGGTATGGATTTGTCCCTGCCTAGCGCCCTAAGTGGCCAACCCGCAAAGGTGCCTCAGGGGAGTGGTTATTTAACTTTCACTGTATCCACTAATGGGAGTTATTCAGTTACGGGCCGTGCTTCTGATGGTGAGGTGATCACCAGTTCTGCATTTATCGGGCCAAATGGGCAGCTATTGGTTTTTGATGGTATCTATACGACGACTCAAAAAGGATCCCTTCTCAGCTCTAATTTAGACGACACTACTCCAACTAACAACCTGTCAATTGTTTCGGGTGTCAGCAATAATGTAAATCGTATTCAGGGACAACTCACCTGGAACCGGCCTGCAAATACTGCAACCACTGCAAGATTATACAAAAATGGTTTTGGATTCGGGCCTAATACACCAGCATCAACTCCTGATGTTCCAGAACCTGTAATACTCACTTCCTTTGGAGGTCGTTATAACCCACCTTTGGTTGCCACTACAGCTAATCCAACTCCATTAGTTTTACTCGGAATTTCGGCAGTCAATTTGTTGCCGACACCGCCGACACGTAATGCCCAACTTGTATTTAGCGAAGATGGTGTCTTGCCTGTAATCGCACTCCCATATCCTGATCCGTTCCCTAGTGATATAAATGCCACTAGAAATCCAAACATTGGAATTTCTATTGTTAAAGGCAATACTTTAACACTCCCCACGGGAACTACTGCAAATCCAGCTAGCACTACGGTAACAATTACCGCAGCAACTGGCCTAATTTCGGGACAGTTTACACTAAATGATCCAAATCCACGCGGAACGCCCGCTACCATATCCAGGACGGTTCAATACAAAGCTTTATTGGTGCCAGTAACACTCTCAGGTCAAGATCCTGTCTATTCATCAGTAGGAGTAGGCGCATTTACAATTGACTTATTACCAGCGTCAGGAACTACTCAAACTGCAACGACGACTCCACAGCAAGTTGGCCGTGTTGTTCTTCAGAAGCGATAGACATTTGTAACGTTAAATTTTCTCTATTTGGAGGGAAAACTGTTTGGTATTTCTTAAGTGATAGTGAATTTTTAATTTTATACGTGGTTTAACTCAATGGATCACATTTTCGTGGCTAGTTCGTTTTACACTTATGCGACTCATATGCCAAATACTAGCTCTGGCGTTAGTTGTTCATGAATGTGCGCCAGCAGTTATTGCGCAGGAATCTGTAGCTCGTCAGTGGAATGAGCAGTTGCTTTCGGCCATTCGGTTAAGCATTCCGAACCCGCCGGTTCACGCCAGAAATTTATTTCATTGTGCAGTTGTCATGTATGACTCCTGGGCTGCTTTTGATGAACATGCTGTCGGGTATTTAAATTCTGAAAAGGCGCCATGGTCTTCTGGTGACACGAACGCTGCGAGAGCCGAAGCCATAAGCTATGCAGCCTATCGTTTAATCAGATCAAGATACTTGAACGGAAAAAATGCCTCGACGATCTTGTCAAATCTTGACGCACAAATGATAGCTCTAGGCTACTCGCCCGAAATTGCCCAAGCTGGAGTAACTTCTATTTTATTACCCGCGGATTTAGGTAAACGCATCGCCCAGGACATTATCGATGCAAGTTCCAGTGATGGATTTGCTGAAATTGATCATCCGCAAGCATACTCCAGTATCACCAACCCAAATCTCAACTATCCTTTAAGTGTTCTTGGTAAAAATGGCAATCTAATCTCAAACATGCCTGTTGGATATGGGATTCCACCAGCTACGAACCCAAACTTTTGGCAACCACTTGATCTATCCAGTAGCGTTACTCAGAATGGCCTTATTATTTCAGGAGGCGTGCAAACTTTTTTGGGAGTGCAGAGTCTCGCAACGGCATCTTTTAGCCTCACTCGCATCGATCGTTCCAAGCCCTGGATAGACCCTTTTGGAGGCCCCTCTAGGCTCAGTATGAATGGAGCAAATAGCACCTCCGATCATCGATACAAAGAAAATGCCCTTGATGTGCTCTTGCTTGGATCTTATCTGGGTGATGATAAACTAATCAATATCGCACCCAGCTATCTTGGCAACAATACGCTAGGAACTGATGATGGAATTGGTTACGAATTTAATCCAGTCACTAACACAAAATACGATGAAAATTACGTAAAGATTAGTGACTACACGCGCGCTATAGCGGAATACTGGGCGGATGGCCCTAATTCAGAAACGCCACCTGGTCACTGGCATTCTATTGCAAATCAAGTTTCAGACAGCCCGGCTTTGATTAAAAGGGTGGGAGGAATAGGTCCACTTATTGATCGTCTCGAATGGGACGTGAAGATGTATTTTGCACTCTCTGCTGCATTACACGATGCTAGCTGTGCGGCATGGTCCCTTAAAAGGTATTATTCTGGGGTTCGGCCGATAACTATGATTCGTTTCATGGGGAGTAACGGTCAATCTTCAGACCCATCCGCTCCATTTTACCACCCTCAGGGTCTTTTGTTATTAGATGGCGTGGTTGAAGTTGTCTCACTTGATTCCGCAGGGGCAGGCGGTAAACATCAATTAATTTGGGATTTGAACACTGCCTCTTATAGGCCAGGAACCGATTTCATTGGTAGAGTAGTCGTTTACTCTTGGCCTGGAGAGCATCCGGATAATCCTGCAGCTCCTTCGGTTGCAAATCATCAAAACAACTTGAGATGGATGCTGGCAAAAGACTGGTTGCCCTTCCAGCGGAAAACATTCGTCACGCCAGCCTTCCCTGGATATGTCTCTGGGCACAGCACTTTTTCCAGGGCGGCGGCACAATGCCTAGCCTTGTTTACCGGCAGCCCTTATTTCCCTAGCGGCTTGCATCAGGTTACAATCCCTGCCAATTCACTTCAGATAGATCAGGGGCCCAGTGTGGCAGTTAGCTTACAATGGTGCAGTTATTATGATGCAGCTGACGAAGCTGGAATCTCTAGGCGATATGGTGGCATTCATCCAAGTGAGGATGATTACCATGGGAGATATATTGGTAATATAGTTGGTGACACGGCTTATGCTCTTGCCGAAAAATATTGGACTGGCGCAATTACCTCAACGGTGAAGGGTGTTGAAATATTAAGGCAACCAAGTTCTGTTCACGTGAGTGAATCAAGTCGTCTTGCTTTATCGCTGGGTATGGAGGGAACGGGCCCTCTGTTCTGTCAATGGAGGAGATATGGCCAGAGAATCGCTTCGGCTACTATGCCTGAATTTGTGATTGAATCCACGCAACTGGCTGATCAAGGTGCTTATGATGTCATTGTTTCTAATGTATTGGGGGCTACAACCAGTGAGACGGCTAGTGTGATCGTGCATCGGCTGCCTTGGATAAAGACGCAACCTGTATCTCAACTGCTCGCTGTCGGTCAATCCGCCGAAATAAAGGCCGAATTATTTGGTGCTCCGCCATTAACGGTCCAATGGCTTAAGGCAGGTTGTAATGTTTCAATAGCAAAGTCTAATCCATTAAGTTTCTCTTCCATAAGCCTAACTAATGCGGGAACCTATCAGCTCTCCGTTAAAAATATTATAAGTTCTGTTACAAGTGCAAAAGCTGAATTGGCTGTCGTGGCTACGCAGCCGCGAGAATTCAAGCTGGGAACGGGTGGTTCTGCACGATTGTCCGTTGAGGTGGCAGGTAATGGAATGAGTTTCCAATGGTGGAAAGGGGATGTGATCATCAGGGACACTACTCGAATCAGTGGTTCAAATGACAAGGTGTTAACGATACGGCAATTGACGTTGTCCGACGCGGGAGCCTATCATTGCGTAGTTACGGGTTTAGGTGGAGCAATTGCGGCAGGGGATCAGACCCTCATCGTTTTTGATATGGCCCCAAAGTTGCCGAACATTATTTTAATGGCTGACGCAATGATTGGCAGGGATTACAGTTTTCAAATACCATTAGACAAGGACGGAGGTGCTGCCACAAGCTACACCGCCAGTGGTTTGCCGCTGGGTTTAAAGCTGGATGCAGCCTCTGGTGTAATCTCTGGTCGGCCTCTTGCTGGGCCATCAGGCGGTTATGTGGTAATGTTAAAAGCAACTAATTCCAAGGGAGCGTCCGTCGGTTATACAATTCTTGTTATTACACCACTGCGTGCCGGAACTATTGGTACCTATACCGCAATGGTAAAGCGCGATGCCCGACAAAATGGTAATTTAGGTGATTTTGGAGGCCGACTTGATATTGTTATAAGTGGCTCTGCCGCATATTCAGGTAAATTGACACTCGGCTCGGTTGCCTACTCAATCAATGGGGCGTTGAATGTCAGTCCTGTGGATGATCCAACGGGACTTGCTCTGATTAAAACAAAGGATAACCAGGTGTTATCTTTGAATTTTAAGCTCAATCTCACTTCTCAAACTTCTCAAACGCTTACAGGCTATTTGCGCTATGGCGGGTTAGATGGTGATGCTGAAATTCTAGGTTCGCGAAATTTTTGGAATACCAGTCTTATCCCTGCAACTAATCGTCTTGGGATGCATACCTACGCGCTGCAGACCTCCTTGAAAAATGTTCTAACTTCTGAGTTGCCAGAGGGTAGTGGGTTTGGGTCAGCAATTGTTGCGAAATCTGGAATTGTCACTCTTGTCATAAAACTGCCTGACGGTGGGTCTGTAACGAATAGTTCAGGTATGGGTTTTAGCGGTGATTTTGTAGTCTATTCTCAACTATACACCGGGACGGGTTCTATTGTTGGGCAACTAGTGATTGCGCAAGATTTGAAACATTCGATGACAGGCTATTTGGATTGGTATAAGCAGCCGCAGATTAAGCCAAGTGAGCGGCTCTATAAACTTGGTTTTGGACCAGTTACAGTGGCGGCTGAGGGCGGACTCTATTTGCCGCCAACGATATCACAAATTATCGTCGGGCTTCCTATTGCAGAAAAAAATGCTGAACTGAAATTCATTAAACATGGTCCAAATGCTCTGGTTAACTCAGCGGGACTTCCTAATCCTATAGTCTTTAAAATCGACTCTAATAATAAACCAATTTTACCTAAATACCCTAGTGTTGAAAATCCCAATCAAGTAACCTTGTTGGTCAATCCGTTGACTGGGACTTTTAGTGGCCGATTTTTGTATTCACCCAAGACCAATGAGGGGTCTAAGAATTTAACTTCAGTTGTAGTTTATGAAGGTGTCCTTGTTTCATCACTGAAAAAAGGATTGGGATACTTTTTGCTTCCAGAGCTACCAATAGGAATAACTTCTCCAATCTGGAGCGGGTTGGTCGTTTTTGGTCCACCTGATATTTAGCTGTTTATCTTTGACCCCGCTGGGGCATGCGGCTAAAACGGGTTTCCTCACTCTCTCATGTCCGCTTCTGCCCGTCAGCACACTCTTGTCAAATCGGCCTCAATCACTGGAACTTCTCTGCACACTGGAGAGCAGGTGACACTTACCTTGCATCCAGCCCCTGAGAACTTTGGCTTTAAATTCCGCCGCATGGATCTGGAGGACAAGCCTTTCATCCCCGCCCTAGTGGAGAAAGTGCAGAAGGTGGAGCGCGCCACCACCATCGCCGAAGGCGGAGTGAATGTGCATACCGTGGAGCATGTGATCAGCGCCCTGGCCGGCATGGGTGTGGACAATGCGATCATCGAGATGGACTCGAATGAGCCACCCATCGTGGACGGTAGTTCGCTGCCATTTGTTGAACTCATCAAGAAGGCTGGGATTCAGGAGCAGCAGGCTGCTCGCAAAGTTTTTGAGATTCGCGAACCGATCTACCAGGAGACCCGTGATGGCACGATCATCACCATCGTGCCGGACAAAAAATTCCGCATCAGTTGCACCAATGTCGGACCAGGCGGGCGCTTCACGCAGTATTTCTCAGTGGAGATCAATCCTGAAACCTATGAAAAGGAAATCGCTCCCGCGCGCACCTTTGTGTATTACGAGGACATCGCCCCGCTGATGGAAAAGGGTCTGATCAAAGGCGGCACGCTGGAGGCAGCCGTCGTCGTTCGTGGCGAGACGTTACTCTCCAAGCAGCCGCTGCGCTTTGAGAACGAGTTCGTTCGGCATAAGATTCTCGACCTTGTGGGGGATCTCATGCTGGCTGGTAAACGCATCACAGGACATGTGATCGCCGTGCGCCCTGGCCACGGACCAAATACCGAGATGGCCCGTGCGATTGATGTCCAATACAACGCCATGCGCGCCATGGTGCCGCCGACGGTGAATATCCCGACAGGTGATGCCGTGCTCGACATCAACGAGGTGATGCGCATTCTACCGCACCGCTACCCGTTCCTGCTGGTGGATCGGATCATCGGATTTGAAGGTGAGACCAAATGTACAGGCATCAAGAACGTCACCATCAACGAGCCGTTCTTTCAAGGCCACTTCCCTGGCCACCCGATCATGCCAGGCGTGCTGCAGCTTGAGGCCATGGCTCAGGTCGCGAGTATCGTCCTGCTTAGACTACCGGGGAACCAAGGCAAGATCGGCTACTTTATGAGTGCCAACAATGTGAAGTGGCGCAAGCCCGTGCAGCCAGGCGATACGTTGATCATCGAGACTGAAATGCATAAGATCAAACGCAGCATCGCTCAGGCCTCGGCCCGCTGCATCGTCAACGGACAGGTCGTCTCCGAAGCGGATCTCATGTTCAGCGTCGTGGATCGGTGAGGTGCAGCGACAAGTTCCATTCTCGATTTTTTCAATCTCAGTTCCCCGCATGATTCACCCGACCGCCATCATTGATTCGTTAGCCCGTGTGGGTGCTGACGTCAGCATCGGCCCCCACTGCATCATCGGCGCAGAGGTAGAGATCGGTGATGGCTCCTGGCTTCAGCATCATGTCACCGTGATGGGGCCTACCAAGATCGGGAAGAAGAACCGCTTCTACGCTTACTGCTCGATCGGCCAGCAAACGCAGGATTTGAAATACAGCGCTGAACCCACAGGTCTTGAGATCGGTGACGACAATACCTTCCGTGAGTTTTGCTCCGTTCACCGCGCTACTTCAGCCGGCGACAAAACCATCATCGGTAGCCATAACACCTTCCTCTGTTACGTCCACATTGCCCACGACTGCGTGGTCGGGAATCACGTCATCTTCTCAAACAACGGCACTTTAGCTGGCCATGTTTTGGTAGGAGATCACGCCATTATTGGCGGACTCAGCGCGGTGCATCAGTTTTGCCGCATCGGCACACGCAGCATCATCGGCGGCTGCTCCAAGATCGTCCAAGACGTGCCGCCATATTGCACTGCGGATGGCAACCCCGCGCGTGTTCGTGGATTAAACATCGTCGGTCTGAAGCGTGCCGGATTCACCCGTGATCAGATGCGTGCGCTGCGGGATGCGTTTCGCAAAATCTATCGCTCAGGACTCAACAATGCCCAAGCCGTGGAAGAACTGCGCGCGCAGGAACTCAGCGCCGAGGCAGCCGTTTTTACCGACTTTGTCGCAGGCACCAAGCGCGGCATCATCGCTGGTGGCAAAGGCGGAGTCGATGAAGAGGAGTGATGCTATGGAGAACGCACCTTCCCCCCTGAATCCCGAGCCGCGCGTGCGACTGAGCATCCCTGAGTATGCGATGGCTCTTGCTCATGTGGCCAGCCTGCGCTCCGAGGACCCCTTTCGGAAAGTCGGCGCGGTGGCCCTAGATTTTGATAATCGAGTGATCGGCACTGCCTACAATGGGCTGGCTCCTGGCTACAACGCATCACCGGACTTTTGGATTGATCGTGATGATCGCCGAAAATACATGCTTCATGCCGAGGTGAATCTTTGTAGCCTTTTCACTCGTGGCAATGTGCGTCTCGTGGCCTGCACGACCAAGCCCTGCACCAGTTGCATGCAGATGCTCTGCGCTTACGGCGTCAAAGCAGTGTATTATCGCGACGACTATCTCGAGTCTGAAGCAGACCTCATCGCCAAGCGCTACAGCATTCAGTTGGTGCAGTTGGTCGATTACCCGCAGGTGACGTCTCCCGTATAATCCGGTTCACTATGGATTTGCAGCGGAGCGCGATTCGCCGAAGCTGTGGCCCGATGATCCCAGTTAATTTACGCGCCGCTCTCTCCATTATCATCCTGCCCGCCGTGCTGGCCTCCTGCGGCTCGTCGCCAAGAGTTCGAGGTGTGCCGCGCAAGCTGCCTGTGATTGACCTGCTTGGTAGCGCACAGACGCCAGCGCACAGTATGGAGAAGAAGAGCTACCCCTTCAATGCTGACGGCGACTACATGACCGCCTGGGCCTCCAATGGCAGTGCTTCAGAGCACGACAACGACTCGTGGAGTTCATCCCATGATGGATCGGTTTCCAAAAGAAATCCTTCGCCCGTGAGAAAGGTTTCCTCATCACCCAGCAAGAAAAAGACAGTTACAAGCAGCAAGTCGAAGAGTGGCAGCAGCAAAGGCGCTAGCAGAAATTATGTGATCAAGAGAGGTGACACGCTGGGAGCCATCGCTCAAAGGAACGGCACCACCGTCTCCAAGATCAAGGCCGCCAATGGCATGTCATCAGACAAAATCCGTGAAGGCAAGTCGCTGAAGATCCCCTAGTAGTTCATGAATAAGATACGGTTCATCGCGTTCCTCACCATGGGCTTGTTCAGTCCAGTTGCGCAGGCACTGACATTTGGCACGGTCATTATCGATCCAGGGCATGGCGGAAAAG
Organism: Prosthecobacter debontii; assembly: GCA_945860295.1. Classification (GTDB taxonomy): domain Bacteria; phylum Verrucomicrobiota; class Verrucomicrobiia; order Verrucomicrobiales; family Verrucomicrobiaceae; genus Prosthecobacter; species Prosthecobacter debontii_B. Next base: position 10,718 of record CAMAQH010000014.1, read on the forward strand.
ACGGCGGCTGCGTGTGGCATGGGCTGGTGGAAAAGAAGCTTTGTCTCGATACCGCGCTGCGGTTGGAACGTCTGCTTAAAGCCAAAGGACTGCGTGTCGTCATGAGTAGGCGCAGCGACGAGCATGTGGAACTCGAAGAGCGAGCGGTCATCGCCAATCGCTATTCAAAGGCCGTCTTTGTCAGTATCCATTTTAATGCTTCAAAAGATCGTAACATCAGTGGCATGGAGATCTTTTATCGCAGCGACAGCGGCAAGACTCTGGCCAGGAAAATCCTAAGCAGCATGGACCAGAATTTGATAGGCGTGAATCGTGGTGTGTTTCTGGGGGATCTCAGTGTTCTGCGCCGCACGCTCATGCCTGCCGTCCTAATCGAGTGCGGGTATTTGAGTAATCGCACCGAGTCGCAGCGCTGTGGTGCCGCCGCGCATCGCCAGAGGTTGGCAGAGTCCATTGCCTCAGGCATTTTAGGCTCACGATCATGACTGATCGTGTTCAACTCGTGGTGCGAGTCACGCCAAACGCACGCCGTTCAGAGATCCTAGGCTGGGGCGCTGATGAAAAGGGCCGCTCTGTCCTGATGATAAAACTCGCCGCTCCTCCGTTGGATGGCAAAGCCAACACGGAACTCCTGCGTTTCATGTCCGACTTGCTCGACTGTGCTAAGGGGCATGTGCAGCTTCTGCGCGGTGAGGGCAGTCGCCAAAAGGTTTTAGAAGTCCCTGCGTACTCACTTGAGAAACTACCTTCGCGTTGAAAGGCTTTCTTCATTTGACGCAGACAGACGAGCGGGCTAGAAACTCGCCCCGAACACTTTGACTCATGTTCGGTCAAAGCAGCCTTATGCAAATCGTTCGCCCCTTGTTTCGTCTCATTCTGGCCCTCAGCCTATTTTCCCTCATCGGCTCCATTTCCGGCTCCCCCCTGCCTGCCGATCATCCCTGTGGTGAGTTAGTGAGAAAATACCTGACATGTGTGGTTAACCAGGAATGGAAAACCGCTGCCAGTCTCTTGCTCCCGAGTTCCTTGGACAGAAAACAGAAGGAAACCATCTCCGTCATCAAGACCGCTCCGACCATGACTGAGGAAGCCCAGATGCTTGAGCGCTTCGGAGTCAAAGAAATCCGTGACCTCGAAAAACTCAGCCCTCAAGAGTTCTATGTCTTGGATCGTGAAGCCTGGCACAAGCGCATCAATGCCGCTGCTGATGTCACCAAGCGCAAGCAGGAGACGCTCAAGATTGACGTGCTCGGCCTCGTCGAAGAAAAAGACAAAGGCTACGTCCACGCCACCGTGCGCACCTCGCAGGAGACACTGACTGACCGCATTGAAGAACTCTTCCTCATCTCCTTCATCAAAGAAAACGGCAAGTGGGTCATCTGGCCTGAAATGAAGGATCGCCCGATCATCACCCCGATCGAAGCGAAGAAAGAAGACACCAAGAAGAAGAAAGAAGACGCTAAGAAGAAGTAAAGCTTCTCCCCGACTTTCATTTTCCGAGGCAGGATGGTTCTCCATCCTGCCTTTTTATTTCATGAAAGGCACACGCACGCAGACTGTTAAAGATGGCCTGCCATGACACGTCTCATCCTTCTTGCCAGTCTGCTCTTCGCCCTAACAATCCCTGCGGCTGACAAGCCGAATGTGCTCATTTTTTTGGCCGATGACATGGGCTGGGGAGATATCTCCGCGAATGGAAACCCCAATCACGCCACGCCGAGCATCGACTCCATCGCAAAGGATGGCGTGAAGCTCGACCGCTTCTATGTCTGTCCCGTCTGCTCGCCGACGCGTGCGGAGTTTCTCACTGGGCGCTACCATCCACGAGGCGGCGTTAAAGGCGTCTCCACAGGCCAGGAGCGGCTGAATCTCGACGAGCGCACTCTGGCAGATGCCTTCAAGGCCGCAGGCTATCGCACGGGAGCTTTTGGTAAATGGCACAATGGCAGCCAGTGGCCGTATCATCCGAACGCGCGCGGCTTTGATGAGTTCTACGGCTTCACCTCCGGCCACTGGGGCGAGTACTTTGACCCGCCGCTCGATCACAACGGCCAGCCCGTGCGCGGCAAAGGTTACATGACCGACCTGCTCACGGACAAGGCGCTGGAGTTCATTGATGCCAGCAAGGACAAGCCCTTCTTTTGCTACGTGCCCTACAACGTGCCGCACTCACCCTGGGCCGTCCCGCAGGCCGACTGGGCGCGCTTCAAAGACAAGACCATCATCACCAGCGAGCGTGACAAAGCCAAAGAGGAGATCGATGAAACTCGCTGCGCATTGGCCATGGTCTCCAACATGGACGCCAATATCGGTCGCGTGCTCCGTCGTCTCGATGAACTCAAACTCACCAAAAACACCATTGTCATCTTCTTCACCGACAACGGCCCTAACACGTTTCGCTGGAATGGCAGCATGAAGGGCAAGAAAGGCACCACGGATGAAGGCGGCGTGCGCTCCCCCTTCTTCATTCGCTGGCCCGGCCATCTGCCCAGCGATCATGTCGTCAAAGAGATCACAGGAGCCATCGACATCCTGCCCACTCTCTGCGCCCTCACCAGCGTGCCACGTCTCGGTGAGAAGCCTCTCGATGGGCGCGATCTCAGCCCCTTGTTGAAAAAGCAATCCGCCGCGTGGCCCGACCGCATGATCTTCTCCACTTGGGGGCCGAGCGTCAGCGTCAGAACCCAAGCGCATCGGCTTGATGGCCAGGGCGCGCTCTATGACATGATCACTGATCCCGATCAGACTCAAAACATCGCCACCACGCAGCCCGAGATTGCTCAAGCTTTGACTCAAGCCGTGAAGCAATGGCGAAAAGAAGTCCTAGGCGCTGCCGCGCCCGCAGGGAAACGCAACAAAGCAGGCAAAGGCAACGCCGTGGATCAGCGGCCCATCCCCGTGGGTTATCGTGAGTTCCCGCGTTCTCCATTGCCCGCTCGTGATGGCGAGCCTCAGGGTGGTGTGAAGCGCAGTTCAGGCGCGCCAAACTGCTCCTACTTCGTCAACTGGATCACCAAGGAAGGTCGCATGATCTGGAATCTCGACGTCAAAACCACAGGCGACTACAGCGTCGAAATTCTCTACACCTGTCCGCTCGCTGGCGCAGGCTCCACCATCGAGCTGGCTTCTGGAGAAAACCGGCTCAGTGCCAAAGTCACTCTAGGATGGAACCCGCCGCTCTACACCAATCAAGACACCATCCCACGTCCAGCAGGCGAGTCTCAAATGAAGGAGTTCCGCAGCCTTGAAGCCGGCACGCTCCATCTTGACAAAGGCCGCTCTGTTCTCAGCCTCAGTGCCACTGACATTCCCGGTCACAGCGTCATGGACGTGCGCCAGATCAATCTCATCTTGAAGTGAGCCTTTGCATGTCATGGTAAGAAAGAGCGCAGCGACATAGGCGCGTATGGTCTGCATGAAACTTCTGCTTTGGCTCATACTTGTCTCTGGTCTCGTGGCTGCACCTTATCCTGAAAAGACGCCAGACACGCCTGGCAATAGGATGCTGCAAGGCTACTGGGAGCGGCAGGTGCGTGAGATCGAGATGACGGGCGGGCTGACGGACATTCAGACGGTTGAAGATTGGAAAGCCAAAGTGCCGATCTATCGCCAACAACTCGCGGAGATGCTGGGGCTGAGTCCGCTGCCTGAACGCACACCGCTCATGGCAACCAAGACGGGCGGCTTTTCTGGTGATGGCTATCGCGTGGAGAACATGCATTACCAGGCGGTGCCGGGGCTTTATGTGACGGCGAATCTTTATCTGCCGGAGAAGATCGACAAGCCTGCACCGACGATTCTCTATGTCTGCGGTCATGCCAATGTGGTGAAGGATGGTGTGAGCTATGGCAACAAAACAGGCTATCACCATCACGGTGTCTGGTTTGCTCAGCATGGCTATGTTTGCCTGATCATCGATACCGTGCAGCTTGGTGAGATTCGCGGTGAGCATCACGGCACTTACAGTAAGGGGCGCTGGTGGTGGTTCTCACGTGGCTACACACCGGCTGGACTCGAAGCCTGGGCTGGAATACGCGCGCTGGATTATTTGGAGACACGTTCTGAGGTGGACAAGACGCGCTTCGGAGTCACGGGGCGCAGTGGTGGCGGAGCCTACTCGTGGTGGGTGGCGGCACTGGATGAGCGCATCAAAGCGGCGGCTCCGACGGCAGGCGTCACCTCCATGAAAAATCATGTGGCTGATGGCTGTGTCGAAGGGCACTGCGACTGCATGTTTTATGTAAACACGTATCGCTGGGATTATGATAGGCTCGTGGCGCTGGTGGCTCCGCGTGCGCTGCTGATTTGCAACACGGACAAGGACCCAATCTTTCCCGTCGACGGTGTGTTTAGCATCTATCAAAACGTCCGTCGCATCTACTCACTGCTCGGAGCGGAGGACAAAATAGGCCTGCAAGTGGCTGAGGGGCCGCATAAAGATGTGCAGCCGCTCAACAATGGCGCTTTCCACTGGTTCGAGCGCCAACTCAAAGGCGCGGACCCGATGGCGGTGCTGGATGAAGGTGCGAAGAAGTCGCTCGAACCTGAACAGCTCCAGGTCTTCAAAGAACTGCCGAAGGACGAAAAGAACACCACCATGGATCAGACTTTTGTTGCGAAAGCTCCAACACCTGCGGTGCCCTTGAGCGCAGAAGATTGGTCGAAGCAGCGTGATGCCTGGATGACTTCACTCAAGGATAAAGTCTTTGCTGGCTGGCCTCACGAAGCGGCAGCGATCGTGGTGAGCAAGGAAGGTAGCAGCGAGCGCGATGGCATTCGTTTCACAGCCTTTGATTTCGAGCCTGAGCCAGGGATTCGTCTGCGCTTCTATCTCACGCATCGCGCTGGTTTGCGGGCCGAGGATTTGGAACTGATCGCACTCAATGTGCTGGATGCCGAAGGCTGGCAGGACTTCTGCAACACCTACGAGTCGCGCTTTGCCAAGCACATCGAAACCTTCCCCAACACCAACAAGGATGATGCGGCTTTCGATAGCGAGAAGAAGATGTTTGAGACCTTCAAATGGGGCATGGCCTACATCTGCCCACGCGGCATCGGTCCCACGGAATGGACGGGCAGTGAGAAGGCTCAAACTCAGCGCTTGCGCCGCTTTTATCTGCTCGGTCAAACGGTGGACTCCATGCGTGTCTGGGACATCCGCCGCACCGTGCAGGCGGTGAAACAGATCCCTGGCTTCGAGAAGACGCCGCTCTGGCTACAGGGCCACCGTGACATGGCGGCAGATGCTCTCTATGCATCGCTCTTTGAAGAAGGCATCACGCGACTGGATCTGCATGATCTGCCAGTCAGTCATGATATCGGTCCGGCCTACCTCAATGTGCTGAGACATCTCGATCTCCCTCAAGCCGCAGCGATGGCTGCTGAGCGCACTCGTTTGATCATCTACAGCACCGATGAAAAGCCGTGGAGCTATCCAGACGCTGTCGTGAAGCTGTTGAAGTTGCCCGCGAAACAATGGCAGATTCGCAAGCCAGCTAAAGCGGACGAGTGATGCCTCACTTCACGGCTGGCAGGAGTTCAGCCGGAGCCGCCTCGATCTTCGCCAAAAAGCGCGCGGGGATTTCCACGGCTTTCATTTTGCCAGACATCGCATCCTTTCGCACACAGGCGGCGACGAGGTGGCCTTCGGCACTGAGAGTGCCGTCTTGTTTCCAGAAGCGGATCAGATAACGCAGGGTCTTTGGGCGCACTTCTTCCACGAGCAGTTCCATGGTGAATTGCTCTTCAAATCTCAGTGGCGCACGGTAGTCGCAGGAGACGTGGACACGCGGCCAACCGACGCGCTCTTCATCGGGGATGAGCGGTGAGTTATCCCAGATGGACATGTCCAGTGCACGGAAGAAGTCATGCTCCACGCGCTCCATGTAGCGGAAGAAATTCGAGAAATGCACAATGCCGGCCATGTCCGTGTCGGCAAACTGGACGCGCTCGGTGAGAGTGTGGCGGTGGGGCATGGCGAATCACTGGCGCGGAGCCGCTGAAGGTCAAAGCCGAAACGCAGTGCCGAGATGCTCGAGGACATCCGAGGGCAGGACCGAAAGCTGCGCCATTTCCAGCGCGGCGGTTTCTGCAGCGCGCCCACAAACCCAGGCACCAAGGCCGGCGGCGCGATGCAAAGGAAGCTGCTGGCCCACGAGAGCGGCGCAGACGCCCGTGAGCACATCGCCCATGCCACCCGTGGCCATGCCGGGGTGACCTGTGGTGTTGTAGAGTGTCGGCTGACCTGCGGTCGCGATGACGGTGCGTGCTCCTTTAAGTAGCAGAGTGTGACCGGGATGTGAGACTGCCCAGCGTGTGGCCCAGTCGTGACGCGCAGTCTGATTCGGTAGTAGTCGTAGCATCTCACCAGGATGCGGTGTGAGCAGTCTTGGCCCTGCTGAAGCCGAATCGTTTTTTGCCATCATCGTGATCGCATCAGCATCAATGATGGCCGGGATTTTGACATCACGAATCACTGCCAACACTTCGGTCTCATAGTCAAAACCAAGCCCAGGACCGATGGCTAAAACATCAAAGTGCATCTCAAACACTTCACGATAGTCCCGCACGATTTTCACCATCACCTCAGGTGGCACGCGAGCGGCGAGTAGGGCATAGACTTCTTCTTTGACCAGCAGCGTCACCAGACCTGCTCCGGCGCGTAATGCACCGCTACAGGCAAAGATGGCCGCGCCGATAAACCCGCGTGATCCAGCGATGATGCCGACGCGCCCGGCCTGGCCTTTGTGAAAATCGAACTCACGACGCGGCAACCATCCGCTGAGCAACTCCGGCGTCAGGATCTGTGCTGTGTCTGCAAGCTCTAATGAATGAAGATCTGGCAGCGACAAGAGTGCCAGTCGCCCAACAAACATTGTCGCAGTGTCAGCAAGGAGGCCCGTCTTGGCAAAGGCCATGGTCACGGTCAGGTCGGCCTGTACGCAGTCCGGCGCAGGTATTCCCGTATCGCCGTTCAAGCCTGATGGAATATCCATGGCCACGGTCCATGCCTGATGCGCACTCCGTTGTGCATTCATCTCAGCCGCCAGCGCGCGAATCCCCGGACGGATCTCTCCAACTGCGCCGATGCCGAGCAGACCATCGAGCAGCACAGCGCCGGTGATCTGGGGTGCGTGCTCCAGAATACGCACACCCGTCAGAGCCGCGAGAAGGGCGCGGGGCAGGGGCTTCATTGACTCCACTGGAGCACTGAGCCGTGCCAGCACTTGCCAGCCTTGCTTTTGCAGTTCACGCGCAGCCACCAGCGCATCTCCGGCATTGTTGCCCGAGCCAAGATAGATGATGAGCGTGCCAGACTGTGGAAAGAAGCGCCGCACTTCTTTGGCGATACTACAGCCCGCCTGCTCCATGAGATCGGCTGCACTCACACCACGATTAAAGGCCTGTTGTTCGATCTCCTGCATCTGCTGGCAAGTCACGATCATGGTGCAGGCCCTCAATTTGCTTTCTTGTAGGAGACGATGCCCTGCGCGATGCCTTCGGCGATGCGCTTGCGAAACTCGCCGGTCATCATGCGACCACGGTCAGAGGAATTACTGACAAAGCCGCACTCCACCAGCACGGCTGGGTTACGAGTTGTCTCACGGATGACGTGAAAGCTGGCGTGCTTGATTCCCCGATTGGTCATGCTCGTGCGCTGCACCAAGTAGGCCTGGATGTAAGCGGCGAGGGTGAAGGATTTGGTCGAGTAATGATATGTCTCCACTCCGGTACCGCTACCGCCTCGGTTGTAGTTGTAGTGAATGCTCACGAATATGGCATTGCCATAGCGATTGCCTGTGGCAGCACGCGACGGGAGCGGGATGAAGACATCGCGCGAGCGGGTCATGATCACCTTGAGTCCTGCCTTTTTTAAAAGCTCCTCGACTCGGCGAGCGGTATCCAGCGCGAGATGCTTTTCATACACATAACCAATGGCAGCGCCGCGATCAAAGTCGCCGTGCCCAGCGTCCAGTACCACGGTATCAAAGGCCTTTGCCACGGGACTTACGAAGATCAGCAGCGCCCATAGCATAGAGTTCAGAGAACGATTCAAAGAAGGGAGGCTGTAGAGCGAAGGGATCATGCAGGGGGATTCCAAGAAGTCACTACAACGCAGGCGGCGACCGTGACTTCATCTGTTTTCAGTTAGCGTCTGGCGGTGGGGATGGTCAAGCTGTTTGGCTGCTTCTTGTCTGCTCATTCACGGTCATGGATTGCATCGACGATGAAGCTTTCCACATCAGCCTGAGTCGTGGCCCATGAGCACATGAGACGGGAGCCGCCGCCGATGAAGCTGTAAAACTGCCAGCCGTGGGATTTGAGGCGGACTTTGATGGGATCGGGTAACTTTGCGAAAACGGCGTTGGCATCGACAGGGTAAAGAATTTGCACGCCGGGGATTTTGCCAAGGCCATCCGCGAGTTGGCGGGCAAGTCCGTTGGCTCTTGCGGCGTGTGTTTGCCAGACGTTGTCGGTGAGAATGCGCAGCCACTGGGCGGAGATGAAGCGCATCTTTGAGCAAAGCTGACCGGCTTGTTTGCAGCGGTACTCAAAATCACGCGCGAGGGCTTTGTCAAAAAAAACAACGGCCTCGGTGACCGCCATGCCGAGCTTTGTGCCGCCGCAGCAGAGAACATTGACTCCGGCACGCCAGGTGATGTCGGCAGGTGAGGCGCTGCCTCCGGCGAGAGCGTTGAAGAAGCGCGCACCGTCCATGTGGACATGCATTCCATATTGTTTGGCTAGGCCGCATAGACCCGCGATCTCGCCCGGACGATAGACGGTGCCCAGCTCAGTGCTCTGGCTTAGGCTGAGTGCGCGTGGTCGCGGGTAATGCAGGTTGGAGCGGTGAGTGATGAGGCGCTCGACATCGGTGGGATCAAGTTTGCCTAACGAGCTCTTGGCGGTGAGAAGCTTGCTGCCATTGGAGAAGAACTCCGGTGCACCACATTCGTCCGTCTCGACATGGGCCACGTCGCTGCAAATGACGCTGTGATAGCTTTGGCAAAGAGAGGCCAGGGAGAGTGAGTTCGCTGCGGTGCCATTGAAGACAAAGAACACCTCGCAATCCGTCTCGAAGAACTGGCGGAAGGTCTCGCAAGCCTGAGCTGTGATGGTGTCGGCTCCATAGCTGGGGTGGTAGCCCGTGTTCGCTTCCTGGAGCGCCTGCCAAGCCTCGGGGCAGATGCCTGAGGTATTGTCGGAGGCGAAGTGGTATTTAAATTCAGTGTTCACGATTCGCAGTTCGTCGTTGTATGAATTTAAGCAAGAGGCCGAGCGCTAGGAGGGTGAGATCGCGCGCGATGAGTTCCGTGTAGTTGCTCGTAGCCGCGCCGCTGTCACCAAAGCAGCCACAGCGGATGTCGGTGCCGCGAAACCACGCGAAGCTAATGGCGATGAGGAAGGCGAGCAGGCTTCCATTCAAAACCAGCAGTCCGCCTTTTCTCAAAAAGCCTGTGATCACTGCCAGTCCCCCCAAAATCTCCAACCACGGCAGAAACATGGCGAGTATCCCCGCATACGGATCAGGCAGCAGAGCAAAGCTGCGCACGTCATCGAGAAAGACCATCGGGTTCCAAGCCTTCACCACCCCAGCATAAACGAAGACGCCGCCGTAAAGGAGGTGGAGGAGACCAGATAGCAGCTTCATGAAGATCAATCTGCTGGCTGATCAAGGATCGCGGGTTCGTCTTTCTCCAGCGGCAGCATGATCGACACGAGTGCTGCAGGGATGAACAAGAAGCCGGCATAGAGCAGCGCTTCGCGGTAGTCGCCCACTTTGACAAAGATGCCGAAGAACACGGTGCCGCCAGCAGCGACGATGCGGCCGATGTTGTAGCAAAAGCCGGAGCCTGTGGTGCGCAGGAGCACGGGGAAGAGCGGCGGCAGACACATAGTGAAGAGGCCGAAGACACCCTGACAGGCGCCGATGATGGCGAACTGAATCTTCGTGGTCTCCCAGTCCCAGGTTCGGGAGAAGGCAATGTACATGATGCCAAAGTAGGCCAGCATCATCAGCACGATGGCTTTGCGATAGCCCATCAGTTTGGCCAGCGCGCCGGCGATGTAGTTACCGATGAGGCTGCCGAACATGATCCACATGAGGGCGGTGACGAGTGCGTTGTCTTTACCCGCTTTCGTCAGGCTGGTGATCTCGGGTAGGCTGAGGATGTGCTTTTGCTGCCAGTAAAGGAAAGTCCAGTGAGCGGTGAGTGATACGGCGCAGATGAGCATGACTCGCCACGTCACCCCGCGCACCGATGGACCAAAGAGATCGGCAATGCGCGGCACAGGTTGACCGACACGGGCCTGCTCCCAGGCTTCGGTTTCGGGAACGGCCTTGCGAATCCAGAGGGTCAGGAAGGCTGGCAGGACACCGATGAGGAAGATGAAGCGTGGTTCCTTACCGGCGAGCATCCAACCGGCGAAACAGGCGAGCAGCACGCCGCAGTTCACCGCTGATTGCAGGGTGGCGGCGATCCATGGACGCCATTTCTTTGGCCAAGTCTCCGAGAGCAGCGAAGCGCCCACAGCCCACTCACCGCCGATGCCGAGCGCGGCGAGGAAGCGGAAGATCATGAGATGCCACCAGGTCTGCGCAAAGAACGACAGGCCGGTGAAGCAGGCATAGGTCAGAATGGTCAGCGTCAGCGTGCGGCTGCGGCCCAGGAGATCCCCCACACGGCCAAAGAACGCGCCACCCAGCGCCCAGCCGGCGAGAAATCCGGCCTGGATGATCGCTCCATGCGTGCCTACGGATGGATCGCTTTCTGGCAGCACCATAAGCTGCGCCACAAAGGCTGTAGCCACCAGCGTGTACAAGTGCATGTCCAGTCCATCGAAAAGCCAGCCGAGCCACGCGGCGATGCCTGAGCGCACTTGATGAGACGAGAGATCGCGCAGGCGAGTGATTTCATTGGGTTGGGTGGAGCGGGTCATGGAAAGGTGAGAGCTTTGGGCATTCAGAGGCTTGTGGCAAGCTTTGTGAATGTCCGCCGCCCGAGTAAGCTTAACATTCATGATGTTAAATCCCAATACAGCCAGTCATTCAAATGTAATTTCCATACATCGCGCGGCGTGCCAATGGGGAGCCGGTCCATGTCACTCGTTCCCCCCGATGAGTTGGTGTTTCTTGCCTTCGACACGCAGATCAAGCGTCTGGTCGAAGTGCATGTTTTGAACAATGGTGCCCAGCTGGTGCTGATGTTAAACGCTCGGCCTTTGAGCGTGCTGAAATGGCCGCGGCAGTTCGTAGTCCGACCTTCATGCGAGTTATCGATGTGGGTGAGGATCAGGGGTTTGTTTATTATACGAGCAATCTTAATGAGGGTGAGTTTGTTGCCAACTACATCGACCGTCGTGGTGCGCTACCATCTGCCACGGTGTTTTCGCTTCTGTTACAAATGCTCGACGACTTGAAGTTGTTGGGCGACCGCCCGCGTCTCGTCACTCAGATGCGTTTGGATCGAGTGATGGTCTCCACCTTGCAAGACACTTTCCTGCAACTTCGGCTTTATGATTTTGGGCTTTCCACATACGAAGCCGCGGCGGCTGATGGCTCTGCGCAGGTCTTGCAGGTGTGTGAGCTTATCTTTCTACTGCTGAATGGGAAAGTCTATGCGGGTGAGAGCCCTGATTGCTTCCCCGTGCTGACATCGTTGCCAATGAATCTGCGCACCACACTGCGCGCTGCCTTGAGCGACTCCACCAATGCGTTCACTTCCACCGAGAGGTTGCGTGACGATGTGCGCGAGGCTTGCTGTGCTTTTGTTAGCAGTATTCAGGAGCGCAGTTCGCGGAAGAAACTCGTCGTCATAACTGCCACGCGGCCGCTCTCTCAGCTCCAAGATCTACTGCTAGAAGGTGTGCCTGTGGAAAAACTTCTTGGGAGTCGCTACCGTGCTGAGGATGAAGGTCCGGTTGGGCGTCTGCCGGTTTCCATTCCCTGTGTGAATGTGAAAAATGACCAACCCGTGATGGTTCACCTGCTGCCGTCTTCACGATTGGTGGAAAAGTCACAATACGATGCCGTGCCACAGCAGAGCTGGCGCTTCAGTGCTGATAAGCACCCTAACATCCTTCGCAGCCTCAGCCTGTGGGAGAGTCCTGAATGGAGCTTCTTGACTGAAGAGCGTGAGCCTGGCTTCACCCTGACTCGTCTGCTCACGGAGCGTCTCACACTGAATGCCCGTGAGGTGTCTGTTGTACTGCGTCAGGTTTTGGCAGGCCTAGATCAGTCTCTGGAATGTGGTGTGCCGCGCCTTGCACTCCACCCATCAAACATCGTCCTCCGTGTCGGCAAAGGCGGGCCTATGCAGTCCCGTGAGTTTGATCGGCTGATGCAAAAACGACTCGATGCCTGGCCACCCTTTGTGGTGAAACTACGCGCCCATCTGACTATGCGGAATCTTTATGAGCCACCGCTTGTGAACTTGCCTCAATCACTGGACTTCGATGGTGAAAGCCAGGCGGATCGTGAATACAGGAATCGCTCATTCGTCGCCCTCGCCGTTTATCTACTCACGGGCGAGTGGCAGGTCGCGGATACCCCGATCTTTCCTGAAGCCATTGCTGAATCTCTCGCCGTCTTTATTCGTGATACACTGGAGCAGACTCAGCAGCAGGGGCGCACAGTCACGTCTGCCGATTTTTTTGCAAAAGTTCGAGTCCATCATGAGCGGTCCTGCGGTGCCAGATTTGGCAACTCGGCTGCGCGGCGCAAACGTCGCCCTAGAGAAAATGGAAAGCGTCGGCAGCGTGTCTGACTTCGATGATGATCGGGATACTTTGTTCGATGACTCGGATGAAGATATCAGCCCGATCTCACGCCGATTGCACACGCATGATTTTGATCAGCGAGAGAGCAGGAGCAGCTCTGCCTGGCCCGTGTGGGCAGCGGCAGCCGTGGTGGTCTTTGGCCTCATCGCTCGGTGGATCATGTCTCCATCAGCAACTCCCACGGCCGCCGAGGTTGCCCAACCAAAGATTGAAACGAAACAGGAAGCACCTGTGAAGCCTTTCGTTGTGGCGCCGGCGACGCCTAAGCCCGTAGCTGCGGAGGTCGTGGCAGTGAAGACACCCCAGCCACCGAAGACCATCGCTGCAAATCCGCCTGCTCCCGTGACACTAGCACCTTCTGTCGATAAACCTGCGCCGTTGCCGTTGCCGATGACGCCGCCTGCGCCGATCGTCGCGCCAAACCCCGCTATCATGCGCAAGGCCTTACTCCCCTCGGTGGAAGAGGTCGCCAAATTTAAACAAGGTCAGGTCAAGCCGCAGGCTGTGCCTTTTCTAGTGCAAGTCATACCGACTGCACCACAGCAGATCGGCGTAGTGCCGACATGAATATGGCTCAGCCGCTGGATCCGGCTCGCACACAGGATCGTCGTTAAGCTGATGGTTTACCGCTCGATCCAGCGGTAAGCCACTCGCGAATTCTTCCAGAAATACTTCTCGCAGGCTTCAGTGCCTTTGCTGCTGAAGTAATCACGCACCAACCCGAAGACCACGTCATACGAAGCACCGCGATCACTCACCGGCCAGTTGCTGCCATAGATCAACCGATCCGGTCCAAAGCACTCCCACAGATGATCCAGGATCGGCAGGTAATAGCCGACTTCTTTCGAAGCCTGACCTTCCGCTCCCTTCACCTGCTCGACCAGTGCAGACACTTTCATCCACACGTTTTTCTGTTTCGAGATCACGCGGATGTTCTCCTTCCAATCAGGCTTCAATGATTTTGGATCGCCACTGCTACCCAGATGATTGATCACGATTCGCAGGTCCGTCACCTCCGCCGCTAGAGCAGCCGCAGGCAGCAGAGATTCAGGCGGGCCATTTAGGTCCAGCTCCAGTCCATGATCGGCGAGCAGTTTTGCTCCAGAAAGCACCTGATCTTTGATCGCGGTATCACTCACCGCAGCACCGCTCCAGCGCACACCCCGGAAGATCGGATTCCTGGAAAAGCGCTTTAAGTTATCCCTAAAGCCCGCATCAGCCGCCTCCAGATGCCCGACAAAACCGATGATGCATTTTTCCTGCTCGGCCAGATCAAGAATCCACTGATTGTCCTCCACCCAGGAACTCGCCTCCACGATCACAGTTTCCTTGATGCCATGCGGCTCTGCTTGCGCGCGCCAGTCAGCAGGCAGCACGGGTCGATATAGCTTCGTTCCCTTGCCCGGCCACGGCACGCCCTGCGGGCGTGTCGGGTCATAGAAATGCGTGTGAGTGTCGATGATACGCGTCGCCACCGTAGCAGCCTGGCTTGCTGTGGCGGCGGGGCACAATGCCAATGCGGCAGTGGATTGGATAAAGTGGCGGCGTTTCATGGGATGCGTGGATTCGGGAGTGTATGGATCAGCCACTTCCTTTCTCCTCTTTCAAAGAAAACCTGAGTCATGGATGAAAGCATCCTCGTCTGGCCTGTTTCTTGATTGCCAAAGCACCTACCGCTCCCCATCATGCGCGCCGAATGACCCAAGCCGACACACGACCCGAGAAAATTTGGCCAGGCACCGCTGTCTCCTCCGGCGTGGCCCATGCTGTCGTGCATGTCATGAAGGACGACTTCGACGAGCCTGATGAAGACCCCATCCTGCCTGAGGACGTGGAAAGCGATCTTGCCCGCTGGCACAAGGCGCTGGAAGTCACGCGCGTCGAGATTGAGGCCCTGCAAAAAGTCATGGCCGACGAGCAAGGCGGTTCCGAGGCAGACATCTTTGAAGCCCATCTACTCATCCTTCACGACAACTCCATCTTGAAGCAGGTGGAGAAGACCGTGCGCGAAAAACTCATCTGTGTCGATGCCGTCTATTACCGTCTCATGTGCAAGCACATGGACGCCCTGCGTGGCCTCGCTGACTCGTATCTGCGCGAGCGTTTTCTCGACATCAAAGACATCACCCACCGCGTCATGCGGCATCTTCGCGGTGAGATGCTCCAGCACCCCATGTTTGATGATCCTGTCATCATCATTGCGCACGATCTCACGCCATCAGACACCGTGCAGCTTGACCGCAGCAAGGTGCTCGGCTTTGCCCTGGAAACCGGCAGCGCAAACTCACACGCCGCCATCATCGCTCGCTCCCTGGCCCTGCCCGCTGTTGTCCGTCTGCACAATATTTGTGATGAACTTCACTCCGGCGATCCCGTCTTGCTCGATGGTGATGAAGGCCTGCTCATCTTCAATCCCTCCGCCGCCACGCTGGCCAAATACCGCAGCCGTGAAGAGCAGTCAGACGCGCGTGAAGACGCCCTACTAGTCACCCGTCATCAGCCCTCCGTCACCACAGATGGTTATGTCGTCAATGTCAGCGCCAACGCCGAATTCATCGAGGAGATGGCCGCCATCCGCGACAGTGGTGCCGAGCACGTCGGCCTCTTCCGCACCGAGTTCCTGCATCTCGAAAACCCGGACGGCTCAGAGGACTGGCTAGCCGACTGCTACACCCAGGCCGTCAAAGCCATGTCACCCGGTGAGGTCATCTTTCGCACCCTCGACATCGGCGGAGATAAAGTGGACCCGAACATGAACGTTGCCGCCGAGCCAAACCCCTTCCTCGGCTGGCGTGGCATCCGCGTCTCACTCGGCATGAAGGACCTCTTTCGCAAGCAGCTCCGCGCCCTCCTGCGCGCTGCCGCTCATGGCCGTGTTGGCATCATGTTCCCCATGGTCTGTGGGGTCGAGGAAGTCCGCGCCGCGCGTGCCCTGTTGGACGAATGCGCCACCGAACTGCGCCGTGAAGGCCATGCCGTACCTGAGGAAATCAGCATCGGCGCCATGATCGAAATTCCCAGCGCCGCCCTCTCGGCCGACCTCATCGCCACCGAGGTGGATTTCCTCAGTCTCGGCACCAACGACCTCACTCAATATACCCTCGCCGTAGATCGGCTCAATGAGCGCGTCGCCGACCTCTACCAGCCCACGCACCCATCAGTGCTTCGCCTCATTGAAATGACCGTCACCGCCGCGCGCAAGGCAGGCATCCGCGTCTGTATTTGTGGTGAGATGGCCTCCGACATCGAAATCACGCCCCTGCTCATCGGCCTCGGACTGAATGAACTCAGCGTCGCCTCCGGTCAGGTTGCCCGCCTGAAGCACGCCATCCGCAAGCTCGACGCGACCGAGTGCCAGACCCTCGCCGCCGACATCATGCAGCTCGGCAGCGCCCCAGAGATTCTCGCCAAAAGCCGCATGTCAGCCATCCAGCAGTATCCCGAGTTATTTGTGTGAACGCAGGGTGAAGATCGGCCGATCATGTCTGCAAGTTACGCTGTGGCCTTTTGAATCTTTAGATTACTTCTTTGGCGCTGGTGCGGCCTGTTTGGGATAGCCGTTGAGTTTGATGATTGCGACTTTGTTTTCACTGGGGAAGTCGGCTGGAACTTCGGCGGTGGCTTTGGTGTCGCCGGTGGCGGCCCATTCGGTGCCGCGCTGGAGGGTTTCGTAAAAGCCGCGATCGAGCATGGAGTAGTCGGCATGACCAAGAGTGGTGTGGAAGACGCGGCCCTGACCGTAGCTCAGCACCATGAGATTGGGCTCGTTTTGTGAAGTGAGGTCGGACATGGCGGTGGCGAGGATTTCGACGTTTTCGGCTGGGCCGCGCAGGCGACTGTAGAGTTCGTCTTTGGCGTGCAGCCAGCGCTTCGGCAGGCCACGGGTGATGGGGTGATCGGAGTTTTGGATTTCGACAATGAACTCGTGCTGAGCTCCATGAGCGCCGCCTTTGCCAGCGCTGGTGTCGCGAAAAAGTTTGCCGTCTTTGACATAGAGCCACGGGCCGGAGACTTCGTCGCGCCCACCCCAGCCGCCGACTCCAATCATTTGATTATACTCTTTCCACTCGGGAAAGGAATTGTTGGCAGCATGGATGGAGACGAAGCCTCCACCGCCTTTGACATACGCGTCAAAGCTGCTGCGCACGGCCTGCGGCCAGGGTTCGCCATTGTAATTGCTGACGATGACGGCGTAGTCGCTAAACGTCGGATTCCAGCTCGCCCAGGCGTCGGCTGGAGAGCCTTTTTGGGGTGTGGTGCTGACCTCGACGGTGAAGGCTGTGCTGCTTTCCAGAGCGTCTTTGAGCACGGGAGTTGTGATGTCCCACTTGTGATTGTTTTGGCCGTCCACGATGAGGACTTTAAGCTTGTTAGCGGCAGGGGCACTGAGGGCGAGCGTGAGGGTGGCGATGGTGAGGAGCGGGTAGCGCATGAAAGCGTTTCTATCGGAATCTGGCACGGTTGGCAAGCATCAACAGCGTCAACCGAGTCAGCAGGATCAAGGCCATCTGAGAGAAGTGAAACAGTGAGCTTGTAGAAAGAGTTTTTTCATGGCTTCATCGGCGCTCACATGATGCTGCGCGTTTTTTATCTCTTTCTACTAACGGTTTTTGGTCTGGTCTCTGGTTGCAAACGCAGCGCGGAGCCAGAGGCCAAGGTGATACGCGGCATCGTGCTGTTGAGCGCGCAGGGTGAGCGGCCCTATGAACTGGCACAGAAGCAAAATTTGTTGCGAGTGAGCGGTATGAATATGGAGGTGAATCTGCTGACCTATGATGCGGCCGGTAGTGCGCGCACTCAGGTGGAGCAGTTCGGCAAGGCGATGACGGAGAAGCCGCTGGCGATTGTGGTGACGCCTGTGGATGCGGCGGTGCTGTTTGATCAAGTGAACGCGGCGGTGCAGGCGGGCGTGCTGGTGATCGGCCTGGGGGAGAAGGCATCTGCCATGCCCTGCTCGACGGTGCTTTCATGCGATCAGCGTGAGCTGGGTCGCCTAGCCGGTGAACTGACAGTGAATGCACTGACTCGCCTAGCCAAGGATGAGAACAAGCCTGAGGTGACGGGCCGTGTGGTGGAGATCCGGGGAGATGAACTGGGCGAACTGAGCACGCCAAGGCATGAGGGCTTTATCGAGGTGCTGAACAAAGCACCGGGAGTCGTGGTGGTGCATGATGCACCGGGTGCTTGGACGAAGCTGGGTGGTAAGGAGCGCACGCTGGAGGCGATCAAATTACAAAGCAGTTTCGATGTGCTGTATGCGCACAATGACGCCATGGCTTTTGGCGCAGGAGCAGCGCTCGGTGCGCAACGCTCTAATGTGCTCTTAATTGGCACGGACGGTTTTCTCGGTGAAGAAGGCGGACTGACTCTGGTGAGCAATGGTGATCTTGATGGCAGTATCTATCAGCCGATCCTGGTGGATATGGCCTGGAAGATCATCTCTCGCCGACTGATCGAGTCTGCCTTCATCCTGAAGCCTTCATATCGGCTTGTGCCCACATTGATTACGCCAAAGAACGCCAGCGATCTGATGCGCGATGGTATGCCTCCACTGCCGGAGCCGTGAGCGGCTGACATCGCGGGTTTAAACGGACTTCTTTTTCGCAGCCTTCTTAGCGGGCGCGGCTTTTTTAGCGGGCGCGGCTTTTTTAGCGGCTGCCTTCTTGGCTGGGACAGCCTTTTTAGTGGCCACTTTCTTTGCCGCGACTTTCTTTGTCGTGGCGCGCTTTTTGGCGACGGGGGCTTCGGGCTTTTCTTCCTGCCAGATCAGGGTGGGGGCATCGCCCCAGAGTTCTTCGAGGGCGTAAAACTCACGCTTCTCGGGGGATAGGATGTGAACGAGGACGTTCGGGAAATTGACGATCAGCCATTGGCTCTCGTAGGTGCCGTCGCTGATGAGCGGTTTCACACCATGCTGATCACGCATCTCTTCGACGATTTGATCACGCACGGCACGGAGTTGCGGATTGGAGTTGGCGGTGACGATGACAAAAAAATCTGTCACGGGGGAGAGTCCGCGCAAGTCGAGCAGGAGGATGTCATCCGCTTTCTTTTCATCGGCATATTTGGCGCAAAGGCGGGCGATCTCGATTGATTCCATGGGGGTCAGTTAAAAATGTGATGTCCCTTGAAGCCCACTTTCACGCACAAAGCAAGCCTGCATCCTGGCGTGGTGCTGCTACGCATCCAAATGATAAAAGGCTGATTGCTACGGGATTCACAAGATTGGCAGGCTTCACAGGACTGAAAATCTTGTTCATACTGAGCCTCGTCTAAATCCTGTGACTGAGGTCATGATCGACAACTAGGCACCAATTTGATGCATAAGCCCTACGCCCTATGGCATCATCTTGGCCGTGGCTTCGTGGAAGGCCTGCCGCATCGGGGAGGCATCTCCGTTCTTCAATCCGGCGCGCTGGATGAGCAGGATGTGGATGGTTTTCTTCACGGGATCGATCCAGCCCTGGGTGCCATGTGCGCCGCCATGTCCGTAGGTGCCTGGGCTGAGCGTGGCGGTGACGGCGGTGGGTGTGACGACGATATGGAAGCCGAGTCCCATGCCCATGCCTTCGGTGAAGCTGGCTTTGAGGTCGCCAGTGTGGTTCTGCGTCATGAGCTTCAGCGTGGCTTCGGAGAGGTAGCGCTTTTTGTCGAGCTCGCCTCCGTTGAGGACCATGCGGTAGAATTTGAGCAGATCTTCGGCGGTGGAAAAGAGTCCACCGGCAGCAAGCGGGGTGCGCTTTTTATCCGAGAAAGGCGGAGTGAGATACTTGATGGTGGTGGCTTCCAGGCCCTTGCCATCGGCGGTGGGTTTGTAGGAGGTGGCGAGCCGTTTCAGTTCGCTCTTGCTGGGCCAGAAGGTGGTGTTCTTCATGTGCAGGGGATTGAAGAGGCGCTTCTCCAGGAAGCGGGCGTAGTCCTCGCCGCTAACGACTTCGATGATGCGTCCGAGGGTATTGATGCCGGGGTTGCAGTAGGACCACTTGGAGCCGGGCTCGAACTTCAAGGGACTGAGCGCGTAGGTGATGACGGCTTCTTTGAGCGTTAGGACGTCGATGGCATCGGCATCGAGCGGTGAGTTGGTCACGAGACCGCTGGAGTGGGTTAGCAGGTCTTTGATGGTGATGGCGCGTGCGGGTTTGACTAGCACGGTCTGCGCATCGCTCTTCTCTTTGAGCAGCATCTGGCCTTTGAATTCGGGCAGATATTTGGACACTGGATCGTCGATGCTGAGCTTGCCTTCATCCTGAAGCATCATGACGGCGAACGCGGTGATGGGCTTGGTCATGGAGGCGATCCAGAAGAGGCTGTCCTTCTGCATCGGTGTCTTGGTTTCCAGATCCTGAAACCCAACCGCCTCGTTACTAAGTAGTTTGTTATCCTGCCAGACAAGCGTGACAGCACCAGCGAGCTGGCCATCTTTGATGAAGGGCTCCTGGCTCGTCGCGATGGGCGAAAGCGGAACGGCTTCAGGTGCAGATTTCTCCGCGTGAAGCGAAAGAGCGAGGAAGAGGATAGGAAGAAGGCGAAGCGTTGTCATGGCGTGGTTTTGCATCCTCCATTCCAGCCTGCCTGAGCCCGATACGCAAGCCTGCTATTTTAGCGCCTCGACAATCGCCCGGACGTTGTGGGCGAACATGGTCTCGAAGGTGTGGGCTTCTTTGGCGGTGCCGTCGGCGATGAGTGTCTGGCCGGTTTTCACGCTGGTGCCACGGACGATTTCGGTAAGCACTTTGGGATTGGCCTGGTCTTCGGGGAAGACGGCTTTGATCTTGTTGTCTCGGATGACCTGGATGGTCTGAGCGATGTGTTTTGAAGATGAGTCATCGCCACGGCCGATGCCGAGAACGGAGATGGGCTCAAAGCCGTACTCTTTGCAGAAGTAACCGAAGGCAGCGTGAGCGGTGACGAGTTTACGGTCATCGCGTGGGATGACGGAGATTTCCTTTTGAGCCCAGCTTTTCAGTTCGCTGAAGCGCTTGGAGGCGGCTTTGGCACCGCTGGTGTAGGTGGCTTCATTGGCAGGTGCGGCGGCGGAGAAAGCGTCTGCTAGAATGCGTGCGGCGCGCTTCATGTTTTCGGCGCTGTGCCACCAGTGGGGGTCGGCTCCGTGATGGTGGTGCTCTTCAGTCTTTTCGTTGTCGTCGTGATTGCAGGTGGCGGGAATGGAGGGGATCTTTTCGCCAACTTCGAGGATTTGGATGCCTGCGCCCAGGCTGTCGCGGAGCTTGGGGAGAAAGCTTTCCAACTCTTTGCCAGAAGCAAGCACGAGCCGTGCTCCGCGCATGGAGGCGAGGTCTTTGGGTGATGGCTCGAAGTGATGGATGTCTCCACCGGGTTTCATGATTTCGACCACCTCGATCTGATCTCCACCCACCTGCCGAGCCAGATCGGCGATGAGGGGATGCAGTGAGGCGACCTTCAACGGCTCGGCCTGGAGGCTAGCTGTGATGAGGTAGATGAGAGAAATGGCGGTGCGGATCATGGCGACTGGGCGGGTTTGAAGAGGCTTGTACGGATGGCGGGAAATTCAATTCCAGAGATTAGGCAGTCCCGCCGCGGGACCACCTCACCTCACCTCACCTCACCTCACCTCTCGAGAGTCAACGCTGCTCGCTAGAGTTAATTACGTAAATTAATTGCAAATGCATATGAATTGCAATAAGACGCGCTGATTATCCCATGAACGCACTTTCCGAAATCTACTCCGCACTCATTCCAGCCTTGGGTTTTGCTTTCCTTTCCACCGGTTTTTGCCAGGACATACCGAGCACGATTCGCGAGGCGGCAAATCAGCCTGTAACGGCACTCGAGGCGACTTTGCTGGATGAGATTGTGGTCACGGCACCTCTTGAGCGGACTTTGTTTGAGCAGGCTCAGTCGGCGTCGGTTTTGACGGGAGAGAAACTCCAACTCGCGATGGAGCCGACGCTAGGCCAGACCTTGGCGCGACAACCGGGAGTGAGTAGCAGCTACTTTGGGCCGGTGGCCAGCAGGCCGGTTATTCGTGGCCTTGAGGGGGATCGAATCCGCGTGCTACAAAACGGGCTGAATACCATCGATGCGGCTGGCACGAGTGTGGATCATGCGGTGAGTTTTGATGTTTCCAATGTCACGAGTCTCGAGGTCGTGCGCGGTCCGGCGACTTTGCTTTATGGTTCAAATGCCATCGGTGGTGTGGTGAATGCTGTTGATAATCGGATACCAATGGAGCGTCTCGATGGCCTGCATGGCAATCTTGGCGGGCGCTATTCGTCGGTGGACAATGGCTACGGTGGCAATGTGATGGTCGAGGGTGGAGATGGGCCGATTGCTTTTCATTTCGAGGGCTTTAGCCGCATGGCGGAGGACTTGGCGATCCCAGGCAATGCGCTTTCGGAGCGCTACCGACAGCAAACGGGTGATCCAGGTTCTGAGGGTCGTCTGCCTGGCAGCAATCTGCGCTCGGAAGGCTTCTCTGGCGGGTTGAGCTACATCGAAGAGTGGGGCTTCATGGGAGCCTCTCTGACGACTTTTCACACGAACTATGCCTCACCAGCAGAGCAGGGGATCAGTATCGATATGGAGCAGGTGAGGCTGGATGTGCGCGGTGCTTTTTATGAGCCACTGCCGCTGATCAAAGAGATCAACTACCGCTTTGCCTGGTCGGACTATGCTCACACGGAGTTTGAGGGCGCGGAGGAGGGCACCATCTTCAAGAATGAAGGCTACGATGGCCGTGTGGAAGTGAAGCATGAAAAGATCGCGGGCATGGAGGGTGTGCTCGGTTTTCAGACTGATGGTAGTGATTTTGCGGCCCAAGGTGAAGAGGCTTTTTTGCCGACGGTTTTCACTCGATCTAACAGTGCTTTTATCTTTGAGGAACTGCCGTTTGGGCCTGTGCGGTTGCAGTTGGGTGCCCGCTATGATCACATCACGGTGGAGTCTCAGGACTCAGACAACCCAGCGTTCGGAGCAGGGCTGGGGCGGGCTTTTGATAACTTCAGTGGATCTCTGGGCGCGGTGTACAATCCCACAGAGGATTACGCAATCGCCCTCTCGGCGACGTATGCTGAGCGAACACCGACGTATCAGGAGTTGTTTGCCAATGGAGCACACATCGCGACGGGTGTTTTCGAGGCGGGGGATGTGGGACTCGGCGTGGAGCACTCTATCGGTATCGATTTGAATGTGCGAAAACGCACTGGCTGGGTGACGGGCAGTATCGGCGGTTACTATAATCGTTTTAGCGACTATATCGGCCTCTTTCCGACAGGTGCGCTGGATGCGGGATCGGGCTTACCGATTGTCGAGTATCGAGCGACGGATGCTGAGTTCATCGGCGCTGAGTTGGAAACTAGCGTGCGTCTGCTGCATCCTTTGACAGACAAGCCCGTCCCATTTGAGCAGACAAATCTAAACCTGGAATTCAGGGCTGATGTGGTGCGTGCTCGTGATCTGCGCACGGGTGCTCCCTTGCCTCGAATCCCGCCGTTTCACCTGACTAGCGCCATCGCCTACCAGCGGGGTGCTTTGGGCGCGCGACTCGAGGGCGTGTATGCCGCACCACAAGATCGGACGAGTGCTGGCGAGCTACCTACTGACAGCTACTTCATGGTAAATGCAGCCATCACCTATAGCTTGTTCAAGGGGCCAGTGAGCTGGGATTTCTATGTCAAAGGCGTGAATCTGTCAGATGCCGAAGCGCGCGAGCACACCTCATTCTTGAAGGATCGCGCCCCGCTCGGTGGTCGAGGCTTTGTCGCAGGCGTCAAGATGACATTCTGAGTTCGTGTGGTCGCTTTAGCGCTGCCGAGACGGGCACATCAGTCAGACAGCCATCTAAATAAGGGGCGCGCTGGTGACTGCCAGGCCCTGACGTGTGGCGCCGGTGAGTCCTGAATATCCACGAGATATGCATAACAGGCACAACCCCATGTGCATTCCCGATAGCGCCCCGTGCGTAAAAGCGCTTCACAGAAGCCGTTGGTATCGGTTAACCTAGTTCCAACCATGAAGCGTCTCCTCCTCTCCGCCCTGCTGCTTTCGTCATTCGTCATTTGTCATTCGTCATTCGCGGCAGAGCCGCTGCGCGTCTTCATCCGCAGCGGACCGAAGTCCCACGGCCCCGGAGCGCATGATCATCCCAGCTTCCTCCGCGACTGGGTGCCACTGCTAAACGAGCGCGGTGCCAAATGTGAAGGCGGTGATGCATTCCCCACCGCCGAGCAACTCGCCAAGACTGACGTGCTCGTCCTTCACACCGACAATGGTGGTGACATTAAAATCGGCCAAGAGCGTAAAGACCTGCTGGAGTTCCTTCAGCGCGGCGGCGGCATCGTCACCATCCACGCGGCCTCAGTTTCAAAAGATCACGATTGGTTCAAGTCGATCATCGGCGGCTCATGGCATCACGGCCAAACCAAATGGCTGGAAGGCCCCATGCATCTCTACTTCACAGATAAAGAGAACCCCATCACCAAGGACATGTCGAACTTCGCCATGGACGACGAGATCTACTACGACATGGATCTCCTACCCGAGTGCAAGATCCTCGCCGGAGCCTACACGCCGAAGCCCGCTGGCCTGCGCAATGAAAAGGCCGCCAAGAAAGCCGAAGAAAGCACCAAGGGCGGCAAGCAAGTCAGCATCTACGACATCCAACCGCAGGTCTGGACTTATGAGAAGGACAACTACCGCTCCTTTGTTTCCATCCCCGGCCACTACTATGAGAACTTCAACCGACCCAATTTCCGCGCCATGCTGCTGCGCGGCATTGCTTGGGCCGGTAAGCGTGACAACTCCGATGAGCTCTGCAAGCCTAACGAACTTGGCGACAATCTCCGCTACGTCGAAGGCGGTCCAACCCGCCCGGAGAAAGCGGCCGAGAAACTCGAAGTGCATCCTGAGTTCAACATCTCGCTCGTCGCAAGCGAACCGCTGATCAACAAGGTCATGAATGTCGATTGGGATGAGAAAGGTCGCCTCTGGGTCTGCGAGACACCAGAGTATCCAAATGGCCGCCGTGAGTTGAACGTTGAGAAGTGGAAGGACTCCGGCTCCTGGACCAAAACATACGACCGCGATCCGACCGACCGCATCTCCATCCTCACCGATACCAATGGCGACGGCATCATGGACAAGAAGCATGTCTTTGCCGACAAGCTCGAACTCGTCACCAGCTTCTGCTTTAACAAAAACGGCGTCATCGCCTGCGCCGCACCTGACATCTGGTACCTCGAAGACACGAATGGTGACGAAGTGGCCGACAAACGCACGAAGCTCTACACCGGACTCGGCACCGGTGACACGCACGCCGTCATCAACAACCTCCGCTGGGGCCTTGATGGCTGGGTTTATGCCACACACGGCTACAGCGCCGGTCGAGTCACCTCACCCGATGGCAAGACCGACTTTGGCACCGACGGCAGTGGCGTCGTGCGCTTCAAGCCTGATGGCAGCGCCTTCGAGCAATACGCCTCACGCGGCGGCAACACCTGGGGCCTCGACATCACCTCCGACGGCCAAGTCTTCTTCACGCAACCCACCAGCGGCACCGTCCTCTTCCATGTCGTGCTACCCGAGTATGTGCTGGCCAAAGGCAAGATCCCCGGCACCACCAGCTGGAAAGGTATGATCACTGGCCAAAAGACCTACCCGCTCATGTCCTGGCCTGAGCAAGCTTATGTGCAGATCGACTACGTCGGCAGCTTCACCGCTGCCGCTGGTTGCGCCATCTATGAAGGCGGTGCCTGGCCCGAGAAGTGGAACTACAGCTACTTCACCACCGAGCCGACGCTGAACATCGTGCATCACGAGTTCGTCGAGAAAGACGGCGTCAGCTACAAGTCGCACAAAGAAGCCGGCCGCGAAGAAACCGAGTTCATCCGCAGCAAAGACCTCTGGTTCCGCCCCATCGAAAACCGCGTCGGCCCCGATGGCGCGCTTTATGTCGTCGATTTCTACAACCAAGCCGTCATCCACAACGACACCCGTGGTCCCATTCACGGTCCAGCGAACGCCGCCGTGCGTCCTGACCGTGATCACTACTTCGGCCGCATCTGGAAGGTGAATCACAAGGAAGCGAAAGCTCCAGCAAATGTCACCTATCGCCACCGTCCTGAGTCAAAGGGGGCAATGGGTAGCACTGCACTCAAAGCCTATGAAGCGAAGGCTGATGCCCTTTCGACCTTCAAGTCTGCACAAGACGACTGGACACGTTCTGCCGTGATCGCAGGTTCTGTTGATTCCGCAGAAGACACGATTATTCAGGCACTCTCGTCGCCACAAGGACTCGATCCTCTTGTAAAGGCCTTGCTGCCATCTTTGAAATCGGCGGAGAAAACCATCGTCGCCTGTGCCAGCGCCGATGCGAACGCCAACTCTCTAAAAACTGTTATCCTCCAAGGTATTGCACAGCAGATCACTGAAGCCCCACCTATCACTCCAGCTCTTGCTGACGCTCTCAAAAAACTCCTCGCCCAGCCAGTGCTAGCCGCCGCCACCTTGCCGCTCGTCACAAAGTGGGACAAGGCCGGCGCACTCGCAGGTGAAGTCAAAACGCAGCTCGCCAATCTCGGCGCGAAGCTCTCCAACGACAAAGCACCTGTCGAAGCACGCATCAGCGCAGCCCAAGCACTCATCGGTGTCGGTGGCGACGCCTCCGAGCTTGCAGTTCGGGCTTTAGCCGGTCCGGAAGCTCCACAGGCACTCCAAGCCGCGATCATCACCGCCTTGAGCGAAAAGGGAGACACGAACGCTCTCGTCACATCGTTGAACGGGCTGAAGCCCGCGCTGCAAACGCAAGCCTTCGACGCCATCCTGAAGCGTCCTGAGTCTTCGCTCGCGCTGCTGGCTTCGATTGCCGAGGGCAAGCTCGATCCCAAGATTATTGGCCCAGGTAACATTGCTCGACTGCGCACGCATCCGAACAAAAAAGTCGCCATGCAGGCCAACGCGATGATGGACAAGCTCAACCCGAACGCCAAGGCCAAGAACGCGCTCATCGCGCAGTTTGCTCCTGAAGTGGAGAAGCCGGGCGATGCCACGAAGGGCAAGATGATATTCACCGCCGCCTGCTCCATCTGCCACAAGTATGGCGATGTAGGCACGCGTGATGTCGGCCCTTCCCTCATGGGCATGGGTGCACACGGACCTGCCGAGTTGCTCGTGCACATCATCGACCCCAACCGCGAAGTCGATCCCACCTTCTGGGCTTGGAACATCACCAAAAAGAATGGCGAAACCCTCGCAGGCATCATCGCCAGCGAGAACACCGCCAGCGTCACACTGCGCAATCAAGCCGGTGATTTCGAGATCAACAAAGCCGACATCGCCAATCGCGAAAACACCAAGCGCAGCCTCATGCCAGATGGGCTCGATGCCCTCGGCGCGGAGAGCCTGCGCGACATCCTCGCCTTCGTCTGCGGCAGTGCGGACAACCATTTCCGCGTCATGGATCTGCGCAGTGCCTACACCGCCGATACGCGCCAGGGCAGCTTTGCCAAGGCAGAGGACAAGGATGGCACCGTCACACTGCACAAGTTTGGCAACGTCACCGTGAATGGCGTGCCGTTCTTCATCATGGACCCCGAGAAGTCCAGCACTGGCGCGAACATCATCGTCCTCAAGGGCGGGCCTCAGAATAGCTTTGCTTGGGACCTGCCGACCAAGGCTGAGATACCTTCCAACGCTACCGCCGCCAGCATTCACATGCTCGGCGGTGTCGCGGCATGGGCTTGGCCATTTGGTGGCGACGAAAACATCGGCAAGCCAGCGATGAGCGTTCATGTTGAATATGCCGACGGTGACAAGGAATCCATCGTCCTCAAAAACGGCGAACACTTCGCCGACTACATCGGCAAAGCCGAAGTTCCACTGAGTGAAAATGCAGGCGACTTCACCAAGCGCGGCCAGCTCCGCTACCTCGCGGTGAACTTGAAGAAGAAAGCCGCACTCAAGAAGATCACCCTCGAAACCAGCGGCAGCATCATCTGTCCCTGCACCGTGGCCATCACCACCAGCACTGAGCCTGTCAAACAAGGAGTGACGGCTTCAAGCCGTCAGCTAAAAGGGAAGGCTGGGAGCCCTACCTCCTTGGAGACGACTCCCAAAGGAGGCGGCAAAGGTGATGGCCCTCTCGTTCCTGCCGAACCCGCGAAGTGGGAAGCTGGTAAAACCAAAGTCCTCGTCATCGGCGGCGGCTCCTCGCACAACTTCGCCGAGTTCTTTGGCAAAACCGATGTCGCCACGCTCAAGGCTGCCGGGTTCAGCGTCCACTACACCGAAGACCGCGACCAAGCCGCCACCGAACTCGCCAATGCCGACGTCGCCATCATTAGCGTGAACCGCAAATTTTTCGACACCGCTGCCTATCGCAAAGCTTTGTTTGATTTCGCCGCCGCTGGCAAAGGCATCGTCATGCTGCATCCCGGCACTTGGTATGGATTCGCGGGATGGCCGGAGCTGAATGCGCAGATCGTCGGCGGCGGTGCACGCGGCCACGACAAGATCCATCCGTTTGATGTGAAGGCCGTGAAGGCGGATCACCCCGTGATGGCAGGCGTGCCTGCGAGCTTCACGGTTGAAGACGAACTTTACTACATCAACGCCGAGCCCGAGAAAACTCCACCCGGCACCGCCAAGATCACCGTGTTGGCTGAAACTAGCCCCAGCGACAAATTCAAAGCCGCACACCCAAGCGTGTGGATCACCGAGCACGCCAAGGCCAAAGTCGTCGGCTTCGCTCTCGGCCATGATGCCCGCGTTCACGACCTCAAGCCCTACCAGCAGCTCCTCATCAACGCCGCCAAATGGTCGAGTGGAAAGTGACGCCGAGAGTCGGAGCGCGAGTATGGCGTAGCTTACTCGCCGCTCTCTTCCAGCGCCAAGGAGTCCACGAAGTCAGTCATCACTTTAAGCCCGAAGAAGTCGGTAGTCTGCGACACACGCGCGCCCCAATAAGCGTCGCTACAACTTGAGTCTGTTACTTTAAAAAGCGAAACTCAGGCGTGGCCCACAGCGTCTGAATGAAGCGTGCCCAGACATCGCGTTGCTCATCGGCGGTGGCGTTGCCGGAGATCGAGCTTTCGATGTAATCTTGGGCGATCTGGCCTTCCTTTTCGTTCGGCGGACGACTCAGCGAGCGCTGATAGGCAAGCTCAATGCCTTTGGATAAATCATGTTCATCTCGAAGCACAGCCAAAGCAGCGGCGCGTGCTTGTTCGATGACTTCAGTGTTGTTCATCAAGTAGAGCGCCTGGGTGGCAACGGTGCTGGTGGTGCGCTGGCCGATAGGTTGGTTGATGTCGGCAAAGTCGAAGACTTCAAACAGCGGGTGTCGCACGTTGCGGAAAGCGGCTGTGTAAACGCTCCGCCGCGTGTCATCGAAGGCGAAACCGTATTCCAGGTTTTGAATCTTTTGATCGTTTGAGTCCACCTTCGTGGCACCGCCGACATTCTGTCCGCCAAACTTGGCATCCAAGGTTCCCGCGGCCACGAGCATCGCATCGCGAAGGCATTCGGCGTCGAGACGCTTGCGGTTCATGTGAGAGAGCAGGCGGTTGTCGGCATCGGTTTGAGGTGCTGCTTTATGATGCCCTGCACTGATCATGCGATAGGTCCGGCTCATCACCATCTCGCGTACGAGCTTCTTCAAATCCCAGCCTTCGTCCATGAACTTCACGGCGAGGTAGTCGAGCAATTCGGGATGCGAGGGCAGTTCGCCAGTGCTGCCGAAATTGTCTGTGGTGCGGACGATGCCTGCACCGAAGAGCCAGTGCCAGACGCGGTTCACCAGTACTCGTGAGGTCAGTGGATTGCTGCGACTTGTGATCCACTGAGCAAGCTGGAGTCGCCCACTTTGATCTGCGGCGATGACTGGCGCAGGGCCTTTGAGCGCGACTTGCAAAAAGCCGCGCGGGGCTGGCGCACCGAGATTGCGCGTGCTGCCACGGATATGAATGCGTGCATCTTCCGGCAGTGGGTCGTCCGCCACGGTCATCGCCTCGGGGCGCGCGGGAGCCGATTTTTTCAGAGCCTTGAGTTCCTTTTCCAGCTCGGAGAGTTTGCTTTGCAGAGACTTTTCTTGGGTGCTTGCTGTCTTTGCGGGCATGTCAGGCATGTCGGCATCAGCGGGGATGAACTGAACGGCATCGACCGTGACGTAGCCCTCTGCTCCAGCGTTGGAAACCATGACGAAGTTTTGTCCGCTGGTCTCAAAACGCCAAGTGCCGATGGTCGCAAATTGCAGGCCGTTGCGTGCGCCTGTGGCTTGTTTGAAATACACGAGTTCCTCGCCATCAGCGTGAAGCACTGTGGCTTGAACACGCTCAGCTCGGTTGGTCGATCCGCTGTAAGCGACACGTATTTCGTAGCGTCCTGCCACAGGCAGCTTCGGCGTAAAGGAGATGGTTTTTTCACCACGGCCTTGATTGTCGTCATGCACGTAGCCGCCGCCGATGAAGGGCGGGTAAAGACTGGAGTTTTTCCACTGGCCGACCTTTTGTGCTTCCGTGTCATCAACCACGATGCCGGGTAGATCATGAGACGTGAGCTTTTTACGTTTGCGCAATGCTAAGCCACCGGCGTCACGCAGGTCGTCTTTAAGTGCAGCGATCTCGCTCTCCAGCTTTGAGGCCGATGCTTCATAAACTTTGAGCTTGGCTTCCTGCTCGCCCTCAAAGGGCAGGGGAGTGTCGATCCAGTGGGCGACATTGTCGGTGTAGTTCTTTAGTGTGCGCGTGCTGCGCAGGATGCCGGCGAGTGCGTAGTAGTCGCTCGTGGGGATGGGATCAAACTTGTGATCGTGACAGCGTGCGCAGCCGATCGTCATACCGAGAAAAGATTTACCGATGGAGTCGAGCTGCTCGTCCACGATGTCCATGCGCAGCATGCCTTTGTCCTGCTCCTCATAGTTGGTTGGCCCAAGTGTAAGGAAACCAGTGGCGGTGAGGAGCCGTCGCCGCTCTGTGGTGTTTTGATGTGGTAATAAATCGCCAGCCAGCATCTCAGTGATCATTCGATCCAGTGGCGTGTTTTTACGGATCGACTCCAGCAGGTAGTCCCTGAAGCGCCACGCATCCTTGAATGGCAGTGACCGCCCGCCGCCGGATGATTCTGCAAAGCGCGACATGTCCATGAAGTGCGAAGTCCAGCGCTCCGCGAAAGCAGGTGAGGCTAGAAGGCGCTCAATTTCAGATGTGAAATTTGAAGTTTCAGGGGCATATGGTGGCAGCCCTGTGAGATCAAACGAGAGCCTGCGCATGAGCGTGGCTGCATCTGCCTCTGGTGCTGGATCTAGGTGATTCGTTTCAAGCTTGGCCAGGATGTAGCGGTCGATGTCGTTGACGGGCCAATCCGTTTTTTTAACGGCTGGCGGCGCTTTTACGATTGGCAATTGGAAGGACCAGAAGCTGCCATCGGCTTTCGCTTGTCTGGCGTGTTGGTTGACGGTGGCAGGTTTTTCGCGTGGATCGGGAGCGCCTGCTACGATCCATCGTTTCAAGTCCGCGAGTTGGTCAGCCGAGAGCTTTTTCTTTGGCGGCATCTTCAGATCGCGATCCGTGTAGTTCACTGCCTTCCAGAGTAGGCTTTCATCCGTCTTGCCGGGAATCAGTGCTGGGCCGGAGTCGCCACCTTTCTTCCAGCCAGCTTGATGGTCTAGTCGCAGACTGCCTTTCTGTTTGTCCGCTCCATGGCATTCCTGACAGTTCTCAACGAGTAGCGGACGGATGCGTTTTTCAAAAAACTCAATGTCAGCCTCAGCAGCACTCAGATGTGCTGAAGTTATGAGGAAAAGAAGGATGAAATAGAGGCGACGCATTCTGGGTGATGAACGCTAACGAGGCTGCTGAAGAGGCTCTTTCAGTCGCTGTATGATGCTCGCGCTCACTGGTTCTGCGCGAGGTTGCTGTCGGCTACTTCCCCACGGCCCGCTTCAGTTCATGCTGGGCTTTGTTGAAGTCGGTAACGGCCTGCACGCGGCTTTGTCTGGCGCGGGTGAGTTCTTCTCTGGCGAGCAGGTATTCGAGGACGACGCCGAGCTGGCTGGCTTGGCGTTCTTTAGCGAGTTTGGCCATCTCCTCAGCAGCGGTGACGGCTTCGTCGTTGATGGCGATTTGATCGTGGGCGCTTTGAGACTTCGCGGCGGCTTCGACGACCTCGCGGCCGATGGCCGCCTTGATCTGCTCGGTTTGCAGATTGGTGGCTTCTTCGCGGGCATTGGTGATGACCTTGCGCTGCTTATCAAAGAGCCCGCTGGGGCCAATCTTCCAGCCGAGGCCGATGTAGAAGTCCTGAGTGTCGTCAAAGTTGCCCGTGTTGTTGCCAAAGCCTCCGCCGAGTCCACCTGCGCCGTAGCCAGCCTGCACATTCGGAATGATCGGGGCGATACGGGCGCGGTCTCTCTCAAGCTGCGCTGCAGTGGTGGCGGCTCTGGCGGCTTTGAGTTCAGGGCGGTGCTGTGTGGCCTGGGTAATCATGGTGGCAACGCCTGTCTTGCCATTGAGGCGCACGGGCACGAGATCGGACTTCGCGGGTCGGAGTTCGGACTGGGCTGGCAGACGCAGCGTCTCGGCCAAAGCAGCAGCAGCGAGGTCGCGCTTCTCTTGTTCCTGACGAATGGCGAGCTTGGCGCGTGAGACCTGCGTTTTGACGCGCAGCAAATCCGCACGAAAGGCCGTGCCTGCCGTGACGGCTCCTTCGAGCTGCTTTTCATAGTCATGGCTCAGGCGCAGATCATCCTCGATGATGGCGACACTGGCCTCCGTGCTCAGCAGATCGAAGTAACGTGACGTGGCCTGAGTCACGATGTCGCGCCGCGATTTCTCGGCGAGTTGTTCAGCGGCGAGCGCCTTTTGTTTGGCGGCGAGCGCCGAGTAATAAAGATCGCCTGGTGACCAGTCGATCATGATATTCGTGCCGACGGTGTACTGCTGCTTGTAAGCATTGAAGACCGCTCCTGCGACATCCTGGATGTTTCCATCATGCCGCCTGTAGCCGACACCAAGGCTCAACGATGGCCAGAAGCGCTGCCAAGCCTGCTTCGACTCCGCGATGGTCTCCGTGTGCTTCACACGAGCGAGCTGGATCTCGTCGTTGTTCGCGCCAGCGAGCTTCATCACGGTCGGGAGATCGACGTGGACCGGAGCGGCAGTGGAAAGCGTGGCGGCGAGGAGGA
Organism: Prosthecobacter debontii; assembly: GCA_945860295.1. GTDB lineage: Bacteria > Verrucomicrobiota > Verrucomicrobiia > Verrucomicrobiales > Verrucomicrobiaceae > Prosthecobacter > Prosthecobacter debontii_B. The sequence goes on from CAMAQH010000014.1 coordinate 43,656, forward strand.
AGAGGAACTTTTTCATCTGGCTACGAATCAGGGTTTGGCGGTGACGGCTTGCTTGTCGGTCAGGGCAACGGTTCCGGGAACAAGAAGCACGTCGTCGGCTTTCAATTCGAGGACTTCGACGTTCGTGCCGTCATTGAAACCGATCTTCACAACGGTCTTGATGGCTTTGCCGTCCACATGTTTGAAAACAATAGCATTCGTCTTTTCCATGACGAGGGCGGCGATGGGAATCAATGCGGCTTCATCATGTTTTTCGACGGCGATCTTGGTCATGGCATACATGCCAGGGCGGAGTTTGAGGTCGGGGTTTTTGAGGTCGGCTTCGGCGAGCATGGTGCGGGTGGCGGGATCGAGCGCGTAGGCAATGCGGCTGATACTGGCTTCGATGGGAGTCGCGTAGACAGCATCGATCTGGGCTTTGATGGGCTTGCCGACGGTAACGAGGCCGGTTTCGAGTTCGGTGACGGGGATTTGCAGGCGCAGGGCACTGAGATCGGTGACTTCGAGCAGCTTCGTTGTGTTCGCGGTGGCGAGTGATCCGGGATCGGCGTGGCGTGCGGTGATGATGCCGTCGAAGGGTGCTTTGAGTGTGGCGAACTGGATCTGCGTCTCGCTGCGCTCCAATCCAGCCTTGGCGATGGCGAGCTTGGCCTCGGCATCATCGATGGCTTGTGGTAAGATGAGATCAGGAGACTTCGCTCGTGCAGCGTGGAGGCGCTTCACTTCGATACTGGCCGCTGTAACCTCGGCCTTCGATTTGGCGATGTCGGCTTGGAGTTCGGGCACTTCGAGCGTGGCGAGGACTTGGCCTGCTTTGACGGCGTCGCCTTTGTCCACAGTCAGCGTGGCGATGTAGCCGGTGACTTTGGCGTGCAGCGTAGCCTGCTGCCAAGGCGCTAGCGTGGCGGGCAGTGAAACCCAGCGGTGGATGGTGCCGGTGGTGGGCTTGGTCGTCGGGAGTTCGAGGGCCGAAGCGAATGTGGTGAGAGCGATAAAGAGCAGGGGACGCATGGGGGCAGTAATCAAAGTTAAACAAACTCAGTCCAGTCATCCAGGCCTACGATCTTCATGAAGTCGCCGATGTAATTCCCGACTTGTTCAGATTCCTCTGCGTTCTCTTCATTGAACTGCTCTTGAAGCTCTTCGGCGGCGCGATAAAGAATGCGATCTGTGGTGCTGCGAGCGAGGAGTGACTCGCACTTGTCTAAAAAGGCATTCACGCGCTTCTCACAGCGCAGGCGTGTCTCTTCATCCGCAGCACCGGGATAATACTCGGCTTCGAGGAACTTGGTCTGGAGCTTGAGCGACTTGATCGCGGCTTGGGTTTTAGGAGTTAGATTCATTTAGTCGATGGGTTCGAGTGAGGCATTCTTTGCCGTCTTGCTTGCCAGCAGCGCATATACGGCAGGCAGCACGAGCACTGTCGCAACGGTCGCCAAGGCGAGGCCGCCGATGGTGGCAATGGCTAGAGGGGATGTTTGGGATTTGGCGAGGGCCATAGGGATCATGCCGGCGATCATGGCGAAGGTGGTCATCAAAATAGGGCGCAGGCGAGTGGTGGCGGATTCGAGCGCGGCGTCGCGCTTGGTCATGCCGGTGAGCTGGGCACGGTGGGCGAAGGTGACGAGCAGGATGGCATTGGCGACAGCGACACCGACGGCCATGATAGCTCCCATGAAGCTTTGGATATTGACCGTGGTGCCGGTGAGCTTCAAGGCGAGCACGACGCCGAGCAGTGCGGCGGGAATGGTGGTGAGCACGATCACCGCAAGGCGGATGCTTTGAAAGTTCGCGACGAGGAGCAGGAAGATGGTGACAATGGCAATGAGGAGGCCCGTTTGCAGGCCACTTTGCAGTTCCTTCATGGTCGGGACTTGGCCGCGCAGAGCGACGGCGACGCCGGTGGGCGCAGGGTTGTCAGCGATGACTTTTTCGACCTGCTTGGCGATGTTGCCGAGTGGTTGATCGTGCAGGTTAGCGATGATGGAAACGGTGCGGGACATGTTGTAGCGGTCGTATTGGCCGATGACGCTGCCTTCGCTGATTTTGGCAATATTGCGCAGTGCGACAGGCGCCTTTTCGGCGGCGGTAATGGGCAGGTTACGCAGGTCTTCGAGGCTTTTCATCATCGTCTGCGGCACCTGTACTTGCAGGCTGTAGCTTTGGCCGGATTTCGGATCGGCCCAGTAGTTGGATACGGTGAAGCGGCTGCTGGCGGTAGCGGCGACTAGGCTGCGTGTGGCATCGCTCATTTTCACGCCGAGCAGGCCGGCGCGTTCGCGGTCGATGTTCACATCGACGCTCGGGTAATCGAGTGTTTGGCTGAATTGCACGTCACGCAGGTCTTTGAGCTCGGCGAGTTTAACGCGCAGCGTTTCGGCATGAGCACGACTGGCGGCGAAGTCTTTGCCGCTGACGGCGACTTCGATGGGCGTGGGCGATCCGAGTGCCATGACGCGGCTGACGATGTCGGCAGGCTCGAAGGAGAAGAGGACGTTCGGGAACTCGGCGGCGAGTCGGGCGCGGAGCTTCTCACGCAGTGCAACGATGGGCGGTGAGCCATCTTTGAGCTGAATTTGTAGCGTGGCTTCTTCTGGACCGCTGTTCCATTGATGGATGAGATTGATGGGGTAATTTGGTGCATGGACACCGATGAGCCCCATGCTGGTGGCGATGGGCGCTTCTTCCTCAATGATGGTTAGCGTGCGCAGGGCGATTTGTTCGGTGGTTTCGAGTCGAGTGGCGGTGGGCGCGCGCAGGCGGAGCTGTAGCTGGCCGACATCAATCTGCGGGAAGATCTCCGTGCCGAGGAAAGGCATGATGAGGCTGATGGCGAAGACTGTGCCGATGATGTAGGCCGGGACGAGAATGTGGCGTGTGGTGAGCACATTGTTAAATATCGGTCTGATGAGGCGGATCGGTCGGATTTGATTGGGCTGTGGCTCCCGATGCCACCAGATGCTGAGGATGGGCACCAGCGTGCTGGAGAGCAAATACGAAGCGATCATGGCAAAGCCGACCGCGAGTGACAAAGGCAGGAACAGAGCTTTCGCAGCGCCGGTCATGAAGAAGCTCGGCACGAAAACGGCGAGGATGCAGAGCATGCTCAGCGAGCGCGGGCCGATGGTTTCCTCGGAGGCATCGAGGACGATGCGGCGCAGGCTGTGACCGACGCCGAGCTTCATCCTTCGATGAATATTTTCGATCTCGACGGTGGCCTCGTCGACGAGAATGCCGACGGCGAGAGCGAGGCCGCCGAGGGTCATCAGATTGACCGTGCTACCAGTGAGCCAGAGGGCGAGGAGAGATGCCGCAATGGCGATGGGAATGGTGATGATGACGATCACTGCACTGCGCAGATCACGCAGAAAGAGAAGCACCATCAGGCCTGTGAGTGCGGCCCCGAGAAGACCCTCTTTAACGAGGTCGTCGATAGCGCGGATGATCCAGGGGCTTTGATCGAACTCAAAGGTGACGTTGATGTCTTCGGGGCAGGCGGCTTTGAATTTGCCGAGGTTCGCTTTGACCAACTCGACGACGCTGAGTGTGGAGGCAACACTGCGCTTGGTGACGGGCATGTAGACGGTTCGTTTGCCGTTCACGATGGCGATGCTGGTCATGAGATCGCTGCCATCACTGACTTCTCCGATGTCGCGTACGAAGACCGAGCCTTTGTCAGTGACCTTCAGTGGCACGGCGGCTAGGTCTTGGATGTTTTTTACGAAGGCATTCGTCGGCACAATGGGGAAACTGTTTGGCAGCGCTAGGTTGCCGCTGGGGCTCATTGTGTTGGCCTCAGTCATCGCTTTGACGACGTCATCGGGCGACAAACCATAAGCGCGGAGGCGGTCGGGCTTCACGTTGATCAAAATGGAGCGGGCACTGCCGCCGAAGGGCGGGGGAGCGCTCACGCCAGGCAGTGTAGCAAACAATGGGCGCACCATGTTTAGCGCGGCATCCTGCATCTGACCGACAGTGCGGGTGGGATTCTCCGTGGAGAAGACGAGATTGCCCACGGCCACACTACCAGCATCAAAGCGCGTCACAAAGGCTCCCGGTGTGCCAGGCGGCATGAAGCTGCGACTGCGGTTTACATAGGCGATGGTTTCCGACAGTGCTGCTGACATGTCGGTGCCAGGATGGAACTGAAGCTTCATAATGGAGGCTCCCTGGATGTTTTTCGACTCCACATGCTCGATGCCCGCGATGTAGAGGAAATGATATTCGTAATAGTAAGTTAGGTAGCCTTCCATCTGTGCCGCATCCATACCGCCGAATGGCTGCGCGACGTAGATTGTAGGAATGCCGAGCGGCGGGAAGACATCACGCGCCATCTTTTGTTCAGCGACCCAAGCGCCGAGGAGGATCGCCATGACAGCTACAAGAATGGTCCAAGGACGGCAAAGGGCGAAGCGAGGGATGGACATGCGGAAGAGTCGGCGAAAGCGGAGCGTGTGAACTGGCTGCAGAGGATGTTCTTGCAGGCGATTTCAACTAAAGGCTAGTTGCTGTAGCAAGCCAAGCACAGCACAGACTCCGATCACGGGCATGAGGCCGACTTTAAAGCTCTGCATGGCGACAAATGCGAGGATGGCGAGGGTAGCGACGAATACGTCGAAGCACCCACTTGCGGGCCACAGTGCTTGAGTGGTAAAATTTACGCCGAGATTGAGGATGACGCCGAAGACTGCGGCGGTGATGGCCGTTAGGGCGGCGCTGAGGCGGGGCTGCTGGCCGAGTTTCTCGATGTGCGGTGCGCCGAGGAAAACGAAAAGAAAGCTGGGTAGAAAAGTGGTCCAGGTGGTGATGAGGGCGCTGACTGTCGCGCTGAAGAGTGGTGTGAGTGCGCCGGGCTGCTGCCAGCCGCCTACGAAGCCGACGAATTGCAGCACCATGATCAGCGGACCGGGCGTGGTCTCGGCGAGCGCGAGACCGCTCATCATCTGCGGATGAGAGAGCCAGCCGTGAGTCTCGACAGCCTGCTGAGCGACATAGGGCAGCACGGCATAAGCTCCGCCGAAAGTGACGAGTGAGGCTTTGCTGAAGAAGAGGCCCTGCTGGGCCTGCGTGCTGCTCCAGCCGAGCCACCATGCGATGGCAAAGACGGGCAGCCACCAAAGCGTGAGGCAGAGAACGGTGATGCTCATGCTTCGCGCCCATGAGGCTGGAATTACATCTGGTAGCTCGATGGCGGCGCTGGACTCTTTGGCCGAGCCGCGACCTTTGCCCGCAGGGAACTGTGCCGGAAGAAGACGATTGCCGATCCAGCCGAGCATGGCGGCCATGAACACGATGATGACAAACGAGACGTGGAAGAAATATATGGCGGTGAATGAAGCGGCGGCCACGGCCCAGAGCGTGGGGCTTTTGAGAGCTTTCTTGCCAATGCGCAGCACGGCCTCAGCCACGACGGCGATCACGGCTCCGAGCAGTCCATGAAAGATGGCTGCGAGCCAGGGCAGATGACCGCCTGCCATGTAAAGCCAGCTCAGACCAAAGAGGATGAGAACGGCAGGCAGCACAAACAGAATACCGGCTGCGATGCCACCTCTGGCTCCATGCAGACGCCAGCCGAGATAGGTGGCTAGTTGTTGCGCCTCTGGGCCGGGCAGGAGCATGCAGAAATTCAGCGCGTGGAGGAAATGCGTGTCGTTGATCCAGCGACGTTTTTCCACCAACTCCTGATGCATGAGGGCGATCTGCCCCACTGGACCCCCGAAACTGATCCAGCCTAATTTGAGCCAGTAACGCAGGGCTTCAGGGAAGGTTGGCATCTCGGGAACTACGTGATTCATGGGGAAGAAGAGAGCGAGTGTGGCAGAGGAGCAAAAGGAATTCATCCCATCATTTGACAGAAGAGGGTGAGCGTGTACTTTCGCCCCCCTTTCCCCAGAAAGGCCCCCTGTTATGGCAAACGTCCAAGTTATCCTCAAAGAACAAATCAAAGGTCTCGGTGCCGAGGCTGATGTCGTGCGCGTGAAGCGTGGTTTCGCTCGTAATTTCCTCGTCCCTCAGGGCAAGGCTTATGACACGACACCCGGTAATCTGCGCCACCTGAAACACCTCAAAGCGCTGCGTGCTGAGCGCGAGTCGAAGGAAGTCCAGGAAGCCGAGAAGATCGCCGCTAAGCTGAAGAAGCTGAAGCTGAAACTCACTCTCCAAACCGGTCAAGGCGGCAAGGCCTTCGGTTCTATCACCACGATCGACATCGCTAAGGCGGTGCTTGAAAGCGCTGGTAAGATCGAACTCGATCGTCACCAAATTCAGCTTGAGAAGCCGATCAAGAGCACCGGTTCATTCGAGGTGCCTGTGAAGCTACACGCTGAAGTGAGCTGCTTCCTGAAGATCACCGTCACCGCTGCTGGCGCTGAGGATGTGGCTGCTTCTGAAGACACGAGCGAAGAATAGTCTAACTTTAATTATAAAAGCCGCGCTCCGTGAGGGGCGCGGCTTTTTTGTTTTGCCGTTAGGCTGAGGCGGCGGACTGAAAGTTCGCCGGACGCTGACAGGCGTGAACGCCTATCCTACTGGGACTTTTTGGTGAGGCTGAGGATCTGGTAGTTCTTGGCGAAGGTGCCGAGAGCTTCAGTGGCGGATTCTTTGGTCACGCTCTCACTGTTGGCCACGATGATGAGCTTTTGCTCGTCGGCATTGTCGCCGGCTTTGACATCGACACTGATGACGCCTGGGAGCTTTTGGGTGATGGCTCCCGTGATGTGAGCTTTGCAAGCCGAGCAGACGACACCTGTGATCTTGCCTTCATAGGTGATGGACTTTTTTTCGTCTGCTGCTTGGAGGTTGAGTGATAGAAGCAAGGAAAGGGCGAGGAGAAGTTTTTTCATGGAGTTGTTGTAGGTGTGCAGACAGCAAAACGCCGGGATGTGAGTTTGTCCAGCATCCCGGCGCGACGATTGAGCCGGTCAATTATTTCTCAAGAGCTTCACCAGCGGTCTTCCAGCCGGAGATACCAGCGGAGAGGTGTTTCACATTAGTGTAGCCGAGTTCAGCAGCCTTTTTAGCAGCGGCCTTGTAGGCATTGCAGCTTGGGCCACCACAATAAGCGACGACGAGGGCGGCTTTGTCAGATGGGAGAGCGGCGGCCAATGTGGAACCTTTGGATTCAAAGTCGATCGCGCTAGGCACATGGCCAGCGGTGAAGGAATCGGAACCATTGACGTCAATGACGGTCACTTTCTTCTCAGCGATGGCGACCTTGAGGTCAGCGATGCTGATGTCTGGGAACTCGGCAGCCATGGCGGATGCTGCGACGAGGGAGAGGGCGAGTGCGATGAGTTTCTTCATGGGTGGTGTTCGTTGATTTTAGTTTGTTGTGGGTGTCACCGCCTGACTGAAAACAGTGAGGTGGCGGCTTTCAGACGCTTTAGGCCAGCTTTTAATTCCGACCGAAGGGCGCAGATTTGATCTTATTACGACGTGAAGCGTTGAATCGTGCAAATAAATATTAGCGCCACCAATTTGGCAGGCCGGGCAGGGTGTCCTTTAGGATGCTGCGGATCGCGCGTTTTTCATCGGCAGGGATGTGGGCGAAGGCGGGGCTGGGGTTTTGATCGCGCAGGCCTTCGGCCATTTTGTAATAGACACGTTCCTTGAGTTCCCTGGGCAGCTTTTGCCAGGACTCGGTGTAGAGCATGTAACTGGCGCGGTATTTGAAGATGCGGCTACTCAGATCGAAATCTTTGAGCGAGACACCCCCGGCGGTGGGCTTTTTATTGCGCTGGAATTCGCGGATGAAGGTGGCGTCGCCCTCGATCCCCTGACGTGGGAGGTTGGCTTCATCGGCAAAGAGGATGTAGCGGGCGAGGTCTTTGGAGTGTTTCTCGATTTCCGCTTTAGCCGCTGTGGGGAGTAAACCGGGACTCTGAGCCATGAGCTGACGAAATAAATAAGCGGCATGGAAGACACGGTTTTCAAAACCGATCTGGTGCTCATGAACGAGGTTCGGCAGGATGTCGCTGGTGGGCAGTAGATGCAGATTGAGATCTGACATCTGGCCAGGCTCGACTGCTGTTTTGACAAAGCCGCGTGAGGAACTGGTGCGGCCCATGAAGTTCGCATGAGTCTCGGTGAGATGGTGGCCACCGGTGAGGTGCCAGCCACCGAAGCGTTTATTTAAGGGGATATGATGACCCTGCTCATCACGCCGGTAGGTTTCCAGACTGGCACCGCTGAGCATGGGTAGAACTGACTCGGCGATCAGTCCGGGCACGCGATGAGTGGCATTGCCTGCGTGGCAGTTAAAACACTTCTCTGAGCGCGCAATGAGCGGCATCGGGCCGCCACGCTGAAGGCGGTCGAAGATGTAAAAGATTGACCCCATCTCCGGGTCCATGCTGATGACCTCCACCTTCCCACCGGGGACGAAGCCGACGTAGGTATCTTCATTGAAGTAAAGGGCGCGTGGATTGCGCGGATTGATGATCTCGCTCTGCAATGAACTGGCTGAGAAGACCAGAAGCTGGGAGCTGATGGGGATGTCGAGCGCTTTGAGGAGGCTGGTGAGAAAGGCTTTATCGTCAGACGTATCGAGCTTCACCTCACCCGCGATGAGCTGTGGCAATAAAGCCGCAAAGCGATCTCCAGGTTTGTGCGTGAGGTAGCTGTGTGGCTTGGCTTTGAATTCGATGATCGTTACCTTCGCCGCCTCAGTCGCAGCCATGCCTGCGATAGGCAGCAGACAGAGTGAGGCTAGCAGGCGGTGGAAAATCATGTGTATCAGCATACGAGAGCGGTGACTCAATTGTAACGCACATTGTGGCATTCACTTGGGTGAAGTCTTTTTTGTGCTTTCAGCCTCAAAGAACCCGCTGCATAGCTGCCGACTTTTCAGACTCTGAACCATCCATTCTTCTTCCCAGAATGAGCGAATCCGCTGAATCCCAACGCGCCGACAAGTGGCTGCATCATCTCCGTATTTTTAAAACACGCAGCCTCGCCATCCAGGCTTTTGCGAAAGGCAATGTCACGCTCGATGGCCAGCGCCTGAAGCCTGCGCGGGATATGAAGGCAGGTGATGTGATCGAGGTCGTGCGTGGAGATCTTCGATTGCGGCTGCGTGTGCTGGGCTTTCCAGCGCAGCGACTCAGCGCTGCACGAGTGCCTGAGTTCTGTGAAAACCTGACGCCTGAGGAATGGATCATCAAAGCCGCTGCCCTGCGGCATCAGCGTGAACTAGAGACGCCCCGCACCCATGAGGTCGTGGCAAAGCCTAACAAACAGCAACTCAGACAACTGCGCGAATGGTGGGATCAGGAGCGCTAGCCTGCCTCACTTCTTTTTTTTGCCCTTCTTCTTCGGCTGCGGTGTGGCGTCTGGCTCAAACTCTGCTGCCGTGCCCGTGATGTCGGCGAGAAGACGTGCGACGTAGCCGCTGAAGCGACCATCAGGCGACTCGCCCTTCTTTGGCAGCGTCTTCAGTTGCTCGGCGACGGGCTTGGCCTTGTCACCGAGATCGCCGATGGCATTCAGCGCGCTCATGGAGGTGAAGACATTGTGCTGGCTCCAGTTTGCGAGCTGCACAAGTGCGGGCAGGGAAGAGCTGCGCTCGCTGTCGCTGCCAAACTTGGCCAGCGTCCAGTGCGCCACGACTTGGACATAGGTGGAGCTATCTTTCGTCGCCTTCACGAGTTCATCATGCGCTGCGGTCACAGCATCACTGCCACGCATGAGCAGGCCCATGGCGGACCAGTAGCGCACGGCGTTGTCGGGATCGGCAAAGCCAGTTTTGAGCGCGGTGATGCTATCTGCTTTCATGGATGAAGCCTCGCCCGCTGCTTTTATAATGCGCGCCACGGGATATAGCTTGTCATCATGGCCCATGTCATAGGGCGTGGTGCCCTCCGAGCGATGATGGATATCGCCCTCAGGTAGCAGACCCACATCGCGGATATTCAACGCCAGCGCTTCTTGTGCATGCCGCATCTTCTCCAGTGTCGCCGCATGATCAGATTTGGTGGCGAGATTATGCACTTCATCAGGATCACTTTGCAGGTCGTAGAGTTCTTCGGCGGCTTTGGGTTCCTGCCAAAAGAGGGACTGCTCAGGCGTGAGCTTGCCTGCATCATAGAGCTTGCGCCAAACTCGCGTGCTGGGTGTTTCAAACTGATAGGCGACGTGCTGCCCCTGGGAGAGATGCGGCATGTAGTTTCGCACATAGACGAAGCGTCCATCGGTCACGCTGCGCACGGTATCGTAGCGCTCATCCATACGGCCTCGGAAGCCATACACGAAGGGCTGCAACTCGGTTTGAAACTTGCCGGCAAAGGCGTGGCCCTGCATCCACTCTGGTGGCTGCACACCGATGAGGCTGAGCAGGGTGGGTGCTAGATCGACAAAGCTGACCAGCCTGTCGGACTTAGCGCCTGCGCTGTATTCCTTCGGGGCCAGATGCTGCCACTTCTTCGGGAAATACACGACCATGGGCACCTGCAAGCCGCTGTTGGATGGCCAGCGTTTGTTGCGTGACATGCCGCTGCCGTGATCGGCGAAGTAGAAGACGATGGTCTCTTCAGCAAGACCGGCGGCCTCCAGTTCAGCGAGGCGCTCACCCGCAGACGCATCAGCTTCAGTGACGGTGTCATAGTACTGCGCCCAGTCCTGGCGGACTTCTGGTGTGTCGGGGTGATAGGTTGGCACGCGGACTTTGGCGGGATCGTGGATGGCAGTGTGCGGGCGTTTGCGGAGCTGGCTTTCATGGCTGCACGTCTCATTGAAGATGGCAAAGAATGGCTGGCCAGCCTTGCGGTTCTTCCAGTGTGATTTGGCGGAGGATTCATCCCATACACCTTCAGGTTTGGCGAGGTTGTAGTCCTCTTTGCTGTTGTTCGTGCAGAAGTGACCCGACTCGCGGAGGAACTCTGGATACATCTTCTTTCCCTTTGGCAGAGCAACCATGCTTCGCATGTGCTCACCACCCGTGGAGGCTGGATACAGCCCTGAAATCATCGTGGTGCGTGCCGCTGCGCAGACGGGACCATTTGACCAGGCATGTTTGAAAAGCATGCCCTTGGCGGCGATTGCATCAATGTTGGGAGTTGTGGCAAACGTGTCACCATAGCAGCCCATGTGCGGGCCGTGATCTTCACTCGTCAGCCAGAGGATGTTTGGCGCGCTTTCTGCGCTGAATGACGAATGACAGATGACGAATGACGAAACAAGGGCAGCTAAGAGGAGACGTTTCATGAGCCTGCCGAAACGTGGGACCAACCTCTGATCCTTCAGCAAGTTCACATCAACGCACCCGCACCATCGCAGGCTCGGGATACTCAAAGGTACGGCCCTCAAAGTTACGGATCACCGTGCGCTGCTCATCACGGATAAGCACATAGTCAGGATTCACCGGCACCTTGCCGCCACCGCCTGGGGCGTCGATGACAAACTGCGGCACGCCGTAGCCTGTGGTGTGACCGCGCAGTTGCTCGATGATCTCAACCCCTGAGGCCACGCTGGCGCGCAGATGCGAGCTGCCCTGGATCAGGTCACACTGATACAAATAGTAGGGCCGCACGCGGCACATCAGCAACTTTTGCACGAGGCTCTTCATCACCTCAGCATCATCATTCACGCTGCGCAGTAGCACGCTTTGATTGCCCAGCGGCACGCCATGATTGGCCAGCCGCTCCAGTGCTTCTTTGACCTCGGTCGTAAGCTCACGCGGATGATTGGTATGAATGCTCAGCCACAGCGGATGATAGCGCGCCAGCATCTGGCAGAGCGCCGGCGTGATGCGCTGCGGCAGAAAGATCGGCACGCGGCTGCCGATGCGCAGGAACTCGATGTGCTTGATCGAGCGCAGACGTTTCAAGATCGCCTCCAGCTTGCCATCAGAGAAGAGCAGGGGATCACCGCCGCTGAGCAGCACGTCACGCACCTCGTCGTGCCTTTCCAGATAACGAAACGCTGCCTCGTAATCCGTGTGCAGTTCCTGCTCACCCACACCACTAACCACGCGGCTGCGGGTGCAGTAGCGGCAGTAGCTAGCGCAGCGGTCGGTCACCAGAAACAGCACGCGGTCCGGATAACGATGCACCAGCCCAGGCACTGGCATGTGACTGTCCTCACCACAGGGATCGGCCATCTCATCCGGGTCTTCCCAGGTCTCCTCGATGCGTGGGATCACCTGTCGGCGGATCGGGCACTCCGGATCGACGGCGTCGATCAGATTGAAATAATGCGGAGTGATCGCCATCGCAAGCTTGTTGCCGCTGAGCAGCACGCCCGCGCGTTCCTCGCCGCAGAGTTCCAGGTGCTCTTCCAGTCCGGCTAGCGTCGTCACACGATTGCGGAGCTGCCATGTGGCAGAGTTCCAGTCTTCGGAGGAGACGTTTTTATTTTTCCAGTAACCCGGAGCATGGGAGCGGAAAGTTTTCTCCGGGAGCGATGAGGGCGGCGTGCGCATGAATGAATTGGCAAGACCGTACGCCTGTGATTTTCTAAGTGTCAAAACTTTTGCATGAAAGCTTGAGTTTTGAACCGGCTTAGAAAAGCCCTTATGTTGCAGGCTGTTTTGTGAGCGCGGGCTCTAATTTGAATGATCGTTAAATAGCCTAAATGGCAGGGTGTGCATCTCTTGGGGTGTTTAACTGGAAGTGGCTGGCCCGATTGGCAGTTCTGATATTCGTCTTTTTTGTTTTTCTGGTCATCGTCAGCCTTGTTATCCCTGGGCATCATTCGGGCAGCGATCGTGAATTTATTCATGTGAAGTCCACGATGAAGGACATCCAAGTCTCTTTTGGACACTTCAGGAATGTGCCGCTGAGTTCTTGAATTCCACCTTCATTATCTTTTCTTCGTGCCCTGACCGTGACCCGAATTCCTAGAATGACAACATCTGTAAATGGCGATGAATCAAGACACCATCTTTGAATTATTTTGGGTGGCTGCTAGGTGCATTTGAGTGAGGTGATAGTGGAGATCAGGGGTTGAGAAAGGGGCGGATGTTTCGTTTACTGGGGCCGCTTTTCTCAACCATCCCATCCTCACTTATGCCGATCATCGCCGTTCTCGGAACTCTGGACTCCAAAGGAGCTGAACATGCTTATCTCGCGGGTTGTATCCGTGCTCGCGGTCATGAGCCGCTGCTGATCAATGTGGGCAGTCTTGATGAGCCGACGATTCACCCTGATGTGAGCGCAGAAGAGGTGGCGGAAGCGAGTGGCGAGGACTGGCAGGCGATCCTGGCACAGCAGGATCGTGGCGAATGCGTGGCGCTGATGGCGCGTGCGGCGGCGAAGTATGTGAGCGGACTCGTGGAGAGCGGACGCATCCAGGGCGTGGTTTCGCTCGGTGGTGGTGGTGGCACCGCCATCTGCACGGCGGCGATGCGTGCGCTGCCCATCGGTTTCCCGAAGGTGATGGTGAGCACGCTGGCCAGTGGCAACACTGCGCCCTATGTCGGTACGAGGGACATCGTGATGATGCCGGCCATCGTCGATGTGGCGGGCATTAATCGTCTGTCCCGTGTGATCTTTGAAAACGCGGCGGGTGCCATCTGCGGCATGGTGGAGGCGGCGGAACTGCGCAAGCAGCGCCCGGTCTCGGACCGGCCGCTGATCGTCGCCAGCATGTTTGGCAACACAACGGCCTGTGTGACTGAGGCCAAGGAATTGCTGGAAGCGGCGGGCTATGAGGTGCTTGTCTTTGCTGCTACTGGTAATGGCGGACGCGCCATGGAGTCGCTGATCGAAAGCGGCATGGTAGCGGGCGTGCTCGACATCACGACCACCGAATGGGCTGACGAACTGCTGGGCGGCGTGCTCAATGCCGGACCCGAGCGACTGGATGCGACAGCGAAAGCCAAGGTGCCTGCTATCGTCACTCCGGGCTGCCTAGACATGGTGAATTTTGGCGAGCCACAAACCGTGCCGGCGAAGTTTGCTGGACGCACTTTCTACCATCACAACCCGCAGGTGACTCTGATGCGCACCTCGCCGGAAGAGTGCGCGCAGCTCGGGAAAATCATCGCTGAAAAAGTGAATACCTACTCAGCGCCGGTCACCATGCTACTGCCGCTAAAGGCGATCAGCGTGATCAGTGCAGAAGGGAAAGCCTTCCATGATCCGAAAGCCGATGCGGCGCTCTTTGCCGCGATCAAAGAGCATCTGCGGGCGGACATTCCAGTGATCGAGATGGATGTGGAGATCAATGACTCCTCCTTTGCCACAGCCTGTGCTGAAAATTTGCTGGTGAATATGCGTTGCACAGCGCTGCAAGCGTTACAAGTGGAGCGAAGTTAGTGGATCTTTTGGATACAATTGAGACGATTTAAAGCCTCCTAATCGTTACTTTTTATTCCGTTGGTGGAAAACAATTAAGTGGTCTAAAGGCTTTAAATGCAATATTTTAGACTGTTATTACACGCTAATTGAAGTTTGTCATAATCGACAATAAATGGCTTTTTGTCAGGCATTGGTTATTGCTCGGGCCCCCGGCGTGCTGCCTTTAGTTCAGGGGAGAGCTTTGAAGACTTTGATCTCATTGCATGACTGGGCTCTCAGACTTTTAATGGTTATTAATGTAACGATTAAAAAGTTTCAAATATGAGCGAGTAACCTTGGGTGCACCATTGTATAGAGACTGATTTTGATTAGACCCGTGCTAAACCGAGAAGCTCTTTTACGCGGTCAATCTGTGCTGCGGATGTTTTGGCGACGAAGCCACGGGCGTGTGCGAAGTGGACGTCGGGTTCTTTTTCGATGCGTGTGAAGTCGTAGCTTGGGTCGTCGTTGTGGCGTGAAAGGCCGTAGCCGCTGCCGCGGCGGTCGGGGTAGATGAGCGCGGCGATACTGCGGCTCTTGCCGATGCGCTCCAGGTAGCGGCCGATGCCTGCTGAGGGTTCATCGGGGATGGGGTCGGTGCGGGGTATGAAAAGGATTTCATGGCCATCCATGCTCCAGATTTCGGCGTGCTGTGCGACGAAGTCGAGGCGGGTGCGGAGATCACGCAAATACTCGAGGAGGTCCTGGCCGATGTAGCTGAGAATTTCCCACAATGGCTCGCCGGGTTCGAGGCGCTTGGCTTTGGCGAAGCGACGTAGAATGGTGATGTCGATGGGGGAACTAAGCTTGTTCATTGTGTCACGACCCACGCCGAGCCACTTGGCGGTGACGTTGGGGCCGCGGGTGTCGAACCACTCGGCTGGCTCCAGCCAATCACAGAATTGCCGAGCATCTTCATAGACGCCGAGATGCTGGAGCACAAGGCTGAGGGCGCAGACGGGCGGGTGGTCGGCTGGGAACTGATGGTGATCGAAATTGTATCTCTCGGGCGCGTGCTCGCCGCCGACATCGACGACTGCGATAGTGGGGTCGGCGAGATCTTCCTCGGTGGGTTCGCGGCGAATGATGGGCACGCGGTGCACTGCGGCGAGGAGGCAACAGGCGAGGAGTTCGTCTTTATGAGCGCTGCCAGGATGGGTAAGAATAAGAGAGGGTGACATGGGTGAGGGGGCGGAGACTTGTGAAAGGCTGCAAAGCGCTAGTTCGTTCGATGCACTAAAAAGTTGCATCCATTGCTAGGCTCCATTGGAGCGTTGCCGACGACTTTACGCCAGATGCATTTCTCGTGTGTCGTCTTGGGGTGTATGCCTTTTTCATTTTAGAGGGCTTCGGTGAATGGGCTCACTCGCTCTCGGGAAGGACGTCGACGGCGACCTCAAGGCGCTGCTTGCCGGTTCCGATGGTGACGCCGCGGAGTGGGCTGACATCGCTGAAATCACGGCCCCAGGCGAGGGTGATGTGGCGGTCTGAGGGGAGGATGTTGTTGGTGGGGTCGGCATCCATCCAGCCGATGGTTTCACCACAATAGACGGAGACCCAGGCGTGGGAGGCGTCGGCCCCGACGAGCTTAACTTTACCGGGCGGGGGTAGGGTTTCGAGATAGCCGCTGACGTAGCGAGTGGGGATGCCGAGGCTGCGCAGACTGGCGATCATGACCTGGGCGAAGTCCTGGCAGACGCCTCGGCGCTTTTTGATTACTTCTTCAACGGGGGTGGTGTGGTCGGTAGCGGTGGGGTCGAAGAGGAAGTCTTCGTTGATGCGGCGATTCAGGTCGCAGACGGCTTCGAGAACGGGCCGCTTGGTGGTAAAGGAGGCTCGGGCGTAGTCGGCGAAGGCTGGGCCGACAGGGATCAATGGGGAGGCGTAGGTGAGCTCGCCTGCGGTGCTGGAGGCATTAAAGCGGCTGCTGCGGCAGGCGTCGCGGATGGTCTCCCAGGGTGGGGAGAGAGTGGCATCGACGACAATGGCACGCTGAACTTCGACGAGGCTGCGGGCGATGACTTCGAGCTTCTGGTGAGAGCCTTCGATCTCGAAATAGACGTGGGTATTACCGAAGTAATCGGTGCGCTCGGAGCGCTTGACTGGCTCGGGGCGGATGGTCATCTCATGCCAGGGACACTCCTGGAAGGGCAGTGCACGTGGCTCGAGTCGCGCGGTGTAATGGCACACGGTGACGGGGCTATCATAGGTGTAGGTGGTGCGGTGGATGATGCGGTAACGCACGGTAAATGGGAGTTAGCCTTCGGCCCGGCGGGAGGCATGGGAGAAGAAGTGCTCGGTGATGAGATTGGAGAGTTTTTCCAGCCCGTGGCTGAGATTTTCACAGGCGGTGGGGACGTGCCCAAAGATATCGTCTCCAGCTTTGGCGAGGGCATCGAGATTGAGCGCGGAGAGGTCTGACTGGAGGGAGTCACACTGGTGGCGGGCGCTTTCGCCACGGTCAGCGGTGGGGTCCATGGGGAGCTGGGTGGTCTGCCGACTAAGGATGCTGAACTGATGGGCGACGGAGCGTGGGTTGATGTCGTTGAGCAGTAGCAGATCTAGCACGGGAATGAGGCTGGGCTGGGCGAAGTGCAGGCGGCGGTAGGTCATGGTGCTGTCGCAAATTTCCAACAATGGACTGAGCAGTGTGTCATCCAGCGCGCATTGTTTTGTGGCGGTGGTGACGAGGTTGAGAGCGATGCTGGCGCGCTCGATTCGTTTGCCTATTTCGAGGAAGCGCCAGCCGTGGCCACGGGTCATGTTTTCCTGCTGCATCCCGCTGAAGGCGGCGAGGTCGAGGATGAGGGTATCGAGCACGCCCTGGGCGGTGGAGACGACGAAGGGACCAGCTGGGAGGCGGGCGTCACGCTCGATGCGGTTGAAGAGGCGCCAGGTATCGTCTGAAAGTCGGTCACGCGCGGCGGCGGCATTGTAGCGCAGACGGCTGAGGAGAAAAGGGACGCTGCTTCCGCGCTTGTGATCGAGGAGGAGAGCCTGGAGATTATCGATCATTGAGGTCGTGCCTTCCTTTGGCACGAGTCCCATGCGGACCATGAGGGCGAGGCAGCCCTGAACTTCCCGACCCTGAGTCTGCGTGCGCTCACCGGCGAGGCGCTGCATGACGGCGCGGAGGAGACGCACGGTGATCTCTAGCCGCTCGGCGTAGCGGCCGAGCCAGTACAAATGATCGGCAACTCGGCTGGGCACGCCGCTGGGTGGGCGTGCTGGGCGAATGACGATGGGCTGCTGCTGGCGGCGGCTTTCATAATAGGTGTCGAATGAGCCGTCGCCGATGACCCAGGTGTCTTTGCTGATGCCGCCGCTGCGCATGGTGACGAGCCAGCGGTGTGGCTCGGGACTTACCCGCGAAAGACCGCCGGGCATTGCGATGAAGCCGTCTCCCTGAGCGATGATGAAGGCACGCCAGACGAGGGAGCGTGGCTCGATCTTGCTGCCTGTCCAGGTGGGTGCGGTGGAGAGGCTAAGCACCTCCTGAGCGACCCATTCATGGGGAGTAGCGCGGATGGTATCGAGCATTCGGGCTTTCTGCTCGGCATCGAGATCAGCGAGGAAGACGGGATCACGTGCGCCACGGACAAAGGCAGGTTTAACGACCCAGCGGTCTGGCTGGGAGACAACGATATCTAGCTCGCGTTTCTGACCACACCACCACGTGGGCACACAGGGGAGGAGTAACTCCTCACCCAGCAAATGACGGCAGAGGCCGGGCATGAAGGGATGTAGAGCTGGGGTCTCCACCAATCCCGCACCGAGTCCATTGGCTATGGCAATGCTGCCATTGCGCCAGGCTTCTAGCAATCCGGGAGCGCCGAGCAATGAGCCGGAATTGAGTTCGAGGGGGTCGCAGAAGACGTCATCGACATGGCGCACCATGACATCGACACGGCGCAGGCCTTCGAGGGTCTTCAGATGCAAATGACGGTCGCGAACGGTAAGATCGGCCCCTTCGACGAGAGGGAAGCCGAGGTAGCGTGCTTTGAAGGCATGTTCAAAGTAGGTCTCATTATAAGGGCCCGGCGTGAGCATGAGGATGCCGGCATCTCCGCTGCGTCGCTTCGGCGCGAGTGAGCGGAGCATGTCGCGCTTCATCTCAAAGTAGGCGGCGAGTCGTTTGACCTTGGAGGCATTGAACTCCTCTGCATAGACGTTGGCGAGGATGATGCGATTTTCTAGAGCGTAACCATGTCCGCTGGGTGCCTGAGCACGGTCAGCAAGCACTCGCCAACGGCCATCAGTACCACGAACGAGGTCGCTGCCCATGGTGAAAACAAAGCGCCCACCTGGCGGATTGATCCCGCGAACGGGTCGGAGGTAGCCGGGATTGGCATAGACGAGGCTGGGTGGCAGAAGGCCGTCACGCAGCAGTTTCTGCGGCCCATAGAGGTCTAGCAGGATGGTATTGAGCAGGCGTCCGCGCTGATCGAGTCCGCGCTGGACTTGCTGAAACTCTTCCAAAGCCAGGATGAATGGCAGGGTATCAAGCGACCAGGGGCGGCTGGTGCCCAAAGCGTCGTCGTGGATGTTGTATGTGACACCGTGGTCACGTAGCAGACGCTGGATACTGTCAGCTCGGACACTGAAGTCGCTCTTGGTGCACTGATTGAGAAAGCTGCCGAAAGTCTTCCAGTGCGGCCGCAATTCGCCATTGGGCAAAAGCATCTCGTCATAAATCCCAGGCTCCTGCTGGTAGCCAATCACACCAGAAGTCCGTTCTGGCGATTGTGATTGGGACTGAGCGCTAGACGACGGTGCTGGGTGAGGCATTGGCTATTCGGTAGCTTCGTATACGCGCCAGAATCAGGCCAAGTGAGAGTTTATGTGCAGATTCTCGATTCAAAAACTGGTAAAACCTAGCGCCGCAAGTCTGAGCGGATAGCAATTAGCGGCTTCCAGGCATCATCTGACCATAACGGGAATTACCTTCCCATTTGGTAGGACGGTTCCATGGAAGCGTGCTGTCACTAACCGTGGGAGCCACGCGTTCGCGGCGTTTGGGTTCATCTGCTGAATTGCATGAGACAAGAGATGCAACAACAAAAGCAGTGACCAGCGACAGATAAATGATCCGGGATTTCATATCGCCATTTTACGCATGAATTGCGATTACTGATACAGGTTTTCCAAAATCACCTGATCGCCGGGAGCGATACGGAGACCAGCAGTCAAGGTCTCTGGAACAATGTTTGCGACTGTGCGCTCGCCCTCTATGGATAGGACGCTGAGCTTACCCACGGTTTGTGTGCCACGAACGACCAGGAGCTTGGTGGCATCACTGATGCCGAGTGCCTTGCCTGCGTTCACCACTACAAAGCCCCACTCATTGTTCACTGCCACGATTCTGGCGTCCAAGCTGTTGCGATCAAAGGACTTTTTGCGGTCAGCGATCTTCCGTGTGACTTCATCATGAGCACGGTTGGCATCGACCATCTTAGCTTCTTCAGCTTCGACTTCCTTCTTCTTGGCTTCCATCTGGGCTTGGAACTCAGCGGTGGACTTTTTCATGCCATTGATCTGCTCGACCATAGTTTCAGGTTTGATGTCCTTAGGCAGTTTTTCCAATTTGATGCGTAGATCAAGGCCCTTCTTATTGGCCACATCGAGCTTATCCGTTACCAGCTTGGTGTCATTGTCAGTCTGAGCAATCTTGAGCTTCTGTGATTTGACCTTTTCGGTTTGAATTTCGAGATCCTGCTGAATTTTGGCGATTTCTCCGCCAACTTTGTTCACCTCTGAAACGATGGAGTTTGCTGCACTTAGTGCGCCCTGAACTTGAACATTGATGGCTGTTACATCGCTGCGGACTTTAGCAAATTCACGCCCATTGTGATAGGCAAAGAAGGTGGACGCAAGAATCAGAAGTGCGCTGAGAATGAAGAGAACTTTGGTCATGGAAGGAAAGGGGGAATAGGTGATCTAGCGGTAGTGAGGGTACTCAAGCTGATGTTTGATCAAGGCTTAGCAGGGGCAGCGCCGAAGGGATCTGCGGTGCTTGGTGCTACAGGAGTACCTGCTGGTGCTGGAGCCGCAGGCGCAGCGCCAAAAGGATCTGCGCCCATCGCGGGGGCTGTTGCGGGTGCTGCGCCAAAGGGATCCGCACCCATCGCGGGAGTTGTCGGAGCTGAAGCAGGCGCAGGTGCTGCGCCAAAGGGATCTGAACCCATCGCGGGAGCTGCTGGAGTCGGCGCTGCCGTATCCATAGGGGCTGAAGCACCTGCAGCGGGCGCCGTCGATGATTTGGAGTCCTGGGAGGGGGCTTCATCTGGCTTAGGGCTAAGTGTTGTTGAGGCAACGACGACGTCACCCGTGCGAATCGTATCACCTTTGGCAAGGCTTCCTTTAACCACTTCAGCCACAGCTCCATTTTGTTCCACATTCATCACTTTGAGTTTGGCGATCACATCGACACCGCGCTTCACATCAAGGTTGGCATTGGCAATGACGCCACCGGAGTTGCCCTTGTTCAAGATCGCAAATTGCCATTCGGGGAAGAATTGGCTCACTCGGGCAGTGAAAGCTGTGTCCAGGATGCCGCGACGCCCCTTGGCTTCTGCATCCCTAAGGCTGGCTGTCTGTGCTACCACGTTCTCATACTGAGCTTTCGCTGAAGCAAGACGCTGTGTTTGGTTAGCGACGCCAGCCTCAGCTTCAGCTTGTTCCTTTTTGTATTTGTCGATTTGAGCGAGGAGCTTTTCGACATCGCCAGCCTCTTCGATTTGCTTCTGCTGAGCGGCAACCTGCTGCTCGATCTGTTCGAGATTACCTTTTAGAAGCTTCAAAGCCTCTTCTTTCTCAGCGGAGTCCTGAGCGAGCTTTGCGGTTTCTGCCTTATTAGTTTCCAAGTCCTTTTGAGCAGAGTCCAAGACGGATTTTTTTGCTACTAAGGATTCATCACCCTGCACCTTCCGCTCTTGGGCTGCCTTTAAATTAACCTGCCCAAAGCGTTCACGATCACGCTCATGAAGAAGGTCCTTTTGGTTAGACCAAGCGAAATAGCAAGCTGCGCCGAGGCAGGCTGCCGAGAGAAATGAGAGAATCTTCCAGACCATGTTTGTGTGAAAATTGGGATTAAGACCCTTCTTTTACAGACTTCCGGCTTTTTCGACAACACCAATTTTCATTGATCTCAAATTATCGTTCAAAGGGGCCTAGATTCGGGCTTGCGGAATGCATGGCTAGAGCCTATCAAAATGGTGTCAGGGGCCGTGGATGCTCAGCTTGTGAACCCCGCCAGGTCCTGACGGAAGCAACGGCAGCATGCCTGTTTATGCTGCGGTCCCCTGGCATTTTTTCCGTCCAACAGCCCATCCTTAAAAAGATTAGCACTATTTATTTGAGGAGTATCTGCACCCACATTTGTGCATTCCACTCGGCGATCAGGGTCACAATCAGGGCAAATGTGAGGCCCAGCGCGCCAACGATGCCGACCTCGAAGAGCTTGGTCAGGCCCAAGGCCGACGGTGAGACGCCGACATCTCCGAGTGTGGTGAACTCACGCTGCCGCAGGCGGAAGGAAAGCGCAAAAACGAGTGCTGAAATGGCGGCGGCGGCAGCGAGTGTTAGTAGTAGCACGCTTAGAGCAAGCGCTTGCACCTGAAATAGGGTGCTCATCAGTGTGTCGTACTCCTCACGCGGACGGATGAGTTGCACGGGATTGCTGCTCTTTAAGTAGTGGCCGGTCAGCAGCGCTTCCGACTTGGCATCTTTTGGCAGCACAAGGATGGCGCTAAGTTCGTAGGCAGCTTCGTCACTGTGAAAATGGAAGCCTCTGAGATTCTTGTCGGTGACTTCATTGAACATGCGCACGCTGGCATTAGCGACCACGTTGCCGGTTTCGGTTTTGAGCACGGCGTCCTTGGTGGTGGCGACATCATCGTGGCCATGGGCTAGCCCTAGGATGAGCCAGACGGTTTTCAGATCGACAAAGACAGCGTCATCATCTGGTGTGCCGTTTGACGCAAGCACACCCACAATGCGCATTTTTAATGGATACACGCCTGCCATGTCGAAGACTTGCTCTTGAGATGAAAAGATGGCGTCGCCCGGCTTTAAACCTCGGCGTTGAGCGACTCGAGCGCCGATGACGCAATCGCCAAGACGTGTGAGCATTTTCCCACAGTCGATGCGCAGTCGGCGGAAACTGAAGTACTCGATCTCCGTGCCGACGATCGGTGACTCCTGGGCATGAAAGCGTACATCGAGAGGAATCGCTGCACCCAAGCCTGTGGCGCGTAGCTCTTGCAGATGCTTCATAGCGATGGGCGGCAGTGGCTGTTGCTTGAAGTAGAGCGCCGTGAGCATGAGATCCAGCGCACTGCCTCGCGCGCCTATCAGCTGCGGCGTGGAGACTGCCCGCTCACGCATGGTCGTCTCAGTGGCCTGAACGAGCACCCGCAGGCAAAGGGGCAGTGCGATCACGAGGGCGAGCGCTCCTGCGAGCAGCAGTGTTTGCAAGCGATGCCGCGCGACATAGCGCCAGGCGAGATGGAGCGCTGCGGTAATCATGACGTAAAGTCCTCCACACGCGCATGATTGGGGAAAAGGGGCATCAGCTCCGTGTCATGTGTGACCATCACAAGACAGGCCTGCTGCTGAGCCGTGTACTCCATGAGTAAATCCATGACTCGACTGCGACGTGTGGCATCCAGTGAAGCGGTGGGTTCATCGGCGAACAAAAAGCGTGGCTTATGAGCTATGGCTCTGGCGATGGCGACGCGCTGACGCTCACCTTGAGAAAGCTGCCCGGCGAGTTTCTGCCAGTGCTGGCTGATCTCTAACCTCTCGGCGAGATCGCGGGCCTGTGATGCTTGGTTTGCGGTGGCTGCGCGGCGAAAGGTCTGCGGCAGCAGGATGTTTTCTTCCACCGTCAGGTAATCGAGCAAAGCAAAGTCCTGAAACACTAAGCCGACCTCGCTCAGTCGGAAGGCGCGGCGTTCGGCCTCGGATAAGGTGTGGAGCGTTGCGTCGCCGAGTCGGACCTCACCGGCCTGAGGCTGGAGCAGACCTGTCATGAGGCGTAGCAGAGTCGTCTTGCCTGAGCCGCTCGGTCCGAGAAGTCCAAATCCGGTGCCTGGAGTGACTTCCAAGCCTTTCACCTGAAGTCGGAAAGGACTACCAGGGTAGGCAAACTGGATATTTTTGAGTGAGATGCCGGACATGTGTTTGTCATTTCACCTTCAATCACCGCCTGATGCGGAACTTCACTATTCAGCCTCAGCCAGCGACCAGATCGTAGCCGCGCCACTCTTTAATTGTGATGTCGGCAAAACTGCCGACAGGGAGTTTTTTATCGACGAAGACGGTGGTGTCGATGTCGGGCGCATCCATCTCACTGCGAGCGACGCCGGGTTCTTCGACGAGGACGCGCATCTTCTTGCCGACTTGCTGGCGATTGACGTGCTCGACGCCGCGCTGAATGGAGCGCATGGCTTCGTTCCAGCGGGCTTTGCGGGTCATGTGATGGATCTGGCCTTCCATCTTCGCTGCGCGGGTGTCTTCCTCACGCGAGTAATTAAAGACGCCTGCACGCTCGAATTTTTCATCTTCGATGAACTGCACGAGTTCATTGAAATCAGCCTCAGTCTCACCAGGGAAGCCGACGATGAACGTCGTGCGGATGGCGATGCCTGGGATGCCTTTGCGGATGCGTTTGAGTAGGCCGCGAATGTAGGCACCATCGGTTTCACGCTTCATCAGAGTGAGCATGTTGTCGCTGATATGTTGTAGCGGGATGTCGATGTAACGGGCGACTTTGGGCGATTCGGCGATGGCTTGAATCAAGTCATCACTCCAATGCGCGGGGTGGGTGTAGAGAAGGCGAATCCAGAAATCACCGGGGATGGCGTTGAGTTCGCGGATCAGGGTGGAAAGGGATTCGCCTTTGCTTGAATCGACGCCACTGCGCGGTTTGGGGCGCTCACCTTCCCATTTATCCATGCCAAAATAAGTCGTGTCTTGGGAGATGAGATTGATCTCTTTGACTCCGCTTTCGATGAGCTGTCTTGCCTCTTTGACCACGCTCTCCTGAGTGCGGCTGCGATGCCGACCGCGGATGCGCGGGATGATGCAAAAGGAGCAGGGGTGGTTGCAGCCTTCAGCGATTTTGATGTAGGCGAAATGTTTCGGCGTGAGGCGGAAGCGCGGCGTGTCGTAGTCGGGGATGTATTGTGGCTGACGAGTGACGAGGTTTTCCTGCTCGCCTTTATCTTTGTCCATTAGCCCTTGGATGATCGGGGCAATCTGCGTGATTTGGTCGAGTCCAATGAAGGCATCTACCTCTGGCATGAGGCCGGGTAGCTCCTGAGCGAAACGCTGGGACAGACAGCCTGCGACGATGATTTTTTGCCTCTTGCGCTTCTTGGATTCGCCACGCGCATCGACCGCTTCATGCACGGCACCGACACTCTCCTGTTTCGCCATGTCGATGAAGGAGCAGGTGTTGATGATGAGCACATCGGCCAGATCAGCCTCCGGGGTCATCGTCATGCCTGCCTGCTGGAGGTGGCCGACCATGATTTCGGAGTCGATAAGGTTTTTGGCGCAGCCGAGGGAGACGAGTCCGACTTTGATCATAATAGGAAAAGGGGCGTGGATGATACGGGCTTTTGCTCGACGTGAAAGAGAAACCTTGGTTGGCCTGCGTATCTCATTTTACTCATGAACTTTCGCCCGCTCCTCTTTTTGGTGTCCGCATTGCTTTCCTTTAGCTATCTCAGGGCTAATGATTCTGATGGCTGGACTTTTGTTTCTCCCCGCGCTGAGGCGACCCCTGATCATGTTTGGAACCCCAAAGCCGGACGGGACGGCAAAGGTGGTTTGGTGATCGAAGCCGGCGAGGGGGAACATTGGATCGGCTGCTGGGAAAAAGTGCTGCCTGTGCTGGGCGGGAAATATTTCCATTTTGAGGCTTGGCGTAAATTTAGCCATGTGCCAGAGCCGCGCCGGAGCGTGGTGGCGCGCGTGCTTTGGCAGGATGCCAAAGGTAATACCGTGAGCTGGGAGGAGCCTGCGAAGAGTGGCTATGCCAAAGGAAACATCCCACGCGCGGAGCCCGAGTATCCGAGTGATCTCGGCGGTGCATCAGGCGTTTGGGGTCGATTTGAGTCCACGTTACGAGCGCCAGCCAAGGCTACGCAGGCCAAGATCGAGCTCTATCTACAATTGGTAGCCAATGCGCGTGTCGAGTGGAGTGATGTGACTTTGGCTGAAGTGCCCGCACCAGCGCCGCGCATGGTGCGATTGGCGACGATTCACCTTCAACCTAAAGAAGGGAAAAACCCAGAGGACAAACCACCGCAGTTTGCGTCATTGATCGCCGAAGCCGCGAAGCAGAAAGCCGACCTCGTGGTTCTGCCGGAGACGCTGACCTATTATGGGACAGGCAAAAAGATGGATGAATGTGCCGAGTCAGTGCCAGGGCCGAGCACCGAGTACTTCGGCCGGCTGGCGAAGCAGCACGACCTTTACATCGTGGCGGGCTTGGTGGAGCGAGACGGCAAGACCCTCTACAACACAGCCGCGCTTATCGGTCCAGATGGAAAGATGGTGGGCAAGTATCGTAAAGTCACTTTGCCGCGAAGCGAGATCGAAGCCGGCATCACGCCTGGACGCGAGTATCCCGTTTTCGACACGCGCTTTGGCAAAGTGGGCATCATGATCTGCTACGATGGTTTCTTTCCTGAGGTAGCGCGTGCTTTGACGATTCACGGCGCTGAGGTGATCGCTTGGCCGGTCTGGGGCTGCAATCCGCTCTTAGCCGCTGCTCGCTCCTGTGAAAATCATGTTTATGTGGTGAGCAGCACCTATACAGATGAGCGGCAGCATCAGTGGATGATCTCGGGCATCTTCGATCACTATGGCGACGTGCTAGCCAAGGCCACGGACTGGGGCACTCTCGCCATCGCTGAAGTTGATCTCAATGAGCATGCTCACTGGAATAGCCTGGGTGATTTTAAAGCACAAATTCCCGCGCATCGACCTGCGGCATTGAAAGAGTGAAGTAAGAGAGAAGGCGCTCTTTGCAGTGCGTCCGGTGATTCCAATGGAGCCTCAGAGCTTTATCGAAATGGGCCATTGTGCCGACTGGTGATGGTTGCTTTAGCAATCACAGGCTTCATTAAATACCTCTCTTTTTTGTGACTCATTTTGTGGATTTATCTATTCTGATAGAATCCAAAAGTGGTGTTAACGTAAAAAAAGCCTTGCTGTCATGGTAATTATATTCCAAAATCGATTCATTACTGACCTAATCGGGCCTGCCGAACTCTTCTTTTCCTAATATTCCATCCTGACTCAGAATACTTTTATGGCTGATCTATCCCTACCAGAACTCATGACGGTCAAAGAGACCTCTGAATATCTCCGCATCCCGTTGCCGACGGTCTATTATCTCGTGCAGCGTGGACAGCTGCCAGCTGTGCAGATCGGAGGCCGCTGGCGCATCAAGCGCAGCCTGCTTGACCGGGACGTGCTGCGTAAAGAAGAACAGACCGGTCAGCCCACCGTGATGGTGGTTGATGATGACCCAGCTTTGCAGGCTCTGTTTAAGCAGTTCCTGAAAAAAGCTGGTTTCGGGCGTCTCGTCGTCGGCACTGGTGCTGAGGCCATCAGCTTGGCCAAGAAGCAGAAATTCGACTTCGTTTTCCTCGACCTCAAGCTTCCAGACGTTCCCGGTGACGAAGTGTATTCCCAGCTCAAAGCCCTCCATCCTGACCTGCCGATCGTGATCATCACCGGCTATCCAGACAGTGAAGTGCTCAGCCGCATTCTTTCCCATGGTCCCGTGACGGTCATCATGAAGCCTCTCGAATACGATCAGCTCAACAAGGCAGTGAAACAGCTCGGCCACAAAGGCTCCGAAGCCGTCGTCTGAGGCTAAACTGACTCACTCAAATTCAAAGGGAGTAGGTTCGCCTGCTCTTTTTTTGTGTCCACGGGCGATGGATCAAACTCGGAACACGATCTTGCCGAAGTGCTGGCCACTTTCCATGCGCTGAAAGGCGGCTGGGGCTTGATCGAACTCGAAGTGGGTGTCGATGATGGGGCGCATCTGTGTTTCGGTGATTTGGGCTAGCATCTGGGCGAACATGACGCGTGAGCCGACGTAGATGCCGTCCAGCCGAATGCTTTTGCGCAGGAGGCCGACGGTTTGTACCTCTCCTGCCGTGCCGGTGAGGACGCCGATGAGGGAGATGTGACCGCCGAATCGGGTGGCTTTGATGCTGCGATTCAGGGTCTCGGGGCCACCGATCTCGATGACTCGATCGACACCGAGTCCGCCGGTCTGAGCGAGTGCCCAGTCATCCCACGCGGGATCGGTTCGATAATTATGAACGGCGTCAGCGCCGAGTTCGAGCAGGCGTGCGGCTTTGGCGTCGCTGCTGGTGATGGCGAGTACGCGCGCTCCGACTTGCTTGGCAAACTGAATCGCGAAGATGGAGACGCCGCCGGTGCCGAGGATGAGCACGGTCTCGCCAGCTTTGAGATCACCGCGCACAAATAAGGAGTCCCAGGCAGTGACGGCGGCGCAGGGCAGGGTGGCGGCTTCTTCAAAGGAGAGGTGATCGGGAATGGGCAGAATACTGGCGGCGGGTAGGCAGGCCTGCTCACACAGCAATCCGTCCACCGCACCACCGAGGGCGTGGCTGGCGTGCTGCTCGGTGAAGCCACCATCGAGCCAGCTCGGCATGAAGGGGATGACGACGCGCTGCCCGATCTGCCAGTCGGTGACACCTTCCCCCAGCGCGATGATCTCTCCCGCGCCATCTGAGCAGGGTACACGCGGCACGGGACCGGTAACGCCACGAATGCCGAGCACGTTCATGAGGTCACGATAGTTCAGGCAGCAGGCGCGGAGGCGGACAAGAACTTCGCCGAGCTGCGGCACGGGGTCGGGCAGTGTGACTTGTTTTAATGAGGCGAGTCCCTCTGTGCCGATGATCTGGTAGGCTTTCATGCGCTGCTCATATTCGGGGCGTGAGCGATGACAAGGCTCAGACGGCTTGACTTCCACTGTAATGGCCACATCGCCGCGGAAGGTTGAAGGAGCTAGAGGCTGGCTCGTTCCTCGCAGCAATGCACCCTTCAATGTTGTGCCTATTTTTTGCATATGCGGCCTCAATTTCGAAGGTCTTCTTCGGAGCCTCGGAGATAGTGAGCGAACTCAAGGGGAAATCAACCGCCTGGGAATCGGCTCCAAGGTGCCATCCAACCGCTAAGGTCACCGCTGAGTCTTCGAGGCGCAGCGCGTCAGAAAATCTCTTGTCGCCAAGACGCTGCCGTAACCTGATTAAGTTCGCGTGTATCATCTCAAGATCCTCCCCACCCATCAACGGGTCACGCGATCTTGAATATGTCGCAAAAAGCACCTGATGAACATCCTCGTCGGTCAATGGGTCGGCGTATGCCTTATTCGTGAGGCGAGCCAACTTCATTCCGCTGTCGTCGTCACGGAGCGATTGGGGAAGACTGGCGCAGCCCGCAAGCAATAGAATGGAAATAACTGCGGATAGGTTCTTCATTTTCTGGCACAACATTGTTGATTACTCATAGATCGTGAGGTTTGTCAGCAGCTTTATAGCCACGGATCTGAGGTAATAGTGCGGACTTCGGCCTTCATGCGTATCGGTTGACACGCGGCCAAACTGGCTGGGATGAGCCGCCCCTCTTCACACGGCCGTATCTTCCAAGACGGGGAGTTGAGCTTTTCCTGTTGGCGCTTGCGTCTGGGCTTGGCTAGGTGGCGGGCATGAATCCAGTTTTGGTGATCCTTCTTTGCGCGGCAGGCGGCTATGTCAGTGGCGCGACGCCGTTTGGCTACATCGCGGGCAAGATGAAGGGCATCGACATCCGCCAGCATGGCAGTGGTAACATCGGCGCGACGAATGCGATCCGCGTGCTCGGTAAGGGCATTGGCATTCCGGTTTTTATTCTGGATATGCTGAAGGGCTGGCTGCCGGTGCTGCTGGCAAAGGCGTGGCTGGTGAGCCTGCCGGGCGGTGAGGCTTGGGTTTCTACGGGTGCGGTAGTGACGGGTCTCGCGGCGGTGCTAGGTCACATGTTCACTTTCTGGTTAGGCTTCAAAGGTGGCAAAGGTGTGGCGACGACGACGGGTGTGCTGCTCGGCATTGCGCCTATCGCGATGCTGGGTGGTCTGGTCGTGTGGCTGGTGTTCTTTTTCACGACGCGCTATGTTTCACTCGCCTCGATGATGGCCGGCGTGGGTGTGGCGGTGACGCTGATCATTCAGATGAATCACATAGGTCAGTGGGATGTGGTGCTGCTCGGATTTGGCCTGCTGATTATGGTGCTGGTGATCGTGCAGCATCGCGCCAATATTAGCCGCATCTTGGCTGGTACGGAGCCGAAAGCTAGGCAGAAGAAGTGATGGGGTGACGCTGCGTTTGACGTGAGGAAACGGCACGGCTAGATGCACGCATGGCACGCATCGGCACCCCACTTTCATCATCGGCTACTAAAGTCATGCTCCTCGGCTCAGGTGAGCTGGGTAAAGAAGTCGTCATCGAACTGCAACGCCTCGGCTGCGAGGTGATCGCGGTGGATCGCTATGCGAATGCTCCGGCCATGCAGGTGGCGCATCGCAGTCATGTGATCTCCATGCTGGATGGTGAGGCGCTGCGCCGAATCATCGAGGTCGAGAAGCCAAACTTCATCGTGCCAGAGATCGAAGCGATCGCCACGGACACGCTCGTCGAGCTGGAGAATGAGGGCTACACCGTGGTGCCTACCGCACGCGCGGCGAAGCTGACGATGAATCGCGAGGGCATACGCCGACTCGCCGCTGAGGAGCTGGGTTTGAAAACATCGCCGTACGTGTTTGCTGGCACCGAGGCGGAGTTCCGCGCAGGCATCGCCCAGATCGCTATGCCCTGTGTGGTGAAGCCGATCATGTCCTCATCGGGCAAGGGGCAAAGCATCGTGCGGAGTGAGGCCGACATCGCCCATTCATGGCAGTATGCGCAGGAAGGTGGCCGTGCAGGGAAGGGTAAGGTGATCGTCGAAGGCTTCGTCGAATTTGATTATGAGATCACCATGCTGACCGTGCGGCATGTCGGCGGCACGTCCTTCTGCGCGCCCGTGGGACACACGCAGATCAAAGGTGACTACCGCGAGTCCTGGCAGCCGCACCCGATGTCAGCCAAAGCGCTGGAGTCAGCCGAACACATGGCGGGAGCGATCACTGAGGCGCTCGGGGGCCGTGGTTTGTTTGGTGTCGAAATGTTCATCAAAGGTGATGACGTGATCTTTAGCGAGGTTTCACCACGTCCGCACGACACCGGACTGGTGACGCTGATCTCGCAGGATCTGTCGGAGTTTGCGCTGCATGTGCGCGCGATTCTCGGCCTGCCGATTCCGAACATTCATCAGCATGGAGCGAGTGCGAGCTGCGCTGTTTTGGTAGAAGGTGAGTCAAGCACTGTGCAGTTTGGCGGACTCGACAAAGCACTTGCGGAGCCGGACGCACAGATTCGTTTGTTCGGTAAACCAACCGTGAGCGGGCAGCGCCGAATGGCGGTCACGCTGGCACGGGCAGAGGACATCAGCGCGGCACGCGCTAAAGCACACCGCGCGGCACAGGCGATGGAGATCCGTCTATAAATGGTCACTGCAACTCACCCCGAACTCGACTGGCTGTACCAGACGCAGATGTATGGCATCAAGCTTGGCTTGGACAATGTACACAAGCTGCTCACCGCGCTGGAGCTGCCAGCTCCAGACATGAAATTCATTCATGTCGCAGGTACTAACGGCAAGGGCAGCACCTGCGCTTTCATGCATTCGATGCTGAAATCAGCTAGCATCAAAGCCGGGCTTTTCACCTCGCCACACTTGGTGCGTTTTAACGAACGCATCCGCGATGCCGAGCGTGAGATCACGGATGAAGAGATCGAGGCGGGCCTAGCGAAGCTGCGTCTCATCGTTGCTGATTGGAGTCCGCATCCGACCTTCTTTGAGCTGACCTTGGCGCTCGCTTTAGATTGGTTCCGGCAGCGTGGGCTTGAGTGGGTTATTTTAGAAACCGGACTCGGCGGGCGGCTGGATGCCACGAATGCGATCACGCCTGAGGTGAGTGTCATCACACGGATCGGACTCGATCACATGGAGCAGCTCGGAGACACGCTAACGAAGATTGCTGGAGAAAAAGCCGGCATTATCAAGCCCAACGTGCCCGTCGTGACGGGCATGCAAGCGCCTGAAGTCATGGCCGTTTTGCAGCGTGTGGCCAAGGCCAAAAAAGCGCCGCTCATCATTGTAGACAGACCTTTGACCGACATCGAACTCGGACTCGAAGGTCGGCATCAGGCTTGGAATGCAACGCTCGCGCTTGAGGCGGTGTGTGAAGCTGGCGTGCGCTTACCGGCCATCTTGCTGGAGCAGGCGCTGAAGCAAGTGCAGTGGCGCGGGCGTTTTCAGCGCTTGATGGGTGACCGCATCATCTTGGACGGCGCGCATAATCCTGAGGCTGCTGCCGTTCTGGTTAAGACCTGGCAGATGGTTTTTCCCGGTGAGACGGCCGAGATCATTTTTGCCGCCGCTCGTGACAAAAACATCGCGGGCGTGCTAGAGGCGCTGAATCCCATTGTCGCCGCTTGGCACTTCACAACATTCCACTCTCCGCGCTCGATGCCGACCGCGCAGTTGCGTGAGATTCATCACAATTGTGATCTCCAGGACGTGCCGATCACTGAGCATGAAGATCTAGCTTCAGCACTCCGCGCCACATCGGCTCAGCGGCAACTCGTCGCGGGTTCTTTGTATTTAGTTGGTGAAGCTCTGGCCCTGCTTGAAGGCGAGCCCGAGCAGTTTCAGTCGAGCCTGCAGTGATGAAAACAAAAGAGCACGGGTCAGATGACCCGTGCTCTTCAAAGTTGATCCTTAGATCGTCGGAGGATTAGTAGCGACCACCGCCGCCACCACCGCCACCGTAGCCGCCGCCGCCACCGCCGCTGTAGCCACCACGGCCACCGCCGCCGCCACCACCACCGCTACGGCCACCGCCGCCACCGCTGCGTCCGCCGCCGCCACCACCATAACCGCCGCCGCCACCACCGCCGCCTGCACGCTCTTCCTTCGGACGAGCTTCATTGATGGCGAGGTTACGACCCATGAAATCTTTTTCATTGAGAGCATTGATCGCCTCGCTCATCGCGGTCGGGGAGTCCATGGTCACAAAGGCAAAGCCGCGTGGGCGTCCAGAGACGTGGTCCACAGGCAGGAAGAGATCGGTCACGGTGCCGAAGTCGGAGAAAAGCTGACGGAGATCGGTTTCCGTGGCGGTGAAGGGCAGGTTGCCCACATACATTTTGGTATTCATAACGTTGTCTTAAATGCAGCCGACAAGGTTAGAACAGCAACAAGCTCCGATTTCGGATTTCAGAACACCACCGAATCCGTAGAATCACCTGATGAGCAGCTTCGTATGGCCCTAACCAGGTTGACTTGCGCGGCCCTAGTCGTCGTGTCTGAGATAATAGCAAACGTTCTTTTGCCATGTCGCCACAGCCTGACGTTGCTCATAAGCGGCGATGCTGCGACTGATCGCTTCTTCTTTGAACCATGATAGCAAACGACTTTTGGACTTCTGACTCCTGCCACATCGCGGTGAACCCACACCGTGTCGAGGAGTCCCATGGCCTCAGCGAATGGGCTGCAGAGCAAGGGATGCGCGCTCTTTGTTTCTTTCAGACCTCTGGCAGTGAGGGGGCGCCAAAATGGGTCGCTTTGCCAAAGCTTGCCCTGCTCATTTCAGCCCAGGCCGTCAACGATCACTTCGACGTCATAGAGGCAGATCGCTGGCTCATCGCGCTGCCCCTGCATCACGTCGGTGGCTTCTCCATTCTAGCGCGGGCGCATCTCTCTGGATCGAGCTTTGTGCAGGACACCACACGCTGGCAGCCACAGACCTTCGTTGTATTGTGCCATCATGAAGAGATCAGCCTCGTCTCACTCGTGCCGACGCAGGTGCATGATCTTGTGCGTGATCAAATCACCTGCCCGCCGTCACTTCGCGCCGCCATCATTGGTGGTGGCGCCTTGTTGCCTGAGCTAGCAGAGCGCGCCGCAGCCTTGGGGTGGCCTATTTATCAGAGTTATGGCATGACCGAGGCCGCTTCCCAGATCGCCACGCAACCTTATGTAGCAGATGGCACATCTCGTCTTGCCGTCCTGCCGCTTTGGCAGACTCGAGTGGATGAGCTGAGTCGCCTCATCCTTTCAGGTTCTGCTCTAGCCAAAGGCTACGCTTCAATGAATGCCGCAGGCCACTGGTCCTGGCAGCCCATCGGTGCTGAACTCGTGACTCGCGACATCGTGCAGCTTTCTGATCAAGACACGCAGCGCTTTATCCAGATACTCGGTCGCGAGTCAGGCTATGTGAAGATCCTTGGCGAGCTCATCCACCTCGCCCCATTGCAGGCACGGCTTGAGGTGATGAGCGTCCAACGCGGCCTTGCCTCACCTCCTGTCATTCTCTCTCTACCGGATGCCCGTCGTGAAAACCGTCTCGTGCTGGCGGCTACCGACACCGTCAGTGCCGCTCTTCTTGAACCATTCAATGCCGTCACCGAACCACTCTGCCAGATGACCGAAGCCATCCTCGTCCCGCACATCCCTCGCACCTCACTTGGTAAGATCGATCATCCAGCTCTCCAGCGGCTCTTTATCAATTAGAGCAAAGGGGGGTCACTTTTTTTGAAAAGACTTCGACTCAATCGAATGCGCAACGATCGGCGGCCGATTTTAGGGACATGATTTTTCCCGGCTTCAGTATGATCAAAACACTTGCTTTTAGTCGCCCAAGGTGGCAAACCTGCAAAAGTGACCACCTGTGAAAGGGTTAGGAACAGCAGTCTATAAGGTGCGTCTTCGGATTCCGATGAAGTATTCTAATACGAGTGCACCTAGCTCATGAAGCAGCGTCCGAATCCAGACCCAGACCCAGACCCAGACTAAGATAAGTATGAACACCAAGATGTATGTGGGGAATCTCCCCTTCAGTGCGAGCGATGTCGATATCCGCGAGCTATTCAGTCAATATGGCGGCGTTACCGACGTCTTCCTTCCAATCGATCGTGAAAGCGGTCGTCCTCGTGGCTTCGCATTCGTGACCATGGACACCCCAGCAGCTATGACAGCCGCGATTGAGGGTCTAAATGGCAAGGATTTCATGGGCCGTAATCTCGCCATCAATGAAGCTCGTCCGAAAGAAGACCGCCCAGCAGGTGGTGGTGGCGGCGGCGGTAGTCGCGGCGGCTATGGTGGCGGTGGTGGTGGCGGTCGCGGCGGCTACGGCGGCGGTGGCGGCGGCTACGGTGGCGGTGGCGGTGGCGGCGGCGGTGGCGGCGGCGGCAAAAAGTGGGACCGCGGCAATCGTGACGGCGGCGGTGGCGGTGGTGGCGGCGGTGATCGCTGGTAATCCTCGTTACAGTTAATTTTTTCCAAAGCGGAATCCTTCACAGGGTTCCGCTTTTTTGTGATGAGGGCTCGCACTTAGAGTGTGTTCGAGGTTGCTCTAAAATTGCGAACCCAAAGAATATGATGGCCTGCGTGAGATCGCTGCAATTCACTGCAATTCCCGATTGCCAAAGCGTCATGTCGAGACATACTCGCGGCCCGCTTGAAATGAACCACGGTTCTTTGAAAGCGAGTGACCTCGCCGGGATAGCTCAGTGGTAGAGCAGTTGATTTGTAATCATCAGGTCGTCGGTTCAAATCCGACTCTCGGCTCCATTCAGGAATAAGCGTCAGGCCAGTGCTGTAACCAGCTTGCCATGAATGCCATCAAAGCCACCATTGCTGAAGATGATGATGACATCGCCGCGATTGGTTTCTGATTTTAGGCGAGTGATGATCGAGTCTGTATTCTCCTCGTGAAAGCAGCGGTTACCTGAAGCGGAGACGGAGATGGCCACAGTGGCGACATCCAGCCGCTCCGCCGCTGCGACCTTTTCAGGATTGGCGACGGCGGCAATGATGCTGCCGTCGGCTTCCTTGAGGGCCTCGATCAATTCGTTCTGCAAAATGTTACGACGACTGGTGTTCGAGCGTGGCTCAAATACAGCCCAGAGGCGGCGACTGGGATACTTTTGCCGGAAGCCACGCAGGGTCTCACGAATGGCGGTGGGGTGGTGACCGAAGTCGTCGATGACGGTGATGCCATTGACTTCACCGTGCACTGTTTGACGGCGGCGGATGCCTTTGAAGGTCTCTAAGCCTGCGCGTATCTCGTCGTCCCTCAAGCCTGCGTGGCGGGAGGCGCAGATACACATGGCGGCATTGCGCACATTGAATTCGCCAATCATGGGCAGGCTGAAAGGTGCGCCATTGATTTCAAACTCGGTGTTCTCAGGTGTGGTGGCGGTGATGGTGATGCGCTCACTGTTTGATTCGCCTGTGCCGACCGTTTTCATAGGCGCGTAGCTCTTCAGTGAGAGGCAGTTTTTATCGTCTCCGTTGAGCAGGACGAGTCCATTGCGCGGCACGCTGTTCAGTAAGCGCTGGAAGGTGAGTAGAATCTCACCCAGATCGTGAAAGATGTCTGCGTGATCGAACTCAATGTTATTCACAATGGCGCATTCGGGGAGGTAGTGCAGGAACTTGCTGCGCTTATCAAAGTAGGCTGTGTCGTACTCGTCTCCTTCGATGACGAATAGTTCGCTGTTGGTGAAGCGCGCGCCGCTGGTGAAATTTTCTGGCACGCCGCCAATCATGAAACCTGGGTTCTTGCCTGCGTGCTCAAAAATCCAGGCAAGGATGGTGGTCGTGGTGGTTTTACCATGAGTGCCACTGACGACGAAGCTGCGTTTGCCTTGAATGATTTCCTGTTTGAGCAACTCTGCCATCGAGAGGTAGGGGAGCTTGCGTTCTAGGAGCGTTTCAAGTTCTTCATTACCGCGAGAGATGGCATTGCCGATGATGTAGAGGTCCGCGCTCGGGGGTAAATTTTCAGCCGTGTAGCCTTCGGTCAAAGTGATGCCTGCCTGTCGCAGTACGTCTGACATGGGTGGATAGACCTTCTGATCCGAGCCGGAGATTGTGTAACCGAGCTGACGCAGGGCGACGGCTGTGGACCCCATGGCTGTGCCACAGATGCCGATGAAATGGAGATGCTTAGGCATGAAATTTGAAGGACGAATGAAGGATTCGGCAGAATGTGCGGGATGTGTGAGGCGGCAAGGCGGATTGCATGAGTGCCTAAACCATTCTGCAGAGCCGCATTGCTTCGCTATACCTGATTTCTCAGGCTTTCCATCACTGAACCCCATGTCCGAGAAAATGCGCCTTCAGTTGATGCTTGCTTGCCCCTCGGGCTTGTAACTGCTTGCATTAGCGGTGTGAAATCTATCCCAATCGAGTGCCAACCCTACATGCTGATCACGGTCATCATGGCTGTTCTTTTTTTAGCAGCACTCATTCGCACATGGCTGCTCCGCCGTGTGGAAACGAAGCTGCTGAAGAACAAAATTGTCTTGGAGCAGCAAGTCGTTCAACAGCAGCGGGATCTAATGGCCGTGCGGCAGGATGCAAATGCCTGGCGTGCTGAGATGAAGCGCCAGTTTGATCTCTTTCGCCATATGGCCAGCGATCAACTCAAGGTCGAAGAGAAGCGCTTTGATGATCTTCTGCATAGATCCCGTGAGCGTGAGCATTCACTCCAGAGTTCGCTCGATATCATTAAGCAAATGTGTTCTGAGTTGCCTTCGACCAAAGCTCGCTTGATGCAGCTTGAATCGGTGTTCGGACTAGATGCTGACGAAGGCTTTTCCACACATTCTCCGCTGGCTGCCGCTGAACCAAAATTTGTCATCTCTCCGCTGCCCGATCTAAATGGCAGTGCACCTGAGATCGCAGAAGAAAAACTCGCAGAGCCTGCTCTGGTTGCGGAAACCATCCCAGTCATCAGTGACGAGGCGAGCCTGCAATTGAGCGAACTTAAAAAGCAGAACATGCATCTCCAGCAGGCGCTCACTGCGGTACGCTTGCGCTCACGTATTCGGGATAAGCAGTCCACGTATCGAGGCAGGGGCGGCAAGAACTGATGGGTGAATGATGGTGCCTCTTTGATTGTAGGATACGGATTTTAGCCATTCACGCCTTGTGCCGCTGCTGCCACTCCATCAAGCACACGCCCCTCGTGCTCTACTCGCGCGCTGGGGTGTCGTTGCTTATGCCGCGGGAATGCGGGTTCGGGTGCTGACTGAGGTGGCCGGAGAAAAAATCCTTTATTTAGAGAGCACCAAGCGCCCAGCCGATACGCTCTGGGATTACCTTTCCACCGGTGTTCATGGAGATGAAGCAGGATCAGCGTGGGGACTGCTGGCATGGGCTGAAGGTAATCTGGTGGCGTTGAAACAAGGCTCGTTTGTCATCTTTCCATGTCTGAATCCACTGGGACTGCGCGACAATACGCGCGTCGATCATCGGGGGTTAGACATCAATCGCCGATTCCATCTTGATGATGATGCGATTAGTGGTCCCTGGCGGAAAATGATCTCTTCTCGAATTTGGCGTGTGGGGCTTTGCTTGCATGAGGATTATGATTCGCAAGGCTGCAATGTCTATGAGCTGGGCGATCACCGACGAACGCTCAGCTCTCAGATCCTAGCGGACTGTACGCAGCTCATCGCGGTAGATCCACGACGTAGCATCGATGGCCGCCCCGCACGCGCGGGCATCATTCGTCGCAGCACCATTCCCGCTGATCTACCAGGAATGCCTGAGGCTATTGTGCTTTTCCAGCTCGGCTGCCCGATCACGCTGACTTTTGAAACGCCTTCTGAATTTGATTTGGAGGCGCGTATTCAGACACAGGCTGCTTTTGTCAAAGCCGCGCTCCATCACGCTGCCCTGCCATGATTCAGTTCTTTCGCCTCTGTTTTTTTCTGCTGGTAGCGGCAGGGCTTGTTTCATGCGGCAGTATCCAGAGTCTGCCGAAACGACCGGAGCTGAGAGCACAAGACTGGATAAGCTACGATGGCAAGACGATGCCCTATCAGTCCTGGCAAACGACGGCTGGTATGATCACGCGCGGAGTCGTCATCGCCGTGCATGGACTGAGCGGCGCTTCATCCGATTTTTGGTTCATTGGTGATGCTTTGCCAAAGCAGGGCTACACCGTCTATGCCTACGATTTGCGTGGCCAAGGGCACGATCCGATCACCGGTGAGCGGGGAGACATCGGCGCGGCGAAGGATTGGCTGCATGACCTCGAAACCTTTCACCTGCTGATCCGGAAAAAGCACCCTGGGCTGCCGGTCCTCTGGTATGGCGAAAGTCTGGGAAGTCTTATCTGCCTCCACACGGCGGCCAACCGTCTTCCTGATCATCGTGATCCAGATGGCATCGTCTTGGCTTCTCCTGTCGCAGGATTAAAAACAACGGTCTCAGGTTTCCGTCGTTGGCTTTTGGAGACGGCGGCAAAGTTATCGCCGAGATCGCGCTATTCGTTAGGTGACTTGGCGGGCATTGATGAAAAGAAAATCCAAGTAACCAGCACAACGAATCATAGCGACCAGATGGCCGTCACGGAGCATCACCTTAGCAGTTTCAGCCTGCGCCTGCTCACTGAGATAGGCCGGCTGTTGGATGCCAATCCCAGCGCAGCGAAACGCCTGCGGATGCCAGTGCTCTTTCTCGCCACACCCAATGACATTCTCAGTTCACCCGATCAGGTGCAGACGCTCTTTGGTCAGATTCGATCGCCCCAAAAACGTCTCCTTTGGTACACCCGGAGTTATCATCTGCTGCTCCACGACGTGCAGCGCGCTGAGGTAAGCAAAGATTTGCTCAAGTGGTTGGAACGCAGACGATAGTCTGAGCGGTCACTTTCCTTCACGTGCTTTGCTGAGGTCTTTCTCGCAATCAGCATCGGCTGCTGTGGGCGTGCCGGTGACATCAACGGGATGAGTGTAGAGATACTTCCAGACAGCTTCGTGGACGAGATTGCCTGCGGCATCTTTGACTGAGGCACTGCCGGGGACGACGCTGGAGTGGGCGCGTTTGTCATCACCTTTCACATCGGCTGCTGTGGTGAGTCGGCGTGTATTTTGAAAGGGTAGCTTAGCGTGATCGACATCGACAATGGGTCCATGCTGGGCGAGTCCGAGCATTTCCCAAGAGCGGCAGTAGTGGTCGCCGGACCAACCCCCATCAAGGACGTGGCTGAATCCAAAGTAGCGATTCGATGGAGTAGCTGAGGGAAGCGCCTGCCAAGTTTGATACTGATCACGCGGTCCACAGAGCATGACGACACGGTCCACTTTTTGATGCTTGGCAAAACGAGCTGCGGTGGTGCTGCCATGAGAGGCACCGGATATGATGACGCGATCCCAGCGCAGTCCCTTGCCATCAGCGGAGATGAAAAAGTCCCAGCGTCCATGGGGGTTTTCTTTGCTGAGCCACTTCACAAACTGGTAGGCGCGCTCCATCATTCCATCAGGTTTAGGGATGGTGACGGTGGGGCTGAAATCCTCGCCAGTGGCGGCTTCGAGGCGGATGTCGCCGATGAATTGATCATCTTCTGGAGTTGGCTCTTTACCGAATTTGCCGAACCAACCGTTGGCGTAATGGACCTGGATGGCGTGCAGTCCGTAGCTGTTCAATCGTTCGAAAAGACCAGCACTGTTGCCCATGAGCCAGATGACGAGTTTCCCCTGTGGAGCCAGGCGGGTGTCCACAGTGGCGTTTTCTTCGTCAGCAGGTTTGCCCTTCTTTTCAAAAACGAATTCAATCTCGGGATGAGCTTTGGCAAGTGGGTCGATCTGACTTGCGCGGGCTTTGAGCTGGTAGCGTTGTGGCTTCACATCGTTGAAGGTGAGCGTCTCCTGAGAATA
Source organism: Prosthecobacter debontii (assembly GCA_945860295.1). Classification (GTDB taxonomy): domain Bacteria; phylum Verrucomicrobiota; class Verrucomicrobiia; order Verrucomicrobiales; family Verrucomicrobiaceae; genus Prosthecobacter; species Prosthecobacter debontii_B. The sequence goes on from CAMAQH010000014.1 coordinate 83,800, forward strand.
GCCAGTGAAAGGCAGGAGTAGAAGGCAAGGAAGGATCTTGAATTTCATGGTTGTGAGAGAGTTTGAGTGGCCTGAACCCAGGCTGTTTCACCGCACCAGTGACGCGCTTCTTCAGCGAGTGCGGCGGCTTCGACATCGGTATTAGTGATCGCAAACATCGTCGAGCCTGAGCCGGACATGAGTGCGGCACGCACGCTGCCATGGTCGAGTAGCCAGGATTTTAGGGCAGGGAGGAGGCGATACTTTTCGAAAACAGGACGTTCAAGGTGATTGATCATTTCACCCCAAGGGCAAAGCTGCGGCGCGTAAAGCACGCCAGGGAGTTCATTGGAGGTGGACCAATTCTTATAAGCCCAGGGCGTTGGAATCGGAAAGGCGGGCTTAATGAGGACGATCGGCAGTTTCCATGAAAAATCCACAGGCGTGACTTGTTCACCACGGCCTGCACCATCAGCTGCGGTGGTGTCGAGCAGGAAGCACGGCACGTCGGAGCCGATGCCGGCGGCGATTTCTAGCAGCGCCTCCTGAGTGAGTGGGTGGTCGAGGAGTTCGTTACATCCGCGCAGCATTGAGGCTGCATTGCTACTGCCGCCACCGAGGCCAGCTCCATGCGGAATACGCTTTTCCAAATGGATGCTCCATCCGCGTTTGATGCCTGCGCGTGACTCGAGAGCACGCAGGGCTTTGATGGCGAGATTGGATTCATCCAGTGGGATGCCGGGTTGGTTGCAGGTCAGCGCGACTTCATGGCCGTTCGCTAGAAGCTCCAGCCTCACGGTATCAGCAATACCTACTTTGCAGAGACGAGTCTGCACCTCATGGAAGCCGTCCTTACGCTTGCCTAGGATGCGTAGCCAGAGATTGATTTTGGCGGGGGATGAAAGTTCAAGCGTTCGATTCATGGGCGGCGGAAGTGTAGACTGGCTAAACGGCTAATGGACGCCAATGGAGGTGAATTGAAAACAACTTTCAGATTGTGCGGCCCAGTAAGGCGAGCATGCGGCCGGTGCGTCCCTTTTCCAAACGATAGGAGTAGTAGCGCGTCAAATCACTCGATGTGCATCGACCGCAGTCGGCGTAATGTTCAGGCGTCACGCCTGCCTCCAGGCAACTTTCACGAATCTGTCCCGCGAAGTCCACCTCATAGGCGGGAGGCCGAATGCATGGTCCGAGTTGCACCCGGACATCTTCTGGAAGCGTGCCGAAATGCTCGTGCATCAGCTGCAGTCCTTCTGACACGATTCCTAGTTCGGACCCTTTTTTCCCCGAGTGGAGCACGCCATAGGCCCCGGTGACCGGGTCAGCCAGATAAATGGCCCCACAATCCGCGACATAAATGCCGATGACGAGGCCTGGTGTGTTGCTGATGATGCCGTCCGCCTGAGGGATCGGTGTCGAAACGGCATCGCGTATCACTGCCACGCCCTTCCCATGAATCTGCTCGGCGATGCAGAGGTCGCTGGGTGAAAAGCCCATTTCTTGAACTTGCTCATGATGCCAGTGGGTCAAGCGATGAACCACCTCAGCCCGCTCGGCGTCCACAGGGATTGTGGGGTGCCTCAAGGTGAAACGATGGGTGAAGCCAGGCAGCGGCTCTAGCAGGGGAAAGCTCATCCAAAGCGGATCATTCATGTTTCATGGTGTCGCACAAAAATCAAAAGGCGCATGGAACAATCCATGCGCCCTTCAACTAGAACACGACTAAACCACGAACAAACAACCTATCGAGCACCGACCGTAGTATCAAAATTACGGTAGGAAGTCATGAACGTCTCAGCGTCATTGGAGGACGTTTCCGTCATCGCGTCAGCGATCTGGGATTGTAGCCCATCACGCAGGCGGTTGACGAGATCGAGACCCTTGGAAGTCACACGGACCATGACTTTACGGCGGTCATCAATTGCGTGGGTTCGCTCCATGTAACCAAGTTTCTCAAGTCGATCGACCAATCCGGTCGCTGCGGCTGTCGAGTGGCTCATTTTACGAGCGATGTCAGTCATCGTCAGATCCTTGGAGGAGGCGAGGTGGCTGAGCAGGAAAAACTGGGCGAACGAAATATTATCACGATTTAGCTCTCTAGAGAGGTTCAGCAAAAATTCGCGCTGACTGAACAGGATGAAATCCGCCAATTTAGCGTGGTCTTTGGACTGAGGGGAGGCTTGGATGTTAGTGGGCATGGCTGGGGAGCGTTATTGCAACCGTGATTTATCAAGATAGAGGTAAAGAACTGAATCAATGAAAGTCGCAGTAATCTTATTTCATAGAATCCATGATATTTTTGAAAAGTGTATCACTAAATTCTCATGTGTAGGAATTCAATGATTCCTTATTATCAACCATGAACGATGTTCTGGCAAGATTTTAAAAACATTTTAAGAAGTTTTTATCAAAATGGCTAGCCAAGTCGTCGCCAGGGAAGGCTCTCCAGCACATCGCCGAAGCCTAGGCCACCGCCGCTAAAGTCAGGTTGAAGATGGCCGCCTGGCGAGGCGAGGCGCTCAAAGAAGGTGTCTGGCTCGAAGAGATGCTGGGTGCACAGACCACAGAGATCGACTCGATCACCCAGATTGGCCTGAGCGATAGCGGCTTCATAGGCGGCGAACATTTGGCCTAGCGCGTGATCCATGGCAGAGGTGAGGACGAGCGGCTGTGCGGGGTGCTGCCCTGCGACGATGCGCCAGTCGCGGCGAGCGGGCTTCACGACCACCGCAGAGAATCCTGTGCTGCCATCCCGCCAACCTTTATCCAGAGCGAGTCGGATCTTCCAGCGTGACTGAGCCTGCTGCCAGAGTTCGGCATCGTAGGGAAAGGGGTCTTCGATCAGATCAAGCTGCTGGTAGGTGCGCAGCGGCATGAACTCGATGAACTGCGAGAAGCTGCGCACATCCAGGCAGCCATTAAAATCCACGCGCAGTTTGAGATCTTGGTGCTCGCCAGCTTTGGCGCAGACTTCTAGGAAGCGCCTTGTTTCTCCATAGTTGGCAAAGCCCTTGGCCTTTAGCGCGGGCCAGCCTTCTTCAAGGATTCGCTGAATTTGCGGCTTGGTCGGCTGGGCAAAGCTCCACGAATAGTGGCTTCGCGGGATATCGAGATCCGCGAACAAGCTCACGCCGGCATCACGCGCTGTGCCGTCGATTTCAGCGCAACGCAACGCCATGGCTGTGACTGGAGTGGTGATCCCCTCTGCCAATAGTCGAAGCTGCTCCTCGACGGGCGCATCACCAAATTCAGGCCATGGGTGGATGCAGCCAAAACCGGAGCCAACACGAATCAAAGCTCCTGGAAAGGTGCGCCGATGGGAGGCCGAATTCAGCGCCACGCCGCTGCGCAGTAGATACTCGTAAACGTAGATGGGCTCGCAGGACATTGGGTGGCTTTCAGGGCACGAATGCCGCGCAGAGCATGCCTGCAAACAGAAGTAGCTGCGCGCCAGCAATGGCGAGGAGGCGGTTATAGGCTGGACCGGGCGGCGTAGTCCACAGGCGCAGCAGCAGAAACAAACCCAGCGGCAGCACGGTCATAGGCAGCGTGAAAGCACGATCAAAACCTGTCTCCCACCAATAGAAACCACTGCCGTAGGCGACAAGGATGAGCAGTGTGATCTCGATACGGGCGAAGGAATTACCGAGGCGCACGGCCAGCGTGCGTTTTCCTGTGCTGCGGTCTTCGTCCACATCGCGCAGATTGTTCACGGCGATGAGGACGGTGGAAAGGCAGCCGATCTGCAAGCCTGCCACCAGCCCTCCGACCAGCCATTCGCCGCACTGAATAAACGCGGAGCCGGTGACGGCGATGAAGCCAAAGAATAAAATTACAAATAGCTCCCCCAGTCCCCGATAGGCCAGTGGCGCTGGGCCACCGGTGTAGCCATAGCAAAAATAGAGTGACGGAATGCCGATGATCAGGATGGGCAGGCCGCGCGCCACGATCAGCGGAATGGAAAGCGCGATGGCGACCCCCAGCATGAGGAAGCCGGCGAGCATCACTGATTCAGCAGAGATCACTCCAGCGGCGGTGACTCGGCGTGGGCCTAAGCGCGCGGCGGTGTCTTTGCCTTGCTTGAAGTCGAGCGCGTCATTGAACCAGTTCGTGGCTATTTGCAGTGCCATGCAGCTACCCAATGTGTAGCCCATCAGCGGCCAGCTCATCTGCCCACCGATCCGCCAGCCGATGAAGCTGCCGACAATCACGGGTGCGACAGCGGCTCCGAGAGTCTTCGGTCGTGCGGCTTGAATCCAGTCGGAAAGAGAGGGCATGAAGAGCGGGTAAAGTTAGCTGTTGGCGATCTGCGCGGGCATCTCGGGCAGCGCAGTTTCTTTCTTTCCCAGCATCAATCGAAACACTTGGCCCAAATCATCCACGGCAAGGTAGCAAAGCGGCACGAGGAAGAGTGTGATGACTGTGGCAAACAAGCTGCCGTAACCCATGGCGACGGAGACGGGTGTGAGGAACTGCGCGTGAGTGCTTTGAGCACCATTGCTGAATAGGAAGGGGATCATTTTCGCCAGCCAAGTGCCATCAAAGATCAGCGGGACGAGGCCAAAGAAGGTGGTGATCTGTGTTAGGAAGATGGCTCGGAAACGTAGGATTCCGCCACGCTGCACGGCCTCACGCAGAGTCATACCACCGGCTTTGAGGTCGTTGATTTCATCCACCAGCACGAGCGTATCATTCACCACCACACCGCAGACACCCAGAATGCCGAAGGCACTCATGATGCTCACTGGCAAGCCATGGAAGAGATGACCGATCACTGCGCCGACGACACCAAAGGGCACGACCAGGAGGACGATGAGCGGCTGCGTGTAGCTTTTAAAAGGGATCGCCATCAGCCCATACATGCACGCGACGACAATGAGAAAGGAGATCAACATCTGACCTTGGCTTTCCTTTTGGATTCGCGCCTCACCTTCGAAGCTCCAGCGGATGTGGCTTTGATTGGCTAGCAGATCGTCGAGATACTGGGTGAGTTCGAGTCGCATCGCGGCCACGTCGGTGGTGGCTTTATCCGCGTCGGCGGAAATATTCAGAGCACGGCGGCGATCCACTCGCTTGATACTGGTGAAGCTTTTCGCGACGTTAGCTTCAGCCACACGACTGAAGGGAACTTCTAGCCCGCTCTTGGCTCTCACTCGGATCGTGTCGAGTGTGGCCAGGTTTTTGCGGTCATCTCTCGGCATCCTCAGCATGACTTTGACTTCGTTTCGCCCGCGCTGGATGCGCTGCACTTCATCGCCATAAAAAGCCTGACGCACTTGGCTGGCCAGATCACTCACGGTGATGCCGAGTTGCTGAGCTTCAGGTTTGAGGCGGAGCTGGATTTCATTTCGTCCTGAATCGAGCGAGTCATTGATGTCAAAGAGCGCGGGGTAGGTGGAGAGGTGCTCTTTGATCTTGGCTGACATGCCTAGCAGCTCATTTGGATCGGTGCCAGTGAGCTGGATGTCGATAGGGTCGCCCCCGCGCATGATCTCGGCTCGGAAAGTCAGCTCTTCAGCGCCGACGATGCTGCCGATGCGCTTCCGCCATTCATTGGACATCTCCACCGTATTCGCATCCCGCGAGCGTTCTTCAGGACCGTAGGTTTCCATGATCACACCCCCGAGATGACTGCCACCGCTGGTTGAGGACGAGCCTCTGCCATAGGACAAATAGGTGCCTGTGGTGGCGACGATGTGCTTGATCACGCTCTGGCCGTCTGGGCCGACGTATTCTCTGCGCATCTCTTCAGCGATGTCGGAGATGCGTTGCACATGCGCCTCGGTGATCTCGATCGGTGTGCCATCGAGCATGGAAAGGCGGCACTCGATGCGCTCACTCGGCACGCGCGGGAAGTAGGTGGTCTGGATGCGACCACCCGCGAACATGCCACCGATCAAAATGAGTCCGCCGAACAGGAGGGCCAGCATCATGTAGCAGTGATTTACGCTGAAGCGGATGGAAGGCGCATACACCGTACGCACGAACCACTGCAATGCGCCATCTGACATGTTGTGGATGGGTGCCAGCAGATCGCCCGCACGACCGAGAAAGGGATGCGCGAGGTGGCTCGGCAGGATGAGCTTAGTCTCCATCAGTGCGATAAGCATCACGGCGATAAAGATGAGCGCGATAGGTTTAAACATTGAACCCCAGTCGGATGAATCGAGCGCCATTGGCAGGAAGGCGATGACGGTGGTGAGCACGCCAAAAGTGATCGGCACGGCCATGCGCTGAGTTCCGGCGATGGCAGCCTCTAGCGGAGTCATGCCGGTGGTTCGTCGGAGATGATCGCAGTGCTCGCTGATGACAATGGCGTCATCGACTACAATTCCGAGCACTAGGATGAAGCCCATGAGCGACGATAGATTGATCGAGATGTCCAAGTAAGGCATGAGCGCGATGGCACCCATAAAGCTCATGATCATGCCTACAGCGACCCAGATCACGGCCTCTAGCCGCAGGAAAAGTCCGACACAAAGAAAGACGAGTATCAGGCAGCTTTTGGCATTTTGCATGAGCAGGTCGATGCGGCCCTTCACGATCTTCGAGCGGTCGTTCCAGTAGTCGAGGTGCACGCCACCAGGCATCTTTTTATTCGTCACGTTGATGTAGGCTTTCACCCGCTCACCGATGGTGATGGCGTTCTGTTTGCCCTCACGCATGACGCTGATCATCACGCAGCGGCGGCCATTCAATCGTGTGACGAGCGGGTTCTCGGTGAAGCCATCGATGATCTTGGCGATCTCTCCCAGCGTGACCTTGCTGCCATCGGCGCGTGAGAGCAGAGGGATGCGTGCATATTCATCGCCCGTGTAGGCTCGGCCACGGGTGCGGAGTGAAACGTCACCCGCTTCGGTCTGCACGACACCGGCTGGCATGTCGATGGCGTTTTCGCGGATGGCGCGGCTGATGGTTTCCAGACTCAGTCCATATTTGCGCAGTGTTTGCTCAGGGATCTCAATGGCGATCTCTTCCTTTCTCACCCCCGTGATGTCGGCGTGGGAGATGCCAGGCAGCGTGGCCAGTTCATCACGAGTCTGCTCGCCGAGACGCTTCAGATCACGCTCCGCCATATCCGCGCTGAGGATGACGGTGATGACGGAGTGAAAAGAATCATCGAGCTGGATGATTGGCTTCTCGGCAAGTGCGGGAAAGTTTGGAATCGCATCGACACGGATTTTAATGTCTTCCATCACACGACGGGGATCATTGTCCTCCGCGACTTCAATGAAAACACTGCCGCCACCACTGCCTGCGGTGCTGTTTACATGCTTGATGCCGCCGACCTGCTGGATCGCTTCTTCGATCTTCAGCACGATGGTTTCTTCCGTCTCCTCAGGTGATGAAGCGGGGTAGGGGACTGTCACCGAAATGAAGCGTGAAGGCATGTCCTGAAACACCTCCAGCGGAATCTTGTCCTGATACAATGTCCACGCGCCTGCGCCCATGATGGCGAGCATCAGTAAATTTGCGGCAACGTGATTGCGGGCGAACCAGGAGATCATGAAAATAGAATGACGAAATCAGAATGACGAATGACGAAAGCAGTCCGTCACTCTTCCATACGCGCCAGATACGTCAAAGAGCGATCATCACCACGCCGAGCCACGACAATGATCTGGGCGCGCTTCTCACCGACGTAGCCAGTGCTGGTAATGCGGCGGAGGTCGTCGTCACTGGTGAGGATGCCTTGCATGGCCTTGGCACGGTCGCCGGTGAGGTTGAGTAGGCGGTAGGCTTCACCATCGGAGATGCGCTGATCGTCCTCAGTGCCGGGGATGCCATCGGCTCCGTCGCGGCGCTTGATGTAGTTTTCGACATCGCTCTCTGAGGCCCCAGAGATGGCGATCAGTGTTTCTCTAAAAGCCGTGCGCAGGTCGATGGTGCCGTCTCCATAGACGGAGAAAAACTCGCGCCAGTCCGGTTTCAAGCGGTCCACCACGCCCATGCCGCGCACGAGCAGCATTTCGTCCACATTGATGAAGCCCGTGTTGCGTGGGATGTCATAGACGCCCAGGCCTTCGTAATGATCTTTCTCGGCACCGTTGCTGCGCACTTCGTCATCACGATCTACCCAATCGGCGAGCGACTCGCTGGCGACGGTGGCTTCATCGCTGTTCACACCCCAGCGGACAAAGAGATCATAGATAGCCTCACGCAGTCGGTCGTCGCTGATGAGATTGATGGGGATACGCGCGCCTTCATAATTGATCACGACATCGAAGCCACTGTCGGTACCGATCTTCTGCTTGAGCACTTTGTCGCCGCGCCGTGTGTCTGGATGCAGCCCGACTGCCAGCCCACTCTCCGCTAGATGCAGCGCACGAAATTCCGCCGAAGCCAGAGCTGCCTCTTCCGCGCTGTAACGGATGTACTCAACCACGCCCATGACCGTGACTGACATGAGCAGCAGCGCCCAGATCATGATCATGAGAGCCGAGCCATGTCGCCTAGCCTTTCTAGGCTGGGTTTTGTTCTGGAAAAAAATCATGGTGGAGAGCCTCCAGTGTTAGGACGTGGACCATTACCCGGAGGTCTGTCGCCACCGCCGCCAGGTCCACCACGACCACCGCCTTGACCACCGTTGTTGTTTCCACTAGTGCCACTTTGGCTGTTCTGACTGGAAGGCGTGGTGGCGGGCGTGCCACGGCCTGCTGTCAGGAGAAGTGTCGGCACGCTGTAAACCATTCGCAGTGGGGTCGTGCGGTCACGCATGACAAGCTCTACTTCGATCAAGTCGGGCCATGCGTCCTTCTTCCATTCTTCAAGCCAGGTTTGGTCCTTCTCTTGGTAAAAGCGCCACTTGAGCGTGACTACATCGGGCAGCAGCGGCATCCAGTAGCGGCCTTCTTGATCGGGGGCTGACAGGCCGGTGGTTTCCTGGCGCTGGGCCATTCCACTCGCATCGGTTTGAGGGATCAAGTCTTCACGCGAGAGGCAAAGGAACTGCACCAGCTTGTCGTTTTGATCCGTGGCCTCACTCGGGTCCGGGCGCAGGCCCAGGATGGTGTCTTTGTAGGAGATGGGGTTGATGCCAAAACCAAAGCAGTTCGGCGAGCCACTGATGGTCAGCTCCTGGCCAGCGTCCTGGTTTTGATCGAGCAGCTTGAGCTTCACCGTGGCCGTGCTCGGCAGTGTGGTAAAAGTCTTCCGGCAGAGATCGAGGAAGCGGTTGATCGCATCATTCTCCCGCTGGATCTGCTCGATCTGCGAGGCCCCGCGCACACTTCCCTGAATGATGGAAAACAGCGTGCCCGTGATCATGCCTAGGATTGTCAAAGCGATCACCACCTCCAGAAGTGTGAAGGCTTTCGGCTTCCCTAGCTCGGCGTTATTTCTTGGCAGGTTTGTAAACATACACGTCCACGCTTTCCTCCCGTTGTTCGTTTCCGACGGCGTAACTGGCCACGACTTTCAGATCGTAAAGATCGCTCATCGTGTTGCCATTGGTCATGATTAGCGACACCGGCTCTGCAGTGCTGGTGTAGGTCACGCCTGTGATCACATCGGTGGTGCTAGCGCGCATTTCATTGAGCGGCTTGCGGCGGATTTCTTCCAGGAACGACCTCATGCCGATGCGCACTCGCTGATCCTTGTTCAGGATGTTCGCCACCTCCATGGAGCTGTTCAGCGTGCGTGCCAAACCCAGCACCCCAATCGCAAAGATGGACAGGGCGATGACAAGCTCCAGCAAGATGTAGCCCTGACTTAGAGCGAACTCTCCATTTCGTTCTCTACGAGTTGGAAAACTCGTTTTACAGGTCTTCATTTCAGGTCAATCACCTCCCGTATGATGTCCGCCGTGAGCGCCCCGAACTCGACATCAAAGGTCGCTGTATGGCGGTCCAGATGCAGCTTAAGCGGCACGCAGATTCCCGTGGGCTGAAAGACCCAGAGCTTGACGATTTCACCCGTGATAGGCGTCTCCTGAGTGTCATGCCAAAACTTCAGAGCGAACTGGACGTCCTCGGGCATCTTGTAATGCTCCTGCCAGTTGTCGTTGAGCTTGGGTGCCGTCGGAGCCATCGGCAGCGCAGTCTTCGGCGCTTCACCCGCACCAGCATCCAGATCAGAGTCGCTGTCGTCCGCGTTCGGGTTCAGGCGCCTCGATCCCGTTTCTTCTTCTGCCAAAAAAGTGGTCAGTTCATAAAGCTGGAAATAGGGCGTGAAGTAGCGCGACGCGACAAAGCCACCCTGATAAAAAGCCACCTGATACGGACGCTTCTCCCGCATCGCTCGCATCCGCGCCTCTTTGGCCAAATGCACCAGCTCGATGATCGGCTCCCGCGCCAGTTGCTCTTCTCTCAAGCCCTTAAACATCGGCACCGCTCCCGCCGCGATGATGATGATAATCGTCAGGGAGATAACGATCTCTACCAGCGTGAAGCCGGAGCGGAATGCCGAATGCCAAATGCCGAATGCCGAAGACTCGGAGGGGGATTCCGTGGCTTCGTTGGCATTCGTCATTCTGGATTCGTCATTCGGCATTTCGTCATTTTGTTGTCGCCGCGCTCGCAGGCCAGTTGCCGATGTCATCTTCGGTGCCGTCAGCGTAGTCTTTGCCGATGGACCAAACGTCATAGGCTTTCTTGGCCTTTTGAGCTGGGTAGCGGTACTTGTAGTCTTGGCCCCAGGGGTCTTTCGGCACGGCTTCCATGAGGGCGGTCCATTTCTCAGGCAGAGGCTCGGTGGTGGGTTTTTCGACGAGTGCTTTGATGCCTTGCTCAGTGGTTGGGGCGCGCATGTTACGGGCTTCATAGAGCATCAACTGGGTCATGATGTTTTGTAGATCACCATCGACTCGGGTTTCCTTGGCGACATCGACGTTGCCTTTCAGCATGTAGATGGAGCCAGCGGCGAGGATGGAGATAATCGTGAGCACGATGACGATTTCGATGAGGGTGAAACCGGCGGCGCGTGGGTGGTGGCGGAGTTTGTGGATGGTCATAGCTTTTTTACAGGATTAACAGGATGGCAGGCTTAACAGGATTCAGGCAGGAATGTTGCAGCGAGTGTTGGGTGAAATTACACGCGGCTGCGGATGCCGTTCACGGACTGGAAGACGGCGGAAATGATGGAGTAAGCGACGACACCGACGATCACGGCCATGAAAAGAATGATGATAGGTGAGATGAGCGCGGTCATGCGCTTGATACGTTTGTCGAGTTCCTTGTCGTAACGCACGGCGCTCTTTTCCAGGGACTGGTTGAGCTGGCCGGTCTGCTCACCGACGGCGATCATGTCCACCAGCATGAGCGGGAAGTGACCGACTTTTTTTAGCGAACTGGAAAGCGCGCCGCCTTCTGCGACGAGGCCGGTGACCTTAGCGAGCAGTGCTTGAATATAGACATTCGCTGAGATTTTCGATACAAGGCGAATGCTATTCATCAGCGGCACACCATTACCTACGAGGCTGCCCATGCTGTGACTGAATTGCGCGTAGAAGCGCGTGGCGATCACGGGACCAAAGAGCGGCAGTTTGAGCTTCGTCTCATGCCACCACATCAGGCCTTTCGGCGTGGCGACGTAGGCTTTAAACGAGAGGGCGATGATGGTGATGATCGACAGCAGCAACCACCAGTAAGCGGCGAGGAATGAATTGAAGCTAATCAGAATCTGCGTGGCGAAGGGCAGCTTCTGGCCGCTCTTGTCCAGCAGGTCCGTGATCTGCGGCACCATGACCGTCATGAAAACAATCATCAGCACCGTGCAGGCACCTATCAGGAAAGCCGGGTAGATCATCGCCTGCGTGACCTTGGATTGCAGCTCCGCCATGACCAGAAGATTCTGCGCCAGCCTGCGCAAGATCGGCGCTAGCGAGCCGCTGACTTCACCCGCCGCCACGAGATTGCAGTAAAGTTCATCGAAGCTGGGAGATGCCTTTTTGAGTGCCTTGGCCACGCTGGAACCCTCACGCAATTGATCGCGCATGATGCCGGACACTTTTCTTAATGCCACGTCCTCCTGTCGCTCCATGATCACGCGCAAAGCCTGATCGATCTGCAAGCCACCATCCAGCATGTCCGCCAGTTCTTCCGTGAGCAGGATGATCTGATTGCGGCTGAGTTTGACCGGTAAATTATCCGCCGCCTTGGCGGCTGAAGCCGCACCCGCTTTAGCGCTCTTCGCTTCCTCCGCTACCTTGATCGGCGTCAAAGCCTGCGCTTCGAGCTTTCGATACGCCTCGGCTTTTGAGCCCACAGCAAGATTGCCGGTCACAGTTTGTCCGGCGGTATTGAGAGCGGTGTAAGCGAATGAGGGCATGGGTTAGTGAGTGCGGAGAATCTAGCGGATATTTCGTGGGCTGCGGCGGCTGTCGATGATGGCGGTGACTCTCAGGCAATCGTCATCCACTTTATAATAGATGCCGTTCAGTTTTCTCTGCGATGCCAAATTGGTTGCGGTGGCTACCGTAGTGATCCTATTGCTATCTCATGGACATGTCCTCAATGGGCAGTTCTAGAGGTGGATTAGAGGCGATGGTCATGATCAAATAATAGTCATCGGTGGAATTTTGGCAATGCTGTCAGCTCAATTACATCATCTCCAATTGTGGCGTCTTGGAATCAATGATCATGTGTGGGGCACCCTAGAACGCCATAAGCAGCGCTAAGTTGCTTTTTTCCACTTTGCGCGTTCGTTTCGGAATTCGATCCAAGCTCTTACGTAGCCAGCAAGCAGGCCGCGAGCCGCTTCCGGCATGAGACCCGGTGCAATTCTTCTCGCTGTCATAGGGCGCTCTGCTTTTAGGAGTGAACCCGGCGCTCATGCTGGTGTGACGAGAGTGTGTTGATTCTATTCTTGGAGTCAGTGCCACGTCGTGGCAGGATCAGTCCCATGGGTAGCATCCTTCCTATCAGTCTTATTTTTGCGGCGACTCTGCTGCCCTACGGCGCAGCGCGCGCCGACTGGCGTGCTGACGCAGGTTTCCCCCAACTTCAAACTGAACTCGGCGCGGCATTGCCGACCGGCACTGGCATCTCGGTGATGATGTCAGAGGCCAATGCGGCCGCACTGAATCAACCTGCGCTGTTTGCGCCGCAGGGCACGACAGGCACCACGCCTTATGTAGGCACGGGCGTGCTGACCGGGAAGACGATCACACCGCATTCGGCACCGAGTGCTGCCTCGGGTCATGCGGCGGCGGTGGCAAATTACTTTTGCGGCACGACACAGAGCGTCTCACCCGGCGTCACCGAGCTTCATACTTGGCTGGCGGAAGACTTTGCCACCGTGCTCTATTTGCAAAATCCACCGCCCGTCTTTGCAGGCAGCGTGCAGAATCATAGTTGGGTAGGCAGCTTTGCTGACGAGGCCATCAACATTGAGGTACTGCGGCGGCTGGATTTCATCATCGGGCGTGATGGCATCACGATCAGCACGCCCATGAACAACGGTGGTGCCATGGCAAAGCTGCTGGCAAACGCCTACCACGGCATCAGCGCTGGTATGCGTAGTGGCAGTCATCCCCAAACGCACAGCAATCTCGACGGTCTTGGTCGAATGAAACCTGACATCGTGGTGAATGAGGGCGTCACCAGTTATGCCGGCCCTGCCGTAGCCTCCGTCGCCACGCTACTGCTGGATGCCATCCGTCCCGGTTTTCCAGATGCCGATGATCCGCGTGTGGTGAAGGCCATCATCCTCAGTGGTGCGTCAAAGCAGAATTTGCTGGGCTGGAAACGCAACAGCTCCAGCCGCCCCTATGATGAGGCCTATGGGGCAGGGGAGCTGAACGTACTCAATGCCCATCACATCCTGGCCGCAGGTCGTCAGACGGCGAGTGACTCGGCGCTGCGCACGACTCGCGGCTGGGATCGCGGCACGAGCAGCACCAGCACACCGCAGCGCTATTTTTTCACCCTGCCTGCCAGTCATTGGGGTGGCACTGCCGCAGCCACGATCACTTGGCATCGGGAACTATCGTCCGACTTCACCACCTCGACGCTTGCCAATTTGAACCTGCGTCTGGTCAATGCTTCGGGCTTCGTGGTCGGCAGCACCGTCACAGAGAGCATCAGTGCCATCGACAACGTCGAGCATCTCTTTCTCCGCAATCTGCCACCCGGTGAGTATGCGCTCGAAGTCAGTGCTAACACCGCGGGCGTCTCCTTTGGCATCGCCTGGGAGGTGCAGCCGGGCATGGGGCCGCAGCTTGCCCTCCAGCGCACTGGCAGCCAAAACGCACTCACGCTTTCGCAGCTCGATCCGCTGAAAACTTACACGGTCGAGTCCTGCACCGACCTCTCCGGCTGGCAGCCTGCCACGACGATCCGCACCGCCGACACCGCACCCGCCACGACCGCGATCTGGCAAGAGAGCGTGAGCACCGGGGCGAAGTTTTACCGTCTGTCGTGGGTGCCGTAGCTGACGGCGTGACTCCGACATGCTCTCTCGCAGGTGGCGAAGCTGTCCATGCAATGCCGCCAACCTTCCTGCCTTCCTCACTCATCGGAGTGATTACCCGCATGGCCCGCCAACCCATCTGCCACGAGACCTGGAGGCCGATCCTCCGCCCTGCCTCCTCAGCCTGCGATGCGGCGCACGGGGGCGCTCAACGCCTTGACCAACATGCAAACCGAACGCTTCCGCCTTTGAACAACAATCTTCACTCCATCGCCACTTCGCCATTGTTGGGCGTGTAGTATTCGATGTAGCCGATCATCATTTCATCGGAGGTCTGGGGGCCCCAGCGGACGTTTTTGGCGGGGTCAGGGTTGGCGGGATTGCCGGGGCTGTTGTCGAAGATGGCGGTGATTTTGACCTGACTGCCGCGTGGTAGCAGTTTGGGTTGGGCGTAGTCGTAGCGGAGCTGCCAATTGAAGTCGTAGTGGGGGATGTCGAGCAGGACTTCGGGGCTGCCGCCGGGGGTGGTGACTTCGTATTTAAAAGCCTTTCCGCGCACATGCATGTGGGCCATGAAGGCCATGACATGCATGTCGAAGGGGACGGTTTGATCCTTCACTTCGACATGGTTCGCGGCACCCGCTGGGATGTTCAGACGATGATTGGCGACGGCTGCGGTGTGGACGATGAAGCGCGGCTCGGCTTTGGCGAAGATGAGGCCCATCTTGAGTTGGTCCTTGGTCTTCTTGCCGTTCGGCGTGTAGTGAATCTGGAAGCTGACGGTGGAACCTGTGGGCAGCTTTTTGGCGAAGCCATCTGGCCAGACGTGATGGGTGTTTCCCGGGACATAGGCGGCCCAGTAGCCCTCACTGCCTTCACCACGATCACGGGCTTTGGCCCCTTTCTTGTGAACCTGGACGATGACGTGATGCACGATACTGGCATCGGTGGGCTGGATCTCGTAGCCCTGCACCCAGCGGTCCTCGGTGAGCTCGGTGGTGGCGGTGAGGAACTGATACGGCATTGTGCCCTCAGCCTTGATGGAGACGGGACGCGGCAACTGCACGATGGTGTCTGGCTTGCCGATGATCCACTCCTCGGGGAACTTTAACGCGAGCGGTGCTTCGGCGGCATCGCCTTTCGGGCGGTCGCTGGCGAGCCAGGTGAGCAGGTCGGCTTTCTCCTGCTTGGAAAGGGAGGCGTCATTGATCCAGGGCGTGTGCTTCCCTTCCGGTGGTGTGGCAGCAAACCACGGTGGCATGACACCGCGCTCGACCTGCTTGCGCATCATGCCGGCGTTTTCGATGACATCTTCATAACTCGTGAGGCTGAACGGGCCGACTCCGCCGGTGCGGTGACACTCGACGCAGTTGCCGCGCAGGATGCGGGAGATTTGATTGTGATAGGTGACCTTCGTCTGGGCGATGGCGGCTTCCTTTTTCAAATCCAACGCACAGCCGGTAGCGGTGGTGGCAGCGATCTCTGGCAGATGGCCTTTGAGCATGGCAGCGAGGGCATCGCGCAGATAGGTTTTCGTTGGCGCGTCCTTCGAGTAGCCGAGTCCATACTGATCATTGATGGCTCCGCGATAGAGGAGCGTGCGTGAGGCATCGAGCAGGAAGACTTCCGTCGTGGTGGTGGCGGCGATCGATGTGCTGATCACGCTGTCCTTGTCATGCACGATGGGTGACTTGAGTGCGTGCGTGGTGATGAACTTCTGGATGTCGCCCGCCGTCTCGACCGCCACCGGGCAGACGAGCAGCATTTTCACACCGCGCTCCTGGGCATCTTTTTCCAAGCGGGCGAGTTCAGGTCCGAGCTTGCCGCTGATCGGGCAGGTGGCCCCAAAGAAAGCGAGGATCATGCCCTGACTGCCAGCGAGGTGTGCGCTGAGTTTCTTGTCGTTGAGCGTGAGATCTACGATGAGCCGACCGACGCCGACTTCGGAGCCTTTGAGGATCTTCGGCGCTTCGGTGTTCTTCTCGATAGCAGCTGGAGCCACTGGCTCCGTGGCAGGTGCTGAAGGCAGACGCGGAATGCTTTCACCCCGCTCACGCATGGCGACGACCACGGCAGCAGCCTCCGCCATCGTGACCTTACCATCCTTGTCGGCGTCGAGTTTATCGAACCACTGCTTGCGCGGCAGTTCCTCGACCGTGAGCACGCCGTCGTTGTTTTTGTCGAGTTGCTTGAAGAGACCGTCATCGCCTCTGCCTTCCGTTGTGGTCGGCGCGGCGGGTTTAGTGGCTTGAGTGATCTTGCTGCGCAGTGCTTTCGCCGCTTCCTCCAGAGTCAGCGAACCGCTGCCATCGAGATCGAGGCGTTTCAAAATCGGCGCGGCGTTCATCTCTTCACCCGCGATGATGCCGTCGCTGTTCGTGTCGTAGCCTTTGAAGCGCTCCGCTAGGTCGGCGCTCTGAGCGCTGAGCTTGGCAATGATCGTGACGGTGACCGTGAGGGCGGCGAGAAGAAAGAGACGTTTCATGCGGGTGGCGTTGAGTGACCTGTCACAGGTTCATGTATGACAGGCGCGGGAGATTTGTCTCCAACTCCGAAGCGGGGTGGTTGTTGCAGCGATGCCGGTGAATGAACCGCGGAGTGGTTCTCCATGAATAGCCTGGGGTTGAGGGAAGAAACTCCCGGTAGGCCGAGGGCGAGTCAGGCATTCAAGTGCAACCCCAGAGGGCGTTGCCCATTGCGCGTGCGATGTCGTCGTCACGAGGGAACGTGAGGTAGGTACCGGATTCGGCGCGCATTGGGCAACCCTTCCAGGGTTGATTCACCTCGGAGGTTTTTTTTCTCCTACCTGGGGTTGTTCGACCCCAGGCTATTCATGGGAAACCACGCTGTGGTTCGATGACTCGGTGTTTGAGGGGATGAGTCGCTGTTTGGATTCGGTGGTGTTGGCGACATGCTGCGGGCTGGAAACCCGCGCTGCTTGGGAAGGCGGTTGGAAACGCGCCTCTCCTTGTTAGCGCTGCGCCTGAAGCCAGGCCTGGAACATGAGGATGTCCCACAAATAGAAATGCCAGTTGCGGGTGCCGCTGAGGTGTTCCTGCCATTTTTGGCGGATGGGGGCAGCATTAAAATAGCCGTCACGCTTGAGGCGGGAGCCCCAAGTATCTGCATCGGTCTGTGAATCGCGGATGCCCCAGATGACTTTCGGGAATCCGCAGAGCGGCTTGAGAAGCAGGGCCATGAGATTCGACTCATGGAGATAGCTGTGGATCACATCAGGTCGTAGATCGCGAAAGGTGGCGAGGAGTCGAAAAAAGAAGCCCAGCAGATCCCAGCGGTCCTTTTTACCCAAGCAGATGGATTTCACACCCGCCTCACGCAATACCTGCTCAAAGGGCCTGGATAGAAATGAATGACTGTCAGATCGAAGCCGCCATTTGCTGTCAAAGCCCGAGCCAGCGTGACCAATTACCGCTGGGCTCCGCCGTGACCGAGGTCACGGATAAGGAAGGCAAGTCGGCATGGCTGAGAGCATTCGGGCATTCGTTGTAACTATAATCTCCACAACGAAGGCCTGTAAATCAGGGAATCTTGATGGTTTGATTCGCGCAAAGCCGCGGAATTGTGGCTCGAACAGCGATGAGTTGAAGACACTCATCAGGATTCAGTCTTTACTCTGGAAACAATTCCCGATTAAATTCGCAAATTCAGCGGTTTTTTCCGCTTTCATTCATTATCCCCACCCCATCAACCCGAGTTATGAAATCCAGTCGAACCCGCGCCGCACTCCTAGCGCTCCTCTGCGGCACCACAGTTGCAAACGCCGATATTTTGATGCTCAAAAACGGCAATAAAGTCGAGGGCAACATCCTTGAACAAAATGAGAAAGGGGTGCGCATGAAGTACAAGCTCACGCCGAAGATCATGGACGAGAAGATCTTCACCATGGCGGAGATTACTCAGATCATCAAACAGCGCCCGGAGGAGGTGGAGGTGATCGAGTTGCGTAAAGTGTTGCCGACCGTGGATCTGATGAAAGCGGATCAGTATGAGCAAGTCGTCCAAGACCGTCTGCGCCCCTTCGTGAACAAGTATGCGGGAACGCCTGAAGCTAAAGAGGTGGATGGTATCATCGCTAAGCTTCAAGAAGAGAAAACGATGGTCTCCAATGGGCAGGTGAAGCTTGAAGGTAAATGGCTAAGTGTGAAAGAATCCAAGGCAGAGAGCTTCAATGTCGAAGCTTTCAGGATCATTAGCGCCATGCGCGAGAAGGCTTCTAAGCAGGACTATCCGGGTGCGCTGCGTGAGTTTGATCGGCTGATGACACCGCGCCCAGCCTACATTGGATCGACGTATTTTGTGCAGGCAATTCCAGAGGCCATTGAGATCATCAATAAGTGGATAGCAGTTTTGGACAAAATGTCTTCCGACCAGCCGCAGCTTGCGCAGGCACGTAAAGATGGACTAACCAAATTGCAGGAGCCCGAACTTTCGAAGACCAAGGCGGCTATCGCTGATGAATTCTCCAAGTGGCGTGCCGTGTCGGAGGCAGAGAAGCGTCAGAAGATCCGTTGGACAGCGCCCTACAAATATGAGGCGCAAACCATTCAATATGCTCAGAAGGATGCCGTGGGTGAGGTCACACGCCTTCAAGGCTATGACCTCGAGGCACTCAAGGCGCAGAATGACGTCTTCACTGCCTGTTATCGGAAGATCGGGGAAGGCGACTACACTGCTGGTGCTGCTGCTTTTGAGCGTGTGGGCACGCTGAATCTTCCCATGGAGTTCCGTGAAGTATCCGTCGATCTGCGTCAGCGCATGATGAAACTCTACGGTCAGCTTGTTAAAGCAAATGCCACAGGTGCGTCTGCAACGAGCGGCTCATCTGCCATTGGCGGGACTACCACGGCGGGCGTGGATAGTCGTGTCGCACAAATTCTCGCAGAAGCTGGTGCCAGTCCAGCCGCTGCTAGCAGTGGACAGCCAGCAGCAGCAGGTGGGATGGCTCCAGCGGCCCGGCCTGCCGTCGCCCCAGCTGCTGTCGTTGCCCCTGCACAGGTCGCACCTGCTCCAGTGGTGCGTCCAGCCGTCGCGCAAGCTCCACAACAAGCTTACGTAGCACCAGCGCCAGTTGCGATGCCTCCGCCAGCACCTGTGGAGGAAGAGTCGAGCCTTCAGCTTTACATCATTATCGGCATGGCCTTGGTGATCGTGGGTCTTGCGGTGGCATTCCTAAAGCAGAAGAAAAAGGCAGATTGATCTTCGATTGATTAAATTTGGCCGGAAGATTCTTCGTGGAGTCTTTCGGCCTTTTTATATCTGCGTGCCAGACCTGTTCAGCCCTCGTCGTATATGAACCCTGCCATGCATCAACAGCCAGCTCCCATCACTCGTCGTCGTTTCCTGCAAACCACTGCCAGCAGTCTCTTTGCCGCACCTTTTGTTACTAGTGGCCTCCGTGCTGCTTCACCTAACGGTAAGCTGCGACATGCTGCCTTTGGTGCTGCAGGTATGTCCTGGTCGGATATGACATCCATGTCCAATCACCCCATGTGGGAACTCACGGCCGTGTGTGATGTAGATACGCGCAACTTTGCCCGCGTGAAGGAAAAATTTCCGAACGTGAAGTGTTACCAGGACTGGCGCGAGCTGTTGGAAAAAGAGTCCGGCAACATCGACTCAGTGAATGTCTCCGTGCCTGACCACATGCATGGTCCCATCGGGCTAAAGGCATTGGATCTCGGCAAACATGTGTATGGTCAAAAGCCTTTGGCGCAGAATCTTTATGAATGCCGTCAGCTTATGTTGAAGGCACGTGAGAAGGGGGTGATGACCCAGATGGGAATCCAGATTTCATCTGACTTTACCGAGCGATTTGCCGTGGAACTCATCCACATGGGCACCATTGGAAAGATCAAAGAGGTTCACACTTTCTCGAATAAGAAGTGGGGTGATATGGAACCAGTGCCGCAGAAGACAGATCCCGTGCCAGAGGGCTTTGACTGGAATAAATGGCTCGGCACTGCGAAGGAGCGGCCCTTCATCGCTGGGTACTATCATCCGGGGAACTGGCGCAAGCGCCGGGACTTTGGCACTGGCACGCTCGGAGATATGGGCTGCCATATGTTTAGCGGATGGTTCCGCTCACTGGGCCTCGCCGCGCCAATCGCGGTGAAGTCCACCGGTCCGGCTCCACTGAATGCCACGAATTGGGCGATCAATGCTGTGGTCGAGTACACCTTCAAGGGAACAGATTACACCGTCGGCGACACGGTCAAAGTCACTTGGTATGATGGTGATGCGCGTCCGCCAGCGGAAGTGATGGCGATGGCTGATCCTGCCAAGTTTCCTGGTCAAGGCAGTATCTACATTGGCACTGAGGGTGTGCTGCTCCACCCGCATGGCAGTACGCCGCAGCTCTTTCCAAAAGAGAAGTTTGCAGGCTTCAAGTATCCGAAACTTGAGCCGCGTAATCACTGGTTCGACTTCATCGACTGCTGCCTGAAGGGTGATAAAAAACCGACCGCCAACTTCGATTATGCTGGTCCTTTGACTGAGGCTGTCCTCCTCGGTTGTCTTGCCAGTCCTTTCCCTGGTGAAACACTCCAATGGGATGCGCCAGGACTCAAGATCACTAATAACGAAGCGGCCAACGCGCTGGTGAAGCGGCAGTATCGTCCAGGCTGGGATATCTGAGTTTTTTCATGATGCGCGCGCTCTCTTTTGTTCGTGATGTGACTCACGGCGCACTCAGCTTTGCGCTGGTCAGCATCGCCGCGTTTTCTGTGTGGGCTTTTGGCGCTGGATTCTTTAGGAACATCGGCGGAGAGCTCAGCATGTATGCCGCGATTGCTGCCGTTTTTCTTGGGCTTTCCGGGCTTCTGCTTTGGCCCCTAGCCGATGGGGTCAAGCGTTTCTATAAAGCCTTCCTGCCAGCGTTTTTCATCTATGCCGTGCTGTGGTGCGTGGCTTGGTTTGGACTCAAGGGCAGGGCAGGGGAATGGAGTGGTGCGCTGATGGGCTGCATCGCCTTTACTTGGATCAGTATGAAAATGCTGGGCAACACGCGCGGCTGGCTGGTGGCTGCATTGGCGCTTTTTGTCCTGCATACAGCAGGCTACTTTGCAGGGGACTGGGCGATGTATGATTTCTGGCTTGCGGATCGGATCGACAAGAAGCCAAGTCGCGAAGCGGTTCTGGCGGCCAAGCTTTCCTGGGGACTCTGTTACGGTCTTGGTTTCGGTGCTGGAATCGGATGGGTTTTTCATCGCGCACGGATTGCGGCTTGAGCCTGCTCGCGTTCTGTTTATGAATGGCATTCACCATGGCCCTCGCAAAGATCACCCAAGTTTCCGGCACCGCCGTCCACGTCACAGGTTCAGACATCGACACTGACCGCATCATCCCTGCTCGCTTCATGAAGTGTGTGACCTTTGATGGTCTAGGCGAGTTCGCTTTCTACGATGTGCGTTTTGACAAGGACGGCAAACCGACTGGGCACCCGCTAGATGATCCACGATTTAAAGGTGCGTCCATCCTGCTTTCCGGCACCAACTTTGGCTGTGGCAGTTCCCGTGAGCACGCGCCCCAGGCACTTTATCGCTTCGGCTTCCGCGCCGTCATCGCTCAGAGTTTTGCTGAAATTTTCTTTGGTAACTGCACCACGTTGGGCATTCCCTGCGTCTTGGCCACGGCTGAAGACATTGCCAAACTCGCTGCTGCGGTCGAGATCGACCCAAAGCTCGAAGTCACGGTCGATGTCGCGAATCGCCAAGTCGTCTTTGGCATTGAAAGCTTCAGTGTGACCATTCCGAGCACTTCACATGATGCACTTACCAGTGGCAAATGGGACCCGATTGCCGAGTTGCTTGAAGCTAAGGATGCCATCCATGAACGCATGACAGCTCTTGGCTTTGCCAACGCTTGATCAATTTTAACAACACTCTGTGCTATGAGCAACGTCACTGACCAACTTCACTACCGCGACTCCCATGAGTGGGTCGATCTGACACAGGCCATCTCTCCGGTCGGCATTTCTGATCATGCGCAAGCTGAGCTGACGGATGTCGTCTTTGTCGAGTTGCCGAAGCTCGGTGCTGTGACTGCTGGTCAGCAGGTCTGCGTCATTGAGTCCGTGAAAGCCGCTAGCGATATTTATGCACCTGTCAGTGGTGAGATTGTCGAGATTAACAATGACCTCACAGCGAACCCAGGCCTGATCAATACTGACCCGTACGCTGCCGGCTGGATATTTAAGATCAAAGCAAGCACTGCTGACGCATCAGGTTTGATGGATGCGGCTGCCTACCGTGCGCACATCGGCTGAGTTATTCTCCGCCGCTATTTCACAGCATCAGAACTGTCCGCTCAATGCGGCGCAGGGTGCTGCTTTGCCCAATGAGATGCGCGATGGTCGTGACGCCTGGGCCGCGTGCCTGACCGCTGAGCGCAAAGCGCAGCAGTGGCATGAGTGCTCCCGCTTTGACTGAGGCGATCTTGGCGGCTTCTTCGATGGCGGTCTGGATACTCACTTCTGTCCAATCGATGAGCGTGGCAAGGGCCGATGCGGCTGCGTTTAAGAGCGTGGTGTTTTCAGGCTTGGCTTTGAGCTTGGTCACAACGTCGTTTTCATACGAGTAGTCTTCGCGGAAGAAATAATGCACCCAAGCTGGGATCTCGGTGAGGTGGCTGACTTTTTCCTTCACGCTGAAAACTGCGGCTGCGGCGATGGCGTCATTGGTGATGCTGAGACCTGCCTTATCGAGGAAAGGACGTGCAGCAGCAAGCAGGGCTTCGGGACTCAGTTCACGAAGATACTGGGCGTTGAACCACTGGCACTTGTGCATGTCGAAGCGTGCATTCGAGCTGTGAATCTCAGCGGGATCAAAGAGTGAGACCAGTGCTTCGGAGCTGAGTTTTTCACCCTCGGTGCGCGGGGTCCAACCGAGCATGGCTAGGTAGTTGAACACAGCTTCGGGCAGGAATCCCTCGTGCATATAGCTCTTCTCGATCGCGCTGCCCTCGTCTCGTTTGCTCATCTTCGTGCCATCAGGATTCAAGATGAGCGGGATGTGCGCATAGGTCGGCGGCGTGGCTCCGAGGGCATTGAAGAGGTCGATGTGTTTCCAAGTATTCGACAGATGATCCTCACCGCGGAAGACGTGAGTCATGCGCATTTCAATGTCATCGACGACATTGACGAAGTGGAAAATGTAGCTGCCATCGGGGCGGCGAATGGTCATGTCAGGTTCCTCGGTGGGCGCGAATGTGACGTCCCCACAAACGAGATCATGCACGGTAATCGAGGTGCGGCTGAATTTGAAACGCACGGCTCCATTGTCCTCAGTATAGACACGTCCAGCGGCTTCGAGCTTGGCAAAGTAGGCGGCGTAGATGGACTTACGCTGGCTTTGAAAATAGGGGCCGTAGTCACCGCCGACATCTGGACCTTCATCCCAATCGAGACCAAGCCAGCGCAGACCTTTGAGGATGCCTCTAGCGGCTTCCTCAGTATTGCGCGCGCCGTCAGTGTCCTCAATCCGGA
This sequence comes from Prosthecobacter debontii, assembly GCA_945860295.1. Lineage (GTDB taxonomy): Bacteria > Verrucomicrobiota > Verrucomicrobiia > Verrucomicrobiales > Verrucomicrobiaceae > Prosthecobacter > Prosthecobacter debontii_B. The sequence continues at coordinate 107,630 of CAMAQH010000014.1, forward strand.
GGATGAAGGTGCCGCCGAGGTGGCGGGCATAGAGCCAATTGAACAGAGCAGTGCGGGCACCGCCGACATGGAGGTCACCGGTGGGAGAAGGAGCGAAGCGAACGCGAATCATAGGATGGGGCGCTGATTTGAACGCAGATCAGAGTTTGCGTCCACTGCGAGATACCCGTCAGCTCGGGTATTCAGTGAAGAAGTTTGTCTGCCTAATGAGTGGCTGTTACTTCCGGTCGAAAAAGGATTCTTCTTCGCGGTCGGCCACCTTTAAGTAACGATAAAAGACCTCGAGCTGAAGAGTGCAAAGGCACTGGCGATAGACTGGATCAGGGGCATCACCACCAGGCCAGTTCGGGCGGCCTTTCTTGAAGCTGCCGTCTGGGTTTTGATTGGCAAGGATCTGCGGAAGGAACATCGAGTTGTAGAATTTCCATTCATCGCCACCCGCTTGGAAGAAGGCCTGTGTGTAATAGTACCAGCAATAAAGATTGCAGTTCTTGTTCCAATCAAGTGGCTCGGCAGCCAGGAATTTATGCAGAAACTCGATGGAATCTTTGATGGCTTTTGTCTTGCCCTTGGAAGCTGTTTGCAGAGCCAGTGTGCCGGCTCCTGTGAGACTCCATTGGTTGTAGTGCTTGTCTCGATCAGCTCCGCCGAAGCCGCCGTCCTTGGTCTGCTTTGACAGGATGTAGTCCACCGTCTTGTCTAGGGCGCTGTGCAATCCATCAATTTTCAAACTGCTGTTCTTTGCGGCCTTCAGGGCCTGGAACTGCCAGCCAGCGACGGAGAGGTCTTCGCCTTTACTGTCTTTGTTGTAGCCATAGGGCTTACCAGCCTCAGGACCACCGTAGCTCCATGAACCGCGAGCGTTTTGATTTTCGATGATGAGCTTCACACCTTTCACAAAGGCGTCTTTCATCCCTGGGAGTTCTTTGCTACCAAGACGAGCTAGCGTGTACATTTCACCCAGTGCGTATGTGGCGATGCCGTGAGCATAAGTGCTGCCACCGCTTTTGATTTCTTCACCGATGTAGCCAAACTCGTTCTTTTTTGACAGCTCGATGAGATACATGATGCCGCGCATCACGGTGTCGCCATAGAAAGGTGACTCTGGGGTCTCGCAGCGGCCAAGGTAGCAAAGCAGAGCAAGCCCTGTCATTGCCGCCTTGTTTGGGCCGGGCCATGAGCCATCGGGATTCTGTTTCTGTTTCAGCCACTCCAGTGAGTTTGATACCGCGCGCTCGCACTCAGGACTACCGCCATTTTGAGAGAGCTTCTGTAAGCGCTCCTGGGGTGAGCAGCGGCTACGCATTGAAGGTGGTAAACTCACAAAGCCCTGCATCGCTCCCATGCCCATGCCGGTGCCGAATCCTCCGCCGCTGCCCGCTTTACTAAAACCACCGCTCCCGAGCGATCCGCCGCCCATCATGGAACTCACATCTGGCACATCGAGCAGATCAGGCGGTGCATCAGGGAGTGAGATCGCCGAGTTCTGGCTCGTGCTCACGATCTTTTTCATCGGCACGGACTTGTTGATCGAAGTGCGCTTTTTCTGCTGCACTTTATGCTT
>CAMAQH010000015.1 GCA_945860295.1 Prosthecobacter debontii
GCATCGGAACCGACGGGAGGCAGATGCTTGGCAAGGCTTTCGAGCAGCTCTTTGTGCTCGGGTTTGCTGGCTAGGCTGACGGTTTCGTTGGGGTCGTTTTGCTCGTCGTAAAGCTCGGTGCCGACGACTTGGGAACCGTTGCGCATGCGGTAGAAGGTGACGCGGTAGCGATCATTGCGGATGCTGTAGCCCATGACTAGGCCTTCCGGGGCTTTTTTCGGGTATTGGCTGATGGCGACTTTGGTGGAGGGTGCAGATGGATTGTCGATGAAGGTCTTCAAGCTGCTGCCGGTGAGGCCTGTGGGCTTTGGCAAGCCGCAGAGTTCTGCGAGTGTCGGATACACATCGACAAACTCCACCGTGGCGGCGCACTTTTGACCGGCTGTCTTCGATCCGGGAACGCTGATGAGCAATGGAGCGCGGGTGGCGAGTTCAAAGTTGGTGTGTTTGTGCCACAGGCCGTGATCGCCGAGCTGCCAACCGTGGTCGCCCCAGAGCACAATGATGGTGTTGTCAGCGAGGCCTTCTTTTTCCAGCGCGTCGAGCACTTTACCGACCTGGGCATCCATGTAGCTGATGCAGGCATAGTAGCCGTGACGCAGATTCTTGGCGAACTCAGCAGGGATGGGATCTTCCTTCGGCACGCCGGGATAGTTGTGAATCTCGCCGTTGGTGTGGCCAACATAAGCTGGCGCTCCTTCAGGTAAATGATCGATGGCGGGCAGTGGGATGCTGTTGGGGTCATAGAGGTCCCAGTATTTCTTCGGTGCGACGAACGGCAGATGCGGCTTCAAGAAACCGACCGCGAGAAAGAAGGGCTCGCCTTTAGCTTTGAAGGCGGCGAGGCGTTTCACGGCTTCATTGGCTGTGGCACCGTCGGGAAGCTCACTGTCGTCCTTGGGGCTGATTTCAAATGAAGGGCCGCCCTTGGCTTCTTTGTCCTTCTTTTTGACCGAGGTGTCGTTAGCTTCCCGCGAGGAGTATTCCAAGACGTTGACGTCGTGCTTGGTGACGATCTGCTTGGTCCAGTCCACGAGATCAGTGTCCACGGAACGACCAAACGGATACCAATGCGGCGCGGTCCAGGAGCGTCCGTCTTCATGCCCTTTGTGATAGATCTTGCTTAGAGCTTCACACTGATAGCCGTTCGCTTTGAAATGCTGCGGCAACGTGATGCAGTCTGGCTGAGCCGGACGGAAGTGCGTCTCGAGGTCCCAGACCTTTGTTACATCGGGTCGCAGGCCGGTCATGATGGCCGTGCGTGATGGACTGCACACGGCCTGCTGCGTATAGGCTTTTTCAAAGACGATGCCGCGAGCCGCGATGCGGTCGATGTTGGGCGACTCAATCAGCTTGTCTCCGTAACAACCGAGTTGTGGACGCAGGTCATCGACGGAGATGAAAAGGATGTTCGGTTTGGTCGCTGCTTGGAGCGAGGGGAGGGTTAGCAGGAGGGCGGCTAGGATGTGTTTCATAAAATGGAAGGGAATGATTTAGGCAGGAGAATGGGGGCAAAAGATTGAGGGATTGAGAAGCTGTTTTTTTATTCTCCTGCCCCCATTCCCTTGCCTATTTCTTCGCTTTTTTGCCTTTAAAAATGTATTCCTCACGGCTCACGAAGCCGTCTTTGTCGGCGTCGTATTTGTCAAAACGTTCGCCAGCGGCGGCAGGATCGGATTGGTGGGTGGTGTAGTAATCGCGGGTGAGTTTTCCGGCTTTGTCTTTGTCGAGTTTATCGAACTTGCCTGCACGCTCCTGCTCCTCAGTGCTCATCGCGGTGGTGGGCGGTGTTACTGTGGCCTTCGGCTTCATCTCGGGCTTCTTGGACTCGTTTTCTTTCTTTTTCTTGTTCGCATGACGACCCGTGCCGTCGCCGCTGTCGGGGATGCCGCCTGCGGGGTTCAGTTTGGCGAGCACGGCAGCGAGTTTGGAACGGGTGGGATGATCGCCCGTAATGAGCTTCTCGGTGAAGGGAGCATCACTCATGTCAAAGAGTTCGCCCTTTTCGTTGAGCTTCCATTTGGCATCCCGCACATACCACATGGCGGCGAGTTGGTTATAAACCCACTCGCGGGGAGTTCCGGGTTGGCCTTGGAGTTGCTGAGCGATGCTGTGGCCGTCAAAGATCGTTTCCTTGGGCAAACTACCGCCTGAGAGTTCGGCAAAGGTGGCTAAGAAGTCAGTGGAGTCGATCAAGTCGGCACTGACTTTGCCTGCGGGCGTTTTGCCGGGCCAGTTGGCGATCATGGGCACAAGACCGCCACATTCGAGCATGGTTCCTTTCATGCCAGACAGCACCTTGCCAGCAATGGTGGCGCGTTCGGACTGGCCTTTGCCGGTGCCGTTGTCGCCCATGAAGATGATCAGTGTGTTTTCGCGCAGCTTGAGTGCTTCCAGTTCGGTGATCAGCTTGCCGACGAGCTTGTCCATGTAGGCGATGTTATCAGCCATGAGGTCCGTGCTGCCGGAGGCGCTATCAGGAGTCGGGAGCAGATCGCCGTGAACACTCGACATCGGGTAATAAACGAAGAAGGGACTAGCCTTGTGCTTTGTGATGAACTTCATCATGTTCTCATGCATGAGGTCGGGCATGTATTCATCGTTGCCGAGTTTCAGTTCCCTGCCATTCACGAGATACTCCTCGAATTTGCCCTCTTTTTTGTTTCGATAAACGCCGCTACCGTTAAAGCGCAGGTAGTCATCGAAGCCCGACTCGTCAGGATCGCCTGGAAGCTGACCCCACTTACCGATGGATGTCGTCTTGTAACCAGCGCTCTTGAAGACACGGCCGAGTTGCAACTCCTTGTTCTGCATGACCATGCAGGCGTCCTGATTGCTCGAACCATTGCGGAAGGCATAGCGCCCGGTCATGATCATCGCCCTTGATGGCCCGCACAGAGCTGCGGTGAAGCACTGCGTGAACCGCGTGCCCTCTGCCGCGAGTTTATCGATGTGCGGCGTCTTGTAGTTGTCCGAACCGTAGCAACTGAGGTTCCCGATGCCGAGATCGTCCGCGAGGATGAAGATGACATTGGCTTTATCGGCAGCCAGACATTGGTCGGCCAGCATGAGAAAGGCCGTGAAGAGTGTAAGGAGGAGTTTCATGATGATTGAGTGCGATACACTATTTGAGCCAAAGCAACGGCTGCGTGATGCCGATGTTGCGTTGGACTTCGGGGTCAGTCGGATCGGCGGGAAGTTTTTTCCAGAGATCCAGATACTTCTGCTCGCCTAGCATGAGACCGCCAAAGACGAGGTTGGGTTGACGTGCGGGCCAGCCTTCCCAGGCGTTCACATCGGGCTTGAGCGTCCACTTCGATTTATCGGCGAGGAAGGGATACAAATACGCGATGGCTTTGGCGATGCTCTTGCCGTCATTGGTTTCAAAGGCCCACAGGTTGTCTTCGGGCGTGCTGAGCACCTGGCAGAGCAGGGTCATGTTATCGAGTTGGAAGATCGAGTAGCCGTAGGGTTTAGTGCGGGCGAGTTCGAGCGGGAAGCTGCCGTCCTCGGCCATTTGCTTGCCGACGAAGACTTCTTTGAACTTGGTGCGGCAGAGCGCGAGTTTTTCCTGATCGCCGATGAAGTCGGCGAAAACGGCAAGCTGCAGATGGAAGGCGACGGCGTGGTTGTTCTTCGCATTGGCTTCTTCAGTGCCATTCTTGCTCGTAGCCATCCACTCGGCGAGTTCGCGGAACCATTGACGCAGTGCTGCGGGAATCTCGGCGGGGAAGGCTTTGGATTTTTCCATCACCGTCACGGCAGTGGGGATTTCGATGATGTGCAGCGTGTCGATGATGCCGATGCCGCGTCCGGGCGACACGCCGGGCACGGCCTGCGTGTAGTTAAGGCTCGGGTTCATGCGCGTCTTCACATCCAGGAAGAACACTTTCAGCAACTCTGCGGCCTTGGTGACATACTTGTCGTCGCCTGTGATCTTGTAAGCAGCAGCAAGCGCTGCGACGGAGTCGCGCAGGGTCTTCACGACCATACGATGCTGGGAGAAGTTTTCGGGGTTTGTTTCGCCATCTCGCTTGATGTAAGGCAGGCCATTGGGCTTCGAGGGATCGGGCCACCAGTAGTCGCCGTTCGAGTAGAAGTCGTTTGGGCCGCCTTCGCTGAGTTTTGCTGGGAAGGTTGTAATGGTGACGGGCTTTTGGTTCAAGGCGGCGCTCGCGGCTTTCAGGATGCGGTCTTTGTCGAGAGCCGCGACATCGAGCGTGAGCTGCGGCTTGGCGGATGCAGAAGTTTTGGGCTTTGTGGCCTTGGATGTTGCCGCAGGTGCCCGTGCATCGGTAATGTATTTGAACTGCGGCTTGCGGCCTTCGGATGAGACGGAGACGCAGGCTTTGTAGTTGGTGATCTCGGCTTGGATGGTGGCACGTCCGTTGTAGAGTTGCACCGCGCGCGAGCCTGTGGAAGTGCCGAGGTTGTCGATCAAACGACCATCGCCAGCTAAGCCGAAGCGCACGATGTTGGAGCAGTCGAGACACGGCACGTCATTCGTATCGAACATCCGCACTTCCATTGTCGCGATGCCGTCTTTCTGCGCAATCTCCTCCAGCTTGAGCTTGGCGGGTTTGCCCCACCTCTTCGTTTGATAGCCGACAGTGAGTTCATCACTGACGCCTTTGCCCACAGCACGGAGTTGGTTCGCGCCCTCGTTGAGCTTCACGTTCCAATGCAGGCCCGCAGCCGGGTAAACGCTGACATTGCGCTTCTTTACGCCAACGGACTTACCATTGAGAAACAGTTCAACCTCGGGGCAATTGGAGTAAACCTTCACCTCCTTCTCTTCTCCAGCATCACCCCAACGCACGGGCCAACCGTGGCCGAAGATGTGGATCATCGGCTTATCAGACCAGTAGCTCTGGAAGACATAGTAATTCTCCTTCGGCGTGCCATCGCGCTCGACAACGCCTTTCTGATTCACCCTTGGTAATGGGTTTTCAGGCCGCAGCGGTGTGGCGAAGTCTTTGAATATCCACTGAGCACTGCCGGTGAGCCAGGGCATGTCTTCTTGCTCCTTGAGATGCCAGTCGAAGAGGTTGCACATGTAGCTCTCCGACCAATCGCCATCCTTGGACATGCGCACCTTGCCGCCGGTGCCCTTGTAGGCCTTGCCCTTCTCGGCGGTGCCTTTGCCGGTTTCGATCTTGGCGGCTACTTTCTCCGGTTCCTCGGAGAAACGATGGGCATGGCTGTCGCCGCCCCATTCGGCGTGGAAGAAGTGTTTGGTGTCTTTGAGCGCCTTCTCGGCGGCGGCTTTGTATTCGGAGTAGCGACCGGAATACCACCCCGCCCAGATGCTCGGAGAGTAGATATCGACGATGTCTTTGCAGAAGTCGCAGCGGCGAATGGCAGTCGGGCGCGATGGGTCCAACTCATGCGACAGGTTATGCAACTCCGTCATCAGCGCACGAATCTTGTCCTTGTCGAAGACCTCGAAGTCCCCCGGCCAATCGTTTTCATTGCCCATGCCCCACATGATGATTGAGGGGTGATTTAAATGCTGATCGATCATCGCACGCAGCATGTCCTTGGCTTGTTTTTGATAAGCTTCTCCACCGATACCACCGCGACACCAAGGCACCTCTTCCCACACGAGCAGTCCGAGTTCATCGCAAAGCTCCAGCACGAGAGGAGCCTGCTGATAATGCCCCAGTCGAACAAAGTTCGCGCCCATGTCCTTGATCATCGTCAGCGTCTTGCGCACGACATCGTCCGGCACCGCTGCTGCGACTCCCGCGTGGTCTTCATGGTAGTGAGTGCCCTTGAGGAGTAAACGCTCGCCGTTGATTTTGAAGGGGCCGTTGTCCACCCATTCAGTGCTGCGGATGCCAAAGCGCTGGGTTACCGCTTGCTCACCATGTTTCGATTTGATAGTCGCAGTGACGCGATACAGCGCGGGCTTTGATGGGGACCAGAGTTCGGGTTTCGGAATCTCGAACGAAATGACCTGCTTCTCGCCTTCCCACGGCGCACTTGTTGGCGACAGCGTGTCATAGAACAATGACTTGCCCTCCTGATCCTGAACATCGAAATCCAGCGTCACCTTGTCCGTGGCCATGGAAGGATTCAAAAGGCGAGCGCTTACGCTAACTGCTGCCTTATTCCCTTCGATCAAAGTTTTAACATGCACCCGCTCCAACGAAATCGCCGGCACATAAACCAAGCTCACGTGCCGATACAGCCCGCCGTAGCGATTGAAATCGCTGAGGTCCGACGGAATACTCTCCGCATCGCGTGAGTTGTCGCACATCACTGATATCGGCACCTCACCTTTGAAGGCTTCGTTCTTCAACGCCTTTGCCGCCGCGTCCGTGATGTCCACCGTCCACTCGTCATAGCCACCGACGTGCTCGCCGACCTTATCCGTATAAACAAACACCTGCGACTTCTGCCCCGCGCCATCAAAGTGCAGCAACGTGGGTCCATTTGGATAGGGATTGGCAATCTTGAGCTTGGTCCGATACCACCCCGGCCCTTGATAGTAACGAACATCTGGATCCACCGAGTCTCGCCCATTGAAACAATGCGGCAGTGTTGCCTTTGACCACGCCACATTGTCACTCGCCGCGTCACCACGCCACACTTCCCAGGTGCTGCCGAGAGAGCCTTGATAATGCTCCCAGCCATCGCTGAGACGTTGCGTGTTGTCCGCAGCGATGAGTTTTGCGGAGACTAGGATGAGTGCGAGAAGAGGGTGCTTCATGGTTCGAATCAATTTAAACAGGAGAATGGAGGGTTCAGCGCGGAAGCAGTTTTAGCATCCCATTTCCCAAAGCATCGCCGACAAGAAAGTAGGTCTCTGCATTGCCAAACTCATGGTGGCCGTGACTTGGATTCGGCGAGTCTTCAGGCTTCCTCACAAAATCGTGAGTTGGGACGAATAGCGCGTTCTCCAAACGGTTGGCTGCGGCGGCTTGGGCCTGGCGGAGCTTCGCCCATTTAGCAGGCGCAGCCACCCATGGCCCGGTGAGTCCGCCGATGATGACGGGCAGCTTGGACGATTTCAAATCACGGCGCACGTCGTTGATCAAGTGAACGAGGTTCTGCTCATACTCCGGCACGGCAGTCTTCGGATTCACGCCGTCGTTCCAACCTTGATACCAAACAAAACCAGCAAGTTCGTGCTCACTCATGCCCGCGAGAGCCTCGTGCACCTGTGCGATCATAAGCGTGTAATACTTCCCCACCTCGCCGCCCGCTGACGGCGGACGGAAATCCTTGAATAAGCTCTTGCCACCCCACGCGGTCTTGATGAGCAGCACTTTGTTTTCAAAGTGATCTCCCAAGACATGGCCGAACTGGAGTTCTGGTCCGAAGTGATGCACGTCCCCGTAAACCGAGAAACCAAAGGTCAGTGGTCCAGTCAGCAGAGGATGATCCTCGCGCTGATAGCGGACCGACACATCGCCGCGCACGACCCACTTGCCGTCGGCACCTTTAAGATGTGCAAACAAGGAAGCTTTCACGGGATCTTCCATCAGCTTGGTCAGGGTGCCTTGGCCACCGTTGTAATCATTGCCTTCGAGATCGACGACCGCCTGACCTTCCATGTTGGACTGCCCGGCAAGAATGAAGACCTTCAGCGGCAGCGGCGCAGCGAGTGAAACCTGGGCAAGAAGGACAACATAAATTAGCAAGAGGCGGCTCATGGGGTGGATCGGTGGGGCTATTTCACGGTCAATAACTGGAAGCGCTTACTCGGTGAGTCTTGATACTTCGTGATGACGGCTTCGTAAGCCTTTCCGCCGTAAGCGAGAGTGGCGAGGCGGAAGATAGGCATGAACTCAGACTCGTGCTTTTCTTTGATCTGCTGAAGCGGCCAAGGCTTTGGCGGCACATCGGCATAAGGCAGCATGTAGTCGATGGCTTTGCGGATGCTGCGACCGTCTTTGGTGGTGAAGTTCCAAAGATCGACTCCGGCGTGTTCGCCGAGCGTGGCGAGTTCGGTAAGCGCATCGAGATTGAAGCGGGAGTAGCTAAAGGAGGTTGTGCGGTCGAGTTCGAGCGGTTGCTTGCCATCGGGATCGATCTGCACGGCGATGCGGCTCTGTTTGGCTTCTTCGAGGATGCGCTTGGCGGAATCAGCGCGGCCGAGCACCAGCGCGATGCGCACGGCCTGCACATCGAAGAAGGTGCCGTGATTGTTTTTGGCGTTGTGCTCGTCTCTGCCTGGATCGCTCTTGATGAGCCAATCATGGTAGGTTCGCAGCCATTCCTTGAGGGCTTTTTGATCGTCCTTGGGCCAAGCCTTTGAATCGGTGAGCAAACCCAGTGCATCCGCTGCGACGGAGATATGGATCGCCTCCAAGATGCCGGTGCCGCGTCCTTCATTCACGCCCATGATAGCCTGTGCATACTTCAGATACGGGTTCATGCGCGTAGCGGGATCGAGGAACCACACGCGGGCAACCCTGGCCGCAACTTCCGCATAGGTTTCGTTGCCGGTGAAGTAGTAGGCCAGCGCGAGGGTCTCGACGCTATCACCCATGATCTTAATGGCAGGGCTGTCATTCGCTTTGGGATCGCGGCTCTCGGCATTTACCTTGCCATCGTGACGCACATAAGGCAGGCCGTCTTTGGTGTCGGGATTCGGCCAAAAATAGGGCGCTATGCTCATGTAGTCATGCTTGTCGCCGCTAGGAGGCAGCTTCTCTTTGGTCATCACCGAGGGTGGTGGCTCAGTGAGAACTTTGTCGGCGTCTTTGATGAGCTTCTTGAGTGCCTTGGCGAGCGTCTTATCGCCAGCGGCGAGTTGCGTCTTCGCTTTCACGAGCGAGCCGGGTTTGGCGCTGAAATAGGTGGTTTCCCCAGCAAACGCAGATAGGCAAAAGAGGCAAAAAATAAGGCTTAGACAGGAGAATGGAGACAGGAGAATGGAGTTCATGATAATTGGACCGCTTTGAATCATTGCCCGGTGTAGGCTGGATCGTAAGCTGCGGTGGCGGTGCGCGTGGCCTTATAGAAGCGACGCGTGTTGTTCGCGGGCAAAGCAGCGGCGCTCTCCGTGATCGATGTTTGCGTGCTGTTCGCTTTGGCCGAGACGCCCGTGGCGACTGGCGTCCATGTGCTAAGATTGTTCGATGCCTCTATTTGATAGGTGCCGCCCTCGACACTGCTCCAGGTGAGCGTGACATTGCCGCTCGCCGCATTCACTGCCGGTCCGCCGGACCATGATTCTGCGAGGTTCGGCCCGCCATTGAACAGCAGCGTGGCGGTGCCGGGGATGGTCGCGTTGTTTACGGCGTTTTGCGTGCCGTAGTATTGTTTGCTTAGCATGTGCGGGAACGTCGTGTTGCCGCTCGCATCGATGGTGACGAAGTAAGCGTAAGTGCCGCCCGGAAACTCCGGCGTGACGCAGTTGCGGCCATTGTATTGATCGAGATCAAAGTCCACACCTTGCCTCTGTTCACGATCGCCAAGGTAGTCGTAGTCGCCCGTGTATCGGCCCAGCGCCAAGGTCGCTGTCGACGGGCCATACCCATTCAGAGCCGGGATCGTGTGGTCGTTGTTCGCATTCGGCGTGAAGGTGTAGCCATGCGCGATAGCGACCCATTTGGGCAAAGTAGTGCGCCCATCAGCGACGATGTTCGCCGTGCCGTAGCTGGCTGCATTGGCCGCATTGCGCAGCACAAAACCCGTGCGCATCCGAGTCACGGCGCTGCTGGGATTCATCGCCGATGAGTAACCATAGGGGCCGTAGATCGGGTAACCATCAAAGCACCAGCCTAGGATCGGTGAATGATGCAGCGGCGTCACCGTGCCACTAGGATCGGTCTCGGTGTAGCTGTTGGTGTTGTTAGCCGCGTTAAAAGTGGCCGTCATGTTGTCGCCGAGTTGATAGCGCAACGCCTTTGGCTCAGCGTGGTAGTGATACTGGCCGTTGAGCCCTGGCTGATGCGCAAAACCCGGATCAAAGGTCACTACCTCGACCGCCAAAGCGTCACGCGACCAAAAGCCATCACCGTTCGCTCCCATCGCATCTGAGCCTGTCACAGTGCTCGCCGTCGGAGCCGTGGTGTTGGTTTGATTGAAGGAAAAGGCATCACCCAAATCATAGATCGCCACACCATTAACCATCGAACCGATCATGCCGCCGCCATGCCGCACCTTCGTCGCTGCGGGCGCTGGATTGCGCGTGATGCGTATCGAATAGTCCCGCGCCAGAGGCCAGAAGCCGAACAAACCATTTCCGGCCGTAAGCCACGGCCCCATCGTATGAGAGGCCAGTCCGCTGGCATTAATGTAAACATCCGTCGCTGTGTAATGAATGCGCTGCACATCGGCATAGACCGGCACCGTTTGCGCTGCGCCGCCCGTGTTGTTGTTCGGCGTGACGCTGGGCCACGTCGTCACGGCATTGGTGTCATGCGTTCCGGTCGAGGTGCTCGTCGTTTGCACCACACGCGCCAACTGCGCGGAGTTTTGAGTAAACCAGGACGTCAGGATCGGATCAGCATGGGCTGTGCACGATAAGACCGCGAGAAGACCAATAACGTAAGAAATGGAAGGCATGGCAGGTATGATCGAATGAGCGGAGAGAGTTCAGGGAAGTGGTGTTCGCTGTGTGAGAACGACGCGCACTTCATCGGCATAGCTACCGGTGAAGACGGATGAGCCATCTGAGGCAAACAGTTGATTGATGTGCAAACGTACCACCAGGAACTCCGTGTTTGCGGGCAGGCGCATTTCCGTGTTGAGCCGCTGCCAGCTTGACGGATCACGGTCCAGCTTGGTCCGGCTACTGCGCACCATCGCATTCGCATCATTCTCCAAAGCGGTGCCGATATAGCTCGCGCTGTAAGGCAGAGATTCCTCATCGAACGCGAAGATAGAGATCGCACAGCCAAACTTCTCGTTCTCAGGGAACGGCGTGGCATTCACTCTTGCCGATGCCTGCACTACAGCGCCACCGCCAATAAACTCGTGGCGATACTCACGCAGATCAATCAGCCGATACACATCAGCAATGTGTCCGCCTATCGCTCTCGGTTTGCCCTGGAAATCTGCACGTAGGAAACGCAGCATGCGTTGACCGCTCTCCGGCATCATATCGCGCTCCGTCCCGACGACCTCCGCGTGATCGCCACGCCAGACGCCGGGTTCCAGCGACACTTTGGAAACAAGCGTTGGCGTACCCTCAAAGCCGTCATCCAGCAGTGTCATAGACCGAGCCAGAGGCACCACATAGGCGAATACCACGGACGTACAAAACATCCCAAACATCAATCCCGCCACAGCAGCGGTGAGCGGACGCCAGGTGAGCCATGCTAACCTCGTCCTTGGAAGCTGGCCTGTGGATGTCGCCATATAACGTGGCTTCAGCTCCGCAAGGCCACACTCATTGTCATGGTAAAGAAACCAGAGCTGGCGGGCCTCGGCGCTGGTTTTGAGCAGCGTCGCGAGCTGCGTCTTCTCCGCTTCGGTGATCGTGCCATTCAGCGCCGCGCTAAACAGGCGGTGCCATTCGTTGTGTGCTGGATCATTCATGATGATGCCTCCACCATTCGCTGCTGCACGCACTCAGCGAGCGCTCGGCGGATGAAGTTGAGTTTGTTGTAAATCGTCTGTGGAGCACGCCCCTGCTGCTCGGCGAGAGCTGCGACCTCCATGCCCTGAGTATAGACCGCCTCAACGAGATCTCGGTGGGCGGCATCAAGCTTCTCCACACATGTCTCCAGCGCCTCCAGGCGCGGACTCCACTGCCTTACATGCTGCGCGCGCTCAGACGCGAGAGTCTGCATCAGATCATCATCAAACTCCAATCGCGACCTGCCCGTCACGCGCTGGAAGTTCCGCACTTCATAAAACGCCACAGTCGTCGCCCACGCAATAAAATCGGTGCCCATCTCAAACGTCGCAAACCGCCGCCACATGACCACGCTGGCTCGTTGCAGCACATCCTCGGCATCGTGCCGGTTCGCCACCAGCGACATCACATATCGCAGCAGCAAAGCGTGCACTCCATTGAGTAGCACCACAAACTCCTCCTGCCGCTCTGGCGACAGCGGGGCAGTATAATTGGGTTGGTTCGGGTCCTCGGTCACACAAGAGGAATGTATGAAGCCGGCGCGGATTTACCGGAAAAATATTTTAGCCTGTCTTTGCGCCTATTCGCCCTAGGCAACTGCGCCATGAGCACTGGTAAACTGTCACTGAATAGATTTCAGAGATCACTTCTTCCCATTGGTCACAGGCCGTGTGCCGGGCTCTCGCCTGCGCCTCGTAGTCGCCAAGTCTGAGCGCTAGTTCCTTGTCGGCGGAGCGGCTTACGGGCGAAGCACAGTGAGAAGCTTTAAGGTGGTGTCGGCATCGTGTTCGAGGGCGACGGCGACTTTGGGAGGGGTCTGGGCAGTATTGGCTTTTTTGCACTGAGGTCTTTCCGCCACTTGGAGATACTCAGCACGTCCTCGCCGGGGATGGTCTTGCCATCCATAAAATGGCGCACGGTGTAGAAGCCATTGTATTGTTTGTTATAACAAAGGTTGGCCTCGGGATACCAATGCAGGTCGATGCCACCCCAGTTATAAGTGGGTCACCTGGGAAATGATGCACGATGAAGCTTGCGATGCGGCAAAAGCTTCTCGGCAGAGACGGAAGGATACTTTGTGCCGAGCAGACGCTGAAAATTCGTGTCTGACAGCGATGGGCCATAGTTCAGGCGGCACCAGAGATTAAAGCTAAACCGCTGGCGAACCCAGACCAGATGAAGTCGACCGTCAGCGCCCACGGCATCGCGGCTGAGGAAATCGCGGCCCCAGATGTAGCCGTCGGGTCCCATGTAAAAGCCGGTGAGCTTGTCTGCCCCCAGGCATTTTGGTGATGAAGGCACGGGCGGCGTTGGCTTCACCCTAGCGGCAGGGCCTGCCATGACGCCTTGTTTGAGCCTCATTTAGTCTTGGGCCTTACACGCAAGCGTCATCACCGGCGGCTGGGTGGTTAGCGCTTCAACGTCGCCAAGGGTCGGAAGAAGCGTCGGGCACGATCGAAGGTCACCGATTTGTTGAATACACCACCCCCTGCGTGGGTGGCATTGAAGCCAATCGGCACGGACCAGTTGAGGAGGTCATCACTGGCTTGAAAGTCCACATTGATGACGCCTGAATAGGCGCTGGGCCAAGTGGTGGTGAGTGTGCCATTGATCAACGTAAAATTCGTGAAGGCTAGTGGTGTGGGCGGTCCTGCTGGGGCGCTGCCGGACCAGCGGGGATCGGTGCTGCGGAAGTATTCTTCGGCCGCGGTGTAGAGGCCGCCGTCAAGGATGCTGTAAGTGTCCATGTCCAGGTTGCCAAAGTGACGGAGCTCCCAGTTATCGGCGAGGAGGTCGCCGTCGCTATCGGAGTCGATGGGGCTGGGAAGACTGAGGAGGCTGGCTTCGATGACTTCGAGAGCGGTGTAGCCGGCGAGATTAGGCAGGTCGGTGTAGGCGATGACGCTCAAGGGGGTGCCTGCGGGCAAGGTGATGTCGCTGGGCAGCCGGGTAGCTTTGTGGTCGCCATCGACCAAGGCATAGGTCGTGGTGCCTGAGAGGTCTTGCAGTAAGGTGAGGCCGATGGGGCTGGCGCTGCTGCGGACATAGAGTGTTTGCGTGGATTGAGGTCGTGTGGTGATCGCGGCGAAGATGGCGGTGAGCTTGCTGGCGGCATCGGTGAGTTCGGTCGGTGTGAGGCTGCTGCCGGTCTGATACTCGGTGGGCAGTGTGCCGGTATTGACCCAGGCGTTGAGCGCTTTGAGCGGAGTGGGCATATCGCCGAGGTGATCGGTGGCGAGGGCTTCGTGGCGGGCATAGGCATCGCGGGCGAGCTTGCGCAGGGCGAGGGCACCAGCGTCACTGCTGTTCAGTTCAGCCTCGACGGTGCTGAGGACGTTGGCGATGCGGACTTGGGAGGCATCGGGATTCTGTGGATCTTGATAGCGCAGGTCCGTGAGTTTAACGACGCTGGTGGCATCAAAGATGACGCCATCGGGGCTGGTCGGTGTGTAACCGCGCGCGGTGAAGAAGCTGCTGAGGGCACGGCCGACGATGAGGGCGTGCAGAGTGGTCACGGGTGTGACCGAAATTTGGGCATAGGGTTGGCCGCTGCGATTGGCGGCGGGGACAAAGCTGCTCTTCCAAGAGGCCGCTGCGGTGTTAGCCGCGGTAAGGCTGAAAGTTAGGCTCTGCTGGCTGCTGCTCCAACCATTGTCGAAACCTTGGCTGTCGTCGATGGCGTCCCAGTTGTTGCTGCCGCGCTGCCAATTGAGACCACCCCAATTATACGTGGTGCCGGTGGTGACGCGGCTGCCTTGCGTGGTGCCGAAGCTCCAACCGTCGAGGTCAGGTGTGGGCACGAGGCCAATCTTCTCACGACCGCGCGGCTCCACCCCAGTGCCGGGGATGACACTGTAGTTTTGCTGACTGCGGACGACAACAAAGCCGATATCGCCAGTGGCATTGAGCACGTTAACGCGACCGTAGCTACTGCTCACTGCGCCAAGGCCAACCTCTCCGCCTTGGATATCTTTCATCAAAGTCGCGTCATGATGTGAGCCGAACTGGCGACCTGCGAAGTCGGTGACGGTGAAGGTGGTGCCGCTTTGGCCATAGCCAGTGCTGGCGCCTGCGGTGGTCTCGGAGCGGAAGCCTGCGTCGATGAGCAGGGTGCTGAGCATAGCGGCGTCAGCCGGATAACTGGTGGCATTGTTGGGATTGGTGTTAGCCGCAAGTTCATTCCGATCGGTGTGACCATCGTTGTCGCTATCGGGTCCGCCTTCGGGGTTCAGCCCGTATGCCACTTCGACGAAGTCAGGCACGCCATCGCCGTCCTTGTCCTGCAAGGCAGGTGGCACGGTGAAGTGATAAGCGGCGCTGTGCGTGGGCGTAGAGCCTGTGCCAGGCTTGTTGCTGTAATACTGCACCGTGCCGTCGGTGAAGATCCAAGGCGGCGAGGCGGCATTGTAGGTGGTGAAGGCGCCGCTGCTACCGAGGCGATAGAGCACCGTGCTACCACCGCTGTAGCCGCTGAAGGTGAGTTGGATGCTCTTGTCATAAGTGCCCGCGACGGGCGAGATGGTGACATCTTCAATGGGGTCGCCGAGATTCGAATCAAAGCTCATGAGGCTGAACTGTGGGTGCAGTTGATTGACGGCTGTGCCAGTAGGCGCAGCCGTCGCGACACCGACGGTTTGGGCGGACGAGTTGCCAATGCCGGTGGACTGACCGAGGTAACTCGCGACCTGCGCGTTGACGTTGAAGGGACCGCCGCCCACTGTCACGCTCGTACTCCAATCGCCGCTGTGGTAGCTGCGCAGAAGAAGAGGGTTATCCACACGGAAGGGAAAGTTAGAAAGTAGGAGGATGTTTGCGTAGCTGCTGTAACTGCTCACCGTGGGCAGCGTGGTGATGCCGGTTTGTGCCCAGCCCGTACCGCTATTGGCAAATGAGACCGCCGTGCTGGAAGGTTGGCCTTCCGACGGTGCATAGAGCGCGAGGAAGCCTGAACTGCCAGAGATGGGCACGAGGCCCGAAAGCACCCCTGTGGCTCCGGCGGGCACGATGGCCGTGGGAGCACCAAAGCCAGTCGCAAGGGTGTAGCTATAGAGGGCTAGGCTGCCATTGTCGAAGCGAACGAGCATCCTCATGCCGCTGACATCTTGCACCGGAATGATCTGCGCGATGCTAGCACTGAAGTTCGTGACGTCATCGCTGCCAAGAATCCAGCCGGGGCCGCTTGCGGTGATGCGGCGCACATGCACTTCGGCAGAACCTGGCGCATAGAAAACGAGATCCATGTTCGGTGCCTCGAAAGGCAGGCTGATGAAACGGCTGCCCGCAGCTAGTGCGCCAGAGGTGAGCACTTGGGTGAAGAGAGCACCATTGGGATCCACTGCGTTAAAAACCTTGTCCCGCATGAAGCCAAACAAGGCAGTGCCGCCGACGCTGGTCTGCAGTGGATTGCCTTCTCGTGCGAAGCCTTCGGGGCAGTCGTCAACGTCGATGATGGACCACGCACCAGCATTCGAGCGGATCTCACGAATAGCGCTCTGCAGGGTTGGGTCATCACCAACGACGAGAGCCAGATCGTCCTCAGGCGTGGGTGAAGCGCCGCTGGTGATGTCGATGGCGCACATCGTTTGCGGTGAAACGCCTGCGTTAAAAATGCTGCGTGGTTCCGTGTAACCCGTGCCGCTGGGTGAGAGCACTTGCACGCGGTTCAAGGTGAGGCTGCTGACGGCGAAGCTATCCGCTGCCGTGCCATTGAGTTTGCCCAAGGAGACGCAGGCTAGGTTGGCAGCGCCAGTGGGTCGCGAGGCTGCAAAGGTAGGTGTGGCAGCAGCGCTGCGGATGCCGATGCGATAGAGGCCGGTGGACTTGTCGATGATGATGACATCCTGAGTGCCATCCCCATTGAAGTCACCGGAGGCAGTGAATTCACGCGTGGTTTCATACACCGGTGCCGCTGCGATGACGAAGCCCGAGAGACCGAGCGAGAGAGCTGAGATAATAGAGAACGTTTTCATGCCAATGGGATCACGGTTAAGGTTCAATTAGGGGATCAGGGAACGTCCACGGTGTTGGTGACGATGACTCGCTCAATCTCTTTGCTCGGGCTGAAGCGGACCAAGAGGTATTTGTAGCGCGCACCTTTCAGCACAGGCTGACGATCCATGAGGAAGATGTCGTGATCGAAGTTCGGGCTGGTGCCAGTGAGCGGGCTATCGCTCTCGTGGAGGATGCTGATCCACGGGTCAGTGATCTGATTGCGAATGAAGGTACCGTCTTTCTTGTAGGCGATGCGCTCCATGAGTGGCGTCACCTGCACGATGTCACCGGGCACACTGGGGAAGGAAGTGTTTGCTACTTGCACACGATACATGGCAACGGGTAGCACACAGCCCTCCGGTGTCTCCTGAGGCTCGGCGACTTTGACCTCTTCGTTGGTGTAGAGGCGGTCGCGTGGGTCATTGAGGCTGCTGACGCGGAAGAAGGGCACGGTGATGGTGCTGCTGCTGACGCCAGTCTGGTCTTTGGCTCCAACGGTGAGGGCTGCCGTCATCGCGAGGTCTTCGTATTCGCCAATGCGCACGGCGTTGCCCCGCCAAGGGTTGATGCGGGCGACATTCAGGTAGGTGGCGGTGATACCGCTGTGGAAACTGGCCTGCGCAGGCAAGGCCCGCTCGGGCCAAGGCACCTGCGGAGAGAAGGTGAAGTTACGTGCAGTGTAGCTGGCGCTCTCAATGTTGCTGAAGCTACCGCGCAGACGATCCAAGTAGTCACCAGCACCCACGGCACGCACCAACACAAGGTATTCATCGTTCGCTGACACAGGCAGGGTCACGGAGAACTCGGGTGAACCACTGGGGTTCAAATAGGCGGCGCGTGCGGTTTGGAACACCGAGTAATCGATTCCGTTGATCTCAGCCATGGGCAGCAGGTAGTTCGGATGAGCGGTCTCTTGATCACTGCTCAGTCCGCTCCCGCTGCTGCTAGGTGTTTCACCGGAACGACGTCCGACCCAGATTTCGAAGCGTTCCACTCCGGCTGGATTGCAGAACCAACTCACATTCAAACGCGGGGTGATGCTCGGTGGCACACTCACGAGCGGCTCCAACATGGGGGTCGGCAGCCATGAGGGGTCTTGTTGTTCGATGCACGCGCCTTGCTGCTCCATGGTGCTGGGGTTGCCGTTGGCATCAAGCAATTGCAGGTAGTAGCAGAGGGTGCAGTTGCCAGCAGGCGGCGCATCATCTGTCCAGGTGATCGGCACCGTGCTGCCCGGAGGGCTGATCTCGCCATCGGCGATAAGCGACGGATGACCACCATCGACCCGACGATAGATGCGCCATTCAGCTGAGGTAGGCGAAGGCACAAAGGCTCCGGTGATGTTGGTCGTGGTGTTGGTCGCGCGGTCAATCCCATGGTTGCGCCAGCCGCAGGAGTCGCCAGAAACGACATTGTGCAGGATGCTGGCAGTCCATTTGAACTGAATGATTTTGTTGACTGTAGGGCTGGTGGAAGAGCCCTGATCTGCATTGGAAATGACCCATGGCGAGATGCGACCACTGCGCGTGCCCACACGGCACCATAGGGCGGTGGGATCATAAACATTTAGAGGTAACGTGGCGGTGAGGTCGCCACCGCCTGAACCAACTCCGATGATGACACGACCCAGTGATGTGACAGGGCCACTGCCCTTCTGTGATTTGAATTCTGCCCAAGCGATGTCCGGCGCAGCAGTCTCACAGACAAGTTTCAAGTGCGCGGCATCGGCGGAGACGCCGGTTGTGGTGAGCTGCGTGACGTTGGACCACAAGACCTTGGGATCATAGCAGTGAAGCAAGACGGAACCGTTCACGCCAATGGGTCCTTTACGATCACGAAGAACGCCCCACACGGGTGAGCTGTTGCCGGAGAGATTGGCGCAGCTGCTATTGTCAACGGCACGCACGGTGTAGAAAAAGGTTTTGCCATGGTCATCGGGCGCCGTGGGGTAAGTGCGGAGGCCATCAATGAGATCGACCTCAGCCCAAGTAGGAGGCGCCACGCTGCCATCGTCCTCAAACCAACGCTGCGAGCCAGGAAGGATGGCAATAAGATTCGTATCCGGCCGTTTCTCCACAGGATCGAGGTGCTTCGACTTGGCGGGGATCTCCGACGGAGTGCGCCAACGATAGACGTAGTAGCTGCTGATGGACTCGCCAACTTCAAGACGTGGTTCCTCCCACTCGATGCGGAAGCGCTGCTTGCGCACACCCGCAACGAAATCGGCTTGGTTGCGCACCTGCAGCTTACGCGGAGCATTGGGGGGCAAGCGATCACACTGCTTCACAAGCGTGCCCGCCGATGGTGTGCCGCCATGGCCAAGCAAGTCACGCGCGACGACGAAATAATAGAACTCAACGCCATCAGCGAAAGGCGTGCCTCCTGCCTTGAAGCGGCTGTTGTCGTCCATCACGAAGACGGTGTCGATGGCGAGATTTGCCGCCTCAGCATTCGTCAACACCTTTTCTGGAAGGATGGCGAGTGCATTGACTTTGCTGGTGCCAACGTCGGCGGCGAGCAGCGCGGTGATAGTAGGTGGTGTGGCGTCCCAGCCATTGGCGAGGGCGCGAGTCTTGGTCACGCGATAGACATCGTAGCCGTAGTGCAGCGGCGACAGATCACGCAGACCATTGGGAGTACTCCAGCGCAGAGTGGCATTGAGGTTGCCCTTTGCCGTGGTGTCAGGCAGTTCCACAGGCTTGCCCGGTGCAGGCAGCACGACAGGAGCTGCGGGATCGACAGCCACGCGACCGATGACGCCAATGTCGGTATTCGTGGTCACATTGAACTCACGCAGTTCGTAGGTGATCACACCGGCGGCAGGAATACGTTCCGCGTGACCAAGGCCCGCGCACATGGCGATGGAGGGCCGCTGCTTGGCCAGCATCATGAGGCGGCGCATCTTGTCTTCATGGCCCCAGGAGGTACTAATAAGAGCCGACATTTTCTCCGCAGTGGTGACCGCTGGGCCGCGCACGGCACTCTGAAGCATTTCATCAAGCAAGCGATCCAATTCGGTGATATTCTCGCCAAGACTTGCCGCACGAGTGATGAGAGAGCCCAACAAATTCACATCTGCTTCAGGTTGGATAACGCCGACACGGCTGAAGGAGTTGATCGACGCGAAGCTACCGCTCTTGCGATAGACGGCGATTTGCTTACCCACCAGAAGGGTCGGATCGGTGGGCTGCAAGGCGATCCAGGCGAAGGTATTGCCGCCGTTGCTGTGTGTGAGTCCGGCAACGAGCACGGATTGATCGAGACCGGTCTGAGCGAAGGCTGCTAAGCTTAACGTGAGAAGGATTGAGAAAAGGGTCTTCATGAAAGAAAATGGGTGTGGATGAATCATCAGGTGAGGGTTCATGCGTTAGAACTCGACCTTCCAACCGTTGGCGTCGGTGTAGTTGAAGCTGGGTCTGAACTCTGCTTCTACACAGATCGGGCAAGGACCTGCTCGGCCATAGATTCGACCCGAGCCTGCGAAGGCATAGGTGCTGCCGCTCTTTAGACCCACGAGCGAAACCTCGCCGCCGACTTCGACCGCGCAGAGTGCCTCGCCATAGATGCCCATGGTAAGCCTGCCGCCATACGTTGGACCTTCCTCAAAGTAGAACACGCCCGCGCCTGCCTTGCCACTGATGTTGAAGAAGCAGGTGCCAGTCCCATAGATCGGGAAAGTCGCCTCGCCGTAGCAATAGACCCCAGTAAAGCTGGGCATGGTCAAGACACTAGAGACAAATGGATCAATCATCTCCAGAGGCTCTCTGTCGCAGGCGCGACCAAAGAACACGCCACCGGACATGGCATACTCGCCGAAGTTCATGCTAGTTTTGGCAGCGAGGTAGTTCTCGGTAAGGCCAAACATGACCGATGCCCCAAGATCGGTGATCTTGAAGGTTTCAAAACTGATCTCGCCCTGAGTGAGTTCAAAGGAGCCACCGAGGCCAGTCGGTTCAGCCGTGGTGCTATTCAGCGCGAACTTGACGCCAAGATCTGCATGCAATCCATCACCACTCACGCCTACCCAGCCCAGGGGGATGTCAAGCGCTCCAATGGTGACTTCGGTGATGTTGTCCCCAGTCCCAGTGGAGCAGCCCGCGGGGCCATCGGAGTCGAGTTCCTTGATTTGCAGATAGGCCTTCAGCGTCATCTCATCGGGCACCTTCAGCTCGAAGCTTCCATCAATGCGCGCTTCATCCAAGCTATCCGCATTGATGCGAGCGTAGCCGACGAGCGAACCCGCGCCGACGTAGTCATTCACGCTGCCGAGAGCGCCATTGATGGTGTTATCCAACTCAGCAAGCACGGGCGAGAGGGCTTGGCGGATCAAGTCATTGATGGCGGCAAAGGCGGTATCCACGGCTGAGTTGAAGGCGCCTTGCAGATCATAGATGCGCTCTTTGATGGACTCCTGAATGTCTGCGACAAACTGGCTGCCCATGATGGCATCAGTGATCTCTTGGGATAGAGACTGCTGCCACTCAGCGATCAGCGCATCGATCTGCGTTTGATCTTCTAAGGTCATGGCGGCGATCAACTCCTCTGCATGATTGGCTACGAGGGTGCTGACGGCTTGGATTTGTGCCGAAGCAGCCGTTACTTGAGCCTGGAGTTCAGCAGCGAAGTTGGTGGCCGTACTTAACTGAGTCCGCAGCTGAGTGATGATCTCGTTGACCTGAGTGAGGGCGCTCTTCACAGACTCCAGCGTGGGGTTGAGATCGGCGAGCACCCGTGAGAGTTCGGCCTGCACTTCGGATGAATTGACCGCTGCCTGCAACAGATTGATCAAGCTTTGCGCCACAGTCATGAGCACGCGCTTCTCTAACTCGCCTCCGCCAATGTCCACATCTCGCAGCAATCCGTCCACATCCGGAATATCGATCGTGGGATTATTGGGATCGACTTGGACCCTATCAATGACGCCACTAATGGTCACCTGGATGCGAGCAAGGCGATCATCGAGCTGCTTCACGACGCTGTTGGCCGTGCCGATCGAGTTACCCAGCTTGTCGAGTTCCGTGACCAGCGTGCTGCTTGGGTTGCGGAAGTAGGTGTCCAACATGGTGTTGAGGTTTGCTGCCAGGCTGCCGTTGTTCGTGCGAGTGCGAACCTCGTTAAGGAATGCTTGGAGCACGGGATCGGTGAGGTCCTTCACTGCTTGACCGATAAGGTCTTCCATCTGGTCACTGAGCATGGCATTGAAATCATCTATACCATTCTCTAGAGCGGAGAAGACGGTGTCGCCCACGGCATCCTTGATGGCTTCCTTGACGCCGGTGACTTCATCGAGCGCATTAAAGAGCATGTTGGCCGTGTTGATCTGCGGCATGCCATCATACTGAACACCGAAAGTGATCTCGGCGTTGTTGGCATCCAGATACTTCAACTGATGCTCGGTATTGATGACCAGCAGGTCGCTGGTGATGGCCAACATGCCGGTGAAGTTGAAGGCGCTGTTGGACCAGAGCAGCGGGTAGTCGAAGTTGACGACGCCTAGCCACTTCTTCTGAGCGCGTGGCTGGTTGGCTTCTGTGGCGGAGTCGCGGTAGGTGGCGACGGTACCTGTGTAGCCTTTGTTGGCAGTGTCGAAGGTGACGGCATCGTAAGGCTCCTGGCCGCCCTCTAGCCAGCCATTGCTTGGCCAGCCGCCCTGGATCTGCACTTCGGACACGATCTCGGGGTCGGCATAGCTGGGGGTAAGACTGCCGCAGTGCACCTGAAGATGAACCTTCATATCGTCGAAGAAGGGAACGTCCAAAGTGCCGAAGAGGCTCCAGAACTGATCAGCGTCACCCGAGGGGTCGTCATTCAAATACGCCCCTTGATTCGGGAAGAACTGGTAGGTCTCACCCGTGGTGCCTGTAAGCGTGAGTGCCCCGGGTAAAGTAAGACGCGAGGGCACTGGCACGCTGTCCGCTGGCCGTGCAAAGTGCCCTGTATTGAGGATGCCAAGCGAACCAATGAAGGTGTTCGCATCGAAGTGCGAGGCATGAGTGCTGAAACCTAACTCGAGATAGATGGGACTGTTGACGTTGCAGGGATCAGAGGGTTCAAAGCTCGCGCTGCGTGCAGTGAAGAGCGCGTTCCAGGCATCGAATTCCTTGGCATCCGTGGCACTCGTAGCGGTCGAGAGTTCCAACTCCTCCAACACACCCAGGCAACTGATGCCGACTTCATCAAAGGCGAGCGTGAAGTTGGTCGGTGCTGGCAAAGCAAGGCTGCCAGCGGTGCGACTGTCTTCCATGTCATTGCTCAGGAAGGAGAGACCAAAGGTGCTCATGGTGAAATTGTAGCCACTGATGAGAAGGCCCCCTGGGCCCGTGGGCGACTCATGAATGCCGGTGACGCCTGAAAGCCGAGCGTAATACTTCGAGCGCCCGGTCAATGAATAGGGCCCTACCACGGTGCCGCTAATGCGACTCTGCGCACTGTAGGGGCCACCGGTTGCGCAGCGGAAGTTTAAGCCTGGATAGTCTGCGGTGCCCGCAAGATAGGGCGTGGTCATCGGGCGCTCAGCGTTGGCGAGATTCGATGGACTGAAGCCGCTGAGTAAGAGCACGGCGGCACCATCTTCATCCGTGGTCGGGTTTTTATCGCCACGCAAGAAGGTGCCCGCCATGAGAAAGTTTCCCGTCGTGAAGCCGGTGCTGAGTTCATGCGCGAAGGTTACTGAGGCGGAACTGTAGCCCCACTTCAACAGTCCACCACTGCTCACGCTGCCCGGCAAAAAAATACCTCCATCGCCCGTCATAGCGAAGCCGCCAGCGCTGGCCGAGATCGTCGTGGTGCCCGTCAGCGGGGAACCGCCGCAGCTGCCTTCGATGACTTCCTGGCAATGCTGGTAGTAATTCACGGCAACGTTCAGTGGATACGTCGTGGTATTCAATGCGGTGGCCGTTGGATCAATCAAGTCATTGGCGATCTTCACGAAGCTGGTGGCTGCGTTCCAATTCACGTTGGCGTCGTAAGGGAAGTGCGTGACCATGTCCCCGGGTGAGAGGGTGAGCTGAGTGCTCATTTCGCCACCGCCACTTGTTCCCTTCTTGAACTCGGTGTTCGTGGCAACTGTGACGGAGTTGTAGAGAAAGTGATTCGAGCGCTTCACTGCAACGGCAGGGTCGGTGTAAACATAACCCGCTAGGGCCGTGAGCAAGGGGTTGACAATGGAGTGCGCGGTGGCCGCACCGCCGATCTTGAAGCTGCCGGTAATGGTCTCCCATTGGAACAACGTGGCCTCAACATACACGGGCTTGGTTTCCTCACAGATGAAGAAGGTTCCTGCTGCTGGTGAGAGGCTGATCGTGGAGGCAGCCGGGTCCAAAGACTGAGTGAGGTCCTGCGTTCCATAATCCACTGTGGAGTCCAGCACAGGCACGTCACGACTCGCAGTCCAGCCTACTCCAACGGGCAGCCGTGCGGTAATGTTGGCACGAGCGCCTGTGGAGTTCAAGGTGACAGCCCCACGTGTGTATTCCACGCCATTGATGTCATCTGCCCCAGCGCTGCCTGTGGCGATGGTAGAACCGCTTAGCACAACCGCATCGCCGAGGGCAGTAAGGCGCACATTGAAGGTGCCAGTATAGGTCACCGCACCGCTGCTGCCATTCACGGATGCCGCGCTGATGGCAATGCTGCGGTAGGCAGCTGAGCCAAGTACATCCGCAGGTGCTCCGCCATAGAGTGCGGGTGCCAGACTGAAGGACGTTGCTGTGGTGTTGATCGCGGTAGCGCCGAATTGAACCGAACCGTTGAAGTGCAGCAACTGAGAACTGGCAGAGGCGATGGTGTTGCCTGTGATGATCGTGGCTGGCGGCGTATCAATGTGAGTCATCGTCACCTCAACGCTGTAGTTGTCCGGCGGCAGGATTGACGTTGGGGTGACCTGTAGGATTTGCGCAGCAGGCGTCCAGAAATCTGGCGTTTTGGGGGAGCCCGCAGTGAACTCATACATAGGGACATTCACTGTGGCGCTACTCGTACTACTGGGCATGACTGCGCCATCGCTCGTGCGCTTGATGACCGCCGAGAAGGTGACCCCCACATTCTCCAGTAAAGCCGTCGCTGCCGAAGTCCAGTGGTCGTAGCGATACATCGTGTAGCCAACCGAGACTGGTATGCTTTGCCGACTGGCGTCGGTTTGCAACAACCACGAGCGAGTGAGACTGACGCTATTGATCAATCCGACGGTATTCAACGCCGTCGTCGCCTCGTCCGTTCCTGGTAGATGAATGAAGGTATGCCCACCAGCCTCGGTGGAATTGAGAACGTCCGTGCCATTCTGATTCAAGATGATCTTCACCCGATACAGCGTCCCAACGACCAAAGTCGAAGAAGGCGTGAGTGTCCCAGACACGGTCTTGACTCCAGAAACATTGACACCCAGAACCGTGCTCCCTGTTGCCACCTCCGTATTGGCAGGATCAAGCAAGCGCCACTTCACCATGAAGCTATCCGAAGCAGGCGGCGAGCCGAAGTCGACCACCGAGATGGTATCGATCCTATGGCGGTTCGTGGTTACAACACCATCGCCCGAATCGGCACTGATCACATAACCGGGAGAGACGTAGCCGCTGACTCCTACTGAAGTGATCGTAACTGCCGAAGCCACAGAGGCAATGACAAAACTAAACAGGGCGGTGAACGAGAGAGCTTTAAACATAACTTAGTATGGTAGAAAAATCCGCGAGTAAAAAACAGTGATGCAGAAAATTGCAAGCAACAAAAATGTTTTTAACAAGGCGACCGCCTTAGCAAATCCACACTCGCTACCTTGGTTTTGTTCATCTGCTCTTTCACTCCCTCATCTGTGACACTAACTTAAAGCTTGGCATACAAACGATCACCGAAGAACTTCCCCCGTAAAAGCTAAAAGTAGGTTATGGAGGCTGATACGCAGTGGATCTACTTCCGATCTCCGACTTCCCTGCGCTACGGTTCTTTCTTCTTTTTGCCCTTCTTCTCGGCTTTGGGCTCGGGTTTCGGGGTCACCTTTTCCCAGGGTTCGACGTTGGCGCGGGCGGCGTAGGTGTCATACATCACGGTCATTTGCTTCACGCGCTCGGGCTCCTGCTGGCTGAGATCGCGCTGTTCGGAGCGGTCTTGGGCGATGTTGTAGAGTTCCCAGGGTTTGGCGTGCTCGGCAACCAGTTTCGAGTCGCCCAGACGCACGGCGCGGTTGCCTTCATGTTCCCAGTAGAGGGCTTCGCGCTCGATTTTGCCGCCGGTGAAGAGCAGCGCGAGGCTGCGGCCTTCCATCGGCTTAACGTTGGCGGGATAGGTCGTCTTCGAGAGATCGACTGCGGTGGCCATGAGGTCGATGAGGTGACCTGGCGTGGTTTCGAGCTGGCCTTTACGTGTAATCCCCGCCGGCCAATGCGCGATGAGCGGCGTGCTGATGCCGCCTTCATGAGTCCAGTGCTTGTGCTTGCGGAAGGGTGTGTTCGAAACGGTGGCCCAAGCGGCACCATAGCCAAGGTAGGTATCCGCAGGGCCTGCCAGGACGCCTTTGCCCTGACGCACGGGAAAGCCATCACGGGTTTGTTTGGGCACCATGTCAGGCTGGAGGTAATCCTTGCCCAGCGGCGGCAGTGAAGGTGTGGCGGCACGCGGTTGGCCGATGCCGACACTGCCGACGACCTCAGCGCAGCCGCCGTTGTCCTGGAGGAAACAGATGAGCGTGTTTTCAAACTGTCCGGCATCTTTCAGCGTCTGCACAATGCGGCCGATGCCCTGGTCCATGTTGTCCACCATGGCGGCGAAGACCTCCATGCGGCGCTGTTCCCACTCGCTAAATTCCCGTTCACCCAAGTCGCTGGGCAGCGGCCAGTTCGTCGTGTTGCCTGCGCTAATGACGCCTTCTTTGAGCATCTTTTCATAGCGGGCCTTGCGAACGGCCTCATAACCCGCAGCGTAGCGGCCTTTGTATTTGGCGATGTCTTTTTCTTTGGCGTGCATGGGCCAATGCGCGGCGGTGTAGGCGACGTAGAGGAAGAAGGGCTTCGCCTTTTCATGCTCGCGGATGAAGCGGGCGGCGTGATCGCTGATGGCGTCGGTGTAATAATAATCGGCGGCTGGATACTCTGCGTCGTTGAAAGGTGAGATGTAGGCGTTGTCGCGGGTAAGGGTATTTGGGTCAAAGAAGCTGCCCGCGCCGTGGATGGTGCCGTAGAAGCGATCAAAGCCGCGCTGGAGCGGCCAGTTGAACTTGTCGGCATCGCTCTTCGGCTTCGTCACGTTGGTGACATGCCACTTGCCGACGACGTAGCTCTTGTAGCCTGCCGGTTTGAGCGCCTCGGCGATGGTGACGCAGTTCTTGTTCAGGTTCCCCGTGTAGCCTTCGAGCTTACGATCCTCCATCATGTGCCCAATGCCCGCCTGATGCGGATACAGCCCCGTGAGCAAAGCCGCACGCGTCGGGCAGCAGCGGGCGGTATTGTAAAATTGCGTGAAACGCAGCCCGCCTTTTGCAAGTGCATCGAGATTCGGCGTTTCGATCTCGCCGCCATAGCAGCCGATGTCTGAGAACCCCATGTCATCGGCAAGGATGTAAATGATATTGGGCTTATCAGCGGCAAAGAGCGCGGTAGAGAGAGAAAGGAAGATGAGCAGGTGCTTCATGGCGTGTGGGAACGAGATATTGTGGCGATTCATTCAGGGCTTCTTCTTATCCTTTGGCTTCGCCTCTTGTGCCCCAAGCGCAGGGCCGTTGTCGGGTGGCATGGATTGATGCCACTTGGTCAGTTGCTTCGTCATACGACTAACGATGTCGGGATGTTGAATGGCGAGATTCGTGGTTTCGGCGCGATCTTTAGCAAGGTCGTAAAGCTGGGGTTTGATGCCGTCATAGTCGCAGAGGAGCTTCCAGTTGCCATCGCGCATGGCGAGGTCGGGGAGGCGTTCGGGGAGTTTGTCGCTGACTGTTTTTCGATCGGGTGGACGACGCCAGAAGATGGGGGCGCTGCGAGAGACCTCGTTTTGACCGAGAAGAGCCGAAGCGATGTTTTCGCCGTCGAAGGCGATGTCTTTGGCTTCGATCTTGGCGATGGAGAGCAGCGATGGGGCGAGATCGAACGCTGCGAAGATGGATGTCGTGTTCAGAGTGCCTGCTTTGGCTTTGTCGATCAAACCAGGTCCCCAGGCGATGAGTGGTGATCGTGTGCCGCCTTCGTAAAGCGTCGTTTTGCTGCCGCGAAAGGGTCCTGCACTGCCTGCGCCGGGTTCGGGACCGTTGTCGGAGCAAATGAGCAGAAGCGTGTTATCGCGGAGTTCGGGATTGGAGCGTAGGTGATCGAAGAGTTGGCCAAATTGGCAGTCCATTTCTTCCAATACGGCGAGATAGAGTCCGCGTTTGCCAGCGGCCCATTTGTCGGTCGGTGGCCACCAAGGACCGTGGACGTCATCGGGCCAGAGATTGACGAAGAAGGGCTTCTTAGCGGCTGTGGCTTTGTCGATGAACGGAATCGCGGCATTGATGAAGCCACTCGTAATCTTCGAACGCTGCATCCAGGTCACAGGCTTGCCAAGACGCTCGGCATCGCCCCAGATTTTTCCGGGTTCTTTGTCTCCTGGCTTCATCGTCAGTGGTAGAAGCTTCGGGCCCATGCCTTCGAAGTTGGTGAGTGATTCGTCGAAGCCATATGCCGTGATCGGAGGCGCGTCATCGACATCGCGCTGGCCACCGAGATGCCATTTGCCGAAGTGTCCGGTGGCGTAGCCGTTTTTCTGGAGAATGCGGGCAAGTGTCGGCGCCTTAGGATCGAGCCACTGCGCGCAGCCGCGACGTTCATTGTTGGCACGGTTGTTGAGGTATGAGTTGATGCGCCAGCGCTGTGGATACTGCCCCGTGGTCAGCGCGCAACGTGAGGGCGAGCAGATGGGCGAGTTCACATGAAACTGCTCGAATCGAATGCCCTCGCTGGCCATTCGGTCAATGTTCGGTGTTTGGGCGTCCTTGCTGCCAAAGCACGAGAAGTCTCCCCAGCCCATGTCGTCGATGAAGACCATGATGAAGTTCGGTTGTGGCGAGGCTGGGAGTTCTGCTAGGCAGGAGCAAAGAACCAGGAGGATGAGTCGTCTTACCATGAGAAAAAAACGCAGGAGGCGGACTCTCATTTCGCCGCGAGTCCTCATGCGACTATCCAATAGGCACAAGAGTGTTGAGGATCACAAGACTACTTGGCAGTGGCAGCAGCCTTCTTGGCTTTGCGTTTTTCTTTTTTGGCTTCGGATTTGCCACCGGAGGTGCCTTCGCCATCACTCATTTTGCCTTGGGAGGAAGCAGGGATATTGATGGTAGGGAAGTGCTTGGCGAGTTCGGCTTTGAGAGCGGCGTGCTCGGGTTGGGTGACGAGGTTGGTCCACTCGTATTCGTCGTTGCTGTGATCGTAGAGTTCCTCGCCGCCATCAGCATAGCGGATGTAGCGCCAGCGGTCGGTGCGGACCGCGTGGTTGTTTTGGCCAAAGGTGGTGACACCGACGCCTGACCAGGCTGCGGCCGGATCGGCGAGCAAGGGCTTGATGTTGTCGCCTTCGAGCCAGGCGGGTTTTGGCAAGGCATTGAGGTCGCAAAGAGTCGGATACACGCTCATGAAATCGACAGGGCTTTTGCAAATGCCACCAGGCTTGGTGACACCGGGAACGACCCAGATGAAGGGGGCACGTGTGGCTTCTTCCCAGAGCGCAAACTTACGCCAATGTTCTTTCTCACCGAGATGCCATCCGTGGTCGCCCCAGAAGACGATGATGGTGTTTTCTTTGTGCGGTGATTTATCATACGCATCGAGCACACGACCAAGTTGACCATCCAGATACGAGATGGCGGCGAGGTAGGCCTGCACGGCTTCTTTCCAGCGCCCTGAGGCAAGCACGGCGGCGTGATCGCCCGTTGGCTTGGCCATTTTCACGCCTGCGGGTGGGATGTCGGAGAGATCGCCTTCTCTAGTTGGGGGCAGTTGGATCTCGGCCAGCGGATGCATGTCGTAGTATTTCTGCGGTACGTTCCAAGGCATGTGCGGCTTGTGAAAACCAAGCGTGAGGAAGAATGGCTTCTCATGAGTCTTGCCGATCTCTGCGATGCCGAAATCCGCGATGCCGGTATCTGAAACGGCTTCGTCTCCGCCTTCGACGATGGGCCCGAAAGCGATGCCGCCGATGCTGCGGTCATCGACCCTACCTTTGATGCTGCTCTCATTCTTAATGGTGGTCCATTGCTCCGGCCAGCCAAGTCCACCATGCCAGAGCTTGCCTGTGCCGAGCGTGTCATAACCTGCGTTCTTGAACTGCATGACGAGAGACACATCGGGCTTGAGCACCTTCTCGAACGGGTTGTTGTTGTCGTAGATACCGGTGGTGCCAGGGCGCTTGCCGCTGAGCAAGGCTGCGCGGGAAGGATTGCACACAGGAGCTGCGCATTGGGCATTGGTGAAGCTGACGCCCATCGAGGCAAGGCGATCGATGTTCGGCGTCTTCGTTTGTTTATTGCGTCCGAAATGACCGATCCAATGATTGAGATCGTCCACAGCGATGAACAGGACGTTGGGCTCGGCGGTTTCCACAGCAAATGACGAACCCAAAATGAGGAATGGCGAAAGTAGAACGAGCAGGTGCTTCATGGGCGTGGAAACGTGAGAGTTGGCGGATGATTTCAAAGAGTATGCGAAATGAAATTACTCGGCCTTTTTCTTGGCCTTCCCTTTGCCGTTCTTCTTCGCCTTGGGGTGGCCTTCGTCACTTTTGCCTTGGCGGGTGTTGGCTAATTTTTCGGTCTCTAGGTCTTTGTCGCCTTGTTGGCTGATCCAGGCATCGAGTTCTTTTTGAAGCTTGGCTTTGATCTCTGCCAAAGCGGAATCAGTGGCGATGTTTTTCGTCTCGTAGGGGTCGGTTTGTAAATCGTAGAGTTCTTCGCCAGGGCGATTGAAAAGATGAGCGACACGAGCGGCGAGTGCGGGGTCGTTTTTCGCATCAGCTTGCCATGACTCAATGGGTTCACCTTTGTGAATGCCGCCGATGGTATAGGTGAGCTCGGGTGCGAGATTACGGATGAGTTTGTAGCGTGTGTCGCGCACGGCTCGCATGGGATAGGGGCCGATGGCTCCATTGGTGCCGATGGTGGTGTGCTGGGCGAAGACATAATCTCGAAGGGTATCCGTCTCGCCGAGGAGCACGGTTAGAAAGCTGCGACCATCAAAGCCAGTGGCACCGTGAGCATCAGGACAGCCTACGTCGATCTTCGTGGGATCAATGCCTGCGGCGGCGAGGAAGGTGGGCGTAACATCGACGTATTGCATGAGCGCAGAACTGCTGCTGCCGGGCTTCACTTTGCCAGGCCAACGCAGAATAGCCGAGGCATGGATGCCATTGTCATAGACACTCCATTTGCCGCCATAAGGGAAGCTACTGCCTTGCTCGCTCACGAAGAGGACGACGGTGCTCCCAGACTGCTTGGTGTCAGCGAGCATCTTCATCAGCGCGCCGACTTGTTCGTCTAGCTTGCTGATCTCGCCGAAGTATTTGGCGAGGGCGTCACGCGTGATGGCATTGTCATGAAAATAAGGCGGCACCGTGATCTTAGCAGGATCATACTTGGGTCCGCGACTCCAGGGACTATGCGGATCATTCGAAGCGAAGACCATGAACCAAGGCTGTGTGGCATCGCGAGTGACGAAAGAGTTCGTCTCGGTGAGATCATCAGCACCAGCAATGTGCTCATAAGGAAACGAGGCCGCCGGGCCGACGTGTTCCTTGTTCTGCAAGGCCACACGATAGCCTGCGGTCTTCAAATGCGTGAACAGGCTCTTGGTGCCTTCATAAACACGAGTGTGATTCGGATACGCGCCACTGCGGATGGGATAAAGGCCGGTGTAAAGTGAATGGCGTGTGGGAGAACAACTCGTCGCAGGATTAAACATGCCCTTCAAGTGCATGGACCCACTGCGCAGCTTATCGAGGTTCGGCGTTTTGACATCGGGACTGCCTTCGTAACCGAGATCGCGCCAGCAGAGGTCATCGGCGATGATGATGAGAAAATTTGGCCGAGTTTCGGCGGCTTGTGTAAACCACGGAAGGCACAGAAGGCATGGAAGGAGCAGGTGGAGGATGGGTTTCATTTCGAGGCCTTCTTGGCTTGTTTGCCGATCAGCGTGACGGGTTCACCTTGAAGAAGCGGTTTGCCGAAAACGGTTTGGGTGTCGCCTTGTTGCTTCATCCAGGCGTCGAGATCGCTGCGCATGGTGGTGAGGCGCTCGGCTTGTTTTGGATCGGTGGCGAGGTTGTGGAGTTCGTTGGGGTCGTTGGCGAGGTCGTAGAATTCTTCGGCAGGGCGTGTGGTGAAGCGCTTCACGGTGGCTGCGGCGGCGGGATCATTTTCGGCAGCGGTGAGCCAGGTTTTCCAATACACGAGTCCGCTGGGGCCAGTGGAGCGCGAGATGTGGCTGTGATGCTGAAACTCGGGATGCAGATTGCGGATGTATTTCCAGTCGCGGGTGCGGACGCTGCGGATGGGATAGACGTTGAAGTCGCCATCGCCGCTGTGCGTGGCGAAGATGTGGTCACGATGCGTGGTGGTGGTGCCGCGCAGGATTCCGGCGAACGATTTGCCGTCGATGCCTTCAGGGACTTTCCCGCCGCCGAGTTCAATGAAGGTAGGCAGCAAATCAGGCCAGCAGACCATCGCGTCGCTGGTGGTGGCCGGTTTCACCGTGCCAGGCCAGGCGATGATGAGTGGGATGCGGATGCCTGCATCGTAGAGGTTCCATTTGCCAAAGGGCCACTGGCCACCGTGATCAGCGGTGTAGATGAAGAGCGTGTCGCCAGCGATTTTCTTGCGAGCGAGAGTACGGACCTCGCCAAGCAGCGTGTCGGACTTGGTGATGTCGGTAAGGTAGCTCGCCCGCTGCTCCCGCGTGACGGTGGTGTCCACATGCGTGGGCGGGATCGTGACCTTGGCCGGATCGTAGCTGCGCTCCTCGCTCCACGGCACATGCGGATGGCGTGTGCCAACGAAAAGGCAGAGCGGCTTCTTCGATGTGCGCTCGTTGAGGAACTTCGCCACCTCAGCGGTGTCGGAGATGCCGACTGGCGGCCCGATCACCGTATCAAAGTCATAGAACTTGGCCCAACCGCTGTGCGCGACCTTACCGATGATCGCCATTTCGTAACCAAGACTGCGAAGCACGGTGGGCAACGACGGCACCTCAGGCCGCTTGGCCTTGTGATTGGCCTCCGCCCCATTTCGTGCCGACCAAAGCCCCGTCAGCAACGCCGTGCGGCTCGGTCCACACGCAGGCGAGGCGATAAAAGCGTGCGTGAACTTCAATCCCTCCTCCGCGAGCCTCTTCATATTTGGTGTGCGGACCTCAGTGGAGCCGTAGGCCTGCGAATCGAGCTGACTGTGATCGTCCGAGATGAAGACGACAATGTTGGGCTGGGCCGCGAAAGCGGAGAGCAGCGGGCAAAGGGCGAGGAGGAACAAAAGGCGTTTCATGATCGGCGGGAGCCTGTGAACTGGCTGGTTGGGGCGAATGTTGCGGCTTTTTACTCACCGCTGGCCCTGGCCTGCTCTCTGCTGCAACAATCTGACCTTCCTGCTCGTTCCCATTGCCTCCAAATTCATTCATGAATCGTCGTCACTTTCTTCTCAGTTCTATCGGCACCACACTGGCGTTGCCGGGCATGTCCTCGCTCATGGCCAAGACCGTCGGCGGCTCTGTACAGTCGGCGAAAGGAGCGGGCATGGGTGCCCGGCGCTTTGTGGCGATTGGGAATTTGCTCGGCTACCAGACGAAGAGCCTGTTCCCGACGACCCAGGGCCGCAGCTACGAGAAGACGACGCTGCTGGAGCCGCTCTGGGACATTCGCGACAAGATGACGGTGTATCGCGGCCTCGATCACGGCATCAAAGGCGGGCATTTCGCGGTGCATTCGTTTCTCTCGGGTGTGCTCAATTCCGAGGTGCAGAATCGCCCGGAGGGCAATGTGACCATCGACCAGTATCTCGCGGACGAGGTGGGCTTTGAGACTCGGTTTCCGGCGCTTACGGTGGGTTCGGAAGGCGGCATCCATGGCGGCTGCCAGATCGCGTGGACGAAATCGGGCGTGCGTGTGCCACCGGTGACGAATCCGGCGGAGTTGTTCGAGAAACTCTTCGTGACCGACTCGAAGGAGCGCCAGGCTCGTCGCATGCAGGAAAATCAGGTGCAGGCCTCGATCCTCGATTCCGTTTTAGACGAGGCGAACCGCCTGTCGAAGCAGGTGAACAAAGAGGACAAGGACAAGCTCGACGAATACCTGACCTCAGTGCGCGATGTCGAAAAGCGCCTGGAACTGCGCAAGCGCTGGACGAATCAGCCGAAGCCGAAAGCGCCCTTCGACAAGCCTGCGAACCGCAACGCGGTCGAGGATCTACCGCTGCTGTATGAGATGATCGCGCTCGCCTTGCAGTCGGACAGCACACGCATCGCCACGCTGGAGATCGGCGGTGATTTCATGCCGCAGCATCTCGGCATCAAGAAAGACTGGCACGGCCTCTCGCATCACGGCAACGCCCCCGAGGCCATCGCTGACCTCATCACGCTGGAGAAATATCAGATCGAGCACTACGGCAAATTCGTCGCCCGACTCGCGAAGATGAACGACGGCGAGCGCACGCTACTCGACTCAACAACCGTGCTTTTCGGCAGCGGCATGGGCGATGGCAATTCGCACAAGAACTCCGACCTGCCCATCCTCCTCGCTGGCGGCGGCTACAAGCACGGTGAATTCCGCGAAGTCCCGCGTGAAGGCATTAACAAAGTGCCGCTGTGCAATCTCTTCGTCGATATCGCCCAGAAGATGGGCGTGGAGATCGATTCCTTTGGTAATAGCACCGGGCGGTTTGCGTGATGGGCATCTTTCGTCACTCCTATTTCGTCGCCAGCATGGCGGCGATGGTTTTCGTGTCATCTGCGCACGCCGCCGATATGCCACCGAAGCTCGTGCAGCAGTTCCTCGGCAAATACTGCCTGGAGTGCCACGACGCGGATGTGCAGAAGGGCGACCGCGCTTTTGATGCGTTCGCGCTACCGCTGAAGTCCGTGGCGGATCTCATCGAGGCGCGGGACATCATCGACCAGCTCACGCTGAAGGAGATGCCGCCGAAGAAAGCCGATCAGCCGAAGGACGATGAGCGCATCGCGATGATCCGCGCCTTGCGTGATGGCACGGTGGCCGCCCATGCGAAATTTCAGACCACCGGCAGCCGCACGGTGATGCGCCGCCTTTCCAGCCGCGAGTATGAGAACACGCTCGCGGTGCTGTTTGGCCGTCGCGTGGATACGCTGGGCCTCACGGCGGATTTCCCGAAGGAGAAGACCACCGAGCACATGGACACCATCGGCAAGTCGCTCGTGACCTCAGGCTTCCTCGTGGATCAATATTTTCAGTCGGCGAACCGCCTCGTCGAGACACGCCTTGGCAAACCGGCGATGGAGCCCAAGGATTGGAAGTTCAACAGCCACTTCGTGCAATACGAGGAGCTGCAGGGCTCGCACAAAAGCGCCTTCAATTACCGCTACCTCAATCTCTACGAGCAACCAAACACCGACACACGCCAGGGCGGCTACGGCCACATTGAGGACTTCCTGAAAGGCGTGCCCATCTCCGGCCTCTACGATCTCGAAGTCGAGGCCACGGCGCTGCATCGCGACACGCATTACGATCCCGCCATCTTCGGCATCGACTTCTCGGAGCCCTTCATCCTCGGCGTCGTGCCGGGCGATGTCACCAAAGGTCACATCCATTACCCGCAGGCCATCGAGCCGCTGCTAGCCAGCGCTGTGGTGCCGGACAACACGCCCACTAGGTTCAAATTCCGCGTGTGGCTCGAAGCCGGGCAAACACCGCGTTTCATCTTCCCGAACGGCCCCTTTGAATCCCGCGCCTCCGTCGTCACGATCAACAAAAAGTATAAAAATGAGTTCAAGAGCGATGTCGGCTCATCCGGTGTCGGTCGTGCTCACATTTTAAAGGAGGGCAAGCTCCCGCACATCCGCATCAGCGAGATCAAGATCCACGGCCCCGTGCCCGAAAATCCCAGCGCCGAAGAAGTCGCCGTTTTCGGCAAAGATGGCTTCCAAGAACCTAGTGCGTTCAACCAAATAAATGTCTTCGCCGAAAAAGCGTATCGCCGACCACTCACCGATGCCGACCGCCAGCCCATCCGTGCGCTTTATGACAAACGCATCGCCGAAAAAGCCTCGCCACGACAGGCCGCGCTCGATGCCGTGAAGCTCATCCTTTGCTCACCGAGCTTCCTCTACCTCAGCGAGATCACCGACGAGTCCGCGAAAGCTCTGAAGTCTCATGACCTTGCCACCCGCCTCTCCTTTGCCCTCTGGGCCACACCTCCCGATGAAGCGCTGCTCGCCTCCGCTGAGTCCGGCAAGCTCACGCAAGCTGCCGAGCTAAGAAAACACATCGAGCGCATGCTCAGCGATGAACGAATCAACGGCTTCGTGAACGGCTTTCTCGATAGCTGGCTGAACCTCCGCGACCTCGGCTCCCAGCCGCCGCCGCGTGAAGTCGTGCGCTTCTACTATGCCGAGGATCTGCCCACCTCGATGAAGAACGAAGCGCGGCTCTTTTTCCGCGATCTGCTCAAAAACAACGGCTCCGTCGCTCAATTCATCGACTGCGACCACACCTTCGTGGACAAGAAACTCGCCAAACTCTACGAACTGCCCGAGGCGAAGACTCTGCGCCTCGCCGACGGCTTCAAGAAAGTCAGCCTCAAAGGCAACAACCATCGCGGCGGCCTACTCGGCATGGCTGGCGTGCTCACCGTCAGCGCAAACGGCGTCGAGACCTCGCCCGTCACGCGTGGTGTTTGGGTCAGTGAAAACATCCTCGGCATCCAGCCGCCACCGCCACCGGATGTCGTGCCCGCTATTGATCCCGATGTCAGCGGCGCCACCACCATCCGCGAACGCCTCGCCAAGCACCGCGCCGATGCCGCCTGCGCCGAGTGCCATCGCAAGATCGACCCACTCGGCTTCAGCCTCGAAGCCTACGACCCCGTTGGCCGCTGGCGCCAAAAATACCCCGCCGCCAACAAGAAGACTAAACCCGCCGAGATCGACACCACCGGCGAATTCCCTTCCGGCGAGACCTACAACGACTTCGCCGCCTTCAAGAAGATCATCCACGACACCCGTGCCGATCATTTCAGCCGGCACCTCATCCGTCAGCTCCTCACCTACACCACCGGCCGTATCATGGAGCTCAACGATGACCACCTCATCGACCAACTCCACGACCAAGCGAAGAAGCAGGGCCTCGGCCTGAAAACGCTCATGACCGAGTGCCTGATGAGCGAGGTGTTTCGGTCGAGGTGATTTGATAAAGGGCTGCAGCTTCAACTACCTTACCCCATTGCCTTGTCGTTTTCTTTGGGCTGCATGTGTCTAGTTTGCCTGCGGGCCGCACGGACGGCAGCGGGCTTCTCAGTAGATGCAGACTTGCCGCGAAGATTTAGCGCCTCACGACTCGGAGTGCGGTGCCAGTCAGCTTCCAGCGTGCTTGCCGCGAGTTCACGATCCACTGCATTCTCCTGGATCAGAAAGTCAAAAAGACTCTGTGCGATGACTGGTAGCGCAATCATGTGCGTGCGCCGCAGTGTGGTGTGCAGCCAGTCACTGAAGCGCAGGAACTCGACGAAGGGCGAGGCTCCATCACGCCACAAAAGCTTCAGCGTGCCGGTGAAGTTGCCGCTGTTCGCCACGATGTCCCAGTAGCGTGCAAAGCGCCTCATACGCTGCATCTCCGTGAACGGAATATCCCGCGTCGAAAGGATCTCATACGGCGGGTTCGGCGCGTAGATCATTCGGTACTCGTCATCATGCCGGACGATGGGCGTGCCGCGCAGGCGCTTGAGGATACCGACTTGGATTTCCTGCGGCCCGAGACGCACCAGCCGATCAAAGCCGCGCCCGAAGCTCTCGATGCCTTCGCTCGGCAAACCAACGATGAGATCAGCGTGGATGTGGACGCCGGTTTCCTCGCGCAGGAAGCGGAAGTTATCCTCCAGCCGGTCGAGGTTCTGCCTGCGACTGATATTTTTCGACGTGGCGTCATCAAAGGTCTGAATGCCGACCTCAAACTGCACCGCTCCAGCCGGGAACTTTTGGATGAGAGCCCTCAGTTGCTCAGGCAGACGATCCGGCACCATTTCGAAGTGCAAAAACAGCCCGTCACGCCAGCGATCGAGGAAGAACTGTAGGATGCCCATGCTCGTGGGCAGATGCAGATTGAAGGTGCGATCGACAAACTTAAACTGCATCACCCCACGATCCAAAAGCCGTTGCATCGACGCCAGAAACCCATCCGTCGCAAAGGCGCGCACCGGGATGTCGAGCGATGACAAACAGAACTCGCAAGTGAAAGGGCAACCGCGCGAGGCCTCGACGTAAATAACACGGTTGGCCAAGTCGTCGTCCGTGTAGAGGTCGTAGGGCGAGGCTAGGTTGTTCAGCGCAGGCAACTCTGATGCGATGATCTTGGGTAGCTCCGCTTTAGCCGCAGCAGGGCAAAGAGGCAGAGGGGGCAGAGTTTCTGAGTTAGTTTCTAAATCTCTGCGTTCTCCGCTCCTCTGCCCCTTTGCGGTGAATCCAAGCAGCTCACGACACACTTGTGCGAACTTCACATCCGCCTCGCCCGTGATGACATGATCCACGAGCGCCACTATTTCCTGCCCCTCGGTTTCATACGACACCTCTGGCCCACCGAGGATGACGATCAGCTCAGGGCGGATGCGTTTGAGCAGCGCCACCACCTCCGTCGTCTGCTCGACATTCCAAATGTACACCCCAAAGCCGACGATGCGTGGCTCATGCGCCAAGATGGCCTCCACGATTTCCAGCGGCTGCTGGTTGATGACGAACTCCGCCATAAAGGCGCGATCCCGAAGCTCTCCGAGATTCGCCATGAGGTAGCGAAGGCCGAAAGAAGCGTGGATGTATTTGGCGTTGAGCGTGGCGAGGACGATGTCCGGCATGGGCGGGGATAGTGGATGATCACCGGGAGCACGCAAACGGCAGTTCTAAATCTGCTCGATGCCGTGCGTCATGAAAATAGGCATGATCGCTTACACCTGGTGCGTGCATGGAAGCCGCCGCACGGTGGTTCAGTCACACTGCTTAAACTGTTTTCGCGGCGCGTTACTATGAGCTATACCGCAAACACCTGTTTCACTTCATCGGCCAAAATTTCTAGGCCGTCCTGCACGATTGCCTGAGGCTGAGAATAAGTGAGGCGGAGGCATTCGTGGGGGTGCTGCCAGTCGTGATTGAGGCCAAAAGCAAAGTAGTGGCCGGGGATGACGAGAACCTTGCGAGCTTTAAGTCTCCGATAAAGTTCAGCCGCAGGTATGGGCAGATTTTTCAGCCAGAGCCAGAGGAAGAAGGCACCCTCCTGAGCGTGAAGAGCCCAGGGGACATCATCACCGAGAGCAGCGCTCAGCACGCCTTTGGCAAAGTCGGAGCGCTGCTTGTAGAAAGGGCGGATGACATCGCTGCCAAGGCTTAGCAGTTTGTTATCCTCAAGCAGTGGTGTGAGCAGAGCCTGACCGACATTGCCATTGGCCAGTGATACGATGGCGTTCATGTTCGACAACGCTTTCACGATGACCGGATCGGCAACGACGACGGCCGTGCGCACACCGGGCAAGCCGAGTTTGGAAAGGCTGATGCTGAAGATCATGCCTGGCTCCCAAGAAGGGCGGAAGCTGCCGTGGATGACGCCGGGGAAAGGATGCCCGTAAGCGTTATCGAGAATGAAAGGTATGTAGTGCTGACGGGCGAGATCCCGCAGACGAATGAATTCATCAGAAGTGAGGACATTACCGGTCGGATTCGTCGGGCAGGAGACGCACATGGCGGCGATGTCCGAGGTAATCTTAAGCCGATCAAAATCGACTCGGTATTTGATCTCATGCTCGCCGCGCTCCTCGATGTGCGGGAGGACGGCGGCGAATTGATCCGCGCACAGAGCCTGATTGGCATAGCCGATGTATTCGGGCAGCAGAGGAAATAGAATGCGCCGCTTACCCGTGGCACTGTCACCAGCGAGTAGATTGAAGAGCAGGAAACAAGCGCTCTGACTGCTGGGCATGACGGCGATGTTTTCGCGTGTGACTTGCCAGCCGCATTCGCGTTTCAGAAAGCCTGCCATCGCCTCAAGGAAGAGCGGGTTTCCGCCCGGCGGATCATAGTTGAGCAGAGTCTTGTCCAGCGCGGTTCCGTCTGCCAGCAGTTCACTCATACGCTGCCGCCAGAGTGCCTGCACTTCAGGGATGGCGGCAGGCTGGCCGCCGCCGAGCATGCGCATGTCAGGGTGTGTGGTCAGCGCCTCTCCTGTATCGTCCATGAGTTCCTGAATACCACTGGGACCAGCGAGCCGGTTGCCGATGTCGGAGAAAAGTAAGTTAGGATTCAGCATCAGATGTCCTCTTCAGTTTGATCATAGATCGAGTGTCGATATGCGCAAGATTTTGGCCGCTTAAGTCACCGCCGCCACACTTCCGGCGAACGCTTGCCGGGTCGGGCCTCGCCACCGGGAATCACCAGGGAGCCGCGCCACTCAACCAGCGGAGTCGTGACGAGAGAAAAAGGCACCTCACCAACACGCGCCCAAACATCGCTCTGCCAGTCATAGGCCAGAACACTGCGGGGGAAACCAGGGTGCTTGTCTTTGGGTTCAAAGTTTGCCAACACGCCGTCATCGCCACCGATGAGGAGCAACCTGCCATCTCGGATCGGTGCGGGCGAAGGCGCGGCCACCGAGACGCGAGGTAGATCGACCATTCGCCTCCAGCCGATCTCAGGCGTGTAGCGCCAGGCGTCCTTGAGCCACTCACGCGCGGCTTTACCATCTGGTTCGGGCTTCAAAGCTGCGCCGCTGAAAACAAACACGCTGCCATCAGCGGCCCCCATCGTTGGCAGAATGCGTGCCTTACCGGGACAGGCAGGCAGCGACTTCCAGCCATCTTTTAGCTCAGCCAAATCAAGCGACCAAAAACTCGCCAGTGCTGTCGTGGCCGCAGGCGTTTCGATTCCGCCGATCACATAAATCACCGAGCCGAGTTGAGCCCCCGCCATGAAAGCACAGGCTTGAGGCAAGGCGGGCAGATTTTCAGTCAAAAGCTGATTATCCCGCAATCGGAACCGAATCACATCTCGGAAATGGCGGGTAGCATCTCCACCACCGATGCAGATCCACCCCGACTCGGTCGTGAGACTCACGCCGTAGCCATTGGGCTTCGGCAGCTTGCCCACTTTCTCCCATTTGCCCATTGGCTCGCGCAGTGCATACACCGTGTCATACCAGACTTTGGTGCCGCCCTCCCAAGGCTTCTTATCTGGGAAATTTGTTCCGCCCGCCACCAGCAGCACGCCATTTGCCACGCCTGCAAATGCTCCTGCAAACCCCTCCGCATCTGGCAGCGATGGCAAAGGCTGCCAGCCAGAATCAGCCGCGAGCAGCGGCATGATGAGAGAACAAATACTGACGATCCATCGTGTCATAGGAACTGAGGCTAACCCGCCCATGCCTTCAAATGCAATGACCAAACTGGCTTCCTTTCCACATCACTTGCTGAATTGAAAATACAGCGCCACCAGGATGAGTCCGAGCAAAATGGCGATGGTGATTTTCACCCAACTCAGTGGGTACTCGCCGGCGATCTTACCGGTGGCTCCATTCACCGCGACTTGGTAGTTCTTGCTACCGTAGGCGTAAGTTAACAGCCAGACAGGCAGCAGCGTGTGTTTAAACGTCTGCGCGCTGAAACTTGGGGCGATACGCAAATTCCGCTGCGTATCACCAGGCACGTGACGCGAGCATTCATCACGCAAGAGTTCGGTCATGCGATCACGCGAGTTTTTCGCGGCCTGGATGAGATCAATCTGATACTGCTCGACCACCCAGCCGGTGAGATAGCCAGGATCATAAGGCAGCAGTGCCGACGTGGTCGGAAACGGCTCAAGCTCGGCTAACAAATTGGCTTGCACGCCTTTGGAAGCAGGCACTAGCAGGTCATCAAAGAACTGAGCGATCTGACCGCTGGCATACTCCCAGCGCGTGTGCTGCTGGCTGCGGCCCTGGCTATCCGTGGTGTAGTAATGATGGCCGGCCTCCGCCTCCCATGGGCAGTCGGCATGAGCATCAAAGGTCCAGTAGGGCAGATAAAGGCCGTGCAAGGTATCGGTCAGTGCTTTGTCTCCCACATCACTGCGCGCCCAGAAGTGGCTGCCATACCATTGGCGGATGCTTTCCCGCACCTGACTTTCTGAAATTTGAAACGGTAGCTGACTGCCGGGGCGAATCGGTGACTGCATGTCGTCAATGCTCAACAGCGCGGGAGAACCACAGAAGTCACAGGCCTGGGCCACACGCTTCTCATCGAAAACTGAGATCGCCTGACAGCTCTGGCACTTCACCGTTTTGCGCTCCGCCGCCCAGCCGCGCGACTCATCAGGCAAAGCGCGCATGGCCTCTGCCAAATCACATTCGCCGACCAGCGTGCCGTCACCCTGCAACTCAGCGGGTGACTCCGTGCTGCAATAGGGACAAATCAGCGCCTTCTTGCCAGGATTCCACACGGCCTGTGCACCACAGGCGGGGCAGAGATATTTATTGATGGCCGTGATGTCAGACATGGCAAAAAGCGGTCCGCTTTAGCCCAGCTTGGCACCCAGATTTTTCAACATGACTTCCAGCATCTGACCATACTTGATGTAACTATCGTACTGCTCCTTCGCCTTCTGCTCAGGGGAGAGATCATCCGCAGCACCGGCTCCATGGAAGACCACGGCCACATGCGGCTCGATGCTGATGTAGCCCACGTAGTCGGTCTCGACGAGATCCTTCATGATCCGCAGCGTCTGGCCTTCGCCTTCACCGGGGAAGGTATAAACAGCGTCGTTCTTAGCCTTGTCCCAGATGCCATCCTTCACATGCACATGAGCCATGAATGGCTTCACCGCTTGGTACATTTCCCACGCATCCTGCTTCTGGCCGGGACGATCACGATCATCAATGAAGACTGGATTGCCAGTATCAAAAACCCACTTCATGCCGGGCACAGCCTCAGCCATGCGGCGCACATAGGTCGGACTCATGCCTCCCCAGTTCATGCAGTTCTCATGCACCACGGTCAGTCCTGCATCAGCAAAGCGCTTGTTGATTTCATTCATCCGTCGAATGCGCTCTGGGGCAAACTGCTCCTCCATATCTTTACCATCTTCATCCTTGCACACCGCGTAGCTCATCACGCGAATGAGCTTGGCGCCCAGTCGCTGCATGCGCGGGATGGCACGGCTGATTTCTGCTTCAGTGATGCTGAAGTCATCGCTGATCTTTTTAGCCCAGTTGCCGATCAGTGAGCCGAAGCCGCTGATCTTCATGTTTGAGGCAGCGAGCTTCTCGCAGACCTTTTCAAAAACAGCGTCCGGTATCTCATGCAGGTTCCCTTTCACGCCGTCGATCTCGACGCCGCGTGACTCGA
This sequence comes from Prosthecobacter debontii, assembly GCA_945860295.1. GTDB lineage: Bacteria > Verrucomicrobiota > Verrucomicrobiia > Verrucomicrobiales > Verrucomicrobiaceae > Prosthecobacter > Prosthecobacter debontii_B. Next base: position 43,065 of record CAMAQH010000015.1, read on the forward strand.
TGCTGTCCCAGCCGAGTTCCTGATGGGCTTTGATTTGCACGTCGAGTGACGCGCCTGCTTCGTCTGCGATTCCGGTGAGTTTGATCATGATGAAAATGGGTTGGGCCGCTTGATAAACGGCGCAAAGGAGGTTGCAAAACTTTATCTGAAATACCCGGCCACTTTCAGCTTTCGGCTGAAGATTTTGTCACCAGCGGCGACGAAGAGTTGGTCATGATCTTTACCGGCGAACTCACAGCCGACGACTTTGCCGTCGGCGACGGGTTTGGCGATGATGCCGGAGAGTCGTCCCATAGGGTCGAAGATCTGAACGCCGAGTTCAGTGGTCACAAAGTAACGGCCTTTGGACTCGGTGGTCGCTCCATCGCCTGAAGCGGATTCTTTGCCGACAGGCAGCCACATGGTCATGTAGGGTTCACCGGCGCTCAGCGTGCCGTCGTCCTCGATTCGCCAGGCCCAGACGTGCTTACCGCCATACTCAGAGGCCACGAGCGTGCGCTCATCGGGGGAGATGGTGATGCCGTTGGGCTTCACGACATGTCCCTGATCAGCGATGATGTGTTTCTTGTCAGCCGTGATCAGATGAATCATCTGCGTGGGCGTCTCAGTGAAGTAAAGATGGCCCTTTTTGCTGACCACGAGATCGTTGCACTTCACACCCGTGAGTAACACCTCCACCTCACCTTTCATGCTGATGGCGATGATGCGCTGATCTTTGTTATGGCAGGCGTAGAAGCGCCCGTCTGGGCCGATCTGTAATCCGCTGATGCCGGGCAGGTTGTCAAGAAAGAGATCCGTCTTCCCCGTGGCGACATCCAGCTTGTAGATCCCCTTCCCTGCCTTCACGTCCGTGAAGAACAAGTTTCCCGCTGCATCCGTGCAGAGGCCATCAGTGAAGGTGTATCCGTTGACGGCTTCCTTCCAAGGCTCACCGTCGATGAGGAAATCGTGGAGGGAGGTGTCCTGCGCAGCGGCAAAAAGCGGCAGAGCGAGTGTGGCGAGGAGGAGGCGTGTGGTCATGGTGGGATTAGTTGTAAATGTCTTTGCGATGCCCAACATCCACGACAAGGACGACAAGCCTGCCATCGTGAATTTCATAGATGATGCGAAAGCTTCCTGAGCGAATGCGCCACCTGCCAGATGAGCCTTTGAGCTTCTTACAGCCAAGAGGCATTGGCTGGCTGCGCAGATGGTTGATGTCAGCCTGCAATTGAATCTGTACAGCTTTCTCCAACTTACAGAAGGCACGGTCGGCTACCTTGGTGAATTCGACACGATACTTCATGGCAGCAGACCGCATTTCCGCTGAACTTCTTCCCATGGGATCGGATCACCACCTTCAGCGAGCGCTGCGTCAGCGGCGGCGTTGTCAGCGGCATCTTCTGACTCTTCGCACTTCTTTTCCAGCCAGTCCACAATCTGCCAGAACTCACGCGAAGGCAGGTTTTCGATGGCTTTTTCGATTTCCAAAACTGTGCTCATGCTGGCTAAGTTGCTTTGAGTTCGGAAGGTTTCAAGATTCACTTCTTCCACAACCACCGCAGCGTGTCCGGCAGCATCGCCGCGCCGTGCTTGCCATTGTGGGTGCCTTCACCGAGCACGAACTGGTAATCATAACCGGCGAACTTCAGCGCGGCGGCCATGTCTTGATTGGCGAGCGGCCAGTTGCCAAATTGATTGTCGAGATCATTGCGACCGTCTTGAAGGAAGACCTTGAGCGGCTTTTTGTCGGTCTTACGGATGAGTGCTGGATAGACATGACCGCCGCGGATGTTGGTGAAGGAACCGATGTGGCTGACAACTTTGCGGAATGCCTCAGGCTTCTCCCAGGCGACGGTGAAGGCGCAGATACCGCCGCTGCTATTACCACAGATGGCGCGCTCATCAGGGTTCGTGCTGAGGTTGTAGTCCTTGGCCACAGCAGGCAGGATTTCTTCCATCAAAAAACGCGCATGGAGATCACCGAGCGAGTCATATTCAAAACTGCGATTGCTGCGTGACTTGTCCTTGGGGTCTTTGTTTTCAAAAGCACCGGGCTGAATGAAAATGCCGATGGTCACGGGCATCTCACCTTTGGCGATGAGGTTATCAAACACGACCGGAGCACGGAACTGGCCATCGGCCTTCACGAAGCCGCCGCCATCACAAAACACCATCACGGCAGCGGGCTTGTCTTTCGTGTATTGAGCAGGCACATATATCCACCAGTCGCGCGTGGTGCCGGGATAGATTATTGAGTCCTTCCACGGCGGCATCTGTGTCACCTTACCCTGTGGTACACCTTTTTGAACCTGCGAATCAGAGCCTAAAACATACTGATCGTCCTGCGGTGCAGCGTGAAGAACAAGAGATATGGCGAGAGTGGTGGAGACGAGGAAAGCTTTCATGCGTGTGGGGCAGACAGAACGCTGCTTCAGCACGCATGTTGCACGGCCTTAGTTGTTCTTCAGCACCTCGATGAATGCTTCCTGCGGGATGTTCACGCGTCCGATGGATTTCATGCGCTTCTTCCCTTCCTTCTGCTTTTCGAGCAGCTTGCGCTTACGGCTGATATCGCCGCCGTAGCACTTGGCGGTCACGTCTTTGCGCAGGGCACTAATGCTTTCACGGGCGATGAATTTAGCCCCAATCGCTGCCTGAATGGCGACGACGAAGAGCTGCTGGGGGATCACCTCTTTAAGCTTGGCGCAAAGGGCACGGCCACGGGATTCAGCCTTACCACGATGGACGATGCATGAGAAGGCATCGACGTGATCACCGGCGATGAGGATGTCCATTTTGACAAGGTCGTCGGCTTTGTATCCGGCGTGCTCATAGTCCATACTGCCGTAACCACGAGTGATGGATTTCATCTTGTCGTTGAAGTCCACGAGGATCTCATTGAGCGGCATGACGGTGTGCAGGAGTACACGGCGATCATCGAGCGTTTCGGTGTTGTTCACCTGGCCGCGCTTTTCCATGACGAGCTGCATCATGTCACCAATGTGTTCATTCGGGATCATGATGAAAACCTTCACCATGGGCTCGCGAATTTCGTCGATCTCATTGGCAGGCGGCAGGAAGGAAGGATTGTCCACCATCAGCTCCGTGCCGTCTGTCTTACGCACTTCATAAATGACGGACGGATAGGTCGAGATGACATCCATGTTAAACTCACGACGCAGACGCTCCTGCACGATTTCCATGTGCAGTAGGCCCAGGAAACCACAGCGGAAGCCGAAGCCGAGCGCGGCAGAGCTTTCTGCCATGAAGGTGAAGGCTGCGTCATTGATTTGGAGTTTACCGACGGCAAGCTTGAGCGCCTCGAAGTCGTCGGTACTGACGGGATAGATGCCGCTGAAGACGAGTGGGTGGATTTCTTTAAACCCTGGAAGTGGCTCAGGAGCTGGCTTGCGAGACTCGGTGAGCGTGTCACCGATCTTCACGTCGGCGGTGGTTTTGACATTGGCGATGATGTAGCCCACGTCACCTGCCTCCAGCTTTTCACAGGGCACCATCTTGGGCCGGAAGGTGCCGACATCCTTGATTTCAGAGTCATTGCCTGAGGCCATCAAGCGCACTTTTTGACCGCGAGTGATGGTGCCGGACATGACGCGCACATAGCTGACCACGCCGCGATAGGAGTCGAAGATCGAGTCGAACACGGAAGCGCGCAGATAGCCATCTCCAGGATCGGTCGGCGGCGGGATCAGGGCCACGACAGCTTCTAAAATGTCGATGATGCCGATGCCCATCTTTGCGCTCGCCGGCACTGCTTCATCAGAAGGCAGTTGCAGGATATCTTCGAGCTGCTGCTTCACTTTATCAAGATCTGCGCTGGGCAGGTCGATCTTGTTGATGACGGGGATGACACGCAGGTTTTGCTGCATCGCCAGATTGAGATTGGCTACGGTCTGGGCCTCCACGCCCTGGCTGGCATCCACCAGCAGCAGTGCGCCTTCACAGGCGGCGAGTGAGCGGCTGACTTCATAGCTGAAATCGACATGGCCAGGTGTGTCCAGGAGGTTGAGTTTGTAGATCAGCCCGTCCTTGGCCTTGTAGTTCATGCAAACAGGATGCGCCTTGATGGTGATGCCGCGCTCACGCTCAAGATCCATGCTGTCGAGGAGCTGATTTTGCTGCTCCCGCACGGTGATGCTCTTGGTCGCCTCTAGCAGGCGGTCGGAAAGCGTGGTCTTCCCGTGGTCGATGTGGGCGATGATGGAAAAATTGCGAGTGCGTTCGATGGACATCAGATGAGCAGGGCGGGTCGGGGGCGAAGTCTCTAGCCCCGACGGGGGAGAGGGTCAAGGAAGGAGGGGGTAATGAAATCTGAACCGGTCCCACTTCTTCGTTGGCCGTCTCAGCAGGAGTCTGCCTTCACTCAGCAAAGCTCGGGCCGATCCAAACATGGCCAGAGACAGTGGATGAAGACACCGTGTCCGGCGACGAAGGCGCGAGAAAGTAGCCTTCACCGTGCGGACTATCCGGGTTTTGAAACATCATGCCACGGAAGCCGACAGCACGACGCACGCGGCGAAGCGGGATGGTGGGATGCGGATCATCCAAGGTGGCCTGGCCTGTGAAGAATCCCGTAGGTGCATAGAAATCGACACGCAGTGCGCTGGGATTCGGCAGTGAGAACCGGGCGGTGTGGGTGCTGATGAGTCGGAAGTCTGTATCGATGAAAGCCGTCGAAACCTCCGAATCACGACCGGCTGAAGAGAGAGAGATGAAGGCGTTGTTTGGCCTGTCTTCCATGAAGGGCAGCAGCAGGCGACCTGCTGTGGGTGGCGTGTAAGGCGTCACCTCAGTAGCGATATTTCGGCTCCAGCCTGCAGGGGCAATGGGATCGCTGGGATTTGCGTCCCGATACCACCAGACCGAGTGCGGATTGGTCAGTTCATAGCGCGTAGGAACATAGAGATCACCGATCAGCACATCTCGCTTGGCCGGCGGGATCAAGAAGGTAGGAATGGTTCCGTTCGTCGTGACATAGCTACTCGCGGTCACGCCTTGGCCGTCTGGCAGTGAGCCAACAAAGGTGGTAGAGAAATTAGCATTCACTAAAAGACTGCCAAAGCCCGTGCCTCGCATCACTTCTGCCGCAACCGACTCTGTGATCTGCTCGGGCCGCATCAGCACCCCATGACGCCCCGATGGGTCCGTGTAGGGATCACCTGACTGACGGAACACGGCACCGATCTCATGATAGGAGTCCGAGATGAGTCCCAGAGGATCGGACCATTCTAAAATAACGCCCTCAGCGGGTCGCAGAGTCATTTTCAGATTCAGTCCAAGCGTGACGTTCGTTGCGTTGGAGATATAAGCAGAGGCATCTGCGGTGAAGCTGCCACTCAGGCGGATGACTCGGGATTTAAAAGTCAGCTTAGCGGAATATTTGCCACTCGGAGTCACAGTAAACTCAGCCAGATAACCGCTCTGCCCATTTTCGATAGGCAGTTGATACAGCGTGCCGCAGTAGCTCCGGGTGAAGAGGTCGATCTTGTTTGATCCCACAAAGTAAATCTGCTGCACACGCGGGCTGGTACCATAGCCATCAGAGGTCCACAGCTCGGCGATGTAATCCCCTGCCCTGGTCGGAGTGCCAGTGATGTCACCAGAGGTTGCATTGATCGTGATACCCGGCGGCAGCCCCTTGGCATAAAAGGTGACAGGAATTTCATCAGTCGGCAGTTCGCCCTCATCGAGATAAGCCTGACCCAGCTCCATCCGCCATACGCGATCTGCCGTGGGTGCGCGCGGTCTGCCCACGGACTTGAGGAGGTAGCTAAAGCCACTCGCCTCAGGGCCAGACTCTCCCATCACTATAGAAACAACGGCAGTATGGATGCCGTGTGGCAACCGATTGATTTGAAAGGTGGCCGTGCTGTGGGAAGGCGTATCTTCATAGCCGCTACTTGACCAAGAGAACTTCAATCCTGGCCCCCAGGCACGTGGCTCTAGGCGCAGAGATTTCCCGGAAATCAGTGTCGCCTCTGCCATACCAGTCTCATACACGCCGAGCAGAAAAGGCGGCGACTCCCAGCTTCCAAACGCATTCCGCGCTTTGAGTCGGTAGCTGCCCGCACTCTCCTTTGTGACTGCGGGTAAAGTCAGCGCCGTTGTATAGGCATCACGCACCAGACGCCCATCCTTGGTCCAGGTGAAGGTCATCGGACTTGCACTCGTGACACTGGCCACCAAGCTAACCGCACTACCCAAAGGCACGAGTTGCGCAATTTCGCCGAAGTTGTTTCCCTGTGGCGCAGAGCCACCCTGAGCTAGGGCAACTACGAGGCTAGAAAGGACAATACAACTCAACAGAAGTCGATGCAGAATGGTAAGCCGAAAGGAATGGCGAGTCATGAGTCTGTTCGCGGAGAATGAAGGCAAAACTTAGCCAACATACTGTGTGATAAATCCTTCATTGCCTTCCGGGTCGCGGTAACGCCCGAGTAGGATGGGCTCCCCCTCACGCTGGGTTGGCAGATCCAGGATGAGTCCTCCAGCTTTTTCGATCCGCTCCACAGCACTCAGCACATCTTCAAATTGCAGGCTTAAGCCCGTAGGATTCACCGATCCATCGTGGCCGCCATGAAAGGCGATGATAGCATTGCCAAAGTTCAGCTCGCTCCAGAACTCACTCACAAAAATCTCGTCCAGACCGAAGACCTTTTGATAAAAACTCACGGCCCGCCGCATGTCCGCAGCCATGAGCATGAACTTCACTTTCTCAGGCCGCACGACACTCATGGATCAGGCAGCATTGCTGGTGGCTTCCGAGCCGTTCTTAGCAGCCAGAACAGAGCTTTCCGAGAGCGCCACACCGCTATTCGTTGAACCCGGGCCGATCAGTTTGCGGAAGATTTTTTGTGGAAAGGACATGCCCTTTTCTTCGGTCTCGATTTGTGATAGTGCCTGTGATTTGGCCATTTCCCAGGCCGGGGCAAAGCCAGGTGCATTGATCATCATATGCTTCTCCGCACGAGCCATGATCTCGAGTTCACGATGCAGTTTATTGTCCGGCTTCTCATTAAGCCGACTCACCTGCATCCGCAGACTCTCATTCTCCTGAGCCAGACGTGCCTTCTCCTTGCTCGTCTCCTGCATCGATCGGGCATCCAGTTCCAGTTTGTCACTCAGATGCGTCTTGTAGCGTTTGAATTCGCTCTTCGTCTTCCAGTGATTCCAGTAGGACATGAGGAGAAACACACAGCCAAGGCCAAATCCGAGGCCAAAGGTGTACAGCGAGTTAGAAAAGAAGTCAGTCATGGTGGGGTAGGAAAAAAGATAGAGTCGATGTCGCAAATGTCGCTCGATAATTCTTCCCTCCAGCCAAGCCATCAAGGCTTAGCCAAGTGGAAAGGTTGGAATCGCATCACTAACTTCAGACTGAATCTGTCATTGGGAGCGCACTTTGATTCCGCTTAAAAAACGGTGCGCCGAACACTCAAGAGAAAAATCGGAGCCACGCTTGGATTGGACTTCCCGATCTATGTGAGGCCGCACGATCAATGGCATAATCGCGGTTGAAACACAAAACCCGCCGGGAAGCCCGGCGGGTTGGTGAAATGAATTCAGGTTGTGTGGGGGACTAGGAGCCTGAGACAGCATCTGAACCACGCTCGCCGGTGCGGATGCGAACGGCTTCGAGGATTTCGCTGACGAAGACTTTTCCATCACCGATCTTGCCGGTGTTAGCGGCCTTCACGATGGCGTCCACGACGGTTTCGCTACGAGCGTCTTCGACGACAACTTCGATCTTCACTTTGGGGAGGAAGTCCACCGTGTACTCGGAGCCACGGTAAATTTCAGTATGGCCTTTTTGACGGCCGAAACCTTTGACTTCGACGACGGTCATTCCTTCCACTCCCACTTCTGAGAGGGCTTCTTTGACGTCTTCGAGTTTAAAGGGCTTGATGATCGCTTCGACTTTTTTCATGGCTGACGCAATTAGAGGTGTGGTTTGGCGGGATTGCAACGACCGGAGAAGAATCAGAGGTGATTTTCCAGGATTGATGCTCTGCTTTAACAGCTGAGCGGGAAGCGTGCCAACTTTCTTGACGATTTATTTTCAGCTCGTGACCGGCTCTACGGCAGATGGTGGAGTTGCATTGTTGGGCCTTTTGCCTTAGCAAAAAGGGTGATGAGCTACGCAACACGTCTGTCTTTTAAACTCCCCCTCCTTGCTGGCCTGTCACTGACAGCTCTACTGCCTGCCTTTGCTCAAGAGGAGGCACTCTCCCTGAGACTGCGCTGGCTACCGGGCCATGTTTATACGCAGGAAACTCTGACGCAGACAACCACGGGCCTGACCGCCATCGGCAAGCCAGAGGATCAGAAGATGAAGGTCAAGCAGACCACGGTCATTCGGGTGACGAGGGCTGAGTCGGGTGAAAAACTTGCCCGTGTGACTTTCCAGGCGCTGACGGGTGAGGTGATGCTTCAAGGTCAGAAGCAGGTTTTTGATTCCGCAGATCTGTCGAAAGCGAGTCCAATGATCAAGGCCTCAGTCGGCCAGAGTGTCGGCAAATCATTCATTCTAGTTTATGGTCCTGAGGATCAGTTTGTGGATGTGCGTGACTCTGGAACGATGGCGGCGAGTGCGGATGGCATCCCCGCACTGGATAGCATCGCCGAGGCGAAAAACGTGGCGGATCTCTACAGACGCTCGCTCGAGATGGGCCTGCCAAAGATGTCGGTGAAGACGGGCGACCGCTGGACCTCGCAGGAGACGGTGAAGTTTCCCAGCGCAGGAACGATCAATGTCGAGCTAAGAGCTAAGCTAGAGGCGATCGTGGACTACGAAGGCCATCGCCATGCGAAGATCAGCTTCGAGGGCGATATGAAGCGCGCCGACGAGTCTGTCGGCACGCGCGGGGTGACTCTGGGCGCTGGCTCAAAAACTTTTGGCCAAGTGCTGTTCGATCTGGAGCGCGACACAGTGTCCTTTGGGGCCTTCAGCGCGGACATCAAACTGGAGATCAGCGGTAAAATCATCCCCGTACACCAGCAAGTGACCACGAGGCTGGCAAGCTTGGTGAAGGAATAAGTTTCATGCTTCCAAAAAAACTCCGCGCCTGGCTCGAAGTCGCCCGCATCTCCAACCTGCCCACGGTCTGGACGAATGTGACGGCGGGTTGGTTGCTGGCGGGTGGGGCATTGGAAAATCCGACTCTTCTCTGGATGCTGCTCGCAGGATCACTGCTCTACACAGGCGGGATGATTTTGAATGATGCGGCGGATGTGAAATTTGATCGTGCGCATCGAAAAGAACGGCCCATCCCGAGCGGAAGAGTGAGTGTCAAATTAGCTTGGTCTGTCGGGTTGGGGATGTTGGCGGCGGGCTGGTTCATCGCCATCTATCTTGGAGGTGCCAGTCAGCTCATCACGACGGCCCTGATCGGTTGCATTCTGTTTTACGACTTCTATCACAAGCCCTGGGCTGGTGCGGTTTGGATCATGGGCATGTGCCGAGTATTGCTTTTCCTGATGGCAGCCTCCGGTGAGGATCGTTGGCGATTCTATGTTGAGCCTGCTTTGCTTTTGGGTGCATACATTGTGGGCCTTACCATGGTGGCGCGGATGGAGGCCAAGGGAGCGGCGGCATCACGCATACAGTCGTTTTTTGCCAGAGGGCTGCTCTACTCGCCCGGCGTTCTCGCGGCAGCGCTTTTGTTCTCTGGCGAACGTTTGAAACCCGTGTTCATCGTCGGTGACCTCACTCTCCTGGCTCCACTTCTACTTATCCTCGCCTTCGCGGCCATGGTCACAATCGCCACACGAATCATGAAACAGGGCGGCCCGGCCATCGGACGGGCAGTGGGCATTTTGCTGGCGGGGATCGTGCTCGTGGATGCGCTGGCAGTCAGCCAGGTATCGCTGCCTCTGGCGTTCGGGTTTGCGGCGCTGGCTCCGCTGCTCCGGCTCTGGCAGCGCTGGATCGCAGCGACGTAGTTTCCCTTTATGACTGCATGAACAGCTCACAAAACTCGTTTACTTTTCCCTTTGAACCCCTACGCGACGAGGGAACAGATACATCCCCATGATAGAGAAGAAAATCAGGCTCGAATACGCGCACCGCATCCTTTTTACCCGCGAGGTCTTCGCGCCTGCCAACACGACCATCCGCGATCTGCTCCTGCTGGATCATCCCAACAAAGTGCCTCGGGTGCTCATCTTTGCTGATGATCATGTCGCGGCCGCGAACCCTGGTCTTCTCGCCTCCATCCGTGCTTATGCCCGTGCCCATGCTGAGGTGCTGGATCTGGCCGGTGATCTGGTCATCCTGCCGGGCGGGGAGCCTTGCAAAAATGATTTCTCTCTCGTGCAGCAGTGCTGGCAGGCAATCAACGACGCGGCGCTGGACCGGCATAGTTACATCTTCGTGATCGGCGGCGGCGCAGCGCTAGATCTCGTCTGCTTTGCCGCTTCCACAGCGCATCGTGGCATTCGTCATGTACGCTTCCCGACCACCACGCTCAGCCAGGGGGATGGCGGTGTCGGCGTTAAGAATGGCGTGAACTTCTTCGGCAAAAAGAACTGGGTCGGCAGCTTCGCCGTCCCCTTTGCCGTGGTGAATGATTTTGCCTTTCTAGAAACACTGCCTGAGCGCGAGCGCCGCAACGGAATCATCGAAGCGATCAAGGTTTCCCTCATCCGCGACAAAGCCTTCTTTGAAGAGATCGAGCGCCTCGGCGATGCTCTAGCGCGCCTCGAACAACCAGCGCTGGAGCGCGTGGTGCAACGCAGTGCCGAACTGCATGTGGAGCACATCGCCACGGGAGGCGACCCCTTTGAACTCGGCAGCGCTCGCCCGCTCGACTTCGGCCATTGGGCTGCTCATAAGCTGGAGCAAATCACTCATTTCCAAGTCACTCATGGCGAGGCCGTGGCCATCGGCATGTCTGTAGATCTCGTCTATTCCGTGAAGAAAGGCATCCTCGATGCCGCCACGGCGGAGCGCGTGCTAAGTCTGGTCGAACGCATCGGATTTGAGACTTATCATCCCGACCTGCTCGCTGAAGGCAAAAGCGGTGAGCCAGTCATTCTCGAAGGGTTAGAGGAGTTCCGCGAGCATCTCGGCGGTGAATTGACGGTGACTCTCGTCCCCAAAATCGGCTTCAAACTCGAAGTCCACGAGATGGATCGCCATCTCATTCTTGCCGCGATGGCTGAACTTCACGAGCGCACACTCATTACGGCCCATACATGAAACTCTCCTTCCTCTTCGCTCTGCTAGCTCTCTCTGCATTGGCGATGGCTGAAACTTCGCCTCAATCTTTCTCCGGTGAGATCACGCTGAAAGTTGGCTACCACTACCTGCTCTCCCTGCCAGACGGTTACGAGAAAGACACGGCGAAAAAGTGGCCGCTGCTGATTTTCCTTCACGGCTCAGGCGAGCGCGGAGACAACTTGGATCTGCTTAAGAAACATGGTCCACCCAAGCTGATCGCCGCCGGCAAGAAATTTGAGGCCATCGTCGTCAGCCCGCAGGTGCCGAATGAAAACATCTGGAATGCTCACGGCTTGAAAGCGCTGGTCGATGACCTCGCAAGGAAGCATCGCGTAGACACGAGTCGCATCTATCTCACCGGCATCAGCATGGGCGGTTTCGGCACCTGGGATACGGCGCTGGCTTATCCAGATACCTTTGCAGCCATCGTGCCCATTTGCGGCGGAGCAGGCGTTGGCTTTGTCATGGCTGACCGCATCAAAGACCTGCCCTGCTGGATCTTCCACGGCGATAAAGACGGTGCGGTATCCGTAGATTTTTCCACACGAATGCACACTGCTTTGCAAAAAGCTGGCAGCACGGCCAAAATCACCATCTATCCCGGCGTCGGTCACGACTCCTGGACGCAATCCTATGACAACGAAAAGCTGTGGGCCTGGTTGTTTGCCCAGAAGCGTGGTTGAGCATCAAGCTAGCCACTCGCCAATCGCCGCGATGACTTCGTTTCGCTGCGCCTCATTGAGTTCGCCATAGATCGGGATGCTTAGCACCTCGCCGGCGACCCGGTGCGAAACATCGCAACCAGAGCGTGAGCTTTCAGGCAGATTTTCAAAGCACTTCTGCTGATCGAGCGTGACCGGATAATAAATATCACAGCCGATTTTTTTAGCCACCAGATGGTCGCGCAACGAATCGCGCTGACCGCCAAGAACACGCAGCGTGAACTGATTCCAGATGTGCGTGTTATGGGCATAACCAACAGGTAGAACAATCTTAGCTACCTGCGCCGCCAGCCAGACATCCTGCGTGCTCACGCATTTGCAGTGCGCCGGGTCCGCTTGCACAACACCGTAAAGTTTGGACAATTCGGCGGTGTAATGAGCTGCGTTGCGTTGCCGCTCAGCGGTGAATTGCGAATAGCGCTTCACCTTCACGCTCAGCAGCGCGCATTGCAGTGTGTCCATGCGGAAATTACCACCGACGAAATGATGGTAGTACTTCGGCTTCGAACCATGATTGCGCAGCACTTTGGCAAACTCAGCAAGCGTGTCATCATTCGTCACCAACATGCCGCCATCACCAAAGCCACCGAGATTCTTGCTGGGAAAGAAACTGTAGATGCCAAAGTCACCCATCGTGCCGCTATCACGCCCCTTGTACTTTGCGCCAATGGACTGCGCCGCGTCTTCTACCACTTTGAGTCCGCGCTCTTTGGCCAGCGCCAAAAGCGGGTCCATGTCAGCGCACTGACCGAAGAGATGCACTGGAATCATCGCCTTGGTTTTCGCGGTGATCTTTTTGCGCGCATCATTCACATCCATATTGAAGCAGATCGGGCAGATGTCAGTGAACACCGGCACCGCACCGAGACGCGAAACCGCACCTGCGGTGGCGAAGAAAGTGAAGGCAGGACAAAGCACCTCATCCCCCGGCTGGATGTCGAGAGCCATGAGCGCGAGCAACAGTGCATCGGTTCCAGATGAAACGGAAAGCGCGTGCTTCACACCGACCATGGCGGCGATCTCTGCCTCAAACGTTTCCATCTCAGGCCCCATGATGAAGCGTCCGTGCCTCAGCACTTGATTGAAGGCCGACTGGAGTTCGGATTCGAGCGAATGGTTCTGGGCGTTGACGTCGAGAAGTGGGACTGGCATGGGCGTTGAGATTCAAGCGTGCAGCCGCGTGGTCAAGCAGCAAGCGTGACGAAAGCCGTTTCAACACGGACAAGCCCCAGTGGGTGAATGGCAAAAATGATGCACCGACTCAGCCTTGATTGGCACCGAATGGAGACATGAATCCGTTCTTGGCACCTATCTACGCGTGCGGTTTTGACCTCGATCACATCCGCTCGGTGGTATGGATGCCGAGCAGGCCGAGGCCTGTCTTCAGAACGCGGCTGGTGGCTTCACAGAGGGTGATGCGGGTGTTGCGGACGATGCCTTCGCTGCGCAGCACGTTGCAGGCTTCGTAGAAGCTGTGGTAGGTGTTGGCGAGTTCGTAAAGATAGTTAGCCAGTAGGTTCGGACGATGGTCGTCGAGGACATCGTGCGCATTCTCGGCGAACTGGGCCAGCTTCATGGCGAGGGCGCGCTCGGCTGGCTCAGTGAACTCTAAAGCTGACGTGAGCTCGACGGTGCCTTCTAGTTTTCTAAAAATAGAGCGCGTGCGCACATAGGCGTTGAGCAAGTAGGGCGCGGTGTTGCCTTGCAGGCTCAGCATCTTGTCCCAACTGAACTTGTAGTCGGTCAGGCGGTTCTGGCTGAGTTCGGCATACTTCACGGAACCGCCGCCGATGATGCGGGCGATCTCGTCTTTCTCGGTGTCGCTGAGGCCTTGCTCTTTTTCATCGGCTGCTGCACGGGCGCGCTCGATGGCTTCGTCGATGACTTCGAGAAGGCCGACGGTTTCACCGCTGCGGGTTTTGAACATTTTACCGTCCGCCCCGAGAATGCTGCCGAAGGCGATGTGGATCATCTCAGTCGTGGCTCCACGACGTTTGGCAGCGGCAAAGACTTGGCGGAAGTGCAACTGCTGGGGTGCACCAACGACATACCAGATTTCATCCGCGCTCCATTCCTTCGCGCGGTAATCGATGGTGGCGAGGTCGGTGGTGGCGTAAAGGAAACCTCCGTCCGTCTTACGGATGATGCACGGTGCGGCCTTCCATTCGTCTTTGTCGCTGATGAGAAAGGGATCGTTCTCGGGCTTCATGCTGCCATCACTGAAGACGGCAGTCGCACCTTCACTGACTGTGGCGATGCCTTTATCCAACATGTCAGCCACAAGCGGAGCCAAGGCGTCATTGTAAAAACTCTCGCCAAGGTAGTGATCAAACTTCACATCCAGTGCGCCATAGACTTTGGCGAGCTGTTCAAGTGTCAGACGCACGCACTCATTCCAGATGGCGAGGTTTTCGGCATCGCCCTGCTGGAGTTTAACCAACTCCGTTTTGCAGCTTGTGAGAACAGACTCATCAGCTTTGGTGGTGGCGTTGACGGCCTTATAGACGGTCACCAGTTCGTGAATCGGATCCAGTTTCAGCTTCTCTTGATCGAGCTGCGTCTTCCAGCCATAAATGATCATGCCGAACTGCGTGCCCCAGTCGCCGACGTGATTGTCGGTGATGACGGTATGCCCGATGAACCGGGCCACACGTGCCAAGCTGTCGCCGATGAACGTGCTGCGGATGTGGCCCACATGCATGGGCTTGGCGATGTTGGGCGCGGAGAAATCAAGGACGATGCGCTTCGGCTTCGCCACCAGTGGCACGCCGGCATGGTCATCTTTGACAATGACGGATAGCCGCTGAATCAGCGCTGCTGGACTGAGCGTGAAATTAAGGAATCCAGGGCCGTCGATGCTGATCTTCTCGCACTGGTCAGTGACCTCCAGCTTATCCACGATCTGCTGAGCCAGCGCGCGCGGGTTCTGCTTGAGCTGCTTACTCAGGATCATCGCCGCATTGCTCTGATAGTCGCCAAATCGCGTGTCTGAGGCGATGCCTACAGTCGGGGTGAAGCCTTCCGGCAAAGCAATGCCAGCGGCGGTAAAAGCAGCCTGGAGACGATCAGTGAGAACAGCGCGGAACATGGGGCGGCGAAGATAGCGACGATTGGGAATTGTCGAATCTCCTTTTGATCTCCCAGAATCAGATCTCCGCTCCCGGCTCAGCCTCAGCTTTGAAGGTGCCTCTGCCGACGAGTCGCTCAAAGATCGGGCTGGCCATGAGCGTGGTGATCACAGCCATGATGGCAAGCATGGCAAAGATTTCAGCGGAGATGATGCCTTTCTGGAGGCCTATATTGATGATGATCAGCTCCATGAGTCCGCGTGCGTTCATCAGCACGCCGATGCCCATGGATTCACGATTGGAGATGCCCGAGGCGCGCGCCGCAGCCCAGCAGGCCACACCTTTTCCAAGGATGGCAGCGACCAAAACACCACCGCAGAGCAACCACAGATAGCCTGTATTCAAAAGACCGAGTCTGGTATTCAGACCTGAGTAGGTGAAGAAGAGCGGCAGAATGAGAGCGACGGCGAGAGGCTGGGTGCGCTCGATGATCGTGCGATTCACAATGCCGCGAGGCATAGCTGAACCCATGATGAAGGCTCCAAATACGGCGTGGAGTTCGATGTAATCAGTCCACCATGAACCGAGACACATGAGAGAAAGAAAGAAGGCGTACTCGCCATCACTGACTTTGCCGCGTACTTCGATCCCTGCTGCATAGCGCGTGAGGATTGGGCGGATGATGAGGTGCGCGAGAAGCACATAGCCGATGCCGCCACCGATGCTGAGAACGGCGTGAGACATGTCGCCATTAAAGCTTGCCAGAACGAGAGCGAGCATGCCCCAGGCTGCGGCGTCATCAATGGCCCCAGCTCCAATCGCGACCGTGCCCATGGTGGTTCCCGCCAGACCTTTGAAGTGGATGATGCGAGCCAACATGGGAAAGGCGGTGATGCACATGGAAGCACCCATGAAGATCATGGCATTGCTCATCGAAGTCTTTTCAGGGAAGAGCTTCGTGTGATTGTAAAAGAACCAGCCAAGGAGTGCGCCCAGCACGAACGGAACCGCCATGCCGGCAAAGGAAACTGCCACGGAACTGCCGAAGCGTTTCCTCACGATGTCCATGCGAAACTCAAGACCGACGACGAACATGTAAAGAGCCAAACCGAGTTGAGAGACCGGAAACAGGACCTTCATGGCATCTGGCGGAAACAAGGCCTTCGAAATGTCCGGAGCGAATAGGCCCAGCAATGAAGGCCCCATGCAAACTCCCGCGATCATTTCTGCTACGACTTGTGGCTGGCCAAATCGAGCGGCGATGATACCCACAACACGACAGACCATGAGAATGAGGGCGAGCTGTAGAAAGAACTGAATGGCGAGTTGGAGATTAGTCATGAGAAGTTTGGTTTCAGTAATTCAGAGTTAGCATCAGGTAAGCAAAGTCAGCGGCATCGCCAGCGCCAGTGTCATTGAGATAGCCTCCGGCAAAGAAGTGGCTGTAGCCCACGAGCATGTCGAGGTGCTGGTTAACTTAGCATTCACTGTGAAGTCAGTTTCAGCACCCACGTAGTTGTTAGCGTTTGGGCTAATTTTTCGGACCTTCGTGGTGCCATCAGCGCGATACGAATCAATGTGCGTGTCATCGAGCCAGAAGCCGTGCAGGTAAAGTCCTGTCCCAACACTTGGCCCGCCTTACCTGCGAGTTCGGACGTGTAGTCCCAGCCGGCCAGCTTGAGCGGATCACCCTTCATGCGTGTGCCGAACGTGATGCAGTCAGTGCCACCGAGGAGTGATTGCTCATGCAGATGAAAAGCGTACAGGTCTGTCGTCTGCACCGGAATGAACGTGCTGCTGAAGTAGAGGCTGCTGACGACCCTGTTTTAGAGATAAATGCTCTGGATTGCCGAACTCAAGTGAGGCGAGGCGTAGATCATTGGCATCATCACCCTCTGCGCCATGCAGCAAAGCAATGTCTGCGCGGTCAGAGAAGGACTCGCTAACATCCTGGCCCTGCAACGTAACATGCAGCCATGAGACAGGTTGCCACTCAATGCCGAGACGAATGCGATGCAGTAGCCAACTGTCATCCGTCACCCAGTTCGCCCCATCATTGATGTCGAAGACATTGTTCCGATACTCGCCACGCACGCAGGCTTGGAAGGTGAACTGCAGCGAATGAGGATTCGGCAACTCCACCACAGGCGCAGGCACAACTCTAGCCCAAAGGCTCACAGAGAATAAGAGAAGCGATACAAAAGACAGGTGACGCATAAAAAGATCACCACACTTTCACGATCACGGGTTAAAAAAAATAGACTCTCGCGATGGCGGTCATCGCGAGCGAGCATAAGAGCAGACTTTCGGAACACCGCATTTAAGCGGTTTTTTGAAGGCCAGACGCATGACTCGTTCTACCACGCTTGGCGCGGCTCCAAATTCAAAGATCCGGCTGAAGCCGGTGCTCCGAACTCAGAGGTTCCATCACGCAAAGACTTCAGGGATCACAACGCCTTTGTCACCGACGGTGAAGGGACGATTGCTGGGGGACATGACGACTTCATCGACGGGAAGACCAAGACTCCAACCGATGGTGCTGAGGAAGTCCTGAACAATGACCTGCTTGTCAGCTACGGCCATACCTTCCTTGTCGCTTGAGCCGTAGATGAAGCCACCTTTGACACCGCCACCTGCGAGCAGAGTCGAGAACACTTTCGGGTGATGGTCGCGTCCGCCATTGCCGTTGATTTTGGGGCCGCGTCCGAATTCGGAGCAAAGAACGACGAGTGTGGTTTCGAGCAGACCACGTTCACTTAGGTCTTCAAGCAGAGCAGCCAAGGCCACGTCTAGCTCAGCACCTTTCTCTTCCATCGCTTCTTCGATATTGTTGTGCATGTCCCAGCCTCCGCCGGCGACTTCAATGTAGCGGATGCCTTTTTCAACAAGGCGACGAGCGAGAAGGAACCCCTGCCCCAGTTTATTCCGACCGTACTTATCGCGCAGCGCATCCGGTTCTTCGCCGAGTTGGAAGGCTTCTAGATCCGTGCTGGACATGATGCTGACGGTCTTATCGTAGAACTGCGTGTAGCTTTGCACACTAGCGGTCTTAAAGCGCTCGCGGAAACCCGCATCAAGCTTGTTGAGCATCGCTAAACGTTTGTCGAGCACATCGGCGCTGGCTTCACTCTTGGAGTATTGCAGGCCGACATCTGGATCAAGAATAGGTAGCGGCGCGAAGCTGGAGGGAAAGAAGCCATTGCCGTTCTGCGGCTGACGGTTCACGCAGACATTGGAAGGCAATGTCTTGTGGCTAGGGCCTTTAAAATGCTGTGCCCAGGCTCCGATGTTCGGATGCTTGATGGTGCCACGCTGCTCGTAGCCACTGCGGATCAAATATTGCCCGCTGGCATGCACGCCGGTCTTCGAGGTCATGCTGCGAATGATGCTGATCTTGTCAGCCTGCTTCGCCAAATTTTCCATCGTGCCACCAAGCTGGAAATCAGCCTTGGTCTTGATCGGAGCCTTGGGCCCCTGGGTAGGTCCATCCTTCGGATCAAGTGTGTCGATGTGCGACATACCACCAACCATTTGGAGGAAGATAACGTTCTTTGCCTTCCCGAAACCAGGCCCACTGGTGGGAGTAGCCAGAGCACTTTCTGCAGCTAACACGTTGCGTGTAGTGCCATGCAGTACAGTCACACCGAGCGCCGTTTTAGCCCAGCTTTCACAAAAGGCACGGCGAGTGATCGAATCGAGTTTGTTTTGGAAGTTCATGACCATGAATGATTGAAGGTGATTATTCCACGAAGACGAATTCACGCGTGTTAAAGAGCACCCATGTCAGATCGCGGATGCTGAGGCCATTGCTAAGGCCAGCCACCGCATCGGCTACTTCAGCCGACTTCGGTTTACGGCTGAAGAAGCTGAGATAAAGACTTTCCACCTGCTGCTCGGGAGTCTTCTGAGCGGTAGCGGTCTGGACGGCCAGCGAGTCGCTTTGGCCGATGACTTTTTGCGCTTCTCCGTTCATGAGCATAAGCACCTGCGGGATGCTGCCCTCATCACTGCTGCTGTCAGCGATCTGGCGATCGCTCTGGCCGAACATGCGAAGGAAATGTTGGTCTTTTTCAGGCTGCGGCAGCTCAGAAGCGCGGGCAAGCACGAGTCCGTCGCGCACTGGCGGGGCAATCGTGAGATCCTCTTCATCACCACCTGTTGATGCGGCCATCTTACGCTTCTTCTTTGCGTTGTTTTTCGGGTTGCCATTGTTGCCGCCATACTGACGCATACCAGTGATCGCATTCTCGATCTGAGTCTTGATGGTGCCGGGCGATGAATCCTTACCAAAGTCGATGTTCATGACCTTGGAGTATTGAGCGCCGCGCTGGGCTTTGAATTTGTCCACGCCAGCTCCTACGACGAGCGTAGCGCAGGAGTCCCATGCCTGCTCGGCACTCATACGACGAAGAACCGGACCAGGGAAAAGGTAGGCCGCGTTGTCACCGAGTTCATGACTGGTGGCCTCACGCTGATAGGCTTGCGTGTTGTAAAGCAGACGCATGAACTGCTTCATGTCGAACTTCACACGCACCATTTCGGCAGCGAGGTGCTGGAGCAGAGGCGGATTCACGCTGGAACTCGGATCGTCGAGATCAGTGACTGGCTCGCGGACGCCCAATCCGAATGCACGCTTCCAAAGGCGATTCGCGATGGTCATGGCAAAGCGCGGATTTTCTGGCGAGGTCATCCACTTAGCGAACTGTTCACGCAGATCTTCTTCGTTCTTGGTCTGCACACCCGCGTAGGCTTTCTTCGACTTATCGTCACTCCAAGTCACGAGTTTTGGCTTCACTTCATCACCAGGTTTGCCGTCCTTGTATTTGTAATCGTCTGGCAGTTTCAAATCGTTGCTTTCGCTATCCTCGATAGCCATCGCGTTGATACGAAGCACATTTTTTGCCTGCTGCTGCATGCGCTTGTCATCCAGGGAGGCCAGAACCTGACGCATGTTCTGCATCCCATAGTTTTTCGAGCCGCGCACGCCGTATGTCTCTGTCGCTCCGAAGAAAGAGGCCATCTCGTAGAACTGCCGTTGTGTCCAGTCCGCGAACGGATGGTCGTGGCACTGCGCACAGGAAACGTTCGCGCCCAAGAAGGTGCTGAGCGTGAGGCTGAGATTGTCGAGCCTCATGCCAGCGTCACGCAGCAGATAACCGGTGGCACCGTTTTCCAACAACTTTCCGTCCGCTGTCATCATGGTGTACACCATCTTGTTCCACGGGATGTTGTCGGATATTTGGCTCTTCAGCCAATCTTGATAGGTGTAGAAGCGGGCTTTGTTTGCCAGATCGGCCACGCGCATCATGTCAGCGAGGTAATTGAAAAGGTTGCTGCGATAGCCGTCGGAGTTCAGCAGTTTGTCGATCACCTTCGAGCGCTTCGAGACACTGGTGTCACTGATAAATTCAAGTGCTTCCTCCCGTGTCGGGATACGGCCCGAAATGTCGAGGTAAACACGGCGCACGAACTGCTCGTCCGAGGCAAGCGGATTGGGCTTCTGCCCCGCCTTATTCAGACCACCATCGACCAGCATGTCGATGCGTGCTGCTGCCTGCGCGAGATTTGGGTCAGCCGGAATGCCGAGACCTTCGGGCTTCAGCGTCCTCGCGGCCTCTTGGTCGGCAGGAGAAAGCTTATCCAAAGGCAGACGATAAACATAACCATTGCGAATTTGCAGGAAAACATGGCCCGCCTCAATACCACGGAATGTTGCCTCCAGCTTGCGGCCTTGAGTATCGATCCAAGTACGATAGACAGCGCTGGTGTTTGTCGTGTCGCCCGATTCAGCAAAGAGGCTGAAGGCAAACAAAGCACAGACTAATGTGAGTAAGAGGCGCATTTTCATTATGGAGTGTCCGGGTTCCCGGTGCTGCGGGCGATGAAACGAAAAGCTTACCAGGAAGTTGCAGTAAAATTGGCCGCTCTCAAATAAGGTCCCCAGATTAACCCGCACCCAAGATCAAAGTTCGACGTGATTATATTCTACCGCGCGATTGACAAAGTGACCTCGCAGTATAATCTCGACTTCCGCAGCGAAAGCTGACTGGCTACACGGCCAATGCACTCCTAGCTCAATGGATAGAGCATCTGACTACGGATCAGAAGGTTAGTGGTTCGAGTCCACTGGAGTGCACCACTCGTAATCAACGAGTTACGTCGGCTTCGTTTTTTTGAAAAATCTTCACCCGTGCATTTGCTGTGCAGTTTTTCAGTTCTGCCCCGGCGTTTCAGTCGCGGCAATTCTCCATTTCCCAAGCTCGAAAGAGTGTCAAGGCACCCTCAACATTACCACAAGGTCGCTACAAGGGTTCACGCGCGGCGGATAAACCAGCTTCCAAGTTCGCGCAGACGCTGCCAGATGGCGAGGGTAATGAATGCAAAGACAATTCTCACAAGGTCATGCAAATACCCTACCACTCGCACTGCTATCAGTCTGTCCAAGCTCAGGTTGGCTAAGCGGCCAAAACACAAGGCTTGATGCGTGCCAGCACGGCCAACATTGCTGCTTCCGTCACTTGGCGGTCATAGTGGGCTTGCAGGCTGAGCCAGACTTCGGAGGGCCATTGGAAGTAGCGGGAGAGGCGTAGCGCGGTGTCGGCAGTGATGGAGCGCTTGCCCTTCACGATTTCACTAATGCGGCGAGGTGAAACGCCGATGTCATGGGCGAGACGGTATTCAGACAGGCCAAGAGGCAGGATGAAATCCTCGCGGAGAACTTCACCGGGATGAATGGGGCTGTGCTTTTTCATAGCGTGGAGGGATCAATGGTAGTCAACGATTTCGACATCATGCGGGCCGTCTGATTCCCAGCGGAAACAGATACTCCATTGATCGTTGATGCGGATGGAGTGCTGGCCTTTGCGGTTGCCCTTGAGGGCCTCCAGGCGATTGCCGGGAGGAACGCAAAGGTGAATCAATTCCGTGACGGCTTGAAGCTGGGCGAACTTGCGCAGGGCGGTGCGCTGGATGTTTGGCGAAAAGGCACGAATTTTCTCCAGCCGAAACAAGCGGGCGGTGTCGTCGCAGACAAAGGAACGGATCATGCATTGAGGCGATTTCATAGAAACGGGAAGCGTTAAGGGCGGCAAGAATGAAGTTCTTGGCGTGGCATTCTCATTTCAGGCGAAACACTTTCCCGCCATACGCGCCTCCAACACCGATCACAATTTTGGAAGAGCGTTCGGCGAGCTCGTTCTCGATGTCGGCTTTTGTGGCGTTTCTGCCAAATAGTTCATGCACCTGGCTCATCGTCCTGGGGCCACTTTTGAGAGCTTAGAGAATGTTAGCGGCTTTGGGACTGATAAGATTACCCGCAAAGATGAACGCGACACTGGCTTCAAAGTAGTGCCGGAGGGAAAGAGCGGCTGCACCAAGAACCCCTGATTATCTCCATTCAGACCACGAGGTGTGAGATAATTGGTCGAAAAATCCACCTTCAAAAGAGCATGGAAAGGTGACGGCGCCGGACTTTCGACTACCGGTGAAATAGCAGGGGCAATTGCTTGGATTAATGCGGTGGATGAAATGAGTGCAACAGCAGCGAGGAGCCCTTTGCGGGTAGTTTGTGGATGAATGGGAGATTTCATATGTGTTTGTGTTGATTGCCCTGTGGCAAATCCCAGGAGTTGCATGGCTGGTTTCAAACACGACACAATGTCCCCACCAACTGATATTCAGTCATTTACAGCGACGATTGCTTTGAGCGACGAAAAGCTCATGTGCATCGCCCATTTCAGACTGCCACACACGCAATACCAACGCGGTCTCTCTGACCCAAGTTATGGCCGTCTTCCTCAAAAAGACGCCTCGGCCTAGCCAGTGATCTGGTCCGCGCACTCCTCTGCCGGGTAGGTCCAAATCTCGCTCAGTGTCGGGTGGTAATGTGGAATGATCATGAAGTCCTGCACCGTCGTGCGGTGATGCATGGCGATCACGATCTCATGAATGAGTTCCGTGGCTTGCGGACCGACACAGGTGACTCCGAGGATCTCGCCCGATTCACGGTGGGCGAGCATCTTCACAAAGCCGTCCGTCTCACCCATGACCATGCTTTTGCCGTGATCGGCAAAGGGATAGCTGGCTGCGACGAAAGGAATGCTGAGTGACTTCAGTTCGGCCTCCCCTGCCCCTACGGCAGCAACCTGCGGATGTGAAAAGACACCGAAGAGCAGTAGGCGATAGTCCATCGTCTCACTCGCCGCTTCACCTTTCAAAAGACGGGCCGCATTGCGTGCGGCGATCTCGCCCTGCTGGATGGCGACATGCACGACATCCAGCGAACTGCACACATCACCAGCGGCAAAGATATGCGGCTGGCTGGTCTGCATCGTTGGTTGGACCGCAATCTTCTTTCCAGAAAGCGCGATGTGAGCGGCGTGAAGGTTGAGTCCCTCAGTGGCTGGGACTCGTCCCATGGCGACGAGCACCTGATCCACCGTGACGTTGCACTCATTCTCGCCATGCAGGTATTCGATATGCTTGCGGCCATCACGCTCGCTGACGCGCTGGATCCTCGTGCCTAGATGACACTTGATGCCACGCCGTGTGTAGGCTTTCTCGATGACCGCGCTGCAGTCGGGATCGAGCCCGGTGAGAAACTGCGGTCCGCGCTGGATCAGCGTGACCTGCCTGCCAATGCTCTCCAAATAATGCGCCATCTCCAGTGCGATGGCACCGCCGCCGAGCACCGCGAAGCTTTGAGGCAGCTCGGCGGCATCTAGCACATCGTCACTGGTCCAATAGCCCGTCTCCACGAGCCCCGGAATTGGCGGCACACTCGCGACAGAGCCGGTGGTGATGCAGAATGAACGTGAAGTGAGCATGAACGAGGCCGAGCCATCACGCGGCAGTACCTCGATCTCCTGCTGGCTAACGAACGATGCATGTCCTCGATACAGCCCAAAGCGTCCATCTTCGAGCTGGCCCTGCCGATAGCCCGCGAATTCAGCAATCAACCTGCGCTTGCGATCTCGGATCGCCATCACATCCACGCCCAGCGGTTGCGCTTTCAAGCCAAACTCCGCCGCGTGACGAATCGTCAGGTAGCGGTCGGCGGATTCGATCAGCGTCTTGCTCGGCATGCAGCCGCGCAGGATGCACAGGCCGCCCAGTTCCGCCGCGCCATCCACGACGGCGACTCTGAGTCCGAGCGAGTGCGCCGTGCGCGCCGCTGCATAGCCCGCACTGCCGCCGCCGATCACGATGAAATCAAAATGTGTGTCGCTCATGCCTGACTCCAAAGCGTGCTAGATCACCGCTGCAATGGGCTATTTTTCCCGCATCTGAACATCGACACCTGGAAAGTCGGACCGCCTCCGCTTCGTTCAGGGCTGGCTCATGCGCTTCCTTCTTCTCCTGCTCCCTCTAGCGACCTATGCTGCCGTGGATTTCACCGCCGACGTGTATCCCGTGCTCCAGCGTGCCTGCATCGAGTGTCATGGTGCCGAGCAGGGGAAAGGCGGGCAGCGGCTGCACTCGCGTGAGGTTTTCGCCAAAGCCGATCATCAGGAAATCCTGCGCCGCGTAGCTCTGCCGCGCAGTGACAAGGAGGCGATGCCGAAGCACGGCACACCACTGACCACTGCTGAGATTCAAAAGCTCCGTGATTGGATCGCCGCTGGTGCCAAGTGGCCCGACAGCGTGGTCTCTGCGAAACACTGGTCCTATGTGCCACCTGTGCGTGCTGCACTGCCTGTCGTCAAAGACGGCGCTTGGTCCAAGAATCCTGTGGATCGCTTCATCCTCGCTCACTTGGAGAAAGAAGGCCTGCCGCATTCGACCGAGGCTGATCCGGCGGCGTTGTATCGTCGCCTCTCACTCGATCTCACCGGACTGCCGCCGACCATCACGGTGGTGGATGCGTTTGTGAAAGCCTACGCCGTGGATGCTGACAAGGCCGTGGATGCGGCTGCCGACACACTGCTCACCTCACGCGAGTTCGGCGTGCGCTGGGCGCGGCCCTGGCTTGATCTCGCACGCTACGCCGACTCACACGGCTTTCAGCGGGATGATCTGCGCGAGATCTGGGCCTTTCGCGACTGGGTGGTGGATGCATTGAATGCAGACATGCCCTTTGATCAGTTCACCATCGAGCAGGTCGCGGGTGATCTGCTGCCAAATGCCACGCCTCAGCAAATCATCGCCACCGGATTCCACCGCTGCACACCGACGAATGTTGAAGCCGGCTCCGAGCCTGAGGAGACGCGCATTAATCAAGTGATCGACCGCGTGAATACCACCGGCGCGGTTTGGCTCGGCAGCACGCTGGAGTGCGCGCAGTGCCATAACCACAAGTTTGATCCCTTTACCCAGCACGACTACTACAGCCTACTCGCTTACTTCAACAACACCGAGAAGGAAGCCGAGCGAACGAACCCGAAGACTCCCGGAAGCATTCAGTTCAAAGGCGTGCCACTCGTGCTCACTGGCGGCGATGGCGGAGATGTCGAGAGGAAGCGGGATCTCACGCAGAAAGTCGCTGACCTGGAGTTCAAGATCGGCGAAGCGGATGACAAGCGCGAAGTCGTGCTCATGAAGAAGCAAATGCAGGCCATGCAGAAGCAGCTCACCGCCATCCAGGTGCCCACCACAGAAGTCATGCGCGAACTGCCCCAGCCACGCATGAGCGCTATCTTCAAGCGCGGCGTTTATACCGACCCGACCGATCCCGTCACCGCCACCACGCCCGCCATCTTTACTGGCAAAGTCAGCGGCCCGCCGAACCGTCTCACGCTTTCTAGATGGTTGGTTAGCCGTGATAACCCACTCGTCGCCCGTGTCACCGTGAACCGCTGGTGGGCTGAGCTTTTCGGGCGCGGCATCGTCAGCACTGTGGAGGACTTTGGCATCAAAGGCACGGCTCCCACGCATCCCGAGCTGCTCGACTGGCTAGCCGTCGAGTTCATGGAGCAGGGCTGGAGTATGAAGCACCTTTTGAAGGTGATCGTGACATCGCGTGCCTACCGGCAGAGTTCTCAGTTCGCGGTTCGCGGTTCGCAGTTGGCTCAGACACAGGATCCCGACAACGCCCTCCTCTGGCGCGGCCCGCGTCTGCGACTCGATGCCGAGGCGATCCGTGACAACGCGCTCGCCATCGCTGGCCTGCTCAATCTCAAACAGGGTGGCACCCCCATCCGCCCGCCGCAGCCCGATGGCCTGTGGGCAAAGGTTGGCGGCCAGCAATACAAGTATGAAATCAGCCCCGGTGCAGAGCAGTATCGGCGGGGCCTTTATGTCGTGCTCAAGCGCGGTGCCCCGTATCCCAGCTTCGTGAATTTCGACGCCAGTGCGCGCATGGCCTGCGTCGTTAAGCGCAGCCGCTCGAATACACCGCTGCAAGCTCTCACGCTGCTCAATGATCCCGTCTATGTTCAGGCCGCACAAGGATTCGCCAAACGCATCGTCAGCGAGTCCGTCAGTGCTTCTGTGGATGAGCGCCTCCGATACGCCCTGCGTCTCGCCCTTTCTCGTGAACCGCGCTCTCAGGAGATTGATGTCCTGCGTCTGCTCTATGAAACGCAGCGCGCCGCTAAGGATGAATCCTCCGCGTGGCAAGCCATCGCCACCGCCATCCTGAATCTCGACGAGACGATCACCAAAGGGTGAGAAAAAGGAGCGCTGCTTGCTTGTTGAAGAGGACGTGAGTCTTCATCTGGATCGCTCGCGCGGCAGACATTCGCCGTGGTCGCACCACCCCAGACGGCGGATGGCGGACCATCCGCCCACCCCTTTCCAGCCGCCTCAGCCAAATTTGCCGGAGCCCGAAAACTCCCCGAAGCGCGGAATTCTCTCCGCAGCAGGTCGAATACACGCAAGCCCTGCCTCTACCCAACAGCGTCTTCAAGCCCGAAGCCAATCGACTCGACTGACACACCACGCCGATCTCCGACCGCAGAGTCTCAGAGTTTCAGAGTTCGGAGCACCGGCTTTAGACGGTCCCTGTCCGCTACATTGGATCTTCAAAGAACCGGCTAAAGCCGGTGCTCCGAACGCCGACAAGCCCTTCCCCACACTGACCTCGGATGCATTGGCCTCCGTTTCAGTCTCTCAGCCGAGCCACTTGCAAAGCCTGCTGTGCCCAGGCATCAACCTCTCTGTGCTCAGACAGTGACCCCTTTGTGCTCACACCACGCCGTGGCACTCCGCCTACTTCGATTTGACGATCCCGCAATCTCCCCGTGCCGCACCGCAAACCTCCGACCCCCTGCCTGCAATCGACGAGTTGGCAACTTGCTTACACCACTTTCCGCCCCATTATTCCCAATGACTCCATCCTCCAACCATCGCCAGAGTTTGCCACTCGCCTGGTTGATTGTCCTTACCTTGATCACTGCCGCCCTACCAACCGCCGCCGCGCCGCCGGACATGCTGCTTCATTCCATTCCTCCGCCATCCAGTGCTTTGCAGTCGGGCGCACAGCTTGGCGGCAGCGTCGCGGTAGAGGGAGATTACACGGTCGTCGGGGCACTTGGTGACGACATCGGTGGAGCCGACTCTGGCGTTGTTAAGGTATTCGATTCCACGACCGGAGAGCTGCTCTGGCTGATTACCAATCCAAGTCCAGCGGGGAATGACCAGTTTGGTTACCCGGTAGCGATTTCTGGCACACGAGTAGTCGTGGGAGCCACCAGGGATGACACGGGGGCGACCGATGCAGGCAGTGTCTATGTCTATGACCTGAGTTCAGGCACCCCGACCGTGCCAGTAACCACGCTCAATAATCCTTCACCGGAGGCGACCGATCTGTTTGGCATCTCGGTAGCTATCTCTGGCACGCAGGTAGTGATAGGAGCTAACGGCGACAACACCGGAGCAAGCAATGCTGGCAGTGCCTATGTCTATGAACTCAGCAGCGGCACCCCCACGGTTCCCGTTGTCACGCTCGACAATCCTAGCCCAGCGTTGGATGACGAGTTCGGCTTCTTGGTAGCGATCTCCGGCACTCGGCTGCTGGTGACGTCTCCTGCGGACGACACTGGAGCGGCCAACGCAGGCAGCGCCTATGTCTATGAATTGAGCAGCGCCACACCAGCGGTGCCTGTGATCACCCTCAATCACCCCACCCTCATGGCGGGTGATCGATTTGGCCGCGCGGCTGCCATTTCTGGCTCGTATGTGGTGGTGGGAGCTTACTTGAATGACACAGGAGCGTCAGACTCGGGCAGCGCCTATGTTTATGAAGTCAGCAGCGCCACGCCAACAGTCCCATTGGTCACCCTGAATAACCCCACCCCTGCCTCGGGCGACTGGTTCGGCAGAGCCGTAGCGGTAGACGGCACGCGAGTGGTCATAGCCGCTGCCTTGGATAACACTGGTGCGTCCGATGCCGGTAGTGCCTATGTCTATGACCTGACCAGCGGTACGCCCGCATTACCGGTGGCCACGCTAAACAACCCAACTCCGGCGGTGAATGACCAGTTTGGTGGCTCGCTCGCCATATCCGGCACGCGCGTGGTGGTCGGGGCTTATCTGGACGACACGGGCGCGACGGACGCGGGCAGCGCGTATGTGTATGACGTGAGCAGCGGTACGCCCACCGTGCCTGTGGTAGCGCTGAACAATCCTAGCCTGTTACCGGGCGACAAGTTCAGCTACTCTGTGGCGGTCTCCGGCAACCTGATGGTGGTGGGGGCTTACCTTCTGGATGTGGCGGGATCAAGCGAAGTGGGAGCTGCCTACGTCTATGACCTGACCAGCGGAACGCCCACGGTACCAATCTTCACCCTGAACAATCCCAGCCCGACGGCGCTTGATGGGTTTGGCGTCTCGGTTGCAATCTCCGGAACGCGTGTGGTGGTGGGGGCTTTATGGGACGATACTGGAGCATACGATGCCGGTAGCGCCTATGTCTATGACCTCAGCAGCGGTTCGCCCACAGTGCCCGTGATGACACTGAACAACCCTAGTCCTGCAGCGAGTGATTACTTTGGAATATCGGTGGCGATCTTTGGCACGCGGGTGGTGGTCGGGGCTTACTTTGACGATATGGGCGCGACCAATTCTGGCAGTGCGTATGTTTATGATGTCAGCAGCGGCTCGCCTACTGTGCCCGTGAGCACGCTGAACAATCCCAGCCCGGCTGTAGAGGATCGCTTCGGCAGATCTGTGGCGATATCTGGTACCCGGATAGTAGTAGGTGCAAGCTATGATGACACAAGCGCGACGGACGCAGGTACCGCATACGTGTACGACTTGAGTAGCGGGACGCCCACTATGCCTGTGGCTACACTGAGTAACCCTAGTCCGGGGCTGGGTGAACAGTTCGGCTTTTCGGTCGCAATCTCCGGCACACGGGTAGTGGCTGGCGCAATGTACGATGACACAAGCGCGAGCGATGCCGGGAGTGCCTATATCTATGAGCTGAGCAGCGGCACACCCACGGTGCCGTTGATAACGTTGAACAACCCAAGCCCTGGGGCCGGTGACGCCTTCGGGTGGGCGGTAGCTA
This sequence comes from Prosthecobacter debontii, assembly GCA_945860295.1. Lineage (GTDB taxonomy): Bacteria > Verrucomicrobiota > Verrucomicrobiia > Verrucomicrobiales > Verrucomicrobiaceae > Prosthecobacter > Prosthecobacter debontii_B. The sequence goes on from CAMAQH010000015.1 coordinate 72,522, forward strand.
TCTCTGGCACACGGGTGGTCGTGGGGGCTATGCGCGACGATACAGGAGCGGCTGATGCAGGAAGCGCGCACGTTTATGAAACCAGCAGTGCCACACCCACGGTGCCGGTGGCCGCACTGCACAATCCCAGTCCTGCGGCTGGTGACGCCTTCGGTTGGGCCGTAGCGATTGATGGCAGCACCATCGCCATCGGCAGCCCCTACGACGACACGGTGACCTATGACAAAGGCTATGCCTACGTCTTCAATGCTTTCCCTGAACTCGTCGTGGAGGTGCAACCTTCCAACGCCAACGTGAGTGATGGCGGCAATCGCGACTTCGGCATCACCGTGACGGGTAGCACGACGAGCATGACCTTCACCGTCAAGAACATCGGTTACAATGATCTGATCATCACCGGCACCCCCAAGGTGGCGGTGAGCGGCACGCATGGGGCGCTGTTCGCCATCACCGCCCAACCGACATCCCCCATCACCGCGCCGACGGGCACGACGACTTTTACCGTGCAGTTTCTCCCCACCAGCGGCGGGGTGAAGACCGCTGCTCTCTCCATCCCAAACAATGACGTGGATGAGTCCCCCTTTGACATCAACCTCACGGGCACGGCACTCGCCTTCACGGATGACACGGACGCCGATGGGCTGAATGACGCCTCGGAATTCCAGATGGCAACGCTGGGCTACGACTGGCAGGTGAGCCAGCCAGCTCTGGTGAACACGCTCATGAGCAGCGCCACGGGGGCCGGCCTATACAATCAGACGCTCTACAACGCCAACCGCACGGCAGGGCAGAACGATGTGATCAACTCCCCCAACACCTACAGCCTCTACACACTCTCCCAGGTGCAGGCGCTGAACGTGCCCACGCCGCTGCTCCAGAAGAATCCAACCACGGGCATCTTCACGCTGACCCTCGGCGTGGCGAAGAGCACGGACCTCAATATCTTCAATCCCTTCCCCATGAGTGGTCCCGGCACCGCAACGGTCATCAATGGCCAAGGCAAGCTGGAGTTCCAGTTCACCGTGCCGGACAACGCGGCCTTTTTCAAGGTGCAGGCGCAGTAGATCGTGAGTGTCATTGTCCCGGTGACGACCGGTGCCTTTGTCGGCAGCTTCGAGTTGGCTGATGGCAAAAAACGCGACGTGCCCTTCACAGGCGTGATGCGTCAGCCACCTAGTACCGACCTCAGCGGCCTGATCGGCGACGGCAACTTCCAACTGCCCTCTCTCTTAGTGGCACCCAACAATGAAGTCCTGTCCGGTGAGGTGGGCTTCGAGAAATAATGGAGCGCGCTCATCACGACCCCATCCGCGAGCGGTGCTCGCTGGGGCGCCAGCCGATCCATTTCTTGAAGGTGTTGCTGAAGACGAAGGGGTTTTGATAACCAACGGTATTGGCTCTCAATCACCGATCTCTTCGCACAGCGTGTTGATTTGATGCAGCGGCAGCGCCTCCACCTGCTCATGCACGGGATAGCGTTTCTCTCCGGGATGCACGATCCAGGCACGGTCGAGTTTCAAATCGGCGAGGGCGATGTGGAGCGATTTGGTCATCCTGGGGCCGTCGTTGAGTTTGAATTCGACACCATAGGATTTACCGCCTCGGAAGAGAAGCAGATCGAGTTCTGCACCATTGTGGGTGGCCCAATAATAGGTGTCGTGACTGCCGCAGAGTGCCAGAATTTGCTCCAGGGCGTAGCCTTCCCAGGAGGCTCCGAGCTTGGGATGCGAAAGGAGTTCTTTCTGATTTTTGATGCCGAGCAGGCTGTGCAGCAGGCCGCTGTCACGTACATAAACTTTCGGGGCTTTGAGTTCACGCTTGCCCAGATTCGTGTGCCACGGGGTAAGCCTGCGAGCGACATAGGTGCCGCACAGGATGTCGAGATAACTGCGCGCCGTGCCTTCTGAGGCGCTGAGCGCTCGGGCCAGTTCGGCGGCATTCCATACCTGTCCGTGGAAGTGTCCGATCATGGTCCAGAAGCGCCGCAGCGTCTCTGCAGGTGTGCGGATGCCGAGTTGCGGCAAATCACGCTCAAGAAACGTGCGGACGAAATCGGCGCGCCAGCGCCAGCTGGCGGAATCGCTGCTAGCGAGAAAGGAACGCGGAAATCCACCGCGCAGCCAAAGTTCATCCAACTCGCTGGCTCCCACTTCACCCGTGTGAAAGCCGGTGAGATCGACAAAACCGATGCGGCCAGCAAGGCTCTCTGAAACGCCCTTAATGATGTGAGGCGATGCGGAGCCGAGAATGAGAAATCGAGCCGTTTGATTGCGGCGATCTGCCAGCGGTCGCAATGCGGCAAACAACTCGGGCTGGCGCTGAATTTCATCGATCACCACCAGTCCGGTTAGTTTTTTCAAAGCAAGCTCAGGCTGGGCCAGCGCAGCACGGTCTTCGGCACTCTCCATATCAAACCAGTGACCACCGTCACGATCTGCGATCATGCGGGCCAGCGTGGTCTTGCCGCACTGACGCGGTCCCAACAGCGCGGTCACTGGATTTTCATCCAAAGCAGTTTCAAGCTGGGCCATGGCTTTCGGTCGATCTAACATGGCCGAGTTTTATCCATGAAAATCCTTACTTCAAGTGAGGATTTACTTGGACATAGTGAGCTCAACCTACCGGTGCAGGCGGCTACGAGCCCATCCGCGAGCGGTGCTCGCTGGGGCGCCAGCCGATCCATTTCTTGAAGGTGTTGCTGAAGACGAAGGGGTTTTGATAACCAACGGTATTGGCCACGGTCTCGACTTTGAGGTTGGTGGTGGAAAGCAGCTCGCAGGCCTTTCTCATGCGCAGCCAGGTGACGTGATGCATGGGCGTGCGGCCCAGAGCGCGACGACACAGGCGGCGCAGGTGCTCGGCACTAACGTGGGCCTGATGGGCGAGTTCATCGAGCGTCCAATCACGACCGACATCAGCAGCGACCATCTCCCACAAGCGCCACAGGCGGTCGTCCTGCTGCCAGGGCTGGGCGAAGCGCTCGACGTAGCTTTGGATCAGCTCGACCCAGTGAAACATGGCGGCGGGCTTGGCCTCGTGCGCGGACTCATCAATGAGGCCCTCGATAGCATTCCACAACGACTGCCCGTGAAACGCGGCCATCTGTGGTGAGCTGCTGTTGAGGATGGGCTTCTGCTCGGGCTGCTGCTCGTAGCGCACCCAGCAGCAGCGCCAGTCCTTGCCCTTCACGGCTTCAAAGGCATTCACCATGAATGGCGGCAGCGCCACGGCCATGCCGGCACTGCATTTCTGCCAGCGGCCATCGACGAGCACCCTGCCCTCTCCACTGAGACAGGCGAGGAAATACAAGCCGCCCTGATGCATCCGCACGATGCGGTAGGGCGCACGTGCGGTCATGACGCCTGCATGTGAGATGCGATGTGTCTTCAGCGTGCCGCAGACGGGTGAACCGCGCAGCCAAGCGCGCTTGTCCATCTCACTGGCACGGACAACGTGAAAATCGGTCTTCTCCCCGTGGGTGTGCGTTTCGGATAGTTCGAGGATGGAAGATGCTGCGTGCATTGAGAGGAAGTTTGCGGTTGTTTGCAGTGGTTGGTGCTTCGCACGTTTGCAGTGGTTTGATAACAACTGCAAACCACACCAACCATCGCAAACAACCGCAAACTTCACCACCGCCATGCCAAACATCTGGACCGGAATCGGAAATCCCTACACGAAACAAGAAGTCGTGGATCGTCTCAAAGCCACGCTTGCCAAAGGTGAGCCGATCATCGCTGCGGGTGCGGGCACGGGCATCAGCGCCAAGTTTATCGAGAAGGGCGGCGCGGACCTGATCATCATTTATAATAGCGGTCGCTTCCGCATGATGGGCCACGGCAGCACTTGCGGCCTGATGGCGTATGGCGATGCCAATGCGATCGCGATGGAGATCGGCGAGTATGAAGTGCTTCCCGTGGTTAAAGAGATCCCGGTCATCTGCGGCGTCCATGCCACGGACCCACGCCGCCGCATGTGGCACTGGCTCGGTCGCGTGAAGGAGATGGGTTTCTCCGGCGTGAACAATTTCCCCACTCACACCATCGTCGATGGTCACTTCCGTGGCGTGCTAGAAGAGACCGGCATGGGCGTGCATAAGGAGTTTGAGATGATCGGCCTGGCCACCAAGATGGACCTGTTCAGCATCGTCTATGTAGCCACGCCTGAAGAAGCGATCGAGATGGCCAAGAACGGCGCGGATGCGATCATCGCCCATGTCGGCACGACTGTCGGTGGCAGCATTGGCGTGACGAATGCCGTGATGAGCTGGGATCACACGGTAAAGATCACGCAGGACATCATCGATGCCGCTCGCAGCGTGAAGAAAGACATCTTTACCCTCACGCATGGCGGGCCGATCAACACGCCGAAGGATGTCGAGTACATCCTCAGCAAGACAAGCGCGGATGGCTTTGTCGGAGCCAGCAGTCTGGAGCGCATGGGCGTCGAAGATTCACTGACGACCCTGACCCGCGAGTTCAAAAAAGTGCCGAAGCCTTGATGGGAGTCACTCCTTCACCAAAGCCGGAGCATTCTCCGGAATTTTGATCGTTGGTTCGCCACCGAGATAACCAAGCGAGGTGAGGAACAGGTCCATCTGCTTGGCGGTGACTTGAATCCACGGCTCTTTGTTGAAGAAACCGTGCGGCATGTCGGCAGCGCTCCACATCTCGGCGCTCAGGCCGAGAGCTTTGGCTTTGGTCACATACTCGTCACCGCCAACCTTGAGTTTGTCAGCGGTGCCGAAGAAGAGAATGGCGGGAGGTGTGTCTTTGCTGACGAAGTTGTTCGGGGTGATCGCCTCGGCCATTTCAAGGGTCGTGGCGGTGTCGCCAGTATCGCGTTGCTTGAAAAGCGTGGCGATGTTCATGGCGGGATTGAATAGCACCATCGCGTTGGGTTTGGCGGAGATGGATTTGTCATCCGACTCGGCATCGTAGGCAGTGCAAAGAGCCGTGCAGGCCGCGAGATGGCCGCCTGCGGAGCCACCTGCTGCGATGACTTTGTTCGGATCAATGCCGAGTTCTACTGCATGACCACGCACCCAGCGGATGGCGCTCTTGGCATCTTCCACGGCCTTGTCGGGTGTGGTCTTGTGAAGGCTCAGAATGCGGTAGTCCGCACACGCGGCGACGATGCCACGACTAGCCAGATACTCCGCCTGCGGCACGAATTGAAGATACGAGCCGCTCTTCCAGCCGCCGCCAAAGAAGAACACGACACATGGGCGCTGCACCGCCGTTTGCACTTCACCCGCTGGAGCGAACACATGCAGCTTCAGCTCGCCCTGCGGTGTGGTCTTATAGACGACCTCACTCGTCTTCACGGCCTCAGTCGTGAGCTTGACGGTGCCCCTCTTGCCACCACCTTTGGCTTTCTGCGCATGAAGAATCGGGGCGGTGATAAGCAGCAGACAGAGCAAGGAGAGAGTGAGGAGTGATTTCACGGGATGAATTAAGAGGTGCGTTTCCATTTCACAGTCGCTAGGAGTAGCCAGCCGACCATGAGTGAAAGTCCGCCAAGTGGCGTCACAGGACCGAGCCATTTCCAGCCGAAGTAGGATAGCGCATAGATCGAACCGCTGAAGAGCAGCATCCCAAAGAAAAGGCAGCGCCAAGCCCATGCGGCCTGCTTTCCACCAGCGCCGATGAACAAGGCCAGCACATAGAGAAAAATGCTGTGCGGCAAGTGATAGCGCACGGCGGTTTCCCAATCGCCGAGCTTGCCAGCGGCGATCAATGTGTCGTGGATGGGGCCATGCGCGCCCATGGCTCCGAGGGCGACGGCTGCGAAGCCGGAAAGAGCTGAGAGGCGGAGAAGTTCACGGTCAGGTTGCATGGCGTGATGGGGAAGCATCGGCGGCGGTTTGTCAATCAGGCAGCCGATACAGTCTGAAAGCTCACGACTGTTTGAAACGAAATAGGCTGTCATGTTTCGCTTGCTCATCGGTTACGCCATTCTCACCTCAGCCACCCTGGCAGCGGTGGATTACGAGCAGGTAGTCAAGCCGCTGCTGAAGACTCATTGCGTGAAGTGTCATGGAGCGACGACGCAAAAATCGAAACTGCGACTGGATACCGGAGCCGCCTTGCTCAAAGGCGGAAGTCGAGGTGCTGCGGTGATTCCTGGAAAGGCGGAGGATAGTCTGCTAATCAAAGCCGTGCAGGGTAAGCATGGTGACCTGCCGCAGATGCCCTACAAACGGGGGCCGCTGGACTCTGCGCAGATCGAACTGCTCCAGCGCTGGGTGAATCAGGGTGCCAAAGCACCCGAAAATGAGAGACCAAGCGATGATCGCCACTGGGCCTATATCGCGCCGAAGAAACTAGCTGCAGGTGGCCTGAGTGTGGACAGCTTTGTCGAGGCTCGATTGAAGAAGGCAGGCCTGACTTTCTCACCTGAAGCAGCGCACGAGACACTGACCCGGCGCTTATGTTTGGATCTCACGGGACTGCCGCCACTGGGGGATCTGACGGAGCCTTCGGAGAAGCTGATCACGAAACTGCTCACGTCCCCGCACTATGGTGAGCGCTGGGGCCGCTGGTGGCTGGATCAGGCGCGCTATGCAGACAGCAATGGTTACAGCATCGATGCGCCACGCAGCATCTGGCCGTATCGAGACTGGGTGGTGCAGGCGCTGAATGCTGACATGCCGTTTGATCAATTCAGCATCGAGCAACTCGCCGGTGACATGCTGCCAAAGCCAACTCCTTCACAACTCATCGCCACAGGGTTCCATCGGAATACGCAAATCAATCAAGAAGGCGGCATCGATAAAGAACAGTTTCGGATTGAAAGCGTCTTTGATCGTGTGGCCACGACTGGAACGGTCTGGCTAGGACTGACCATCGGCTGCGCGCAGTGTCATGATCATAAGTTCGATGCCGTCAGCCAGCGTGAGTATTACCAGATGTTCGCCTTCTTGAACAACCAAGATGAACCGACACTGCCCGTCGTAGATCCGCGCAACAATCTCAACCGACTGAAGGTGCAGCATGGGGAGGTGCTCAAGAAGATCGACGCCCATCTTCAGGAGCATATCAGCGACTTGATGGAGTGGGAAAAGGAACTCGGTGAAGCATCGAGAAAACTGCTCGCCGCAGATGCGGTCAAAAGTATCGCCAAACTGAAGGCGAAGCGCACGATTGCGGATCAGCGTATTCTTTTCAAAGCGATGACGGGCACAGCTGATCCTATTTTCAATCCGCTCTATGATCGACATTTGGAGTTGGAAACGGCCCTCAAAAATGGCACTACCACGCTGGTGATGAAGGAGCTGCCGCAGCCGCGTAAAACCACGATATTCATCAAAGGCGACTTCACCCGTCCCGCCGACGAAGTGAAGCCAGGTGTGCTCGCGATTTTACCGCCGCTGAAGAAGGAGAAGCCGACACGCTTGGACTTTGCCCGCTGGCTGGTGGCGAGGCAGAACCCGCTGACCGCGCGCGTGATTGTGAACCGCGTGTGGCAGCAGTATTTCGGACATGGTCTGGTGGAGACAGAGAATGATTTCGGCACCATGGGCAGCATGCCAAGTAATCCTGAACTGCTGGACTGGCTCGCGGTGGAACTCATGGATAGCGGCTGGAGCTTGAAGCATCTGCACCGACTCATCGTCACCAGCCGCACTTACCGCCAAAGCTCCACTGTCCAGGTGGCAGCAGCGAAAGTGGACCCAAATAACGTGTTGCTCTGGCGGCAAAATCGTCTGCGGCTGGATGCTGAGATCGTCCGCGATGTGTGCCTGACTGCCAGCGGAATGCTTTCCCCTAAAATGGGTGGACCACCGGTCTATCCACCGATCCCAGAAGGTGTCATGGGACTCGGGCAGGTGAAACGCACTTGGCAAGTGAGCAAGGGAGATGACCGCTATCGGCGTGGGCTTTACACCTTCATTTTCCGGGCGACTCCGCCACCTGGATTGAGTGTTTTCGATGCGCCGGACGGCTTTAGCACCTGCACCCGGCGACTGCGTAGTAATACGCCGCTTCAGGCGCTGACGCTGCTCAATGACAGCGCTTCGGTGGAGTTTGCCCAGTCGCTAGCCCGCATCATCGAGAGGGAGGGACTGGAATCTGGCTTCCGCCGCTGCACGGCACGGGTGCCCACCACCGAAGAAAAGCAGGCGCTAGCCGGATTGGCGTCCATGGAGATCGCGCGGGTGCTGCTAAACCTGGACGAAACGATCACGCGGGAATAAGAAGTTTTTTCTCGCTAATTGGGCCGGTGGTTTGTCTAATGACGATGGGTGACGGAATATTCTTCTGGCACTCAAATATATATCATAACCAAACCAAACCAATAAACGCATTACTATGAAACGAGCACTCCAAAGAGGTTTTACCCTCATTGAACTCCTGGTGGTGATCACCATTATCGCAATTCTTGCGAGCTTGGCGGTCCCTACTTTTGGCGTCATCCAAGACATGGCCAACCAAACCTCCACGTCGAACAACTGCCGACAGATCATCATGGCCATGAAGATCTTCGCGCAGGAAAACAACTCCATCTACCCAGACTCCTACAACAACCCAAACACAGGCGGGCAGGCTGTAACGGCCAACGATGCTTTCCGCGTGTTGCTGCAGGAAGAAGTCATCCAGGACGAGCGCATTTTCGGCGCGAAGGCCTCGATGTATCAGCCAGATGGCAACATCGGTACAGCTCCAGGCTATGATCAGGCACTGCAGGCAGGTGAAAACCACTGGGCGATGACCCAGGGCCAGACAACATCCAGCAATGGCATCATGCCTCTGGTATTCGAAAACCCGCTCGCCCCAAGTTGGCCGCCGAACTGGAATTGCGACGCTGCTGGTCAGCTCAAGCCAGGCCGCACATGGCGCGGTGGAAAGGTCATCATCGGACGCAACGACAACTCCGTGAACGTCGAACAGCTTGCGTCTAAAAGAGGCGGTTCTGTCGGCCCCAAGGCGATGGCAGGTGGCTATGACATCTTCACCATGGCCAGTCAGAATCAGCCCCAGCAGGTGCTGAACATCTTGGCTGGTGGCGGACAGAGTTCCCAGATGGGTGATCCAAGTGGCCAGCTCCCAGGGCTCCCAGGTGCTCCTGGTGGTTTGCCAGCTCTTCCTGGTGCACCTGGTGGCCTGCCTCCAGCTCCTGGTGGTCTACCCCCACTTCCAGGCGCAGCTCCTGCTGGTCTGCCAGCTCTTCCTGGTGCACCTCCCGGTCAGTAATCTAAACTGATTTAATCAAACTCACAGCGCCGTCGGGAGTCTCTCCCGACGGCGTTTTCTTTTGCCCACCACGCGAACGCGCGCCAATCATCCCACCATGTCTGTCTGCCCCGTTTTGGCCCTTAGCTCTACCGCGAGTGTTCTCTCGGTGCTGGCCATCTTGCTAAGTTTGGCGGCGCTATTTCATCTACTCACGCGCCATCGCGATCCGCGCACGGCTGCGTTCTGGGTAGCTCTCGTCGTTCTCTCGCCTGTGGCAGGTGCCTGCTTGTATGCCCTGTTCGGCATCAATTTCGTCCGTCGTCGTGGCAGAACCTACCGTGGCAGCATCGGCCCGGCGTATCGTGACCCCGCTCCTAAATGCCCACTCTTCGTACAAGAGTCGCCCAGCCTCGCCGAGCGTGACTGCGCACTCGCGGTGACGCTCGACCGCATCTCACGATTTCATTTCACGTCTGGCAATGAACTCACGCCGCTAATCAATGGTGATGAGGCTATGCCAGCCATGTTGGAGGCGATCAGCTCGGCTCAATGCAGTGTCGCATTTTCCAGCTATATCTTCGAAGCGCATCACATCGGCGTAGAATTTGTCAGCGCACTCGCCGCCGCTCATACGCGCGGCGTGCAGGTGCGCGTGATCGTGGATGATGCAGGCACCCGATACTCATGGCCACCCGTCACGCGTGAACTCGCCCGCCAGGGTGTGCCCGTGCGCCGATTCATGCCGAATCGTTTCATCATGCGCCTGATCACGATGAATCTGCGCAATCACAAAAAACTTCTCATCGTCGATGGTCGCTTAGCGTTCACTGGCGGCATGAACATCCGCGAAGGCAACATGATCAGCCGCCAGCCGCGCCACCCCGTACGCGATCTGCACTTCCGCGTCACTGGCCCCGTGGTCGCTCAACTCCAGCGCGTGTTTGCAGAGGATTGGAGCTTTTGTGACGGGGAGGTTTTAGACGAGAAACTCTGGTTCCCAGACATCCCAACCACGGGTTCAACTCATGCGCTAGGCATCGTCGATGGTCCTGATGAGGATATGGAAGTCATGCCTACAGCGCTCTTTGCAGCACTCAATGCAGCGCGGCAGAGGGTGTGCATTTTGACTCCGTATTTCCTCCCGCCACCGATCCTTATCGCCGCACTTCAACTCTGCGCGACCCGCGGCGTCGAGGTCTCGATCGTGACACCTGCTCAGAATAATATTCCATTCGTTGCCTGGGCTGCGCGCACCTTGTATCCCGAGTTGTTGCATGCAGGCTGTCGTATCTTTGAGTCGCCACAGCCTTTCGATCATTCGAAAGTCTTGCTCATCGATGATGCCTGGTCCTGCGTCGGCTCCACGAACTGGGATCCGCGTAGTTTACGCCTGAACTTCGAGTTCAATCTCGTCTGCCACGACGCCGCTTTCGCCTCACGCCTGCACAGTATTTTTGAGGAAAAGAAAACGCAAAGCCTCGAAATCACAGAAGCAATACTAGCTGATACAACCCTGGCTGAACGACTGCGCAACGGCATAGCTCGACTCTTCATTCCCGTGCTCTAATCGACAACAGCAAGCTTTGTCGTTGCCGTCTTTAAGCTGGAAAAGCCCACCAGATTCAGCGATGAACACAAACTATGATCGGCTTCCAGCGAACGCTTTCCTTCCCGCTACTTTTAGCTTGCCTGTATGCCAACATGCAGATGACTTTGGCAGCACAGCCTTCAGCACTCACAGATGCACGCGCTTTGGAAGCTCGACTGCCGACGCCGAAATTGACGCCGAAATTCTCCTTTGATCTCAGTCCGCAGCGCCAGGAGCGACTGCAAAAGCTCCTGCCAGACACCCTGCGCCAGCTTTCTCAGCGTGAGACTCTGCACCTACTCGTACTCGGCGGTGCCGAAGCGCTGGAAATATGGAACGAGGCTGATAAAACGCAGCCTTTGCAATCCTACCCGGCCGTCTTCGCCCGTGATCTAGCAGCTCAGTTTTTTTATACAGGCGGTGTCCGTGAAGCTGGAAAGCCAGCGCATGATTCGCTGCTGAGCCCCAGCATCACGATTCGTTCATTGACCCGCGCCGGCGGCAGTGTGCTGGAGGCTGCGGCCATACTAGATTCGACCGCGCGTCAGTCGCCAGTGGATCTAGTGATGCTCTGCTATGGGCAGGCTGAGGCTCAGGCAGGCATGTCGCCCGTGACCTTCCTGGGCGGTATCCGTCACGCCATTGAGGCGGCCCATAAAATCGACGCTGAAGTGGTCCTCTGCGCGCCCTGGTTGCCGATGAGTGCGCAGGCTGAACTTGCACTAGGTTCAGCGCGCTCGCTCGCTGATGCGCTTCAAGAGTTCGCCGCCGATGAAGGCGTCATGGTGGTCGATCTGGGGGATCTATCGCGCCTGCTAGAACTGCCGATGAATGATGCCAAAGATGAAGGCTTAGTCTTTGAGCGCGTAGCCACAGTCTATCGCGGTTTTTTTCATGAGACAGCCGAAGGTCGCTTGCAACCGCGAGCATCCCTGCATCAGCAGTTAGGCAGTCTTCTCTTCAAAGAAATGCTCGATGGTCCAAAGAAACTCGCGTGGTCGCTAACAGACAGCTCTGCCGTGTGGCAGAAAGATGGAGCTGGGCTGGAGCTGCGCTGCACGGTCAAGAATGACACTAAACAGCGGCTTGATCTCACACTGCTGCCACTGATCGGCTCTGGCTGGAAGCCCGTGAAAGCCCAGCCGCAAATGTCTCTGCCCGCTGGCGCACGCCAGACGGTAACGCTCCAGTATGCGCGTCATAACAGCGATACCGCCCCTGTTCAGGAGAGTGTGGTCAGGCTTCCCGTCTTGGTCATTGCAGGTGGTCAGGCACGAGTCGAAACGCTGCGCGCTGCGGTGCAACCTCTGGCCGTTGTTTGGGAGCTTGCGACCCTTTTCAATCAAGAAAAGCGCTACACCGTTGGCTGCCAAATCGTGAATACCAGCAGCACCGAGACACGTGGCATCTGGGAAGCAGATTTTCTTGGGCAGACCGTGCATGGTAAGTTTGATCTCAAGCCCGGTGCTACGCAGCCATTGGATCTGTCTTTTGATCTGAAAGCTGAGATGCCGCCCATTCAAACGGCGCCACTCAAGCTCGTGCTGAAAGGCGACGGCCTAACACTCACCAGCACACGTCAAGTCACTCTCACGCGAAACCTCGGTCTTAACTCTCCCGTGTCGTTGAGCGCTGAGGCTGACACCCAAGGCGATGTCACTTTGCGTGCTCAAGCAGATGCCACACGACTCAATCTCACCTGCGAACTCCAAGGCTCCGCGGTGCTGCTCGATGCCAATTCTCCCGGCACTGCGGCCTGGCAGATCGAAGCGAATGTGGATGCACGCAGCTATGGCAAACGTCTTGAATCTGGCTGCACTGCGCCCATCCGCGCCACAGGCAGTGCTGTGGCTGGAAAGGGACATGTGCACGACATTCCTGCATGGGCTTTTGGCACAGGTTACGCCGCTGGCTTTGATGCCAAGGAGATCCAAGCCACGCTCAATGTCTCCGCCGCCAACACTCAGCAGGTCATCTTAAGCCTACCGCGCACCTATCTTTATCTGCATGAATGGGCACTGAGCAATGGCAACAGCCAACTCGGACTCAATGTGCGCCTGACCCTCAACACAGCTCAAGGCTACCGCACCTGGACACTCAGCCCGACCACGAAGCCTGCTGATGACATCGAATCCCTCAGCGTCCTCGAACTCACCGACAAGCCAACCGAGCGTGTGACCGTGGACGTGCATTAAGTTGAATCAGGTTCAACTCAACGGAAGCAGCACAAAAAAAGCGCGGACCATTTCTGATCCGCGCTCTGTGAGTGGTTGACTTGTAAAAGCGAATTATGCCTGAGGAGCAGCTTCAGCCTGAGCGGCTTCGTCTTTTTCCTTCATGGCGGCCTTACGGCTCATCTTCACTTTGCCCTTGTCGTCGATACCGACGCACTTGGCGGTGACGATGTCACCGACCTTGACCACGTCTTCAGTCTTGTTGACGCGGAAGTCGGCAAGTTCGCTGATGTGGATGAGGCCGTCCTTGTTGCCAAAGAGGCGCATGAAGGCACCGAAGTTCGTCGTGCTGACGACCTTGCCGGTGTAGTTCTTGCCGATCTCGACCTCGGCGGAGACGCCGGAGATCATTTCGAGCGCGCGCTCAAGGCCTTCTTTACGTGTGGCATAAACATAAACGGTGCCGTCGTCTTCGATGCTAATTTCAGCGCCGGACTCAGCCTGGATGCCTTTGATGTTCTTGCCGCCAGGACCGATGAGTTCACCAATCTTGTCAGGGTTGATTTTCACGATCTCGATGCGTGGTGCATACGGGCTCAGCGGCTTGATTTCGCTGATGGCTGCGGCCATGGCGCTGAGGACTTCAGTGCGACCATTCTTGGCCTTGGCAATGGCTTCTTCAAGGATGCTCAAAGGAAGACCTGGGAGCTTGAGGTCGAGCTGATAGCCGGTGACGCCTTCGCTAGTGCCACAGAGCTTGAAGTCCATGTCGCCGAAGTGATCTTCGGAGCCGAGGATGTCCATCATAGTGAGGTAGCGCTTCATGCTTTCACCTTCGAACTCAGTGACGAGACCGACAGAGATGCCAGCCACAGGGCGCTTTAGTGGCACGCCAGCGTCCATGAGGGCCATGACGCCAGAGCAAACGGAGGCCATGGAGGTGGAGCCGTTAGAGGCCATGACTTCGCTGCTGATGCGGATGGCATAAGGGAACACTGACTTCTCTGGGATGACTGGCTCGATCGAGCGCTCAGCAAGAGCACCGTGACCGATTTCACGACGATTTTGACCACCGAAGCGGCCACACTCACCGACGGAGAAGGGAGGGAAGTTGTAGTGCAGAAGGAAACGTTTGGAATCAACGCCACCTGCATAGGTGTCCATTTCCTGAGCTTCGTCAGCCGGAGCTAAAGTAGCGATGGAAAGTGCCTGTGTTTCACCACGAGCAAACAAGGCGGAGCCGTGAGTGCGGGGGAGCACGGAAACTTCACCGGAGAGCTGGCGGATCTGGTCGATACCGCGGCCGTCGCAGCGGCTAAGTTTGTCCAGGATGGAGATGCGGAAGGCTTTCTTCTGGAGGTAGTCAAAGGCCTGGCCGATGGAATAACCGGAAGCGTCAGGGAACTTGGCCTTGATGGCAGCTTCCACTTCGTCCTTGAGAGCGCCGATAGCTTTGCCACGGGCAACCTTGCTAGGTTGATAGATGGCACCTTCGATGCGATCACCAGCGACCTGGTAAGCCACTTCGAGGAGTTCGTCCTGAACGAGCATGAGAGGCATGACGCGCTTCTCTTTGCCAGCAAGAGCAGCGAGTTCTTCCTGGGCTTTCACGAGACCCTGGATGCTGTCTTGAGCAAAGCGGAGAGCAGCGATGAAGTCGGCCTCAGGCATTTCCTTGGCAGCACCTTCGATCATGATGACTTCGGTCTTGTTACCGACGTAGACGAGGTCGAGGTCACTGTCGTCACGCTGGTTGTGAGTCGGGTTCACAATGAACTGACCATTCACACGACCGATGCGCACAGCGCCGATTGGGCCTGCGAAAGGAATGTCGGAAACGCAAAGAGCGGCGGAAGCGCCGTTGATGGCGAGGATGTCAGAATCGTTCTGGCCGTCTGCGCTGAGCAGGAGGGCTACGATCTGAGTTTCATAAAGGTAACCCTTTGGGAACAACGGACGCAGTGGGCGGTCCGTCATGCGGCAGGTGAGGATTTCCTTTTCTGTTGGGCGGCCTTCACGCTTGAAGTAGCCACCGGGGAACTTACCAGCGGCAGAGGCTTTTTCTTTGTACTCCACGGAGAGCGGGAAGAAGTCGAGACCTTCCTTGATCTTGGTGGCGGAGACGGCTGTGACGATGACGATAGTGTCACCAAGGCGAACGGTCACGGCGCCGTCGGCGAGGTGGGCGAGCTTGCCTGTTTCGATTTCGATGATCCCTGAACCGCAGGGAGCTTTGACTGTATGGATTGCCATAGGTTGTTTTGTTCTTTGTCTTGTTTTGTTTTGGGGAAAGGATTCAGAGCATCGCAAGTGGACACGAAAGTACACCTGATTGAATGAAGGCAGTTCAGATGAATTCTGAAAGGGATGCCTTCAGCTGTTTTGCTCCCGGTCTAACGCAACAAGGGGCGATGCATCGTGGCATCACCCCTTGAGGTCGAAAATGAATTAGCGGCGGAGGCCGAGACTCTTGAGAAGCTTCAGGTAACGCTCGACACCTGTGCGCTTGAGATAGTCAAGCAGCTTGCGGCGGCGGGAAACCATCTTGAGCAGGCCACGACGTGTGCTGTGGTCCTTGCTATGAACAGCGAGATGCTGTGTGAGTTCGTTGATTCGTGCCGTCAAGATAGCGACCTGCACATCGGCGCTGCCGGTGTCTTTGTCGTGCAATTTGAATTCTTGGGGGCTGGTGGTAGCTTCGCTCATGTTCTTTGGGTAAAACCCGACACCTTGTCAGGCGGGTTGGTATGTTGTTTTGAGGGCCGCGAAGGAACCACGCTTGCCCTCTTTGGCAAGGACTTTTTCACATCAACAATTCATCGCGTCACGACCCCTGCTGGACCGACCTCCCAGGCCCTGCCAGCGGCTCGGACGGCGACAGCAGCCGCTTTCTCCGGCCAGTCCATCTCATGCCGATCGTGAAAGGCGACCTCCACCGTCTGCCATTTACCTTCGATAAGGGCCTGTATGACCCACCAGCGGCTGTATCCTGCCCAACGCAGATCCGGAAAATTCCAGCGCACACGTTTACCCTCAGCAATCTTTTCCACCAGTGGCGCGGGCAGGACCACGTTGCTGAGCCAGGGGCTGGCCGGGAGGATGGTGTGCAGGTTGTAGGCGCGCTCCAGGGTGAGTGTGCCGACTTTGCCAAGATTTTTATCCAGGGCACCGAAGTTCCAATGAAAATGGCCGGGCGGCATCTGCTGCTGCCGAGCACGCAGGACACTGATCTGGGCTAGGATCTCCCCTGCCCTGCGGTCATTCCCCACATTGCTGGTGTTCATTCCGGGCCAGATGTGGCGACCCAGTGTGTTCTCACCCAGCCACCAGTCGAAGTAGGTGGCAAAGCCGAGCTTCGGGCGGTCGATCGTCCAGTAAAGCTGCGGCGTGAGGTAATCGACCCAACCTTTTTGTAACCAGCCACGGCTGTCCGCACCGAGGTGCTCATACGGATCGAGTCCGCCACCGGTGCCGACCGGATAATTGGGCCGCCAAAGGCCAAACGGACTGATGCCAAACTTCACGCTGCGCTTGATCGCTTTGATGCCCTGATAGGCGGCCTGCACGACTTGATCGACATTCTGTCTACGCCACGCGGTGAGTTCAAGAGAACCGCCACCCGACTTGTAGAGCGAATAGGTATCGGCATCATCAAAAGGGATCGCTTTGCCATCCATACCATTCACCGGATAAGGATAAAAATAATCATCCATGTGGATGCCATCCACATCGTAACGACGGGTCACATCGAAAATCACATCCAGAGCGCGCTGCCGAACTTCAGGCAGGCCGGGATTCATCCACCAATCGCGACCATATTTGATGGTCCATTCAGGATGCTGGCGGCGCACATGATTCGCACTCGGAGCAAAGCGATCTCCGGCCAGAGCACGGTAGGGATTAAACCAAGCGTGCAGTTCCATCCCATGCTTATGCGCCTCGTCGATAGCAAAAGTAAGTGGGTCCCACTTCGGTGATGGCGGCAAACTCATCAGGCCACTGAGATAGCAGGACCATGGCTCGATCTGCGATTCATACAGCGCATCACCAGCCGGGCGCACCTGGAAGATGAGGCAATTGAGGCCATGATCATGAGCGCTCTGAATCATGCGCTTCAGCTCTACCTGCTGCTGCTCCACGGTCAGGCCGGGAAGCGAAGGCCAGTTGATGTTATGCACCGTGGCAATCCACGATCCGCGCAGCTCACGTGCTGGCAATGACACGGCGATCTGCGCGGGAGCGAAATCGAAATGCGCCAGGATGATCAAGCTGAAAATAAACAGAAATCTGCGCACTTGAGATGCCAGAAATCCTAAACCCAGCCCACAAGAATTAAGCTCATTCAGGCGTTGATTCAGTCGATGGTTCAGGCTGGCAATCATCAGGAACATGAGCTTTGGATTCTACCACTTTACGCACAAGTCGCGCCGCATAGAAGCCATCGTGACCAGTTTCGGCGGGATTGATTTTCATCTCCTCCTCCAGCGTCCAGTCTTCACCATGAACTGCGAGGAATTTCTGCACCTGCTCTTCATTCTCACTCGGCAGGATGGAACAGGTGGCATAGACAAGCTTGCCGCCGGGTTTTACCATCGAAGCGTAACGCACCAAGATGTCCTGCTGCTCGACAATGAGTCGGTCGATTTCGATGTTACTCAGCTTCCATTTCGCGTCGGGGTTTCGGCGCAGCACGCCGAGACCCGAGCATGGAACATCCAGCAACACACGATCAGCATAGTTCGCCAAACGCTTGATCGACTTGCTGCCTTCAATGAGCCGCGTCTCCGCCACATCGACACCTGCACGACCACAGCGTTTGCGTAGCTCGTCGAGCTTCCATTGATGCACGTCGAGCGCTAGGATTCGGCCCTTGTTTTGCATCAGCGCGCCTATGTGCAGCGTCTTGCCACCGCCACCGGCACAGGCGTCGATCACCTTAATTCCCGGCTCTACTTGCAAGAAAGGCGCGACTTGCTGTGACGATGCATCCTGCACCTCGAAGAGGCCTTCTTTGAAAGCGGCCATGCCGAAAACATTGTAGCGCTGCTGCATCTCCAGTGCGGTCGGGATCGACTTCAGTGCTTCTGTAATGAAGCCATCTTGCCCCAGCCGCTCCTTGAGTGTGCGGCGCTCTGTTTTGATTGTGTTCACGCGCAGATAGACCTTGGCTGGGACATTCAGCGTGGCGCGAATCGCAGGCCAGGCTGCACCCAGTTCATGACTGAGTCGTTCCTCCATCCAGTCGGGCAGCGACGCAATAACCGCTGGAGAAACCTCCAGCTTCGAGCGCTCAATGATGTCCTGCCGACGAATGCCCACGAGTTCATCAAAAGGCGGCAGTTCTCCATCCTGCATGACCTGATAGGCCGCCCAAACGCGCCAGAGTTCTTCATCTCCGATACACTCCCGCCGTGCATGATCCCCATCTGGAAGTCCCGCCAAATGCCAGTACCATCGCCAGTAGCGGACGATTTCATAAATAGCCTCCGCAAACATGCGCCGGTCACGACTCCCCCACTTCGGGTGATGTTTAAACGTGAACTCCACCGCCTTGTCGGCATAGCGCCGGTCCACGAAGATGTCATGGAGGGCGCGGATGATTTTAGAGATGACGATGTGCGGAAGTTTCACCCCATGACGTGCAACCGCTGCCCTGAATGTGCAAGGGCTGTCGAACATCCTCAACATCTTGCCAATCACCACGAGTCAACAAGACTGCCACCTGCCCCTTGACTTATGCCCGCCAGAAACGACCTATAAGCCGTCAATACTGATTGGGGGCGTCCTGGTTTCGACGGGTAGTCTGCGGTCGGGGTGGCATGCCGAGGATGATTCGTTGGCCTCGTAAAAAATCGAATCAAAAAAACAACAGCAAACTCTTCTGAGCTAGCTCTCGCGGCCTAAGCCCCGCGACGTCTTCAAAGCAATGTCTGGTAGCTTTGACGACGCAACTACCAGGCTGGCTGGCTGATCGGGCGACCGGGTCGAAAGCGAGATCAAACAGGACGCTGGGAGAAAGGGATTCTGCAGACGGAAGCCCCTCTCCGAGATTAAATCATCTGATAAGCATGTAGAAGCTTCGGCTTATGGCCATTCGGACAGGGGTTCGACTCCCCTCGCCTCCACCACCTTGATTCTCAACAAATTAAGGTGGTGCGCTATAATTCACAAGGCGGCCTGGAGTTAGCCTGTTGTCCTAACGGCGAGATTGCTCGTGCAATTAACACTTTATTTTCGTGTCCAGCACTGACATCAAAGCCGTCGTGCAAACCGTCTCCAACACCAAACGCCCGCAATGGCGCATCCTGCATTCTGAAGCTTCCAGCGGCTGGGGCGGGCAGGAACACCGTGTGATGGCTGAGCTTTCTGGTTTTCAAAATCGCGGGTGCTCCGTGTGGCTGCTAGCTCATGCGCAGAGTCAGATTCTGCCACGTGCCGCAGCGGCGGGCATGAATGTGCGCACTTGTGCCTTTGATCGCCGACTGCTGCCGCTGGATGCGGTGCGGCTGGCCCTGTGGCTGCGGCGTGAACGCATCCAGGTCGTGAATACTCATAGTTCGCGAGATGGCTGGCTGCTCGGCATCGCCGCAAGGCTGGCGCAAGTGCCGCTTTTGATCCGCAGCCGTCATATCGACGTGAGTTATCCGAACCCAAGAGTCAGCCACCATGCGTTTACTACCTTTGCGGATCATGTGCTGACGACGAGCCAGAAGATCACGGATCACTTTCAGCAAATTTTCCATCTCAGGGACGACCAAATCACCACGCTACCGACGGGGATTGATGTGCTGCGGTTTCACCCCGATGGCCCGCAAGCGGAACTGCCCGTCCAGCGCGGGCCGGGTGCGCCACCAGTGATTGGCATGGTTTCCGTGCTGCGCTCGTGGAAGGGGCACGCACTGTTCTTTGACGCAATCCGAGAAATCCGCTCGGCGGGCCGGGATTTTCAGTTTGTAGTCGTGGGCGGCGGTGCAGCGGTGGAGAACTATCAAGCTTTAGCCCAAAAGCATGGTGTAGCGGACAGCGTGCATTTTACCGGGCACCGTGAAGATGTGCCTGAGCTACTGCGTGCGCTGGACGTTCTCTGCATTCCCTCCATCCGGCATGAAGGCGTGCCGCAAATTGGATTGCAAGCACTGGCCTGTGGCACGGCGGTGGTGGGCAGTGACTGTGGCGGCATTCCTGAAATCATTCAGGAGGGTAAAACCGGACGCATCTTCGCGACGGGTGATGTGAAGGCCTTCGCCGCGCGGATTATCGAAGCCATCGACCACTCAGAAAACACTCAATGGATGAGCCAGGAAGGCCGCCGCATGGTCGAGCAGCGCCACAGCCTAGAATTCATGCTGGATCGGCTGGCGGAGATTTATCAGCGCTATCTTTAGTGGTAAAAGCAGGCCAGATGAACGTTTGCTTTTCGCTGCGCACGATGATTCAAAGATTAATGAGAATGTAATCCCAAATATAAAAAATTAAATAAGTCCCGCATAATGCAATGACTGCATCAACCACGGAAGGTTTAGTCAATGAATACTTAAAGATCATATTCTGAGCACTTGTTGATTGTGTGCGCTGATCTGCTAGCCAAGAGGTCATAGGGGGCAACTGCCAAGCCGGGATTTCTTGAGGTTCTTCAAGATTTTCGTTCAATTCCTTATTCAGAAGAGCTAAGCGGTGATAGGCTCCAATTGCTGCCATGAACAGGAAAAATTCAGTATGATAAGCTCTGTCTATCATCCAATTTGAAATAATGTAAGAGATAATAAGGGTGAATAAGCACTGCTGACATCGCCTCAATTCATCATCCATTGGCTTTGCACGCAAAAGTGTACGAACTCCAAGCCATAGAATACCTACATATAAAAACATGCCAGGATAACCAAGATCTGCACCGAGCTTAACATATGAGCTGTGAGTGGCCTTTGGCATCCAAATCTTTTGCCACTTAATAATCGCATGAAATGTTTTCCAGCCTTCTCCGGTAAAATGATTTTGAACGGCAATTTTAGCTTGATCCCAAGCCAACAATCGACCTTGAATTCCTTCATCTGAACGCATACTCCCCATTGTCTCCATACGCGGCATGAGACTTATCGCGGCACCCCCACCAG
This sequence comes from Prosthecobacter debontii, assembly GCA_945860295.1. Classification (GTDB taxonomy): domain Bacteria; phylum Verrucomicrobiota; class Verrucomicrobiia; order Verrucomicrobiales; family Verrucomicrobiaceae; genus Prosthecobacter; species Prosthecobacter debontii_B. The sequence goes on from CAMAQH010000015.1 coordinate 93,571, forward strand.
CTAAGGCAGCAGAAAGAAGCAGAATTTGCACAAACTTCGACTTACCGAAACTGTAGGACAACACGATAGAGACAAATCCGGCTACGACCGCTCCTTTTGACTCGGTTTGATACACTGCTGAGAAGCATACCATAACGATCCCTGCGGCTAAAATTTTCCGCCCAATACTTTTCTTCCAGAAGTATAGGAAGTACGCCAGAGGAATGGCTGTGATTAAAGTATGGCCCAAAGCGTTTGGATTGTTGTGCATCCAAGTTCCAAGGGCCAGTCTTCCCTGCATGGATTCTGTCATCGCTCTTGCCCCAGTTATGTCCCATCCTATGATGCTTAGCACGCCAAAGGCCGCCAGTGTGAAAACTGCCCACATCCAAGTTTTTAAATAAATGTGAAGCCTAGTAACGCTACTCAGCGCTTGAACCGTGACAAAGTAAAATGCGAAAAGCGAGAATGCATCTTTGAATGTCGCCGAGGGGTCTGAAGATGTGTAAACGACATAAGCATAGTAGGCGAGCATACCCCAATCATGGGGCGTTCGTAAAAAATCTAATTTAATACCCAGACTGCGAGAACGTTGAATCATCGTCGCAAAAGCAACCAGCATGATGGGTGTCACAATTCCTACACCGTTTAATGCTGCTATCCAGTCCTGCGGACGGATAAAATATACCAAAAGCACCAGAAGCGCTGATTTGAAATCCATGGAATTCTAGAAAATCAAGTGGTTACAGTCAATTTCAGGAATATTGCTTGTGGGCTACCAAAATGACGTTGTTCAAGCACCTTCTAGCTAGACGCACTGCCAACGCGCGCGGTAAAAAAGCTAAACAGGACTCCAAAGCCAAAATTATGCAGTGAACTAATCCATGACTTCTTCTCGTCTTTCCTCTCCAGTATGGCTGCACTTTTTTGAATCCAGCCTCGTGCAGGGCTTTTTCAAGAGCGCGATAACTCCATTCTCGAAGATGAAAGGTTTGCAGTTTAAAGCCGAAATGTCGGGAAACGTCATGCGGTCCAGACGCCTCATGTGGCGTGCTCAGCACATAAACCCCGCAGTCACCTAGGATTCGAGCTACTTCTGAAAGATGCAATGGAACATCTTCAGGATGCATGTGCTCTAGGACCTGATAGCTGAAGGCCACGTCAATACTTCCATGCTTCAGAGGCACTGAAAGCCCGTCGTGATGCTGCCAATGAAAATTCTTGGGTAAATCCTCATCAGCACCTGACTGCACGCATACCTCCAGTGCTATAACCCTACTTTCAGGAACGGTGCGTGCAACGGTCTTGGACAAAGCTCCAGAGCCTGCGCCAAATTCAACCATAGAAACGCCTGGAATTAAAAAAGGACTGAGCAGCCGAAGCTGACTTGTGATACTTCGTTTGGAAGCCTCCTTATCTCCTGAACGCAGCGTGCGTGGGTGCAATGGCACACGTTTATACAATTCTGAATAAAGCTCAGAAACAAGAGTCATGCGTTCCTCCCGAGTGCTATGCCGCAGACGAGTAGCGAGTTCGCGCTCGACTTCAAAGTGCAGACGTAACTGCTCACGTGCCTCTTGAATGCTTGGTAGAGATGCCATATTGTATTCTATCTATCACTAGAAAAAATAGTCTGAACACTGAACTTCAGTCTAACTCTAGTAGCCACTCCTTATCACTCTTGACGGTCAAAACAAGATTGTTATTTACTCTATTAACTGGAACGCTGCGATTGAAATAGGTCGTTTTGAGCTGCAAAGTCGATGCGATGGGTGTTTGTTGAACACAACCCCTAATCTGCCCACCGCGCCAGACGATGCCGTTGATTTTGCATCTTTTGCTGGTGGTCGCCAACGGCTTTTAACCTCGACCTCCAAGGCGGTCACTCCGTTCGCGAGTCTCTTCAGTTTCATCGCTTAGTTGCGTCAAATCGGCTTTCTCGATCAGTCAGCTCGCGCTTAGTATTTCATCTAAGCTACGCCCAACGCAATCCATATCGCTCACACCTTCACGGCGTTTTTACTCTCGGTGATCGTTGAGGCTTCTCGCTTCGCTCACTGCGACTGGCTGCGCTTTGACTAGGCTTTGCACTCGATTCTGGGCTTAAGCACTTTCCGGGCGATGATGCGATCCTGCGCTTCTTTGCCCGTTTACCCAAGGCTAATATGAGCGTTATTTCGCATTTTCTGCTGGTTGCTTGCTTTGCTCAAAAAGCCGCTCAAGAGCTTCACGCTGGATCTCGACAACACGATCTTCAGCGAAGGATCGCAGCCAAAGGCTACAAACCCCGACGTCCGGGTCGCAAGACTCATAACCCTCTGCCAGCGGTGCTGGCCAAGGCTCCGTTTTTGCACCCTTGGCTGCACAGAGGCAAAACGGCATCCGAGCGCGGCGTGTAAGCTTTCCTCAAAAAGGCCTTCGCGCAGCTACCCGCTTGCTGGCGCTTGCTCTGTCTGCTCTCCTGAAGCGCCAGGGCATGCGCATCAAGTGAGGAAGTAAACCTCGAGAATCAGAGGTAAGGCGAGGGTGAAAAGACATAATACAAATTACCATAGCCACTGGATACCGTGCGGATGAAATCCCTGACACCCGCCCCGCTTCTCACCGCCACTCAGCTCTGCCCACGCAAACCTACAGCAGCGCTTCACACAATTGCCCAATTCCCGGGTCGAAGGCCGCACCTTGCACCGCCTCAACGAGATGCTCATGATCACCCCGTGCTTCATGCGCGCCAAGCGCAAGCGCACCGCCCTCGATCCCTTCTACCGCACCCAGTTCATAGCTCATATCACAAACCCCTTTTGATACGCATGCCCTGCGCCATGAAGTGACAAGAGCCAAATGCCGCTGGTGATTCGACGCTCAAGCTTCTATTTTCAGATCAAGACTGGGAAGAATGAATCTGTGATCGAGGTGACTGTGTTTCGTCGCCTAGGCGAAGAACGGTGCGATGATGAATCACAACAATGCCGTGAGCACGCTGGAAACGCGCTTTGCTGATGCTGACGCGGAGACGCAGCGGCTGGCGTTAAGAGATGCGCGGGGGTAGGCTGAGGAGGAAGCAGCAAAACTGGGACACGGCTTCGCTGGTGACTTTGAGACGTGCTGCTCACGAAGATTAGGGAGGCAGATTTTAGAGCACTTGCTTCAGTCGGAACGAGTGCCACCAGATTCCGCCTCAAGGCGGCGCTCCGTGCGGCGCGGAGACGCTCGACGCGAAAAGCCCTGCGGCTTTTAACCGCAGGGCTTGATGGGAGGTTGGTTCGGCATCAGCGGAAAGTTCCATCCTCAAGGCGAGATGATGGAATCGCTGGTCTCGGTGTTATTAGCGGGGATATAGGGATAACCGGAGATCGTGATGTCGGTGATGGTGAAGATGAAGGTGCCGGTGCTCTTCGTGCGAGCAGAGGTGAATCCAGCATTGCCCCGGCGGCTAGTGCTCTTGGAGACGGTGCCACGGGTGAGGCCGCTCCACTGGCCGGTGACGATGGCCGCGGAGACGAGGTCGCCGCTCTGATTACGTACGGTGACGGTGGCAGTAGCCTGGGTGCCCTGCTTGCTGGTGCTACGGCTCATGGCGATTTTCGCCACATAGACGTAGTTGTTGTTTTGAACCGTGATGATGACGGTGTCGGCCACGGAGGATAGCCCGCTGTTGTCCGCAACGACCAGGGATGCCGTGTAGGTGCCGGGAGCGGTGTAGGTATACACAGGGTTTGCAGCGGTGGAAGTGGCACCATCGCCAAAGTCCCAGCTGTAGCTGGCGATGCTGCCATCGGAATCATAACTGCCATCGCTGGAGAAGGTGACTGTGAGCGGGGCTGTGCCAGTGGTGGGTGCGCTGTTATCGGCAACGGCGATGGGGGCGGCACCGGTGGTGGGAATGACGCTGCCGGTGAGGCTGAACTGACCAAGGCTGCCGTAGTCGTTGTAAGCGGTGGTGGGATCACCAGTGCCGATACCATCGACAGCTAGATAGTAAGTGCCTTGGTCGAGGGTGGCGCTGAGCGTGGCACCCATTGTGGTGGGATTGGCGAAGGTGACTAGGGTGCCGAAGCCATCATAAAGAGCGAGTTGAATGTCGAGATTTGGCGAAAGGGCGACGGGTGTGGCGGTGAAGCTGACGGGGCCGGCTCCTGTGGTGAAGGCGAAGAGGTCGGCATCGATAAGGCGCTCGATGATGCCACTGGCTGTGGGACTGTTACCACTGAGAGGCGTGGCGGAGGCGATGGTGTCGCCATGAGCATCCGCACGGTAACCGCAGATATTTGAAATCATGGCGGTATCGTCCTGCAGGTTGTTAGGGTAGGGATACTCCCCTTTGCTCCATTGGACGACATCCGCATAGTAGCCAACACCCATGATAGGGGCCCAGTTGGCATGGCCTTGGTAGTAACCGACAGCGGCGACCGTATCATGGGCGACCTGGCCATCGTGGCTGAGATTGAAGGTGTGTCCGGCCTCATGGCTGGTGGCTTCGGAGGTATATTTGGCATTGCCGTTGCCGAGCTGGGAGGTGAAGACGAAGCAGGGCGTGTCGGAGTTCCAGGTGAAAGAATTCAAGTACGCGACACCGCCGGCACCGGCACCGTACCAGTCGTAGCTGCTGCCGCCGATGCAGACGCGGACGCCGAACTGGGTGTCGGAACTGGTGGTTTTCCGCAGAGCTTCGACACCAGGGTCCTCCGTGGTGACATCCACATCGAATGGTGCGTAGTCCTCGGTGACGTGCTGCCAGATGGACAGGATGTTGTCGAGTTCTGTTGTAGAGAAACTTGTGCTGACAGTGCTGTCGTTTGTATAGGGCAGGGTGACGATGTCGGCACCACCAGTGAAGTTACTGTTCCAGATGGTGCCTGAAGTGGTATGGCCGTTGAAGTCAAGGTAGATGACCTTTGAAGCACCTGGCTTGCTATGGAGGAGGAAAGCATCCACCGCCGTGATAGCAGAGGTGCCGGACGTAACAGTGGTGGTTGCAGCCTTTGCAACGGCGTTTTGCAGGGGCAGGAGGCCGTCGCAAACATAGTGTAAACGACCTTGACGGTCCATGCGCAGCGTTCGGTCCTGCTGGCAGATGGCACGCAGTTCGTCCTCGGAATGATCATACCAGGCAGCGACCTGCGGCAGCCGTGAACCAAGGGCGGCCGGGATCTCAGCTCCACGGCTAATGCGATTGAACGCCTGCCCGGGAAAGGCTTCCCCACGCCGATTTGTCTGTGCTTGAACTAGGCCGGTGACGGTGAGCATTGAGCCCGCGAATAAAACAGTGGAGAAGATGCGGAGGTAAGCTGGATGGGACATCATTTTGAATTTAGATCCTCATGCAAAACCTCCAAGATGCAAGGTAGTGGTGAATTTTCTTCATCACACGATGGCGGAGTTTTCATCGCATCGGGCCATCCTTGACTCTGAGTGCTTGTCATTGGCTCTCTCGAGTCTGTTTAACGGGCTTTTTCCTGACCTGTGTGCTGGACTCTCTGAGGTGCAACGGATTATTGGACCAAAGACTCCCTTAATTTAGGGGTTGGTTATGGGTTTGGGTTTCAAACTGATTTGGGGTGAGGTATCCGAGAGCGGAGTGTTTGCGTTGATGATTGTAGTAGCCTTCGATGTATTCGAAGAGTTCCAGCCGAGCATCAGTGGCATCTTCAAAACAGCCGCCCTGAAGCATCTCACGCTTGAGGGTGCCCATGAAGGATTCCGTCCAGGCGTTATCATACGGATTGGCTCGTGCGGACATGCTTTGGCGCAGACCAGCACGTTCCAAAACCGAGCGGAATGCACCGCTGCCGTACTGGCTGCCGCGGTCGCTATGGAAGATGGCTCCCCGCGCTGCTGGCCGCGCCTGTAAGGCCTGCTCCAGGGCATGGACGACGAGTTCCGCCCGCATGTGCGTGGCCAGATTCCAACCCACAATACGGCGTGAGCTCAAGTCAATGACCACGGCGAGGTAAAGCCAGCTTGTGGAGGTGGGGATGAAAGTGATGTCCCCAGCCCAAGCTTGATCAGGCTTTTGAGGCAGAGACTCGCTAGCCAGCAGGTTTGCACAAGGCCGATCCGCTCGGCCATCACTGGTTTTGGGCTGGAAGTTCTTCGGCTGGATAGCCAGCAGTTGCCTCTGCTTCATGATCCGGCGCAGTCTGGAGGGAGCACACACGACGTCATGATCGCCGAGTTTCTGATGGATCCTGCGGTAGCCGTAACGGCGACGATTGCGTTTAAAAATCTCTTCAATGAGCCTGCCCATGCGGACATCTTCATGATGGCTGGGAGTGATCTCTGCCGCGTGATAGAAGCTGCTGCGAGGCAGTCTCATGGCCTGGCAAACCTGGCGGATGCTGCCGCCTGTCTGTGACTGGAGTTGAAGAATCATCTGGCGGGTCTCGACGGGGTTTGCGTGCCGAGGATGACAGCGGCCTTTTTTAAAATGTCGTTCTCCATCCGCAGGTGGGTGATCTCGGCGCGCAACCGGCGCAGCTCGTCCGCTTCGCCCACCTCGCCTACGGCTCGGAGGGCTGCACTGCCGAGCTGCGCCGGTTGGTCTGAGCTTGCAGGCTGCACCCATCGGTAAAGGATGCTGGTGCCCACACCGAACTCTTCTGCGAGCTGGGGCACCGTTTTACCAAGATTGAAGAGATCAATGATCTGCGCTTTGAAATCACTGCTGTAACGTTTTCGGAGGGTTGTTTTCATGCTGCTTATTCCCTTATCTCCTGGTCCAACATTCTAGCGCACCTCA
>CAMAQH010000016.1 GCA_945860295.1 Prosthecobacter debontii
GAAATCAACCGCGCCTCGCCGAAGACTCAATCGGCGATGCTCGAGACGATGCAGGAGGGTGCGGTGACGCTGCTCGGCGTGACGCGCCCCGTGCCGCAGCCGTTCTTCGTGCTCGCGAGCCAAAACCCGATCGAGCTGGAAGGCACCTACCCGCTGCCCGAAGCGCAGCTCGACCGCTTCATGCTGAACATCGTCATCGATTACCTCAGCGAGGACGAAGAAGTCGCCGTCGTCACCCGCACCACGAGTGGCAAAAAAGAGCCCGTGCATCGCCTCTTTACCGGCGAGCAGCTTCAGGCCTTCCAGCAGGTCGTGAAAAAGGTGCCCATCGCCGAAGACGTCGCCCGCTACGCCGTCAAACTCGCCGCCAGTTCCCGCCCCAACCGCCCTGGCACCCCCGACTTCGTCAACGAATGGGTCAGCTGGGGAGCAGGCACAAGAGCCAGTCAAAACCTAGTCCTCGGCGCCAAGACAAGAGCCCTCATCCAAGGCCGTGCCCACGTCACTCTCGACGACATTCGCGCCTTGGCCTTGCCGGTCTTGAGGCACCGTATTCTGATCAACTACCGCGCTGAGGCGGAAGGCGTGACGGTAAGTAAAGTCATTCAAAAGCTGATTGAAAACCTCAAGAGCTAGTCGGGAGGAATGGCAAACGAGACCTCCATCAAAGCTAAATCACCAACCAGCCCCAATGGTTGGTGGATGGCGGCTTCATTGGAAAAGAGAATATCTAGCGCCATTGGTAAAGGAGCTTATTGGGAAAATCTTCGACTGATTAAAGCCTCAAGTTGGCGGGAAGCCTATCGAAAAGCGCTGGCATTTGGAACTGCGGATGCAGCAGTCGGCAACGAAGCGTTTGAAGATCCTCCGAGCTTTTTAGGCATCACTGACCTTGTGCCGATTTACGAACCGTTTGAAGATGGAGCTGAGTTGATTTGGCCCGAATACCCTGCCGATGATTTTCAAACTGCTCCAGAAGTTTTCTCCGAGGGCGAATTGGAATTCATCCATTAGCCTGAAAAGGAATCACGGTCTGTTTAAAAGCCCCTGTTTATGTCTTCTCACCTCGACACCTCCGCCCTTGCGCGCATTCGATCTCTCGAATTGCGCGCCAAGGTCATCGTCGAGGGCTTGTGGAAAGGCATGCATCGCAGCCCGTATCATGGCTTCTCGGTCGAGTTCTCCGAATACCGGGCCTACGTCCAAGGTGATGATCCGCGCTACATCGACTGGAAGGTGTTGGCGCGCAGTGACCGTACCTACATCAAGAAGTTCGAGGACGAGACGAACCTGCGCTGCCAACTCGTCGTGGATCACAGCCGCTCGATGAGCTTCAACTCGGGGTCGATGACGAAGGCGGATTACGCGGCCACGCTCGCCGCCACCATGGCCCTCTTTCTCATGCAGCAGGGCGATGCCGTGGGCGTGACGACCTTTGGTCCAACCTTGCAGGAACACATCCCCGCGCGGAATCGCCCCGGTCATCTGCGGCGGCTCATGCTGGAGCTGGAAAAGCCCGCGCCTACGGGTGCCACATCGCTCGATCTTAGTGTCAGCCAGCTCGCCGATCTCGTCCGCAAGCGTGGCCTGATTTGTCTCGTGTCGGATCTGCTCGCGCCTGTGGAGAAGCTGGAGCGTCAGCTCGGTCTGCTCGGTGCCATGGGCCACGACGTGGTGCTCTTCCACGTCATGGATCGCGCCGAGATCGACTTCAGCTTCGACAAAGCCGCGCACTTCCGCGATGCCGAAACCGGCACCGAGCGCTTCATCGACCCCGCCTCCGCCCGCGAGGTCTATTTGAACCGTTTAAACGTCCACCGCGACTTCATCCGCCGCGCCTGTGAACGTCAAGGCATCGAATACCACTGGACCCCGACCGACACGCCCATCGAACACGTCCTCTTCGACTTCCTTTCCGCCCGTCTGAAAAAGAAAGGAGGCGTGGCACGCCGATGACCTGGCTATTCCCACTCTATCTCCTCGGCGGTGCGGCCATCATCGGACCGATCCTGATGCATCTGCGTCGTAAGCCACCGCAGGACCGGGTGGAGTTCAGTTCGCTGATGTTTCTGGATGCGCAGACGCCGATGCCTGTGAGCAAGCGTCGCCTCGAAAACTGGCTGCTGCTTTTGCTCCGCTGTCTCGCGCTGCTGCTGCTCGTGCTGATGTTTGCGCGGCCTCTCTGGCGTTCGGAGAATGAAGACACTGTGTCGCAGAATCAAGCCACGGTGCTGCTTCTGGATAGCAGTGCGTCGATGCAGCGCAGTGATCTCTGGAAACAAGCTGTGGCTGCTGCGACTCAACGACTGGAGAAGATCGCCATCACAGATCGACTCGCTGTGGCGACGATGGATTGCGAGACGAAGCTGCTCTGGTCCTTCGATCAAGACAAGACCTCCGCCAGCACCCGCATCGCCACTTTGAAGCCACAACTCGCCGCGCTGAAGCCCGGCTGGTCTTCGACCGATCTCGGTCAGGCGCTGGTGGATGCCGCAGGTTGGTTTGGCAGCGCGCAGGGTCTGAGTGGATTGAGGAAGCGTCTCGTCGTCATCACCGACTTCCAGGAAGGCGCACGGCTCGATGCCCTGAGAGGCATGGTCTGGCCGGAAAACATCGCCGTTGAAGTGGTGCGTGTGGATGCGCCGAACGCCGACAACTTCACGCTCTCGCTCGTGGCGAGTGCTGAGGAAAGTGATGCGGGAAATCTTGCCCGCAAAGCCGAAGCTCCCACCACTCGTGTCCGCCTCAGCAACACTCGCGACTCCAATGCCAGCGACTTCAAACTCGCCTGGGACGAGGGCACCGAATCACCGATCACCGGCTATCTACCGCCTGGAGCCAGTCGAGTGGTCAGCCTTCCCGGCACCACAGGCATACTCAATCTCACTGGCGATGCCTGGGACTTCGACAACCTTATCTACATCGCTCCCTCGCAACCGAAGGTCGTGAAGATTGTCTTCATCGGCGATGAGAAGACGCGCAGCGAAGCCGCCTCACCTCTCTTCTATTTGAGCCGCGCCTTGCAGCAGACGCCAAGCCTGCGCCCTGAACTCACTGTCGTGCCGGAGAGCGTTGCGAACATTCCCGCGGGCACGGAGCTTGTCTTCATTTCAGGCGCACGACTCAGTGCGCCTCTCATGCAAAGCGTGCGCGCATCGGCAGAGAAGGGTGGCTTGGTCATCGCAGTAGTCACGCCAGAGATGAAGGCGCAGGACCTAGAAGCACTCACGGGAGTCAGCGGAGTTCTGATCAATCCTTCCGATCCGACAGATCAGTCGGATCAATACCAGATGCTCGCTGAGGTGCAGACCGCGCATCCGCTACTGCGGCCCTTTGCTGATGAGCGCTTGCGCGACTTCACGAAGCTTCGCTTTTGGAAACACCGCCAACTCACGCTCCCAAAACAAGCGCCACTCGAAGTACTCGCACGCTTTGACCAAGGTGATCCTGCCATCCTCGCGCGGTCGCTTGGCAAAGGTCGAATAGTCTTGCTCACCAGCGGCTGGCATCCGGCAGATAGCCAGCTTGCTCTCAGCACCAAGTTCGTCCCGCTGCTCTACGGCTGGCTGGAAGCCGCAGGATTCCGCAACGAACAAGCTGTGTCGTTGTTGGTTGGAGATGTGCTTCCGCTTGAGGCAGCCACCTCGATCATGACTCCCGACGGTCAGATGCTCACTCCCAAAGCCGGCGACACCATTCGCGCTGAGACACCTGGCATTTACACCTTGGCCAAAGATCGCCTAATCGCCGTCAATATCGCGCCCGAAGAAGGACGCATTACCCCGATGCATCTGGCCAAGCTACGTGAACTCGGCGTGCGAGTCGAAGAAGGTGACGTGAAGGCCGCGGCCAGCGCCAAAGCCGAGGACAAAGAACGTCTTGCCATCACCGAGCAGGAGGCTCAGCAGCGTGCTTGGATATGGCTGCTCGGCAGTCTTCTCGCCATCCTTGCTTGGGAAACCTGGCTAGCTGGAAGAATCAGACAGGGAACACTTCAACCCGCGTATTCATCACCATGATCGAAGCCGAAATACTCGAAGAGAAGTTCCGCGTGGTCATCGGCGCGTCTCGAACCATGCGACGTCAACGTTTCGGTATCCTGAGTTATCTGCTTTTAAGTGCTGCGTTGCTCATGTTGGCGGCACATCCTGAATGGCTGCCAAAGGCGCAGCAATCCCGCTTTGTGCCAGCGGTGTTGATCGCGATTCTTTGTCTGGTCTTGCTTTCGTGGCTGCTGTTTCTTCGACGTGCCAGCAGCCTTGAAATGGCACGCCAGCTCGAAGCCAAAGATCCCAAGCTCAATGGCTTAGCCATCACCGCAGCGGAGTTGCTGCACAAAACGGAGCCGACATTTCTCGATCACCGCGTCATCTCTGAATTCACCGACTACTCGGCTACCCATGATTGGAAGAAGCTGCTCTTCGGCTGGCGGCAGAAGGTCTGGGGATCGGCCGCCATGATTGCCGCATGTGTGCTGCTTGTTTTCAGCGTTACGAGTGCGGACCGTGCTGTGCGTGAGCATAACCAGCCAAAGTTCAAACTGGCTGAAGCTCAGATCACAACCACATCTGTAGAACTCTCCGCCACAATTACTCCAGGAGACACCGAGATCGAGCGCGGCTCACGGCTCGTCGTCGAGGCGAAGTTTGCCAAAGATGTGCCTGCTGAGGCCATGCTCATCGTCACCGAACTCGATGGCAAGGAACGCGATCGCATCCCCATGCGGCTGACGGTGGATGAAAAAGTCTTCGGCGGCATGATCGCGAAGGTGGACAAGGACGCGCGCTATCATGTCGAGTTCGGCGAGGGCAAATCCAAGCAGCACACGATCACGACTTTTGTGTGCCCGAAGTTGGAACAGGTGGATGTGAAGATCACTCCGCCGACATACACGAAGCTGCCGCCGAAGGAGATCAAGAACACGAAGAAGATCTCGGCGATGGAAGGCAGCTCGATTGACTTCAGTTTAAAGGTCAACAAGCCGCTCAAAGATGCGGAGCTTTTTGGCGAAGACAAAACGGTGCTCAAGCTCGTGCCATCGGCCAAAGATCAGACGATCCTCGTGGCGACGATGAAGGCGGAGAAGACGCAGAAGTGGCGCGTGCATCTCGTCGATGACAAGGAGCGAGCGAACAAGAACCCGCCTTGGATCAGCGTGACAGTGCAGTCGAACCAACTCGCCAAGATCGAGGTCGTCTTCCCAAAGCGCGATGTGCAGGTCTCGCAGATCCAGGAGTTGTCAGTCGAGGCGAAGGTTTGGGATGATCTCGGTGTGACGAAGAGTGGCGCGAGTTTCAGCATCGCGGGCAAGACGAAGGACGTCATTTTCAAACACGGCGTCACTGAGCCCTCGAAGAAGCAGGATGTGAAGGAACTGCTCTCCATGGAACAGGAGAACGCGGAACCGCGTCAACTCGTGAGCTACCATTTCTGGGCGGAGGACAAAGGCCCGCAGGGTGAAGTGCGCCGTGCGATGAGCGACATGTTCTTTGCCGACGTGCGCCACTTTGAAGACATCTTCCGTGAAGGTGAATCGCCTCCAGGACCGCCAGGTAAGGAACCTAAAGGCGACACGGACAAGCTCGTCGAGCTGGAGAAGCAGATCGTGAACGCCACTTGGCGGCTCGTGCGTGGTACCAATTCGGGCAAGACCATGGAAGCCGTGGCACCTGATGCTGGAGTCGTGCAGGAGTCCCAGGCATTGGCTTTGGAGCAAACTAAAGAGGCAATGGAAAAAGCCGAAGATGCCCAGATCAAGACCGCGCTCACCGAAGCCTGGAAGAGCATGAAGGACGCGCTCGATCCGCTCGGCATGGCGGCGGAGGAGAAGAAGCGCGCCTCTCTGAATCAAGCGCTGACCTTTGAGCAAAGCGCACTGGAGTGGCTGCATCAGGCGCAGAGCCGTGAGCACAAGATCATGCGCTCGAAGTCGTCGAAGAGCGCCAGTGGTAAACAAAAGCAGATGCAGAATCAGCTCATGGAGCTGGAAATGAAGCAGGATGAGCAGCGTTACGAAGAAGAGAAGCAGGCAACCGAAGAACAAACCGCCGAGCAGCAGGAGAACCTGCAAGTGCTGAACCGGCTAAAGGAACTCGCACGTCGTCAGGAAGCCTTGGCCGAGAAGATGAAGGAACTGCAAAAGCAGCTCGATAAAGCCAAGACCGAGCAGGAGAAGGAGGAACTGCAAAACCAGCTCAAGCGTCTCGAAGAAGAGCAAAAGCAACTCGTGAATGATCTCGATGATCTCAAGGAGCGCATGGAGAAGCCCGAGAACGCAGCGAACATGGCAGATGCCAAACAGCAGCTCGAACAAACCCGCGAGCAGGTGAATGAAGCCGCCGAGAAACTGAAGGAGCAACATCTCGCCGAAGCCGCGAACTCCGCCACTCGCGCGCAACGTGAGCTGGAGAAGATGCAGGAAGATTTTAAAGAGAAGACCGCCAAGCGCTTTGGCGATGAGATGAAGCAGATGCGCCAGCAGGCACGTGAAGTGGCTGAGAAGCAGAAGCAGATCAGCGAGTCCCTGGAGAACCAGAAAACCGGTGAGCCCAGTGGAGATACCAGCGCTGATCTCGACAAGATGCTGAAGGGCGGCGAGGCCTCACGCCAGATCCAGGAGCAACAGGATAAAGTGGCAAAGCTGCTCGAAGACATGAAGCGGGTGAGCGAGCAAGCTGAGGGCAATAACCCGCTGCTGCATCGTCGTCTTTACGAAGCTGTGCGCGAAGCCAAGACGGGTGGGCTTGAAGAACACCTCGACGAAGCGCGGATGCAGTCCCGTTATGGCCAACGAGTCGAAGCCCAAGACGCCGAACGCAAAGCCAACACGCTCGTGGATCAACTCCAGCAAGGCGTGGAGAATGCCGCCGAGAGTGTGCTCGGCAGCGAGACCGAAGCACTGCGGATGGCGCGGACGGAATTGGACAAGTTGATCCTAGAAGCCGGGCAGAAAGGTCAATCCAGTCAACCGGGTCAAGACGCCGAGAAAGCGCAGGCATCTGCAATCTCACCCAAAGCCGATAGCAAGCCTTCGGATGAATCTAAAGGTGAAGCGGAAGCCGCCGGTCAGCAGCCGGGAGACAAGCCCTCTGAAATGGCTGTGAAGGAACCTGAAGACAAAGGTTCGCCTTCAGGCCAGCCTTCGAAGCAAAGCCCGAAAGGTGATGCTAAAGGCGAGGGCAAGGAGCCTGGTCAGATGGCAGGCAATGAACTTGGACAATCCAAGGGCGGCGAACAGCCTGGGCTTTCTCTAGGCCGGGGACAAAAGCTCGGTGAGCAGCAAGCGAATGCACCTTCAGGTCAAGGAGGTCAAGAAGGCAAGCAGCCAGGACAAGGCAAGCAACCCGACGAGTCACCCGGCCAGATGGCTCAAGGTGAAGGTCAGGGCCAGGGGCAACAACCTGGACAACCGGGTTCGCCTTCGGGGAAGGGTGTTCAATCGGCTGGAAGACCTGGAGCGTCTCCATCGGAGTCGAAGCAAGGCGGTGCGCAGCAACTTTCCGCCAATCGCTCGCCTCAGCAGCAGCCCGGCGGACGTGAGCGCAACAGCGCTGGAGGCGGAGGTGGTGGCGAGGACGGCGGTGCCTTCTTCTTTGATCAAGGTGTCGAGACCCAAGACACACGCCCGCTCAGTGGCAGCGGCTATGACCAATGGACGGATCGCCTGCGCAATGTGGAGGAGCTTTTGAGTCAGCCTGAACTCCGTAACGAAGCCGCCAAGGTGCTCGACAATGCCCGCGCGATGCGGATCGATCACGAACGCAACGATGCTGCCCCACAGGTCGATCACTTGCAGATGCGCATTCTGAATCCGCTTGTCGAACTGCGAGATCGTGTGGCCGAAGAACTCGCCAAACGCGACACCAAGAACCCCATGGTCCCCGTGGACCGCGACCCTGTGCCGCCCGCGTTCCGCGAATTGGTGAAACGCTATTATCAGGAGCTCGGGAATGGTAATTGAGTCGCATATGACCCTTGCCCTGCAACATCCTGAGCGGCTTTGGCTCGTCGCTGCGATCCTCGCGGTGGCGGCGGTGGTCCTTTTGTGGGGCTATTGGAAATCACCGCTGCGGGGCTTTACCAAACTGGCGGCGGTGTCCTGCAAGCTGGGTGCGTGGGGATTGCTGCTCTTTTGTCTCACAGATCCGGTTTGGTCGCGCAAGCAACCAAAGACGGGCGAGAACGAAGTCGTGATCGTGGCGGACAACAGCGCCTCATTGCAGGTGGCCGAAACTTCCGGTGGTGTGACTCGTGGTGAATCCATGCGCGAGGCGCTCGGCAAGGATGCCAAGTCACCGCCATCCTGGCTGGATGAACTTGGTCGCATGTTTCGCGTGAAGACACAGATCGTTGATGAGCGCCTGCAAAACGTGCCTGATTTCAGCAAGCTGGACTTCACGGGGGCGAAGTCGGAGCTTGAGAGTGCCCTGAAAACTTTGGGCGGTGGTGGTGCTGGCAATCGCACAGCGGCGGTTGTGCTAATCACCGATGGTGCGGTGACTGATAAGTCCGATTCGACCGATCCCAAGACGAGCAACGTGCCGGTCTTCCCTGTGCTCGTTGGCAAAGACGAACCCGCGCCCGATCTGCGCATCGTGGAGCATTCGATTACCCAGACTTCGTTTGAGGATACGCCCGTCACGATCACGGCGCGCATTGCAGGCACGGGCTTCGTTGGCAAAGAGGTGGCGGTCGTGGTTCTCAATGAAGCCGGGATAGTTGTTATCACGGAGAAGGTGGAAATCGCAAAGGATGGCGAAGCACAAACGCTGCGACTTAAGGTGCCTGCGGTGAAGCCGGGTATCTCGTTTTATCGACTCGCAGTGAAGGGCACTGCACCTGAGGTGACGCTGGCGAATAACGAACGCCACATTGCCGTGGATCGTGGCGCGGGGCCGTATCGGGTGCTGTATGTTTCGGGTCGGCCGAACTGGGAGTATAAGTTTCTTCGCCGTGCGCTGGCGGGCGACACGGAGGTGCAGATACCATCCTTGATTCGTATCGCGAAGCGCGAGCCGAAGTTTGAATGGCGTGGCCGCACAGGGGAAACGAGCAATCCGCTGTTCCGTGGCTTTGGCGATCAAGGTGTGGCGCAACGCTATGATCAACCGGTGCTCACGCGACTCGGCACGAAGGACGCGAAGGAACTCAGTGCGGGCTTTCCGAAGACAGCGGAGGAACTGATGGGCGAGTATCGGGCGATCATTCTGGATGACATCGAGGCGGCGTTTTTCACGCAGGAGCAGATGAATTTGATGGAGCGTTTCGTCAGCGAACGCGGCGGTGCTTTACTCATGCTCGGTGGGCAGGAAAGCTATCAGCAGGGCGGCTACGATAACACACCTGTGGGGCGGATGCTGCCGGTATATCTGGATCGCATTTCGCAGTCACCAGCCGTCGAGAATGGGCGATTCGATCTAACGCGCGAGGGTTGGCTGGAGCCGTGGACGAGAGTGCGTGCGGGACGTGAGGATGATGAAAAGCGGCTAACCGAGATGCCGGGCTTCTTTTCTGTGAATCAGACCTTCTCTATCAAACCAGGCGCGAGTGTGTTGGCAACGATCAAGGCAGGCGAAGAGGCTACCACGTATCCAGCTCTCGCGGCGCAGCGTTTTGGCGAAGGTCGCGTGGCTTCCGTGATGATCGGCGACCTCTGGCGCTGGGGGATGCGCGATGAAGACGCACGCAAGGATCTCGACAAGGCCTGGCGTCAGCTCATGCGTTGGCTGGTCGTGGATGTGCCGGATAAGATTCAGTTCACGGCGGTGCCAGATGCTAAGCGGATGAAGCTTGAGGTGCGCGTGCGTGACGAATCCTTCCTAGCCAAGGATGATGCCGTTGTGAAAATCGAGGTCACCGGACCAGGTGGAAGGAAGAGCGAGTTGTTTACCGAGCCGAGCTTGAAGGAAGCCGGGTTATTTGAAGCAGAGTTCTACTCGCGCGAGACGGGCGCATATCGGGCTGTGGCGACTGTTATTTTAGCCGCAGAGATCGCAAAGGTTGAGACGAAGACAACGGCAACGGGGTGGGTTCATGATCCGTTAGCGGCGGAGTTTGCTTCGTTGAAGCCAGGGCGTGAATGGGCTGATCGAGTCGCAAAAGAGTCGGGGGGGCGGGTGCTGAGCTTGGCCGACTTACTGAATCTGCCGGAGATTTTGAAGGACATCCGCGTGCCTGTGGAAGAGACGATCACGACGCCTTTCTGGCACGCCCCATGGGTGTTTGCCGTCGTGCTTGGACTGCTGAGTGCGGAGTGGTATTTGAGACGGAAAGGAGGCATGGCCTGATGAGGAATGACGAAACCCTAATGACGAATGACGAAGGTATGTGGAAGCTCGTGGGTCTGTGCTTGCTGGTGTTTGTCTTCATGATGCCCCTCGGTCTGGCCAATGCAGCGCAGAGGGATGTCGAGGTATTGATCGTCAGCGGTGCCCCAGGTGATGACGAATATACCGAGAAGTTCGAGAAGCAGGTGACAACGTGGAAAGCAGCTTGTGAGAAGTCGGGCATCGCGGTCCAAGTCATTGGCAAGGACAAGCATGACGCGGAGGCGCTGGAGGATGCTTTGAAAAAGGCTGCGACCAAGCCAACCGGCCAGATGTGGCTTGTGCTCATCGGGCATGGGACTTTTGATAATCGCGAGGTGAAATTCAATCTGCGTGGACCTGATGTCTCAGCGAAGCAACTCGCGGCGTGGTGTCAGCCGGTTCAGCGGGAGATGATCATCATTGGTGGCGGTTCATCCAGTGCTGGATTCCTCCAACCACTGGCGGGGAAGAATCGGATCATCGTCACGGGGACGAAGAGCGCCGATGAAATCTACTACACACGCTTTGGTGAGTTCTTCGCGCCGGCCATTGCAGGAGATCTGACGGCGGACTTGGATAAAGACAAGCAGGTGTCTATTCTGGAAGCCTTCCGCCACGCCAGCAAACTAGTCGCCGAGTTTTACGAGAAGGAAGAGCGCATCTCCACCGAGCACGCACTCATTGAGGACAATGGTGACGGTGTGGGCACGCGCGCGGAGCTTTTCAGCGGTGAAACTAAAGAATTCAAAGATGGCAAACGTGCGAGCCAGATCTCTCTGGTGCTGAGTGAGGAGGAGATGAAACTCAGTGATGCCCAGAGGCAGAAGCGAGATGAGATGGAGCGTAAACTTGAGACGTTGAAAGCTAAGCGACCAGAGATGAAGGAAGAACTCTATTACAGCCAGATTGAAGCATTGCTGCGACAGTTGGCTGCTGTGTATGGCTCAAACTAAAGCGGCTCTCTTCCCGTGGCTTCGATGAACTGTTGGCGAAGGATGCCGTGAGCGCGCTTCCATTCATCGAGGCTGTGCTGGTATTCCATGACTTGCCTTTCGAGAAGCTTCACGCGCTGCTGGAGCAGGGCGTCACCACTGCCTTTGTGCTGATCGGGCCACTGCGTGCCGACGTGGGTGGTGCTGGCGCTGCGGACTTGATGGGGGCTGGCTTGGAAGAAGGGAAGGTCGCGCAGGTGGGCCTCGGTTCCGTCCACACAGTTGATTAGCGTGACGCTTTCGTCGATCTCTCCGGTAGCAAGGAATTCCTGAATGGTGGAGACATTGGTGGGGCCATAGAGATAGAGATCAGGCATCTGAATGAGCCAATCCATCTTCAATTCGCGAACCATCGGGGCACGTCTCCAGGTCTGGCGTCCATCATTGGAGAGCTTGTCCATGGATGAAATCTTGGCCTCAGAGGCTAGGCCCAAGAGGCCATCGTTTGAGAGTGGTCCGTATTCCTCGTTGGTTGCCGCTTTGATGAGATGCCAAGTGGTGTGGGACATGAGAGGAGTTTACCGTGATCAGTGACAGTTGGGGAAGCATAAAAGGTGACTCAGCGGCGGATAACCTCTTCATTCGACAATAGCCCCGTTCTGTTTATTCTCGGCCCTCCCATTATCGAACCACCTATGAATAAGAAAATCGTCCTCGCCTATTCCGGCGGCCTCGACACCTCCGTCCTCCTTTCCTGGATCAAAGAAACCTATGATGCTGAGGTGATCGCCTTTTGTGCCAACATCGGCCAAGACGATGAACTGAAAGGTCTGAATGCTAAGGCTAAGAAGACCGGCGCTTCCAAGATCTATGTAGACGATCTACAAGAGGAGTTTGCCAAGGATTTTATCTTTCCGATGATGCAGGCCGGGGCCATCTACGAAGGTCAATATTTCCTGGGAACCAGCATCGCGCGACCTTTGATTGCGAAGCGCATGGTAGAAATCGCCAAGGCTGAAGGTGCTACCGCGATCGCTCACGGAGCGACAGGGAAGGGTAATGACCAAGTGCGTTTTGAGCTGACTACAGCGGCGTTGGCTCCTGATTTAGAAATCATCGCCCCATGGCGTGATGAGCGTTTCCGTACCCAGTTCCCTGGCCGTGCGGAGATGATCGCGTATTGCGATGAGAAGAAAATTCCCGTTCATGCCAGCACGAAGAAGCCGTTCTCCATGGACCGCAATCTTCTGCACATAAGCTATGAGGCGGGCATCTTGGAAGACCCCTGGTTCAATGCGGGTGACGTGAAGTATCGCGACTACTTTACCACGCTGTCCGTGTTTCCTGAAGATGCGCCGGACAAGGCGGAGTATGTCGTGCTCGACTTCGACAAGGGCAACTGCGTGGCCGTGAATAGCAAGCCGTTGAATCCGCTTCAGGTCATGAAGGCGCTGAATAAACTCGGCGGCAAGCATGGCGTGGGTCGTGTGGACATGGTGGAGAATCGTTTCGTCGGAATGAAGAGCCGTGGTGTCTATGAAACACCGGGCGGCGCGATACTACACTTTGCGCATCGCCAGATTGAGTCGCTGACTATGGACCGCGAAGTGATGCATATTCGGGACGGCCTGATCCCTGAGTATGCCAAGCTGGTATACAATGGTTTCTGGTATGCGCCAGAGCGTCTCCTGCTTCAGTCTCTGGTGACCGAGAGCCAAAGGAATGTGTCTGGAACAGTGCGCGTGAAACTCTACAAAGGCGGCATCCATGCGGCGGGCCGCCAGTCTCAGTTCAGCCTGTACAATCCACACATCGCCACAATGGAGGCCGACCCGACGAAGGCTTACAATCAGGATGATGCCACCGGCTTCATCCAGCTCAACGGCCTGCGCTTGAGAGTGAATTCACGCGTCAACGGGGTGAAGAACCTGGGGAACTAATTTTCCCGACAGAACCTTTCATTTAAGATCCTCCATGAAGCTTCCGAGAAGCATTCATTGAGGATCTTGCGCTTTAAGGGCAGTGGATATTTCAGGCTTGTCAGAGATGCTATGAAATCGCTAGTGTAGCATTTGCGTATTGAAGCGCGTCAATCTGACCCCAACCTCATGAAACCCATATTTACATTCCTGACTCTCACCGCACTTTTGACGAGTGTGCGTGCCGCTGATATCAAACCAGCCCAACCAGGCGGCAAGCTGCCCGGCAATGTGGCCGTCAGCCTCGTGAAAGTGGCAGATGATCTTGTCGATCCCGTGAGCGTGGCTGCGCCGAATGATGGCACTGGTCGTGTGTTCGTGATCGAGCGCCCTGGTGTGATCCAAATCATCAAAGGTGGCAACAAAACGAAAAAGCCGTTTCTGGATTTGAAGGACAAGACTATCTCATCTTTCCTAGAGTTGGGCATGTACAGCATGGCCTTTCACCCGGACTTTAAGAGCAACGGCAAAGTTTACATCGCCTATGCAGACCTGTGGTTCAATGGCGCGACGATGATCGCCGAATACCAAGTGTCGAAGAGCAATCCTGACAAGCTTGATCCTGAAAGTGTAAAAATCCTTATGCAGATTGATTTTCCGTACTGCAATCATCACGGCGGACAGATCGCTTTTGGACCTGATGGCTACCTTTACATCGGCGTCGGTGACGGCGGCTGGGAAGGAGATGTGATCAATGCCGGCCAGGATCTGCATACTCTGTTAGGCAAGATGTTGCGAATCGACGTGAACAAATCGTCGGGTGATCGCGCCTACGACATCCCGAAGGACAATCCTTTCATCACGCCGTTGCAGCAAATGACGTTGTTTGGCGTGAGTGAGGAGGCGTTTTCAAAGGTGCATCCGAAGGCCAAGCCAGAGATTTGGGCTTTCGGTCTGCGTAATCCATGGACTTTCAGCTTCGATTCGAAGACGGGCGACATGTACATCGCTGACATTGGCCAGAATCACTGGGAGGAAATCAATATGCAGCCAGCCAGCAGCAAGGGTGGCGAGAACTACGGCTGGAAGTTCATGTGCGGCAGTCACCCGTTCCCGATGATTCTAAAGAAGAATGCAGATGGCACCGAAGCGTCTTCTGATCCGGCGAACTTCCCGAATGTCGGTGTGCCGCCGATCGGTGAATACAGCCATGTCGATCAGGGTATCTGCGTCATCAATCTGGGTGTCTATCGTGGCAAAGAATATCCTGAACTCGATGGCGTGTACTTTGCTGCTGACTGGGGCAGCGGTAAGGTGTGGGGAATGAAGCAGACCGCTGGCAAATGGGCCATGCAAGAGATGCTCGATCTCGCCGACGGAATCCGCCCCACAGGTTCTGGTATCGGCCCTGATGGCGCTATCTATCTGACCCATGCCACAGCAAACTACGGCGGCCCGGTCGATCCCTACACTAGCGAGCGCGGTGCGGTCTGGAAGATTGTCCCGACCAGCAGGGTTGCCAAAGGCGCTGCATTAGCGCCGCTAGCAGCCAAGTAACGTTTCTCATCCACTCGATAAGCGGAGCACTCACAAGGTGCTCCGCTTTTTGTTGACTAAATCTTGCGTCTATTGGCGATGATGCTGCTGATGTTGTTTGTGGCTTGTGGTGGCGTGGGCTGGCGCGTTAGCCTGAGCGCACGAACCCTCAAATTTGCAGAACGCTGAGCACTGTTTGTTTCCAAGCAGGCATCCATTCCATCATGCTCTCTATCTGGATGTGGTGGTTCCTGAAGGGGGATGATGTCGAGCAAAAAGCCCACGCGGAACGCTTTGGTATTTTCAGCGGTCTGTGGTCACCAACGCTGCTGATTCTATCAAAACGTTTCGACCGTTACGCGGATAAAGCTCGGCCAGTTCCTGGCTTGGTGGATCGCTCTGCTGATCAGTGATGCCGCTCAGAGGGCTCGCGCCAGAAAGCGCTTTTCCTCTTTGAGTAGTAGCACGGATGGTATCTCTTCAGCCATTAGAAAAGCTGGCCCTACTTGGCCGCTGATGGACAGCAGTCCAGCATGAACCGCGCGTTGGCCAAGTGTAAGAGAACTGATGTCTTGGAGGTGGCTGAGCTTGATGCGCAAACTGGCTAGATCACCTATGCGGTAAGCTGCTAGCGCCTGAAATAGTTGGTGCTCAATGCTCATTGTTTTTGTCCCGGCTTTTTCATACAACTTTTGTAGATTTAACTCTAGATCATAGCCTGCGACGAGCTGCAGATAGGTGACGCGGTCAGCGTATTGTTCACTCTCTGGGCGTAGTGTGAGCAGTCGCTTTGCTATTTGTAAAACGCGCTCTGTGTCATGTCCTCGCATGTCCATTTCATAGGCTTTTTCCAACATGGGTAGTTTTAATTTGGGCTGATGCTCGGATAGACCTTCATAAAACTTCGCTGCTAAATCATAAATGCCTGCCTCTTCTGCGATGCTACCTGCGGCTGTGGCGGCTGCTGCGTCTCGGCCCTGTCCAGAGGCTTTATAAACGATGAGTAGGTGCTGGCGTGTGCGTGAGATGTCACCCTGATTGATGTGCTGGCTGGCTCGGGCACGCCACAGGGAGGCATAGGAATTGGAGATGGGCATTCCGGCTGGCTTGGAAAGGGTCTTGTCGATCTCTTCCCACCGATCAAGATCGGCGAGGGCTTGAAGATAGGACTCGATCAGCAGGGGGGATTTGGTGAATATATCTCCCGTGTGCATGCTGAGCACTTTTTTGGGTTCATGTTCGCGCAATAGCCAGGTAAGTAGTGGAGCGAGTTTTTCAGGGCCTTTTTTTGCGTAGCGCTCGACCTCCGCAGATAGAATCTCTTCTTTCCGTTGCGGGCACACGCGAATGAGTGCCGATAGCACATGGAGTCTGGATTCAGCTCTCTTGTTGGGGTGGGCGTCGATGCTCTGAAGTAAGCTGTCGGCTTCGAGACTACTTAGACTTGAATCATTCGCCATGAAATCGATGGCGAGGAGGGCTGCTCGGTCTTTACCGGTGGAGAGTTGTAGGATGACCTCACGGCCCTGCTGGCGCATTTCGATAAAGGTGGCCTGCTGATCCATGATGGCTAAGCGGAGTCTGCAAATGGGGTCGTCTTTGTCGAGTGTCAGGGCGCGACGCAGTGTGTCCTCAGCCTCTTTGACTCGATCTTGTAGGCGTAGAATATTTGCCTGTAATTCGAGGGCTGGGCGCTGAGTTCGAGTGGTTGCTGTGAGCTTATCTAGGCTTTTCTGCGTGTTTAAGATGTCCTGCTGCTGAATGTAGATCTGCCCCATCTTCAGGAAATCAGCCTCGATTGCCTGACCACTGGCAGCTATTAGCTGGAGTGAGTTCAATATGGTGGCCGGCTCTCCACCAATAGCGATCAAGAAGTCTGCAGTGACACGCAGTGTTCGAGGGTTTTGACTGCTCCACTGCTGGGCTAAAGTGAGGGCAGCATTAGCCTGTGGCCACTCTGCGCTTTTTATGTGTTTCTCTGCTTTGTCAGCGTAGAACTGTGCGGCTAATGAGCGAGCTTTCGACAAGCTACTGGGTCCGATCATCCAGGCGATAAGTCCGAAGATAGAAAGGCTGATGAGGCACCAGGTGATCCACGGCTGTCTCGACTTGGCGAGTAGTTCATGAGGCAGGTTATGATCTTTCATGAGTGATTGATCAAGGGGCTTTCATATCCAGAACGATCCGGAAGCCGACATCAGGTGTGGCGCTGTCACTGGCGGCGTGGCGTCGGGTCGAGGTTAGTAGCTGAGTTTTGTCAAAACCAAGCCAGGAGCCACCTCTGATGACATGCTCTGTATCTGCTCCTGGCCAGGTATCAGCGCACCACTCGGAGACGTTGCCGCCGAGTCCGGAGATGCCTATTTCGTTGGCTGCCTCAGCCGTGACGGGTGCGGTGTAAGAGTAGCTGTCACTGAAGCCGGGTAGATTGGCCGCGTCCAGATTCGTCGTCATGGATGTGGGCGGAAAGATTCCTACTGCGGACCAGGGATAGTGTTTGATGGTTACACCATTTCTGGCGGCTGGGTCTGCCCCCACTTCGTCCTTCAATCCTGCCATGAGACTCCACTCGGTGTCTGCTGGTAGGCGGTAGCTGGCGCTCGCTGGAATGAGCTTATTGGTGCGGTCACGCTTGGTGAGCCAATCGCAAAAGTCATGCGCGTCCTTCCAAGATAATCCAGATGCGGGGTGTGTGCCACCCAGTAGGAAGCTGGGCTTCTTTCCCCAAGTACGATCGGCGCTCTTCAGCCATGTCTCGAAGTCCTGCACGCGCACCTCAGTGCGTCCTGCTAGAAGCTTATCTCCAAGAGGGGCAAACTCCATACCAAGAGAGTTTTTAAAAGGGGTGCCGGCTAGGGCTGGTTTGAGCTTCACTATGTCTGGGACGGTCGAGCTTTGACCGCTACCCCGGAGTTTCTTTTTCATGGTCTCTAATTCATCTTTGTTCACAGTGCCGCCCATGATTTGTTGCCGCCTTTCAGCGCGATTTTTTTCCTTCTTCGTTTCGACCATGGCTAGCAGGACAGCGCTGCGTTGCTTGTCTTCAAAAACACAACGGAAGCCGATGGTCGGCATGCGCAGCTCAGCTGGCACTCGATAGGCATAGGCGGAGATGAGGCATTCGGCACGAAAGTACGCCCAGGAGCCGCCACGCAGAACGCCTTCCTGCTCGACACGAATTTCTGGCTCCCAACACCACTCCCAGACGTTGCCTGATAAATCATAGAGGCCTTCGCCGCTTGGTGTGAATTGACCAACTGGCGAGGTGAATGGAAAGCCATCCTCGTAGCCTGGAATTTCACCTTCAGCAAAGTTGCCAGCCTTTGGTGGCGGCGGCCAGCGAGTGCCCCAGGGGAAGGTGCGCTGATCCGAGACTTGCTCATCCACGGTGAGATCTGGTTTACGTGTCCTGAGGAGTCCGACGGCGGTGTCCCACTCTTGCAGTGTGGGCAGGCGATAGGATTGGGCTGGGTTGATCTTGCTGGTCAGGCGCTCTTTATCTGTGAGCCAAGCACAGAAAAGTTTGGCATCTTGGAGTGTGACGCCTACAACGGGGTGATCGGCACCTTGCTTGAAGTGTGGCTTATAGGCCCACTCAGTCTTTGTTTCATCTATGAAAGTTTGCCACTGAGCCACGGTCGTCTCATACGTGGCAAAGAGGACGCTGCAACCGGGCACGGCCAAAAATTTGATACCATGGCTGCTAGAGTGCTCGGTCATCTCCTCCGGCTTTTGGGCGGTCCCGACGATTGGCAGGATTAAGGAAAAGAATAGTAGGCTGAAGAAACGCATGGCTTGGTCGGGTGACTGAGCGGATGGTCAGCGAAGGAGTTTCAAAGGTCAATCCTGCCGAGTGTATAAAAAAAGAGTCCGACATCGCTGCCGGACTCTTCCAGATTCAGAACTGGAAAAGCGAATTAGGCTTTAGCAATGCTGGTGATCTTGCCGTGTTCGCTGTCCACTTTGACGTTCTTGCCGACGAGCTTATCAGCGCCATCAGCACCTTTTGATGTGGGTGTCAGTGTCAGGGTGGCGGACTTGCCGTCAGCTCCTTCAACGACGACCTTCTTGGTCGCTGCGTCGAATTCCTTCAACTTGCCTTCATTGGTGACGACCTTACCGCAGCCAGCGTAAGCGGAGCCGAGGGCGATGGTGGTGATAGCGAGGATGGTGAGTGCTTTCTTCATAGTTTGGTGGTGTTTGATGGACTTGAGCAACGAATACCGTTGCTCTTCATTAAACGATTCTTCATACACGTTCGTTGCACACAAGACCTATTTTCTCATGCGTATTGCCCTTTTTTTGACTGCTCTAGCTTTTCCTCTGATGATCCGCGCCCATGCCGTGCCGGATATTCCTGTGCGGACTTATTTCACTCAGGATGGAAAATGCACGGTTATGGTGGAGGTCGATCCGCGCTGCTTTTCACCCGATCCGAACACGGCGGCCTCACTACTCAAGCCGATCCTGCCGACATTGAGTGAAGCGCGGAAAGCTGAGTTGCGCATGAAAGCCGCCGAACTGGTGAAGCGCTACATCGAGTTCCTTTTTGAGCCTACTGGGGCATTTTCACCAGATTTCAGCTTCGAGTTCACCGGGCATGACCGCACGCCGCTTGCTACGGATGAGGACGTTGTGGTTCTCACGGGTTTATGGGAGACACGAGTGCCGTCTGGAGCGGTGTCTTGGCGTATTCGAGCCACCAAAGAGACGCCTCTTGCCGTCGTCTTTCGCAATTACATCGAGGGCATCGAGAACCCCAAGTTCTCTGTCCTGTTTCCTGGTGAGACGAGTTTTCCCTTTCAGATAAACAAACCTACTGAGCCGCTTCAGCACATCGTCTTTGGCTCATGCCTGAATGTCACCGACCACCCCATGTTGAACCGCACGCTCACGCTGCCGATGGATCTGTTTTTATTCATGGGGGACAACATCTACGCTGACACTACCGATATGGTCATCATGAGAGAGAAATATCATGCGCTGAGCCAGAGCACTTTTTTCCAAGGACTGCGCACTAAAGCGCCCATCCTCGCGACCTGGGACGATCACGACATGGGCCTCAATGATGGCGGTGCCGACTACACCATGCGACCGCAGGCTGAGAAGGAATTTTGGGATTGGCTCGGTGAACCCACGGGTTCAAAACTGCGCCAGCAGGAAGGCGTTTATCAGTCCCGAATCTTTGGCCCGGCTGGAAAGAGCACCCAGGTCGTCATGCTCGACACTCGCTATTTTCGCAGTCCTCTGAAGCGCGTACCCAAAGAGCAGGCTGGGGATGGTGGCCGCGCTGTGCCTACTGATGATACATCTACCACCATGCTTGGTTCAGCGCAGTGGGCATGGCTGGAAAAGATACTCCAGCAACCCGCCGATCTACGCCTCATCGTCAGCAGCATCCAGTTCGCTGCCGATGCTTCTGGCAGTGAAAGCTGGGCTAATTTTCCTCACGAGCAAAAGCGCCTTGTTGATCTGATCCAAAACACCCAGGTCAAAGGTGTCGTCTTTGTCAGCGGAGATCGCCACTGGTGTGAGATGTCCTGCCTCAAAGCAGGCGCGGCTTACCCACTCTACGACCTAACGGCTAGCTCGATGACTCAGATCCATCAGCGCGGCACACCGACACCCAACAAGAACCGAGTCATCGAAAAGACCTATCATCAGCCAAATGTCGGCACATTAGATATCGACTGGTCGCAACCTGATGTGCCGCTCACCTTGCGTATTCTAGATGTCGATGGCAAGACGCAGATCGAAAAGCAAATCAGGCTCGCCGAATTGAAGTGAGACCTGAGAAATTAACTTTAGTCACAAAGACAGCCAGCATACTTCCGCAGCCTTCTAAATTTCGCTGGATTTCGCTTTTGAGTCGTTCACCTTTGCAGCTCTTCATTCACCGACCAACCCAACAATACCATGTCTGACAAATCCTGCTCCACTCCATGCTGCCCCCGCCTAGATCTTGCTTTCGCCAATCTTATTACACGCCTCTGGGTCGGTATGCGTCTCTTCATGGCAGGTGTGGATAAATTCCGCTCAGGCGATGGCGCTGCCGCCACATTCAATGCTGGCAACTACGAGACGAAAACAGGCGTGATCGCCAAGCTCATGACAGACAATAGTTTTCTGCCAACCTTCCTCCCACCGTCCGTCATTGATGCTTATGCTCATGGCATCGGCTACGCACTTCTATTCGTCGGCGTCTGGGTGGTGCTTGGTCTGTTCAGCGAACTCTCTCTTCTCGCTGCTGGTCTGACTTTCCTTTCCCTTGGTTTTGGGCTCGCGGCGCTGCCAGATGATACGGAACTCGGTGTGAATATCGGTATCGGCATTATCATCACTTACCTTGCATTGACGACAGCGAAGCATGGCTTCCTCTCTCTTGATGGCATTCTTTGTGGTAAAAAGAAAAGTGCAGACGCCTGATCTTAGACAGGACGTAAACCTCGAATCCATCCTATGAGCACCGAGATATCTTCTTCCCAGCCTACTGGCTTGTCCAAGTTCATGGACCGCCGCTCTTTCCTTCGCACTAGCGCCGTCAGCGGAGCCGGTGTTTACCTCGCCACCAGCAAGAGCGCCATCGCTCAGGGTGAGAAGGCAGGTCGCACCATCAAGTGTGCCCTCGTCGGTTGCGGTGCCCAAGGCGACCGCCTGCGCGCAGGGGCTTCCCAGATCTCTTCCGGCATCCAATGGGTGGCCGTTTCAGACATCCGTGAGGACAAACGCCGCGTCATGGCCCGCTATATGGAGCTGCAAAACAAGCATCAGGTCACAGGCCCGGTGACTCAGTTTGAAACCATCGAAGAGATGCTCGACAAGCAGACCGACATCGAAGCCGTCTTCATCGCCACGCCTGACTTCCTGCACGCACCGTTTTCCCGCATGGCATTGTCGAAAGGCAAGTCGGTGTATTGTGAGAAGATGATGTCCAATACCATCGAAGGTGCTCGGGACATGGTGAAGGCTGGTCGTGAGTTCAACGGCATTTTCCAGATAGGTCATCAGCGCCACTCGAACCCGCGTTACATCCACTTGCGTGAGCAAGTCATCAAAAAGGCAGGGCTCCTGGGTCGTGTCACTCATTGCTACGGTCAGTGGAATCGTGGCGTCTCCGCCAGCACGCCTTTGGGTGCTCCGAAGAAGAACCCTGTCTCTCCCGAATTGCTTGCTCGCTACGGCTACGGCAGCATGGAGGAGTTCCTCAACTGGCGCTGGTTCGCCAAATACGGCGGCGGTCCGATCTCCGATCTCGGTGCTCATCAGATCGACATGTTTAATTGGATGTACGAGACCACTCCCGTGTCACTCTTTGCCTCCGGCGGAGTCGATTACTACGATGGTACTCCTGGCGTAGACGGCGCGGCCAAAGCCAAGTTTGAGCTGCCTGACAACGTCATGTGCCTCTATGAATACAAGCTGCCGACGGGCACGATGCGCGCCTATTATCAGGTTCTCACCACTACTGGCAGCCAGGGCTACTTTGAGAAGCACATGGGCGTGAATGGCTCTGCCATCATCTCAGAAAGCCCCACCTCTAACCAAGTCTATGCTGAGCCAGGCCAAGACTGGAGTCAGTGGACCACGGGTGATAATCCCGTGCTGGTCAAAGCGCCAGACAACATCAAAAATAAGTTCTGGGAACACACGCGGAACTGGGCCAAGCCCGCCCCTAAATCCTACGCCGTCTCTGGCGTGGCCAAGGCCGTGGCTGATGCTCGTGAGTCCAAGGCGCTCGATCCATGGGAAATCCCAGTCACCCTCAACGTCTATCCTCACACACCGCACGTCGCGAACTTCATCGAGTCTGTGCAGACGAAGAAGCCTGAGCATCTCACCTGCAACGTCATGGATGCCTTTAAGTCCTGTGTCACTGTGCTTAAGGCCTACGAGTGCCTGAAGACCAACCAGAAATACACGTTCACGCCTGAAGACTTCACCGTCTAATTACGCCCACTTGATTTGCTTCCAAAAAATCCCCCAATATGAAACACACCACCCTCGCCATCGCTGCTATCGCAGCTTTCAGCTCCGCCATTTCCGCTCAGGAGATGGAAGAAATTAAACTCGAATTTCCGAAGCCGATGTTCATCGGGACCCCGGTTCCAGCTAAGCTACCAAATCTTGAAACACCTGATCCGTCCAAGATCGTGAAGACCTTCATGGCACCGAAAGGCACCGTGAATCTCGCCAAAGACAAGGCCGTCACTTCCAGTGATCCTGCTCCGATCATCGGCGATCTGCCACTGGTCACGGATGGTGATGCCGACGGCTCTGATGGCTGTTTCGTCGAACTCGCTCCTGGACCCCAATGGGTGCAGATCGACCTTGGCGCTCCTCTGAGCATCAACAAGATCGCCATGTGGCACTACCACAAACAGGCTCAGGCTTATGTCGATGTCGTCGTTCAAGTGTCCGATGACAAAGACTTCAAGACCGCTGTCACCACTGTCTTCAATTCTGATCACGACGACACCCTCAAGCTTGGTGCCGGCGCTGACCCAGCTTACATCGAAACCAACCATGGCCGCGTCGTGGACGGCAAGAACACCAAGGCCCAGTTTGTCCGCCTCACTAGCAATGGCAACACCTCCAACGAGATGAATCATTATTGCGAAGTGCAGGTCTTCGGCGTTCCCGGCAAATAAGTCTTTCGGCCACTAGCCGACCATTCATTAACCGCCGCCGGAGTCATCCAGCGGCGGTTTTTTTGCGCCCAGTACGGAGTTCCTCTTTGAGGTGGTCCCTGAGCTTTGGTTTAATTGTGGATTCGGCCTTTACGCGACCGCTTAAAAGCGGGGCTCCGAACGGTTTTCCAAAGGTGAAACACAAAACTTCCCTACTGTGCTCGTTTGTGGTAATCCTCAATCATGTTACTGCGCAGACTCCTCATTCTAGGCTTACTCTCGACTGCGACTGCGCAGGATGAGAGCCCCTTTGCGAATGCTAAGCGTGACCGCGATGCAGCTGTTCAGCGTGCACTTGATCGCATCAAGAAGCCGACTTTACGTCCGATACAAGTAGGCAACCCGCTGTTAAAAAGCGAGAACGCGCGCGCTGCCGCCCTTCAGCGCGCCTTTGATCGCGGTCAGCGCACGGCTTTACCAGCAGCGGAGGAGCGTGAAAGCATAGGCAAGCTGGAGGGGGTTCCGAAGGGTGCAAAGCGTTCTGAGGATGGCAAGGTTGTCTATCAAGGGCCACCTGCCGCAGCCGTTTATAATCGTGTCATGGAGACTGCGCGGCACTTCAAACACTACGGGGATGTAAACCTGCGCAATGCCAACGATACCTTCACAGACAGCTCTGAGGTGGCTGAAAAAATGAGCGAAGAAGCGCATGGTCTTTATCCAGATCTGGACAAGCCGCAGTCGGCCTTTGTGCTGCGTTATACGGCTATCAATCGTTGGGTGGATTCACGTCAGCCACCGCTCGTCAAAGATGCACGACGTGTGCTGCTGGTCGCTCACATGGTCAGCCTTGAACTCACCGGTCAAGTCAGGCCAGACAGGTTTAATCTTGGCCAGATTCCAGCCATGCATTTCCTCGGTCAGATCCCGCCCGCTTTTATCAAGCGTAGTAGTTTTGAAATCATTGTTCAGGGAAATCTTGCCCTTCTACCTGATGGCCTGCGCGGAACAGTGATTCGTGGTACGGAAGACAAGCCTGACATCATCCAGTGGCTCGATAATGAGGGCGCGCACAGGGTACTCTTTCCTGCGGCGGACTCAGGGCGGATCACACTTTTCCATGCGTATGACTGCAACTACCGCCGCATCGAGACACTCGGCAGCGATTTCCGACTTCTTGTCACACCCTAGTGGGGTAGCGGACTCAATCACTCAGGTAGCACGATGACAAAGGTGCGCTTTATCTCGCCAGTGCTTGGATCGCGTGCGGAGAGGTTATGGCGTCCAGGATTGAGTAGGACGTAGGCTGCTGCGCCGTCTCGCTTAATCTTGAGCGTGTCACTCTGCCAGTCGAGTTCACGCTGCGGACCCGCTTCTAAAAAGAGGTGTTTCCCGTGGTCAGGGAGATCGGGATCGAGGTGAATGACCGTGCCTGGGATGGGGCTGGTGATGCGCCAAGGCATCGGCCCGTGCTTCGCAGCAAGAGTGACGACATCTCCCATCCAGTTATCGGTGCTGCGAAGCCACCGATCATAATCATTCGTTAGAAGCCCGCTCCCACGACTATCGTAATCCTGTGCGCTGGTGTGGTGGCAGGGTGTCTTTGATGAAGAGTTCCTCACCGCTGACACGGGTTGGCGGAGACTGGGCCGTGAGAAGATTGCCAGTGCGCGGGTCGATCCGTGCTCGTGTGAATTCGCTCGGTTCCAGATACTGAGTCTGCGTGTGGTGCGCGTGCAGATGTAGAAGAATATCACGCCAAATAGATGCGGCAACTGTGACGCCGGAGACTTCCTGCATGGGCGTGTTTCTCCCTTTGTGGTGAGGAGCTCGCGCAGGGGGGTCATCGCGCGCTGTGTAGGTCACGGACGCCGTTAACGCCTCGAGCTAAGCGTCCGGTAAAGACGCACACCAAGGCAGAATCCACCAGCCCAGTGCGGCGCAAAGAACGGGCAGGGCAGCGATTAGTATCCATCACAGGCGGTTACTCATCAGGCTTATGCTATCGCGTGGATTATGTTGTTAAGGTGTGACGTTATCGTCACATGCTTGTGGAGTGCTTCTTTTCTTTTGCTTGGGGAAGTTGGGCCGCTATCATAGAAATATGAATACTCGTTCCCTCTCCTGTATAGCCATCATTTCGACACTCTTTAGCCTCGCTCATGCGCAGCAGGCCACGAAGCCCATGTCTCCAGAGGTGATGAAGAAGCTCCAGGAAGCTCAAGAGCTGCAGCAGCGGCAGCGCTTTGTCGATGCGATGGCAAAGCTCGATGAACTGGAAGTGATCGCACCCGAGCTGCCAGATCTCTACAACATGCGCGGCTCCATTTATTTATCACCCTCGCTTCGTGACTTTGCCAAAGCGTCAGAGATGTTTGATAAGGCGGAGACTATGCAGCCAGACGCGCTGGCTCCACGCTTTAATAAAGCGGAACTACTTTTCGTGAAGCACGACTGGCCAGGTGCAGGTGCGGCTTTTCAAAAACTGCTGGCCGACTTCCCAAAAATCCCCATGCAGGTGCGCCATCTAGTGATCTATAAGCGCCTCGTTTGTGAGGTGAAACAAGATCAAATGCTGGTTGCTGAGAAGACACTGAAGGACAGTTTCACCTTCATGGATGACACACCAGCTTATTATTACGGCCATGCGGCCATGGCTTTCCAAAAAAAGGACGAAGCTGCGGCTAAGGACTGGATGACACGTGCTGCTGGCATTTTTAAAGAACAGGAAAATTCGGCATATGTGGACACGCTGATGGAGGTGCGCTGGGTGCCAAACATCGGCCTCCCCTCGGTAGAAGAAACCAAGTGATCATCACATGCGCTTGCTTCGCTCGGCTTGCCTCTGTATGGCGGGATGATGCTCACCAAGCGCATCATTCCCTGTCTAGACGTCAAAGAAGGCCGTGTCGTCAAAGGCACGCAGTTCCTACAACTGCGTGACGCAGGTGATCCCGTTGAGTGTGCTAAACTCTACAATGCTCAGGGCGCAGATGAACTGGTGTTTTTAGACATCACCGCCAGTCACGAAGAGCGCAAAACCATTGCTGAAGTGGTGGCGCGCACGGCGGAGAGTTGCTTTATGCCGCTGACCGTCGGTGGCGGCATCCGCACCGTAGCAGACATGCGAGAGATGCTCTTGGCCGGAGCTGATAAAGTGGGCATCAACACCGCAGCGGTAAAGACACCTGAAGTGATCGACGCAGCCGCTGAGGCCTTTGGTTGCCAGTGTCTCGTGGTGGCCATTGATGCAAAGCGCAATGCTCGCGGTTCGTGGACGGTTTACACTCATGGCGGGAGAAATCCCACCGAGCTTGATGCCGTCGAGTGGGCCATCGAAGTATGCCGTCGTGGGGCCGGAGAGATCCTTCTCACGAGCATGGATGCTGATGGAACCAAGGCTGGCTACGACATCGCTTTGACGCGGGCGGTGAGTGAGG
This sequence comes from Prosthecobacter debontii, assembly GCA_945860295.1. Taxonomy (GTDB): domain Bacteria; phylum Verrucomicrobiota; class Verrucomicrobiia; order Verrucomicrobiales; family Verrucomicrobiaceae; genus Prosthecobacter; species Prosthecobacter debontii_B. The sequence continues at coordinate 26,762 of CAMAQH010000016.1, forward strand.
CGGTGACGATTCCCGTCATCGCCAGTGGTGGTGCGGGGAATCTCCAGCACATGGCAGATGTGCTCAGTCAAGGCAAAGCAGATGCCGTGCTAGCAGCTAGCGTTTTCCACTTTGGCGAATACACCGTCGGTGATGTGAAGCGCTTCCTCGACGGACATGGTGTGCCCGTTCGGCTCTAGCGCAGATAGATGAACTCGTTCGCCATAAAGAGCGTCTGGCAATACAGGCTCCAGGCGCGGTTTTCACGCTGGTTTGCATCACTGATGTCAGAGGCGAGCGCGGCGTCGGTGACGGTGATGAAATTGCGCGCGCGCTGGATTTCACTGGGCTGAGCTTCACGACCAAAGGCCAGTTGATAGGCAAGATGGAGGCGCTTCTCGACCCCACTCAGCGGCCTCAGCTTGGACGCTAGTGCATCCGCAGCTTGCATCACCAGATCACTGTTCATTAGCAGTAGCGCCTGTGGGGAAACGATAGTGCTGTTGCGCAGACCCGTGGAGGTGGATGGATCGGGATAGTCGAACTGCTGGAAGAGATCGTACAAATTGTTGCGGATGATCGGCATGTACAGTGCACGGCGCGTGCTCACATAGGTCGTGGCGTCTTTGGAGGTGTGATTGAAAACAAACTGCCGATTGCGCAGCGGTACGGTCTTACCGCCGATGCGCCCATCGAGCTGACCAGCCACAGCCAGCAGCGCATCTCGGATCTCCTCTGCCTGCAAACGCTGAATAGGAAAATGATTCAGCAGACGGTTCTCAGGATCAGAAATCGCGGCAGCAGCACTGGCCGTATTCGTGCTGCTTTGCTGATACACGGAACTGGTCATGATCAGCCTGTGCAGGTCTTTGATGCCCCAGCCCTCTTGAGTGAACCAGCGCGCCAACCAGTCGAGTAGCTCAGGCTGAGTCGGCGCTTGACCGAGCAGGCCGAAGTTGTCCGTCGTGGAGACAATGCCTTGGCCGAAATGCCAGCTCCACACACGATTCACCAGCACACGGGAAGTCAGCGGGTGCTCTGGATTGACCAGCCAGCGAGCGAGTTCCAGACGACCACTACGATCTTTTTGGAAGCTGGGTTTCTCCGACTTGCTGGTCTGCATGACCAAGGGAAAGCCGCGTAAGATCGGTTTACCCAGCGTGAGGTGGCTACCGCGAATGTGGATGGCTAGCTCAGGCAGTACTTTTTCTTCATCAGTGACTCCGATCACGGTTGGCAGGTCGGGTAGATTTTTTTCGATGCGCTCCTGCTCATGCATGAGCCGATCAACGGTGGCCAGCGTCTCGGGTGTCTTGTTTTTCTTGAGTGCAGCAGAGGCTGTGGCGACCTCTTTGGTTTTGGTTTCCAATGCGCGTTCAGCAGATTTCACTGCGGCAAATTCATAGAGTCCTGCGATTGGTGTTTCAAAGGGTGTGGAGAGCGCGCCGATGCGATCGCTGCTGTAGGCACGGGTGCTTTTAAAAATGGCAGCGAGCGCGTAGTAGTCGTCGTGGCGGATCGGATCAAACTTGTGATCATGGCAGCGCACGCAGCCTAAAGTCATGCCGAGAAAGGCGCGGCCCATCGTCTCGATTTGTTCATCGACAGTATCCATGACCAGCTTCTCCTTGTCCGGCTCGGCTAGCACCTTGGCTCCGAGATTCAGAAAAGCGGTGGCCGTGGCATGCTCACGCCGAGTTTCCAAATCTGCCGCAGGCAGCAGATCACCAGCGATCTGCTCCGTGAGAAATTGGTCGAAGGGTTTGTCCGTGTTAAACGCCTTCACCACATAGTCGCGGTATCTCCACGCGGTGCCGAGAGCGATGTTTTCATCCAGCCCATTCGAGTCGGCGTAGCGGGCTACATCAAGCCAATGACGCCCCCATTTTTCACCGTAATGGGGTGAGGCGAGCAGTCGCTCGATCAGGGCCCTGTAGGCTTGATGGTGCCCTTGCGTAGTCTGTGAATCACGCAAAAAAGCCGCCACTTCTTCAGGTGTCGGTGGCAGGCCGGTGAGGTCAAACGTCGCGCGTCGAATGAGCGTGGCTGGATCAGCAGGCGCAGCGAGCCTCAGGTTCTTCTCGGCGAGCTTCGCTGTGATGAATGCGTCGATAGGATTAGCTGCATCGGACTTCGGTTTCTTTGAGGTTGCTATAGGTCGGAAGGCCCAGTGCTGACGACCAGCCTCGATGTCGATCACACGCGGACCTTTCGTTTTCATGGCCGTGACTTCACGCGGATCAGGTGCGCCCATCTTTATCCAGTCTTCCAGGATCTTCTTTTCAGCGGCTGGCAGCGCGCTCTTCGGCGGCATCAGCATGTCACGGTTTTGGTAGCGGACCGCCTCGATGATTAGGCTCTTGTCGGGGTTCCCAGCGATCAGTGCTGGACCCGTGTCACCACCGCTCAGGAGTGTTTCACGGGCGTCCACCCGCAGCCCACCTTTCGTCTTACCCGACTCCGCCGAGTGGCACTCGTAGCAGCGCTCGACCAGGATCGGACGGACCTTCTTTTCAAAGAAATCGAGCTGCGTAGCAGTCGGAGCCGCAACGGACAAGCGGGGAACAGTCAGCATGCCCATGAGAGCGGCCTGACCGAGGAGAAATCTAGAGCGCGGGAGGATCACGCCTGAAACTACGAGCGCGCTGGGCGGCTTCTTGCGTGGTGGCTTCAGGCGGGGGCCATCGGTTCTCGGTGATGAACTAAAACGAAACACTCCACAACTCACACCTCGCACCCCGCCCCGAGCTGCGTATAATATTCAACCCTCGCCGCGCCCATGCTTCGACTCGCCCTCAAAATGCTCTTTGGTGACACTGGCAAGTTTATCATGCTGGTGGCTGGCATCATCTTTGCCACTTTTCTCATGGCGCAGCAGATCGCTGTGTTTTGTGGACTCATGAGCTGGACCACGGCCACACTCAAAAACGTCCCCGCACCCATATGGGTCGTCGAAGCCAAGGTGGATCAGGTGAATGAAACCAACCCACTGCTCGACACCGACGTCGCTCGTGTGCGCAGTGTGGACAGTGTCGCTTGGGCCGCCCCGCTTTACTCCGGCATTCAGCGCGTGCGCTTGGCTAATGGCAACTTTAAAATCGTCCAGCTCATCGGTATCGACGCTACCACGCTGGCCGGTGCTCCGGTGAAGATCAAAGCTGGCAACCTGGCCGATCTACGCCTACCCCATGCCGTCGTGATCGACGACCTCGCCGTTACACGTCTGGCAGAGATCAGAGGCCAGGCCGTGAAGATCGGCGACATGTTTGAAATCAATGATCAGGAAGCGCGCGTCGTCGCCATTGCGGACACCATGAAAAATTTCACCGGTGGCCCCTACATCTGGACAACCTATGAGCGCGCACTTCAGTTCTCACCCGCGCAGCGTAAGATGCTCAGCGCCGTCATCGCCGCACCGCGTGCAGGCGTCACCGAAAAGCAGTGCGTGGCGGACATTCAAAAAGAGACCGGATTGAAAGCCTACCTCAATCACGGCTTTGCCAGTGGGGAAGGGGATTTTAATTACTCCACGGTTTGGTGGTTTGTGAAGAACACCGGCATTCCCTTTTCATTCGGCATCACAGTGCTCATCGGATTCATTGTCGGTATCGCCATTTCATGTCAGACGTTTTACAGTTTTGTCTTGGATCACATGAAGCATCTCGGTGCCCTCAAGGCGATGGGAACTTCGACTTGGACGCTTTGCCTCATGCTCCTCACGCAGGCCTTCACCGTCGGGCTGATCGGTTTTGGCATCGGCATGTTTTTCACCGCCCGTTTTGCCTTCCCAGCCTTAGCGCATGAAGAGCCCCCCTTCTACATGCCCGAGATCATCCCGCCCGCCGTGCTCGGCGTCATTCTCTTCATTTGCGCCCTCTCCGCCCTCCTTGGCATCTGGCGCGTCGCCCGGCTAGAGCCTGCCATGGTCTTCCGGGGGTGAGGCTGATAGGGTGCCTCGTCCTCGACGCGCCGTTCTTTGAAGGCGACTGGCGTTCTAGCCTTTCTACTGTCAGGATTTCAAAGTCGCAAATCTGCATGGATTCACCCGCATCTTCAGATTGGCATTACGCCCAAAGCACTTCAACTTGCCCGGCGTATTTGTCACAGAGGGCCTGGGCCTCGGTGGGGTCCATGATCATGAAGGCGGTGGAGAGTGCGTCGGACAAGGCGGCGCTGGGGGCGAGGGCGTAGCTGCGCTGCTCCTGAATGGGGTGCGGGCGCAGGGTGCGGGGATTCATGAGATGGGCACCTTTGACCATGAAACCGCTGCCACTGAGGGCGCGGTCACGAAGGTCCATGCTGCGGGTGCCATCGGCGAGGGTGATGCTCCAGGGCTCTTTGTCAGCAGGACTGCCAAGGGCGAGGAGGGTGCTGTCGCCAGCGTTGAGGAGGGCGTTGGGGATGCTCCATTCTTCAAGAATGGCGGCGGCCTGATCGAGGGCGTAGCCTTTGCCGATGGCTCCGAGATCGAAGACCATGTGATCGGCGTGAACGGTGACGCGGAGGTCGCTTTCATCGAGATCGAAGAGCTGGGAGCCGATGCTGCGGCGGGCGTGGGCGAGGCGATCTGGCTGTGGCTCGCGGAGGCTGCCGTCTTCGTTGCGCCAGAGCTGCATGAGGGGGCCGATAGTGATGTCGAAGGCTCCGGCGGATTCTTCAAAGACGGTCTTGGCGAGGGCGAGGCAGTCCCATGTGGCGAGGGAGACGCTGAGGCTCTGCCCGGCGCTGAGTTGATTGAGCTGGGAGATGTAGCTGCCGTGGCGGAAGCGGCTGAGTTCGTCCTCCAAACGGGCGATCTCGGTGAAGATGGCCTCGGCGGCCTGGGCGGCGTAGAGGGCATCGACTTCGGGTGAGCCGGGGATGATCACCTCGAAGGTGGTGGCCATCGCGTCCTGACTGAAGCGATGCAACTCCAAGCTCATGGTTGGGCAGGCGTGGTGGCTGCGGGTAGGGCTGGCAAAACGGGGGCGGACGGCATGAGCGTGGGCGCGGTTGAGATGGTGCCTGCGGGCGGAGTGAGTGAGGGACTCGTGGCTGCGGGCGCGGGCACTGCTGCTGGCTCTAGCATTGGGATGACTTGGGCGACGGGCTGCGGCTCGGTCTGTTTTTCGACAAAGAGGCTGAGGTAGTGGCCAGGACGCAGCCCATAGGGGCCACGTTCGACGTAGTCGCGGCCTTCGAGCCTAGCTTTGACGATGGGGGCCTGATCTGCATCGACGATGATGAGGGGTGCGTCGAGCTTTTCGGGTGGTGTCATTTGATAACCGATCTTGGGCAGGGCGCGCCAATACCAGGGCAGGGGCCAACCGGAGTCGTGATTGATGACTTGGGCGCTGAAGGTGGGGCCTTTTTCAGCGGCGATCTTTTTCACTTCAGCGACGAGGCGTAGGAGATCGGTGGTGGTGTGTGAATAGACGTACGGGTTACGCTGATCGGCGCGGTATTCGTCGGTGGCAAATTTGCTCTGACCGCAGAGGAAGTAGATGCCGACTCCGATGGCGATCTTGTAGAAGAAGCGTGAGATGCGCCCGTCGAGCCAAGTCCAGATCCAGCCCGCGCCAGCACCGGCGAGGAGGGTGAGGGAATACTGGGCGGAAAGGATACACCAGGGGGTCTTGTAGCTGAGCAGGGAATAGACGCCAAAGAGGACGAGGGTGTAAACAGAAAGGAAGACAAGAAAGGCCTGACGAGGTGAGTTTTTAAACTCGCCGACGAATGAGTAAAACATGCCGATGAGACCGAGAATGCCGATCATGGACTCGCTCCATTTGAGGCCGTCCTGACGCCAAAAGAGCAGGGTGATATAGTAATGCCAGGGTTTCTCATGACCGCTGCCGGTGCTGCGCTCCAGGTAGTTCATGTAAGTCATGAGGCTGTCCTGCACGGCATGCCAGTCGCGGAAACCGCTGGAGAATGAGGCGACGGAAATGAGCACGGCGGGGATGAGTACCCAGACTGTGGGCAGGGTGGCGCGGTTCTTTGAGCTGTAGGAGCTGAGACGCAGGCTGTTGCTCTTTTGCGGCTGGAAATCACCGACAATCACACGCGCAACGATCCACCCAGCGATGGCGGCGGCGACATTGATGATGAAGGTTTCTTTGGTCGCATGCTGAAAGCCGAGTGAGCAGCCTGCCAGAAGTAACCAGAGCCGACTGCCGCCCTGTGAGTAGCGCCAAAAGCAACCAATGGTGATGGCCACGAGCAGGGTGAGCTGCATCTCCATGATGAAGTAACGGCTGTAATATATCATCATGGGTGATACAGCACTCATGAGCATGGCGAGCGCGGTGCCGAGCCTGCCGAGCACATCACGAAAAAGGAGTGTGACGAAGAGTAATCCCATGCCGCAAAGCACGGCGACGAGGCGCAGATCGGCCTCTGTCCAGGTCATTGGGTCACCCCAACCGGCGATCTTACCCCAGAGGTTGCTGAACTGATGTAGGGCTGGGCCGTGGTAATCCTTGGGGTCGTATTGAAAATGGCCTGTCTGAGTGTAGTCGGCGAGCTTGATGCCGAGGATGGCTTCATCCGTATGCATGGGGCGGCGGTCGAGTCCGGGGAAGCGGTAAAAAGAACCGAGGCTCAAGGCCAGAACGACCAGGAACAGAAAGGAGAAAATGGAGATGGAGACCTCTTTGCGAACAGCCATGGGACGCGCATCATGGCGGCATCTGGGCTGCGTGCTAGCAGGAAATGGTGATCATCAAATACGTCTGGCCTCAGACACGTCGAGCTTCATGATTTTCCAGGCGGACTTGACGGGTGCCACGGTGACTTTGGCGGTGTAGCGGTTCACGCGAGTATGAGCGTGACCCCAGTGGCCGACGGTACCCATCGCCGTCCATTGGCACTCGGAGATGAAGCCTGAGCTATCTGGATCAGGCTGCACGCTGATGATGTCGGCACTGAATTCGCTGATGGTGACGCGGGTGCCTTCACGGCCTTCGAGTGTGAGTGCCTGGATGGTCTCTAGATATAGTTTCCTCAAAAGCTCACCCTCCACGCTAAGTGCTAGGACATCATAAATCTCGGACTCGGCCCGGTGATCGAAAGCACGGTAAACATTGCGCAGTAGTGGCGTGAGTATCTTTTCAGCCGCCTGCTTATTCGTCACTGGTGGGATGTCGGCGCGGCCAGCGATGTTTACATTGAGCAGTGGCCAACTGAGTATGGCACCCAATATCCACATGGCTAAAAACGGCATGGAGCCGCCTGGTAGATGATGCTGGCGGATGCGGATGAAAGAATAGAATAAAAGTCCTCCGAACACCCAAATGATACTGGCTAGCGGGATGACTACGGGGGCTGAAACGTTGATGCTAGGAACCTCGGCTAAGGGGGGCGGCATGGGCAGGTGCCCTTTGCTTTTCCAAGTGGTCTTGGGGCGTGCTGCGCTGACTTCAAGCATCTCTGATTTGGGTCCGTAAAAAACTCGGATGGGCAGTGTCTGGAGGTCTTCGATGAAGCCCGACCATTCGATGGTGATTTGATCGGGATTTGGTGGTGTGGGGATTTCCCAAATGAAGCCGATCATGGCTTCGTGAGTGGGGACCGCTGCTCCAATCTCTAGTGGCAGTGTGGCTCCGGGTTTACCTTTGATGATAGAGACGCCGAGGAAGCTGCCATCGGCGGGTTGTGTGCCGACATTAAGGTGACACCATTCTTGAGTCTGCTTGGCTGCGGCATCTGTCAGAGATTGCTGTGCGGCTGCATCCAGCACGGCTGGAACTTCCTTCAGCGGGTTCAGCCAATGCAGCACGCGAGTGGCGTCAATGAGTGCCTCATAACGCACCTGGTAGGATTCCACATAGAGGTAGCCATGCGCGACCTTTTCATGAGTCGCGATGGCGGCATGTTCTTTGCTCTTATTTAGCGTCTGCGCTGATGCAGACGCAAGGCAGAGACAGATGACAGCGCACCGCAGCGCCCATTTCAAAGCGGGCCCTTTCACAGCGCCCAAGGCTTCCTCCATTCTTTGGAAAGCAGTTTCGACGCGGCTTCATTGGCCTCGATTTTTTCCATCTGTGGATTCCACTTCAAAGCAACGCTGTCAGTGCGAATGGCGATATTGGCAAGATGCGCGATGCTGATGCTGCGATGGGAAATTTCGATCGGCGCTGCGGTGATTTTACCGTCATAGATGCAGCTCAGGAAGTTATCCGTGTGTTCCTTGCTTTCGTAGAGATGTATTTCGTTAGGGCCGATTTTTTCACGAAGAATAGCAGGATCGCTGGCAGAGATTTTGCCGCGATTCACATAGATCCATTTTCCAGCATCGCCTTCAAAGAGAATGCCCACATGATCAAAGGGCTTCTTGCCAGCGCTAGGCTGCATGGCCGCTTCGATCTCAGGCATGAGTTTGTGCTCTGGGCTGGCGACGTGCATGATGACGCCACTTTCATAGACGCACTCAAAGGAGAACTCGGTGGCGGTGTTGTAGAGAGCGTCTTTGTCACGCTTGCCGGAGATGGCGCGCAGTTCTTGGGGGCCTGTGTGATCGGTGCCCATGGCCCATTGGGCGATGTCGATGTGATGCGCTCCGAAGTCAGTGATCATGCCGCCACTGAAGTTGTAGTTATGCCGCCACTGAAGTTGTAGTTATGCCGCCAATTCAATGGCAGCAGGGCAGGGCGGTAGTCTATCTCTTCCGCTGGACCGAGCCACATTTCATAGTCAAAATCGGCTGGCACAGGTGCCTTTTCCGTCCTGTCGGCCATGCCATTCCAGTTCGAGTGACCGCCCGGCAATCCGACGCGCACGCGCTTGAGTTTACCGATGCGTTCATTGCGCACCATCTCACAAGCCATGCGGAAATAAATATCACTGCGCTGCTGACTACCTGTCTGCCAAGTCACGCCCGCTTTGGCCACTTCATCTGCCATAAGACGGCCTTCGGCGATGTTTAAGGCGAGCGGCTTTTGCCCGTAGATATGCTTGCCTTTGCGTGCTGCATAAATGGCCATGTAAGCGTGCCAATGATCAGGTGTGGAGATTTGCACGGCATCGAGATCTTCCTTCTCCATCATCTCGCGAAAGTCGGAGTAGGCAGCGCAGGCCCTCACGGACTTGTTGGCAGCCTGAGAGTAGTGAGCATCAATGATTTTCTTCCCAACTTCACGACCGCCGGTTTCTTTGCCATCGTAGCTGTAGTGGCCGTATTCCTTCATCGGATCAGCCACGGCGATGACCTGGCACTTTTCATTATTCAAGAATGATGGCGTCCAGTCACCCGCGATGGTGCCCCAGCCAATAGCACCGACCGTGATGCGCTCCGATGGCGCGGGACGGCCAGCTTTTCCAAAGACGGATGAAGGAACAATGGTCGGGAAACCCAGAGCAGCAGCACTGCTGCTGAGGAAGCGGCGGCGGGAAAAAGTAATGGTTCGGTTCATGAACTAGAGTTATAGCGGCGAGCGGTCAGGCAGGGCAACCCTTGAGTTTGAGTTTCACGCGTCGCAGAAGCAAAACTCGGCGATTGTGAATAAGTTGCTGCTGTCATGCACCACGCATTTGACAAGAGAGTGCGTCCGCGTAATCTCACTCCCCCTGTTGCCAGGGCTTGGTATTTTTTGAAATCCCTGCCCTACTGGCTGCGGATACTCAGACTGCCTTCCTACATCCTACACGACTATGCCCAAAAGAACCTATCAAGCCTCCAAACGCACCCGGAAGCGTCAGTTCGGTTTCCGCGCCCGAATGAAGACCGCCAATGGCCGCGACATTATCCGTCGTCGTCGCCGTCAAGGCCGCAAGCGCCTCGTGCCAGTCGGTGTGGAAGTCCATTACAAGCGCCACGTCCAGCAGCACGCTTAGTGCTGGGGATTCTCGGCGTCTCCCTCAACTATGCGCCTGCCATCTCGCCTTCATCTGAAGGAGTCTCGCGACTTCGCCTGCATCAAGGCGAATGGCAGGAGTCAAGCGGGCCGGTATTACGTCCTGGCCATGTTAAAGGTAGAAACGCTGACTGAATTTCAGTTTGGCCTAGTCACTGGAAAGCGGCTGGGCAATGCTGTCACAAGAAACCGACTCCGCCGACAGATGCGTGAAATCATTCGAGAGCATCGGGCAGAAATAGCCCCCGGCTGGCAGTTTGTCACCATTGCCCGCTGGCGTGCTCCTGAGGCTGACTATGCTGATCTGGAGCAGGACTGGGTTAAGCTGGCGAAGCGCCAGGGACTCTTCTCGAAACCCACGATCTCAGTTCCATGAGATTGGTTGTACGCATACTCATTCGTGGTTATCAGCGTTTCATCTCTCCTGTCATTCATTTCATCGGTGGCCCAGGTTCGGGCTGTCGTTTCGCTCCGACTTGTTCGGAATATTTTCTTCAAGCCGTGGAAAAACACGGCTTTTTTCGTGGTGCATGGTTCGGAACGCTCCGCATCCTCCGCTGCCAACCCTGGGGTGGTCAAGGTCACGACCCCGTACCAGAAAAAGCAAAACCTTAAATTTTAAAAACACCTCATGGATCGTAAAGCTTGGCTCGTTATCGTCCTCTGTACCGTCGGCATTGGTATCAATGCATGGTTCGCTAGTAACCAGCAGCCTGCTCAGCCGCTGCCCACCACCAAAACGGTAGCGACAGCACCCGCCGCTACGGTGGCTGCACCAGTCTCTGCTGTTGCAAATGCACCAACGGCCCCCGTGCCGTCTGCTGCCGGCAGCACCCCTGAAGAAACACACACGCTCACTCAGGGTAGCGTAACGTGGCATTTCTCTACCAAAGGAGCAGGTGTCGTCAAATCGGTGCTGGCTGGCACCGACCAGATCACATTGAACGAGTTCGGACGCGAACCCATCGGCGCATTGCGTCGTGAGGCAGCGGGCAATGACGCCGTCGCCTACAAGATTACCGCCAAGTCTGACAAGAGTATTACCTTTGATGGAACGGCTCAAGATGGCATCAGCATCCGCAAGACCTATGCTTTAACCGAGGGTGAAAAGTCAGACGATCACCTCATCACACTGAATGTGACGCTAACCAATACCAGCGCGGCTGCCTTCAAGTCTGAAGAAATTTATCTCTATGCGGGAGCCGCGAACTCCATGAGTCCTGATGAAGCTTTGAAGCCCAGTTTCTTTTGGAACGATGCAGGAGACGCAACTCAAAAGGACACCAATGCTTTCGGTGGTGGGTGGTTTTCCACCGAACAAAAGGAGATGCGCTCCAGTCATCCGCATCTGCGCTTCGGTGGTGTGATGAGCCGCTTCGATGCCACCATACTAAATCACATCAGCAAGGGTGATTCGATGGGCAAGCCTGGAAAGATTTGGGGCACACGCTTCCTCATTGATCATAGCAAAGACAAATTCAAGGACATGTCGGCAGCCGCCAATGATCATGCGATTGAGGCCGCTGTCAGTCTGCCACCCGTCGAGTTGGCACCCTCAGCTAGTTTGTCAGAAGACTACGAGATCTATGTTGGCCCAAAGGAATACCACCGACTAACACTCCTCGGCGGTCAGCGTGAAGAAGTGATGTTCTATGGCATGTGGGGCTTCATCAGCCGCATCCTGACTCAAGTGATGCGCTGGATGCATGATGTCAGTGGTAACTGGGGCGTGGCCATCATCCTGCTCACACTCTGCATCCGCACCGTCCTTTGGCCGCTCCAGTCGAAGGCTCAGTCCTCCATGAAGCGCATGGGCCTACTGGCTCCGAAGATGAAAGAGCTACAGGATAAGTATAAAGACGACCCGACCAAGCAGCAGACGGAAGTCATGAAGATGTACAAGGAGTATGGAGTTAACCCCGTCGGTGGTTGCCTGCCGATGATGTTGCAGATTCCCATCTTCTTCGGCTTTTACAGCGTGCTTCAAAACGCTGCCGAGTTGCGTGGTCAGCCCTGGATGTGGGTGAAGGATCTCTCACTGGCAGACACGATTCACACGCTGCACTTCTCATCGAGTCTGCCGCTCGTCGGCACGCACTTCGACATCAATCCGCTGCCACTCATTATGGGCGTCACCATGATCCTTCAGATGAAGCTCACACCGCAGCCTGCAACCGTGGACAAGAGCCAGAAGATGATGTTTACCATCATGCCCTTCTTCTTCCTCTTCATCTGCTATAACTTTGCCGCAGCCTTGTCCCTCTACTGGTCCACCCAAAATATCTTTGCCATCTTCCAGAGCTGGATCATGAAGCTCTACATGAAGGACCCTGTGTTGGAAAAAATCGCCATTCAGCCCAAAGCAAATGCCCCTAAAAACCCAGCGAATCCAAACGACAAGGACAAGAAGACCAAGCCCAAAACGCCGAAACTTGGTGGTTAGTCGTTGCTGTTGGTAGTCATGCCACACCTCACCGAAAATAGCCTTGCTGCATTGCATGCTTGAATGCATGACTGCGCAGTTTTTCAGCCCATGCAATTCGTCTTTCCCACCCACCTCCAGCTCGGCAGCGAGCACAGTGAAGGTTTTCACCAGGAATTGCTTCGTGGCTTAACCCACAAGTTGAACAACCTGCTCGCCGTCATCCAGGGTTTCTCCAGCCTCGTGCTCATGACCGACGACCTCGACCCAGGTGTGGCGGAAAATGTCCAGCACATCCGTGAAGCCTCTGTTGGTGTAGCGGCCCTCAGCGAGCGTATCCGCTCAGCAGGTGGTTGTGCAAAACTCACACCTCAAGCTCTCAGCCTAAATGAATATTTCAGTGTCGTTGAGGGGGCTTTGTTAGAGCCTTTCTCCAAAAACAAACTGCAACTCGAAGCTGAAGTGCAGCCCGGCCTGCCTCCTGTATTGGTGGACCCGACCAAGTTCAAAGACATCCTCATCGAACTCCTAAAAAATGCGGCTGAAGCCGCAGGTAGTACCGGTGGACGCGCTATGTTAAAGATCGCCGGTCCGGGCGTAATCACACCTACCGAGCAGCGCCGCGTGGACATCTTGATCAGCAACACAGGCTCCCAGATTCCTCAGGACAAACTGGCTCAGATGTTCCGCCCCTTCACAGGCTCCAAAAACAGCAATCACCTCGGCCTTGGTCTCACCATCGCTACCATGCTTTGCCATCAGATGGGCCTGCAAATAGGCCTCGCCTCAGAGAACAACACTACCACAGCTTGGTTGAGTTGCCCGATGGCTTGATCCAAGTGGCGGACTTGAAGTCCACCACCCATCAGGCGGGCTGAAGCCCGCGCGCCACCCTCCTATGTTTCAAAGTAGGTGTAGCCGCGCAGACCTGCTTCAAAAGCACCCATGATCTCTTTGCGCTCAGAAGGCGTGATGCGGTTAGAAACCACGGCGCTCTCAGCAAGATTGCGGAAACGTGTGGCCAGATCTTTGGGATCGTATTCCACGTAGCTGAGCACTTCAGAGACGCTGTCGCCTTCTTGCTCGCGGCGATATTTGAGTTTGCCGTTTTCAATTGAGACACTGACGACGTTGGTATCGCCGAGCAGGTTATGCAGATCACCAAGCGTCTCCTGATAAGCACCCACCAGGAAGATGCCGAGCATGTAGTCTTCACCCGACTCAAAGTCCGGATCATGCAAAGGCAAGCTACCGCAAATCTCGCCGCTATGGGCAAACTTGTCGATCTTACCATCGCTGTCACAAGTAATGTCTGAAAGCACCGCATTACGTGTTGGCTTTTCCTTCAAACGATGAATCGGCATGACTGGGAAAATCTGGTCGATGGCCCAAAGGTCAGGCAGACTCTGGAAGACGCTGAAGTTGCCGTAATAGTAGTCCGTCATCACCGTGGACATGCGCTCCATTTGGCTACCATCATGGCCCACAGACTCTAGCTTGCCAGAGATCCAGGTCATGATGTCCCAATACATTTCTTCACCCTGCGAGCGCTCGCGGAGACTTACTTTACCATAGTTGAACTCACTGCGTAGCTTGTCGCGGTAATAGACCGCATCGTTGTAGATCTCCTGCACGCGATCGCGTGAAAGTTTGGTGGGATCTTTCTGCTTCTCAGCACGCAGTTCTGCCAGATGGCGCACCATCGGCGGCGTGTCTTTGTTCACGACCACTTCACGATTCAGCGTTTCAAAACGATTCACATCTAGGATGTTGATGACCAACACCGAGTAGTAAGCCACGATAGCGCGACCAGACTCGGTGATGATGTCAGGATGCGGCACACCAGCCTCCGTCGTCACTTCGCTGATGGCTTCGATCACATCAGCGCAGTATTCCTTCGTGCCGTAGTTGCTTGAGGCCGAGGTCGCACCTTTAAAGCCGTCGTAGCTGATCGCTAGACCACCACCGAGATCAAGGATGCCCATGCGCGCACCTTCTTTAACGAGGCCACAATAGACACGAGTCGCTTCCGTTACAGCTTGGCGGATGGCGCGGATGTTTGGGATCTGGCTGCCTTGGTGATAATGCAACATGCGCAAGCAATCGAGCATCCCCTCATCGCGCAGTGTATCCACCACGTTCATGAGCTGTGAGATGTTCAGACCAAACACGCTCGCATCACCACCCGAGCCTGCCCAGTGGCCAGCACTTTCTGCACTGAGTTTGAAGCGCACGCCGAGAGTGGGCCGCACGCCCATCTTCTTTGAGCGATCCATGATCAGCTTCAATTCTGAAGGCATCTCCAGCACCAAGATCACTTGCAGCCCCATCTTCTGTGCAAACAAAGCTAGGTCGATGAATTCCTCATCTTTGTAGCCATTGCACACGATGTAAGCCTCAGGGTCATGCATGTAAGCCAGTGCAGCGATGAGCTCTGGCTTGCTGCCGGCTTCGAGACCGTAATGATACTTGCGGCCATAGCGTGTGATCTCGTCGATCACCTCTTGCTGCTGATTCACTTTGATTGGATACACGCCGCGATAAGCACCCTGATATTTTGCCTCACGGATCGAGCTGGCAAAGCCTTCGTTCAGTTCATCAATGCGCCAGCGTAGCAGGTCACCAAAACGAATCAGTACCGGTAGTTGCGTCCCACGGTCGCGCAGACCTTTAACGATCTGGGCTAAAGAAACTGGCTTAGTCTTGGTGCCGTCCTTGAGATTAACCACCACTTCACCTTTCGTGGAGATGTCGAAGTAGCCATGACCCCATTCACGGATGCCGTAAAGTTCGGCACTGTCTTCGGTGTTCCAAGCGGGTGGTTTTGGGCGTCGTTCCATGTTCGTATTCAAGACCCGCGATTATGGGGGCATTCGCAGGGATGAAAAGTGAAACTCTTGCCTCATGAGAAATACTCAACAGACCAAACATTCTTGGCTGTAACAGTTGCTGCTTTGAGATGCTCCGGCGCACTGGCACGCGCTGTGCTTTGTCATATCTTGTCCTACCAACCTGCATGTCTATCCACGTCGCTCTTCGTCATGTCACTCAGTACAAATTTGATCGACCCGTTTCGCTCTCACCCCATGTGGTAAGGCTGCGGCCCGCGCCCCACTGCCGGACACAGTTATTGAGCTATTCGCTGAAGATCACCCCCGAGAATCATTTCATCAATTGGCAGCAGGATCCGCAGGCAAACTATCTGGCTCGATTAGTCTTCCCTGAAAAAGCGACGGAGCTGACCGTTGAAGTCGATCTGGTGGCTGAAATGGCGGTCTATAACCCCTTTGATTTTTTCCTCGAACCCGCTGCCGAGCATGTGCCCTTTCACTATGATCCAGTGCTGGCTCATGAGCTAGAACCCTACCAACGGAAACTCCCCCTGACGCCACTCCTGGGAGCCTACATGCGTGAGGTCAGGCAGGTCATTTCTAGTTCAAAGGTACCACTCCGCACGATCGACTTCCTCGTCGCACTCAATCAAATGATCTGGAAGGACGTGAGCTACGGCATCCGCATGGAGCCTGGCGTGCAGTCACCAGAGGAGACGCTGGAAATCGGCAGCGGTTCGTGCCGTGACTCCGCGTGGCTCATGGTGCAGGTCTTCCGTACTTTGGGGATGGCTGCACGTTTTGTTAGCGGCTACTTGATTCAGCTCAAAGCAGATGTGAAATCCCTCGACGGCCCGAGTGGTGCTGAAGTGGACTTCACCGACCTCCACGCTTGGTGTGAGGTCTATCTGCCGGGTGCAGGCTGGGTCGGGCTGGACCCCACATCCGGCCTCATGGCTGGTGAAGGCCACCTGCCGCTCGCTGCCACACCTGATCCACAAAGCGCCGCGCCTGTGAGTGGTGCTAGCGATAAGTGTGAGGTGACTTTTCACCACGAAATGAGCGTGACAAGGATATTTGAATCTCCGCGTGTCACGAAGCCCTACACGCCTGAACAATGGGCAGAGATCGACGCGCTGGGACACCTCGTGGATGCCGATCTGATCCGCAATGATGTTCGCCTGACGATGGGCGGTGAGCCGACCTTTGTCAGCATCGACGACATGGAAGGTGAGGAGTGGAACACCGCCGCCGTAGGACCCAAAAAGCGCGTGCTCTCTGGCAAACTCATTCGTCGTCTGCGTGATCAATTCGGTCCTGGTGGACTGCTCCACTTCGGTATGGGCAAGTGGTATCCCGGTGAGCCATTGCCACGCTGGGCGCTCGGTTGCTACTGGCGAAAAGATGGTGTGCCCGTGTGGAGAGATGATTCGCTCATCGGCGATGAGACGAAGAACTACGGCTATGACAGCACCCAGGCACGGCGCTTTGGTTTAGCTCTCGCCGCCTCTCTCGGAGTTGATCCCAAATGGCTAAAGCCCGGCTATGAAGACGCCTTCTATTATCTGTGGAAAGAGAAGCGTCTGCCAGTGAATGTCGATCCGCTAAAATCCAATTTAAAGAACGCGAATGATCGTCTGCGCTTGGCGCGTCTCTTTGAACAAGGTCTAGATGAAGTCGTCGGATTTGCTCTGCCTCTTCAACGCGCTGAGTCTCTCGGTAAGCCACGCTGGCAGAGTGGACCGTGGTTTGTGCGTGACGATGCCATGTACCTAATTCCCGGTGATTCACCGATGGGGCTGCGTCTGCCGCTAGACACTTTGCCATGGGTCAGTGCCACCGATTATCCTTGGATCTATCCGGTCGATCCCTCCAGCGACTGGCCCGATCTGCCGCCGCGCCCAGAGGGCAGGCAGCGCTTCCTCGGCGCTGTGGCGGAGTGGTTGGACGGCTCTTCAGGCGTGCCCACGAGTTATGGCAAAGGCATTTATGCCGGCCAGGGCAAACCAGGGCGAGTGAAGCTGGAGCCGCAGGATGAAAATGAATTGCCAGAGGCTGAGCGCTACCCGCAACCTCAAACATCCGCCTCCAAAGTCATTCGCACCGCAGTCTGCATCGAGCCGCGTGAAGGCCGTCTGCATGTCTTCATGCCACCCGTGGAAAAGGTGGAGGACTACCTCGACCTCGTGACAGCAGTTGAAGACGTGGCGGTAGCATTAAAAATGCCCGTCATCATTGAAGGCACGCCACCACCCTATGATCCACGTTTGAATGTGCTGAAGGTGACGCCTGATCCAGGCGTGATCGAGGTGAACATGCATCCGGTTAAAACTTGGACCGATCTTGTGCACAACACCCAGACACTCTATGAAGAAGCGCGCCTCACGCGTCTCGGCACAGAGAAGTTCATGGTCGATGGTCGCCACACTGGCACAGGCGGCGGCAATCACATCGTCTTTGGCGGTGAGCGCCCCGTGGACTCACCACTGCTGCGCCGACCTGATTTGTTGAAAAGCTTGTTGGGCTACTGGCATAATCACCCGAGCCTCAGCTATCTTTTCAGCGGCCTGTTCATCGGCCCGACGAGCCAATCTCCACGTATTGATGAAGCCCGCAACGACGCTGTGTTTGAGATCGAACTCGCCTTCCGAGAACTCGACCGCTACACGACTGAAAAAGGCAGCGCGCCACCCTGGCTCGTGGATCGACTTTTCCGCAATCTATTGGCTGACTCCTCTGGCAATACGCACCGCACGGAGTTCTCCATCGACAAGCTCTTTGATCCCGGCAGCAGCACGGGCAGACTCGGACTGGTGGAACTGCGCTCGTTTGAGATGCCACCTCATGCCGAGATGAGTCTCGCTCAAAACCTGCTGGTGCGCGCTGCCATCTCACGCTTCTGGGATCAGCCCTATAAAACAAAGCTCGTGCGCTGGGGCACTGAACTGCATGATCGCTTTCTCCTCCCGCAATTTGTCTGGGATGATTTTTGCGATGTGCTCGGAGACATGAAGGAGTTCGGTTATGATCTTAAACCAGAATGGTTCAAGCCGCATTACGAGTTCAAGTTCCCCAACATCGGCCACATCAATCAGCGTGGCATTAATCTAGAAATCCGCACGGCTCTGGAGCCTTGGCATGTCTTGGGTGAAGACGGCAGTGCTGGTAGCACCGTTCGTTATGTCGATAGCAGCCTTGAACGTGTGCAGGTAAAAACCAGCGGCCTCTTGGGCAGTCGTTACCTCGTCACCTGCAATGGCTACGAAGTCCCGCTTCATGCCACCGGCACCGTCGGTGAATTTGTCTCCGGTGTGCGCTACCGCGCGTGGCAGCCACCGAACTGCTTGCAGCCGACCATTGGCATTCACAGCCCGCTCGTGTTCGACATCGTGGACACCTGGAATAAGCGCAGTCTCGGTGGTTGCACCTGTCATGTCGTGCATCCCGGTGGCCGCAGTTACGACACCTTCCCGGTGAATGGCTACGAGGCTGAAAGCCGCCGTCACGGGCGCTTCTTCCCCACTGGTCACACGGCTGGCGAGATTGATCCGATTAAGCTGACCATCCTCCCTGAGTTCCCGCTCACGCTGGATCTACGAATGGAGTGATCATCCATCCCCCTGCATCACCAGCGCGCTCTCGACGATGGATTTACCCGCTTCGAGTTCGTCGTTCACCACCACGGCTGCTCCGAGTCGTTTCAGACGTTCAACGTCGGAGGCAAAGCGCGCACGGGCAAGCACCGGAACATCAGGGCGCAGCTCGCGAACAATCGAGAGCGCCCCCGCAGTGACCGTGGCATCTGGGAAGGTGAAAGCGACCATGCGCGCGTGCTGGAGCCGGGTGAGTTCCCACGTCTCGTGATGTGCGGCGTCAGCGAAAAGCACCGCCTGTCCTTGCCGCTTCAGAGTACGCACCGTCTCAGCATTCAGATCAATCACGAGCGTGGGAATGCCCTGATCATGCAGGGCTTTATTCAGCCGCTCGCCGACAGGGCCATGACCGACGATGATCGCGTGTCCGGTCATCTCTTTCATGCGCTGACGCAGGATGTCGGACTCAGGCAGCTTGGGTTTGCGGCGACCCCAGCCTTTCTTTTCTAGCCACACACCAAGAGGTTCACCGACTCGCATGAGAACTGGTAGCAGCCCCATGCTGAGTGCCGCACTGGCGATCAGCATCTGCTGCGTGCCCGCGCTCCACAGATGTGAGGAGCCAGTCTTTTGCAGCAGCACGAGAGAGAACTCACCCGCACTGCTTAAGCCGATTCCGGTCATCAGCGCCTGCCGATGCACCAGTCCAAGCCGACGCGCGATCAGTGTGATCAACCCCGCTTTGATCAGCATCAAATTCACCGTCAGAGCCATGATGGGTCGCCAGTAAACCAGTGCCGTCGGCACATCGATCATGAGTCCGACTGACACAAAGAACAGTGTGAGAAATAGATCCTTGATCGGCATCACATCTGCGAGGATGCGTGGCTTAAAGATCGATTCACTCACCGCCAATCCAGCAATGAAGGCCCCGAGCGCCAGTCCCAGATTCAACATGCCGCCGATGAAAGCTAGGCCGATGCAGCAGCCGATGACACTGAGCGTAAACAGCTCGCGGTTACGGGTGCGCGTCACCGCATTCAACAGCATCGGGATCAGCCACCGCGCCGAGACCCAGGCCAGCACGACAAATAATCCACCGCGAGCTATCAGCGAACCAAGCCTAGCCATCAAACTGCCGACATTACCTTCAGCCGGTAGCAGCAGTGGCAGCGCCAAAAAGAAGACGATGATGAACAGATCCTGGAAGATCGCTACGGCCAACGCCATGCGCGCACCGGGACTCGACTCCAGGCCGAGATCCTGAAACGATTTTAAACTTACCGCCGTGGAGCTCATCGCCAGCGCCACCGCGACGATCACGGCTGCGGCTGCCGGGAATCCGGAGATCAAAGCACCCGCACCAGAGATGAAGATGCACATTCCCATCTGCCAGCCACCACCGACAAAGGCGAGCCGCCGGACATATTTCAAATCACTCAACGAGAACTCCAGCCCGAGCGTGAACATCAGCAGCATCACCCCGAACTCTGACATCTGCGAGATACCCGTCTGCGTCTGCCCGCCCCCTAGCAGCTCCAGCACACCACTGTTCGCGATCAGCACACCACAAAGAAAATAACCTGCGAGCAGGGACTGCTGAAGATGCAGTAACAGCAGAGATACGAGCACCACCGCAACAAGCATCAGTGCCAGCAGAATAAACAGCGGCGGCAGGCTTTCAGCGGCGGCAAGTAAGATGGGCATGATGGACAATGCCATGATTACTTCCAAACTCCCAACTGAATCAGTTGCTTCGTCACTGTGCCTGCCCAGTCGCGATTGGCGGCGGGGCTGGCGGGGCTGGGGTGGAGAATGCGGCCTACTTGAAGGCCTCCGTTGAGTGCGTCATGGGCACGCTGGGCGCGCTCTTGGGCGAAAGCGCCGACGCCGACGACCCATTCCGGTTGTAGGGCTGCGATGACGGATAGCAAATGGGTGTCGCAAGGGTTCTCCATGGCGGCGGTTTCCGCGGCGGGCAGTTTGTCGGGCGTGCGATTGCGACCGCTGTCCTCCATGAAGACAAGCGGGCAGTAGTTGACGACGAAGTGATCTTTAAAGAAAGCATCAGCACTGCCGAAGCGCTCTTTGAACAAGCCCCACAAGCGCCGCCCACTGACCTCCGACTGTTCGCAGGCGAAGCCGACGACGCGGCGTTTAAGATGTTCGTTCTCGGGCTTGCCGACGTTTTCGTTGATGCACATCCAATCACGCACTGCAGAGATCTCGCCAAATGGCACACCGGTTTGTGTCATGCCCCAAGGGCCGGGATTCATACCGATAAATACGACTTTTTTCCGGCTGCCGCCAAAGCTTCGCAGATAGGCCTCATGCGGTGCCCAGGCGTAGTCGAGCGGACAATAGACATGCGTCGTCGGTGCTGCGAATCGCAAAGGGCGCAAGTCATCGCGAAGACGTTTGGCGGCGGTGACGAGTTGATCAGAAGTGGACATGATGAGCGAGTTCGTGGAATCAGTCGTTAGTGTCAAGTTTCAGGGATGGGCAGACACATTCAGTCCACATCACGTAGCGCGGAGATGCAAAGGCGGAACCGACGTGAGCGTTTAATAAAGTCTATGACACGATTATTCTTCATCGCACTCGCTGTACTCACTCTGGCGGCACAGGTTCAGGCTCAAAACATCCGCGCAGGGATCATCGGGCTGGATACATCTCATGTGCTGGCATTCAGCAAGACGCTGAATGCCACGCCACAGAAGCCGGAGGTGATGGGTGTGCGGATGGTGGCGGCCTATCCACAAGGATCGAAAGACATCGAGTCCAGCACTGCGCGTGTGCCGGAGTACACGGACAAGGTGAAGGCTCTGGGCGTGGAGATCGTGCCGAGTATTGAGGCGCTGATGGACAAGGTGGACGTGATTTTCCTGGAGACGAATGATGGCCGCCCACATCTGGAGCAGATCCGCCCATGTCTCGTCGCGCACAAGCCAGTCTTCATCGACAAGCCCATCGCCGCTTCGCTATCAGATGCGATCAAGATCTTCGATGAAGCGAAGAAGGCTGGCGTGCCGATCTTTTCATCCTCGTCGCTGCGCTTTGGTAAGACGACTCAGGCCGTGCGTGGCGGCAGTATCGGCAAAGTGAGCAAGGCGGAGACCACCAGCCCGGCCTCACTTGAGCCGCATCATCCTGATCTATTCTGGTATGGTATCCATGGCGTGGAGAGTCTTTTCACCACGATGGGCACTGGCTGTGTTTCAGTCAAACGCGGCACGACGGCGGATGGCAAGATCATGGTCACCGGCACCTGGGAAGGTGGCCGCACCGGCACCTTTTCAGAGAGCAAAGGCTACGGTGGAAAAGCCATCGGTGACAAAGGTGAGTCACCTGTCGGTTCATACGATGGCTATGATCCGCTGTTGTATGCCGCCGTGCATTTCTTCCGCACTGGTGTGGCTCCGGTGACACCTGAAGAGACGCTTGAGATCTATGCCTTCATGGAAGCTGCTGATGAGAGTAAGCGCCGTGACGGAGCCGAAGTCACTATCAAAGAAGTCATGGACAAAGCCATGCTTGAAGCTCGCAAATAGCAGCACAAGCATCTCGCATCTCGCCCAGTGAAGTGCGCCCAAACGCCGCTGCTGGGCGTTTTTGTATGTAGAATAGTTTTCAACATGCGGTGAACGTTCCCGTCATAGGTTCTGCGTTAATATCGCGTTTACAAACACACCCCCACCATGAATAACACGACCCGTTTCACATTTGCTCTTGCCTCTGCCAGCGTGCTTGCCCTGAGTCCGGCTCACGGAATGGAAAATAAGGACGCGCCGAAACTAGCCCCGGCGGATTTCCACACACGACTGACCCGCGATGACGCGCCTCTGCCCAATGGCGGCCAACTCCAGATGAGCTATGCCAATGTGGTGGAAAAGATCCTGCCAAGCGTGGTCACCATTTTCTCTTATGGTAAGGCGGCTGACCCGCATGAGATGCCAGACATCGAAGATGTGCCGCCGCAATTGCGCCCTTTTTATGATTACTTCCGGGGTCAGCAGGAGCAGAAGGAACAGGAAGAGCAGCAGCGCCCTAATCCACGTGGGCGCCGTAGCGCTCCTCGTCAGCAGGAGGAGCTTAAAGAAGAGGATCTCCAGCCCAATGGTGTCGGCTCAGGCGTCATCATCTCGGCTGATGGTTACATTCTAACTAACAACCATGTCGTCGGTGAAGCTGATAAGTTGGAAGCCATTGTCGATATGAATGGCAGCTCAAAGCGCTACCTCATCAAGGTTATCGGCACTGATCCACAGACCGATGTGGCTTTGATCAAAATCGAAGCGAAAGGCCTGATCCCGGCCACGCTGTCAGACAGCACAAAGCTGCGAGTTGGCGACATCGTGCTGGCTGCGGGTGCGCCGATGGAGCTTAGCCGCTCAGTCACTCAGGGCATCGTCAGTGCTTTAGGGCGCAGCGGCATGGGCATCATCGGCAAGCGTAACTCGCAAGGCTATGAAGACTTCATCCAGACAGATGCAGCCATCAATCCTGGCAACTCTGGCGGCCCGCTAGTAGATGCTCTGGGTCGGGTGGTCGGCATCAACACCGCCATTTATTCGCGCTCAGGTATGAGTGCAGGGATCGGCTTTGCCATTCCGATCAGCTTAGCTTTGCGGATCGCTGAAGATTTGATCGATGATGGCACGGTGACACGCGGCTATCTGGGGATCTTTCCGACAGATGTCGATGCTGAGTCGATGAAGCTTTGGGGCTTGAACGATGAAAGCGGTGCTCTGGTGAAAACGGTGAAGAAGAACTCCCCAGCCGCCAAGGCGGGCCTGCAAGTGGGAGATGTCATCACCAGTGTGTCTGGTCAAAAAGTTGAGAATGCCTCCAAGCTGCCACTGATCGTCAGCACTCATCAGCCCGATACGGAAATCACCCTCAGCGTCATTCGTGAAGGCAAGCCGCTGACCATGACCGCGAAGCTGGCTAAGCTTACGCCTGAGATCCTGGCGGGTGGTGAAATCACCGAAGATCCGGTTATTGGCGGCGGCGCGAGCGGTGCCAGCATTGCTGAAATCATCCCTGGAGTCACGGTGCAGAATCTCACCCCGAGCACCCGCGAGCGGCATGAAGTGCCAGCAGAGATTGCAGGAGTCGTCATCACGAAAGTCGATACCGAAAGCCGCGCCGCTGCCATGGGTGTGGAGGAAGGCGACGTGATCACCGAGGTCAATCGCAAGCCTGTCCGTGCCGTCGGAGAGGCTCGCGAGATGGCAAAAGCCAGCTCGAAGACCGTCCTGCTCAAAGTCTGGCGCAAAGGTGACACCATGCTCTTCATGGTCGGCACGAACTGATTACCCATCCAATACTAAAGCCCGCGTCTCCGCCTGGAGACGCGGGCTTTTTTTGTGTGGCCGGGTGTGTTTGGCGCAGGAGATCGAGATCCTAGCGACCATCTTCGCGTCGGACACATTCAGCCTGCCGCCGCCCTACCTTCTCAGCGCCAAAATCAGCTCGTTCATCTTCACGCGCACCACCTCCATATCCGCCAGAGTCGGCGGGTCATTCACAAAAGGCGTGTCCAGTGTCGTCACGGCGTTGCTGTTGCTGCTGGTGCCATTGATCGCACCAGCCAGCGCCACGTTGGTCACCTCTCGGGACGCGCTGGGCAAGGGCTCGGCGACGAGTTTTGATTTGCTGGGTCGCCCGGCACGCACGCTGACGGGGATCTCGGTTCCTGCCACGGCACCGGGGCCGCAGACCATCACGGCCTGGATCGCCGGACTGAGCTCGGCGGGTGAGGGTGAAACTGAGACGGTTTATACCTATGACACGGCCCCCGGCTACGGCCTTGGGAAGGTGGCGAGCGTGACGTTCAAGGAGTTTGAGCGCAATGCTGGTGGGGCGATCACGGCGACGCGGCAGGTGGTGGAAACTTACACTTATGATGCGCTGGGCCGCAGTGTCAGTGGCAGCACGGCGCTGAGTGGTCAGGTGGCTTTCAATGGGACGCACAACGTGAGCACGAGCTATGATGGCCTGGGCCGGGTGAGCACGGTGACGGATGCGGGCGGTTACACGCGGGCCAGTGTGTACAATGAGCGCGGGTTCCTGGGCGCGGTGCATGAGTTCAGCGCAGGCGGGCCGATGCTGTGGCGCGGGATGAGCTATGATGCGTCTGGCAAGATGCTCCTTGAGCACAATGGGAACGGCATCGGCACACAGAACCGTTACCACCCCACGCGTGGGTTCCTGGAAAGCAGCAAGACCCTGCGCTGGACGAACAAATGAACCCACAAGCCAACCAATGGCATTGGCTGTGCCAACCCAATTGAAAAAATAAAATCAGCACAGCATCTCGGTCCCCAACCCTCCTTTGTTTGAAGCAGCGTGGCGAAGTCTTCGCGGCCAGCGTTTTCACCCTTGCAGCCACGTTTCCCTCACCACACCCATTTCGTTTTTGACGGAGCTACGCGGACCTACTTCTCACAACGATGCAAAATGAGCATCATAGAAAAATGCGGAGCATTTTCCGGAGGGAGAAAGTGTCGAGGTTCGA
Organism: Prosthecobacter debontii; assembly: GCA_945860295.1. GTDB lineage: Bacteria > Verrucomicrobiota > Verrucomicrobiia > Verrucomicrobiales > Verrucomicrobiaceae > Prosthecobacter > Prosthecobacter debontii_B. The sequence goes on from CAMAQH010000016.1 coordinate 51,940, forward strand.
CGCCTTTTATCAAAACACACCAACGCCATGCCCTCCACCGAGCGCTTTCCCGGATCACTCTTCCAAGATACCGGCGAACGCGGGGCTGTCTGGCTTCGGAAACAACTTACGGTAGGTATGCGACTATCCTGACGATGTCGATGTGCCCTTGCCACCCGAAGCACTCTCTGGCAATGAGCTTTCTCCAAACGTCCTCTCATTGAAACTCTCAAGCGCCAGCCTTGCCTTCTTTCGCACGCCCACTCTCTGGCGTGAGTGGCTGGTGGTGGCGCAGGTGGCGCTAACGCTGTTGATGCCGAGCAGAAAGGCTCACGCCAGCCTCTACAAAGATTGACAGTGCAAGATTGGAACGCCGCATTGTCAGAGCAGAAGTGTTGTCTCTGCGGTTTCTTGACTCTTGCGGTGTGAGATTCTTTGTCTGGAAAGGAAGGCTGACGCCAGCCTCTACAAAGGCGCTGGGTCAGTGTTTTGAAGGTTGAAGACCTTGATGAAGCTGCGGGTTGTTCGGAAGTGTTGTGGCCGCACCCGGCGGCTGAAGGACTAGCAGCCCTGCTACGTTTGTGCCGCAGCCCAAATCAGTGCGGTAGTTCGGCGATGAAGCATGTCGTGCTGCCAAAGCCCGGCATACCGAACCTATCCAGCCAACTGTGGGCATGACGCGAAGATGATTTTTCTAGAGTTGCCGTGAGTGGTTTCCAGCATGACCACGCTGGCTTTTGAAAAGCTTAAATCCGTGCTGGAAATGCCAGCATTCGCCTCTACCATCGCCCTCCCCCCGCCCGACCGTTTCAGGTTCGGGCATGGCTCTTTTCCCCACCTCTTATGCCGCGCCCCAAGACCCAAGTCTGCGATCCCATCGAGTCCATCGTCGCGGACATCCGTGCCGGACGCATGGTGATCGTCACCGATGACGAAGATCGTGAAAACGAAGGGGATCTCATTTGTGCTGCCGAGAAGATCACACCGGAGATGGTCACCTTCATGGTACGTGAAGGTGGCGGTATGCTCTGCGTGCCGGTTTCACTCGCCATCGCTCAAGGACTCGGGTTGGAGAGCATGGTGCCAGAAAATCGTGAAGCCTTCCGCACTGATTTCACCGTGACGGTCGATGCCGCAAAAGGCATCACCACAGGCATCAGCTCCGCCGATCGTGCCCGCACGATCAAACTGCTATCGAGCGCCAAAAGCTCGAAGGCCGACTTTGTGCAACCCGGTCATATTAACCCGCTGGTGGCTAAGCCCGGCGGCGTGCTGCGGCGCGCAGGTCATACGGAAGCGGCCACGGATCTCTGCCGACTCGCTGGACTGCGTGAAGCAGGCGTGCTGATCGAGATCATGAATCCAGATGGCACCATGGCGCGCGTGCCGGATTTGCGGAAGTTTGCCAAGAAGCACAAACTCAAAATCTGCTCCATCGCCGACCTCATCGCCTGGCGTCGGCGCAGTGAGAAGCTTATTGAAAAGATCGAGGTGGTGGACATGCCGACCGACTTTGGTGTCTTCAAACTTCATCTCTACAAAAGCTCGCTCGATGGCGTGCACCACATCGCCCTCGTCATGGGAGATATCGATGCCAAGCAGCCCACCCTCGTGCGTGTGCACAGCGAGTGTCTGACGGGCGACATCTTTGCCTCACGCCGCTGTGACTGTGGCAGCCAACTGCATGCTGCCATGAAAATGGTCGCTGAAGCCGGACGCGGCATCATCGTTTACATGCGCGGACATGAAGGGCGCGGTATCGGCCTGCATGGCAAAATCATGGCCTACAAGCTCCAGGAGCAGGGACTCGATACGGTAGAAGCCAATATCAAACTCGGCTTTGGCATGGATCTGCGCGACTACGGAATCGGTGCTCAAATCATCTCGGATATTGGTGTGAGAAAGATCCGCCTCATCACCAACAACCCACGGAAAGTCGTCGGCCTCGAAGGTCACAAGCTAGAGATTGTGGAGCAAGTCCCCGTCATCTCCGAGCCAAATCCGCACAACAAAAAGTATCTCGAAACCAAGAAGAAGAAGCTTGGCCATAAACTCTAAGCCTCAAGTTTCGTCATTCAGATTCGTCATTCGTCATTTCATCCATGTCACAACACAGCCCCAGCCGCCCCCGACCGATTCAGGACCGTGTGTCCATCGCCATCGTCGCCAGTTTGTATAATAACCAATTCGTCCAGGGACTCCTCGATGCGGGTCGTGAAGAACTCGAAGAACTGGCCCCGAATGCCAGCATCACCGTCTATCGCGTGCCGGGTGCCTTTGAAATTCCCGTCTGCGCTGAACTGGTGCTGAAGAGTAGCGAGCCAGATGTGGTGATCGCCTTTGGCGTCATCATCCGCGGCTCTACTGAGCACGCCGATCTCGTAGGTGCCACCGTCACTGACGCGCTGCAACAGATGGCCGTGCGCCACGTCACGCCGATCATTCATGAAGTGCTACTCGTCAGTAGTGAAGAGCAGGCTGAGGAACGCTGTCTCGGCGTTACCATGAATCGCGGCACTGAGGCCGCCCAGACAGCTGTGAACATGCTTTCTCTCTTCCGCAAAATGCGCGCAAGCTTTTCTGGTAACTCACCCCTGGAGGACGCCTGAGATCATGGGAAAACGCCGTGAAGGCCGAGAGGCCGCCGTTCAGTTTCTATTCGCTCATGAACTCCATGCCGAGCACACACTCGAAGAGCAGGAGGCCTTTTGGAGCATCCATAACGCCAAGACCTCTGTCCGAACGTATGCTGAAAAACTCATCCGTGGCGTGCTCGCGCATTTGACGGAGATCGACGCCGTCATCGGACCCGTGGTGGAAAATTTCCGCATCGAACGTCTCGCCATGGTGGACCGCAATATCCTGCGCCTGGCCGTGTATGAATTTCTCCATGTTCCTGAAGTGCCCACGCCTGTAGCCATGAATGAGGCCATTGAGATCGCCAAGAACCTCGGCGGCACCGAGTCCGGCTCCTTTGTGAACGGCGTGCTGCACAAAATCGCACAAACCGCGCGGCCCAGGAAGAATGACGAAACCCAAATGACGAATGTCGAAGTCAAACCGGAGGAAGCCCCCACGACCTAAACATCTCTTCGGTCTTACGCATTCATTCGTCATTCTAAATTCTTCATTCGACATTTCCATTCATGGCCGGCTTTTTTAAATCTCTCCTCCAGCGTTTCACGAAGCCCGACATCGACTGGGATGAACTCGAAGCCATGCTCATCAGTGGTGATCTCGGGCCTAAGCTAGCGCTCCAGATCGTCACCGATCTCCAGGCTCAACAGCGCAAACTCCACGGGGCGGACATCGTGCAAGTCGCGCGTGATCATGTGCGGAAAATCTTACCCGAGAGCACATCAGCGCTGATACCTTTTACTGATGGACGACCCAAAGTGCTGCTCGTCATCGGCGTCAATGGAGTCGGCAAGACCACCTCAGTCGCCAAGCTCGCGCATGTCCTGCACCATAGCGGGCATAAGGTCGTGCTTGCTGCTGCTGACACCTTCCGTGCAGCCGCTGTCGAGCAACTCGAAGTCTGGTCGCAGCGTCTCAACATCCCCATGGTCAAAGGTCCGCCGAACGGTGATCCTGCCTCCGTTTGCTTTGAGGCCTACGATCTCGCCTGCCGCACTGGCGCTCAGTTTCTACTCTGTGATACCGCTGGACGACTGCACACCAAGCACAATCTCATGGAGGAGATGAAGAAGATTCATCGCATCCTCGGTCGCAAAGACGCCACGTCACCGCATGAGGTCATCCTCGTCGTCGATGCCACCACTGGCTCAAACGCGCTACAGCAGGCACGCGAGTTTCAGAAGGCCATCCCGATCACCGGCCTCATCGTCACCAAGCTGGACGGCAGTGGCAAAGGCGGCATCCTCATCTCCATCCAGCAAGAACTCGGTGTGCCTACTCGCTTCATCGGCCTCGGAGAAAAAGTCGAAGACTTCCAAGCTTTCGATTCGAAAAAGTTTGTGGACGAGTTGCTATAAGTTGGAGCCAAAGGTCTGCTCCCACATGACTTTTGCAGCGGCGACTTTTTCGTGTTTTTGACTGGGACTGATCTCCCAAATAAGTGGGACATGCGCGGGCACGAGAGTGAGCAGACGTTTCAAATCGACACCGCCAGTGCTGAGCGGCGCACGGTGATCACGCGCAGGCCATTGCACGTCATGGACATGGCAGCCGATGAGACGCGGGGCGATCTGGCTTAGATAAAGTTCATGATCGAGCAAAGCTAGATTGGCCTGCCGCTGTACATGGCCGAAGTCATGCCACGCGCCAATCCATGGGCAGTCGCGATACTCGTCCATGAGCATGAGCATCTCACTCTGGTTGGGTATCTGCTCGTAGTGGCTGCGTGTCTCGATACCGAGCCGCACGCCGTGCTTTTCACAGTCGGGAAGCAGCGCGGTCAAAGCAGCGCGGATGCGGTCCAGCGGGATCTTGTTTTCCTTTTCACGCTGAGTCACCAATTTGAGCTTCAGATCGCAGTAGTCGCCAGAGTAGAGCGCGCCTGCGAGCGTCATCGCTTCGAGACGATCTGTGATGGATTTCATGGGCACGCAGCCGAGATGAATCACGACACGATCTGTACCAAAGCACCCAGCCATTTCGATGGTTTTACGGGTGAGACTGATAGCACGCTCACGCTGCCACTGAATGGGTGATGTGAACTCATAAACATCAGGCGCGTCCATCATGACCTCGACCGGAGCTGGGCAGAAATTATGCAGGCTGCTGATTTTAATCTCGCCTGCGTTAAAGGCTTCGAGCACGCCTTGAACCAAGGAAACATTGGTTCCGTGGCTTACCTCGATCCAATCAAAGCCCAGCTCGCAGGCTTCACGAACGATGGCTCGTCCATCCGTGTGATGACGACTATTCCAGCAGGTGGAGAGGGAAATCATTGAGTGATCAGCGACCTTTCGAAAGCGTTTCCGCATCGATCACAAAGGGTAATTTGATGTTACCGGAGAACTTTGGGTCTTTGTTTTCATAGTGGAAAAGACGCACGCCCTTTTGCCCTGCTTTCCTCGGTTGAGCAAAGAGATCCACCTGAATTAAACGTTCCGCGTCGGCTGGCACATCAGCAGGCTTGATCGTCAATGTCAGCTCATTGATACCATTCTTAACCCCACCGATGACAAAAAATTTTAGCGACCGGTCATCAGCGAAGTAGTCGTAGCCATTGATTGTTAGCTCCGACTCAAAGCCGAGTGATTGCATTGTGCAGCCCGTCACATGAACAGGCACCGGACACACTGGAGGAACGGCAGGTGCTTTGCCTGGAGGAGTGAACTCAGGCTGATCGAGAAAGTTGGGGGTTTCACCGCTCAGCAACTGCGCGCGTAGCTCTGGCTGGGTGCGCAGGTGGATGAGCTTGTTGCTATCAAACTTCCAACCGCTGGTCTCGCGGAGAAATTTGAGCATCAGTAGATTGTCAGGGATCTGTTCTGGCTCGCCGCCGATGTTCACTTTTCCAAAGTAGAGCAGATGAGCGGTGTCACCCACGGCCTGGGCTTCTAGCAGACGCAGACCGGTGGTGTCTGCTGGATTTAGGGGTGTCTCGAACACGGACTTCGGGAAAGCGAGTCCTTGGCTAACAATTTGGTTCCGCGTGACCACTTGGCGGTACATCGTGATGGAAGCAGCCCATGCCGATGCATCGCCAGCTTCGACGGACACGCGCCAGCGCTTGTAGGCTTTTTCGAGTGTGGCACGCAGTTCAGTCTCCTGCGCTTGGATCATAGGCGCGATGAGGCAAAGCAGACACAAGAGACAGCGAAGCAGGGCAGGGGGCATGGGTTTCATCGTGGGCTATGATTACATCGTGAATGCGGGAGTGCTTTAGCAAAAGATACGGATTCGTTATTCAGGTGCTTTTTCGAGTGTCAGCCTCTCGCCGGACTGCATCACTTTAAAGGGCTGATCGAGGTGTTGGCAGGCCGTGGTAAACTCTTCTGTCGTCACGGTGTTAAAGGTAAACATGTCGTAGTGGTATGGCACCACGAGTCGTGAATGGCAGGCTTTGGCAAGCGTGGCTGCCTCGGCCCCATTTAGATTACCGGACACGCGGCGCTCAGGCTTGTTACCATTGATCGGTAGTAACATGAGATCGTAGGCGTGCGGCTTCAGGCTGGCTAACAAATAATCATGCCAGATTGTATCGCCGCTGTGATAGATCACAAATCCACCGCGCCGGATGATGAGGCCCAAGTAATGGCAGCGGCCCAAGGCGTCACGTTTGAGATCATTGTGCGCAGCCGCAACACCTGTGATGTGCCATTCGTCAGCATACGTCTCACCAGCATCTAGCCCGACGAGTTGAACTGGCGCATCTCCCAGTCGCAGCTGTGCTTCATCCAGGATCGCATGAGGCAACAGCAGTTTGATTCCGGGATTGGCCTGAGCCAGTGGCAGCAGCGTCTCAGCATCCAGATGATCCGTGTGGATATGGCTTGCCGTTACGAGATAAATGCCTGTGAGCTGCTCAGGTGCTACGCAACGTGCGGTCATGCGCACATGTGGCTTATCCGTGGCCGCATACTTTTCAGTCAATGAATCCGACAGGTATGGATCAAGCAACAGGATTGAACCCTGCTGCTTTAAAAGAAACCCGCTTTGCCCCAGCCACCAGAGATGCAGCCGTTTATCGTCCGCAGTGATATTGGCTATATCGGCGAGCAGTGCGCTGTCTTTTGAAAAAGGCTCAATCATTGGATAATGAAAAAAGCAGTTCTGCCATCACTGCACAGATCAGGCTGAATGCTCCATGTCGCAAGCAGCGCGGCTCATTTTTCCACCTTAATCTTTGGCAGACTGCCACCTATTTTGCTCATCACGTCTGAGAAGAAATTACCACCTTCCGTTTCCTTGTTGTGGCGCATGTAAAGACCCGTAAAGAAAGCCGCGATAAATAGAAAAATCACGATCAGTGCCGTTGCGCAACTGCCTTCAGTCGTATCTGGATATCCTAAAACACGGCGTACGGCCTGTGGCCGCGGTCGAGCATTCTTGGGTGCAGGACTCCTGTTCGTAGATGCCCTGGGTGGCTGAGCATCTCTAATGTCATCAATGGGCGGTGGCCCATAATTGGCCTTTGGGGCCGCCTTTACAGCAGGCGTTTTTTCTGCACCCGCCGCAGGTGGCTGATCTTTATAATAGACGGCCTGGATGTCGCCAAAGGCGATTCGATCACCTTCTTTAAGTCTAGCTTCCTCAACGCCGACACCATTCACGCGGGTGCCATTGCTCGACTGCTGATCGCTCACAAAACAGCCATCATCCTGTAGCTCAATGATAGCGTGGTGACCCGAGACAGAAGGGCAATCAAGCACGATCACACTGTCAGGGTGGCGGCCCACAGTGGTGGTGCCAGACTCCAGCGCGTGGGTCATTGAAACACCATCATCGAGATAGAAAATAAGGGTGGCCATGGTCGTGAGGGGGATAGGGGGCTGACAGAGCAGAATACTTGCTTACTACTTCCTCCATAGAAGGCTTGGCCTTTTCTTCATGCAATATCAATGTTCGCATAAATGCATTCTTTGCGTAACATCAGCACTATGATTTCAGCTAATCCGTTTTTTTTGACCCGCCGCTTTTTGTTGCTGGCTATCTCATGCTTCTCCCTAATCATCCATGCAGGTCCTTCGCAGGAAGCTGAGGCAGCCGCCATGGCCCTGGCGAGTGATCAAGAAGCTGCGGGTTACATGTTCCGTGCTGAGGCTTGGGTTGGTAATCTGAATAAGGGCATCGGTAAGGCTGTGCGGGTGCAGCTTTTTAAAGGCAACGAATACTGCATCGGCGTGGCTGTGCCGCGTGACTCCGGTATTCATATCACGGGTGCCGTGCTCGACCTGGATACCAAGCCAGTCGGTGAAATCCAACCCGTCCTCCATGGCTGGGGTTACCTACTTTTTTTCAAGCCCAAGAAGACCGGAGTCTATGTTGTTACCATACGCGAAGCAGAATCCGGCAAGCAAGCCGACATCGCCTGCGCTATCATCACTGGCTATAAGTAAGCTAAGCTCTGGAGTTGGCGGACATGGTCGGCGTTGCCATCGTCTATTTTCTTCTCTTCTGTAGCAGGAATGAATTCGTTCATGCCTAAATAGACAATATTAGTGGTTTGGTCTTAATGCTTTTTTCTTAAAGTGCATCGCTGAATAGTAGTGGATATTGCCTGTTGTATTCCGCTCTTCTCATTTGGCGCTTTCCTGATTGCACTCTATTTTAAGTCTATGAAACGCAATCGTATTGGTCGAACGGGCATCGTCGTCACAGATATTTGTATGGGAACCATGACCTTTGGTTTGCAGGCGGATGAGAAGACATCGTTTGCGATCATGGACCGCGCGATTGCTGCGGGGATCGATTTCTTTGACACGGCGGAGATGTATCCGGTGCCGCCGAGTGCGGAGTTGTTTGGGGTTACAGAGCAGATCGTTGGGAGGTGGCTGAAAGGCCGCACTCGAGGTGAGGTGATTATCGCTAGTAAGGTCACTGGGCCGGGCCACGGCTGGTTCCGCCCGCCCATTCGTGGGGGCTTCACGGCACTGGATCGCCGGCAGATTTTCCAGGCTTGTGAGGACAGTCTTCGCCGTCTTCAAACGGATTACATTGACCTGTATCAGACGCACTGGCCAGATCATGGTATGGAACAGGCAGAGACGCTGGGTGCGCTGACGGACCTGATCGCGCAGGGGAAAATTCGCGCTTGGGGTAGCAGCAATGAAACCTGCTGGGGCGTGATGAAAAATCTCTGGGAAGCGGAGAAGCACGGTCTTGCTCGCATGGCCTCGGTGCAGAATAATTTCTCGTTGATCAATCGCCGCTGTGAGAGTGAGCTAGCGCAGGTTTGCCGAAAGGAAGGCGTGAGTTTGCTGCCTTACTCGCCGCTTGGTGGCGGTGTGCTGTGTGGTAAATATAACGAGGGTGCTTTGCCCAAAGGTGCGCGCTTCACCGACTACATTCAGAACGGTGGCCCGCGTCAGAAGCGCATGGCGGCCCGCTTTGTGAATGAACGGGGTTTAGAGACGGCGGCACGACTCCGTGTTATCGCGGATGATCTTGGCGTGAATGTAACAGCACTGGCGTTGGCTTGGAGCAAGCAGCATGATTTTGTCGCATCGACCATTGTCGGCGCTACGACGGTCGCGCAGTTTGAGGAAAGTCTGCAAGCGGCTGATTTGGTACTTAATGCAGAAACACTGGCGCTTATTGATGCTATCGATGAGGCCATTCCAACGCCGATGACGGAGGATGGACTGAGGAGACTTTGATAGAGTGTCTTCAGTCACGCAACGCTACGGCGGGATCGACTCGGGCGGCGAACCAGGCGGGGATCAGCGCGGCGATGAGGCAGAGGATAATGGCTAATCCACAGATGGAGGTCAGGTCGCTGGCCTGAATTTTAGAGGGGATATCACTGAGAAAATAGATGTCCTGCGGGAAGAAGTCGCGCCCAGTCTGGGCGGTGATGAAGTCGCGCAGGTCATTGCGGAAATGCAGCACGGTCATGCCGCCGATAAGTCCCGCGATGATGCCCATGACGGCGACGATTCCAGCTTGCGCCAAGAAGATGCCGATGATTTGCCCAGCGCGTGTTCCGAGTGCGGTGAGGATGCCGATTTCGCGACGCTTTTGAACCGTCACGGTGATGGTGGTATTCATCACGCAGATGGCGGCGACGAGCATGATGAAGATGAGCAAGAAGTACATGAGCGACTGCTGATTCTCCACACTCTGGAGCATGTAGCCGTGCATGTCGGTCCAGGTGCGTGGCCGCCAATCATTCGGCAGGGTGGATGTTTCGATCCACTGGATGGCCTGTACATCTGCGGCATCAGGATCAGTGATTTCGATTTCGATCCCGCTGACATCTCCCTCCAGATTGAATAACTCCTGCGCGACGTGCAACGGCGCGTAGCAGCGCTCGCCAGCGGTATCTGCACGGATGATGGCGGCGACGGTGAGATCTTTGGGAATCACGACGATTTCCTCGCGTGCGCTTGCCGCTTTCGCTGCGTCCTTTTCTTCTTCGACCTGTCGCAAGTCACGGATCATCTGGCGGATGGTATCACTGGCAAGGATCGAAAGAACATCGCCCACCTTCACTTTGAGTTTCTTCGCGAGTCGATCAGTGATGATGATGTTGTTGCCTTTGAGATCAAATTCACCCGAGAGTCGGTGCTTACTCAGTTTGGTGAGGAGTGCATTTTCAGTGCCCTGCTTGAGGCCGAAAAGCTCCACACCTTCGGGATTAGATTTACCAAAACGTGCCGCGACCATGCCCTCTGCCATGGGGGTAGCTGAGATGACTCCGGGCTGCGTTTGTATTTGCTTGAGGACATCACGCCAGTTCGATCTGAAAGGTGGCGGTGAACCCTGTGGCAGTTCGCCCGTGAAACGTGGCTCTTGCATGAGGACAATATGCGGCTCGAAGCCGAGCAGCATCTGTTTGAACTCGACCTGCCAGCCTTTGAAGACGGACATCACCACGACAAGGACGCCAACACCGAGCATGACACCTAGCACGGAGATCAGCGTTATGATTGAGACGAGCGAGCGCTTTGGGCGCAGATAGCGCAGGGCAAGAAAAAAGGGGGCGCTGGAAAGCATGAGGTATGTAGCAGGCTTCAGTTAGGGCTTTAGCCAATGATCGAAGAATCGATAGATAACTTCATTCGATTCAGGGTTCGGATCATGCTTTTCGCGGTTGGTCATCGCCACCCGGTCATCGTGACCAAGTAGAGCATTGACGGCTCGCAGATGATTCAGCGGCACCCAGCGCTTTGGCGGATCTTCGGCCCCGCCGGAAACTAGGAATGGGCGCGGTGCCATCAGCGCCTGAAACTCCACAAGATCATGGCCCTGCTCGATAAGGGCTTTGTAGGCACCGGTTCGCGGGCTGTCAGCGCGCACGAGTCCGGGCTTGCGGGTCGAAGCGGTGTCGAGGCCGAGATACCAGGGTTCTTGGTAGTTGATGCTTTCCCGAGTTTCATCAAAGACGACGCCAGGATCGGACCACACAGCGCATGCATACTTGTCCCACAAGCAGGCACCGAACATGGACCACTTGCCGCCATAAGAGTGGCCGACGATACCGATGCGATTGGCATCTACCTGCGGCATATTGGCCAGCGCTTGCCAGGCATTCGCTGAGATGTAGCCGAGATAAGATAAGGGCTGGCATTTGGCATTCGCCGTGAGGACTGGAAGACGTGCATCACCACCCGGTGAGCCGATGGCGAGGCTGACGAAACCACGTTTGGTTAGCTGATAAGCGAAGTCGCGCAGTGGATTCGCTCCGAGTCCCACGCTGGTCTCTGGTTCGTAGTAGGGAACGAAGTCGGCGGGGAAGGGGCCTGCTCCGTCGGGGATGAGTAAGTAGCCGTCCGCCATCTGATTGGCAGCAATTTGCACTCGAATCTTCTGCTGAGTGAATGTCTCCCGGTGTGTTGTCTCCACGACCTCGATTTTTGGTTGCGCAATGACTGGCGGCCACTCACCCATGAGGCTGTGCCAGTCGGTCAAAATCTCCGCTCGTCGCTGCCGCCATTCTTCGGCTGTTTTGACTTCCCGCCCATCTTTAAAAAGCAGTGGTGAGCGATACTCCCCCATCTTTCCTGCCCACTCGGGTGGTATCAGTGATGGACTCAATGGCTCTGCTGCATGAGCCGTCAGAGCGATGAGTGAGCAAGCGATGAGTCGTTTCATGATCCCTGCGCAGCCAGTGCCGCAGCGCCGCGTGCTTTGGCGATTTGGGCTTTGCGCAGAATCTCTTCGGTTGATGGAAGTGAGGCTAGAACGTCTGCTGGTATGAAGCCATTATCGACTAGTTTGGTGAGGCATTTTTTGCGCTCGTCGAGAGCTTTATCCGGACTGCGCTCTTTTCCGAAGCGGCTCTTTGCGGCGGCACTGCGATCTTTTAGAGCGGAGTAAATATCGCCACCGAGAAGGGATGAGATGTCCACTTTGATCTTCTCACGTCCCGCTTCGGCCTCGTTGATTTCATCGCCATTGATCGGGCCGGCTTGATACTTGGGGAACATGATAGCGACCTCTGGACAGACGCGGGAGCAGGCTGGGCAGTTGGTCTTGCAGTTGTCGTTGTTCTGCACCTGAATCTTATGGTCTTCACTGACGCCATAGACATCGAAGAGACAGAAGCTGAGACACTGCATGCAATTGGTGCAGCGTGAGTAGTCGATGACCGGAAACCATGGCTTCCACTTGCCGGGTTCGTTCATGGTTTTGTCACCACGGGTCTTGTCCACGAGGGCGACGATGCTTTCCGTATCGAGTCCTGTGATGTCACGCGCGGCGATGCTGATTTTGCCATTGGCATCTTCGATCTCGGGGGCTGCTTGCTCAGGAAAGGAACCCAGTAGCAGCAGGCTGCGATCATCGTGCGGCATCGCCGGAGCGCCTGCAGCGGCGCGGGTGACGGCGTAACCTTTGTCGAGCAGCGCGGCCATAACTTTGGCGCGGGCTTCAGCAGGCAAGGGGATGGAGCCGATGCCCTCATAAAGGACAACGCGAAGCGGACGATGCGTGTGAGTGATCATAGAAGATTAGTTTTCAGAAGCTGGAGGAACGTCGCTAGAGGTGAGCATCTGTGCGGCAATTTTTTCAGCAGAAAGAGAGCGCATGTTGAGAATCAGAGCGTCATCAGTGAGTGCAGCGCCTGCTTGATGGAAGAGACCTTTGACCGCGCGTGGGAAGCAGGCTGCGATGCGAAGTTTTCCACACTGCGCGAGGGATTGCAGACGTGGGTCACGATGCGCGGCCATTTCACAGAGATCGGAGACGGTTTCAAAACTGACGCCAGAATCACACAGGCGCTGAAGCACTTCATTCTTAACGCCAGTCGGGACGACCTGAGCATAGGCACAGCGGCAGTAGAGAAGTGTGGGCGGGGTGTCAGGCATAAAAGGCGCGATGATGGAGGCGATGCGAATGTCCGCAAGTCGCAGACGATGATTTCAAACGCAGAAGTGTACAGAACTTAGTTCGTTGGCGAATGTGCTTTGGGATCAAGCTGCTTATAGACGCCGAAGTCTTGATAGAAATAGCGTTTGGCGATCTTGTACATCCAGTGCTTCTCGGGGATCTCTTCCTCCTCACGCCATTGGCTGGTGCGGGGCTGCATAGCCTCGACTTCAGCCATCGCTGTCTGGCGAATGGTGGTGTCCTTCGCTCCATGTTTCAAAGCCAGTTCCTTCACCAAATCGGGGCGCTCCAAAACGATGCAACCGCGCGTATGCTGCGCCGCCGTCTCGCGGAAATCTTTGAGGAATGCCGACTGAGTGAAGACATCGTAAAGATCGCGGTCAGTCTTCACATTCTCCGTGGCAAACTGAATGATGGGACATGGCTCAAGTCCACCTGTTGGCCCGATGTGATGGCTGATGCCGGTGGCCATGGGACACAGGGCTTTGCCATTGTGATCGTAATAAGCATCGACAATGGCGATAGGCATCTCAGCGCGCATGTCGGTGACAAAGCGGCGCACCTTCGTGATCTGATCTGGAGATAGTGCGAGTTGATCATTGATCTTCGGGCCCACAGGTCGGTAGGTGTGATACCAGGTGTAGTGAACGCCCATGTCGATGAGCTTCTGCAACCACTCACGGCTGAGTAAATCATCAATGTTGGTTTGGCAAAGGCTCGTGGCTACACCGGTGAGCAGCTTGGCATTCAGGCAGTTTTGCAGGCCACGCAGAGTGCGGTTGAGCACGTCTTTATTGCCGCGGCGTTCATCACTGACGGAGCTGTTTCCCTCGACGCTGACGAGCGGCGTGGCATTGCCGAGCTTGCGCAGAGTGGTAGCGGCTTTCTCGGTGATGAACTGACCATTGGTGAAAATTTGGAAGTAGCAGTCTGGGTGCATCGCCAGAAAATCGAACAACTCGGGGTGCATGAACGGCTCACCGCCAAGGATGCCAAAGAAGGCATTGCCGTGACTTTTGGCGTCATTCACAATCTTGTTCAGATCGTCGAGCTTGATCGCCTCGCGAGGCTTATCCACGTCCACCCAACAGCCCTGGCAGCGTAGATTGCAGGAATTCAGGATGGAGATGTAGAGAAAGGGTGGGAAGAACACGCCCTGCTCCATGCGCTTTTTGAAAAGCAGCACCGAGCGAGCGCCTTTGTATCCAAAATTCCAGCCAACCTTGGCTAAGCAAAGAGGATCGACAGTGCGCAGCATGCGCGATGTGTAGGAGAGAAACATGAGGTCAGTGGATGCTAATAAACGCTAGCGGAGGCAGGCGCCTTTTGAATTAGTCTTCATCGGCGGATTAAAACGAAATGCCATCCAAACTTACGGCCCATCAAAGATCGCGGCGTCTTCATTTGTGGCGGTGGCTGCGCCTTTAACATGAGGTAGGCCGAGTTGTCGGCGCTTGCGAGCTTCGCTGAAGAAGTCCTTCAGCACCTGCACGCATTCATCACTTAGCACACCAGGAGTGATGACGCAGCTATGGTTGAGATTCCGTGCTTGGAGCAGGTTCCAGTAGCCGCCTGCTGCGCCACCTTTGACATCTGGGCAGCCGAAGATTACGCGTCTAACGCGGCAGTGAACGATGGCTCCGGCGCACATCGGGCAGGGTTCTTTAGTCACATAGAGATCGCATTCAGAGAGCCGCCAGTCACCCAGTGCACTCTCGGCTTGGGTCAAAGCTAGCATTTCTGCATGAGCCGTCGCATCCTTCAGCGTCTCCACCTGATTCCATGAGCGAGCGATGACATTTCCATCGTGAACGATGACGGCACCGATGGGCACTTCATCAAGCCTCGCAGCCTTTCGCGCTAGGCGCAGGGCCTCACGCATGAAGTGATCGTCCGAGTTTCTTAGCAGAGATTCCATTTCCATGATTGCGCCGATGGTGCGTTGCGCTGGCAGCCCGCGCAATGACATCTTTACTTGGCATTTTCAGCATCAGCCGTTACGACATGGGCATGGCTATCTCTATCACCGTTGACTACACAGGCGGGCTGCGCTGCTGCGCGACTCATGGACCCTCGAAGAATGAACTCATCACCGACGCGCCTGTGGACAATCACGGCAAAGGCGAGTCGTTTTCCCCGACTGATCTAGTCGCTACCGCACTCGCAACTTGTATGGCCACGGTAATCAACATCAAAGCTCAGCAAAAAGGCTACGATATTGTCGGAATGAAAGTCAGTGTCGAGAAGCACATGAGTGATGACTCCCCGCGCCGTATCATGCGCCTACCAATCACGATCGAAATACCCCTGCCTGCCGATCACCCCGATCGAAAAGTGCTAGAGGCCACAGCCCTCGGCTGCCCCGTCCATCACAGCGTTCACCCAGACATTGATAAACCAGTGACCTTTGTTTGGCATAGCATAAAAGAGTGAGTGATTTCGAAAATGGTCACTACCGTCTCGTCATGGAGTGCGGTTCTGTCGGTTGCTTCCAGCGTGGATCGGGTGTCACTAGAAGCACCCAGGTTTTTTTTCCGTCTTATGGTCCATGTTGCTACTGTCACATAGCGCACATCGGTTAGGTCATTTTCACCTAAATCCTGACTTGGTAGCCAGTGCTTATTGTGTCAACCGACGCGCTGAAAGACAAGGTTAGCAGCAACGTTCACACGGTCATCATGATCCGTTCTTCCATCCTACTCCACCTGACTTTCGCGTTTCTAGCTCTTGCCCTGAATCCCCTGCTGCAAGCGGGTAGCCCGGACTATCAATCCGAGTTGTTCAAGAGCACCAAACTCGTGTATGCGGATACCTTTGATAGCATGCTGAAAACTGAGTTCTGGGAGCTCCGTCAAAGTAGCACTTGGGCAGTCAAAGATGGTGTCCTCACTGGTAGTCAGTCCTCGCAAGAGTTTCAGGAAAAAATGGTCGCTAAGGGCGACAAAGGACACGCCGGATTCAAGCCTGTGATCTGGCTGCATAAGGTGCCTGAGAACTTTGTCTGCACGATGCGTGTCCGCTATGATGGCGCGGCCTACACCAAGGGCTTTCCACTCATCGACATCGGTCATCACATCCACACGATCACCTTTAGCGAAAAGGCCACGACACTGACAATCAGAAAGGATGTCGAAAAGCTCACTATTGAGTCACTGGTTTTCTCTCTGAACACATGGCATGATGTTGCCATCGAGCTGAAAAAGGGAACACTCATCCTCACGATCGACGGCAAGAAGCACCGCTTCGATAGCGCCAACATCGACATGACAGGCCAAGCCCAGATCGACTTCAAAGCCATCGACCTCGGCACCTGTCAAATTGATGACTTGAAGCTATGGGAAGGGCTGTGAGCCGGAGGGCTTCTCGTGAATCACGACCCAGTTTAGCCCCTCATCATCTCCTTGATCTGCTTCGTCGCAATGCCGATGGGCCTGTCAAGCGGCACGCCTGCACAGGCTAGCAAAGTGGTGAGCAAGTCACCTTGATTGCCTTTAGTGTTGGGTAAAAAGCGTCCAGTATTGATGCTGCCACCGCCTTTGCCAGCGATGATAAAGGGGAGGTTTTCACGGCTGTGTTTATTGCCATCTTCGAGACCACTACCCCACATCATGATGCAGTTGTCGAGCAGCGTGCCTTCGCCCTCGCGGAGGCTGGCCATTTTCTTCACCATGTAGGCGAACTGGTCGATGTTGAACTTTGTGATGGCGGCGACTTTGCCTGACTTGCCTGCCTCGTTGTTGTGATGGGTTTGGGAATGATGCGCGTCGTTGAACCCAAGTTCAGGATAAGACACGCCGTTCGGTGTTGAACCGATATAGGTGCTGACGCGCGTCGTGTCAGTCTGGAAGGCCAGCACGTTGAGGTCACACATCACCTGCATGTATTCGCTGCGTTTGTCGCCCATTGGGATCTTGATCTCGATGGGCGGTGAGTCGGAAGCGTTGCGCTTGCTTGAGGCGATGCCTGCTTTTTCCAAAGAGGCCTCTTTCTGGCGATGTTCGATGGCGGCGATGCGACGCTCCACGGCGCGCACGCTGTCGAGGTATTCATCTAGTTTGTGCTGATCGATCTGTGGCAGTTTCCGCCGCAGGTCCTTGGCTCCACCGATCACCAAATCCAGCATCTGCCGATCCAGCGGGTCGGTCTGAGCGGTCTGTCCCGCTGAGCCAGATTTGCCAAACAAACGATTCAGCACGTTGCGTGGATTCGTCTCAGCAGGCACGGCCTGAGTGGGCGAACGGAAGCTGCAATGCGAGTAGTAGCCTTCGTTGAGTCCCTCTTGGTTTTCCTTGTGCGTCTGTGGCATCGTCGCCAGTTCCAAAGACGACAAGGACGTGAGTCCACCCACATAGTTGGCGGCGATTTGGTCGGCGGAGATGGCGATGTTGATCTGACTTCGCGTGTCTGCATCAGGCAGGCAGGCCGTGAGCCAAGTCGAAAGTTCCAGCGCATGAGGCGCACCGTTGAATGGAGAAATCGGCACGCCCGCGATACCCTTCATCAGTAAGCACTGATTAAGTATGGGTCGCAGCGACTCCAAAGCCGGCGGCGGCGATTTTAAGAAGCTCTCCGCATTAGCTGGCCAGAACTGATCCATGATGACCCCATGCGGCATGTACATGAATCCAATGCGCACTGGTGCCTTGAACGGCTTGCCTCTAGCGGACTCTGCCCAGCCCATGCTTTCTAAAAGCGGTAGCGCGAGTGAGGCACCGATCCCTCTCAGATAGGTGCGGCGATCAATGAGAACGTTCTGGCTCATGGGACGGTATTTATTGGATACTGCGGTTGGTGAAAGGATAACTCATCACGATCTCTGCAATGAGCGTCTGCATCTTATAACCGTCCTTGGTGATGATTTTCATCATCTGATCGACCACGATTCGATCGTAGCTCTCTGGTTGGCGGCAAAGGGCATAGGACATCAGTTTTTCAGTCAGGTTGCGCGCTAAGTCATCCTTGCGTGTGGCGATGATGGCTTTCAGCTCCTTGGGTGTCGAGAAATGTTTGCCACCTGGCAGTTCGCCAGCAGCATCGATCCTCCCGCCCGTGTCGTCTTGAGCACGCCAGCGACCGATAGCGTCGAAGTTTTCCATACCGAAGCCGATGGGATCTAGAATCTTGTGGCAGTTGTTACACACGGCGTTTGTGCGATGCAGCTCGGTGCGCTGGCGCAAGGTTAGATTCGCGACCGTCTTCTGGTCCTGTTTTTCCAAAGCAGGAACGTTCGGTGGGGCAGGGGGCACGTGCTGCCCGAGCACTTGCTCAAGCACCCAAACACCGCGCTTCACGGCACTGGTGCGATTGGGAAAGGATGTCGTCGCGAGAATGCCAGGCATGCCGAGGATGCCACCACGATTCGCATCGGTGAGCTTAACCCTCCGCATCTGTGATCCTGTGACGGTTTTCTCCAGGCCATAGATCTTTGCGAGCGTGCCATTGAGAAAAGTATAGTCGCTGTCCACGAAGCCGACGACGCTGCGGTTCTCGCGCACGATGCTTTCAAAGAAGAGTCGCGCCTCGTCATACATCGCCGAACGCATTTCTCCGGACATTTGGGGGAACTTTTCTTTGTCAAAAGTCTGGCTCTTCAGTTCTCCGACTCCGAGCCACTGAGCGCCGAAGCCGTCGAACAAAGCCCGAGATCGAGGATCAATGAGCATCCGCTTCACCTGTGCTTTCTGCACGGCAGGTTCACGTAGCTTGCCTTGATCAGCCAGCGCGGACAGCTCTGCGTCAGGCATCGTTGCCCACAGAAAATACGACAAACGTGATGCGAACTGGTAGTCATCCAACGGCACGATCTTCTCACCTGCTGCGGCCTCTTTTGCCGGGGTGATGAAGAGGAACTGCGGCGATACGAGCACCGCCTTGAGCATGAGGCGCAGCGACTCGGTGTAGTCGAGTTTGTTAGCGCGTCCGAGATCGAAGACGCTCACCAGCGTGTCCACCTCAACATCCGATGGTGGACGGCGATAAGCCCTGCGAGCCAGGGAGCGCGCGACCGTTTTAGCAGCTTCCTTAAGCTCGGCTCCTTTCGCTGGTTGCTCGCCGAGCAAACGATTCTGCACCGCCTCAGGTATCCGCTCAAGCACCTCATTGGCGATGCCAAGATACTGCTCTGTTTGCAGCGGCGACAGCGAGTTGAGATAGCCTCCACCCGACACTTCATCCGGCAATTCCTGCGCCACCGAAGCTTCCACACCGACGAGATCGTGCAGCGTGTTGCCATACTCCACATTCGTCAGGCGACGGATCACGAACGGCCCCGGATCACGTGCGCTGAGGAACTTGATCTTTTCGATGCTGTTTAGGAAGCGCTGCCGCTCAGCGTCAGACGGCTGCTTGTCCTCATCGTCCGGCGGCATGTCGTGAGCGTTCACGTTCGCGAAAGCCTGCAGCCACTTCTTGCTGGATGCCGAGTCGCCAGGTTTCTTGAGTGCCGGTTCAAAATTGATTCCGCCCTTCGTCCTTCGGTTGCCGTGACATTCGAGGCAGTAATTCTTCACGAAAGGATTCACGTCCTTTTGGAAGGACTTCTGGGCATCGGTCTGAAGCGCGGCAGCTTCCTTGTCCTCGATTGTCTGCGCTCGGCAAGGCGGAATGATGGCGAGCGCGAGACACAGTAGCGCCATCACTCCACGGTAGGGAATTGGGAGTTGAGTAAATTTGAGCTTCAAAAGGGAGCTTACTATGACGGACGATTTGCCCTGGCTCTATCCCCCGATTGGAGTGTGGACGAGGCTGGCTGTTTCCCAGTCGGGGCCTCTCAAAATCCACCCACCACTTGCAGCAGCTCGACTTGGAAAATCAAATCGCTGTTCGGTGGAATTTTGCTGCCGACGGCCCGGCTGCCATAAGCAAGCTGGGAGGGGATGTAGAGCATCCACTTATCACCTGGCTTCATGAGCTTGAGTGCCTCCGTCCAGCCTGGAATCACCTCGCCGACGCCAAAGGACGCAGGCTGACCGCGATCATAGGAGCTGTCGAAAACCGTGCCATCCGTGAGTGTGCCGAGGTAGTGCACAATCACAGAATTGAAATGAGTCGGCGAGCGCCCGCCAGCGGGGCCTGAGGTCAGCACTCGATATTGCAGGCCACTGGCCGTGGTCACCTTACCCGAGTTATCAGGAATGGAGGCTCTAGCAGCAGTCAGAGAACTTGCCGGCGTCTCTTGGATTGACTGCCGCGAGGGCAGGGGAACGGCAGCGATCTCAGGTGCCGTTTGGCAGCCAGTGAGGAGCACTAGCGCGGAGGAAAAGACGATGGTGAATGGCTTCATGAAAATTGAGCTTGGGTAAGGTGTGTAAACTCGCCTTAACCGCTGGTGACCTGCTGTTACAACGTGAATACTCGGAAAGTGAATCCAACTCACACTCTCAGCGATCCAAGAAACCCTCTCGCGGCATAGTTGGATTGCGCGCTGTTGTGCCCCACAAAGAGACGCCCATATCGACGTTCGCATAAGCGCACCGCCGAGTTTACGGGTGCCAAATGGAGTCTTCACCCAGCTTGATGTCTTCGTATCTAACTATCCCAGCTTTTGCAGCTCGAAGTATTGTTCTTCCGTTAAAAGCTTGATGCCCATTTCCGCAGTCAAATCCATCGCCGAAGTTTTTTGGTTTATTTTCTTTCGGCGATTCCAAGCCTTTATGATCGTAACACAGACTCACGCGGCCTTTGGTCGTTTCCGCTGAGCAATCAAAGAAAAGGTATTCGCCCGACTTCTTGTCATCCCGCACCACATCTAGCTCGCCGCATCTGGATTCCATTTCACGAAGTGACCAGAGTTTATCAGCATTGGCTTCCAGCCGTGCTTGGACCTGCGACCACTCAGGACCTTGATGACGCTTCATGTGGTGTTCAAAGCGAACATTCAAGGTGCCAAGCAGTTCTTAGCGTTGTTTTGATGTCCGCTCCTTTTTCATCTCGCTTTCTTGGATTGAGTTTAGTTCACACCTCTTGCCACTAGGCCGAGTACACGCTGGATTTCCATCTGCACATAGCCGGATTGCGCCTTCGTTTAATCATGCTCTAGCAGGCAAGTTTCCAGGCAGTCATGGTGCACGACCAAGACGTGACGATAAGTCACCTCGCTGCCACTGTAGTTTCAGCGATAGGGCCTCACCTCGATTTGGCGAATCGTCTCTGAGGACACTTCAAAACTGTGCTTTCGTGGAATCGAGCTATGACTCACGGCGATGCGCTGCGGCGTTATCTCTAGCCGCAACACATTGAGTAGTCGTCGAATCTCGATGTAGGAAAAGACGATCGCTACGATGCCAAAGAACAGCGGGATTGAGTAGGATCGGATCATCCATCCGGATCACATGCACTGCCCGCAACAGCGCCACCACCATCGGCAGCAAGGCCCATGACGCCATTTTTCTCCAAAGCCTTGTGATCGTGACTCACGAAGCATGATGCTACACGGGCAAACCATGGCGCAGGGGAATCTAATAGATGGATAGGTGCATGAGAAAAATTACCCTGGCTCGGCCTGATTTGGCAAATCTTAGTCCTTCACAATCAGCCGATCTAAAGATGATATTCTTCCTAGTTTGTAGCCGACGCACACGCCGCTGCCTTCAGAAAACTCTTCGACGGACCGCGCTACGCCGTAACTGGCGAGCGCATCTTCAATGGCATCCCGCTCGGCAGTTCCATTGAGGCCACGCACGGACACCAGTATCTGTTCCGATGAGTCTTCGGCAAAGACAAGAAGCTAGCCGACGTCAACTTTGAACCGACATCGACACCTACACTGCCAAGGTCGCGCTCTATCTCAACGTCGAGAACCCTGACCTCGGTGCCTTTGCCAAGCGCGGCGGCAAGCTCATCATGATCCTCAGCACAGCCGAACCTCCTCGATGCCGTGCGAGCCTGGCGCTAGACCGGCACTGCGCCCTTCGCGTTGAAAGGCCGCCACACCGAGAACGGCAAGTCATCATGGGAAATACCGATTTATCCGTATCCGACGCAGACTGGATGGAATGCTGAGTTCAATAGCTTCGAGCCCGTGGATGGCAAACGCGGTGGTGTGGATCGGATCGTAGAACGCTCTCGTCCGGCAGCGGCGGAGTGAGCCTCCAAGATGGGCTGATAGAGGAGCACGGACAAGCGTGTCCGCATCGATAAACCTCGCGGCTTTGCCGCCAAACTTGACGAAGAACGGACAAGCGTGTCCGCGCTTCGTTGAAACGCGTTCGCATTCCACGTTCGGTGCCCTAGCGTGCCAGCCCAAACTTCATGTCTGCCTCCACGTCTCTCCCTATCTGGAAAATCCACGCCGACATCCTGCGCACGCTACGTGGTGGCAATCGCTTGGTGCTCGTGGCGCCGACGGGTTCAGGAAAGACGACCCAAGTGCCGCAGATGCTGCTGGATGCGGGGATCGCGGGGGAGAAGATGATCGTGGTGCTGCAACCTCGGCGGGTGGCGGCTCGGACGGTTGCGACGCGGGTGGCTTGGGAGCGGGAGGGGAAGCTGGGGGCGGAGGTGGGGTATCAGATTCGGTTTGATGATCACACGAGCGTTGGGACGCGCATTTGTTTTGTCACGGAGGGCATTCTGCTGCGGTGGCTGCAGGATGATCGCTCGCTGTCAAAGATCGGTGCGGTGGTCTTTGATGAGTTCCATGAGCGGAACTTGCTCAGCGATGTAGCGCTGGCCTTGGTTAAGCACCTTCAGCAGGCGCAGCGGCCGGATTTGACGATGGTGGTGATGTCGGCCACACTGGATGCGGGGCCAGTAGCTGCGTATTTGGATCAGTGCCCGATCCTTGTCTCCGAGGGGCAAAGCTTTCCGGTGGAGGTAGGCTATCTTTCGATGCCTGATCAGCGCCCGATTACGGTGCAAGCGGCGGAGGTGGTCGAGCGCATTATCCATGACGATGAACCGGGCGACATCCTCGTTTTCATGCCGGGGCGTGCCGAGATCAATGGCACGCTGGATGCCTTGCGCGGCCTGAGAACGCGGGAGCGGGTGGCGTGCATCCCTTTGCATGGCGAACTGGAGCCGCAGGAGCAGGATCGCGCTTTTGCACCGAACTCACTTCGCAAAGTGATCGTCGCCACCAACGTCGCGGAGACCAGCATCACCATCGACGGCATACGCCACGTCGTGGACAGCGGTGTCGCCCGCGTGGCTCGTTACGATGCTGAGCGCGGCATTGGCACGCTGTTGCTGGAGCCCATCAGCCGCGCCAGTGCGGATCAGCGCAAAGGCCGCGCGGGACGCACCGCGCCGGGCACCTGTCATCGCCTGTGGACCGTGTTCAGCCACAAGGATCGCGAGGAGCGCAACACGCCGGAGATTCAGCGCAGTGATCTCGCGGAGGTCGTGCTGCTGCTGCACTCGCTCGGCATTCGGGAAGCGGCGACGTTTGACTGGTTGGACAAACCCGATCCGCAGGCCGTCGTGCGTGCCGAGCGACTGCTCACCATGCTCGGAGCCTTGCTCGATGCGGACCTCACGCCCATCGGACGCCAAATGCTGCGCCTGCCGATGCACCCGCGCTACTCGCGCATGTTGATCGAGGCCAGTCAGCGCGGCTGCGTGCCCGATGCCGCCTTGTGCGCCGCCTTGATCAGTGGTCGCGATTTGCTCGCGCGACTGGATCGCGATGACGCGCAAACCAAAGCCGCCCGCGAAATGTTCGAGGACAGCGCGGACTCCGATTTCATCACGCTGATGCGAGCCTACGACTTCGCTAAAGCGAACGGCTTCAGCTTTGATCGCTGCCGCAGTTATGGCATCAACGCCCAAGTCGCCCGCCAGGTGGAGCAGACGTTTCAGCAGATCATGCACGCGGCGAAGCAGTCGCTTCCTGGTCATGATGCCAAGGCGACATCGAGTGATGCGTTGCTGCGTTGCCTCATGGCCGGCTTCGTCGATCAACTCGCCAAACGCCGCGTCCCCGGCAAACCCGAGTGCGATCTCACCGATCAACGCACCGGTCAACTCGTGCGCGAAAGCGTGGTCACAGACGCCGCCTTTTTCGTTGCCGCCAATCTGCGCGAAACGCCATCGCGCCAGCCCCTGCTCAGCCTCGCCACTGCGGTGCAGTCCGCGTGGATCGCCGAGATGTTTCCGCAGCATCTGAGCACCACCATCGAGCACCTCTTCGATGCCCAAAACAAGCGCGTCGCCGCCATGAAGCTCGTGCGCTACCGCGATCTCGTCATCGAGCAAAAGACGCAGCAGCGCGACCTCGATCCCGTCGCCAGCGGACGCTGCCTCGCCGAGGCCCAGCGCGCCGGAGCCTTCGATCTGCCACTCATGGATCATCGGCTGAAACAGTTCATCGCCCGCGTGAATCTCGTCCACGCCACCCTGCCCGAACTTGAGTTCGCCCCCTTCGACGAAGCCGCCATCACCACCAGCCTCGCCCGAGCCTTCACCGGCCTCTCCCTCGTCAAAGAAGCCCAAGCCGTGCCCCTTTTGCCCGCCTTCCATCAGCATCTGGACAAAGGCCAAATCAGTTGGCTCGATGAGTTAGCGCCCCTCACGATTCCTTGGCCCAGCGGCGGCACGATCAAGCTCAGCTACGTCAACGACATCCCCGAAGCCCAAGTGAAGCTCCAGGAATGCTTCGCGCTGAAAGACCACCCAACGCTCTGCGAAGGCCGACTCCCCGTGCAACTCCAGCTCTGCACGCCGGATGGTAAACGGTTGGCTACGACGAGTGACTGGCCGTCTTTCCTGGCCCGCGAATGGCCGAAGCATCGGCAGGCGGTGGCGAAGAAGTTTCCTGGGGTTTTGTGGCGGTAGTAATGGTGCTAGTTCGCCACAGTCAGGAACCGGATCAAGCCCAGTCGTGGCTGCAACTCACGGGCAATCGTGGTCTTGCCCGCGCCATTGCAGCCGTCGAGAATGCAGCGGACTGGGTTCACACTGAAGGGGCTGGACGGCTCCGCGCCAGGTCGATCAATGATGCCCAATACTGTCTAGCTGCACAAAGAGCTTTCGCCACGGTCCTCGACGCATGATGCGCAAGCGCTTGATGAGCGCTTGGCGGAGTTCAATTGGCAGATTCCG
Source organism: Prosthecobacter debontii (assembly GCA_945860295.1). Lineage (GTDB taxonomy): Bacteria > Verrucomicrobiota > Verrucomicrobiia > Verrucomicrobiales > Verrucomicrobiaceae > Prosthecobacter > Prosthecobacter debontii_B. Next base: position 76,921 of record CAMAQH010000016.1, read on the forward strand.
AGCGGATACATCGTCAATCTCAGCGAATGAATCAGGATAGAATGCAAGAGGGCGGCTTTCGTCATGGCAAATCGCCTCAAGCCGCTTGTCATTGGAGAGTTCGGCAAGGGTCTTGCAGATATTAACGCGGTCATTAGTTGCTATCGCCTTCCGATCCTCATGACCTTCGCGTATATTTCGCCGCTTGTTCTCCCGCTCTTCTGAACGGGCATGTGACTCTCTTTCCTCTTTCTCGATTCGCTCTTGCCGACGCTTCTGATGAAGTGCCTCAGCTTCATTCACAAGCCTCCAAGTGTCTTGATGCGATGTAGCCTCTTCTCGGCTGTATTCCCATTGATGCCGAGTTCGTTGAAAATTGAAAGGGATATACGGATTCGTGGTGTGAACCACAATCCAATCAGCCAAACGTGCCCAGTCTGCTGACGGATGAACTTGTCTAAAAACATTGAATGACCAATTCACGAGGGAAACAGACCCACCTGATTCAGAGTATCCAAATTCCTCAGCGATCGCCAAACCGCGAATCAACGACTCGGCATTTTCGCGAGGCATTTGGCGAATGCACTCAAAGCGAATATCAGTTCCGCTCGCCAAGAGATAAAACGAGTATCGAGCTAGCTTGTTCAGCTTATCGGTAAGGTCATCGCAGGACTCGAAATCGGCGTTCCCTAAATCGATCAGCACGGAGGCTGTGACTGGATCGAGAGGCCAATACCCCAGTCTTTGCATTGCCTCCATGATGGAAGGGCCAGTGAATCGCTCGTCGCCGAAGCGGTCCTTGATTACTTTCTTTAGCTTTGAGATCAGTTCAGGCGGCCAAGTTTGGATCACCTCTCCAAAGGCATCTTTATCAGGTTGCCTGAGATAATGCCAAAACTCATTCCATAGCCTGATTCTTGGTAAGGTAATCATAGAGCTGTTTTTGGCTGGAATGAGGGTTTCGGCAAGCAAATGCTCAACGTGAAGCGGCATCGCTCCATTCGTCGAGCTTCTGCTTCAGCAGTTCCTTGGAGGGAAGGTAGAGCTGATATTGCCTCGTTGCACTCGCCCTGCGGGCAGCCTGCGGCTGGCTATCACCGCTGCGCTCCGGTTCCTTGGCGTGGTGTTGGCGGACGTTCGGCAGGGTGAGTTCGACGACGGTCTTTTTGGCGGATTTGCAGAGGAGGAGGCCGATGGTGGGGTTTTCCTCCGGGAGCTTCACCCCGCGGTCGTAGTAGCTCACATGCATCTGCATCTTGCCGAGGTATTTGCGGTCATCATCGGTGATCTTCATGGAGCTCCTGAGTTTGTCGATTATGGCCTATCTATAAACGTCGCCTCGATGACGCACGCGGTTCACGCGCACAATCCGAATCTCGTCCGCGATCTCATAGATGATGCGGTAATCACCCACTCGGATACGCCAGTCATTGTCCGTGCCGACGAGCTTCCGACTGCCTGCTGGACGCGGATTCTTTGCCAGAGCCTGCATGGCGGAAATGGCGCGAGGTCGAATCTCCGAAGAAAGCTTTTTCAGGTCTTTCTCTGCGGAGCGTTCAAGGACGATCTGAAACATGGCTATTTCCTGGCAAGGTCCGCGACCACATCCGCCAGCGGACGGTAGTGCTGGGGTTTGTGACGTGCTTTTTTCAACCAAGCGACATCCTCAGAGTCTTCGAGCCGCTCTATGAGTTCCTGATAGGCTTTGATGGGAAGTATCACGGAAACGGGTTTGCCGCGCCGTGTGATCATCTCTGGTTCTTTGGTCAGCATGTTCATGACGAAGTTTAACTGAATTATGCGGTGGTGTAAACTTCGGCTCCGCTTTCGACGAACTCTTTGCTCTTCTCGTCCATCCCACGCTGAAGCGCTTCTTCCTCGGCGAGGCCTTGCTCAGCGGCATACTTCCGCACGTCTTCGGTGATCTTCATCGAGCAGAAGTGGGGGCCGCACATGGAGCAGAAGTGGGCGCTCTTGGCTCCGTCTTGGGGGAGGGTTTCGTCGTGGTATTCGCGGGCGGTGACGGGATCGAGGGAGAGATTGAACTGGTCTTCCCAGCGGAACTCGAAGCGGGCTTTGGAGAGGGCGTTGTCGCGGTATTGGGCACCGGGGTGGCCTTTGGCGAGGTCGGCGGCATGGGCGGCGAGCTTATAAGTGATGACGCCGGCTTTGACGTCTTCTTTGTTGGGGAGGCCGAGGTGTTCTTTGGGCGTGACGTAGCAGAGCATGGCGCAGCCATACCAGCCGATCATGGCGGCTCCGATGCCGCTGGTGATGTGGTCGTAGCCGGGAGCGATGTCGGTGGTGAGGGGGCCGAGGGTGTAGAAGGGGGCTTCGTGACACCATTCTAGCTGCTTGGCCATGTTTTCCTCGATCATGTGCATGGGGACGTGGCCGGGGCCTTCGTTCATGACTTGGACGCCTTTGGCCCAGGCGCGCTTGGTGAGTTCGCCTTGGACTTCGAGCTCGCCGAACTGCGCTTTGTCATTGGCGTCGGCAATGGAGCCGGGGCGGAGGCCGTCGCCGATGGAGAAGGAGACGTCGTAGGCGGCCATGATGTCGCAGATGTCGTCCCAATGGGTGTAGAGGAAGTTTTCCTTGTGATGGGAGAGGCACCACTTGGCCATGATGCTGCCGCCGCGGCTGACGATGCCGGTCATGCGGGAGGCGGTCATGGGGACAAATCGCAGCAAGACGCCGGCGTGAATGGTGAAGTAATCGACGCCTTGCTCAGCCTGTTCGATGAGTGTGTCACGGTAGATTTCCCAGGTGAGTTCTTCGGCTTTGCCGTTCACTTTTTCGAGTGCCTGATAAATCGGCACGGTGCCGATGGGCACGGGGCTGTTGCGCAGAATCCACTCGCGGGTGGCGTGGATGTTTTTTCCCGTGCTGAGGTCCATGACGGTGTCGCCGCCCCACTTGGTAGCCCAGCGCATTTTTTCGACCTCTTCCTCGATGCTCGAGGCGACGGCGCTGTTGCCGATGTTGGCGTTGATCTTCACCAGGAAATTGCGGCCGATGATCATGGGTTCGCACTCGGGGTGATTGATGTTGAGCGGGATGATGGCGCGTCCGGCGGCGACTTCGCAGCGGACGAACTCGGGGGTGATTTCGTTCGGGATACGCTGGGGGAAGCGCTTGAAGATGCCAGGGGTGTAGTCGGTATGGACCTGGGAGGAGCCGACGTGCTGCTTGTCGAGATCGTTGCGGACGATGTCGTTGGTGAAGTCGGCAATTTGCGCGCGCTTCATGTTTTCGCGGATGGCGATGAACTCCATCTCGGGGGTGATGATGCCCTGCTTTGCATACCAAAGCTGGGTAACGGGGTGGCCTGTGGCTTTGAGTGGGCGACGGCGTTCGCCATTGAGGCCAGGGAATTCGACTAGGCGGTTGCGCTCGGCGGTGCTGGCAAATTCGGCGTGTTTGCCGCTGAGGTAACCATTGTCCTGTGGTTTCACTTCGCGGCCATCATAGGCAGCGACGTCGTTGCGGGCAGCGATCCATTTTTCGCGGAGGGCAGGGAGGCCTTCCGAGGAGTCGCCTTTGAAGGCGGGATCGCCCCAGGGGCCAGCGCAATCATAGACGCGGACGGGCTCGTTCATCTCGATCCGGCCATTGAAGGCTTTCGTCGGCGAGAGGGTGATCTCGCGCATGGGGACTTTGATTTCCGGATGGATGGTGCCGGAAAGATAGACGCGGGTGCTGGCGGGGAGTTGCTCGCTGGAGTGGGCTTCGAAGGAGGATTTGGGGTCGGCGATCATGAGTCTGTGGTGTGTAGAGTTATCAAGAAATGAGTGGAGTAGCGTGGCCAGATTCTGAGATTCTCCTCCAAATGACTCCCTTCGACGGCATGACCCGCATCAGGTTCGGAGGGTTCCAGCCAACGATGGCCAGTCTCAGTCCCTGCGTAGGACGCCCCTGTCTTTAACATGTCGGAGTGTGGGTAACGCATGGCAGAACGTCAAAGTGTATTTCGGATCAGTTCGAGCTAGGGCAGGGGAGCCTATGGTAATACTGAAAGCCTTATCGCGAATCACGATGACAACACTTGAATTCAGGCTTCCGATTTTTCTATTCCCGTATGAATTCGCTGATTGTCTTCGCCATCCCCATTTCAATCTCTTTTGCGGATCAGTATAAGCCTTTTCAGTTTTCTATTTTCAAAATACCGCCACCTATCGGACATCCTTTCTAGGATTTACAGCGAGGCAATTGAGCAGGGATCACTTCATTCAAAGTTCGACTTAAAGTTCACTCCAAACCCAGATTTAATAACTACATACAATGCATGTAATGTTAAGTGTGAAAAGGGTAGCTGGCTGGGGAATGGCATTATCGATTCAAATCAGAATGGGTTTAGAATTGGTTTGAGCTTCGTCACGCCAGCTCAAGGAATCTGAATCTCGACCCACTCCACATCCGCCGAGTTGTGGCAGAGTCGCTGATCATTGTTGAGAATGGCTGGAACGATGGCGAATTCTCCAGAACGCAGTTGGCGGCCAGCAACGCTGAGTTGGCCTTTGATCATGGCGATGGCAAGATTCTCGCCAGGAATCCCCAGAGAGACTTGTTTTGGGCGGCTGTGGCGGATTTTGAAAAACTCGCAGTCGATGAGAACTCCTTGAGCGTCGGGTTGTTGGAAATCGGGCGAAGTGGCGCTGAAGTCAATGCTGCGGAGTGATTCCTGAACATGCAACGCGCGCGGTTGGTCATCGAGTCCGACACGATTCCAATCAAAGACGCGATAGGTCGTGTCGCTATTTTGCTGCACTTCGTAAATGACCAGGCCAGCACCAATGGCGTGAATCATGCCGCTCGGGATAAAAAGACAGTCGCCAGATTTGGGTTCAAGGACTTGGACGCAGTCGGACACGGTGCCGTCGCGGATGGATTGCTTAAAGGCTTCGCGGTTCACGCCTTGACGGAGTCCAGCGTAGATTTTTGCGCCCTGCCCTGCATGAACCACTAACCACATTTCGGTCTTCGGATCACCGCCGAGTTCAGCAGCTAAATGCGCGGGCGGATGGACTTGGATGGAGAGATCATCGCGGGCATCGAGGATCTTCATGAGCAGCGGATAGCGCTCGGCGGGGTGGTTTAGTAGAGCCTTACCAAAGACAGCCTCGCGGTGCTGCGTCCATAAATCGTGAAGTGAGATTTGTTTACCGCCAATTAGCGTGCAGATACTTTGCTCGGCTGGTCGGTCACTAATTTCCCAAGACTCGCCATAGGGTGTATTCGCTTCTGGCAAAGCGCGGTTTAGGAGCGTTTCAAGACGCCTCCCGCCCCAGACGCGAGTTTGGTAAAGCGGTTGAAACGTGAGTAATGAATCGAACATGGTGTCATTAAACGGCTAAAGTCCCCTGCTCGCAACTTCAAGCCTCCCCTGCAATGATGAGTAATGAAGAATTGAGCGTAACCAAGCCGCAAAATTGTCATAAGAATGCTTGTCGTTTCACGTTGGTTTGGCCAACACTTTTACCTCTATGGAAAACACACCCAACACCAACTCGCGCCGCGACTTTTTGAAAAGCTCCACCAAGGCAGTCGCCGGACTATCTGTCCTATCCGGCATCCAGATTCCGTATGTCCATGCGGCTGGGGATGACACGATCAACATCGCTCTCGTAGGCTGCGGCGGACGCGGCACTGGGGCAGCGAGCAACTCGATGGGGGTGAAGCAAGGCACGCGTCTCGTGGCCATGGCTGATGTCTCTGAGACGCGACTCGAAGCCAGCTTTAACGGCCTCAGCGCGAAGCATCCCGACCGTTTCTCAGTGTCTGCCGATGCTAAATTCATCGGCTTTGATGCCTACAAGCAAGCCATCGACGTGCTAAAGCCTGGAGACGTGGTGATCCTTTCTACACCACCAGCCTTCCGATGGGTGCAGTTCAAATACGCCATCGAAAAAGGCGTGAATGTCTTCATGGAAAAACCCATCTGCGTGGATGCTCCGAGCGGCAGACGCATGCTGGAACTCGGCGAGCAGGCGAAAGCCAAAAACATGAAGGTCGCCGTCGGCCTCATGTGCCGTCATTGCCGCGTGCGTGGTGAGCTTTTTGACCGAATCCAGCAAGGCGAAATCGGCGACATTATTCTGGGTCGCGCCTATCGACTCCAGGGCCCTGTGGGCACCTGCTTCACTCTGCCTCGTGATAAGGAAACCGAGAAGAGCGAGTTGCTCTGGCAAATCAAAAACTTCCACTCCTTCCTCTGGGCATCCGGCGGGGCGTTCAGCGACTTTAACATCCACAACATTGATGAAATTTGCTGGATGAAGAATGACTTCCCGATCGAAGCAAAGGCCACGGGTGGTCGCTCAGATCGCGGTATTCATATCGATCAAAACTTCGATCACTACAGCGTTGAGTACACCTTCCGTGATGGCAGTAAATTCTGGTTGGAAGGCCGCAACTCTCTGAAGACTCACAATGAGTTTGCTAGCTATGTGCATGGCTCCAAAGGCATGGCTGTCATTTCCACGGCCGGTCACTTCCCTTCCCGTGCGATGACTTTCAAAGGTCAAAGCAAGAACCCCACGGAGATCATCTGGCGTGGTCCTAAAGTTGAACCGAACCCATACGACCTGGAGTGGCAGGATTTGATCGACGCCATCCACAACGATAAGCCCTATAGCGAAGTCGAGCGCGGCGCGAAAGCCAGCCTTGTCACCGTCATGGGCCGCATGTCCGCTCACACTGGACAGCTCGTCACCTATGACCAGCTCATGGCCCATGATCACGAGTTCGCTCCAGGTGTGGACAAGCTCAAGCTCGACGGTCCAGCGCCGCTCCTGGCTGATGCGAATGGCAAGTATCCGATCCCAATGGTCGGCACAAACGGACTCTACGAATACGTCGTGCCAAAAGCGTGATCGGTTGGAGAACATAAAGCTTCGACGCCCGTGGATCATCTCCACGGGCGTCTTGCTTTATGAAGAGGAACGCCCGCGCAACCGGTCCACAAGCACAGCGACAAGGATCACGAGACCGAGCACGATCTTCTGCGTGTTGCTTTCCACGTTGGTGAGGTTCATGCCATTTTGAATCACGGCGATGATGAAAGCCCCCGCCAGCGTGCCGGGCATGGTCCCCTTCCCTCCGCTCAAACGTGTGCCTCCAACGACGACGGCGGCGATGACATACAACTCATACATGCCGCCATATGTCGGTGAGCCGCTTTTCAAAAGAGAGGCCGTGACCACGCCGCCGAGTCCTGCGAGCAGACCGCAGATCAGATAGGCCGTGATGATAACACGCCGCACCGGAACGCCAGAAAGCAGCGCGGCTTCCACATTACCGCCCACCGCATAAAGATAGCGACCGAAGCGCGTCTGGGTCATCACCCCATAAGCAAAGGCATACAGCACCAGCATGAGCACGACGGCGTTCGGCAAGCTCAGCAGATCGGTGCCACGGCCCAGCCAGACGAAAGAATCAGGCACCTGATAAACGGACTGGTTTTCTGCCAGTCGATACGCCGTGCCGCTGGCCATCAGCATGACACCAAGCGTGACGATGAAGGGCGGCACTGACATCCGCGTGATCAGCAGGCCAGACAGCCAGCCGCTCAATCCGCACAGGCTGATTCCGCCAATGGCCGCGATGAACATTCCACCAGAGCCCGCCAGCACTCCGCCAAAAACATCGCGAATCAGCAGTGTCGTCACCACCGCCGAAAGCGCGATCAAACTGCCCACGCTCAAATCAATGCCGCCCGTGATGATCACCATCGTCATGCCAATGGCGAGAATGGCGATCACCGCGATCTGATTCGCGATATTCAAGAGGTTGTCCGCCTTCAGAAACGTCGGCCAGCGATAGCTGCGCGGCTGGATGAGCGATGGATTGCCGAGCTTCGGGAAATCCGTAGCCAGATCGGTAAACACCAGCCAGGTAGCCGAAGAGCCATGGCACACGATGGCATCGAGCTTTGCGCCCGCCGCCGCCATTTTTTGCAGTGCTTCACGCGCCGCTTTAGGATCGCCCTTCACTACCGCAGCGACGGGCTTGCCAGCACGTTGCAGTTCCTTTTCCATCAGATCCGCAAAGGCCACATCCTGCGGCTGATCTGTCACGGCAATCATCACACCCGCCTTGCCTTCCAGCATCCCCATGACCTGCGCCACGGCATCCGCACCCGTGGCCGTTTGATCCTTCAGCGTGACTAGGCTGAAGAAGGTACACAGAAGCACGAGCACCACAACGATACCGTGTTCGGAGCCAAGACGCAGGAGTCGATGGATCATGAGATGATGTTTGTTGGCAGTGCTTGCCTGGTCAGGCATTAATGCACACGCTCTTTGAGGATTTCGCGGAAGGGCTTGCCGTCGAGACTAAGGTCGGCCAAGACAGCTCTCCCCTGGTGAACGCGCACTACAGCAATGATGCCTTTATCGGAACGGATGTTTTCGGCGAACCATTGATCGGCCTCGGGAGCGAGCTTCTCGTTGATATAGAAGCGGTCGAAGGGCCAGGTGATGGACACCTCTTTTTCATACACATACTGCGCCCTAACACGAAGGTAAGTGCCCTGGACAGGCGGCTCGATCGAGAGGTCTGTGATCGTTGATGTTCCATCGGCTCCAGGACTCAGCGTCACATAAACGAGGGTGCCTGGTTTGATTTCTATACCGCTGGGCAGACTGGCTGTTGTCTGTTCAGGTCTGACCGCGAGGAAACGTCCGCGCAATGGATCATAGGGATCAGGAGCGCTGCATTTAAGTTTGATGAGCGTGCCTTTCGTCAGCACCTGCTCATGCGTCCAGATTTGGGACAGGGGAGCAGCCCATTGAGCGAGAACGGTGATGCCAAAAATGATCCAAAGGAGTGTTTTCATGAGTTAGGGAGAGTGGGTTGACGATGGCGGCGGCCCATGAAGAAATTAAAGGCGAGGAAGGCTACACCGACGGCGATGAAGGTGAGTCCTTTGGCGAGAAGCGAGAGGTGGCTGTCTGCCATCCGGGCAATGATGAGCGCCGAAATCAGGAAAGCTCCGAGACGTGGCGCACTCGTTTTGCCAAGGAACTCGAGCACGATGAGCGTGATCCCAATCACGGAGAGATGTAGGGTGACGAGTCCCGCTAACAGATGACCAGAACCACCCTGCCCCTGAGTGAAGAGGCCCACGATGAGAGGTAGAATGGCAACGGATGCCAACGCCAGCAAAGCCCAGCGGTGCTGCTTGACGGCTAGAAGAGTGAAGGCTGCCAACACGATCAGCAAACCCCAGCACCAGGGCAGTTTGAGGGCGTATGAGGCACCTTGGAGGATGTCATCGCTCACGTCATGAAAGGTCCCCGCCATGCCATAGCCGAGAAGCCAAAGAGTGCCGAGCACGACCTGTGGCTTGCGTCCGGTGGATTCGCTGATCCCCGCTTGATTGAGAGGAAAAAGCACAAGGACAGCGGCGATGAGCGACCAGAGCCAAACAAACGTTTCATCGTGATAACTGTAGTTACTCCCATCTCGGGCGCTGACAAAGAATGCCGCACTGCAAAGACCTAGAATGGCGCTGAGCGTCATCACCCAGCGCACGGAGATCGAGAGCGATAGCTTGGGCGGCCAGCCCGGCCAAAAAGGCAGCAGACCAAGTAGAAGCAGTGGATAAATGAGCGGGCTATCTTGCCAAGGCTTGCCGCGCTCGACTTGATGAACACTCCAAATCGCGATGGTGATGAGATAGAACATCGCCACGGCATGGGATCGCAGAACCCAGGTGAGCGGCAGACTCAGCAGGAACCACCAGAAGAGAAAGTCTGGCCACTCACCACCAAGATTGTAGATCTGCGAAACGAGTGCGATGCAGGCACCCGTGGCGAGTGCTTGCAGCAGCGCAGCAACCTCTCGAACCCAAGCGGCAGTCGAGTCGCCACCCATCAAAACTCTGAGGCTAAACAACTGTGTGAGCAGCAGTGGCAGAAAGGCAAAGAGCAAACGCACTGGGCGTGAAAAATCATCCCAGTTGTAGCCGATCACCGCGATCAATCCTGCACCAATGAGCAAGGCACCAAGTGAACCCATCACCATCTGAGCTAGCGCTGGCTGGGAGTCATCCAGTACATGACGTTCGCGTAATTTTTGTGCCGTTTCAGTCGTGACGATGCCCTCACGTTCCCACTGTGGAAGTTGCTCGTGTAACCAGCGTTGGTGGGAGTTTTTCATGATTGATCGGGTGACATCAGGATGAGCGATTTCACAGACACCTGTCAAGGTTCTCCCACCTCACTTTCGGCGCGAAGATGCTTAGCTCGTTTATGATGACAAAGCCAAACCAACAGTTTATGCCACCACCGCTCGGCGAATTCACGCAGCGCCTTCGCCTGCTCGCCCTTTTCCGGTCGCGTCATCGGTGCTGTGAACGACTCGCAGCTCGGCCCCCGCGCCCGAACCGAACTCACCCTTGTCCTCAGCGAAAAAGAAGGCGCACCCGGCAGCTTCCAGCGCTCCCTGAACATCGAACCCGCTGGCGACCTAAAAACCATCGCCGCCCAATACCCACGCCTCGCCTTCGACAAGTTAGGCCACGTGTACAGCGTCTATCGCTGGTCCGACCGCCGCAAAGACTCCCCGCATCCGCTGGCGTCCCTTCCTACCCGATCCGAAGGACGATCTCGTCTTTGAATGCGCCCTCGCCTCGGGCGCGACCCACATCATCACTCACAACGTCACTGACTTCCGAGGCGTCGAGACAATGGGCATTTCCGTCGTGACTCCGAACCAGTTCCTGCGTATTCTCCCACCGTCATGAGCACCCTGAACATTCAACTTCCTGACTCCATTCGCCAGCGTGTCGAAGTCCTCGCCCGCGAGGACGCTTTTGTCGCCACCGTGCTCTCTCAACGCATTGCCGTGGCCGAAGCCGACTCCTACGTCCGTCGCCGCGCCGCCCAAGGCAGCACCCGGCAGATGCTCGACATCCTGGAGATGGCTCCGAAGGTGGAGCCGGAGGAGCGGGATAGAATTGCGGGCGCATTGGCTTCTTAAAACAGTGCCTTCTTCATTTTCCACCCGCCCATTATGACTTCATTGAAACCGATTACCTACCGTGGAGGAATTGTCCGCTTCGAGATTCCTTCAGATTGGATTGAAGAATATGAGCCTTCAGGTGGAGGAACTTTTTATGAAAACAGGCCAGACTCAGGAACGCTTCGCCTCAATGTGCTTTCATTTTCATCGAAAAACACGCCTGCTGAAGAAATGGCACGCAGCGTCTTCAAGGACAACCCCACGGAGGTTCTGCCATCAGGTTTCTTGATGAGACACTACATCAAGGCTGCTGAAGAAAAGGGGGAAGGATTGGAAATCTATCGCTGGGAAGTGGCTGTGCCTATAGAGCCTTACAGCCTGCGTTTGGTGATGTTTGCTCACACGATAGTGGAAGGCCAGCAAAGCGATCCAAGAATCGCAGTGGAGCTTCAAATGATCGCGCAGAGTGTCCTGAAAGCTGAATTCTCTCAGGAAGATGGGGTTGGCGGGGACTATGATCACTCCGGCAGTCCTGCCTGAGCTTAATCACCTCTTCTCAAACACCGGCTTACCGCCCTTCATCACGGCGGTGATGTGATCGCCGTCTTTGAAGCCGCCTTCGAGAACGGCTAAGCTCAGCGGATCGAGGAGGTGCTTTTGGATGGCGCGTTTGAGGGGTCTCGCTCCGAAGACGGGATCGAAACCGGCGTCGGCGAGGTAGCGGGTGGTGTCGTCGGTGACGGTGAGGTGGATGTTTTGCTTGGCGAGGCGGTCGATGACGCGCTGGAGCTGGATTTTGACGATCTGGTCGAGTTGCGCGGCATCAAGGCGGTCAAAGATGACGATCTCGTCGATGCGGTTGAGGAACTCGGGGCGGAAGAACTGCTTCAGGCTGTCGCGCACCAGGGCGTCGCGTTGCTCAGGATTACTGACGTCCTGAATGGCGCTGCTGCCGATGTTGCTGGTCATGATGAGGACCGTGTTCTTGAAATCGACCGTGCGGCCCTGGCCGTCGGTGATGCGGCCGTCATCGAGCACCTGAAGCAGCACATTGAAGACATCGGGGTGCGCTTTTTCGACCTCGTCGAACAAGACGACGCTGTAGGGGCGACGGCGCACGGTTTCGCTGAGCTGGCCGCCTTCTTCATAACCGACGTAGCCGGGAGGCGCACCGATCAGGCGGCTGACGCTGTGCTTCTCCATGTACTCGCTCATGTCGATGCGCGTCATGGCGCTGTCGTCGTCGAAGAGGAATTCGGCGAGCGCTTTGCAAAGCTCCGTCTTGCCGACACCGGTAGGGCCGAGGAAGAGGAAGCTGCCAATGGGGCGGTTTTCATCCTGGATGCCCGCCCGCGCGCGGCGCACGGCATTGCTGACGGCGGTGATGGCGTCTTTCTGGCCGATGACGCGTTTGCCGAGGCGTTCCTCCATTTTGATGAGCTTCGAGCGCTCGCCTTCTTGCAGGCGTGAGACGGGAATGCCGGTCCAGTTCGCCACGACGCGGGCGATGTCTTCTTCGGTGACTTCTTCGCGTAACAAAGTGTGTGCAGCGCGGGGTTCTTTGTTCTCCGTGGACGAGGCGGCGAGCTTCTTTTCGAGATCGGGGATGAGGCCGTATTGAATCTCACCCGCACGACCGAAGTCGCCACGGCGCTGCGCCTGCTCCTGCTCGGTGCGTAGACGTTCGAGCTCCTCCTTCATCTTGCGACCAACCTGCACGGATTCCTTTTCCTTCATCCATTGAGCCTTGAGCGCCGAGGAGCTTTCTTTGAGGTCGGCGATCTCTTTGTCGAGCTTTTCAATGCGGGCTTTGGAAGCCGCGTCCTTCTCTTTCTTCAAAGCCTGACGCTCCATCTCGCCCATCATGACCTGACGCTCGATCACGTCGATCTCCGTCGGCATGGAGTCGAGCTCGATCTTGATACGGCTGGCGGCCTCATCGACGAGGTCGATGGCTTTGTCCGGCAGGAAGCGGTCGGTGATGTAGCGATTGCTCAGCGTGGCGGCAGCAATGATGGCGTTGTCCTGAATGCGCACGCCGTGATGGACTTCGTAGCGCTCTTTGAGGCCACGCAGAATGGCGATGGTGTCCTCCACGCTCGGCTCGCCGACCTTCACCGGCTGGAAGCGACGCTCCAGCGCAGGGTCTTTCTCGATGTGCTTGCGATACTCATCCAGCGTGGTCGCGCCGATGCAGCGCAACTCACCGCGGGCGAGCTGCGGCTTCAACAGATTGCCCGCGTCCATCGCGCCTTCGCCTTTGCCCGCGCCGACGATGGTGTGGAGTTCGTCGATGAAGAGAATGATCTCGCCATCGCTCGAAGTGACCTCTTTGAGGAAGGCTTTGAGCCGCTCCTCGAATTCGCCACGAAACTTCGCCCCAGCCATCATGCCGCCGAGGTCCATGCTGATGAGCTTCTTCCCTTTGAGCGAATCCGGCACGTCACCAGCGACGATGCGGCGAGCGAGACCTTCCGCGATGGCGGTCTTGCCCACGCCCGGCTCGCCGATGAGCACGGGATTGTTCTTCGTGCGGCGGCTGAGCACCTGCATCACGCGGCGGATTTCCTCATCGCGACCGATCACGGGATCGATCTTCCCGGCCTTCGCTCGGGCGGTCAAATCGGTGCCGTATTTCTCCAGCGTCTGATATTTGCCCTCAGGGTCCTGATCGACCACCCGCTGCGAGCCACGCACGGCAGTGAGACCTTTGGAAACGGTATCGTAGGTCAGCCCGGCCTGCTTCAGCACGTCGGACAGTTCCGTCTTCGTTTTGAAGAGAGCCAGGATAATGTGCTCCACACTGAGGAAGTCGTCCTTGAGCTTCTTCTGCTCGTCCTCGGCCTTCGTCATGAGTTCGCGGAACTCATTCGAGAGATGCAGCCCGCTAGAGCCTCCGCTGACCTTCGGCTGCTTTGCGAGCACTGCTTCGACTCCAGCCTTTAAGCCTTGGGCTGCGGCTGGATTCACAGCCGACTTTTCAAACAAAGGCGTGGCGATGCCTCCCTCCTGCTCAAGCAAGGCGAGGAGAAGATGCGCTGGTTTTAACTCCTGATGTCCATGCCGTGTGGCTATGGACTGCGAGGCATTAAAAGCCTCCTGAAGCTTAAGGGTGAATTTTTCGGGGGACATGGGGTTGGCTGGCGGGTTGACCTGTCTCTATGCCACCACTGTGCCACGCTGACATGAGTCGCACCAAGCCTTATTTGGCAAGGAATCAGCTCCTATTGGCAATACAAAAGCCATCTTTGCCTGGAGCAAGCAAAGCACGAAAACAGCGATCAACTGTGCAGGAAGCTCACTAAAAGCTGGTCACCGTTGCGACGGTTTCGGCTCACGGCACACTTCCGGTTGATTGATGATGTTCGTCCGGGTGTTATTGTTGATGCCAATGCTCAGGCCCATCTCGGGAATGTAGAAATTTCCGTTTACGAGATCACCATCTTTAATCATGCGCTCCTGAACATTAAAGGCGTCGCTAATCTGGCGTTGATTCGGCTGACTGGGGTCGTTGAGACTGATCAGCTTTGAAGATTTGAGTAGCTTAGCTAGATCGACATCCTGTGGCGGGGGGATCGTCACGTCGCCATCCCTCATAGTGATCATTTGCCCGGCTTTGAGGATCTGCGACACGTCTGTCGTCTTGTTTAGAAAGAGCGCAGACTCGCCCTCGATGACGATGAATTTAATGATACCACCTGCATGGTATTCGATCAGGACGGTGGTTCCAGTCAGAGCAGCGGTAACTCCGGCGGTGCGCACTTTGGCTCCGCCCTGATTTTTTGGGACTTGCAGCATCATGGTGCCTTCATTGAGATCGAGCGTGCGTGACTGGCCCTTCAAAGTGAAGCGTGAATTGGCACCCAGACGCGTGAGCGTCTTGTCAGGGAAACGCAACTCGGCGCGCGCGTCAGGACCCGTGGCGATGGAGCTTACCGGATCGAGCTTTAGGCCGACCGCCGCCGCTTTGGGCGCAGCATTAGCCTTCAGCACTTTCACATCATTAGATACACGGGTGATTTCTGCCTGCAAAAATTCTGCGGCTAAAGTAGAGGCTGGCAGCGAAGTCAGCAGGCAGGCCGCGGTCAGCAGTGTTAGGGATAGTTTCGTTTTCATAACTGGATAAATAGGGTCTCAAAGACAAGGTGGGTATTAGAACTTGAGCTTTCCTGCCACGCTGATGCCACCTAGCTGCGTCTGGTAATCGAAGAAGGCATTGTTGCTTTGATTGATGGCATAGTAATAGCCGGCACCCATTTCAAAATTCACACAAGGCCTGTAGGTGACTGCGGCTCCCAAGTTCTGATTCACATCCTGACGCTCCTGCATATTGAAGTAGTCGAAGTAGGCCAGGCGGTAACTAAGCGATAGCACCACTTGGCTCGAAACCCTGAACTTGTAGCCTAACTGCAAGGCGTGCTCATGACGCTGCAAAAGCTCGGGTGATGTGCCAACACCGTATGAACTGGTAAGCCCGATGTTGACACTATTGGCTGCGTTAATTTGAATGGCGTTTTGAAGACCCACTCGGATTTGTTGAGCATCATAGATGGAGCTGTCAGTGATGTCTTGAGTGATACGCTGGTAGTAGTAGTGGAGGTAAAAGATCGAGTCCTTCAGCTCAGGCAGTGCGGCCAGCAAGCCAAAGCTGACCTCACCGTTATCGTAGTCCAACTGGCGCATCGAATCATAGCGATACCAATGCTGTCCCAAATAGGCATCCGCATAATAGCGGCCTTCGAGCTTGTAGCGCCATGCTGTATTCACGCCACCCGCATAAAAGTAGTCTTGCGTTTCACCCGTGCTGACATTGGCCGCGTTATCCGTCCAGAAACCACTGCTATCAACCCAGAGGGAAAAGGGCTGTGCATTCTCGTTACGCTTTAACAGCATTTGAATACCAAGATCTGAGTCGCCCGAGGACTCCTCAGCAGCGGTGCTGCCACCAACTACAGACTCATCATCATTTGAAAGGGATTGCGAAGTATCTCGAGCCGTGCGTGAAGGATCAAGCAGGGTCTGAGCCTGGGTTCTCGTAGGCGCAAAAACAAGGACGCCCATCAGTAAACAAGAAAGAGAGATATGATTTAGTTTCATCAGAAATTGATTCAAGTAGAGTGATTTGAGCTTAGTCAAGCTACTTTATTACAAGCAATCGCCATCTTTACCAAAGATATATCGAGAGTGCATGAGATCTTCACCATCTGCTCAGCCATCCATGGGAACTGCATTCACACACGTGATCCTGCGCTTAAAAAGGGGCCACTGACGCATGGCAAACCGGCTCACAGACTCAGCGACTGGGTCAAGGAGACTGTGAAGACTCCGCCATTTATCTCTGTGACTGGCTACTCATTCGCGGCTTCCAGGCAAGAGTGGCTCTGGGCCGCTATGGATATCTCGGTGGTTATGCGTGGGTCGTGGTGAAACTTTACGAACGCGAATACTTGCTCGAATCCACCGAAACCAGCCCCGATCCAAGCTACCCGCCTCTTGTTTCGAGGGTGGGTGGCCGCTACGCACCAAAGATTCATTTTGATCGCTCCGCCATCTATGTCCGGTCAGCCCCGGGGCAAACCTAGAAGAACGAATACTGGTCCACCAAAGTCTGAACACGAGTCGAGCCGCGCCCTTTGACACCCGGCAGTGAACCCCTGCCCCCAGGTATCTTGGCAGCAGATTCAACTCCGACAGATCCTTCGCAAGTAGCGCGCACAAGACATCTCAACCCCGCGGCCGCCCCTTTCATGGAACTCGAAGCGATTCCGCGCGACGCCACTGTGTGGAAGAAGCCGCTACAGATGAGCGCCGGCGGGAAGTGAGCACCTTGCGTCATCCTGAGCCATCGCTATCGTCGACCCTATGCGCCGCGCCATTTATCCAGGAAGCTTTGATCCCATCACCAACGGTCACCTCGACGTGCTCCAGCGCGCCTCGGGCCTTTTTGACGAGTTGATCGTCGCTGTCGCCAAGGATAACTCGAAGCAGAGTCTCTTCACCGTAGAAGAGCGCGTGGACATGCTGCAAGCCGCCACGGAGCATCTTCCGAATCTCAGCGTCATGCCTTTTGAGGGGCTGCTCGTCGATTTCGCACGTCAGCAAAAAGCCATGGCACTGGTGCGCGGTCTGCGCGCCGTCAGCGACTTTGAATTTGAGTTCCAGCTAGCCCTCATGAACCGCAAGCTAGAGCCCAATTTGGAAACCATGTTTCTCATGCCACGCGAAGAGCTTACCTACATCAGCAGTCGGCTGGTGAAGGAGATCGCCCGACTTGGAGGAAACGTGAATCAGTTCGTGCCGCCGCACGTCGTTGCCGCGCTCAAGGCGAAACAGGGTAAGGCTTGACGCACTTACGGCACCGTCACCCGTAGCCGAACAAAGAGCTTGTCCCTGCCGACCGTCGAGATCACCGCACGCTTGAGTTCTGTCTGTGTGTCGAGATTCTGCTGGGTGCTGATTGAGGTCATGTCTTGCCAAGCATTTAGATCCTCTGACCATTCAGGAATGATCTGTGTGCCACTCAGCATGACCCGACTACGGTAATCAAAACGGAGCTCATTACCCACACGATTTGCCACAGGCATGTGCCCACTGCGCTCCGCTTCAGGGTTCGTATTCAGAGCAAATTCCACCAGGTTTTTCAAGCCATCTGCATCTGGATCATCCATCGCCAGTCTGCTCGCGCTATGCACCCAGACACGTGCAGCGACCCACATCGCATACGTCGTCGGTTGTGGACTCAGGCTGATACCAACAAGGATCGGATCATGATCGCTGCTGCGGAAAGGCGTGCCCACATTGAGCAGCAGATGCGCAGCGCTCTTGTTCTCGGTGTTATAGTCGTAGAAAGCAGGTTCATCAGCGTTGATGTGCCAGTGACCGACTTGGGAGATCTGAGTGGCCATGGTCGGAGCAGCAAAGGCGTGATCGAGCCTGCCGCGAAACTCGGCGAAGCGATAGCTGTAATTATTGCTCTCAAAGCGTGCGCTTTGATCTGCATAGCCACTGGCGCGCAGCACATCGAGCGGATCTTCTTCACCAAGTGAATTCAAATCACCCACGATCAAAACATCATTCTCACCGATATCAGACGAGATGCCTTGCAGCCAAGTGTGCAGCCGAGCCGCCTGCTGCCGGCGCAGATCAGTCCAAGCACCTTGACCATCGCCTAGATCTAAATTGGCACCAGCGGCACCACTTGAGGACTTTGATTTCCAGTGATTGAGGCAGCCTATGAAGCGCTCTCCGGTCGTGTTTTCGATGAACACTTGAGCTAAAGGTTGCCGCAGCGGATTAGGCGTGTTCCAAACAATGTCATTGTCTGAATAGCAGGGGTCGAAAAGCCCGACCTTTGACGAGCGATACAGCCACATGCAGCGGATATAGTCGCCACCAGGGCCATTCGCGGGATCAGCAACAAGTGAGTAGGTCCCGTTGGTTGCAGCAGCGTTTAGCGCAGTGAGCAGATCATTGATCGCAGGGGTTGTGTTTTGGATTTCAATGAGGCCCAGCACATCTGCATCTAGCCCGATGAGTGCTGAAATCACTTTGTCCTTTTGCCTCTGAAATTCAGTAACGTTGCCTGCGCCTCGATCATTGGTTCCGCCGAATGTAGTGAAGTAATTCAGCACATTCATCGCAGCCACTTTGATGCGTCCGCCGAGAGCCGGTGGTGCTGTTGGGCGTGGATTTGAATTCACAAAAATCACATTCCCTGTTGGCTGAACGCGGTAGCGCCCGCCAGTGTAGGAAAGGATACCGGAGAGGCCCGTCACTGTGTCGCCACAGCGGCGCGTGCCTTGAGTATTCAAATAGGGGGTCGGATCGGGATAGTTGGTGTTGCTTGCATCATCCAGCACCACCGTTCTCAATGAATTTGCTGCAGCCTGAGTCGTGATCGCCGTAACATTAGTGATTCCAGTGGTGGTCGTTCCTGATGCAGGATCATCGTTTGGATCGATCACTTCCGTCGGCTCAACGAGTGGCCCATCGGCAGCCAAGAGCAGCTCACCATTGGCGGCGTAACTGCCAGAAAAGCCAGCAAACGCACCCGTCGAAGTCACATGCAGCGTTTGAGGAAATCGGACCCTCATGGACTCCACGGACTCCAAGCCAGAGCTGGTGATCATGGGCAGCGCAGCATCCGTCGGCACAGGCAGTGCTGTGCTGCCGCTGATCGTCAATGCGGTCAGATTTGAAACCTGTGTCTGCGAGCCAAACTCTGCGGCGGCACCAGTGAGAGTCACGACATCACCGACAGCCACTGAGGCGGTGCCATCAGACGCAAAGTCATAAACAAACAGTCCTTCAGAAGTTGCCGAATCGACATCCACATCTGCGGGTAAAGACTGAATAAAAAAACCGCCGAGCGCCGGTGGTGGCCCCTGGAAATCTGCCGTGACGACACCCGTCACCGTCACGACTTGACCACTGTGCGGCGTCGTTGTTCCAGTTCCCTGCACTGCGCTGATAAACTGCGGGTTCACGCTCGCCGCTTGCGTCGTGAAAGGAATAATCATGTTTGCAGACATGGGAGTGCCGCCAGAGTTAGTGACCTGCGAACCAACAACTGTGAGTGTGTAGTTCACCCCAGGCTGTAGCCGCGATGTCGGTATGATTTCAAAACGCATCGGTCCACCTGCAATGTTGACTGAAATAGACGACGAATTTGAATCCATAAGCTGCGCCCAATTACCAGCCACTGTGACCGGCTGATTAAATAGAACCGCCATGCGTGAAGCGACCGTCACGTCGCCAGCAGCAGCCGCTGGTATCGTATTCAAAATCTGCGGTATGACTGGAGTGGCCATAGTTGCATGAAAGGCCACGTCATCAATCGCAAGGGCATCATCAACACCCGTCGAGTCGCTGTCTCGCCATGAAACCATCAGTATCTGCCCAGCAGGCCAACTCACATTCACCACGGCTGATACGAGAGCGCGATTCGCAGTGAGATTACCATTCAGCGCCGCGCTTTGTGCATAGTTGGTTGGCGAGTTGAAATTCAGCGCGATAATGGCCGTGTAGCCACTGCCATTGTCGATATCGAAAGTGGCAGCCTGAATCTGGTATCCAAATGCCAGCGTGTTTGCATTCAGCGTGCCGCCGCTGCGCCACTGCTCACCTGCAAAGGAAAGTGTAAACTGCGTAATCGTGCTGCCGGTGCTATTCAAAAACCTCAGGCCAGCGCGAGAAGTGCGTGTGCTGTTGGCAAGAAAACCCAAAGCCCGCTCCTGGCTGCCATTCGTGCCATAGGAGTAAACGGAGGGCGTCGTGCTGCTCCCTGCATCAACAGCGAAGAACAAAGGTGTGCCCACATTTGCGTAGAGACTCCAGCCTGCCGCAGCCAGTGCATTGATCGGTGCTTGGTTGAGTGCTTGCGGCCCCTTGCTGGTGAAGGAAAAAGTACCGCTGCTTGGCAGTGAATTAAAATCCTTAAACACCACCCCGCCTGTGTAGCTTAGCTGTGCCTGCGCCAAACTGGTGAAAGCGAGAATGATAAGCAGATGGCTCAGGCGATGCATCAGCTAAGTCTTAACAGATGACTCTCTGGAATGAAAAGCAGAAAGAAGACTCCCTCTCGCCCCATGCGCACGGTTCCTTTACTTGCGGTCAAAGAAGGACTCTTCCTCACGATCACCGACTTTCAGGTAGCGATAAAAGACCTCAAGCTGAAGGGTGCAGAGGCATTGGCGATAGATCGGATCCGCAGCATCAGCGATTGGCATATTGGGCCGTGCTTTCTTGAAACTTCCGTCTGGATTCTGCGCAGCGAGTATCTGCGGCAGGAACTGCGCGTTGTAGAATTTCCAGTCCTCACCACCAGTTTGGAAAAAGGCTTGGGTGTAATAGTACCAACTGTATAAGTTGCAGTTTTTGTTCCAGTCCAGTGGCTCTGCAGTGATGAATTTACGCAGAAACTCAATACCCTTCTTGATCGAAACGGTGCGGCCTTTACCCAGTGTCTGCAAACCGAGTGCGCCAGTGCCGGTAAGACTCCACTGATTGTAGGCCTGATCACGATTCTGCCCACCGAAGCCGCCGTCCTTTGACTGCATGCGCTCGATGTAGTCACAGGTCTTGTCGATGGCTGTGTGCAACCCTTCAATCTTCAGACCGGTGAACTTGGCTGCTTTCAGTGCCTGATACTGCCAACCCGCGACGGAGAGGTCATCACGCTTCGAGGTGGGGCTGCCTTCAGAAATGTTTTTGGTGTAGTAATCCCACGAGCCTTCAGCCTTACCCGCATCTGCTTTGTTCTGACATTTGATGACGAGCTCCACGCCTTTCATAAAGGCGTCCTTCATGCCTGGGAGTTCCTTGCTGCCCATTCGAGCTAGCGTGTACATTTCACCCAGTGCATAGGTCGCGATGCCGTGCTCATAAGCTCCTGCGTTGCCTTTAAAGTCTTCCGTGATGGCTCCGAACTCGTTCTTCTTGGATAGCTCGATCAGATACATGATGCCCTTCATCACGGCGTCACCATAGAAGGGTGAGTCCGGCGTCTCACAGCGGCCTAAATAGCAGAGCAGAGCCAATCCGGTCATGGCCGCTTTGTTTGAGCCACCCCAGGAACCGTTGGGATTTTGTTTAGACTTCAGCCACTCCAGCGAGTTTGAAACGGCACGCTCACACTCGGGACTGCCACCATTTTGAGAGAGCTTCTGCAAGCGCTCCTGTGGCGCACAACGTTGCTTCATAGATGGCGGCAAACTCACGAATCCCTGCATGGCACCCATGCCCATGCCGGTGCCAAATCCGCCGCCACTGCCAGCTTTTCCAAATCCGCCGCCACCGAGCGAGCCGCCTCCCATCATGGAACTCACATCTGGCACATCGAGCAGATCAGGCGGTGCATCAGGGAGTGAGATCGCCGAGTTCTGGCTCGTGCTCACGATCTTTTTCATCGGCACGGACTTGTTGATCGAAGTGCGCTTTTTCTGCTGCACTTTATGCTT
>CAMAQH010000017.1 GCA_945860295.1 Prosthecobacter debontii
CACGGGCACCTCGAGCTGCCATTCGCCAGCGCTGATGCCGCGCTGCTGGAACCAGTTCCCCGCATAACCACCCGTCGTCTTCATGCAGGCCAGCATGACCTCCAGCGTGGCGGATTTCGTGGCATGACCGCGCAGACGCACCATCGAATCAGGCCGAATCTGGAGGTTCGCCCGCTCCTGCCACGGCAGCGTGAGTCCCACCCGATGAATCGTCACCGGCCCGCGGCTGCTTTTGTGCACAAAGACCGGCTCGGCGGCGATGCGTGGCGCTTTCCCACCCTCAATGGGCAACCAGCGGCCCTGCGTGCCAGCGGGACCGGCAGCGATGTCCGCGCGCCACAGCACCTCCGGCTGGCGGCGCGGCATCACGGACATCTCCGCGCCGGAGAGCGACGCCACGGCCTCATGCTGCGCGGGCACTTCCGCCATGCGGCCATCCATCAGCCGCGTGAGACGCACGCGCCCTTCATTCACCGCGAGACGCGTGTTCGCCGAATCGGAGTCCACTTCAAAGCGAGTGCCCAGCACCTCCAGCAGAGCCGTCGGCGTGTGAATCAACATCGGCCTGCCACGCTGCTGCGGCCGCACATCGGCGGAAAGATTGCCCTCGCGCAGATGCACCCGCTTCTGCCCGTCATCGGAAATCGTCGCCGCGCTGTGCGCCATCAGCGTGATGAGCGAGCCATCGCGAAACACCAGCGTCACCGCCGCATCATCCGACACCGTCTCCACCGTGCCGCCACCCAGCGCAGTATCCTTCGCCAGGCTGTCCACGACGCTCCCGCCCTGTCCCGTCCAACGAACGCTGCCGCTCACCTCCGCTGCGCGCATCACCCACGCCGCATCGCGTCCGCTTTGCATCCAAATCACCGCTGCGAACACGACCGCAGCCGCAGCCGCCATCGGCCAAAGCAAAGCCTGCCAGCGCTGAGGCGCACGATGGACCTCGCGCACCGGCACCGGATTCGCCTGCGCATATTCCCGCACCGCCGTGCCCTGCATCAAAACCTCCGCGAGAAGGTCGCAAGCCGCCGCATCGCGTTCCAGCCGCGCCGAAAGCTCCCGCACCTCCTCCGCCGGGCAATCACCCGCGACATAGCGCGTGAGCATTTCGCAGAGCTGCGCGTCGTCGGTCATGCTCATGCCGCTCCCTCCTCCGCCAGCCGTTCATTGATGCACTTCCGCAACGCCTGATGCAGCCGCGACAGCGCCTTGTAAATCGCCGCCTCACTGCGCCGAAGCAGCCGCGCCAGCTCCTCGCCCTTGCACCCCTCGTCATAGCGCATCCGCAGCAGCGCCCTCGATTCCTCCGGCAACTTCTCCATGCACCCGCGCATCGCCTCCGCTCGCTGCCGTTGCGCATCACCGATTTCCTCCAGCCGCGCATCCAGCGCATCCAGCGCCATCTCGCTCAAAATCTCCCCCAACCGCCCCGAGCGCCGCACCTGGTCAATCCCCAGATTCCGCGCCGAAACCCGCGCCCAAGCCAGCACCCCACCCGCATCCGAAAAACTCTCCCGCATCCGCAACGCCCGCAGCAACACCTCCTGAAACACATCCTCCGCCAGATGCCCATCCCGCACGACCGCAAACGCCCCCGCCACCACACGTGGTCGCGCATCCAGAAGAGTTTTGACGAGTAGTTCTTCGGTCATTCACAGTATGGACGAACTGATCGGCGGAATCTGACCAGCAAAATCTAGGGATGCGTTTCAGCGCGAAAGGAACTTTGGTGGTAATGCCCTGTTCCGATCAGCGGACCACATTGCCACGGAGAAGCGACACCTCAAACGCAAGTGGAAGGCCTACATCGACTTCGGTGACTACAAGAGTCAGGAGCGCGTCTCGATGAGCGTCCCGCGCCGCCAGAGCATCGCCCTGTGACGACGCACCCCACGGCACCTCCCAAACCCTGCGACCTAACCAAACCCCACGACATCATTTGGTGATGCAAACGGATGGAACCTCGAAGCCACGGTGACGAGGCCTCCATTCATGGACCTCCCAGATCTCTTTCCCGCCAACCCCATGCAACTGCGCACGATTCGTCATTATAACTTCAGCGAGGTATCCTCTGCGATGCAGAAAGCCATCCGCCGAGGCGATGCAGCACTGGCCGGTTACTGGGCACTGGAACTGTGGCAGAGCGGCTTCGGTCGCTATGTGTGGAAGCGGCTGCTCACGATCAGCGCGGAGGATTGCTGGGGCATTCTCACGCAGGAGGTGAAGGCACTGCATGACTCCTACCTCGTCATCAACGAGGGCGTGCCGCCGAAGCAGGCGCGGGGCCGCATCTTCATCAGCAAGGCGGTCATTCTACTGTGCCTGTCGAAGAAAAGCCGTGACCCCGATCATTTGCAGAACTTTGTCTATGACCAGACGGCCGGGCTTGATCCTGACACGCTCGCCCAAGAACTGCGCAGCAGCGGTGAGTATGTCGCCATCCCTGAGTATGCGTATGACTGCCACACGCGCGAAGGCAAGAAGCGGGGCAAGACGAAGGCGGACTTCTTCAAAGCGGAGCAGGCGGCACTGGAGCCGTTGCAGCCGGGGTTGTTCGATCACTTGATTGAAGGCTGACCTGATGGTCGCAACAACACGCGCTGATGGTCGCAACAAGTGCATGTCGGGGGTCGGCATACTCTCATACCTTGCGGTGCCTCTGAGCCTGTAAAACGCCTCCTACGCGGCAACAACGGAGGCTGGTTTTGTGCATGCAGGTGAGTCGGTATTTTTGAGTCCGATAAATGGTGATCAAAACGGTGCGACACACGCAGCCACGGTGACGAGGCCCACAGGATGCCCACATGGGCACTCCAAGCCATGAACACAACTACCACCGCCTCATCCACCATCACCAAACCCATGCTCGCCGATAAATGCGAGCGTCTCCATGCCCTCAGCTTCCCGCTGCTGGCCACGCCCAAGCTCGACGGCATTCGCTGCCTCAAGATCAATGGCCGCGCCCTGACGCGCAGCTTCAAGCCGGTGTCCAACCGCTTCATTCGCGAGTGGATCGAAGCCAACCTGCCTGATGGGTTGGATGGCGAGTTGATCGTCAAAGGCACCACCTTCAACGAAACCGCCGGGCATGTGGGCCGCGAGAGCGGTGAACCCGACTTCACCTTCGCCGTCTTCGACTATGTGAGCGAGGGCCTCGACGTGCCGTATGCCTGCCGCATGCAGGAACTCGCGCGTCTGCCGGACTACGAGCGCGTCGATAAAGTGCTGCCCGAGGAGATGCGCTCGCTGGACGAGCTCATGGCCTATGAGGAGCGCTGCGTGAGTGAGGGTTACGAGGGCGTCATGATTCGCACGCCGGGTTCCCCTTACAAGTGTGGCCGCTCCACGGAGCGCGAGGGCTACCTGCTCAAGATCAAGCGCTTCGAGGACGCGGAGGCGGTGGTGCTCGACACCTATGAGGGCATGAGCAATCACAACGCGGCTGAGAAGGACGCGTTTGGGCGCACCAAGCGCAGCATGGCGCAGTCCGGCATGGTCGGGCGCGGTGAACTCGGCGGCTTTGTCGTCAAGCAAGTGGAGACGGGCATCGAGTTCCGCGTGGGTTACAACCACGTCGTCGGTGGGGTGGACCGTATCACCCTGTGGCAGCAGCGCGACGCGCTCATTGGCAGGATGGTGAAGTTCATGCACCAGCCCAGCGGCGCGAAGGAAGCGCCCAGGTTCCCGAAGTTCATCGGGTTTCGCGAGCCGTGGGACCTCTCATAAGGGGTTCGCAAAATGGTGCTCAAAACGGTGCGACACACGCGGCCACGGTGACGAGGCCAAGGGGAAGTCCGCATGGACTTCAATCACCCGCACCCATTCCATCCTCATGAAAACTGCTGATCCTAAAGCTGCCCTCATCCAGTGGGGCATCGAACTCGAAACGCGCCTTCCCGCCACCAGCCAAGTGGCGGTGGGCAGTTACCACGCCGGTCATCCCGTCACCACGGGTCGCACCACTGCCGGTGTCCGCAGCAACGCGCCTGCGTTCAACGCCGACACATGGAAGGCCGAGCGCGACGGTTCCATCCGCTGCGAGGCCGGGCAGATGCCCTGTGAGTTTGTCTCTCCCATCCTGCATGGCGAGCAGGGAGTGGAGCATCTGATCGGATTCGTTGAATGGCTCAACGCCCTCGGTGCCACGGTGGACCGCTCCTGCGGCTGCCACATCACCGTGGGCATTGAGTCGATCATCGGCACGTCCGACACGAAAGCGGTGAGCGAGTTCATCCGCAAGCTTGCCCACATCGCCCGCTGGCACGCGCGCAGCCTCTACGGCCAGACGGGCACGGACCGCCACCTGAACCACTACAGCCATCCTCTTTACGAGCAAACCGCCGAGCACATGCGCAAGATCGTCACCTGCGAGCAGGAGCGGGTCAAAGCTGAGTGCGCCGAGCAATGCGGTCGCGGCATGGTGAATTTTAGAAAAGCGTTCAAGCGTGATCGCGATGGCCGGTTCATCGGCGTGGTGGAATTCCGCGTCTTTGCCGGCACACTGAACATCGAGAAGATCATGCATCACCTAGCCAGCGTGCTTGGGCTGTGTCGCCGCGCCTGCGAGGTCCGCTGTCTTGGCGGGTTCGGCAAGAACAAGATCCAAGCCAAGCGCACCGCCACGGCATCTGACGGACTGCGCTTCCTCTGGGACTACCTCGGGTGGACCGGCAGTGCGCGGCCCGTCGCCCTCGGGCTCTTCGGTAAGCTGCACTCGGAGTTCCGCCACTACCGCAAGAATGCACAGCGGCTCTGCCAGCAGTTCGATGAACGCTACCCCGATGCCAACCTTTAAGCCTTTGCCCAAACTATACGCAGTCTGCGGATAGACGGGCCAAACCAAGAACAACGAACCTGAACCCAACTGAAACTGATATGTGTGTGATCCTGATATGTCCTCAAAATGTGCGCCCGAAGTCCGAGGTGCTGTATGCCTGTCATGAAGCCAACCCGCATGGTGCGGGCGTGGCATGGCGGGAAGGTGGCCGCGTGCGCTGGCAGAAGAACCTCAATACCGGCGAACTTGTGACCCTGCTCAAGAAGCTGGAGGGCGAAGTGGTGATCCACTTCCGCTGGGCCAGTGTGGGCGGGGTAGATGCGCGGCTGTGCCATCCGTTCCCTGTCACCCCGAAGGCCTCCACCAGCCTGAGCGGCATGGCGGAAACGGTGCTGTTCCACAACGGCACGTGGAGCGGGTATGAAGATGCGCTCAAGCGTCTGACGCAGCACCGCAAGGAACCCCTTCCTGTAGGACCGATGAGCGACACACGGGCGGCGGCGCTCGTCGTCCACACCACCGGTCCTGATTCGCTGCACAAGCTGCCGGGGCGCTGGGTGTGGATGAACCACGCGGAGACGCGCCTCTTCGGTCCATGGGAAGCGTGGGGCGGCATGCAGGTGAGCAACACGTTCTTCGTGCCACGCCTGCGGTCTGCTCAAGCACGCCGCAAGGCGACGCAGCCTGCGGATCACCGCCCACGCCACCAATCCTGCCTCTTTGCCTGCTAACTCAAACCCAAACCCAAAACGAAACCGATATGAAACTGTTCAAACTGATCGCCAGCCGTGCTGGCCAAGTGCTCTTCGATGACCGTGTGGAGGCTGACTCCCCGCGTGAGGCCCGCGAGCAGATGAAGGCCCTGCTCGGGCTGCAATCACTCACTGGGGTGGTCTATGCGATCACCGAAATCCCCATCGAACTCATCCAGAGCATCGTCGATGCGAAGCTGGCGGAAGCCCTGCAGCGGGTGCGCAGCGGCCAGCCACCGGCCAGCATGGAGCAGATGATCCGCCCCATTGCGAGTGCGGCAGTCCGGGAGCAACTCGCCACGTTGCGCACGGTGCAACCGGATGATCCGCCCGCAGGGCCGCAGCGCTTTGATGCGTTCACGCCTGCCGACCAGATCATTGGCTCGACCACGCCCAAGCCACGGCGCAAGCGCGTCAGCGTGACCACCAACGGCACGCTGGTGGATTGGAAGGCGGTGAAGCGAGCGTATCGCCGCACCGGTTCCATCAAGCAGACGGCGGTGCAGTTCGAGCTGTCGATCAACTCGGTGAAGGCGCGTATCCGCCGGGAGGGCTGGACCCATGAGTGAGCGTCTTTCCATCACCAAGTATGGCCAGCGGTACTGGGCCGTGTGGCTCGACGGAGAGCTGCTGGCAGTGACGCTCTACAAGAAGGGCGCACGGGCCATCACGGCCGCAATTACGACGCTCTCCACGCATCACGGGAAGGAGGTCCATCATGGCATCCAAGCCGCGTGAACGTGCGCTCAAACAAGCTCCGGCTTCCCCGATGAACTGGCGACCGCGCACGGCGGAGGATCTGATCGGCCAGGCGCGGCGGGTGGCGCTGGCGCAGGCGAACAAAGCGAAGCGCTTGGCGGCTGATCCCTCGGCCACGATGAAGCTGCTGCTCTATGGTCCGCCGGGCGTGGGCAAGACCAGCGTGGTGGAGTTGGTGGCCTTGCAATTGGCCGGCACGCCGCTCTCCATTGAGGACTACAATGGGCGTGAGGTGACGGTGGACCTCGTGCGTGAGTGGATGAAGCAGCTTCCTTATGGCAGCCTGTTCAGTGCTTGGTCGGTGAAAATCGTCAACGAACTGGACCGCTGCTCCCGTGAAGCGCAGGACCTGCTGCTCACCTACCTTGACCGATTGCCACCGGGCCGGGCGTTCCTCGGCACGAGCAACCTGCAATTGGATCTGCTCACTGAGCGGTTCCAGACGCGGTTCCAAGCCATCAAGCTGCTGCCACCGACCACGGAGGAACTGGCGGCGTTCCTGAGCGCCCATTGGGCCGTGCCATCCATGACGGCCACGCAGATCGCCGTGGGCAGCGGTGGGTGCGTGCGGGCTGCACTCGCCGATCTCGAATCCTACCTCGACCACACACTCTGAACCCGAACCAACGAACGACCATGCAACACATCCAACAAATGATTGATCAACACGGCGGCTTTGAAGCCGTCCGCACCCGCTACCTCCGTCTTGAGAATCCACCGCTGATGCGGCTGGTCATTGAGGTGATCGGCGGTCCGTATCCGAACGGCGCGTATGAAGTCAGCGTGGCCCACTACGCCGAGCAGAACGGTGATGCCATGCGTGATCCCGAGATCACGTTCCTCGTAGTTCCTGCGGAACAAGGCACGACGTGGACGCCGCTCACCTTCGAAAACAGCTACCTCTCCTGCTATCAGGTGGTGGCAAGCGTGAGCAACGCTGGACTCATCGAGCCGCGCGATCCCGCGCTCATGTGTGATTTGCGCGACTTCGCCACCCAGTGGGACCGCAACCTCAAGCAGCAAGGCTTCATGGCGGTGTTTGAGCGCCAATATGGTGATCAAAACGGTGCGACAACGGTAGCCACGGTGACGAGGCAGGATTCATGAACGATTCCCTCTGCAAGTATCACACCTTCCTCTTCATCAACGGAGCGCAGGTAGGCGATAACGCCACGTTTGCCGACTGGTATGCGGATGACGTCGCCGCCATCAGCGATGCGCGCAGCTACTTCACCGCCGAAGGTTACCACGTCGAATCCGTCACCACCAGCCATGGCGAAGTGCGTCCGGCGAACCGGTTCCTGCCTGCTCTGCACGGGAAGATTCTCACCGTGCATCTCACCACTCAACCCTGATCCGCCCATGACCTCCAACGACCTCTTTGCCTGGATCGCGCTGGTCGGCCTGATGGCCGCCATCCTGATCTTTGGCTGAATCATCCGCAACCTGCGGAGCCATGAACCACCACCCAAACCAGATACCACCATGCCAACACGCACCCTGAACCGAAACGCCGAAGCCCATGAGATCGAACTACCACCTGACGCGGCCACTGCCGATGATCATCGCAACCCGCGCCGCAGGAAGCGCAATGAAGAGGAACCCGCTCCCGACGTGGGCCACCTGATGCAGCCAGAGCCGCGCCATGAACTCGACAAGCTGATCCTGCATGCGGAAGTGAAGACGGACATCTTGGCCGGTCTGCGAGCGCTGGAGATCCGTGCCGATCTGGACCGCATCTGGAATCTGAGCGCCATCCAGCCGCAGGAAGGAAAGTGCATTTTGAACTTCTACGGCCCGCCGGGAACAGGTAAAACTCGTGCAGCTCTTGGCATCGCGCTGCGGCTGGGCAAGTCGCTCTATCAGGTGGACTATTCGTCGGTGATTTCCAAATACCTCGGTGACACCGCCAAGCACATCAAAGCCGCCTTTGCCGCTGCCCGTGAGCATGACGCCGTGCTGTTCTTCGATGAAGCAGACAGCCTGCTCTCCAAGCGCGTATCAACCGGCGAATCCTGCTCCACCTCCATCAACCAGAACCGCAATTGTCTGATGCAGGAATTGGATCGGTTTGATGGGGTGGTGATCGTCACCACGAATCTGTTTGAGAACTATGATCCCGCGCTGCTTCGCCGCATCCAGCGCCATATCAAATTCCGCCTTCCAGACGCCTCCATGCGCCGGGAGTTGTTCGCCCTTCATCTTCCCAACCCAGATCGGGTGACGGCTGATTACGCGGTTCTCGCGGATCTATCGCGTGGCCTCAGCGGTGGGGATATTCTGAATGTCTGCGTGAACGCAATTCATGCAGGGAGTGTGAATGTGGACCCGGCGAAGTGGAAGGTGACGCAGGAGATGATCGAGAGGGAGATCAAGAAGGCGCGGAAAGCGAAGGTGGATCACTCGGGGGAGAAGCAGGCACCGAGGCGGAGAATTGGGTTTTGTGTTGGGTGATGAAAAGGGGAGAAACCGTCGCTCGATGACTTCCACGGGCACCGGTTTGCCTGCTAAAAGCGGCTCCACGCTTCGCATGCTGGAACTTCCACTGGCTCGCGTGTGCATGTGTCCGCGGCTGGACCGATCGGTAAGGCCGTTTGTAACTGCTATTCAATTGCCGACGTGGATTTCAGGAACCGTTTCAACTCATCCGCGCTGATGATAACATGGCGAAACGCTCGTGATGGTCGAATCAGTCCACGTTGAATAGCGCGCCGCATTGAAACGGTTGAAACTCCGATCAGTGCAGCTGCATCCTTCAGTTTGTAAGCCAATGGGGGAGATTGTTCTGTATTCATGGGTAGACAATCATACGCCACCCTCTGAACACGCAATCAAACGCCAAACAACATGAAAGTCATTCCCTACCAGATCACCGTCTCCTACAGCGCCGATGACGAAGGTTACGTCGCCCGCATGCCCGCCCTGCGCTACTGCCTCGCCTTTGGCGAGACTCCAGAAAAAGCCGTGAAGGAAGTCAAAGCCGCTGCCGCCGAGATGCTCAAAGTCATGGAGCAGGAAGGAAAGCCACTGCCAGCGGTGGACACCACGCTTGCTCGTGTGACCGCCCTGCAACCGCTGCTCAACCTCTCCGCCATCGCGAAAGCTGCTAACATCAGCGTACAGACACTGAGCAGCAAAATCAGCCGTGGCACAGCCTTCACCGCAGATGAGTCGGCCCGCATAGGCCGCGTACTTGTCGCACACGGCATCGCAGCCACCTAGAAGCATTCACGCCCGTGCATTCCGATGATGTGTCGTGCAAGGGAATCTCTTTCCGTGCGCGTCTGTGACCTTGGGTAGGCGCCCCACCACGCAAATTCCATGCAAACGCGAATTTGTGCTTTCCACTTTTTTCGAGTTCCAGGCCGTCATGAAGCCTTCTCACGTTCAAGCAGGCAGGCGCACATTTGCCCCTCCAACGGCTTGCACCAGCACGTAAATGCTTACCAAACGAGCATCCCGCGCTGGCTTGATGTGGGACATTGCCTCTGATTTTCCAGCGCTTCCCTACTTCATCTCACCGTAAGGTTGCAAGCATCTGTGGATGGCCACAAGGGCTGCTAAACCTTGATGATTAGGGCTGTTGCACACGCAAGATGATCAGCCGTGATAAGCGACGGTGCAGGTGGGCTGAAACGGCAGCGGAAGGTTCCCAAGTGTCATGGTTGTGCATCATTGTTGCGCAACAAGTTTGGAAGGGCGCGATGCGGGTGATTTTTTGGCCGAGGCGTCCTCGCCGCCGAGGCATTGCAGCGCATCCGAGAACATCTCCAGCCAGCCGTCTTCGTCACCCTCCAGCCCCTGATCGAACAATTTGATCCATTGAGCCAGCTCCTCAGCCGCCATACGCAATTGGAGGCAACCTTCATCGGTGCGCTTGCTGCGTGCTTCGGCTTCAGCAGCAGCCTCTCGCGACTGCAATTCCGTCCTCAAGATTTGCTGGATGGATTCAAGGTGAGATCGAAGCAGCGAGGTCGCCTTCGCGATGATCTGGTGCCTGACCTCCGCGTGGGCTTGGCGTAGCAGCGCGTAGCGTTTGGCGGTGAGGCGTTCGTCAGCGAGCACGGCTAGGCGTTGCTCGTTTTCCGGTGAGGGATCAGCCGTGAAGGCCCCGTATGCGGCCTTTTGATCGAGCAGGACACGCTCTGGGCGCAACTGCTCCATCCGTTCCGAGTGCCGCTCCCAGTTGTCTTGCAATGATTTGAGGGCGAGGACCTGGGCCTTGCTGAGGGCGGGCAGTTTCAGAGATTGAATCAGGAGATTGAGCGAGGGCGGCATGGTGTGTGTGTGACTTGTCGATGGTGTGAAGCGATGAGTGCTAGCGTTGTGGCGCAAAGATGGATTACAGCAATGGGTGCTCAGCCTTGGTTGCGGCAGCCTGGGAAGAAGCGGCTTTATCGGCGAAGAACAGGGGCAGCAGTTTGCCGCCACCGATGTCCATGGCGGCATCGGCCAGGAGCTTGCCATCCTTGAGGCGCAGTAGGAGCGTCACGCGGCTGTGGCCGGTGAGTTGAGCGAGGCGGTTCAGCGAGATGTAACAGCGTGTGGTGGCAAGGGTGCTCATGAGCGATTAACAACAGCGTTCGTGTCAAAGCGTGGAGCTTAAGTGTCGGCAATGATGACTGGTCGAATTCGTTCCCGGATTAGTGCTCAGCCGGACTACCCTCGAATGACGATGGCGGCCACACGTGCATCCCCATCCGCTTTGGCTGAAGCCGGCGTTCACGATCTCAGCAGATCATGCTTTTTCTTGGCTGGGGACACTTGGGACACCTTTTCCAAACTCTTTATGCACGGCAAAAAATCTTTTCTTCATGCTGGTTGAGGGAGGGGACATGTTTTTTTCGCATGTGCTAAAGGACTTCCAAAAAGGTGTCCCAAGCGTCCCCAGATCGGACTCGACTGGGCTCGGTGCATCTTGGAACCGAAGCTGGGAATAGCTCTTGAGAGAACTGTTTCGCTCGTGCCGAGCCTGTTTACGCGGCTGGTCAGGTTGACACGGCTACCACGGGTATGAATGGCAATTCACCCCAACGCACCGGCCTCTGGCTGACCGAGCATGAACTGGCACGGCATCTGAACATCAGCGTGCGCCACTTGATGAACCTGCGCAAAGCCGGCTTGCCGCATATCCACCTTGGCGTGTCCATCCGGTACGACTTCCTCGAAGTGATGGCGTATTTGCGCGACCGGCGAATTGTCCCCTCGAAAAACCAATCCTCGACAACTGACTCGGTGGCCACCGTAACCAATCCTCCAATTGGGAAGCAACAGTCGTGAGCCAGGAAGCCACCACCCCCATGCGCCCAGGCATTGCGACGGCCACCTTGCAGCGGCTGGGCATTCGACCGGTTTCGCCAGAGGAAGCCAAGACACGCATCGGCCAGTCCTATGCAGGCCTGTTCATCCCATATGGTGTCCACGTGCAGGGCAAGCCCTTTGGCCGATTGCGGCTCGACCAGCCACTGATCGACCGCAAATACACCCAGGCGGCTGGAAGCGGCGTGCATCCCTACATCCCGGACTTTCCAGAACTTTTTAGTCAAGCCGATCTCGTGATCGTCGAGGGCGAGTTCAAGGCCATCTCGCTATGTGAGGCTGGTTTCCGTGCCGTTGGCATCAGCGGGTTCTATGGCTTCATGCATGAGGGGAGTCTTTGCCCGAGACTGGTCACTCATCTCAAGGACCACCCGTGTCGGCGCATTCTCTTCCTTGGCGACACTGACACGGCGCTGAACTTCCAGTTCGCCGACGCTGCCATCAAGATGGCCAAGCTGATCGCTCCGATTCCAATCCTCCTACCCCGCATTCCTTGGTCAATGCCCAAGGGAGTCGATGACTGCCGGGAAAGGCTGGGTGCCGCCACGTTCTCGGGGTGGTGGATCGAAGTGGCTGGGAGATCCATTGAAGTGCAGCCCAAGCTGGAAGCCGATCTCCTGGCCGTGGAGCTTTTCAAAGAAGCGCTGCCCATTTTGCAGGAAACCGAAGGGCTGGAACATGCCATGGTGCTCCAGCGCCTTGGTAGAATGGCATCCTGTCTAAATCCAATCGCCCAAGGGGAACTGGCGCGGCTTTGCAAGCGAGCCTTTGGCATCAACCAGGGAACGCTCAAACAAGCTGCCAAGAGTGCACGGGAAAAACCTGCTGCGGCCTTTGTGCCCAAGGAAGACTGGCATCCGGTGATGGATGATTTTGGAACCCCAGCGTTCCTCAACGGCGAGACGGGGGCGGTGGTCGGACTCAATGAACGATTCTGGGCAGGCTTGGTGGCCCATCAGAGCGAACTGCTGCACGAACCCACGGAAAAACGGTTCTTCCGCTACCATTCGGAAACTGGGTTGTGGCGGCCTGAGAGCGAACCCAGCATGGAGCAACTGACCTGCCGGACCGTGACCAAGGAGACCGAGTTCAGGGAAGACTGCCTCGAGTTGACCAGCATGCGCTTTGCCAAGGCGGTGGTGGGCCATCTGAAGGGCATTTGCGAAAGGACCGATGTTTTTGCCCAAACACCGCTGGGAATTCATGTGGCCAACGGCTTCCTCGTCATCGGTGATGAATCCATGGAGTTGCAGGAGTTCAGCCCGGCGCACTTCAGCCGCAACTCCTCGCCGATTGCCTTTGATCCGAAGGCACGCTGTCCGGTGTTTTTAGACAAAGTGTTGCGGCCTGCCCTGGATGAAGACGACATTAGCCTGCTGCAATATTATGCCGGACAGTGCCTGCTGGGCCGCAACTTGACGCAGACTGTGCTGATCCTCCATGGCGAGGGCGGCACGGGCAAGGGGACCACATCCAATGTGATTCAGAAGCTTGTCGGTGTTCACAACTGCCAGGAACTGCGAACCGAACACCTTGAAGAGCGCTTTGAGCTCTATCGCTACATTGGGCGCTCGCTGCTTTACGGCGCAGACGTTGACCCCGGCTTTCTGCGCACCAAAGGCGCGCACACATTGAAGCGCATCGTCGGCAATGACCTGCTCACCCCCGAAGGGAAAAATAGCAATGAGGTCTTCAATATCCGCGGCAACTTCAACGTGCTGATCACCTGCAATAACCGCCTTTCGGTGCGGCTATCAGGAGATGTGAAAGCATGGCGGCGGCGGTTGCAGATCATCGAATTTCATAAAGCTGACGGGAACACTCCCATCATCCGTGAACTGGACAACTGGCTCATTGAACATGAGGGGCCTGGTATCCTCAATTGGGCCATCGTCGGTGCCTCCGAAGTGCTGGTGGACGCGAAGGCGGGCAGAGCGCGTGAATTGTCGGCGGCCCAAACGCAGCGGCTCGAGGCTCTACTCGGCATGTCCGATTCGATTCGAGGATTCCTGATGGCCAAGGTGGAGCGCCGCGACGGTGAATGCCTTGAGAAGAATGAATTGCTTGAGGCCTACGCAGATTACTGCGGCGACCAGAAATGGGATCCGCTGCCGGAAATGGCCGCGCGCAAGGAACTCAATAACCGCATGCTGGAGATGTTCGGATCAGTCGAACGCAAAAGCGCCGGGCCGGAGCGCAACCAGCGGGGCTATTCGAACGTGGCCTTCATTGAACAAAACAGCGATTATGAACAGAACCTCTTATGAAAAGCCGGCGGTGCGCCGGGTGATTCCCTTGTCAGAACTTGGCAAGACAGCCACTCCTCAGCCGACACCGTCGCGTGCGGATGGCATGGCAGAACGTGCCAAGCGTGACTTGGATTCAGAAACCCCCCAGTTCGGCCACCGCTTCCGCTCGCTGGATACTCTGCATCCGGAGTTCCGGGAGCCTGCCAACGGTGAGTGGGTGATCGGGCTCTACACCGGCGAGGACGGCAAGAAGTGCCCGGTGCTGCTGTGGGCCGATCCGAAGGTCGATTTGTTCTGGGATCCGAGCCGCCTTGAGCATGTGAAACCACCGGGAAGCTACCTGATGCTAGAAGAGCAGCCGAAGATAGACGGAGAAAGTGGCTACCCGATCAAGGGCGGAGTAGTGAGTCCATTTTGAGGGGGCGGTGATCTTCGTTGCGCAACGAAGATGCCCGGTTGGTTGACATCGCACCCCGTGCATGAGCAACCACATGCAATCAGGGGCAGACAGGCCCCACGAAGCGCAAGCACAACCCGCTTCACCGCACCTATGGACGGCACGCGACGTGGCACGTTTCACCCGCTGCCGCCTTCGGCAGGTCGGGTATTTAAGGAATCAGGGACTGCCTTTTGTGCGCATTGGCCGCCTGGTCCGCTTTGATCCCCCTCACGTGACAGCCTGGCTGCTGCGTCAGTCCATATCGCTGAGCGCCATTCAACCGAAGGAAGTGACATTGTGAAAGCCGCATCCACACGACATGGCGGGGATGGGGCCGACACGAACTACACCCGTCGGCAACGCAGCAGTGACTCGGCCTACCAGCGTGAATACCGCGCCTGGGTGGCATCACTTTCTCATGAGGAGCGACACCAACTCGCGGCATTGGGACTTGATCAACCTCAGATGTCCGACACCAGCGGGAGCGGCTTTCGAGACGCTGCGCAGAATCATCAAGGCTCCGTCCAGCCTGAGGAATTCGATGACCCTGCCGATGATGTCGAGACGAATCAGGCCACTCCCGATCACGAAGACGTGCTGCACTTCGTGCGCCGACTGGTGGGTGAACTGCTTGGTCAGGACAACGTGCGGCTCTCCGTCGAGTGCCTCGCCCTTGCCACCGGCATTTCCTATATGGGGGATTCCATGACCGACATCGCTCGTCGTTACGGCGTCACCCGCGCGGCAGTCAGCAAGCGCTGTGTCGAGTTCACCGACGCTCTCGGCCTGGCCCCAAGCCGCGCCATGCGCTCCACGAAGGCTCGTCAGAGCTACCGTCGCCGCCGTATGGATGAACTCAACCAACAGAACCTCGTGCCATGAGCCTCACCCTGCCTGACTCTCCCAAGTTCACCGTTTCCCGCACCGGCCTCGCCGTGCATACCTCTTTATCCTTTACCGAATGGGCCTCCTTGGCACCACGACTCAACGAGGCATCACGCTGCATCGGCTTCCTCATCGGTGACTGGCTGGTTTATGGTCAAACACAGTTCGCCAGCTCGACTGCCAAAAAGGCGGCTCGTGTGTCTGCCGACGACTATGCTGCCACCGTTGAAGCCACTGGATTGGATCACACCACATTGGCCACCTATGCCTATGTGGCGAGGCGTGTGCCACATTCCTTGCGCCATGAAAACCTTTCCTGGGAACACCATAAGGTGGTGGCGAAATTGGAACACGACGGCCAATCACGCTGGCTGCGTATTGCCGGGAATGGCAAGGAGGTGGTTTCCACCCGTCGCCTGCGCAAAAGCATTTCAGCGGGCAGGCTGCTGAAACCGGCGGACATGAAGCTTGATCCTGCCGATCGTGGCATCCCCAATCACATCCCGCCGCTCAATCGTCTCTGCGCATGGTGGTCAAATATTCAGAAAGAGCAGTGGCTGCATCGAGCCACGCCACAGCAGCGTGCGGCACTCAAGCGCGACCTGCTGCCCATCGTGAAAATCTATGAGAAGCTTTGACGCGGCATCATGGCAAAGACGGCTCGATGGGGGCGGGCAGACGTGGATTGATCTGGCTCCAAAACAGAGGTGTTAGCTTTTCGTCGAGATCACTTTCATCTTGGCGGGTCCAAGTGCCATCGGTGAGCATGGTCGCTGCCTTCTTAAACCAGCTCAGCAGCTCGGAACTGAGATGCAATGGCACCGTAAATTCGTCATCGCCGACCATGGGGGCTGCTGGGCCACAGCAGGCCCTGCGCGCCTGGTAGTCGTCCCAAACCATCACGCCAGAGGGCATGATACGGACCAGAAACTCTCGCTCGCCAAATGATAGGCTGTAGCTGAACAAGATCTCGGGATGTTCGGAATTGGACATCAGGGTTTTCTGCGGCGCTTGACTTCCACCAGCAGGTTCAGCTCATCCTGAATCCTCATCACCCACTTGAAGTCACGCAGCAGGGTTTCCACCTGCTCGACGGTTGCCCGTTGCGGCCACTTATTGTCCTTCATGTCGCTCCACCAGGCACAAAGCCTGTTGATGTGCGGGATGTGGTTGTTTCTGCCACGATGCGCAGGATCGGTCACCATCTCATCAGGGGTGAGCACGCGCCCGGCGATGATGCTCTTGCGCAAACGCATGGTGCTAATAGCCCGCTGGTTTTTCTTGGGGGCTGCCAGCGCCAGCCAGCGGCGTTGTTCAACAACGGGGAGCTTGGCGACCACCTTGTGATGTTCCCACGCCAGGGCTTCACTGCGTCGGTTCCTGGCCACGCGCCGAGCGACGTAGGCGTAGTTGTGGAGGGTGGTCCTGTCCAGGCCCGTGGCCTGAATGGCCGCATCATAGGCATCCGTGGCAACACGACTCGCAGCCGGACCTTTGCGGAAGTTGGCGTCGCCATAGACGAGCCAGTCACCGATCACAAAAGCAATGCCGCGCGCGGCATGCCCCAGGGAGTTGGCAACTTGGCTCCATTCCTCAAAGGTTAGAGGCGCGAGGACATCCAGACCCGTGGGAGAGATTTGGATCTTGGAATGGCTGGGCAGGGCGAGACTCATGCAGGAACTGGATCACGAAACCATGACAGTGACCGCCGGACAAGTGCTGGGTGTAAAATAGAACAACCTGCCTTCACCAAAACAACCTGCTGTCCAATCCTCAACCGGCTTACACCCAGTAGCCATGGACAACTCGCGTGAGGATCCATGCGAAACAGTGCGCAGGTGGTCATTCGCTGCATGACAAAACATGACAACTCAAGCTCACCACTCTGCGAAAACGTGCATATGCACCCGCGATAAGGCTTGAGGGAATCCCCGGAAATACGAAGGTTCACGCACCAATCCCATGATCACATCACCCGCGCAGTCCCCTGTGCGCCGCACCTCAGTCGTTCGCGCCGTTAATTTCCACGGCATGACCCTGTTCGTCAAACCGCCAGCCCAGAGCTTCGAGCGCCGCGTCCACCGTTTGCAGATGTTTAAGCGGCAGACGCTTCCGTTGATATTTGCGGAAGAGCACATCACGCGCCGCCAGCCACGTTTCCACGGTCGGTTTCATCGGCATCCACTCCTCACCATCGGGGTGAGCTAGGCGGAATATCCACTCACGGGAGTTCCAGTGGGCGCGGATGTATTGCTTGCGACCATCTTCCAGACGTTCGTGCCATTCGTGACATTGGTTTTTGGTCATTGAGAGCGCGCAGGATGCGCTAGTATCGCCGCCATGCAAGCCAACAAGCCTCGACCCACCTCAGCATTGCCCAAACTGCTGCTCTACCTGCTGGCCGTCATGCTCGGCGGTGCATTGCTCGCTCCTCCCTTATTCGATCTCGGTCAGTCTGCCCTCATCTGGCTCAAGAGCGGATCACTCGGCAGCAGTGGCCTCGGCCAATGGCTCCTCAAAGAAATTCAACGCGCCCATTTCACCCGCTACTTTAATCGCGCCGTACTCATCTGCGCCATCGTCTTCATTTGGCCCTTTCTGCGCTGGGTGAAACTCGACCGCACACTCCTGCCGTCCTGGCGACCAGTGAGTTCAGGCATCAAACAGTGGCTCATCGGCTTCTGCCTCGCCGCTGGATTCCTTTTGCTGCTTGGTTTTGTGTTTTGCAAAGCCGGAGCCTATCAACTGAAGCCGCAAGTAAGCTGGATCAAAATCAGCGAACCAATCACCGCCGCACTCGGAGCAGGCATCATCGAGGAGTTTTTCTTTCGCGGGCTTCTGCTGGGCCTCCTGCTCCGCACCATGACCACGCGGGCCGCCCTCTTGTGGGCTACCTTCATCTTCGCCATCGTGCATTTCATGAAGCCACCAGACGGCTGGCAAATCACCGATGATCAAGTCGTGTGGACCAGCGGTTTTGCGGTGCTCACTCAGATCGCCAAAGGCTTCGGCGATGTACAATTCCTACTCGCTGAGTTCGCCACACTCTACGCTGTTGGTTGGGTGCTCACTCGCGTTAGGGTGCAGACAGGGGCACTCTGGGCAGGCATCGGCCTGCATGGTGGCTGGGTTTTTGGGTTGAAGTATTTCAGTTCGCTTACCGTTTATCAAAACGGCTGGCTCCCCTGGATCGGACCCAATCTCAAGATCGGTCTAGCCCCGCTGGCCATGGTTCTCTTAACCGGTTGGCTTGCCCTTCGGCTACTGCCTAGCCATCAGCAGGCAGACTAAAAGCGCGCCAACAAACGCGACAAATCATTTGCAGCCTGCGCTCTGTCTGGAATCATGCGCGCGTTGCAGCACTCAATGCCTGAGTGGCGGAATTGGTAGACGCGCCAGACTTAGGATCTGGTTGGGAAACTAGTGCAGGTTCGAGTCCTGTCTCAGGCACCATCAGCAACAAAGTCACCGCATCCTTCCCACGGCGGGCTTCGGCATGGAAAACCCACCGAGTTGGTTGCGAAATTCATACACATCGCTGCGATAAATCGTCTCTTCATACCACAGAGGGATTCCGCCTTCGAGAATGCCAGTGGCGATGACCAATAAACACGCGGCATTCGTCGTAACGCCCAATTGGGTTGCCTGTGACTTCGTGGCGTTGACTGCGCGGATGGATTCGTTGGCTCCGGAAATGGTGAGTTTGCATTTCGCGGTCCAAAACGCATACAGCGAGCTTTTGGCATCGGTTTTGGTCATGGCCGGGCAATGACGCGCTACGACGTGACGGCGCTCATAGATGACCGGTTGCCCATCGGCGAGACGAAGGCGCTCGATGTAGAGCAGCGGCTCGTTGGCAGTTAATTTGAGTGCTTGAACGATCTCGTCAGACACATCGGCGGCACTGAGCTTTTGGAAGGCGAGGACTTGCGTGCTGGGCTCCTTGCCCGCAGCGCGGGCTTTGTCGGTGAAGCTGACGAGGCGCTGTAAATCGTAGTCGAGCACGCTTTCACGGACGAATGTGCCCGCCCCCTGGCGAAATTCTAGCAAGCCCTGAGAAACGAGGCTGCTAAGGGCTTTGTTGGCTGTGGGACGGCTGGTCTCGAAGCGCTCGGCAATCTCGCGCTCGGTGAGGAATTGCGCACCTAGCACGAACTGACGACTGCGGAGGAGTTTACGCAGTTTGGCGATGAGTTCCTGATGAAAAGACGCTGGCTTGCCCACAGGGTCGATCTTGGAACACAATCTGGCTTTGACAAGTGGCTAAGCCAATTTAGAAATTGGCTTAGCCAAGCCATAATCCATGAAATACTCCTACTCAGGCCTCGCCAAAATGATCGACCACTCGTTGCTGCACCCAACGATGACCGATAAAGATCTCCAGGAAGGCTGCGCCTTGGCCGCGAAATACGATGTGGCCTCCGTCTGCATCAAACCCTACGCGGTGAAGCAGGCCGTGGAGTGGTTGCGTGGAACAGACGTTAAAGTCGGAGCCGTCATCGGCTTTCCGCATGGCAATAGCGCCACGGAATCGAAGCGTTATGAAACGGAACTGGCCTGCAAAGATGGCGCGGTGGAGATCGACATGGTGGTCAATCTTGGCAAGGCCCTTGGCGCTGATTGGGACTACGTCGAGGCTGATGTGAAAGCCGTCTGCGATGAAGCCCACAAGCATGGAGCCAAGGTGAAGGTCATCTTTGAAAACGATTACCTCACCAACGGTGGAGCAGGTCTGAGCAGTGACGATTTAAAAATCAAACTCTGCCAACTCTGCGAGCGCGCTGGAGCCGATTGGGTGAAGACGAGCACCGGCTATGGCTTTGTGAAGCAACCCGACGGCAGCTACAACTACAAAGGTGCCACGGAGCACGACCTCGTTCTCATGCGCGCCAACGTGTCAGCCAAGGTCCAAGTCAAAGCCGCTGGCGGCGTGCGAGATCTCGATGGACTGATCAAAGTCCGCGATCTCGGTGGCTCTCGTTGTGGAGCCACAGCGACTGCTGCGATGATGGACGATTATCGTAAACGCGAAGCGACTGGCACACTCGATGCCGCAGGCGGGAAGATCGGTGTGGGTGGGTATTGATCGAGAAAATCACTCCCTTCGCCATTCGTTGCCTGATTGGGTCAATTTGGCATCCTCGCGCACCTCAAAGTCCCTCGCTTGATGATGGATGATGCAGTTGGTCACACGATGTGATTTTCCTGCGAAGCTGAAGGCGGCAGCGAGGTTGTGGTGCACTTTGCAGTTGGTGTAGGTCGTGACGCTGTCGTTCACATCGGCCACGCCGCCTGCGGTGGAGCCGTTCCAAGCGATTTCGGCATCCACCACGTCCATCTGCACGGTTTCGTGTGCGCTG
Organism: Prosthecobacter debontii; assembly: GCA_945860295.1. Lineage (GTDB taxonomy): Bacteria > Verrucomicrobiota > Verrucomicrobiia > Verrucomicrobiales > Verrucomicrobiaceae > Prosthecobacter > Prosthecobacter debontii_B. The sequence goes on from CAMAQH010000017.1 coordinate 20,544, forward strand.
ATGCCTTCGTCGCCATTCGAGAACGCCTTCACATGCTCCAGACGAACGCCAACACGTGCGCCGTGAATGTTGAAGCCATCGTTGGCAGCATGAATCGCGGTGATGTTTCGAACAGTGATGTGCGAGCACTGAACCGACACGCAACTCGCGAGATTGGCAGGTGGCAGGATGATGTGTGCGGTGCAGGGCTTCTTCCCGACCGGCCAGCGGAAATAGATCGCTCCTTCCGCCGTGAAGCCCAGTTCGCCGGGTTTAAGCGCCGCCGGTGCTGCGTAGCTGACTTGGCCTGCGACGACACTCTTTTTTTCGGCTTCGCGATCACGCACTGTGCGCATGGGCACTTCTTCAATGAACAGCGCCGCACGCTGGATGTCTGCCACCGCCGGATGATCCTTAAACGCGCAACGTGAGGTCCACACCTCGCCGTCCTTCTGCCAGTCATGTGTAGTGACGTCGATGCCGAGATCGATGATCATCCCTTTGCCATCAAACACCGTCGGATTTTCCGGCGTGCCGCCCTTGTTCAAGGTAAGCGGCACATGGCGGATTTCCTGCGCGTGAACGGAAGTGATGATGAAAGTTGTGAGAGCAAGCAGGCGGCAAAACATGGGATCACTTCATCGCGGCTGCGTGCGGTGGCCTTTCAAAGGATGCAGCGAGGAGAGCGATTCATGCTGCTCGCAGCGTTATAGAGCGCACACTATGAAACACACCTCAGCACTTGATCGCCGCCAATTCATCGGAACCACCGCCGCCGCTGTCGGCGGTTTTTTTCTGTCAGACGCTTCGACATTGCACGCTGAGCCAGCATCCACGGAGCACTTCTGGTATCGCCTTCAGCCAGAGGGGCCTTACATCGACTCACAGCGTGACAACAAGGCGTTTGGGTTTGGTAGCGGGAAGATTTTCTTGTCGGAGGATAGCGGCAAGACGTGGCCGCACAGCGCAGCATTCGCCGAAGCGGAGAAGATCACCTTCAGTGTCATCCTGAAGAATGGTAACATCGTCTTTGCCACGCTGGCGCAGCTTTTCCTCAGCACGGACAATCTCAAAACGCACCGGGCTATCACGGTGAAGAATTTCGACGGCAGCGACTATCTGCCGCACACGCCCGTGAATCCTGAGCAGCCGGGCTGGTATTTCCATTCGCTCGATGGCGAGCACTGCTTCGAGGTCGATGGCAAAGAAATGCTCGTTTGGGGAAACTACTGCAACGTCCTCGGCGGCCCAGTGCCGGTGAACATCTACTACTCCACCGACAACGGCCAGACCGTGAAGTTGGCGTATGCATTTGGGCAGAATCCGAAGTTCCAGCAGAAGGACACGCCGCCGGAGAAATTCATCGGCAATCCCAACAACAAGCTCATCGCCCGCCACGTCCACAACGTGACCTACAACCCCGCAGAGAACGCCTTCTACGCCTGCACCGGTGACATCGACCGCACTCATGGCAAGGAGGTCCACTGGCTGCGCGGCACCTACGATGCCAAGGCCGACAAATGGGACTGGAAGCACGTCATTTCAGTGGACTCGAACTCCCGCTTCAAATGCGGTGGCATCAACTTCATCGAGGGCAAATGCTACTGGATCGCCGATGCCAACGGCCCTGCTCTCGCCAATAGGCACGACCGTGGCATCTTCGTATGCGATCCGAAAGACATCACCGATAGGTCCAAGCATACGTTGTTATTCAATCCCATGTTTGAATCTGCCAACATGCTCGTGCAGGACGGCGTCATGCTCGCCACGCACTGCGCGCCGGCTTCGACCTATGCCTGCGGCATCATCTACTCGCCCGACATGGGCAAGACCTGGGCGCAATACGACCTCAAAGAGTTCGGCCCACGCTCCGGCTGCCGCATTCAACGGAAAAACAGCGACGGCTGGTTCCGCATGGACCTGCGCAAAGGCTGGATCGAGCGCGCCGAGGTCTTGTTTATCAAACCGAAGGTGTGAAAAGCGCGAAACTGCGTCGTTAATGTGGGAGCAATGATGTCCCCTTTTCTCAATCGTTTTTCGCTGGCGTTTCTCGTCGCCAGCAGCGCGCACGCCGTTGATTTTAATCGTGAGGTGCGGCCGGTGCTCGCGCAGCAGTGCTTCGCTTGTCACGGTATGGATGATCATTCGCGGAAGGGCAAGCTGCGGCTCGATTTGCGTGATTCGGCTGTGGGTGCGGGGAAATCGGGTGAGATCGCGATTGTTCCTGGCAAGCCGGAGACGAGTGAGATCATCAAGCGACTTCTCTCCACGGATGAAGATGAGCAAATGCCGCCGCCGCATACGAAGAAGTTTGTATCAGAAAAGGACAAAGCCATCCTGAAGCAATGGATCGCCGAAGGGGCCAAGTATGAGGCGCATTGGGCTTACACGCCGCCGAAAGCCAGTGCAGACGCCAAGGCGAGTATCGATGGATTCATTCGGCAACGACTCGCCAAAGAAGGTTTGAAGTTCTCAACTGAGGCGGATCGCTACACACTTGTTCGTCGCCTCTATCACGATCTCATCGGCCTGCCGCCCACGCCTGTGGAAGCGGATGCCTTTGTGAATGACAAAGCGCCGGATGCTTATGACAAGCTTGTGGACTCACTCCTCGCTTCCAAACAATACGGCGAGCGTTGGGCGCGCCGCTGGTTGGATCTGGCGCGATATGCGGACACGAACGGCTTTGAAAAAGACCGCTCGCGCAGCATTTGGCCGTACCGCGATTGGGTCGTGAAGGCGCTGAATGACGACATGCCGTTTGATCAGTTCAGTATCAAACAGATCGCTGGCGACATGTTGCCAAAGGCCTCGCCTGAGGATCTCATCGCCACAGGGTTTCATCGCAACACCATGCTCAATGAAGAAGGCGGCATCGATCCGAATGAGTATCGTTTTTACGCCATGGTGGACCGCGTCAGCGTCACAGGCACCACGTGGATGGGCCTGACCATGAACTGCTGCCAGTGCCACACGCACAAATACGATCCCATCCTGCACACCGATTACTACAGCACCATGGCGCTGCTGAACAACGCCAGCGAACCGACCTATTACATCCCAACGCCTGACATCAAGGCGCAAAAGAAAATGCAGGCCGAGAAGATCGCCAAACTGGAGGCTGAATTGCCTTCTAAGTTTCCCGGTGGTGCCGCTGCAATGCAAAGCCGCCTCGCAGGCTGGATCGAAGGCGAATCACGGCGCGCTTCCAAGTGGCAGATCATTCGTCCCACGAAGATGGAGACCACCATGCCGCATCTGGAGCAGCTGGCCGATGGCTTTATTCTCGGCAGCGGCGACATCTCGAAGAGCGATGTGTATGACTTGAGCTTCAAAGCCCCGATCAAAGGCATCACTGCCATCCGGCTTGAAGTCGCCAGTCACTCGAGTCTGCCGAATGATGGACCTGGCCTAACGAATTACGAAGGACCACTCGGCGGATTTTTCCTCAGTGAGCTACAAGCCTTCCAGAATAATCAGCCGATCAAAATCAGCCGCGCGGATGCCACCAATGACGCGGAAGAAGACCGCATCAGCGATGCCTCCGCCGCCAATCCAAAGGCGAAGGCTAAAGCCGCTCGGAAGCCCAAGAAAACTAACAACGCCAGCGCTGCACTGGATAAAGAAATGTCGAGTGGTTGGCAGGTGCTCGGTGGCTACGGCGTGCAACACGCTGCGATGTTTTATTTTGAGCAACCGATGGATCTGACGAACGGCTTCGATTTGAAGATGCTGTTTGAAAAGCACTTCGCCTGTCCACTCGGCCACTTCCGCATCTCAGTCACCACCAGCGATCACGCCGAGGCCACGGGACACCCTGCGGAGGTCGAAGAAGCACTTGCAACGAATGACTCATCGAAGCACGAACTGTTGCTTCGTCGTTTTCTCGAAACCGCACCCGAGATGAAGCAAGCCGTGGCCCCGCTACTCGCGATGCGCAAGAATCCACCACGTGGCCAGCCCACGCTGGTCATGAACGAGCGACCTGCATCGAATCCACGACCCACGCAGCTTCATCACCGTGGCGAATACCTTCAACCCAAAGAAGAAGTGCCGCCCGCTGTGCCAGCCTTTCTTCCGCAACTACCAAAGGATGCACCCGCCAATCGCCTCACGTTTGCCAAATGGCTCTTCGCTCCTGAAAACCCGCTCACAGCCCGCGTCACGGTCAATCGCCAGTGGCAGGCCTTCTTTGGTCGCGGCTTCGTCAAATCACTCGAAGATTTCGGCTATCAGAGCGATCCACCTTCCCATCCCGAACTGCTCGACTGGCTGGCTGTTGAGTTCGTGAAGCAAGGTTGGTCCATGAAGAAGTTGCATCGCCTCATCGTCACCAGCGCCACTTACAAGCAGTCCTCACGCGTCGCGCCGGAACTCCTTCGGCACGATCCTGAAAACATTCTTCTCGCTCGCGGTGCACGCTTCCGACTCGATGCCGAAATCATCCGCGACTCGGCTTTAAAGGCTGCTGGTGTTCTGTCGCTTAAAATGGGTGGCCCAGGCGTCTATCCACCGCAGCCAGCCAGCGTGACCTCAGAAGGAGCCTATGGCAAAATCGAGTGGAAGATCAGCGAAGGCGAAGACCACTTCCGTCGCAGCCTCTATACCTTCACCAAGCGCACCGCCCCCTTCGCCATGGCCACCACGTTTGATGCGCCGACCGGCGAATCCTGCCTCGCGAGACGCGATGTTTCCAACAGCCCACTGCAAGCCCTCACGCTGCTCAACGATCAAATGTTCATGGAAGCCGCGCAAGCCATGGCCAAACAAGTGATCGCCGAATCCCCAACCGACGACGAGCGCCTCACTAACATCTTCCGCCGCTGCACCACTCGCCCTGCCGCAGCCGATGAACTCGCCATGCTCAAGTCCTTCCTCCAAAAACAACGCGACAAAAAACTCGAAGGCGAAGCGCTCTGGGCGGCAGTCAGTCGCGCGGCGCTGAACCTCGACGAAGCCATCACACATCCATGAACACCTCCAACATCACTCGCCGCCATTTCTTCCAAGACTGCGGCATTGGCACTGGCAAGATCGCTTTGGCGTCGTTGCTGGCGGAATCGGCTTATGGATCGAGCAAGAGCCCGAATGTGGCTGCCGCTCCGCATTCGCAACCTAAGGCAAAGGCGGTCATTCATCTGTTCATGGCGGGTGCGCCGTCACAGCTTGAGCTTTTCGACAACAAACCGCTGCTGACGAAATTTGAGGGCAAGCCGATCCCGCCTTCGATCATCGGTGGGCAGCGTTATGCCTTCATCCGCCCGGATGCGGCGGTTTTGGGGCCGCGCTTCAAGTTTGCCAAGCATGGGCAGAGTGGCTTGGAGCTTTCCGAGATGCTGCCGCATTTGGCGACGGTGGTGGATGATATCGCCATCATCAAATCTTGCCGCACGACCCAGTTCAATCATGCACCAGCCCAAATTTTCATGAATACGGGTTTCTCACAGCCAGGCCGCCCAAGCATGGGCTCGTGGATCACTTATGGTCTTGGCTCGGAGTCGCGTGATCTGCCGTCCTTTGTCGTCATGAGCACCGGCAGCGGCATCAGCGGCGGTGCGGCGTGCTGGGGCAGTGGTTTCCTGCCGAGCATTTATTCCGGCACACGCTTCCGTAACACGGGCGACCCCATTTTGAATGTGAGCACGCCACAGGGTATCGAAGCGGGCACGCAGCGCGATACTATCGATCTCATCAACGCGATGAATCATCGCCGACTCAAATTGGATGGCGATAGCGAGACGGCGACGCGAATCGCTAACTACGAGATGGCCTATCGTCTGCAAAGCTCCGCGCCTGAACTAATGGACCTTACCAGTGAGGACAAGGCGACGCTGGAGATGTATGGCTGCGATCCAAAGGTGCCTTCCTTTGCCCGTGCCTGCTTGCTGGCTCGGCGCATGGTCGAGCGCGGCGTCCGCTTCATCAATATCTACAACGAAGGTTGGGATGCCCACAGCAACGTGGAAGGGAACGTGCGCAACAACTGCAAGAACACCGATCAGGCCAGCGCGGCACTTATCAAGGATCTCAAACAACGCGGCATGCTTGATGACACTCTCGTCGTCTGGGGTGGCGAGTTCGGTCGCACGCCGATGGTTGAAGCCAGTGTATCTCTGGGCCGTAGCATGGGTCGTGATCATCATCCGCAGGCTTTCAGCATGTGGATGGCCGGTGGCGGCATCAAAGGAGGCGTCACGGTCGGTGCCACAGATGACATGGGCTTCAACATCATCGAAGACGAAGTCCATGTGCCCGACCTGCAAGCCACCATCCTGCACTGTCTTGGCATCGACCATGAGCACCTGACCTTCCGCAGCGCGGGGCTGGATTTCAAACTTACGGGTGTGGAGCCGTGCAAGGTGGTGAAGAAGATTTTGGCATGACCCTAGCCACCATCGTTCAAGGCCATCGCGTTGCTTCTGGTCTCAATGGCAATCCGCACTTTCCTGGCGGCACGATGCGGATGCAGTTGCCATTCTTTCGCGATTTGGGCCTTGATTTGAGTGGCTACCATCTCGGCACATTAAATGTGAGCATCGCGCCGATGAGTTATTGCGTGGTGAGACCGAAATGGACCTTTCGCGCTTTGAAATGGCATCCCACGGAACCAGCGGAGGATTTCTCGTTCTTCGATGTGATCGTCCATCGCGATGACGCTGCCGCGGTGAATGGCTTGATCTACTTTCCGCATCCAGAGACGAAGCCTGAGCATTTTCAGAAGCCGGATGTGCTGGAACTGCTGCTGCCGTGGACGGAAGGTTTGGCCTATGGCACGAAAATACGGCTGGAAGTGCCAGCGGAGCAGATGAGGATCGAGTGATTAAAACAATCGTCTTTCTCCTTCATCTGATCGCCAGCTGCGCCTTCGCCGGCACACAGACAGACATTGAATACGCGCGCGTCGGCGATCACTCACTCAAACTGGACCTATATACACCCAAGACCGCCAATGCGCCGTTGCTCGTCTATGTCCACGGGGGCGCTTGGCGCGGTGGATCGAAGTCGGATGTGCCCATTGCGAAGCTGCTGGATCGTGGGTTCGCGATTGCGAGCGTGGACTACCGTCTTTCCACTCAGGCGGTTTTCCCGGCGCAGATCCACGACATCAAGGCAGCCATTCGATTCCTGCGCGCCAAGTCAAAATTGTTTCAAATCAATACGGCTAGCATCGGCATCGTTGGTTCCTCAGCGGGTGGACATCTCGCTGCGCTGGTGGGCGTGACGAATGGACGCGCGGAACTCGAAGGCACTCTCGGTGAGCATTTGGATCAAAGCAGCAACGTGCAATGCATCGTCAGTCACTTCGGCGCGTCAAATCTGCAAACGATCCTGTCTCAAAGCACTGAGTTTGGTTTGAAGATGCGCGTGCCTGCTCTGCAATTGCTGCTTGGCGGTCAGCCGACCGAAAAGCCTGATCTGGCCAAACTCGCCAGCCCTGTGGCGCACCTCGACAAGAATGATCCACCGCTGCTCTTGATCCACGGCGATGCCGATCCGCAGATGCCACCAGCGCAGTCGCAGGAGTTCGCCAAGTCCTATGAGTCATTGAAGCTGCCAGTGGAGTTCATCATGCTGCCAGGCAGCAAGCATGGTGGCTCAGAGTTCTACGATCATGAGCGCACCGGCCTCATTGCCAAGTTTCTCGACAAGGCGTTGCGTTGAGCCACACTCGACGGCTCATGTCCAAACCAATCATCGCCGTCACCATGGGCGACCCTGCCGGGGTCGGCCCTGAAATTTGCCTTCAGTTGCTCGCCAATGAAGCCCTGTGTGAAGTCTGCACGCCTGTTGTGTTTGGGGATGCGCGGCTGCTCTCGCGTTGCGCGCGTCAGACGAACCTCCCGGCGCCGAAGCGCATCATCTCCGAGATCGAGTGGGCAGAGAAGTGCGGCAGTATTGATGAACCTAGCGTGCTCGATGTGTTTGGGTTTGATGCGGAAGGCTTCACGCCAGGAAGCGTCAGCGCAAAGACCGGCGCAGCGGGTTTCCGCTATGTTGAGAAGAGCATCGAAGCTGCTTTGGCAAAGCAAGTCTCAGCCGTGGCGACGGCACCGCTGAACAAGGAAGCGCTGCATGCCGCTGGCATTCGGTATCCTGGTCACACGGAGATGTTTGCGGAGAAGATGCAGGCGGCGAGGTCGTGCATGACTTTTTACTCCGCTGAGATGATTTGCAGTCTGGCGACCGTCCACATCGGCTATCAAGACGTGGTGCCAGCGCTGACCACGGTACGCATTCTGGATGTGATCGAACTCACCGCCGAGAGTGTGCAGCGCATCCGTGGTAAGAAACCCAAGATCGCCGTAATCGGCCTGAATCCTCATGCCGGTGAGCATGGTTTGTTTGGCAATCAAGAGGAGGAAAAAATCATTATCCCTGCCATCGAAGCCGCGCGCGCCAAAGGCATCACCATCGAAGGCCCACTGCCACCCGACACCGCCTTCATCCCAGCCAAGCGCCGCCAAGTCGATGCGTATATCTGCATGTATCACGATCAGGCCTTGATCCCGCTGAAGATGCTCGCCTTTGATTCAGCGGTGAACACCACGCTTGGCTTGCCAGTGCCGCGCACTAGCGTCGATCACGGCACCGCGTGTGACATTGCCTGGCAGGGCAAAGCGAATGGCAACAGTCTGGTCGAGGCCGTGCTGCTGGCTGCGGAGATGGCTTCTTAGAACGCCTTCACATCCTGTGTGTGAATGGCTTCACAGATCATACGGAGTGATGCTTCAAGATTGCCATCGGCGGTTTTAAAAGCATCTGCATCAATGGTGAGCGGCGCACCAAGCACGACAAGCGGGGCACCATATTGAGGACACATGATCGCCTGCTCAAGGCTCAGACCACCGACGGCTTGCACGGGAATTTTCACGGCGTTCACCACCTCACGGAGTTGATCGAGCGGGCTCGGCATGCGATGCCCGGCAGCAGCGATTCCACGTCGCTCGTCATAGCCGATGTGATGAATGACATAGTCGCAGCCGAGGTCTTCGAGAAACTTCGCGCCATCAATCATGCTTTCGCAGACCATGTTATCACCCATGACTTTGCAGCCGAAGTCGGCACCGGCTTTGACGACACACTTGATGGTTTCAGCGTGAGCGCGGGCCATGACAACGACATGTGTGGCACCCGCCTTGGCCATCATCTCAGCTTCGAGATAGCCGCCGTCCATCGTCTTCAAATCGGCGACGATGGGTGTGTTCGGAAACGCTTTACGCAAAGCACGAACGCCATGCAAACCCTCGGCAAGAATGAGCGGCGTGCCAGCCTCCAGCCAATCAACTCCAGCACGCATGGCCAGCGCTGCGGTTTCGAGGGCTTCGTCGATGTTGGTGAGGTCGAGAGATATCTGGACGATAGGTTTCATGGGCCAGAGACTACGCAATCACACCCCGCGTCGTCACGACAAAGATGATGCGAAATACGACGCCCGAGGATCATCACCTTAGCGCCCGCCTCAGTAGATTCGCCGTGATGCGCTGCACGCGGGCATCTGTGCCATGCGGTCGTGAGTAATGACTCCACACGGGCATGTGGCCCGGCGGTTTGCTCAGACCTTGCGCCCACCAGATGGTGGAAGCGTTGAAGATGAAGTTGCCCTTCGGGCCATCGAAAATGACGGCCTGCCACTGCTGAGGATTGCGACCACCTTGAAAAGCGGTGCCTCCGGCCACAATCTCCAGACTTGGGATGTCATTTGGCGCATCACCATGATATTCCCAGCCGATCATGCCGGGAATCGAGTCGCCCTTTTTCATGCCAGTGCCTTCGAAAATCCAGTGCTCAGGTTTGGTGCAAACCCAGTCGCCGCCGCCGTTCACAGGGTCAATATTGCGCACGCCCATGAGATAGCCTTCATCGGGACCACGGTGAGGATAGGGTCCGTAATCCTTCTCGCGGTCCACCGCATATTTGTAGTCACCACCATACGGTCCACCGCGGAAGATGCGGCGATTCGGTTCTCCATTCGCATTCGGAGTGAACGGCGTGACCCAGCATACGGAGTTGCCGGAAAGGAAGAGCAGGTTCACACCTGCATCACGCATCTTCGCCACACTGTCGTGCTGGCGGATGTCCCAGTATTCATCATGACCGATGCTGATGAAAGCCTTGCACTTCAAGCCATGATTCGGCGTGATCATGTCGGCGTTTGAGCAGTAAGTCACATCATAGCCTTCCTTCTCCAGCCAGTATGCAGCGGGGAATTCAAAGCACAGCCACTCACCACTGCCCACCGACTGAGGATTCTCATAAATCAGTGCATACTTCGCATACGGACGATCAAAACTCACATCCGACGATGGCCCCTGATTGCCCTTCGGGTCGGTGTAGAGCGAGTAATCATCCGGCCACCTGTTGTAGGCCTGCCAGGTGTTGTCGCTGCACTGGAAGAGGATGTCCGCCTTGCGGTCATCGGTGACGATGAAGACGATGTAACTCTGCCAATAGGGCTCGTCCGTACTCTTCGGCAGCGTCGTCAGTCTGCCCACATATACTCCGCTTACCCAGTCCGCCGGAATCGTGATCGACGTGGACTTCTCCCACTTGCACTCACGCAACCGCTTGGCACCGATCTCCGGCACTGGCTGCTCCTTGCCTTCAAAGGGGCCGAGTTCTGTCATCAGCCGTGCACCACGTCCGCCGTAGTAGCCCGTGCGGAAGATTTCGATCTTGAAGCGTGCCATCGGTTTCGTGCTGACAAAGAAGTCCAGCACCTCGCCTGCCTTTACCGACTGCCGCGAGCAGTAGCCCTCAATCACAGGTGAGCGAAAGCCCTCCGCTTTGTCTAGCTTCATGCGCGTGAGCTGCCAGTCACGCGATCCCTCGCGCGCATTCTCCGTCGTGATTAGATTCATGGGCAAAATACGCCGTCAAAACGATCAACCTCACGTTACCCGATGATTTCTTTGATCGGATGCTGGCTCTCAACACCCGTGAGACGCGCATCCAGGCCGGCAAACTTATACGTCAGCCGCTCGTGGTCGATGCCGCATTGATTCATGATCGTGGCGTTGATGTCGTTCAGGTGAGCAGGGTCGGTGGCGATGTTGTAACTGAAGTCATCGCTCTCGCCGTAGGTCGTGCCGCCTTTGATGCCGCCACCGGCCATCCACATGCAGAAGTTTCGCGGATGGTGGTCGCGGCCGTAGTTCGTCTGCGAGAGACCGCCCTGCGAATAAACGGTGCGGCCAAATTCACCGCCCCAGATGATGAGCGTGCTGTCGAGCAGGCCGCGCTGTTTGAGGTCGGTCAAAAGTGCGCCGATTGGCTGATCGGTATCGCCGCATTGCAGGCGGATGTCGGCAGGCAAATTGCCGTGCTGGTCCCAGCCGCGATGTAGCACCTGCACCACGCGCGTGCCGCGTTCGATGAGTCGCCGGGCGAGGATGGCACTGGCGGCGAAGCTTCCAGGCTTCATGACATCGGGGCCATACATGTCGAGCGTGGCTTGGCTTTCCTGCTTCAAATCGACGAGTTCCGGCACGCTCGTCTGCATGCGGAAGGCCATCTCATACTGCGAGATGCGCGTCTGGATTTCTGGATCACCGAACTTCTCAAAGCTGTGCGCATTCATCTGCGAAAGCGTGTCGAGCATGGCGCGGCGGTTCGCGGGAGAGACACCATCAGGGTTCTGCATGTAGAGCACTGGATCACCCACAGCACGCAGCGCCACGCCGCTGAATTTACCCGGCAAAAATCCGCTATTCCACATGCGCGTGAACAGTGCTTGTGCCTGCGCCTTGGCGCTCCATTTCGGCGTCAGCACGACAAAGGCGGGCAGATCATTGCTCTCGCTGCCGAGTCCATAACTGAGCCACGAACCGATGCTCGCAAAGCCCGGCACTTCGCGTCCGGTCATCACAAAAGTGCAGGCCGGGTCATGGTTGATCGCGTTCGTATGCACCGTCTTGATCAAAGCGATGTCATCGACGTGCTTCGCCGTGTGCGGGAGTAACTCACTCACCCAGCGACCGCATTTCCCATGTTGAGCGAACTTGAACAAACTCGGTGCCACCGGAAACCGGGCCTGCTTGCTCGTCATGCCCGTCAGCCGCTGCCCGCCCTGCACGCTCGGCGGCAAATCCTTGTCATACCATTGCTGGAGGCCCGGTTTGTAGTCCCAGGTGTCGAGCTGCGACGGCCCGCCGTTCATGTGCAGATAGATCACCGCCTTCGCCTTCGAAGCAAAATGCGGTAGCCCTGGAATCGGCGGATGCACACGAGCATCAGGAGCTGCGAGCGTGTCCTTACCCATCAAGTATGTTAAGCCGAGTCCGCCGAGACGCAGACCACTCCGCCCGAAAAATTGACGGCGAGTTTGGAGGAGATTGGATTCGAAGATCGGGTTCATAGCTCAGTTTCGGGTGACGGTTTCATCGAGGTTCAGCACCAAGTTCGCGATTAAAGTCCATGACGCGGTCTCAGTCGCCGGTGCGATGTTCTTCGGAGTTGATTCGCCGGTGCGAATAGCGTTCTCGGCGGCTTTGAGATTGGTCTTATAAAGCAGGCGTTGTTTCGCGAGAGCTGCGCTGAGCATCATTGATTCATTCGCGTCCGGTTTGCGACTCAAGACGCTGCGGAAGAGCCAGTTAAGCTTTGTTGTATCTTCTTTACCGCCTTCAAAAATTACACGTTCAGCCAATGCTCGTGCGGCTTCGAAGTGCTGGACGTCGTTCATGAGCTGGAGGGCCTGCATCGGGGTGTTGCTGCGTTCGCGGCGGATGCAGCTTTGCTCGCGGTTCGGAGCGTCGAAGTTGCTCATGAAGGGCGGTGGAGCGGTGCGCTTGAGGAAGCTGTAGAGGCTACGACGGTAGAGCGCGGGGCCGTGATCTTGCAGATAGTAGCGGGTGTTGCTGTCGCCGTAGCCGACGGGTTCCCAGATGTTCGGCGGCTGGTAGGAGCGCACGCCACGACCACCCATGTCGAGATTGATGAGGCCACTGACGAAGAGCGCGTTGTCGCGTATCTGCTCGGCATCGAGACGGGTGCGCGGGCCGCGTGCCAGCAGGCGGTTTTCTGGATCGAGACTGAGCAGGTTTGATTCGACTGGAGAGGCCTGTTTGAAGGCCTGCGTCATGACTAACTGCTTGATCAAGGCCTTCACATTCCAGCCGCTTTTTTGAAAACTGACCGCGAGATGGTCGAGCAGTTCGGGATGGCTTGAAGGCTCGCCTTGGGAGCCGAAGTCGTGGCTCGTCTTCACCAAACCAATGCCGAAAACCTGCTGCCAGAATCGATTCACCGTGACGCGGGCGGTCATCGGGTTTTCGGGAGCTACGAGCCACTTCGCGAGATCGAGTCGCGTGGCTCGCGCCGCAGGGTCGGCTTTTTTAAGCGCTGGAAATACAGCGGGGACACCTGGCTCCACTTGGTCGCCGAGCTTGGTGTACTGTCCGCGCATGGCGATGAAGGTGTCACGCGGCGTTTCGAGATCACGGAAGATCATGGTGCCAGGAATCGCATAGTCCGCCGCTTCTCGATTCACCTGGGCTTCTTCCCAAGCCAAACGTTTCTTCGCGATGTCGTCATTGGCGGGATGGGCGACGCGGGCAAGGTAGAAGCGCAACAGCGCCTCACGCTCTTCCTTGGCTTTGGCGGCAGATGCTTCTGCGGTTTTGGCGTCCTCATGCTTGGACTGCGGTGCCTTCGCTTGAGCGGGATCGGTCATCAGTGTTTTGAGAATGGGAGCGGGCACCTCAGGTGGCGTTTTCTTGCCACTACTCACCGCCTTCCACCACAGGCTGAATGAAGCGAGAAGATCGGCGGAGGCCTTCACCTCACCGGTCATCGTGCATAGATCCCAGGCAACTCTGCCGCCGACCTGCTGTACGGATAGGCTAGCGACGCGCGAACCAACTTTTAGATCGAGAGATATTGGGTCAAAGCTCAGCAGCGTCCACACGCCCGGCTTTGGCAAAGGACCGGCGTGTACCACCTTTGTCATCGCGCCGAAGCTGGCGCCATCCAATGCATCTTCCTCACCCCAGAACACACGGCGACCGCTCATGACTATGCTTAGCACCCGCGGCGTGCTCAGAGGATCGGTGCGCGCCCAGATGCTGATGCGTGGAGCTTCCGGCAGCGTCAGCGGTGTAAGAGACATCGTGATCACGTCCTCCACAAACTGACCGCCCGCATGTTTCAACACGCGATGCCCGGACTGCGTGCCATACGCTGGATTTGATTCCCACGCGCTCGGATTGCGTGAAGTGTTCTTGATCTCCGATCCCACAGGGAATGAATCATCAAAGATCACCTCAGTCAGCATCTGTGCGTCTGGCGCAGGCTTCAATGTCGCTGGATCGGTATAGCTCACTTTTGCCGTCGCCGCTTCCAATGACTGTAAGGCCTTCGACTCAGCCTGAACCGCTGCCTCCAGCGTCTTTTGCTGCACGGAAGTTGGCAATTTCAAATAAGGTTCTGTGCTCGCGATGTTCTTATCCATCGCCGGATCAGCGCCGCTGTAGAAGAAGGCGTAGAGCGAATAAAATTCCTTTGTCGTCAGCGGATCGAACTTGTGATCGTGACACTGCGCGCAGCCGCCTGTGAGCGCCATGAATGCCGAGGTCAGTGTCGATGCACGATCTACGGCATACAGATGGCGATACTCCTCATCAATCGCTCCGCCCTCACTTGTCGTCACATTGCAGCGTGAGAAGCCGGTGGCCGTGATTTGATCTGGCGTTGCATTTGGCAGCAGATCACCCGCGATCTGCCATGTTGTAAATTGATCAAAGGGAAGGTTCGCATTGAAGGCCTTCACCACCCAATCGCGATAGGCCCACATGCTACGCTCATTGTCGAGGTGCAGCCCGTGTGTGTCCGCATAGCGCGCCACGTCCAGCCAGTGCTTTGCCATCTCTTCACCAAAGCGTGGTGACTTCATGTAGCTGTCCACCATTGCCTCGTAGGTCTGGCCTTTCAGGAAGGCATCCACCTCAGCCAGCGTCGGCGGCAAGCCAGTCATGGTGAATGCCACTCGGCGGATCAGCGTTTCTTTATCCGCTTCATCCGCGAAGCTGAGGCGATCCTTCGTCTGGCGTTCGGCTAAAGCTGCATCAATCGACATGCCCGTTTTCGCCACAGGCGCTTCAAAGGCCCAATGCTTCTGATACGACGCGCCTTGCTCGATCCAGAGTTTCAGCGTGTCCTTCTGCGCCTGAGTGAGTTTCTTGTGCGACTTCGTCGGCGGCATGAGGTCGTCTTCATCGGTCGTGATGATGCGCTGCCAGACTGCGCTCTTCGCCAGATCTCCAGGCTTAATTGGAATCAAATCATCTTTAGATTTGTAGGCACCCTCAGCCGTATCCAGTCGCAGCTCCGCCTCACGTTTCTTAGAATCAAAGCCATGACACGCAAAGCAGTTCTCTGAGAGGATAGGCCGGACATCGCGATTGAAGCTTAGTTTGTCAGCGGCGAATAAAGAGCTGGTTGCAAGCAGGCAGAGAATGGGCGCGGCACGAGTCATGGAGGGGAGAGAGACGGTTTGGAAAGCGTACGCTGAAAAATAGCCAAACCTTCGCGACAACACATGCCGTTTTCATACAAACCCTTGGCTTATCTTGCTTCGATAACTAGTGTGAACAGTATGAAATGGTCCTTTAAAATCGCCACGGTCGCAGGAACTGAAGTGCGGATTCATATCACGTTCTTTATCCTTCTGATCTTCGTCGCCATGCAGGGAATGGCTGGCGGCCATGGCTTGAATGGGGCGTTCGATGCAGTGCTGTTTGTGTCCGCTGCCTTCGTCTGCGTGCTGCTGCATGAGTTCGGTCATGTCTTCGCCGCCAGTGGTTATGGCATACGCACGCCAGATATCACACTGCTGCCCATCGGCGGCGTGGCACGACTGGAGCGTATGCCGAACAAGCCCTCACAAGAGTTCGTCGTCGCGGTATGCGGGCCATTCGTGAATGTGGCCATTGCTACCGCGATCTATCTATTTGTGGGCATCGGGTTGGTGGCGAATCCCGATTTCCATTTTGAGCAAAGCGGCCGCTTTTGGGAAAAGCTCATGGCGTGGAATTTGATGATGGTCGCCTTCAATATGATCCCTGCTTTTCCCATGGATGGTGGACGTGTGCTACGTGCCTTTTTGGCTATGCTCATGGACTATGGCCGCGCCACACGCTGGGCCGCTACCGTGGGGCAGGGCATCGCGCTAGCGACGGCGCTCTGGATGCTGCTATCTGGCAATGTCAGTCCGGTGCTGCTGCTCATTGCTTTCTTCATTTTCATGGCTGCTGGTCAGGAAGCCGCCAGTGTCACTCAGCGCGAGGCCACGAGCGGACTGCGTGTGCGTGATGCTATGCTCACCGATTTTCGCGCACTGTCACCAGATGCAACGCTGCGTGATGCCGTGGATCTGTTGCTCGCGGGTAGTCAGCATGACTTTCCCATGATGGATGAAAACGGCGACCTGCTCGGCATACTCACCCGCCAGCGCCTCATCAGTGGCCTTTCCGAGCATGGTGCCAGCTTTCCTGCAAAGACCATCATCGAGCCGTGCGAGCAGAGTGTGACCGCTTTCACGGTTCTCAGTGAAGCTATGGAACAACTCAGCGCCTCAACATGCCCAGCACTGCCCGTGATGGACACGCAGAGCGGACGTCTCGTGGGTCTGCTTACCGCCGAAAATGTGGGCGAACTCATGATGATCAAAGCCGCACTGAAGCGAGCGTAGCCCAGTTGGCGCAACACCGTAGCATTGCCCGCGGACGCGTGCGACCACGAGCATGAATGCCTTTCATCCATAATTTTGTGGCCTCCGAATCGCGGCCTCGTATTAAGCACACTGTCAACCCAACCCATCATGACTTGCCTCCCACATTTCTTCCTAGCGCGACCTGCAAAGCTAGGTCTACTCGTTCTCCTCACGAGCCTTTGCATGACCCTGCCCGCCGCCGCTGCTGACTCCTCGATCAACTCTGGCGATACCGCCTGGCTGCTGACCTCCACTGCGCTCGTGCTCTTCATGATGATCCCCGGACTGGCCTTGTTTTATGCCGGACTCGTCCGTGCGCGGAATGTGCTCTCGATTTTTATGCAATGCTTCGTGCTCACTGCCGCACTGAGTCTGCTGTGGCTCGTCTGTGGCTACTCGCTGTCCTTTACAGATGGCGGCAGCTTCATTGGCAGCCTGAGTAAAACCTTCCTCAATGGCGTGACCACTACCTCGACTCGCGGCGACTGTCCGACGATCCCCGAGTTGCTGCATTTTGCCTACCAAATGATGTTTTTCGTCATCACTCCTGGCCTCTTCATCGGTGCCTTTGCCGAACGTATGAAGTTCAGCGCCATGTTCATCTTTAGTCTCGTTTGGAGCCTCGTCGTCTATGTGCCGTGCTGTTATGGCGTTTGGCATAAAGCGGGCGCGTTTTTCGGACTCACAGGCGTCATCGACCTCGCTGGCGGCATCGTCGTCCACATCACCGCAGGCGTCGCTGCGCTCGTACTTTGCATCGTCGTCGGTCCGCGCAAAGGCTTTCCCACCGCGCAGATGCTACCGCACAATTTGCCTCTCACGCTTATCGGTGCCGGAATGCTCTGGGTTGGCTGGTTTGGCTTCAATGCAGGCAGCCAGCTCGCAGCGAATGGCAGCGCCGCCATGACGCTCATCGTCACTCACATCTCCGCCTGCACGGCCGCCCTCGTTTGGATGGCTATCGAGTGGATCAAAGTGCAGCGCCCCAGTGCGCTCGGCATCGCCACCGGCTCCATCGCCGGGCTCGCCGCCATCACACCAGCCGCTGGTAAAGTGGGCCCCATCGGAGCCATCTGTATCGGAGCCATCTCCGCCCTTATCTGCTGGGTTGCTTGCGCTAAGCTCAAGAAAAAATTCCGCTACGACGACTCACTCGACGTCTTCGGCGTGCATGGTGTCGGTGGCTTCGTCGGCACTATCCTCGTCGCCGTCTTCGGCTCCACCTCCTTTGCCGGTGGTCTCGGTGATTTCCAAATCAGCACTCAGCTCAAAACCCAAATCCTCGCAGCCCTCTACACCACACTCCTGTCAGGAGTCGCCAGTTACGTCATCTTGAAAGTCATCGCCCTCTTCATCCCCCTCCGCGTCACCAGCGACGAAGAAAGCCAAGGCCTCGACCTCGCCGAGCACGGTGAATCGGCATACAATGATTGATGCTAAACTCTCTTGAGTCTGTCGCACATGACCTGCAGAAGTTTAAGCAGCTACCAGCGGCACGTACATGTTGACATGGAAACGCGAGTTTCTGAAAAATAGCGTTTATTCGCGGGCTATTGGGGTCCATTCATGGTGATCATTCATGACTCCACTTTATCATCTCCGCGCAGGCATCATCGGCACAGGTTTTATCGGCCCCGTTCACATTGAGGCGCTGAAGCGGCTAGGGGTTCAGATCACGGCGGTTTGTGGCTCGTCGAAGAGTGCGCGGAAGATCGCAGATCTCTGGGGCATTCCTGAGGTGTATGGCGACTACGATCATGAGGCGATGTATGCGAGTCCGAACGTGGATGTGGTCCATATCACCTCACCCAACAAAGCGCATGTGGAGCAGTGCTTGCAGGCTTTGGAAATGGGCAAGCATGTCATCTGTGAAAAGCCGCTGGGCATGACCACGAGCGAAACGGCGAAGGTGGTCGAGGCCGTGAAGAAGGGTGGCAAAAAGGGGCCGGTGTTCGCGGTGAATTATATGTGCCGCTTCTTTCCCGCTGTGCTGCAAATGCGCGCCATGGTGGAGCGCGGGGATCTCGGCAAGATCATTCATGTTCAGGGTCAGTTCTTCCAGGACTGGCTGCTGCATGAGAGCGATTACAACTGGCGCGTCATCGCTAGCGAGGGTGGCAAGTTACGTGCCGTGGGTGACATCGGCACGCATTGGATCGATGCCGTTAGCTTCATTCTCGGAGCCAAAGCGCAAAGTGTGTTTGCCCACATCGAAACCTTTCATAAAACCCGCCTGCGCCCGAAGGGTGAAGTTCAGACCTTTGCCAAGGTCGATCCGAAAACGATGGTGCCCTACAAGGTGGACACCGAGGACTTCGGTAGCGTGCTGTTGAAGTTCGGCAAGGCGAAGCATGGCAACGCGGATGGAGTCCACGCCAATGCCAGTATCTCGCAGGTCGCCGCAGGCTCGAAGTGCAGTCTTGGCCTCGGTATTTACGGCACCAAGGGCAGTGTGCGCTGGGATCTCCAGCAGCCGAATGAAATCATCCTCGGTCGACGTGATGAACCGAATCAGATTCTTCAGCGTGGCACGCCCGGCTTCATGGAGGACGTGGCCAATTTTACCGACTATCCAGGCGGACATCCCGAAGGTTTTAACGATGCCCACAAGATGCATTACCGCGCCGTGTATGAGCACATCGCCAGCGGCAAAAAGACGCCTGCTTTTTTCGCCACCGCAGCAGATGGCTATCATGAAGTGAAGCTCTGCGAGGCGATCCTGCAGAGTAGCCTAACAAAAACGTGGGTGAAAGTTTAGCGGGTAAATGAATGAAATACGATTTTGAGCGATTTAATCTGGCAGTTTAGATTCCTCAAAATGAAAGCCATCGATCGAGATATCAAAAAGCACCCTGTCACTGCAGCCAAAAACTTTCCGGCGACCATCATCACGGGGCCGCGCCGCGCAGGTAAAACCTATCTGTGGCGTCACCTCTTTCCGAAGGCGGATTAATATCTTTTTGAAGATCCTGACATCATCTCCCGCTTCCGTCAGGACCCGCAAGGTTTTCTGGATGGCGTGATGCCGCCAGTCATCCTGGATGAGATTCTAATTCTGGGCTGCGCCGTGAACTCTACTACTTCCGTGATCAGCAGGGACTGGAGGTTGACTTTGTTGTTCCTGGAAAGAATGGCTCCATGCGCATGATCGAGGCCGAAGCAGCGCGCACCGTGAGGCCGGACATGACCTTGCCCATGCGCCGTCTGGCGTAAGCACTTCGGTGATAAGCGTGCGGTGAAGAGCCTGCTCGTTCACCGTCCGGTGCGCGCTGCGGTGGCTTCGAGAGCCATCGCCAAAGAGGTGGAGGTCTGTTCATGGAAAGACTTGGCTAGTTACATCAAAGGCTGATCAAAAAAGCATCTTTTCATCTCTTCCACACTTTGAGCAATCTAAACTGTCAGTTTAGATTGCTCAAAATAGTCACCACCCAAAAAACATTATGAAACTTGGTTTTGTCTCCGCCATTCTCCCTGAGCTGTCTTTGAATGAAGTGCTCGCCTTTGCCTCACATGAGGTCTTCTCCACCGTGGAAATCATGTGCTGGCCCGTCGGCAAGGTGGAGCGCAAGTTTGCCGGTGTCACTCATCTCGATGTCACGGACCTAACCAAGACCCGCTCGGAGGATGTGCGAAAGCTCTGTGAAGATCATGGCGTGGGCATCAGCGCGCTCGGGTATTACCCGAACATGCTCGATCCAGATCCCGAGGTCTCGCGCGTGGCCGTGGCTCACTTCAAGAAAGTCATCAAAGCTGCGCCCTTGCTTGGTTTGAAAAACGTCAACGGCTTTGTCGGTCGCGACTGGACCAAGACCGTCGATGAAAACTGGCCGCGCTTTCTCAAGATCTGGAAGCCCATCATTGAATACGCCGAGGCGCATGGCGTGAAGATCGGTATCGAAAACTGCCCCATGTCCTTCACCCGCGACGAATGGCCCGGCGGCAAGAACCTCATGACCACGCCCGCGATTTGGCGTCGCGCTTTCAATGACATCGACTCGCCCAACTTCGGTCTGAACTACGATCCAAGCCACTTCATCCTCCAAGGCATGGACCCGCTCAGCCCCCTGGCCGAGTTCAAATCCAAGCTCTTCCATCTCCACGCCAAGGACGTCAAAATTAACCACGCCGCGCTGAATGAAGTCGGCTGCTTCGACTTTCCGCTCAACTGGCATCAGCCTCGCATCCCAGGTTATGGCGACATCAACTGGGCTGCCTTCATGGGAGAACTCATGCGTATCGGCTACGACGGCCCTCTCTGCATCGAAGTCGAAGACGACACCTTCGGCAAAACTCTGGATGGCCGCATGAAGGCGATCAAAGTCGCGAGAAACGTGCTCGCGCCGTTCTTTGGGTGATCACTCAGGAAGTTCGACCTTCCGGCTGTTATCATCACGCGTGAACCGCAGCTCCATGTTGTGCTCTCCACTTCGTAGATGCAGCAGATTGGTTTGATCTTTAAAGAGATCGCAGAGCACGGAATGCTGAATTGTTATTCCCGAGGGGCACGCGATAAGAGGCACCTCAAAGTAGAGGGTGACTGTTGGATCGTCGGTCTTGATACTCTCGATCTCGCGCCCAACCCAATCGATCTTGGCATTTTTTCCCGTGACTTCCGTGACCACAAAGGTCTTTGCGAGGTAGGCCTGCATTTGGGCGTCGAACTCGGCGGCGGAGGTTTTGTCGATCGACATCAGGCGCTCTGACTGGCGGATGAGAGCCAGTTCCAGGTCGTTGACGAATACGGTGAGACTGACTTCGAGCTTTTGAGTCTTCGGATTGTATTCCGCCTCGGCAGTGGACTGGTGCAGCGAGTGCGCGTGGAGACAGGGCACAACAAGAAGGGCGGTGAGGACCGCGATGAAGCTACTTCTTTTCATCAGACTTCTTCTTGCCGTCGTCTTTCTTCTCCGGCTTCGTGATCTCGCGCATCGGATTCGGAGCCTTGTCGTCTTTGAAGAGCTGGAATTTGCTCTTCACGGGTCGACGGGGCCAGAAATTGTTTTCCACGTCGGTGTCCACAAGTTCCTGGCGCGGATCGAAGGTGACGGATTTTATCTCCTTCTTCGTGAACAGAAGCTTGGAGGCTTTTTCCGTGTTGAAGCGCCAAATTTCCGGCGGGAGCTTCATCTCCTCGGCGCTGCCGTCGGTGTACTCGACCTTCAGGATCACGGGTGTGACGAGTCCGCCGACGTTGCTCAACTCGATGGAGTAAAAGTTGTGTTTCGTCTGCAGCAGTTTCGGGTCGATCTCCTCCTCACTGAGATCTTTGATGAGCGTCTCGAACTTCTCCTTCTCGCTGGGTAGCACAGTGGTCTTGTCGAAGCTGTCGTAGAAGTCCTTCAACTCGGGGAAACGGTCCACGCGCTTCGAGAGCGAGTAGTTGCGCTCGCGCGTGGTGGTTTTCGGCAGTTCGTCCTCCTCCTGCTTCTTTTTCCTCTTTTCGATGGCGGGATCGCGCGTGTCGAGTTGCAGCCATTTTACCTCATCAATCGACACATCCACATGATCGACGCTGTAGAACCAACCGCGCCAGAACCAGTCGAGATCGACACCGCTGGCGTCCTCCATGGTACGAAAGAAATCACTCGGCGTGGGCCGCTTGAACATCCAACGTTTCGCATAGGTCTTGAATGCGTGATCGAAGGCATCGCGGCCGAGAATGTGCTCACGCAGGATGTTCAGCGCCACGGTCGGCTGGCCGTAGGCGTTCGGGCCGAGTTCGGCGATTGACTCCGAGTTCGTCATCACCGGCACACGGTCCATCGTGCGCATGTAATCGACCATGCCGCGCTCGTTGCGGCGATGCCTCCAGTCGTTCTCCCATTCTTCTTCGGTGAGATATTCCACAAACGAATTCAGCCCTTCGTCCATCCACGTCCACTGCCGCTCGTCGCTGTTCACGATCATCGGAAAGTAGTTGTGCCCCACTTCGTGAATCACCACTCCGATGAGCGCATACTTCGCCTTTTCAGGATAGGTGCCATCCTTCTCTGGACGCGGGCCGTTGAAGCAGATCATCGGGTATTCCATGCCGCCCACCGGCCCGTTCACCGACCACGCCACGGGATACGGATACGCGAAGGTGTAGCGCGAATACGTCTGGATCGTATGCGCGATGGCATGGGTTGAATACTTGTCCCACAAAGGCATGCCTTCTTTGGGATAAAGCGACATCGCCATCACCGGCTTGCCATTCACACTCGCGCCTTCGACGGCCATCGCATCCCAAGCAAATTTACGCGATGAAGCGAAGGCAAAGTCACGCACGTTGTCCGCCTGAAACACCCAGGTCTTCTTGCTCTTCGGCTTACCTTTCTCCGCCGCTTTTGCTTCTTCAGGAGTGACGATGTACATTGGCTTCTTTATCTCTCCCTGCGCCTTCTTCAGCCGCTCTCGCTGAGTCTCCGTCAAAACGCTATCCGCATTCTGTAGAGTCCCCGTGGCGGCCACGAGATGATCATCCGGCACGGTGAGGCTGACTTTATAGTTGCCGAACTCCAGGGTGAATTCGCCGGTGCCGAGGAACTGTTTATTGATCCAGCCCGCATAGTCCGTGTAGGCCGCCATGCGCGGGAACCACTGCGCGATGGTGTAGATGCAGTTCTTGTCCTCCTCGAAGAACTCGTAACCCGTGCGCGCGTTCAGGTGCTTGCAGTCATTGATCGGATAACTCCAGGCGATTTTGAAAACGAAGTCTGCTCCGGCTACCAGCGGTTCCGGCAGATCAAGGCGCAGCATGGTCTTCACAACGGCATGTGGCAGCGCTGCGCCTTTGGTATCAGTGAGCTTGCTGATCTTCATCTCGCCATCGTAGGTCTCATAGGTCAACAGACGGTCCAGCGCGCTGTAGCTGATCTTGGCTGGATCAATGCCACGCTTCGTGTTCGGCGCGGCGCGTGAGTCGGCATTGTGAGAAAGATAGTTTTGATCGAGCTGCACCCAAAGATACTCCAGGGCATCTGGTGAGGCATTGTGATACGTCACCGTTGCCTCCGCTGTGATCGTGTGCTTCACGTCATCCAGCTCGACGTTGATGTCATAGTCCGCTCGGTTCTGCCAGTAGCCTGTGCCCGGCGCTCCTGAAGCGATCCGCTGAGCCGAAGGCGTGGGGATCGAGGGATCAAGCTGCTGAAACTTGCCGACAGGCGATCCAGTTTGTTGTGCTGCGGCTGTCAGTGTGGTGAGAAGAAAGCGGAATAAAGTCTTCATGTGCTGTCTGGATTTAACGTGACCAACAGCGTTCAAGCGAGGCATTTTCTTGGCCGGATTTGCAGGGCAGTGTAGCCTCGGATGCATTTCTGACTTGGGAAACTCTGACTTTACTGTTCCTCGCCGGACTCAGTGCGGGGTTTCATCGACGCCATCGCGTGCATTATCCCATCGCGTTCGCGATGATCGCCGGGCAGCTCATCGGGGGGAGGCTGGGAGCTTCGATGGCTATTAGGCATGGTGAGTCTTTCATCCGTGTGATCTTCATCGCGGTTCTGTTCGCGATGCTGATCAAGCTTCTGTGGGACCAGTTTGGCGCAGCTTGAGGAGTAGCTTCCAGACAATCCAAGCGGCGAGCACTCCGCCGGTCACATCGGCCAGCCAGTCCCATGGTTCATTACCGCTGCGGCCAGGGGTGAAGGTTTGATGAAACTCATCCAGCGCGCCGATGATGGCGGTAAACAAGAGCCCTGGAATGGCCAGCACGCGCCAACTCGGCAGAGACGATCTTTTGCCATGCAAGGCAAGTAGGAGGCAGAGGGCACCGCCGCAAAAGTAGGTGCAGTGTAGCAGCTTGTCCTTCAGCGGAAATGAGGGGCCACTTGGCAGCGCGCTGTTCGCTGAGAGAGTCCAAAGTACAGCGCCCCAAACGAGGACGCCGAACCACCAAAGTGCGCTGGTTTTAACCAACCGAGAACCGAGGACAACGAACCGAGGACTCATCCCTCCTTCATCTCCTCCTCCATGCGCTCACTGAGCCATTGCTTGATCATGCTCTGGTAGTTCAGGTAGCGGCGGCGAGCGATGCGCTTGATCCGGCTCAGCATTCGTGGATCGAAGCGCAGTGTGATGGTTGTGGATTCACGCACATCGGTGCGGTGGATGGACATCTGCATCAAGCGTGATTCGAGCTGGTGCTGCGCCCAGTATTTGCCTTCTGCCTCTTCGGAATCAAAGGCTGGCACATCTTTCCAGGCCCGCACCAAGTCTAGATCCCCATCCATCGGGATCGGGCGGGTGGTGATGGTGGTTTCTTTGCGGAGTGGTTCAGTGCTCATTGCGGGTCATACATCCTCGGCTCTCTTCCTCTCAAAAAAATCAAACTCGCCATTGGTCATGTCTCGGGCGAAGATGACTCTGTAGCGTTTGCCATCGGTCCAAAAGACGCTGAATACCGCGCGGCCACCCAGCGACTTGCCGAGGCTGTAGTAGCGGGCCTCGGTTGTGTTTTCGTTATCGCCGGGTAGGAGCTTTAGCGAAAAGGGATCTTCAAACGACTCCTCAATATCCTTGGGAGTCAGTTTGGTGAGATCAAAAGTTACGCCGAGCCAGTCAAAATCCATGATGTGTATGTTGTCTTCAACGTGCTACCCGCCGCATCTCTCGCTATTTCCGATATTGGATCAGTTCTATCTCATAACCCTCAGGCGCGTCAATGAAGGCGAATATGCCGCTGGAACTTTCGGTCGGACCATCTGAGAGGGGGTAGCCACAAGAGGCGGCATGAAGGGCGAACTTTTCTAAATCCTCAACCTCAAAAGCTAGGTGCGTCACATCAGGCCCGAGGACAACGGCGCCACTGGCAGGGAAGCTGCAAATTTCGATCAGTTCGTCGCTGTTTGGAGTCTTGAAGAAGACAAGCTCAGAGCCGCGTGGCGACTTGTGGCGCTTCACCTCTTCAAGCCCGAGTACGTCGTTATAAAAGGCGACGGTTTTCACGAGATCGTTCACGCGATAGCGGGTGTGGAGAAGTTTTTTGACCATGGAGTGTGAAGATAAAATATTTCGCAGTTACTTTGGTGCCATGCACGCTGTCTGGCAACACAGTCGTTTGCGAGTTGTTGCGTTTACCGCTACTGGCAGCACCGATGTCTGCACGTAAACCGGCTTTAAGTTTCATCTTCATCACTCTCACGCTCGATATTCTGGGCATCGGTCTGATCGTGCCGATCCTGCCAAAGCTCATCGAACAATATCAGGGCGGCAATGTGGCTGCGGCTTCCAGCACCTATGGCCTGCTTTACGCACTGTATGCGCTGATGCAGTTTCTTTTTGCGCCGCTGATCGGCAGCTTGTCGGATCGGTTTGGGCGCAGACCCGTGATTCTCATTTCATTACTGGGATCAGCGCTGGATTACTTCGTGATCGCCTTTGCGCCAAATTTAGCCTGGTTTGCTGTGGGCCGCGTGATCGCTGGACTCACGGGTGCCAACTTTGCCGCTGCCAGTGCCTACATCGCAGACATCAGCCCGCCGGAGAAGCGTGCGGCGAATTTTGGGATGATCGGCGCGGCCTTTGGTCTGGGTTTTGTGATCGGACCGGTGTTAGGCGGACTGCTGGGGCAGTATGGCATGAAGGTGCCGTTCTTCGCCGCAGGTGGACTGACTCTGCTTAATTGGGTCTATGGCGTGTTCGTGCTGCCTGAATCTCTCGCGCCAGAAAATCGCCGTAACTTCAGTTGGGCACGCAGTAATCCGATCGGCTCACTGTTGGCATTGAGGAGGTTCCCGACGCTGCTCGGCTTGATCGCCGCCTACTTCATCGCCCTGCTGGCGCATCAGGTGTACCCTAGCATCTGGGTGCTCTACACCAGCTACCGTTTTGGCTGGGACACGCTGGCGACGGGTCTCTCGCTGGCTGCGGTCGGCGTCATGGCCGGCGGCGTGCAGGGCGGACTCACGAAGCGTGTCGTCGGCGCTTTTGGGGAGGCTAAAACGGTGCGCTATGGGCTGATCATGGCCACCTTCTTTTACGCCGCTTACGGTCTGGCATCTCAGCCGTGGATGATCTACGTCTGCATTGTGTTTGGCAGCCTCAGCGGACTCGTCACACCGGCTGTACAAGCACTGATGTCACAGGCCGTACCTGCGGATGAGCAGGGCGCGCTGCAAGGCTCACTGACCAGTCTTTCCAGTCTGACGGGCATCATCGGGCCGATCGTTTGCACCCACTTATTCAGTTTCTTTGTGAGTGAAAAAGCACCCATCGTGCTGCCCGGCGCACCCTTCTTTTGGAGTGCCTTATTGATGCTCGTAGCGTTGGCTTTTGCCCTGCCCGCACTGCGCAGGATCACTCCACGTTCTGGATCTGCTCACGGATCTTCTCCAGTTCCGTCTTCGCACTGACGACGTGGTGTGCGATCTCGGCATTGTTGCACTTCGATCCCATCGTATTGAACTCGCGGAAGAACTCCTGCACGAGGAAGTCCAGACTGCGACCCACGGGTTCATCGCTTGCCAGATAAGTGCGGAATTGCTTCAAGTGACTGGCTGCGCGTGACAACTCCTCTGAGATGTCCGTGCGGTCAGCAAACAGGGCGATCTCTTTGAGCAGGCGTTCATCATCGAGAGGTAAAGGCAGGCCAGCTTGCTCCAAACGTTGGCGCAAAACAGTCCGCTGATGCTCCGGCACTGCGGGGGCTTTTTCAGCGATCTGCGTGGCGAGTGATTCGATGGTATTGAGGCGTGCTTCCATCTCTTCACGCAGATGGCTTCCCTCCGTGCTGCGCATGGCGACAAATTGCTGCAAAGCCGCAGCCAGGGCAGTTTGCAGCACAGGCCAGATGTCCTCAGCTACGGTCTCCGCCGTCTTGCTGACGAGCACGCCGGGCAGACGCACGACTTCGCTCAAAGAGAGCTCGGGGGAGATGCCGAGACGCCCCGCCATCTCACGCAATTGCTGTACATATTTCGCGGCTACCGCCTCATCGAGCTGCGGCATCGTGTCCTCCACCATCGCCTGATCGGTTCGCACCTGAACATTCACACGACCACGCGAGCACAGGGCAGACACTTGATTGCGCACCTGTATTTCCAGGTCGCTTAAATCGCGGGGCAGGCTCACGGCTACCTCGAGCTGCTTGCGGTTCACACTGCTGCACTCCACCACCCAAGTCGTGCCACCCTGCCGCGCTTCACCACGGCCAAATCCAGTCATGCTTTTCATAGGCCGCGATAAAAGCCGCGATGCCGCCGACTGGCAAGGCGTGCTTTGACCTGCATCTGTCCACAAAGCAAAACCGCATGGAGGCGGAACCCCCATGCGGCTTGTCAACAAACCAGAAACCGAAGCGAACGGCATCCGGAAATTAGAAGCGAATACACATGTCCATCGTCACGCGATTATTCGTCAGGCCATAGGGGCGCACAGCGGCCACTTCATAGGCGATACCAAAGTCCACGTTGTCGAGGAGTCGGCTACGGAAACCAATGCCGACCATGCCCTGCGTGGTGCCGCTAGCATTGCTGCCACCGAAGTTGATCACATCGTAGCCATTGCCACGCAGACCTCGGAAATTCGTGCCATCACTCAAATTGGTGAAGAAGTTCGCCGAGATGAATGGGATGAAGTAGCGGCAGGTGTAGTAGTCCAGCATCAAGCTATAATGAGCGACTGTGTTTTGCTCATCTTGAGTCACTGGAATGCGCACGCCCAAATTGCCGGAGACATGGAAATCTCCGTAGCCTTTTTGGAACGAGACGAAGGGATTGAGCTCGCCACCCCCACGACCCTGAAACACGTCACGCTCGCCGGAAGGGATTGTCCATGCGAGAACAAAAGCATTGAATGGCTTTTTTTGATCCAAACCGCTTGTTAGAGATTGCGCCTCTTCTTTGCTGTTTGTTGCGTTGACCAGCCTCATGACCTGCGGAGAATCGCGGCCCATGAAACTCTCCACCTGGAACGTCAACGGAATCCGTGCCTTACTAAACAAAGGCCTGCGCGAGTACCTGCTCGGTTCTGATGCCGATGTCATCTGCCTCCAGGAAACCAAGGCCATGCAGGAGCAGGTGGATCTGTCTTTCTTTGGCGGTTATCAGGCCGTCTGGAACAGTGCGGAAAAGAAAGGTTACTCAGGCACCTGCATCCTCAGCCGCGTGCCGTGGAAGAGTCATGAGATCGGCATGGGCCACGTTGATCATGACCGTGAGGGGCGTGTGATCACAACGGAGTTTGACGACTTCTATGTCGTCACCGTTTATACCCCGAACGCAAAGGCGGAGCTGGCACGGCTTTCCTATCGCTTGCAGTGGGACGAGGTCTTCCGCCTCTTCATCAAGAACCTGGAGAGGAAGAAGCCGGTACTTGTTTGCGGTGATTTGAATGTCGCGCATCAGGAGATCGATCTGGCGAATCCTAAATCGAACCGCATGAACCCTGGCTTCAGTGATGAAGAACGCGCCAGCTTCACGCAGCACTTGGAGTCTGGCTTTCTGGATGTCTTCCGCGAGTTTGATCCGACTCCGCACCACTACACTTGGTGGACACAGCGCACGCCGGATGCACGCGCCAAGAACATTGGATGGCGGCTAGATTACTGGCTGGCCTCCAGCGCCCTACGACCTGCTTTGAAAAGCTGCACGATCCGCGATGACGTGCATGGCTCAGACCACTGCCCGGTGGAGCTGGTGATCGGCTAAAGATTCCCCGCCAGATCCAGCTCAGATTCGATGGGTTTGCCGTCCAGCAAATGCTCCATGAGCTGTCGAGCCAGCCAGGGTGCACGCAGTACGCCTTTGGAACCAAGGCCGTTCATGAAGGCGATCTGCGGTCGTGCGGGGTGCCGACCGATGAGTGCCTGACGATGCTGGATGATCGGCCGCACGCCGGTCTGTGAATCGGTGATCTGATAGGGGCGTTTCAGCAAGGATTGCAGCTTAGTTTCCAGACCCGCGACGGCCTCCGGCTCGGGTGTGTGAGGCTGATCAAAGTCGAACTCATAGGTGGGGCCGACGCGAAGTGTGCTATCGCCACGCGGGAGCAGCCATGAGCCGTTGTTGATGATGCGGGTCTCGCCGCCGGTGTCGGCGGTGACTTGCAGCACAGTGCCGCGCGCGGAGCGGAAGGGCACCCAGTCAAACCAGGGATGCCGCGCGGCCTCCCAGCCGATGCAGAAGACGGCCCTGGTAAAGGTCTGGCCGTTCCAGACGAGAGATCCGTCTGATCCGTCTGATCTTTCCAAAGAAAACTCCTCTCGTTGCCAACAGCCGAGGCTCTCAAAGTAGCGCTGGCTGGCCGCGAGAAACGCAGCGGTGTCCAGCCAGCCGCTGTGCTGCTGCTCAAAGCCTCCGTGAGGGTTGGCAAAGATGGCTTCATTCACCAGTGACTCTGGTGCGGAAGCATTTAAGTAAGGCTGCACTTCCGGCTGCTCGCGCCGCTTTTGCCACTGCATGACGGCTTTCTCATCGCGCAGAAGCTGCACGATGGGCACCTGATGGTAGAAGCGCGTGCCGAGCTGAGATTCCTTGTCCCGATAAAACTTCATCGCTTCAGGGTAGAGCGTGTCGTAGCGCCAGTTCAGGGTGAGACGTAATCCAGTGATCGGTGCCACGAGACCGGCGGCGACTTTCGATGAAGTCAGTGGCTCATCGCGATCCACGATGAGGAAGGGTACGCCGCGCTCATGCAGCCGCCACGCGAGCGCCATGCCGGCGAGTCCGCCGCCGATGATGAGGATGCGTGGCGTCATTGCACAGCGACGGGGCCTTCCTTCACCTCCGTCTTCAAGCCGAGCAGATGCTGATCAAAAAAGGCGCGTAGTTTAGTGATGAGATCGAGAGAGAAGAACACATGCGGCCCGCCATCACCCGAGAGCAGCGTGCTGGAGACGCCTGCCTTTTCCAAAGCAGCATCAAATTCCAGCGCCTGCTCATAAGGCACGAGTGTGTCCTTCGTCCCGTGGATGTGGACAAAGGGCGGATCATCTTTGTCGATGTAGGTTATCGGCGAGGCTGCCTTGGCTTCGCCCAGATGCTGGCTCATCGGGCCGCCAAAGAGCTTGGTGATGGCGGTGCCCGGCTTCTCGGGATCAATGATGCTGCCCTTGCTAGGAAAGGTGATGAAGTTGGCCGGACCGCAGAAGTTGGCGATGCACGCGATCTTCGGCGCGGAGCTTTGAGTGCCCACCGCGCCTTCCAGTTCCGTGACGCCCTGGCTTGTTCCGAGAAGGCTAACTAAATGTCCGCCAGCGGAGATGCCGATGAGGCCGATACGATTGGGGTCAAAGCCGTGTTCTTTTGCATGAGCGCCGAGCCAGCGCAGTGCAGCTTTCACGTCGTGAATTTGCGCGGGCCACTTCTGCTCTTGAGTCAGCCGATAACCGATGGAGGCGGCGGCATAGGCTCCGTCTTTGATGAAGCTGTAAAGGATGCCCGCTTCTTCCTTGCTGCCCGCTTCCCAGCCGCCGCCGTGGATGTACACGATTACCGGCAGCGGTTTTTCAGAGGGCTTCTCAGGCATGTAGAGGTCCAGCTTTTGGCGTGGGTTGCCGGAGCCTGCGTAATCGAGATCACGCAAGGCGAGGACACCGGGTGGTGGAGGTGGCGGTTCTTTGGCGCAGGCGGGAAAAACGACGGAAAGGACGAGAAGGACAGAAAGCAGGCGGGGCATGGCGCTCTGGTAAACGATGCGGCGTGAACTGGGTAACAGAAAAAGCGCATCTCCTGCTTTCCTGTCAGGCACAGCGCTGCATCACTCTGAGGTCATGCGTCACCATCTTTCCGCTCTTTGCCTGCTGCTCACACTTCCCGCCTATGCCGCTGAGTTGCCGATCACCGTGACCTTTTCTACAGAGCCTGGGGTCTACACCGTCGAGCACTGGAAGCAGGACTGGCCGGGCTGCAAGTTTGAGGATGGAATCAAAGAAGGCCATGTGTCGCTGAAGGAGCGCGATGGCGTGAAGTGGCTGCGCGTGAACTACGCCGTCGGCGGCATCGGCCCGGAGCAGGGCGGCACGGGCTGGCGCTGGCCCATCGGCAAACATGAGGCCGCCGAGCTGCGCTACACGCTGCGCTTCAGTGAGGATTTTGATTTCGTCAAAGGCGGCAAGCTGCCCGGCTTGTGCGGTGGGCTGGAGAACGTCAGCGGTGGCCGTCCAGCCGATGGCTTCAATGGTTTCTCCGCGCGCCTTATGTGGCGTACTGATGGTCGCGGTGAGGCCTACATTTATCACAAGAACCAGCCTGAGAAATATGGTGAGAGCTTTCCGTTCCCCGAAGACTTTTGCTTTCCCACCGGCAAGCCATTCCTGTTGCGCCTCGCCGTGACAATGAACACGCCCGGGCAGCGCGATGGCACCGTGCGTGTCTGGATCACTCTGCCCGATCAAGGCGAACGCCAAGTGGTGGAACAGACCGACATGGAGTGGCGCAACACCGATAGCTTAGGCGTCGACGGGCTCTATTTTGAAACCTTCCACGGCGGTAATGACAGCTCTTGGGCGCCGACTCGCGCCTGCTGGTCCGAGTTTGCCAATTTCCTGCTCAACAAGGTGAAGCGGAGGCCGTGAACAAGGTCTGTTACCGCTGAGCAATCCCGCGCGTTGTGCTGGCAGTGTGTTTTCCGTTTCCCATAAACTCTGTCCGTCGTGATTTCCGAAAGCTTCGATGTGCAGGACTGCCTTCAGCGCGTGCGCGCTGGGGAGATGGCATCGGCCCATGCCCTGATCGAGAATCTGCATCCACTGGTGCGGCAGCTGGTGCGGAATCACCTGCCACGGCGAGAGAGCGAGGAGGATCTGATGCAGGAGGTGTTTTTAAAGCTACTACAAAAGCTCGACAGCTACCGCGAGCTAGCGGGCATTCCTTTCGAGCACTGGGTCAGCCGGCTCACCGTGCGCACTTGTTTGGATGCCCTGCGCGCGGAGAAAGCACGACCCGAGTGGCGCATGGCCGATCTGAGCGACGGGGAGACCGAGTGGATGGATTATTTGTTAAACCGGCAGGCCTCCGCCCCTTCCGAGCACGCGGTGGATGCAAAGGCCGTGGTGACACGACTGCTGGCGCAGCTTTCGCCGCCCGACCGATTGGTGCTCACACTGCTCGACCTGGAAGAGCGCAGCACGCAGGAGATCGCCCAGATTACCGGCTGGACACGCCCGATGGTAAAAATGCGCGCCATGCGCGCCCGGCACAAACTGCGTGTGATCGCAAAGGAATGGAATCTAGCTCAATACTAACACGATGAATGACTTCGACCAACGCTGGCACTCTGCCACCCAAGCTGCGCGCTGCGCCACGGCAGCGCCTGCCGAGATGCCTTTCGGATTCACTACCCGCCTCGTCGCGCGGTTTCAAGAAACGCCTGCTGAGCCGTGGGTTGATCTGCTCGCCACACTCGGGCTGCGTGCGGTGCTGACATCTGCGGCTCTGTTCTTTGCCAGTGCGGCACTCGTCGCATGGCAGCTTGATGTCATGTCGCTCGCGCCGACATGGATCGAGACACCCATTTCACCCACCGTTTTCCTGCCATGATGATTTCACGTCGCTTCAAAGCCGGCTGCCTGATGACGCTGCTCATCGGCTTTTGCCTCGGCATCGGTTTCGTCTTCGGCATACTGGCTCAACAGGCCTGGAAAAAGAAAACGGAAGATCCGGTCTTCATGAAGTGGGCTGCCATGAAGCAGCTTGAAAAGCTCAAGCCCGACGAGGCGCAGCGGCAGAAGTTTGAGCAGAAGACTGACAAGGCGGTCGCTGAAATGATGACCTTTAAAGGTCAGGCGATGCACAACATCTGGGACATCATCGACCGCACCTGTTCAGAATTGGAACAAGATATTACGACCGCGCAAAAAGACGTATGGTCCCATATCAAACCTCAGCGGCCAAAGAATAGTCAGTGAGCCTAATCGCTTGAAAACCGCTCCAAAAGGGGCATCAAATTCTGCACCGTCTCGGCAGGCCAGAGCTTGCGGTCGGTCATGATGGCACCCTCCAGAGCATGATGTTCAGGCCATGTCGGCTCCTTTGGAATGAGTGGTATGACTCGGGCAATCACAGCTTTGGCCAGCGCCACATTCGCGGTTACATGGGCCATCACGGCATCGACGGTGACATGCACTTCGTCCGTCTTCCAGCAGTCGTAGTCGGTGATCATCGCCAGTGTGGCCAGGGCGATCTCTGCCTCACGCGCTAGCTTAGCTTCAGGCAAATTCGTCATGCCGATGACGTCGAAGCCGAGCTGGCGGTTCGCATTCGACTCGGCGCGGGTGGAGAAAGCCGGGCCGTCCATGTTCACATAAGTGCCGCCATCATGCACACGCGCTCCCGTGGCCCGAGCTTCATCCCGCAGCAGTTCACGCAGACCCGTACTGATCGGATCTGCAAAGGCCACATGCCCGACGATGCCGTGCCCGAAGAACGTGTGGTGCTCACGCCGACTCGTGCGGTCAAAGAACTGGTCCGGCAACAGCACATCACGCGGGTGATACTCCTCCTTTAAGCTGCCCACCGCAGTCACCGCGATGATCCAGCGCACGTTGAGTGAGCGCAGCGCCCAGATGTTGGCCCGATGATTCAGCTCCGTAGGCAGCAGGCGGTGGCCTTTGCCATGGCGTGGCAGAAAATACACGCGCCGACCAGCCAGTGTACCTGTCACCAGTTTGTCGGAAGGCGGACCAAAAGGCGTCTCCACACTGATCTCCTCGCGGTCCTCAAAGCCTTCCAAATCATACAAGCCTGAGCCGCCAATGATGCCGATGGAAGGGGGGTGATCTGTCATGGCGCGATGCTAAGCAGAGATTCAATGCTGGCAACGACACCCTTGCTCTGATTTGAATCACCGCCTACTAAGCAGCACGCATGGTCGCCCGCACCTACTCAGCCACAATCCTCGGGGTCAACGCCGTCGAGGTGGAGATCGAGTCCCATGATGGAGGCGGCAATCCAAAGATGTTCATCGTCGGCCTACCGGATGCTTCGGTGAAGGAAAGTCGTGAGCGAGTCACGGCCGCCATCGCGAGCTGTGGTTTCGCCATGAATGAGGGCGTGACCACGGTGAATCTAGCGCCGGCGAATTTAAAAAAAGAAGGCCCAGGCTTTGATCTCCCTATCGCCATCTCCCTGATCGCGCATCGCGTGAAGCTTCCGATCAACGTGCTCGCTGAAACTGCTATGATCGGCGAGTTGGCGCTGAATGGTGAAATCCGACCAGTGCCCGGCTTGCTCGCCGTCGCTTTGGAAGCCCGAGCCAAAGGCCGCAAACGCTTGCTCGTGCCAAAGCGTGTGGCCATTGAGGCCAGCGTCGTCGCTGGCATCGATATCATCGGCGTCGCTCATCTGCGTGAGGTCGTGGAGTATCTCAAAGGTGACATTGAGATCGCGCCTGAGCCATGCCGCGCCACCGAGTTCTTCGCCGCTGCCGCGCATTACGACATCGACTTTGCGGATGTGAAAGGCCAAGGAGATGCCAAGCACGCCATCGAAGTCGCCGTCGCTGGCGGACACAATATCCTCATGGTCGGCCCGCCCGGCACTGGCAAGAGCATGATCGCCAAACGTGTCTGCACGATCATGCCGAGCATGACCGAAGAGGAAGCCATCGAGACCACGAAAATCCATAGCGTCGGTGGTCTGCTCAGCGAGGCCCATGCCTTCGTCGCCACGCGCCCCTTCCGCTCACCGCACCACACCATCAGCGATGCTGGCCTTCTCGGCGGCGGCACCAATCCTGGTCCGGGTGAAGTCTCACTCGCCCACAACGGCGTGCTTTTTCTCGATGAACTCCCCGAGTTCCGCCGCAGCACCTTGGAAGTCATGCGCCAGCCTTTGGAGGATGGGAAGGTCACCATCTCCCGCGCTGCTGGCACCGTCACTTTTCCTGCGCAGTTCATGCTGGTCGCCGCCATGAATCCTTGCCAGTGCGGCTACTATGGCGATCTCAAGCGCGCCTGCCGCTGCAGTTCACCGATGATTCAAAAATATCGTCAGCGCATAAGCGGTCCGCTTTTGGACCGTATCGACCTGCATGTGGAGGTGCCGCTTGTGGACTACAAAGCGCTCATGAACACCGAGCCCGGAGAGTCATCCGCCGTCATTCGCGCCCGAGTCGAAAAGGCACGCGCCATCCAGGCCGCGCGCTTCAAAGGAATCAAAGGCATCCATACCAACAGCGCCATGACACCGCGGCTCATCAAGAAGCACTGTGAACTGGATGCCGAGGGTAGCACCTTTTTGGAGCACCAGATGAGCGAGATGAATTTCTCAGCCCGCGCCCATGACCGCATCCTCAAGGTCGCCCGCACACTCACCGATCTCAAAGGCCTAGAAAAGATCGACACCGACAGCGTCCTCGAGGCTGTAAACTATCGCACACTGGACCGAAACATGTGGTCGTGAATCTGCGCCCTTCAATGTGGGAATGATTGCTGTAAAAACACGTCGCCATCCCCAGGATCACCTTCGCCAAACTGTCCCACGGGTTGCGACGTGTGACCTATTAGGCGCTTAAATAAGGGCACTTCCGGAAATAGAAAGTATTCCCACAGATTCAGAAAACCCTCAGATTGGACGAGAAGTACATCACCATCACTGAAAACCATGGGTGAAGCTGTCTGAGCCATCTTGATTAAACTTTCCGTGTATTTGGAGGATGATGTGTTTTTCATCTTTGGATTTAGGCGTAGCTATTTTGCCGTCGACAGAGGAGTAAGTACTTGCTCCGATGGGGGGACTTATGCGCTCTCTTTGTTGTCTTGCTGTGATGGGTTTGGTTTTGCCGTGGTTGGCTCTTGCTCAGCCGTCTGCGGAAGTGGTGAGGAAGATCAAGCCTGGGGTGCGGTGCCCGATCACTTTCAAAGAGAGTGCTGCGCTGGGGAGTGCGACTCAACTGAAGATGCGGCTGAGGTCGGCGGATACGCCGGATGCGTACGATGTGAGGAAGGAGTCCTATGAAATCCTGGTGCCAAAGGGCTACAAGGAAGGGGTGCCCCACGGGCTTTTTATCTGGATCAGTGCTGGGGACAGGCCTGCGATCTCGCAGGAATGGGAAAAGGTGCTGGCGGAGAAGAGGCTGATTTTTATCGGTGCGCTGAAGTCGGGGAACAGTAGGCCGGTGTTTGACCGAATGCGGCTGGCGATCGATGCGAATGATCAACTGCGGCAGATGTACACGGTTGACCCGACGCGTGTCTATATAAGTGGGCACTCGGGCGGCTCGCGGGTGGCATCGATGCTGGGGGTTGCTTATGCGGATATGTTTACCGGGGCGGCCTGTTTCATGGGGGTGAATTTCTTTACCCCGACGCAGGGGAAGGGCGGGACGGTGTATGAGGCGCGCTACATCCCGCACCCTGAAATCGCGGCGATGGCGCAGAAGGAGTCACGCTTTGCTCTGGTGACGGGGGAGAAGGATATGAACCTGGATAACACGCGGGCGATCTATGAGGAGGGTTTTAAGGCGAATGACTTCAAGTGGGCGAAGCTCTTTGACGTCCCCGGCCAGACGCACAGTGCGCCGAGCAAGGAGTGGCTGGAGAAGGTGCTGGATTTCCTGGATACGGGAAAGTGACCTGAGGTATCAGGCTTTGTCTTTGAAGTATGCCCAGCAGTGGACGTGAGGTTAGCCACGGAAGAACCAGACCATGTTTGGCACCTTGATCTGCCAGACACCCCAGACGCCGTCTTTGCGGATGTCTTGGTGCTTATAATAGGCGAGGTAGATTTGATCGAAGCCGCCGGCCTCGAGTATTTCATGGATTCTTCGGCGTCTTCTTTGCGAAAGGGAGCGAGCATATCTCTGAGCACGGTGTGGACGAGGCTTTCTGATCGGCGCTGAGCTCGGTCATGGGCATGCCATGGAGTCCGATGGTCTTGCCGGTGAGTTTGACGACGTCGTTGGCTGATTCATCGCGCTGTTTGCCACCAAGTTCCCGGAAGACTTCGTTGGCGCGCTTTGCCTGAAACCATAAGGCGTTACCGGAGTGACCGGCCTTTTCATTGAAGCCTTGGGGGCCGGTGCCGGGATCGCTGAAGAGGGCGATGGAAGAGAACTACAGAAACCGCCGTTGCCTTTATTGCCTCGATCAAACTGGCGCCAGAATTCCTATTTATATTCGTCACTTTGCAGAAGTTCGAAAATCAGGCGGTCGAGCTCCTGCTAGACAGGCTTAAGGGCATCGTGAATGCGACGGGAGCGGATGAATCAATTGTTATCGACTTTCAGGCGCAGGAAATCATCCCAACCGAGGCACAAGGCGGCGCGCTGTTTTTCATCGAGACCGCCATGGAGCTGCTGCAGAAGCATTTCGTTTTTAAAATGAAGGGTCGGCTTTTCTGCCGCCAAGCTAGAATTCAACCGCCCAGAGCATTGTTTTAGTGTGGCCTTGTCAATATTAGCCGCGAGGCGATCAAAGCCCATTGAGCTGGGTTCGCTATTCCGAGGTTGAGAATTGGAGCTTACGCGGCTGATTATTCAATGAGCGAAGCCAAAAAGTCGTCGAATGAAAAAGAAACGGCAGACGCAGAGTCTGTGGAATCACGTATCCAGGAAGAAGCTGGACGATCTTTGAGCAAGGAG
Organism: Prosthecobacter debontii; assembly: GCA_945860295.1. Taxonomy (GTDB): domain Bacteria; phylum Verrucomicrobiota; class Verrucomicrobiia; order Verrucomicrobiales; family Verrucomicrobiaceae; genus Prosthecobacter; species Prosthecobacter debontii_B. Next base: position 58,732 of record CAMAQH010000017.1, read on the forward strand.
AACAGAAAGGTTCTGCTGCTGGTGCTCGTCGTGGGATCCTTCATGGCCTGCGCCAATTTCACTCCGATGCGGGCATGGATCACCAATGTGCAGACATGGAAGGACTATGTGAGCGAGATGGGCTGGAAGGCTGACGGAATGTTTTGCTTAGCCTGTGCGGCATCAGTGCTGATTGGCATTCCTCGTTTACCTTTGTGCGCTGCAGCTGGGCTGATCTTCGGATTTGCTGAAGGACTGAGCATATCGCTGCTGGGATCGACCGTGGGCTCGTATGGCGCTTTTGTGATGTCACGGCACGGAGCGCGTGGTGCGGTCTCGGCAAGAATTGAGAATTGGCCCTGGCTGGTACGCATGCTTGAAAAGCCATCCTTTGGCCGCGTGTTTTGGGTTAGGCAGTTAATGGTGCCCGGCATCGTTCTTAATGTCCTGTTAGGCGTGACAACGGTGAAGCATAGCGTGTTTCTGATCGGTACTTTGTTAGGCCATCTGCCACTAAACATAACATTCAGTTTAGTGGGTAGCGGACTAGGCAAAGACAGCCTCTCTGAAACACTCACGCAACTACTCGCAGCAATAGGCATTATTAACATTATTGGTTGGGCTGTATGGCGCTACCGAAAAGCAGGAAAAACGATCAAAAAAAGCCCTGATAAAGAAGACATTAAAGAGATGCATAGCTGCGCAAAATAGAGTGAAGGCAGAATACCGGGAGGTGAGTTCAGGGAGCCTAGAAAGGGCGTCGGAAGCATTCGGAAGAAAAAAAGTGCAGAAAAAGAGCAGAAAGGACTTGCGGAAACTCCGGGACCTGATAAGCTCCAAATCCGCCACCGAAAAGGCAGCGGCTGAGAAGAGAGTCTGAAACGCTACGGCGCCTCAAGTTCTTGTATCAGAAAACGATCTTTCAAAGAACAGCAGAGGAGGCGGTAAATAGCCGATTCCAATGCACAAAAAACAAAGGCTAAATTGTGCGCTGCACGCGAATGAGCGGGCAGCATGTTTGAAATATAATATGGTCAATTTAGCTGGCATTTAAATATGCCAGCACCAATTTTTGGAGAGTTTGATTCTGGCTCAGAACGAACGCTGGCGGCGTGGATAAGACATGCAAGTCGAACGGAATTATCAGAGTAGCAATACAATGATAGTTTAGTGGCGAACGGGTGCGTAACACGTGGATACATTCCGGGAAGCGGGGGATAGCCCAGGGAAACTTGGATTAATACCGCATGTGGTCGAAAGACTAAAGACGGGGACCGCAAGGCCTGTCACTTCCCGATTGGTCCGCGGCCTATCAGCTAGTTGGCGGGGTAAAAGCCCACCAAGGCTACGACGGGTAGCTGGTCTTAGAGGACGACCAGCCACACTGGAACTGAGACACGGTCCAGACACCTACGGGTGGCAGCAGTCGAGAATCTTTCACAATGGGGGCAACCCTGATGGAGCGACGCCGCGTGGAGGATAAGGTCTTCGGATTGTAAACTCCTGTCATGCGCGAACAAGGTTGCAGAGTTAATAACTTTGCAAATTGATGGTACCGCAAGAGGAAGAGACGGCTAACTCTGTGCCAGCAGCCGCGGTAATACAGAGGTCTCAAGCGTTGTTCGGAATCACTGGGCGTAAAGGGTGCGTAGGTGGCTTGGTAAGTCAGATGTGAAAGCCCGGGGCTCAACCCCGGAATTGCATCCGATACTGCCGAGCTAGAGTACTGAAGGGGAAACTAGAATTCTCGGTGTAGCAGTGAAATGCGTAGATATCGAGAGGAATACCAAAGGCGAAGGCAGGTTTCTTGGCAGTTACTGACACTGAGGCACGAAGGCCAGGGGAGCAAACGGGATTAGATACCCCGGTAGTCCTGGCAGTAAACGGTGCACACTTGGTGTGGGGGAATTCGACCTCTTCCGCGCCGGAGCTAACGCGTTAAGTGTGCCGCCTGGGAAGTACGGTCGCAAGATTAAAACTCAAAGAAATTGACGGGGACCCGCACAAGCGGTGGAGTATGTGGCTTAATTCGATGCAACGCGAAGAACCTTACCTGGTCTTGACATGCACTGTGTCTCCGGTGAAAGCCGGATAGAGTAGCAATACTCGCTTTGCACAGGTGCTGCATGGCTGTCGTCAGCTCGTGTCGTGAGATGTTGGGTTAAGTCCCGCAACGAGCGCAACCCCTGTGATTTGTTGCCACCCAGTTTACTGGAGCACTCGAATCAGACTGCCTCGATCAACGAGGAGGAAGGTGGGGATGACGTCAAGTCCGTATGGCCCTTACGACCAGGGCTGCACACGTACTACAATGCCCAGCACAATGTGATCCGATACCGCGAGGTGGAGGAAATCAGTAAAACTGGGCTCAGTTCAGATTGTAGTCTGCAACTCGACTACATGAAGTTGGAATCGCTAGTAATGGTGCATCAGCTACGGCACCGTGAATACGTTCCCGGGTCTTGTACACACCGCCCGTCACATCATGGAAGCTGGTTTCGCCCGAAGTGCATGCGCCAACCGTAAGGAGGCAGTGCCCTAAGGCAAGACTGGTGACTGGGATGAAGTCGTAACAAGGTAGCCGTAGGGGAACCTGCGGCTGGATCACCTCCTTTCTATGGAGTATGTTCACGAGTGTCTCACACTCATTATGTGAACAAGGTCGACACCTCGCAGCAATGCAGGTGGGTGAAACGCGAAAGCGCTCACAAACCTTTTATCTGCACGCAATATAAAGTGTTGCAGCGCACAATTTAGTCTTTGTTTTTTAGAGATCCCATGAGCGGGGGTTTAGCTCAGTTGGTAGAGCGCTAGCTTTGCAAGCTTGATGTCAGGAGTTCGAGTCTCCTAACCTCCACCAATGATCAGCGGGCATGTAGCTCAGTTGGTTAGAGCACCGCCTTGATAAGGCGGGGGTCACTGGTTCGAGTCCAGTCCTGCCCACCATTCACATGTCAATATTTGTTCTTTGATCTCTTTTTGTTCCTTGATAACTGCATATAGGTAGAAATATACAATTTTAAATAGAGTCAGACGTTGAGACCAATTTAGGTTTCAATCAAAGTTAGTCGATAACCAGTTTCGGCTCCTTAATCGGAGTCATCGAAATGGTTCAAAGCAATGCAAGATATAAAGGGTATGTAGTGGATGCCTTGGCACTAGCAGGCGATGAAGGACGTGGTAAGCTGCGATAAGCTTCGGATAGCCGCAAACTGGCGTTTTAATCCGGAGATCTCCGAATGGGGTAACCTGTAGCGGTTCATACCGCTACGTTCCGCTCTGAATAAATAGGAGCGGACACGCAATACCGCCTGAAGTGAAACATCTCAGTAGGGCGAGGAAAAGAAAGCGAAAGCGATTCCGTCAGTAGTGGCGAACGAAAGCGGAACAGTCCAAACCAGATGGTTTCCATCTGGGGTTGTAGGGGCCAGTCGTGGTAGGTGAAGAGTTAGGTGAAGCAGATGGAAAGTTGCTCCACAGAGGGTGAAAGACCCGTAACCGAAAACTCAACACCGCCTATGGATTCCCTGAGTAATGCGATACACGTGAAACTTCGCATGAACCTGTGCCGACCACGGCATAAGACTAAATACTCGCTAGTGACCGACAGTGAACAAGTACCGTGAGGGAAAGGTGAAAAGATCCGCCGTGAGCGAAGTGAAATAGTACCTGAAACCACATACCTACAAGGTGTCAGAGCCGGCTTGTCCGGTGATGGCGTGCCTTTTGCAAAATGAGTCTGCGAGTCAGTCTGTGTGGCAAGCCTAAGCCCTTCTGGGGTGGAGGCGGAGCGAAAGCAAGTCCGAATAGGGCGCTAAGTTGCACGGGCTGAACCCGAAGCGGTGGTGATCTACCCATGGCCAGGTCGAAGCGTCTTTAAACGGACGTGGAGGACCGAACTGGTGGACCTTGAGACGTCCTCGGATGAGCTGTGGGTAGGGGTGAAAGGCTAATCAAACCCCGTAATAGCTGGTTCTCCCCGAAATGTATTTAGGTGCAGCGTCATGCGCTGATCAAGGGGGGTAGAGCACTGAATGAGCTAGGGGGCATACCCGCCTACCAAACTCAATCAAACTCCGAATACCCTTGAGTGAAGCATGGCAGTAAGACAGTGGGGGATAAGCTTCATTGTCGAAAGGGAAACAGCCCAGCTCAGCAGCTAAGGTGCCTAAATAACGCTCAGTGGAAAGGAAGTGAGATCTCATTGACAGTGAGGATGTTGGCTTAGAAGCAGCCACCATTTAAACAGTGCGTAATAGCTGACTCATCGAGAGGTCTCGCGCCGAAAATGATTGGCGATAAGCGTTATACCGAAGCTCTGGACTATACTGTCCAAGGGCAGTATTTTGGTAGGGGAGCGTTCTGTGGGCCTTGAAGCTGGAAGGCGACTGAAAGTGGAGTCCACAGAAGTGAGGATGCAGACATAAGTAACGATAAGACGGGTGAAATCCCCGTCCGCCGTAAACCCAAGGTTTCCTGGGCAACGTTTTTCGTCCCAGGGTTAGTCGGGAGCTAAGTCCAGGCCAATTGGCGTAGGCGATGCACAGAAGGTTAATATTCCTTCACCGGCTTTGGTTAAAGTACACGTTTGCGATATCTGAGAGAGCATGCCGATTGAAAGTGGCAGCAGAGTGTGGAGTAATCCTATCTCGGTCTCTTGATTTGCTCGCCTAGAAATGCGTGTGCCCCTTTCCAAGGCCGCCCGTACCGCAAACCGACACAGGTGGGTGGGTAGAATATACCAAGGCGTAAGAGTGAAACCTCGTTAAGGAACTCTGCAATCTAGTCCCGTAACTTCGGAAGAAGGGATGCCCTAATTTATTAGGGTCGCAGTGAAAGGGGACAACCGACTGTTTATCAAAAACACAGCATTGTGCCAAGACGAAAGTCCAAGTATACGATGTGACACGTGACCAATGCGGAAAGATTAAGGCAAGGGGTTAGCCGCAAGGCGAAGCTCTGAACCCAAGTCCCCGTGAATGTCGGCCGTAACTATAACGGTCCTAAGGTAGCGAAATTCCTTGTCGGGTAAGTTCCGACCTGCACGAATCGTGTAACGAGTTGTCCGCTGTCTCAACGAGGGGCTCAGTGAAATTGTAATAGCAGTGAAGATGCTGCTTACCCGCAGAAGGACGGAAAGACCCTATGCACCTTAACTGTAAGCTGTCACTGGTCGTTTGGTTTCTATGCTTAGCGTAAGTGGGACGCTTTGAAGCGATACTTTCGGGTATCGCGGAGCGGTCAATGAAACACCACCCTTAGGTATTGAACGATCTAACCGCGGCCCGTAATCCGGGCGTGGGACCATGTCAGCCGGTCAGTTTTACTGGGGCGGTATCCTCCCAAAGAGTAACGGAGGAGCGCGAAGGTTGGCTCAGCGTGGTTGGCAATCACGTGTCGAGTGCATTGGCATAAGCCAGCCTAACTGTGAGACTTACAGGTCGAACAGATACGAAAGTAGGCCAAAGTGATCCGGTGGTTTAATGTGGAATTGCCATCGCTTAACGGACAAAAGGTACGCTAGGGATAACAGGCTGATCTTGCCCAAGAGTTCATATCGACGGCAAGGTTTGGCACCTCGATGTCGGCTCATCGCATCCTGGGGCTGGAGAAGGTCCCAAGGGTCCGGCTGTTCGCCGGTTAAAGCGGTACGCGAGCTGGGTTCAGAACGTCGCGAGACAGTTCGGTCCTCTATCCTCTGTGGGCGCAGGAAAGTTGAAGGGTTTAATTCCTAGTACGAGAGGACCGGAATTAACGCTCCTCTGGTGTTCCAGTTGTTCTGTCAAGAGCATCGCTGGGCAGCTATGAGCGGAAGGGATAAGCGCTGAAAGCATCTAAGCGCCAAGCCCATCCTGAGATAAACTTTCCCTGAAGGATCGTGGAAGACTACCACGTTGATAGGTCTCCGGTGCAAGCGCAGTAATGCGTTCAGCTGAGTGATACTAATCATCCGTTTGTCTTACATTGTTCCATTTCAAATTAGATTTAATTGGTCTGATTCAAATTAATTTTGTTCTATCTATATGCAGTTGTCAGGGATCCAAAATTCCTGTTTGTGTCTCCAGACACACTATCCAATTACGTTGGATGGCAGTCTGGTGGCCATGGCACAGTGGCACCACCCGTTCCCATTCCGAACACGGAAGTGAAACGCTGTTGCGCCGATGATAGTATGACGAAAGGTTATGCGAAAGTAGGACGTTGCCAGATTATAAACCCCTCTCCTTCGGGAGTGGGGTTTTTTCTTGATACATGTATTACTATATATATCCGATAGACAATAAGAATTCACCATTTTACTGCATGACTGAAGAACAAATTGATGCCGTTAACCATGCTCTCGGGGATGCAACTCCAACTCAAATCATTGAGTGGGCGCTTGGGCAAGGCGCTGCGATTGTGACGACAAATTTTCGGCCTTATGAGGCAGTTATTTTGCATCTTGTGACGTTGTTAAAGCCAAATATCCCCGTGCTGTGGGTGGATCACGGATCGAATCTTCCTGAAACCTATCTTTTTGCTGAAAAGACATGCAAGGTTCTAGGCATAGAACTACATCCATTTTTACCAAAAATGACTTCAGCTCATTGGTTAGCCATGAATGGTGGACAAATACCGATGCCGGATGAAGTAGCGCGCGTGGAATCATTCAGCCGAATCATGAAATTGGAGCCTTTTGAAAGAGGCATGCGCGAATTGTCGCCTCAGGTTTGGATTACAGCTCTTCGTAAAGAACAGAATCCACAACGCGCTGCCTCATTACGGCCAGTAATGTGGGATGAAAAATTCAAATGCTTGAAAATCAATCCGATTCTTGAATGGAGCCCTTATGAACTTGAACAGTACATTGAGAAGTATGATTTGCCCAATGAGCGAAGCTATTATGACCCTGCCAAAGGTGATGAAAAACATGAATGTGGGCTTCATGCAAAACTCGTTACACAAAATCAGTAAGCATAAAGTCAACTCTAACTCTATCAATGTCTGCCATTACGCATCTTCAGTACCTCGAAAGTGAGGCAATATTTATTCTCCGCGAAACAGCGGCACAGTTCCAGAAGCCTGCACTTTTATTCTCGGGCGGAAAGGATTCGATTGTCATGGCTTGGCTCGCAAGAAAAGCTTTTTACCCGTCTAGGCTGCCGTTTCCTCTTTTGCATGTCGATACAGGGCACAATTTTCCAGAGGCGATGACCTATCGTGATTGGTTTGTGGATCATATTGGCGCACAGATTGTCGTTGGAAGTGTGCAGAAGTGTATTGATGAAGGAAGCGTGCAGGAGGAGAAGGGAATAAATGCTAGCCGTAACAAACTCCAAACGGTAGCTCTTCTTGGTGCTATTGAAGAGCATCAATATGACGCATGTCTTGGCGGTGGACGTCGTGATGAAGAAAAGGCGAGAGCAAAAGAACGCTTCTTTAGCCACCGCGATGAATTTGGCCAATGGGACCCCAAGAACCAACGCCCTGAGCTTTGGAACATATTTAATGGGCGGAAACACTTTGGCGAGCACTTCCGCGTCTTTCCTCTTAGCAATTGGACGGAAATGGATATCTGGCAGTACATTCGTCAGGAAAATATTCCGCTTCCGAGTCTCTACTTTAGTCATCAGCGAAGAATCATTGAGAGACACGGCCAGCTATTAGATGCCGAGACTGGATTCATACCGCTGTTAGAAGAAGAGAAGCCCAAAGTACGCGAAATGACGATTCGTTTCCGAACAGTTGGAGATGCTACATGCACTGGCGCAGTCGAAAGCACGGCAAGCAGTATTGACGACATTGTCGCTGAGGTGGCGGCTGCTCGTCAGACTGAACGTGGGACTCGCGCCGATGACAAGCGCTCTGAAACCGCGATGGAGGATCGCAAAAAGGAAGGCTATTTCTGACAGCTAGCCCTGCCATATAGAACTCAACACTCATACTTTTCAAATCCATGGACGCACTCGTCAACCCCACCGAATCATCTCTTCTTCACTTCACTACAGCTGGCAGCGTGGATGATGGTAAAAGCACTCTCATTGGACGATTGCTTTATGATTCGAAATCCATTTTTGAAGATCAATTGCTTGCAGTTGAGGAATCTTCAAAACGACGCGGAGATGGTCATGTTAACCTTGCCCTCTTAACGGATGGTCTGCGCGCCGAGCGTGAACAGGGAATTACCATTGATGTGGCCTATCGATATTTTGCCACGCCTAAACGCAAGTTTATCATCGCGGACACTCCTGGTCATATTCAGTACACGAGGAATATGGTGACAGGTGCTTCCACGGCTGACTTGGCGATCATCCTGGTTGACGCACGACTGGGAGTTATTGAGCAAACGATGCGCCACACTTATCTGGCAAGCCTCTTGCGGATTGAGCATGTTGTGTTGGCCGTTAACAAAATGGATTTAGTTAACTTTGACCAATCCGTGTATGAAAAGATATTGGCTGACTACATGGCATTTGCCAATGGTTTGGAAAACTTGCCGCTAATTTGCCCCATTCCAATGAGCGCCCTTAATGGTGACAATGTTGTTGAGCGGTCCATGCAAATGCCTTGGTACAGCGGGCCAGTTCTATTGGAGTATCTTGAAACTGTTCAGGTTTTAACTCAGAATACTGCCGATAAAGCGCGATTACCGGTTCAATGGGTGATCCGACCAATTTCAGATCAGAACGATTCGAAACTCGGTAATCTCCATGACTATCGAGGTTTTGCAGGTCGAGTCGCCAGTGGTACATTCCGCATCGGTGATGAGGTGTTGGTGCATCCTTCAGGAATGAAGTCTCGCATTACTGGAATTCATACTTATGAAGGTGAACAAACGGAGGCCATACCACAACTGAGCTATAGTATAACCGTTGCTGACGAGATTGATACCAGTCGAGGTGGAATGATTGTTAAGTCAGGTGAGCCGATAGAAGTTGGCCACGAGTTCGATGCCATGATCTGCTGGTTTGCTGATAAAAAGACTTTAAAGCCCCGGAGTCGTTTCCATTTGCGTCATACGACGAATGAAGTTCGAACTGTTGTAACAGAGGTGCTCTACAAAGTGAACATCAGCACTCTTGAAAAGTCTCAAGAAAACCTGGAGTTTAGCCTCAACGATATTGGTTGCATTCGCCTCCGCACATCGGCCCCAATATTCTTTGATTCCTATGCCGAGAATCGCACGACAGGCAGCTTTATTCTTGTTGATGACCAGACAAACAACACCGTCGCTGCTGGCATGATCATCAAGCGAATCAAAGATGCTTTTGAAGAGGATGCAGAAGTAACGATTTGATCATTAGAGAACTTCAAACACAGCTTCCACTTCGACGGCAGCTCCTGTTGGAAGTTGCGCAAAGCCCAAGGCGCTGCGGGCATGATAGCCGTCGCCATTTTTACCGAAAATCGTATGAAGAAGATCAGAGCATCCATTGATCACCAGATGTTGTTCGGTGAAATCCTGGGTCGAGTTCACGCATCCTAGAACCTTGATCACTCTCAGTCCGTCGAGAGTGCCGTAAGTATTCCAGACTGAACGCAGAACTTTTTCAGCACAATTGCGCGCAGCCTGATAGCCCTCCTCAGTGGTCACACTACTTCCTAATTTTCCTTTAAGATCGCTTACATGGCCTGAGGTGATCAACTGATTCCCGGAGCGAATGCAGAGATTTAGGTATCCTGGCGTTTGCTTTTCAAAGGTGATTCCATGGGCTTCGGCGTTCTTTTGGTGTGACATATTAGAGAGAGGAGTAGGCGCACAGTATATCGAGTATCTCAGTGTATTTCTATAAAGAATGAGTCAATAAAGCCGCATTTATGCGAACTCTTGGAAGGAGATGAGAAGATACTTGCCAAAACAAGGTCTGGCCCCATATTCACAACCCCTTATGGACATTTTGATTGGCATTCTCACGGTAGTCGAAGTTCTCGTCTGCCTCCTCATGATTCTCATCGTTCTCATGCAGCGCCCGCGGCAGGAGGGGCTGGGCGCGTCCTTTGGTGATGGTGCTATGACCCAGCTTGTGGGAGCACAAACCACCAACGTGTTGCAGAAGGGCACTGTCTACTTGGCAGTCCTGCTTTTCGTCCTCACGATTTCTTTGGCCATGCTAACGACCAAGCGTCAGGCGGGCAATGTTGGTAAAAAAGTGTTTAGCGAGCCGCCTGCTCCTGTCGCGCCTGTTACAGCACCAGCACCAGCACCAGCAGTCGAAGTCAAACCTGCGGCTGTAAAGAATTCTGCCGTGGCTCCAGCCATGAAAGAACCTGTTGAGCTGAAGACAGCGCCTGCTGCCGCTCCGGCTCCGAAATCTCTTGAAGCGTCTAAATCCACGGCTCCTGCCGTTGATGCAGTCAAGGCTCCAGCGCCATTGGCTCCACCAGCGCAGACACCGGCTGCTCCGAAGCCCTGATCATCCGAGGGAAATAAGTTTCCTCAAATTGCCCTTACCGCCCCCAAGCATGAAAGGCGGCAAAATAATCATTCAGCCAAAAGCTTGTTTAGGGTCATTTGTTTGCTTGATGATCTGCTTGATCGCTGGGCCCATACTGGCTCAAGACACCATTCGGTGCCAGCTTTCGGATGGCTTTGATTTTCCAGTGGGAAAGCCCAGCGGCAACGGCTACTACAAATTTCGTGGTTATCAGCCGAACGGGCATCTTGGAGAAGATTGGAATGGTCGCGGCGGAGGTGATAGCGATTTGGGTTCCCCCATTTATGCCACGGCCCGAGGTGTTGTGGTCATCTCTGAAAATATCGGTGCTGGCTGGGGCAACTGCATTGTTGTAAGGCATGCCTATCGTGACGAGACGGGCAAGATAGCCATAGTGGACAGCCAATACGGGCATTTGCATCAGCGCATTGGCAGAGTCGGTCTGGTCGTTGAAAAGGGCCAACTCATCGGCACCATGGGCAGCAACAACGGCATGTACGCCGTGCATCTGCATTTTGAGATGCGGAAAAATCTCCGCATCGGTATGAATCGTGGTCAGTTCGCTCGTGATAACACGAACTACTACAGCCCGACCGATTTCATCAACAAACACCGCGTTCTTCAGACCAGTTTTCAAAAATACCCCATCCCGATGCGCCTCTTTTCGCCCTATGGGTACTCTTTCGCAGATGCTCGCAGCGATGGGGTATCCTCAATACAAGTGCCTGTGTTGCCTACTATCAAGCCTAGCATAAGCCTGCCCGCTGCAGGGCCGGCGGATGATGACGAAGATTTCTGGGCCAAGCTCCGCACTCGTTTGAAGCAGGCTAAAGTGATCGAAGGCACCCAGCCGCCAAAGTGAGATAGAACCTTTAGTTCGTCACCTTTGACCAGATTCCCGCCTTCGACTCGCGCGCCTTTTTGGCCAGAGTGCTGAGTTCCACCACATACGTTGGCAGGTCACGATTATCGTCTGGAAGTTCTGTTGGGATGCCATGCACCCAGGCATAGCCTTTGTGGATCAGCAGATCCGCCAGATACACCGGACCCGTGGGCTGCTGCACTTTGATGACGGCATAGTAGCGCACCGTATTCGGCACGCGTTCCCATTTCGTTAGGATATTGAAATGCTGATCCTTCAGCAACTGCGCCACATACACTGCCGCCTCGTTTCCGATTTCGAGAATGGTCTTGTCTGCCGCTTTACCAAAATAGCGTCCCTGTTCTGCGACCAGTTGTGGGTGATTCATGGTCGTCTCCAGCGCGTCTGCAAAGTAGAGCACAAAGATGTGCTCCTCATTGCCATAGCGGATACGCAGCGTGTCAGCCTCATTGGCCCGGCTCTCCACCAGTGCTGGCGAGGGCAAAATTTGAAAACGATCCACCGCCTCTTTGGGCACACCGCCCTCATCAGGCAGTGTCCGGCCTGGCACGCCTGCCACAGGCGCCTTCACCGCTGGCACCACCTTGGACTTGCTTTCTCTCAGCAGGATACCGCCGAGAACGATCACCAGCACCAGCACGGTGGTGATCGAAAGATTGAGCATGACAGTTCGGAAGGGCATGGGCAGCAAAGCTTAGACTGTCGGGGAAAACTACGCTGCGCTCAAGTCCTGATCCTTCTTTAAAGTCCCAGATCTTCGATGACTTGAGGGTCACTCATCAAAGACTGCTTGGCTTCGCGTAACGCAGCGCCGCTACGATTCATCTTTTGCAGGAATTCATTGAGTCCCGCCCCTGAGCGGGAAGGATTCAGTGCTTGAGCACGAGCAGTTTCGCCGATGGTCACTAGCGCATCCACATAACTCCACACGCGGGTATCCAACTTGGGTCTCAGATTCCGCAGGACGGTCACGGTGGAGCGCAGCTCATCTTCTTTGAGACTGCCCCCAGGATTGACCGCTTCATCATTCATGGCGGCCTTCACTAGCCCCTGAGCGCTCTAGCACTGGATGTCTCTCAGGGCTGGCGAGTGCCGCTGCTTCTTCAAATGTCTTGATGGTAAAGACGCAGATCTTGGCCAGTGCCGCTGGCCCGTCTTGAATCACGAGATCAGTCACAGCGATCTCATTTTTTGAAGGAACCGCGATGATTTTGCATGAACCATTCGTGGCTCCACGGATCTTGGCTCCCACACCACCGATGGGCTGAACTGAGCCATCAGCATTCATATCACCAGTCACAGCAAACGCGGGGTCCCAAGTTTTTCCCGTGATCGAAGACTCTAACAAAAGACCACAGGCGACTGCGGCAGAGGGTCCATCTTTTTCAGAATACTTTTCTTCAAAAGAGAGTTCAAAATCAATGAATGGAGGGAAGCCGTTGTGACGAAGCTGCATGAATTTCTGCACCTCATGCAATGACTGAATCATATCACCACCTACGCCCTGATTGAATCGCACGTTGCCTCCGCCTTCGACGGTCGTTAGATTCATCTTCTATACTTGGCCGGCCTCTTTGCCCGAGGCGAGCGGCACACCAGGAGGCCATTGATGAAAGTCTGTTTCAGCTTTACCTGCTTTTCATTCGGTTCCCCAGGCACGGTTGCTGCATTACCAGAGGCCATGTTTCCTGCACCGCTGAGGATCCTTGAGAGGGGTGTGGCGATCGCATTTTCCTTGATGCTATCCATCTCGATTGCCTGCCCATTCCATTTGTAAAACAACTGGCAACCGCCTGGAAATTCATCCTTCACCGTTTGCGCCCGCACACCTTTGGAGAGTCTCTCCACCAGCGTGAATCCCCCTGGCCGATAAAGTCGCAATCTAGCAAGCAGGAGTCCTCGATGTGCACAGAGCATTTGGGTTGCACCTCAATCATACAGCGTCTGAGCAGTGCCCCCCGAATGGTCAGATCACTCCCCGCGCCGACACGGATCAGCACATTCTCGATCAGTTTGCCTGCAATCACCCGCAGGCTTGCACGCCCAGCGCTCCCAGTTTCCAGCGCCAATATTCCATCTCCGCCCGTGTAGTGAGATGCAGGCAGATCCAGCGTCTGCGCTAGCTTCAGGGCCTGTCCATTAAACACCAGAGTAGGCGGCTCAGCACTCGTCGTTTGGCAATAGCTTTACTAGAATAAGGTGCACAGGCTCAGCAACCCGATGAAGCTTATCCGCAGGTTAATAGGGCGCGAGGGCGGTTAAGTGCATGGGTGAAAACCTTCAGCCAAGAAGATGCCAAGATGTCAATCCATGAATCTACAGAAACCCTTTTCTTGCGTCTGCGCCGCCTTCCGCTAAAACCAGAGGATGTCCCTCCCATCCGAACGTGCTGAACTCGCCCAAATCCTCCGTGCCAAATCCATCAAGACCGGCAAATTCACCCTCGCCTCTGGGAAGGAGAGCGATCTGTATGTCGATTGCCGAGTCACCACGCTTGATGCACGCGGAGCCGTTCTCGTCGGTCGTGTTTTGCATGATCTCTTGAGAAAAGAAGAGGCAGCGCGCGGACTCAGCATTGGCTCCCTCGGCGGACTCACCATGGGGGCTGATCCCATCACGCTCGCCGTCGCCATCAGTTCCAGTCTGGCGGGAGATGCCACGCCCATTCAGGCCTTCGTTGTCCGCAAAGAACCCAAAGGTCACGGTCGTGGCAAACGCATCGAGGGGAACTTCAACCCCGATCAACTCGTCGTCGTCGTCGATGACGTCATCACCACGGGTGACTCCACCTTGAAGGCCATCCAAGCCATCGAGGAAGAAGGCGGCAAAGTCGCCTTCGCGCTCATCCTCGTCGATCGCCAGGAGGGCGGTCGCCAAAACATCGAAAGCAAAGGTTACTCAGTCGTTGCTGCTTTCACCCGCGCCGAGCTGGTGGGGTGAATCACGGGGGCGCTGATCGAAATCGTTGTGCCGCAGCCTAGGCTGCTATGGATGTCCATTTGACCGGAGATGCGCGCGGCGCGTTCCTTGAAGCCGACGAGTCCAAAGTGGCTTCTGTGCGGGCCTGGAGCCTCGCTAGGTTTGAAGCCGTAACCGTGACCGCGGATGGCGAGAGTGACCGCTTCGGTATCGTAGGCCGGCGTGATGACTTGCATCTGATACGCAGCACTGAGGCGGATAAAGTAGCCAGTGAGTTCACCGCGCGTATTGAACACCGTCGTGCAAACGCCCTGGAAGAGGAGTTCGGCGTCAGCCAAACGCTCTAGATCGAGACTGCGCCTGTCCTTAATATGGACATTGAAGATCCCCTCCCGGCTCCCGACCTCCAGGTCCAGGCTATGAGCGCCCTCCGCCTCTGAGAAATAAATGCGCTGGGCGCTGCCACGGATTGCCACCCGCATACGCGCCAGACTTCCCGTGTGCATATCCGTCAGGTGCACCTGGCAGTTTTTGGCGTTGGATGTAGCGCATCTCTACGACGGAGATCGCTGGCATGTAGCCACCCGGTTCAGTGAACCCTCTGACCTCCACCACCACACCCGGCGCGGGCACCGCGCCGGTGCTGAGTATCAGCTTATCCTTGTCGAGCGGTGGCACGGGAAAGGTTCCGCTCGTCTCGTCCTGCATGTAGGCTGTGTTTGCAAAGTCGTGAAGGTGATCACGCCACGTATCAGCACCGGCAGGTGCTTCGCGGCCTCTTCGCGCGGTAGTGCTTTGACCTCCAGGCAAGTCGTCAGTGGCATCTCCCGCCCACATAAGTGACCGCAAAATAAATGAATATCGAACGGCGCAGCACTCGTTTCGATAGTTGTTCCCGCGTCGAGTAGCCAATTCTTTCAAATCCAAATTATTATCTCGATGGTCTGAATTTCAACGGCTTAAACTTCCAGTAATTAAATGCGCAATTCCCCACCGATTCGCCTCCTCATCGCGGACGATCATGCACTCGTTCGAGTCGGACTCGCCTCGGTGCTTGCCAATGAGACAGATATTAAAATCATCGCAGAAGCCTCAGATGGAAGTGAGGCCGTGAGCCTCTTCCAAAAGCATCAGCCGGATGTCGCCTTTTTTGATCTGCGCATGCCCGTCATAGGCGGCATCGCTGCCCTACGCGCGGTTCGCCAAGAGTTTCCTGACGCTTGTGTGCTCATGATTAGCACCTTCGAGCTTGATGAGGAAGTGGCTGAGTCCTTGGCCGCTGGTGCCCGCGGTTTTTTGCTCAAAAGCCATGATCCCTCCATGCTTGCCACGGTCATCCGCCGTGCCAACGCTGGTGACCCACAATTCTCCAGCGCAGTGCTGGCTCGACTGGCCGCACGCGTGCCCCTCGCGCCTCGTGAGATCGAGGTGCTCCGCGGTATCGCTCGCGGTCTCTCAAACAAAGAAATCGCCGCCCAGCTTCACCTCAGTCCGCACACCGTGAAGACCTACGTCAAAGGGTTGCTCACTAAACTCGATGCAACCGACCGTGCAGGTGCCGTCACAGCCGGCTACGAATCGGGCTTTCTCAAGATACAAAAAGGCCAAAGTTAGAGAGCCTATTTCAGATAGCGTTTTCGCTCTTTTGGGGGAGTAGCCTAAAAGCATGTTACCAAAGAATATCACTACCGTTAAATCTGGCTGAAATGATGAGGTTAATCACTTCACTTCCAATTAGGTCGCACCAACCTTTCCATGAAAATTCTCCGAGCCTACCGCCGACCCATCAATTTTTTGATGATCGCCTTAATGTTATCCTGGCAGATCGGCCAGCCATTGCGTGGCGCGACATTCACCTGGGATACTGACACTAGCGACGCTGGCAATGTAATTGATGGCGCTAACTTGGGTGGCACGGGTACTTGGGACACTGCGACTTCGAAGTGGTGGCCGATACCTGCCGGTGCGCTGACTACTTGGGGAAACACCAGCGCCGATACTGCCATTTTCTCGGGACCTTTTTCGGCGCTGCCGACACTAAATACCGTGACTTTGAGCGGAGCGCTCACGGCGAATCAGCTGCGTTTTAATCGCTCCGGCTACACGCTAACAGGTGGCACGTCGCTGACCTTGGCGGGTGCAAATGCAGGTTTGTATGCCCAGACGAGTGAATCTGCGGTGATTAGCAGCCTCCTCACGGGATCAGACGGCCTCCTCAAGACCGGTGGCGGCTTGGTCCGGCTCACCAACGCTTCGAATAACTACACCGGGACGACGAAGATTGCCGACGGATCGCTCATCATCAGCAACCCAGCGGCTCTGGGAGGCACTGGAGCAGTGTCGATCCTCACCACCAACACGACACCTCTTAATACGAGCCTGATCGGATTTGGGGGTGGGTCGCTGGTGTTGGACGGGACTGCGGGAGCAATGACCTTCACGCGTGATGTGAACTTTGAGGGCCGGGGCCCGGTCGGCGACCGTGGGTCGGCGATCTTGAGCTTGGGCGGCAACACGCTTTCTGGGGTCCTGTCTTCGGCAGTGAGTCCGCTGCCTCTGTCACCGACTGCAACGTTTCGAAACAGCCGTATTAACAGCGTGAATGGCACGTTGACGCTTTCGGGGACGCTCAACGCAGGCGGCACTTCTGCAACCACCTTCGTCAGCCTTGGCGGACAGAACTCCGCAGGTATTGGTGACTTCAATCTCACCGGTGTCCTTGCTGGAACCGGCAGCATCGAAAAATCAGGCGCTGGCACGCTCTTTCTCAATCCGTCCAGCACCTCTGGATTCACTGGGACGGTGCGTGTGAGTGCTTCCACGACGGGGCAGCAGAGCAGCGTGCGGGTGACGCAACTGACGGTAGGTGGGACGAGCATTTTCGGGGCGAATACAGCGGGCAACGCGAGTGGTGCGATCGACTTAAACGGTGGGGTCTTGGAGTTTCGCAACGACGGGACCTTGGACTTTAACGCCCTGAGTTCAGGAAAGAATGTTTATCTGCGGGCCTCTGGCACTCTTTACACGGGCCCGGCAGCGGGTGGGGCGGCAATCAACGGGCTGACGACACTGGGCGCCTTCCGGGTCGCTCAGGGCGCGACGCAAACCTTCAGCAGCCGCAATGGCTATGGAATGACATTGCAGGCCTGGACGCAGGAAAGCAGCAATGGGAATACAGCGATTGCAAACAACATGGGGGGCACTCTGACTTTCACTGGGGATGCGTGGAACAATGCGGACGGCAGTGCGCGCAATTTGACGTTTTCCGGCAACGGCAACACGAGAATCATTGGTAACATCACGGCGACAGGGACGAACAAACAGGTCATCAAACAGGGCACGGGAGAGTTGATCCTCAACGGGGTAGGTGGAACCTTTACCGGGAACACATCGATTGAGGCGGGTGCGGTGAGGATTACGGACTTTCGCTCGATTAACAACGTGGGGACAGCGTCGATTTCGCTTGGAAACGCGACGACCACAGGCGGCAACCTCATCATAGGTGGAACGGGCGTTGGCACGGCCACAGCTTTGGGTCTGACGTCTGCAAAGCCGATCATTTTGAACACCACCTCTGGTGCGAACTCGATTTATGCGAATCAGAGTTTTGCGGCACCGGTGATTCTCAATGGTGCGATCACGAAGATTGCGGTGGCAACCACGGGGTCATTGATTTTGGGGGGATCGAGTCAGCAGGATAACATCATCAATGTGGTGATTCCGGTGGAAACGACACCGAGCACGGGTGGTGTGACGAAGTTGGGATCGGGAACTTGGGTGCTGAATGCGGCGAACACCTTTTTGGGTGCAACCACGATCCAGGGAGGGACCTTGAAACTGCGGGCGACTGCAGCAGCCTCGAATGTGGTGGGACAGGCAGCAAGCAACACCGTGGTGTTCAACAACAATGCAGTCACAGGGTCGGCGGGGGGGACGCTGGAGTTTCGCGGATTTAGCGGAGCAGTGACAACAGAGACCTTGGGGGCATTGACGCCGACAGCGGGAGAGGCGACGGTGCGGTTGCTTGGCAATGGAGCAGCAGCGAACTTGATTTTCGCGTCGCTAGGAGCGACGGCAGCGGCTACCAGCCTGAATTTCGACACCTCGGCAGCCTCGGGGGGGACGATCAGCTTTACCACTGCGCCGACAGCGGCGACGGCAACAACGCTGCCTGGGACGGCGAACTTCCAAGGTCACCTTTACCTGAACGGATCGAATTTCGCGGATGTGGTGGCTGGGGTGGTGACTGCGCCCACCTATGGAGGAGCGGGCAACTTCCGTGATGCTGGCCCTGCGTTGGTGGCTGCGACACACAATCGGTTGACAGCACCTACTGCAAGTGGAGCCCTTACGATCTCGTCGCTACTCACCAACAGTCAGAATCTCACCCTCAGCGGAAACTTGGTGGTCTCGACTGGCGGTATTCTGCAGTCTGGCGGGACGGCATCGATCCTTAGTGACGGCGCCACGGCTCGTTTGATTCAAGGTGGGGCGGCAGGTGCGAACGTGGCCATCCGCGTGAACGGAGCTTCTGATGTGTTAAACCTGGGCAGTGCGACCAATCCGGTGAACATTTCCAGTGTGACGACTGGCGGGTTGACGAAGAACGGAGCGGGAACGCTGGTGGTTTTTGGCACCAATGCCCAGACAGGAACGACGACGATCAACGAGGGGAAGGTGAGCCTCGATGGCGCAGTTGCCCGCTTGTCTGCGACGACTGCCTCGTTAGTTGTGCGGCAGGGTGCGACGCTTGAACTTTTGACTGGTGTTACAGCAGCTAATTCAGTGGTCAATGCCCTGGATGGGGCTGGTACGATCAGCGGGCTTTCGGGCCAGACGTTTACACAAAATGGTGGGGGCACCTGGAATGGTGTGTTCTCGGGAGCCGGGCTTAACATCACTAAAGGGGGCGCTGCGGCCACTTGGAGCGGCGTCAGCACCTACACGGGGGTGACTACTATCGGGGGCACTGGTTTGGTCACGGTGGACACGCTGGCCGATGGCGGTGTAAACAGCGGTATTGGTGCCTCATCGAATGCGGCCGCCAATCTTGTCTTCACTGGAACCACCGCGGGGATTGACTATCGCGGGAGCATTATTGACAACGCGCTTACCTTGGGAAGTCGTTCGGCCAGCACGGATCGTCTCTTCACGCTTGCGGCGACTGCGACGGGAGCCATTCTAAGTAGCACAGCGTCGAACAACAATGCAATCGTCTGGAGTAACACAGGTGCCATCGTCAATAACACCACGGCTAACGCCACCCTCACTTTTGCTGGCACTGGCACCGGGCTTGGTCTTGGTGACAACACTTTTAACCCGCTGCTTGGAGACAGCACCGTGAGTGGGATCAACCTGGGGGTGACGAAGACTGGAGCTGGGCAGTGGAATCTGGGGAACAGCGGTAACACTTACACGGGAGCGACGCGGGTGAACGAGGGCACCTTGGGATTGAACAACAATGCGGCTCTTCCGAGCGCCAGTCCGCTGGTTCTTGGAAGCGCGACGGCGACGGGGATTTTGCAGATGTCGGGGACTTTTACGCGGGATCTGAGCGTGACGCCGACGGCTGGAACTGGGACGATCACCTGGGGTGGCACTTCGGGTGGCGGCGGATTTGCTGCGCACACCACGCCACTGACGGTCACGCTTAACTCAGGTGCCGGCTTGACGTGGGCCAGTGGTGGGTTTGTGGGTGCGGGAGCACTCAACCTGAACTCCGGGAGTGCGTTGTCGAGCGTCGAATTCACCAACCCGATTGCATTGAACACAGGGACGGCATCCACACCGACGGTGACCACAACTGATGCGACTGCGAACGTGACGACGGCATCGACAGCGGGACTGCTGGCTGGCCAGCCGATCACGGGTCCTGGGATTCCTGCGGGAGCAGTGATTCTGAGCATTACGAATGCCACTACTTTTGTCATTAGTGCCAACGCCACGACGGCACTTGGAGCCGGGACCGGAACCGCCAACATTGGTTTGGCGACCCGGGCTGTCACCGTGAACGACAATGGCAACACCGGGGCGGATTACGCGACCATGAACGGGGTGATCAGCGGATCGGGCGGAACTTTCTTGAAGAATGGAACCGGGATTTTGCGTTTGACGGGAGCGAACAGCTACACGGGAACCACGGCGGTTGAAGCGGGCACGCTGGTGGTGTCCTCTCTTGGCAGCAGTGCGGGCGGGGCGACGTCGAGTGTGGGAGCGGGCGGGGTAGCGATGGACAATAGCAATGCCATTGTTCTGGGGAACGCCACCACGACTGGCGGTCTTCTGCAGTATGTGGGTGCCGGTGAAACCAGCGACCGGAAGATTCGTCTGCGCGGGACGACTGCAGGGAACCAGATTCATGCGGATGGCTCAGGTCCGCTGATTCTCACCAATGTTGCTCATGACACGACTGAAACAGGAGCCAAGACTCTTTCACTTCGTGGAACGAACACCGCCGGAAACATGATCACCAGCGTGCTTTCAGACAATGGAGCCGGCGTTCTTAGCGTCGGTGTGGACGGAGGAGCGACCTGGATCCTGACCGGCGCCAACACCTACACTGGGACCACGACAGCGAGTGCTGGCGCACTCGGGATTGGGAACAATTCGGCAGTAGGCACAGGAGGTCTTACAAACAACAACGGGAACGTGTTTGCGTATGGAGCGGACCGGACCCTGGCGAACACCTTGGCGCTGTCGAACAATGCGACCAACGGGTGGTTCGGAGACTACAGTCTGACCTTCAGCAATCCGACCAACTTGGCGGCCGCCGCCAACAACGTGACCACGAATAACAGCATTGCGGCGGGCAAGACCCTGACGATGAATGGCGTCACCGCGAACGCACTGACCGACAACCGGACGTGGACGATTGACGGGCAGGGTGAAACGGTGATCAACGGAGCATTCACCTCCACGACGGGCAATGGGGTAGGCATCACCAAGCAAGGGAATGGGACTTTGTCGCTGGGGACCAATGGGGCGACGTCGAACTGGAACATCGGCAACAACGCGGTAGATGTGGACCGTGGCACATTGAAGTTCACGACGAACAATGCGATTCCGACAACATTCACCGCTGCGCCTGCGGCGCCGACGACCGCTGGGACGCCGATCGCGGGAACGACGATCACGGTGGCATCGACGGCGGGCTTGCAAGTGGGGCAGCGGTTCAGCGGCACCAACGTGCTGCCGGGTTCTTTGATCACAGCGATTACGTCATCGACGACCTTCACGTCCAGCCTTGCGCCCACAACGGCGATCGCGTCAGGTGCTAGTTTGACGTTCTTTGGCAGCGGCGGTCTGACCCTGAGTCCGGAAGTGGAAACGCTGGACACCAGCACCGTGGACCTTTACGGAACGAGCCAGACGGTTACCGGATTGACCGCGACGACCACCGGGGCGGTGGTGATTGACAACACCTCTGCCACCCCAGCCACGTTCACCTTTGGTGCGAACAACTCGACCGTAAGCATCACCAATACCGGCGCACGCACGATCACTGACAGCGGTGCGGGAGCGCTTTCTATTGTCAAGACGGGTAACACGGCACTCGCCTTGCCCACTGGCATGACGCTGACCTATCAAGGCAGCACCAGCAGCACGGGCGGCGGCTCCTTCACCATCAATTCAGCGCTGAATGGCACCAGTGGGTTGATCGCTACCGGTAACAGCACTCTGGCACTTTCCGGTGGGCTTACCGCTCCAGGAGCCATTACCAAGATCGAAGTCGGCGGTGGGTCCATCCTCAGCCTTTTGGATGGCACCGGGAGCGCCATCTCCAACCTCACTAATCTGAATCTTGGGGCAGGAACTGGCACGGCGACCTTGAACCTCAATGTGGGTGATTCACTCGCCACAGGTGACTTCCTGAACACGGATACTCTCACTCTCCTCGCCGGTGGTACATTAAATTTGGCAAACACCATTACGTTCAACCTGACGGATGCGGGGCTTAATCCGCTCACGACTTATACCCTCCTCAATCTTGTGGATGGCGGTATTACCGGCTTTGGCGTCGGCAACATGATCCGGGGGGCTACTCCTGGTGGCTTCTCCGGCTTTACTTGGAACGTTACGAACAACCTCGTCCAACTCACCACGGGCACACTCATCACGGGCAACTCTTACTGGAGAGGTTTGACTGACAACACTTGGAACGCTAACGCCAATAACTGGTCCACCGATAAGGCGGGAGCCATTGCAGCGGCTTCCATACCAGGTAGTGGCACCGACGTTGTCTTTGGCTACAATGGCATCGCAGCCGCTCCTCTCACGACGACGTTGGAGCAGAACATCAAGATCAACTCTCTGACCTTCGAATCTGGCACTACCACGCCGGCTTCCGTCACTATCGCCCCTGGTGCGGTTAGCACCAACCGTCTTGAAGTGGCTCCGCAAGTCGCCACAGACGGGATCAGGATCATCGCTGGTGGCCCAGCTGCTGTTACCATTTCGGCCCCGCTTCGCCTGAGTGGAACTGTTTCCTCACAAACTTGGAATGTCGCCGATGCAGCTTCCGTGCTCACCCTTTCTGGCGGATTGCAGGGAGAAAAGGACGTGACCAAAACCGGAAGTGGTAAAGTGACAGTCTCCATCGCCGCTGACAACGCCTTCAACAATGGTAACACCGCCGATTTCACCACCAACGGCGGCACCTTGGAGATCCTGAGCATTGACGCATTGGGTGTCACTGGTAAGCGTGCCAACGTCGCCGTGAACAGCACAGGTGCCTTCTACTACAATGGCGCGGCGGGCACGGTGGCGAACAACCTGACGCTCGGCGGGGGCACGCTTTCCGCCGGCGGTGGCAACCAGACCTACAGTGGCACGGTGAATGTGAGCGCCGCTTCCTTCATCAACATGCGCAACAACAATTCCGCCGTGTTGACTGACACGCAGCGTAACATCACCCTCTCGGGTGTGCTCAGCGGCGCGGGCAAGCTTACCTTGGACAGCATCAACACGGTCTCAGCGGGCAACCAGCTCACGGGAACGCTCACCTTGAGCAACACCAACCCAACCTGGTCGGGCGGCCTCGATTTTCTGCGTGGCTCGGTGACGGCGTCGAATGTCACTGCCCTCGGAACAGGCAACATCACGGCCAGCCTTGGGCGCATCACCTTCGCCACGGCAGGTGGAACGAGCTTTAACCTGGCCCAAAACTTTACCTTGGACGCAGCCTCTGGTGTCTTCGAACTCACCGCAGACGCCTCGGGCACGCCCGTGAGCGACATGACGGTCAACCTCAACGGGGTTGTGACTCTCGGCAGCGCCGGCAATGCGAACATGGGTCTGCGTCTGTTTCAGGCCACGGATAACTTCAGCGTCATCAACATCACCAATTCAGTCGTCCTCGGAAACAATGCCAGCATCAGTGTCGGTGGATCCACCACCCGCCCGGCCATCATCTCTGGTGTCATCTCTGATGGCGGACTGGCACGGACCTTGACGGTCAACGACGATCAGGGTGCCTGGGCTCAGACCAACACGACTCTCCGTCTTAGCGGGGCAAACACGTTTACAGGGAACGTCATACTTTCCGAGGGTGTGCTTGAGTTCAACACCGTCACCGACATTGGCGGAGCGGCCAGCAGCCTGGGCCAGGGCACAGCCATCACGATGGGCGGTGGCAACCTGCGCTTCATCGGTTCTACCAGCCAGACAACGGACCGTCCGATTTCCACGACTGCTTCTTCCACCCTTTCTGCAAATGGCACCGGTGGTGCCAAAATCACCTACACGGGTGCCATCACTCAGGCCTTGGACAACAGTCTCACTCTTTCAGGCTTGGCGGGTAGTGAAGGTGAGATCACGGCCGGGATCACCCAGACGTCGGATGCGGCCGACATGACGGTGAGCGGCGGGACTTGGACCTTCCAGACGGGGACGAGCCGGATTGGGGATGACGTGACGCTCACGGGTGCCACCACCATCATGAACCTCAACAGCGGGCTGACTCAGGTGCGTGATGACTTCACGGTGACGACTGGTGCCATACTTAACTTGAACGGAGTTGGAGCGCTGTCTTTCAACATCGGGACACTGTCCGATTCTGCCTCGCTCCGTGCGGTCACGGGCGGTATCATCAATCTTGGCGCAAGCCAAGCAGTGGTGAGCACCGAGTTTGACGCGTTGCGGATTGGAACGGATGCGGCTGGAGTGGGCACGTTGAACCTGGGCGCGTTCAGCCAGACAGTGAATGAGTTCTTATTGGGCAACCGGAACATTGATCGCTCCGGGGTGGTCAATGGAAGCGGTGTGCTGACGGTGAATGGGAACTTCGATGTTTACGGAGGAACGATCAACGCGAACCTAGCGAGTGCGGGCACAAACTCTCTGGAGAAGTTGAGTCTTAACACAGTAACTTTGACTGGAGACAACAGCGGGTTGGCGTCGACTGGGGTGACGCTGTTGAACGAGGGAACGCTGGTGTTAGACTACACGAACAACACGGCGACGAAGGTGCGTGCCGCATCGGCACTCGACATGCGCGGAGCAACTCTGATCTTGGTCGGGAATGCGACGACTGCCGTATCGCAAACCGTTGGGGGTTTCACCCTCGGCACTGGTGGTGCCAACATCATCAATACGACCCTTGCTGGCCAGGATGTGGTGCTGAATCTGGGTGCGATCACCCGCGCCGCCAACTCGCAAGACGGAACCATCCGGTTCAACCAGCCTACTGGTACGCCAAGCGCGACACTCGGCTACACGACGACCTCGCTCAACACCATTGGAACGGGAACCAACGCCATCTTGGGTGGCTGGGCGACGGTGACGGACGCGACCGGCACCTATTTCGCGCGGAACCTGACGAACGCTTCCGGGGGCAACATCGGTGCTGCCGAAACCACCTTGCAAAACGTGGTGGGGTCCTGGGTGACAGGCCAAAACATCAGCGACACAGGATCCGCGTTCAGTGGAACGGTGAGTGGAAGCAATCTGAACAGCCTGCGCTTCAACAATGCTTCAGGGTCTGATCTGGCGGGTGTGCAAGGCGGGGTGTTGAGTCTGAACAGCGGGGGGATCCTGGTGACCAGCAACGTGGGTGGGACACCGAGCCTGATGGTTGGCACTTTGGCCTCGAGCTACGGCGGTGCAACGCCTGAAATCGTCGTTACGCACGACAGTGCGGCAACCTTTGAGATAGGGTCTGATATTCGTGCGGGTCACCTGTTCTTTAAGTCAGGAAGTGGAACGGCATTGTTGTCAGGACAGAACACCTACACGGGCGTGACGGAGATCCAAAACGGGACTTTGGCGCTGAGCGGAGGAAATGCGATTGGTGACACCTCGATGGTGACCCTTGGCGTGGGGAGAGATTCGACCTTGCAACTGCTGGCGAGTGAGACGATTGGCCGCTTGCAGGGTGGTAGCCGGAACCAGGATCAGGATCTTGGGATCGTGGCGATGGGGAGCAACACCTTGACGATTAACCAAAGCGCGAACACCGTGTTTTCTGGGCTGTTTACTGGGACGGGTTCTCTGGTTATGAACACGGGCAGCAGTGGAACCCTGAACATGAACAACGTGAGCTCCGGGTTCACTGGAGCGGTGACGGCCAACGGCGGTCTGTTCCAATTGAGTGGCATTGGTCAAAACAACGCCTCTGTCTTCACGATCAATGGTGCCGGGGGGCTGCTCATTGACAAGAACTCCACGACTTCATCCGGCGCCCAGATTCTTGATACTGCGTCGATCACACTGAATTCGGCATTCGGGGGCAACCAAACTTCGCCATCGGGTCTGTGGATTCGGCGGGATCAGGGCAGCGGGCAGAGTGAAACGGTTGGATTGGTAACAGCGGGCTCAGGTGCTAGTTATGTGAGAGCTGAGACGAGTGCAGCCAATGCGGCCACCGTTCTGACGGCAAGTAATGTGGTGCGTGAGAATGATGCGACCTTGATCATCCGTGGCAATGGCATGTCTCTCACGACAGGGCGGCGGGCGCATTTCCGGATCGCTGCTGCGAATGAGGCGGCGTTCATCGGAACGATGATTGGTGGGGTGGGAGCAGCCGGGACGGTGACCACGAGCATCGTGCCATGGGCAATCGCGGAAGATATTGTGGTTGGTGGCACCATCGGAGCCACGATCATGGGCAACTCGCTGAGCACCTACACTGCGACTTCAGGGTTCCGTCCGCTGGATTTTGCAACGGAATATGCGACCTACGCCACGTCAGGAGTGACCAATAACACGCGTGAATCTCTGGCTGCGGATTTGACAGGCCTCGCAGGGCGCACGGTCAACTCGCTGGTGATTAACAACAGCGACGCGGGAGCGGTCAACATCAACGTGACGGGCAATGGAGCTGGGCAGGCCTTGGCGGTGACCAGCGGCGCATTACTGTTCACCCGGGCGAATACGGCGACGACAGCGACGGCACAGACCATCACGCTTGGTGGATTTGCTGATGGGATCACTGTGGGTGGGAGCAATGAATACGTGATTCATGTGTTCAATCCTGATGCGAGCGATGCAACGAAGGCGTTGACGGCAGCCATCACGTCACCGTTGACCAGTGCGGCTGACATCACGAAATCTGGGCGTGGCATCTTGATCCTATCGGGAACGAATACGGCGGGTGGTGCGGCCTTCCAGACGACGATCAACGAAGGCACCCTTCAGATTGCCGACCTGGATAACATTGGTGGTGGCACTGGGAACCTTGTGTTTGCGGGTGGCACTCTTCGTCTCGGCACAGGCTTCACTGATGACCTCTCCACACGCACGATCAGCTTCCTGCTGGGTGGCGGTATCCTTGACACGAATGGCAACGACGCGGCCTTGACCAACAGTTTTGGATCCGGTGCGGGTGCCTTCACCAAGATCGGCACTGGAAACCTGACGCTGAATGCGACCTCGACCCGGACCGGGGCGACAACGCTCACGGCGGGCACCATCACCATTGGGGCTACGAATGCCCTCGGGATTGGCGGCAATCTCAGCATCGGTGCGGGGGCGACCCTTGCCCTTGGTGCCAACAACATCAGCCACGGCCTCGTCACCACCTCGGGTGCCAGCCCGGTCATCACCGGCACTGGCACCATCACCGCCTCTACGGGCTTCTTCTTGAACCACACGGGCGACACAGCAATCGGAGCGGTGCTCGCGGGCGCGGGCGGCTTGCTCAAGGCGCAGACCAACGTGGCGACGCTGAGTGGTTTGAACACCTACACGGGCACGACGGAAATCCAGGCAGGAACGATCAGTTTTGACACGATTGGTAACGTGGGTGGCGGTGCCAGTGCCCTGGGCGCACCAGCAACGATTGAGAACGGAATCATCCGCACGGGTCTGACCACCGTCGGAGCCACGCTGACTTACACGGGTGCAGGCAGCAGCAGTGACCGGATCATCGAGATGCAGGGCACGACGGGTGGTCTGACGATCAACGCCAACGGCACAGGAGCGCTTGCCTTGGGCCGGATTCAAACGGTGGTGAACGGCGCGAAGACATTGACCCTTGGTGGGACATCTGCCACGGGACTCGTCAACTCGATTGCAACTATTGTTGAAGTAGGTTCCGCGCTCTCGGTGACCAAGTCAGGAGCCAACACCTGGGTGATCAATGGAGCAAACAGCTACACTGGAACGACCACGATCGACGACGGAATCCTGCGGTTCAATGCGGCGCAAAACCTCACTGGGGCTCTTCAGTATGGCAGCGCGAATACCATTACCACTACCGGGACGGTCGAGGCGAAGGAAGACACTGCCTTTGGATCCCTTCTGGTCCAGCCCAATGGATCGGCCAGCCTCGTCGTTGATCCGACCAAGGAGGTCACGATCAATGGAAACGTCACCATTGGCAGTGCGGCCGCCTCGTCCGCCACCAACTTCGCCGCCACCGGAGGAGGCGATTTCACTGTGAACAACCTCACAAACACCGGGAACACCTTCCTCGTCGGAGGCACGGGCACCGCAAATATGACGCTGGCCGACTTCAGCGCCCTTCCGACCATGAACGTCGCCCTCAATACGACGTCCGGGGTTCTCTTCGTCAGCAGTAGCAGCGGCACCAATGCAACTGGGAAGGCGGAACTGAGATTGGCGGATACCAGTGTGATCTCTGGCAGCGCCATCACCGTTGGGGGCGGGGGCACCTTCAACGGCAACGCGAATCAGGTGAATTTGCTGAAACTGGGTTCTGTCTCGAACACCCTCAACGTCAACACTGTCAATATCGGCACCGGAGCGCGTGACCTCGGTTCGATCACCTTCCTCGACAGCAGTGGTAGCGTGACGGTGCGCGCGGCGGACGGCACTTCTGCTGCTGCCTTCAACATGGGCACTGGTTCTGCCGCTACGAGTGTGCTACTGAGTGGCAACCAGAATACTTTCGACGTTACTGGTCATAATGCGGACTTGAAGTTCTCCGCTGTGAACATTGGCACTCAGAACCGTAATCAGGACTTGGTAAACGTCTTCAACTTTGACACCGGAACTCTTGAAATCGGTTCATTGAATGCCTCAGCCAAAGGTGCCAATGGGTTCACGACGACAACAACGATCAATTTCGGTGGTGGCACAGTAACCAGTGGCGCATGGACTTTGGCATCTGCCTCTGGTGCAGGTAGCGCGGTTGCGACTGCTAACTTGACTGGCGGAAACATCACTTTCAGCGGTAATATTTCCCGTGGTGCAGATGCCATCGACGTTGGCACCGCCACTGGAACGGTCAACCTGAACGGTGCCAATCTTAACATGAGTGGCAGCAACATCGGTGATGCCACCAATCAGATCGTGTTCAATGCCATGTCAGGCACTCTGTCAGGTTTGAATGAGCTCAATGGTGGTGGTGCATTGACGAAAACGACAGCTGGCGTTCTGGTCATGGGAGCAGCCAACGCTTACACCGGCGCTACCAACGTTAACGATGGCACGTTGCAAGTTGGCGTCGCAGGTGTCGGCACGACGGGTTCTGGCTTGGTTAGAGTGGTGAAAAGCGCAGCTACCTACGCGAATGCACCTGTGATTTCTGGCTCTGGGACCATGCAAGGTGCCACGATTATTGGTGACATCGCCAATGCCGCCAACAAGGGCGTTCTAGCCACTGGAGACGGCAACACGACCACCAGCAACGCCAAGCTCACAATCACTGCGGCTGGCGGTTTGACTATCGCTGCGGGCTCTCAGACTCAGATGGGTATCACGGCAGCTTCTGGAACAGACGCAACCTTTGCTTCTTCCGGTATGACGGCCTCGGCTTATCTCGCCAGCTTGGGTTCCACCTCAGATGCCTCTTTGACAACACCAGCCGCTTGGGCAAATCAATCCAACTCCAGCCAGGCAGATTTCATTAATATCAGCAATGGCACGGGTGCTCTAGTTCTCGGGACCAATGCTGGTGGGGCCGCTGCAGGTCAGAGCATTGTTTCGATCTTCTCCAATGGTTTAAATTCAGGCACTCTTGCCGCTGGTCAGATTTTCAACCTCGTGGATTGGTTCGGTGCCTTCAGTGGTGGTTTTAGCACGGGTGTCGGAGCCTCAACGGGTGGTATTCATGGTGACTTCGACCTGCCTGACATCTCCACGACGACCTTCGGTTGGGACACGTCTGCTTTCACCTCTCATGGTGTGATCGCTGTTGTTGTCGTCCCTGAGCCAGGTCGCGCGCTGCTGATGCTCCTTGGCCTCTCGGCCCTCTTCTTCCGCCGTCGCAGAACGTCAAGCCTCTAAATTCTGAGCACTAGACCGGTTCTAGATAAGGCTGTCATAAACTTGTCTTTGGGCGGCACTGGGTTTGGATCAGGGAGGGCTGGGCAAAGAGGTATTGTAGCGCCTCGATGAGACGATCCTGGAGTTGGGGCGAAGTCTTGGCGATCCAATCGTTGAACCAGTCGGCCTTCAAGCGCAGCCAAAGGCGTTCAATGGGATTGAGGTAGGGCAATCTGGCTGGCAGATAAATCGGCTCGAAGTGATGCCAGTTGACCCGCTTGACCTTGTAGCCGTCGATGGCGAAAGGTTGGTCGGATGTTTGAACCCGGATACCGAAGTTGAAAGAGGCATCGTTTGGCGCTGAAGGCGTGATTACTTGGCAGTGCAAACAAACAAGCACTCACAGCCATGCACCAAACGATGCAGGGGATTATCAACCCCGTTTTCAGCTCCCGCCAAGTCCAACTTCAC
>CAMAQH010000018.1 GCA_945860295.1 Prosthecobacter debontii
TGGTAGGCGTTGAGGGTCTTCTTGAGCTTCTCGGAAAAGACCTGGCTCTGCACGAGGTTACGCTTGGAGCGCACCTTGAGTTCGTCCTTGAGCAGCTTCTCCAGTAGTTCGGCGGCGACGTTCTTGTGCTTGAGGCCGCGAACTTCAGCGAGGAACTTGTCGTCAAGGATACCGATATTCGGCGTCTTGAGTCCTGCTGCGGCAAAAACGTCGATCACCTGGCCTGCGGTGGTGATGGCCTTGCTCACGAGTTGGCGCACGGCGGCGTCGATTTGCTCGGGCGACTTCCCGCTCTTGCTGCTCTGCTTGTTCAGCGCGGCTTGCAGGGCTTGGAAAAAACTCACGTCGTCGCGGATCTCCGTCGCTTCATCACTCGCGGCGCAGAGGGCGAAGGCGCGGGAAAGCTCCGTCACAACTTGCACCCAGCGCTTCTTGCCGTCCTCCTGTTCGAGGATGTGCTCCTGGCCGGCGGGGATGAGCGCGAGGCGTTCGGCGGGTTTGCCGCTGGTCCACTTGTCCCAGTGGAAGCCGTGCATCAGGTCGCAGGCGATGCCGTGCTTCTCCAGCATCACGGCGATGGCTTGCGCGGTGTCGAAGGTCGGGTCGCCCTGGCCGCCGCTCTCGGTGTAGGTGATGAGTGCCTTCTTGAGCTGATCGGCGAGGCCGAGGTAATCCACCACCAGCCCACCCGGCTTGTCGCGGAAGACGCGGTTCACGCGGGCGATGGCCTGCATGAGGCCGTGGCCCTGCATCGGCTTGTCGGCATACATCGTGTGCAGGCAGGGCGCGTCGAAGCCGGTCAGCCACATGTCGCGCTCGATGGCGACCATGGCGTCGTCCACGGTCTTGCCGATGGTGGGCTGCTTGGCGCTGGCCTGGAGGTGGGACCAGCGGGCATCGGCGGGCACCCAGAAGACGTTCTCGGCTTTGTATTCGTCCGGATCTTCAGCATTGGCACCGGCGTAGTCGCCTTTGCCGGCGAGGAGTTTGGCGCGGTGCTCCTCGAAAGTGTCGGAGATGTATTTGAGGAAGATGAGGCCGAGGACGACGTGCTTGTATTCCGCCGCGTCCATGTTGTTGCGGAGCTTGTCGGCGGTGAGCCAGAGCTTGGCCTCGAAACCGATGGTGGCGGTGGAGTTGCTGGACTCGGACTTGCTGGATGCTTTTCGTGCCATGGGGATGATTTCCTAACGAACTGCTCCTATGAAAGCGGTTCCTACGATCAATAGCAAGGAAAGGTGGTAGGTGGAGTGAAAAAGCAGAAATGAAAAATGGGAGAGCTGACATGCCTACCCGCTGGGCTACAGCGTTGCAGGGGAGGAGCTACTAGTGTTGCAGCAGGGGTGATCTTTGAGGGCGGACCTGAGGTGATCCATCGCCCTTGGGTGGTGAAGTGAGAAGTTTTCTGGTTTCGATACCCAACATTGAAACCAGAAAACGGGAGACTTCATGCCGGGTGCCCGATAGTTGATGTCGGGTGCCCGGCACATGATGTCATTCTTATCAAACATTGGTTGCAAGATGGGACTTTGTAACCTGATGATCGAGAACATCAGAGAAAGAACGGACCACATTGGTTCAAAAGTCGGAGTTTGTAACCTCTGCCTGCGGCAGCCCGACTACTTTTTTGAAAATTTTGGTTCCAATCTCGGACTTTGTAACCTGATCGACGGGCACTTTGCCTCTGAGACCGGGCACTTGGGTTCAGATTGCCAACTGTTCCTGGGTATCGGCTGAAAAAGCCGCTCAGGCCTAGGATGCGCCATGGCATGGAACCGGATGGGGACACTTTCGTCTGGGCAAGTAAGACTGCTGTTGCTACATTTATTCTAGATATTTACCTAAATCGAGCCATGAATACGCCTTTATCCTTATCTTCTAGAGCTACTTCAGCCTTGGCGGCCACTTTGGCGTCGATCTCCGCCGCGCGTATTATCCCGCCGTTTCCGAATGATGGTGCCGTAGTGACGATGCGGCTCTTTGGTCGCTCGGATCAGAACTTGCTGACGTTTGGCCGGGCGCATTTTTCAGCGATGGAGGACAATGAACACTTCCTGGAGCCAAGCCCAAGTCAGGACAGATTTGGCGCCATGCTGGGTGCCTTTGCCGACGATTGTGCAGAGGTGCAGGCCATGAAGACAGCTCTGGCGACGGCTGTGGCGAAAAAGAATGCCAAGCGGGCCACTTTGATCCAGCAACTGAACCGGCGGGGTAGCTACGTGCAGAGCATGAGCTGGGGCAATAACGTCGTCATCACCTCCAGCGCACTGGGTGTGCAACGTGCGCGTAAAAAGGTGGGACCACTGCCAGCGCCCCTCGGGTTGCAGGTGCTTCAGGGAATCTCCGAGGGTGAGGTCACCGTGACCTGGGACAAGGTGAAGCATGCCCTGCATTACGTGCTGGAATACGGTGTCGAGGGCGAGGAACCGAAGAGTATCCCTCTGTGTGGTCGCCGCAAGAAGACCCTGATGCTGCCGCGACTGGGCGCGACTTACTTCTTCCGCATGGCCGCCATAGGGACAAGTGGGCAGAGCAACTGGAGCACAACCGTGCGCCGGATTGCTGGCTGATGTGCCCCAAAACAAGGAGTGATTGCATCCTGCCGTCGCCTGGGGCTGTGGTAGTGACGCAGACATTCTTGTCTGCATGAGCGCTCCCAGGGAAACGGAACACCCAAAAGTTTAGGCAAGAATGTCAGCCACACACTTTTCTGTCTCACAAAGAGACCCGCTGATCGCGTATGACTCCGCCTACCCATGCGCTTGCTTTCCTGTCTCCTCCTGTTCCCGATCTTTGCTCACGCGGCCACGCTTCAAGAAACCTGGGAGACGGGCTACACGCAGACTGACGCCACGGGGCCGCAGGTGCTGGGCTACTGGAAGTTTGATGCGGATGCCCCACTGAAAGACGCCTCGGTCAAAGGCCACGATCTCACGCTGCAAGGCGCGGTGACGATTGCGAAGGGCAAGTTTGGCGGTGCGCTGGAGTCCTTCCCAGGCTTCCCGGTCGAGGACAAACGCCACGCGGCCATGACGGCGGCAAAGCCTGCGCTATCACCGAAGGCAGCCTTCACGCTGGAGATGTGGATTCGTCCCAAAGCTGACTGGAAGCCGGAGCAGCGCTGCTACTTGCTCGACAAGAAGTATGTCGAGCACACGGACTACGCCTGGCAGATCACGGGCGCGGACAAAGGCGGGCTGCGGCGGATGTTTGTGACGCTTGGATTCGGTGCAGAGTCGAAGATGATCCATTCGCTGCCGCTGAAGCTCGTGCTGGGCGAGTGGCAGCATGTGGCCTTCACTTATGATGCTGCGGGTGATGGGCGCTTCTATCTCAATGGCTCCGCCGTTGGTGGCATGAAGCTCGTGGGCTACGGCGCGGTGGCGCCCGGCACGAAGGCGTTGAGCATCGGCGACCGCAGCGGCAGCAACTACGGCGGCTTTCCTGGTTTCATCGACGAAGTGCGCGTGTGCGATGGCGTGCTGTGCTTTGAGAAGGCGATGATGCAGATCGTCAGTCCGCGCGCGGTGTGGCGGCGCATGGAGGCAAACGCCAAGCCGGTGGAAATCCTCTGCACGAACCTGCGCCGAGAAACACTGAAGGGCGCGAAGCTGCGGCTGAGCTTTGGCGGCAAGGATGAGGAGTTCATCCTGCCCGATCTGGCGCCCGGTAAGGCTCATGCAGCAAAGTTCACCGTGAGCACCGCGCTCAAGCCTGATCACTACACGCTGCGTGCCCGCTTTGAATCCAGCGGCTATGCCACGGAGCAGAGCGCGGAGTTTGAGATCGTGCCGCGCCTGGCTCCACAGATGCCGGTGATCATGTGGGGCGCGGGTGGCGATGACATCGCACAATTAAAAGACCTTGGTTTCACGCACTTCATCGGCTTCAGCGCGCCGAATGTCGGTGATATCTGGCAGGCGAAGAAAGCCCTGCCACCTGGATCAACCGAGTACATCGCGCGCAATCGCAGCACACTGGATGAAGCTTTGAAGAACGGGCTCAACGTCGTGGCCAGTCTATCACCCGCCAGCGCGCTGATGAGTGACCCGAAGAACCTGCGCGTGGACCGCGCGGGGAAGGTTTATGAGCGGCAGGACATCTGCGCATCGACCCCAGATTTTGCGCCCTTTTTTCAAACCGTGGGCCAGAGCGTGGTGAAGGCCTATGGCGATCATCCTGCCTTTACCACCACCTTGATCGACACTGAGGTGCGTGACCACAATGCGCTGTCCTTTAATCCCGTGGATGTGGATAACTACCGCAAGTTTGCCAGCGCTGAAATCCCGGCAGAAGCGGTGAACAAATGGGGTGTGGACTACACCAAGCTGAAGGACTTTCCTGCGAACCGTTTGATCCCCGATGATCATCCGATCCTGAAATACTACCGCTGGTTCTGGACCGTGGGGGATGGCTGGAATGGCCTGCACTCGGCCATGAATAAGGGCATCAAAAGCTCTGGCAGACGCGACCTGTGGACCTTCTTTGATCCAGCCGTGCGCCAGCCCAGCATCAGCGGTGCAGGCGGCAGCGTGGATGTGCTTTCGCACTGGACCTACACCTACCCAGATCCGCAGCGCATCGGGCTCGCCACTGATCAACTCTTTGCCATGAGCGCGGCCAGCGGAAAGAACCAGCGCGTGATGAAGATGACGCAGCTCATCTGGTATCGCTCGCAGACTGCGCCCATCGGAGCCAAAGCGCCGGGCGATCTCGTGGCCTGGCAGGATCATGACCCAGATGCCGCCTACATCACCATCGCGCCCATGCATTTGAAGGAAGCCTTTTGGACGAAGATCTCGCGGCCCATCCAGGGCATTATGTATCACGGCTGGCAATCGCTCGTCGATGTTCCAGGCAGCACCAGTGCGTATCGTTTCACGAATCCGAACACCGCGCCTGTCCTGCAACAACTCATCCGCGAAGTCATCGAGCCGCTCGGTCCCACGCTCATGAGTATCCCCGATGAGCGGGCTGATGTGGCTTTGCTGGAAAGCTTCACCTCCCAGATGTTCGCGCGTCGTGGTGGCTACGGCAGCAACAATGGATGGTCCGCCGACCTCTGGCAGGCCATGCAGCACGCCCATGTGCAGACAGACATTCTCTTTGAAGAGACGCTGCTTAAAGGCGGGCTCAGCGGACGCAAAGTACTGCTCATGCCCGAGTGCGATGTGCTGTCACAAGGTATCGTCACGCGCCTGCTCGAATGGCAGAAGAAGGGCGGCAAGATCATCGCCGATGAGTTCCTCTCCCCTGCGATCAAGGCCGACGTGACCGTGCCCAGCTTTAAGCGCGTGAAGAACGCAGCGAAGGATAAGGCCACCATGCTCGCCCTGGCGCAAACGTTGCCCGACAAGATGAAGAGTCTCGGCTGGATACCGAAGATCACCTGTGACAATCCCGAGATCATCGTGCGAACGCGCCGCTTTGGAGATGCACTGTATGTCTTCGTCATCAATGACCAGCGCGAGCCCGGCACCTATGTCGGTAAGCACGGACTCGTGATGGAGAACGGTCTACCTTCCAGTGGCAAACTCACGTTATTCCAAGACAGCGCGAATGTGTATGACCTCACACGCCGCTCGCTGCTTGTTCCCAAACGCAGTGCTGAAAATGAGATGAACTGGCAAGTCGATCTCGGCCCAGGTGATGGCCGCATCTTCATGATCACGCCGAAGCCGCTGCTCAGTCTCACCCTCGATGTCCCCGCGACCGCCACCTGCGGTAACCTGGTCGCGATTAAAGCCTCGCTAGCCAGCACTGAAGCCGGGCCATTCAAAGCGGTCGTGCCCGTCGAAATCGAAATCCAGGACGCCAATGGCAAGCGCAGTGAAGGCAGTGGCCACTACGCCGCAGAGAATGGAATCCTCGAACTCAAGCTCGACCTCGCTCCGAACGACGATCCCGGCACCTGGCAGGTCCGCGCGCGCGAACTCGCCTCTGGTATGGAGTCGGTGAAGTGGATGCGAGTAAGTCGGTAGGACATGACGACAACGCGCGCCTTTTACTTTTGAAGCATTCGCCGTTCTTCTCGCAGTTGCTCGACTTCATCGAGCAGGCTGGTGAGCAGTTTTAATCCGGCGAGATTCATCTCACAGGTCTCTCGCAGATGCTCGATGCGGCGTAGCGCGCGGACGGCTTCATCATCGAGTCTGGGGCGTATGATGCCGTGCTCCTGATAGTGTAAAATAGTCTGCGTGGAGACGCCGGTGATCTCAGCGAAGATGTCCAGCGTGTAGTTTGCTTCTTGCGTGGCGGCGTTCATTTCAGGCGCGTGGGTTAAAGGTGGAGGCGCTACGCAGTTGCTCCCAAAGTGCGCGTTCAGAATCACTGACGATGGTTGGAAGCACGACGTGAAGAGTCACAAAAAAATCTCCTCGCTCTCCGGTCTTACCTTTCGGCAGACCACGGCCTCTCACACGGAGCTTTTGGTTGTTCTCTGCACCTGCTGGGACGCGCACCTTGATGGAGCCATCGAGTGTAGGCACTACGACCTCCGCACCGAGCACTGCTTCCCAGGGGGCAATGTCGATCTCGTGATACACATCTGTCTCACGAGTTGTGAAGTCGGGGTGTGAAGCGTGGCGCACGCGCAGGTAGAGGTCGCCTGCCTCGCCGCCGTTGACGCCTGGCTCGCCCTGGCCTGGCACACGGATGCGGCGGCCATCGGTGGCCCCTGGTGGAATGCGCACCTCAAACGTGTGAGTTTGCACTGCACCGGTCTGACGATTCGCCGTTTGCAGTGAAAGCGGTCGCTGTGTGCCATGCATGGCTTCTTCGAGTGTGACGAGTATGTCGCCCTCAATGTCGTGACCTTTTCGCGCGCGTCCTTGGCGCGCGGCTCCAGATGAAGCGCCTTCATCAAAGCCCTGCGGGAAGCCGTAACGGCTGCCACCGCTGAAGTATTGCTCGAAGAAGTCGCTGA
This sequence comes from Prosthecobacter debontii, assembly GCA_945860295.1. GTDB lineage: Bacteria > Verrucomicrobiota > Verrucomicrobiia > Verrucomicrobiales > Verrucomicrobiaceae > Prosthecobacter > Prosthecobacter debontii_B. The sequence goes on from CAMAQH010000018.1 coordinate 6,926, forward strand.
AGCCGGTGCCACCGAAGTGAACATCCTGTTCATGAGCCGCGGCGGCCTCCGGTTCCTGCCAGTTCGCACCAAGCGTGTCATACTTTTTGCGCTTTTCGGGATCACCTAGAACCTCGTTGGCTTCGTTGATCTCTTTGAACTTTTCCTCAGCCGTCTTCTTGTTTTTGGCGGTGTCAGGATGATATAGCCTAGCCAACTTGCGGAAGGCTTTTTTGATGTCATCCGCGCTAGCATCACGGGCAACGCCGAGTGTGGCGTAGTATTCTTTGAACTGGGCAGGCATGGCTGGATTATAGACGGGGTGTCCGCAGTTACCATGCATTCAGTCCCGAGCGATGTCGTTGCGAATCATCGTGCTTTTCTTGAGCAGTGCGGAGACACAATGAAAGCACGATGAATAACAACACATGAGAAGGCTCGATCTAATTTCAGGGCCACGCTGACTCGTATGAAAACGAAAACTAGCACGAACCCAAGGGCCAAGAAAAAAGCCGACACCTCTTCCGGCGTCACGGCAATTTTAAAGCTGTCCACTCAGCCAGTGACTGAAGCCATCCATACCAAAGAAGAACCCGGCGCGCGCGGCACTCATGGAAGTCCGGGCCGCAGTGAGATACGCAAGACTACGCATCGAGTGATGGGATCAAGGCAATCGCAGCGCCCGCTTGAGCGGTCCGATCAGCAGCGCAAAAAGCGGGGCTGAATTTGATCACGGCCACAGTGCTAAAATTAGCGCGCCACCAGCCAACGCAGAGATTAAGCCGATGAGAGTGGGCTTGATGAATGCGCGTGCGCCGAGTGTGACGACAAGTCCGATTTTGTTCAGATGGCGGCTGTTCTTGGGATCGATGCTGACCCTGTTTCTCCGAGATGCGATGCATGATGGCCGCCACAAGGCCGAACCAAAACATCATCGCTACAAGTGGTGGAAGGAGGCTATTCAGATAGCCGGGTGCGGCGATCATGATCTCGATGATGACACGGACAAAGACGATCGCTGAGGCAATCAAAGTCATTGCGGCAAGACAGATGCCACAAGCTCCAATATCGTGACTGCGGCGGGAGAGGCTGGCTGTGGTAGCCGTGCTGGAGATCAAGCCGCCAAGGATGCCGGTGAGAGCAGCGCCCTTTGCCCCATGATAGAACTTTCCCACAAGATAGGCAGCGAGGCTGATACCCACGATCAGCACAACCATGAGCCAGATGGAGAAAGGATTGAGCACGCCGAGATAGCCCATTTCGCGATTTGGCAGGGCAGGTAGAATGACCAGACCTGCAAGCACGAGGCGGGCGATCTCACGCAAATCGTCTTCACCAATTCGGCGGACCATGTTGTGCAGTGGTTTCTTGCTTTGCAGCAGGACCATGACCACACCAGCAATGATCACAGCGATGAGGCGCTGCCCAAGAATGGTGATCATGCCTGCCGTAAACATGACCAGCATGGCCATCTCAGTGGTCAGGCCTGAATCCAGCTCCTTGCTTTTTGCCTCTCCAAGCGTTCCAACAACGACCACGCCAGCAAAGGCGATCATGGCGGCGGCAATGACCCAATCACCATGCATGAGACCCAGCAGACCAGCCATTGCACCAAAGAGAGTGAGTAGCGCAAAGGTGCGGATACCGGCGATTCGGTTCTGCACCCACTCGCGCTGAAGACCGACGAGCAGACCAAGTCCTAGAGCTGTCCCGAAAGACTTCAAAAGCTCTACAGTATCTGGAAGTGAGGCGGGCATGGGATAGAATTATTTTGTGTTCTGTTTCAACCACAGCAGGGCAACATCCGGGAAATCAGAGAAGAGTCCATCGACATGAGCTTGATGGAAAAGGAGATCCAAAAGGTCGTCCGTAGATTTGGCAAACCTGGGCAATTCATCAATGCGCAGCGTGTAGGGATGTACTTGAAGTTTTTGCGCGTGCGCATTCTTCACGAGATTAGTGACCTCACGCTTAGCTGTGATGATCGAGCCAATATCCGGGCCGATACCGTCGGCAATCTTGGCAAGTTCGGCGAGTCCTTCAGGCGTGCGCAGATGGTCAAAGTCAGTTTTACCTGGGCCTCTAGTTCCGCCACTCATGAGCATGATAAGTCGGCCCTCCCAGCCGAGTTCATTGCGCAGGCGAATCACTTCATCATGCTCGAAGCACTGGATGTAGCAGCGATCTTGCTTCGTCTTGTAGCCATGCTTATGCAGGATGGACAGAACGATGCGGCTGATGTCGTGACCTTCTTTGAGATGCCAAGCGGGCTGCTTAATCTCGGGATAGATACCAGCGATGCGGCCCGTGCTTTGATTGAGTCCGGCGATGAGTTCCAACTCCTCTTCAAGGGTTGGTATTTGAAATGAGGAGATGCCTTTCGGAAAGCGTTTCGGGAAGACCTGCTTGCCTGTCTTGGCATTGAAGCGCTCACAGACATGAAGCTGCTTCAACTCAACGACGGTGAAATCGAGCGCATAGTAGCGACCATCGGCGCGCTTGTGGTCAGGAAAGCGCGTGGCGACATCGCTGATGGTATCGACGTGGATGTCATGCAGCACGACAGGCACGTCATCTTTGCTCAACACAACATCTTGCTCGATGTAATCCGCGTCCATTGCATGTGCCATGGCTTTGGCTTCAAGCGTATGCTCAGGCAGATAACCCGATGCTCCGCGATGGGCGATGATGATGGGCTCGGATGACTGGGCCATGACGGTGTTTATGGTAAGCAGTTGAAAGCAAATCGTAGATGCAAAGAACGTCGTGCGCGCCATGACTCCAGCATGAAGCACTACCGCGTCCACCGCATCTCCAAATCTACACCGACCCCGGACTGGTCTCAGGCGGATGTGCTCACTGACTTTTGCTTTCCATGGGAGGAGCGTCAGGTTCCTGTCACAGAGTTCCGCGCGCTCTGGGATGAGGAGCGGCTGCACTTCCGCTTCGACTGTGTGGATGAGGATCTCGTGCTGGGTGATGGCGACACGCTGAAAGACCGTGTGCTTGGTTCAGATCGTGTGGAGATCTTTCTCACACCGGATCTCAGCCTCACTCCCTATTACTGTTTTGAAATGAGTCCGCGTGGGGAAGTGCTGGCTTATCAGGCACGCTTCCATCGGCAGATAGACTGGAATTGGACATGCCCAAATTTTCAAATCAGTGCCTGCATTGAGGCGCCGCATTATCGCGTGGCAGGCAGCTTGCCATTGGCAAACTTGCGCGTGCTCAATGTCCTGAAGCCAGACTCGCGTGAGTTTTATGCAGGCGTCTATCGTGGCGAGTTCAGACATCGGCCAGATGGCAGTGTGCAGCATGGCTGGATGCCCTGGGTGAATCCGCAGACGGAGGAGCCTGACTTCCATGTGCCGGAGTCTATTGGCGTGTTTGTACTCCAAGACTAGACCTCACTCCGCTGGCAGATCCCAAGCTTTTAGCCGGTCGCTTTTTGCTGTTATTTCCTGACGCTGCTCGACGGGACGTCCGACGAACTCATAAAGCAGGGCATCATAGGTTTTGAAGCGTGTGTTCAGTGCGTCGAAGTGCTTTTTATCAGCTATGTGTCCGCGCCCACTGGGTCAACGATGACACCAGTCCGCGAAGCATAACTGGCGATGCTGGTTTGCAGCGAAGCTCCATTGTCGTTCTCGACGAACCGGATGAAGTCTGTGGCTGTCACCAAGCCGTCCTGTGAAACGGCTTTGAGATCCGCCTACGCCGCCGCGCCGAGCATCAGGCTCCAACTCAGGACGATGACGAGAGTCTTTATGGATCAGTTGGCGAAGAGTTTGCTGAAGAAGGTCTTCATCTCATCCCATGAAGCCTTATCGGCGGCTTCGTTGTAAGCCGCACCTTTGGAGTTGTCATTGCCAGCAGCTTTCTGAGTGAAGGCATGAACGGCACCTGGATACTGGACGAGCTTGTAATCCACACCGGCGTCCTTCATTTCCTGTTCAAAGGCGGCGATGTCGGCGGCAGGCACGAAGGGATCGTCCGCACCGTGGAGAGCAAGCACCTTACCCTTGATGTTCTTGCCATCGGCTGGCGTGGGGCTGTCGAGTCCGCCATGAAAACTGACCACGCCTTTCAAGGCTGCTCCACCACGTGCCAGCTCAATGGCAGCGGTGCCGCCGAAGCAGTAGCCGATGCAGGCCACGCGAGAGGTATCCGTGCGGCTGTCTTTGACCAGCACGCTGAGCGCCGTCTTCAGGCGATCGCGGAGCAGAGCGCGATCCTTTTTGTACTTGCCCGCTTCCTGTCCAGAGGCAGGCGGCTGGGGCCGCACGCCTTTCCCATACACATCGGCGACGAATACGTTGTAGCCCAGTTCAGCCAGCATTCGCGCGCGCATCTTTTCATTGTCACTGACGCCGGTCCACTGATGCACGATGAGGACGGAGGGGCGCTTTGATGTGGTGGAGTCATCATAGGCGGCCCAGCCCTCGCAGGTCACATCACCGTTGAGGTACTCGAAGGGTTTTTCAACGATGCGCGCCGCGAGCAGCGGAGCAATGGTAACGAGTATGGAGATCAAGAAAGGTTTCATGGTGGTAGGATACGACGAGGCTCAGACAGTCCACGCAAGCATCTTCGTTCGAATGAATTTCAGCCGCGCTCGCGTATCCGGTGGATGTCTCCAACTACGCTTTGTTTCTCCTTGCTTGCCTTCGCCCTCACAGCCAACGCGCAGACCAGTGTTTTGACGCTCGGTGCCACGGGAGATGGTCAGACGGATGATACGACGGCGATTGAAAAGGCGGTGCTTTCCCATGGCAGTCTGCTTTTCCCCAAGGGCACTTATCGCCTGACTCGCACGGTCAATATCCCGCTGAGTGAGACGGGTTTTGCCGCGTTGTCGGGTGATGGCACAGCGCGCATTGTCATGGCAGGAGCTGGGCCCGCTTTCTTTTTCAAAGGTAGCCACGAAGGCACCGCAGCACCTAGTAGTTTCAAATCGCCGGTGTGGGAGAAGGAGCGCACACCCATGGTCAGCGGCATCGAGATCGTGGGTGAACATGCCGAGGCGGATGGCATCGAGGCCGTGGGCACGATGCAGCTCACGCTGACTCGTGTCGTCGTGCGCAAGTGCCGCCACGCCGTACATCTCACCACGCGCAATCGCAACGTGCTCATCGCCGATTGCCACTTCTATGAGAACAGCGGTATCGGCATCTTTTTGGATCAACTGAACCTCCACCAGATTAACGTCATCGGCTGCCACATAAGCTACAATGGCGGTGGAGGCATTGTGTCGCGCGGAGGCAATGTGCGGAACCTGCACATCGGTACCTGTGACATTGAGGGCAATCATTCAGAAAAAGGACCGCCGTCGGCGAATGTCGAGCTCACCTCCACTGAAGGCTCCATCGGCGAGGTGGCGATTACCGGTTGTACGCTCCAGCACACGAGCAAAGCTCCCGGCTCGGCAAATATCCGCATCAACGGCGCGGGTACTGATTCCAGCTTGGAGCGCCGTGTTGGCCGCGCGACGACTCGTGAGGGTAATGTGACCATCACCGCCAATGTCTTCAGCGACGTGCGGGTGAATATCGAAGTGCGTGAATCACGCGGCGTCACGATCACAGGCAACACGTTCTGGGAAGGTTTTGAGCATGATATGATAGCTGAGAACTGCGAGCATCTCGTCATCAGCAGTAACAACTTCGACCGCAACCCGCGCTATGCCGTGAATGGTTTTCTGAATGCGGAGAACAATGGCATTGTGCTAACTAACTGCACCGATAGCTCACTCACTGGCAACGTGATCTCCGGCGTCTGGCGTCAGCGCGCAGCGGTGGATGTCATGGGCGGCAGTCGGCTCATCATCGCTCAAAACCAAATCCTTGACTCCGACGGCGCTGGCATTCGTTTGGAGGATGTGAAGCACAGCCTGATTACCAACAATCTCATCCGCGATGACCGTCCCAAGGACAAGCGGAGCAAGGAGCCGTCCCTGCTGATGGTGAAGAGCGCGGAGAATCAGCTCAGCGCGAATCTGCTGGGGAACGGGCAGAAGGAGGATTAGCTCAGCGTGCCAGCAGCCCGACGATGCATGCGGTGCAATAGCACGCGAGCAAGCCGCCGATCATGGCTTTGAAACCGAGGCGTGCGAGATCCTGGCGGCGGTTTTCTGCCAGCGCGCCGATGCCGCCGATCTGGATGGCGATACTGGCGAAATTGGCGAAGCCGCACAGGGCGTAAGTGGCGATGGTGACACTCCGTGGCTGTAGTCCCTCGGCTTTGCTTAGGCTCAGGTAGCCGATGAATTCATTAAGTGCGATGCGTTCTCCGAGAATGCTGCCGATGGTCGGGCAGTCCTGCCACGGCACGCCCATAAGCCAGGCGAAAGGGGCATTCACCCAGCCAAGTAGCGTCTGAAGCGGTCTGGCTTCGCTGATGCCGAAACCACGCAGGCCGAATGAGAGTGTGTAGTTTGCCAAAGCCACGATGGCGACAAAGGCGATGAGCATGGCCATGACATTGATGGCGAGTTTCATGCCGTCACTGGCACCATGACAAATCGCATCAATGCCATTCACAGACTCGCGTTCGATCTGGCGTTGCGCGCCCTCAGCGGTGTCGCTTATCTCAGTTTCCGGCAGGAGAATCTTTGCGAGCATCAGCGAGGCCGGTGCGCTCATGACAGAAGCGGTGAGCAAATGCCCTGCGGAGATGCCAAAGGCGACATAGGCGGCCAATACGCCACCCGCGATGCTGGCCATGCCTCCGATCATCAGGGCCAGCAGTTCGCTGCGCGTCATCGTGGCAAGGTAGGGCTTGATCACGAGCGGTGCCTCCGTCTGTCCCATGAAGATATTGGCCGCTGCGGCCAGGCTTTCACTGCCGCTGGTGCCCATGAGTCGCTGCATGATCCAGGCGACACAGCGCACGATCACTTGCAGAACGCCATAGTGATATAGAAGCGAGGACAAGGCCGATACGAGCACGATGGTGCCGGTCACGTTCACGGCAAAAAGAAAGGCGTTTTCAGGCCCCCATTTCGCTGAGAGCAGGTCGTGGTTCGCCAGCGGACCGAAGACCATGGAGACTCCTTCATTGGCAAAGCCTAGCAGCCGATTGAAAGCGGCATCCAGCCTGCTAAAAAACCAAGCTCCAGTTTCCGAACGCAGAACCAGCCAAGCGAGGATGAATTGCAGTGCCAGACCAGCAGTCACAGTGCGCCAGGGGAAGAGGCGGCGGTTTTCTGAGATCGCCCAAGCGAGTGCGATGAAAGCTACGAGGCCAAATACACCGATGAAGCTGAAATTGGAAGGCATGAGTTGGTAGAACCGATGCCCCAGATGATCACGGCAGACTGGTGCGTCCAGCAGCTCCAGGAGCAGTGCCTTGAATTCTATTTTGCTCGTTAACGTGGAACCAATCATCAGCAGACATGCGCTTAGCATCCATCCGGCTTTGATAGGTCACTCCAGCGACGAAGCAGCCGACATCTGCGACAAGAATCCCCATGGCGATGAGGATGCCCCACTTCTTCAGGCTTTCGTCGATGACCTTGTTCTTATTGACCGAGAACTGAGTCGCTTTAGAAAAGGTGGATTGGAAAAGTCGCCGCCACAGCCGAGGCTCGCGTGAGACGCTAAATGACCACACGAAAAGAGCCGTCAGTATGATGCAGGCGATCTGGTATTGAAGTGGAAAGCGTTCGTCCATTATTGGCTGCGCTCATTTGAACGCCCTCTGTCATAGAACGCCTTGATGAAAATGGCAATCACGTATTCTATTGAGCACGCAGGAAACAATCTGCTCCGGGCGTGCCTCCCGCAATAGTGAGATGCACTTGACCATTTGCAGCCAGATGACTGAGCATGTGCCAAGCGTCCTCAGCATCCACACCGACCAAAGCAGCTAAGGCCTCAGCAGTGACTCCGGCACCACTGGTAGGAAGGGCGGTGAGCACGACGGACATTTGCCTGAGGAAATCTGTCGCTGCCTTTTTACCGGCCTCGACACCGGGCTGATGATAAGCATTCACATTCACCAGCGTGGCATAAAAGCCGACCGCACGCTCGAACAAGCCCACGAGCATCCCGAGGCTGAAAGCACTGACTTCACTGACGGTCAACGTCACCGACTCACGGCCTTTGTCAGCCAGCGCTGTGCGTGTGCCGCGCAGGAAGCCCTGCAAATAATCGCCGCTCGTGTAGCCGGGTTCGACCTCAAAGCCCGCTGTGTCACGTGACTTGCGCACCTCGATGAAGGTGGCAAAGAAATTGTTCACGCCATCACGGAGTTGCTGCACATAGGCGTGCTGATCGGTACTGCCTTTATTACCATAAACGGCGATGCCCTGGTTCACCACGATGCCATCGAGATCATGCTCCTTGCCGAGCGACTCCATGACGAGCTGTTGGAGGTATTTGCTGAAAAGTACGAGCCGGTCCTTGTAAGGCAGCACGACCATGTCTTTCGCACCCTTGCCCTTTCCTGCGCTGAACCACATGAGGGCCAGCAGCATGGCCGCGTTTTCGCGTGCCGGGCGCGTGCGCGTCTCAGCATCCATCGCGGCTGCACCAGCCAGGAAGCCGCGCACGTCAACGCCTTGCAGGGCGGCAGCGAGTGTGCCCACCGCACTCATCACGCTGGTGCGTCCGCCGACCCAATCCCACATCGGAAAGCGCGCCAGCCAACCATTCGCAATGGCATATTTATCAAGATTACTGCCCACACCGGTCACGGCCACGGCATATTCAGTGAAGTCCAGACCCAGAGCCTTGTAAGCGGCGGCGGCTTCCAGCATTCCATTGCGTGTCTCCTTAGTGCCACCCGACTTCGAGATCACCAGCGTAATCGTCGTCTCCAATTCCGCACCAATCTGCGCCACTACGCGATCCATGCCATCAGGGTCGGTGTTATCAAAGAAGCTAATTTCCAGCAGCGGCACAGCCGGAGCGATAGCCTGAGCTACGAGCTGCGGCCCCAACGCCGAACCACCGATGCCGACGACAAGCACACGGGTGAACTTTTGCCCATTGGCCGCCTTCACCGCACCGCTGTGGACATCCGCCGCGAACCTCAAGACGTCCTCCAGCCCCACATCGATCTCAGCGCGCAGTTCAGCTGGAGCTAGCGCCGAGTTACGCAGCCAGTAGTGCCCGACCATGCGCCCCTCGTCAGGATTGGCGATGGCACCCGACTCAAGCTCCTTCATCGCCGTGAAGGCCTTTTCAATCGAAGGAGCCATCGAGTCGAACAGGCTGTCTTCAAAGGACATGCGGCTAATGTCGATGGAGAAGCCGAGCTGCGAGTAGCGGACGAAGTACTTCTGAAAACGTGGCCAAAGGGAGGTGGTGGTGCTCATGGGATGTCTTCCAAGAAGCATGTTCAATGCCGAGCTGCAACCCGTGAGTGTAGGCTCCTCACTTCATGAGCATGAAAAGGCTGCATGGACTGGATGAGTAGCCGGGCAGCTTTTTTCTCTGGCATCAGGACGATCTGTTTCGTATTGCCTCGTCACTAAATCACACCGGAGAGTGGCGTTAGGGTAGGGATCGTTGCCTCACATTCGGTGACACCTGGCGTAAGGTTAAACTACCCCTTACACTGCACGACGTTTTGGCGCTGTCGATCCCGGAGTGCAGGTCGAGCGGAGCGACGTTGGAACGATTTCATGACCCTGATAAAACTTGGGAGCTGGAGTGAATGGCAACCTAATCCGCCAGCAGCCTGATTTTCGATTTCAAGTCATCAAGGCTGATCTGGACGACAATAAGTTCATCGACTGTGCAATCACCGCAAATGCCCAACGGATCATCACCCATGATCGGCATTTTAACGTGCTGGCTGCCACGACCTATCGTGCGCGCCCGATCCTACCGGACGAGTTCATAGAGATGATGAACCTATAGCCATCACTCTCGCCGGATCGAATCCAGCAGCCGCCCGCGCACTGCCGATGACACCGCGATCCAGCAGACGACGACGCCAAAGACCAGCACGCCAGCCAGCAAGGTGCCGAGGAAGCCCACGGGTAAATCACCACCGCCCTGCGTGACACTCGGCCACACAGCGATCAGCGCACAGCCGACGCCGAGCAGCAGGCCGCTGACCAGCAGCGCCACATGCTCACCCAGCACGAGCTTTCTCAAAGCACCCGGTAGGAATCCCAGCGCCTGCATCAAACCCAGCTCACCACGCCGCTCCAAGACATGACGCGCTACCAGCACGCCGAGTCCCGCTGTGCCAAGCAAAACGCCCAGCCCACCGAGGATGGTGAAGATGCCGATGTAAGTGTTCTGCACGCTGAGGAAAGTTTCCAAGCGCTGATTCGCTGGCTCCAGAGCCAGGCCGCGCTGCTCAAGTTGGCGGGTGAGATGTGCGCTGACCTCTTCCGCTTTGTGAGCAGGCGTGTCGATGAGGAAGAAGCGATAGCCAGCAGCATCAGGGTAGGCTTTCAAAAAAGCTGACTCACTCGTCACCATCTTGCCTTGCAGCACCGATCCTGCGAGCAAGCCCGTCAACTTGACTTTGAAGGGCTGGCCCGACGAATCTTGGTAGTCCACCGCATCGCCCACGCCTTTGCCGAGTCCCCACATGGCCGTGGCTTGATCTGCGAGAGCCACATTCGCTCCATGCTCTGGATCTAGCGGGCGTAAGACCTCCGTGGCACCCTCAGGCTTGAATGTTTTATCAAAGACATAGGGCATCAACGACTCCCATCCTTTACCACCAGCCAAACGGAAGCGCTCGGCGAGCAGCACCGGATTCACACCCACCAACACGGGCTTCTGCGCGCGGTTCAGATTCAGGCAGCTCGCGTCATCCCCTTCTTTGACGCGAAAAGGCACGACCTTCACACCCGCCATCAGCTTCTCATCCAGACCAAAGGCTTCGATACCGGCCTTGCTGTTAAGGTCCTCATAAATAGGCAGCGAGGATTCACCAATCAGCGCAAAGCCGCCGGTGCCTGAAGTGTGCTGCGTGACATCACCCGCACTCATGCGAAAGGCATTCACGGCCGTGACCATGAAGATGCCGCCCGCCATCATGCCGATCACCGCCAGATTGCGTGATGGGCGGCGCGAAACATTGCGCATACCGATCTGCCAGAGCGACTGTGCTAGCTCTCGGCCATCACGCCGCATCCAACGACCGGCCAGCATTAGGCCTGCGATCATAAGCATCATGCCGCTGCCAAAGAACATGCCAGCTACCGCTTCCGGTGCCTTCGCCGACATCGCGGCAAAGACGAGGCCGATAGCGACGAGTAGCAACAACACTGGCAGCCAGCCACGCTTTGGTTTGGCTTTGCTTGCGCTAGACTCATCCGTGCTCCAAGCGCCCAGCAAATCACGCGGCTGCGCGCGGAACATTTTCCTGCCCGCCCACCACAGTGTTAGCAGCACCACGATCACCGAGCCGAGCCCAGCGCCGATCATGGTTCCAGCGCTCGCCTCATACACTAATGGCAATCCCTGTGACGCGCCCGACCACGCACCGCTAAGGCCGCGCAGGGCCAGTTTGGTATAAACACTGCCGCCAAATAAACCCAGTACACTGCCCGCCACAGCGATCACTCCAGCCTCACCGAGTAAAGCACGCCGAACCATCTTTGTTGACCAGCCCAGTGCTAAAAGCAAGCCCACCTGGGAAGCGCGGCGCTCCAGCGTGAACAAGAACAACAGCGCGGCAAACACCAACGCCGCCGTGATCAAGAACAAGCTCAAACCGATGAACAATCCGCCGAAATCCACGCTGCCTTTCGCCGCCGCGTCAGCATCCTTTTTGAAATGGCGTGGCACGAGTCCGATGTCTGAAAGCCGCAGCGTGCTGAGTAGATCCTTCCTAAGCACTGACTCATCCTGGCCGCTGTCGGCAAAGCGAATCGCGGTGAGTTGGCCGAAGCGGTTCGACCACAGCTTCTGCCCGGCAGCGAGGCTGATGAAGCCCTTTGGTGTGCCTTTGTAGTCGTCCCAATACTTCTCGTCCTTGTCGCGGATCGCCTTCATGTCCATCGGGATGCCCGGCTCCCAGTCGCGGCAATTATCCACGTCGGACACGCCTGGAAAATCCGGCGTCCACGCACGCGTCACCTCGGGGTCCGTCATCGGTAAAATGCCGTTCACGCTGAAGCTGGCTGTCTGCTGTTTTAGTTCACGGCCCAGACCGACCACGAAGTAAATGATCTCCAGCTTGTCACCGATCTTCAGCCCATGATCCTCCGCCAACCATTGGCTGATGGTTATGCCGTCGTTGTTGCCTGCCATTCGATCCGTGGCTGTGATCATCGAGTATGGCGTGCCGCCCTTGGCGGATTTCAGCCCATTCACCAGATAGGTCAGCACGCCATAGCTGCCCTCACGCGCTAGCAGTTTCGTGGCGAGACTTTGGTCAAGAAACACGCGCCCTGTGCTTATCTCCCATTCCTTTTTGGCACCGGCGATGCGCGTGAGCTTGAGTCCGAAGTCTTCGAGCGTCTTTGTCTTCTCCCATTCGTCATTCGTCATTCGAGCTCCGGCATTTAGCGCAGCGTTCACCTTCCCATCCATCTCAAGCTGCGTCTGCAAATCCGCCAGATTCACAAACACCGAGTCCGGAGTGATCTGTGAGGCGATGAGTTGAAACGCGCCAAAGTCCTGGACACTAACAATCGCGCCGATTTTCCTCCGCAATGAGATGTCTTGATTTGTGCTGCCAGACAGCGGCGCATCGCGCGAGATCGCGCTCGGCCGCTCCATGCGCACCAATACGGTGTCTCCTACTTTAACGTTCAGCTTACGTGCCAGCGGTTCATTCAACGCAATGTCCGTCTTCTCCAGCGTGAGCGCTTTACCATTCGCGCTAAGTTTCCAGAAGCCCGACTCCACGCCCAGCACCTGCGCGCCATTCACTCGCACCTTGCCATTTGCCGTGCTGGCCGAGCCTGTAGCCAGGATCACCGGCACACTCTGCACCTGCTGCGCCAGTTTTTCCGTGAACCATCGGTCCCCGCCCAACACGCCCAACACGACTTTGCCAAGTCGCAGTTCAGCCACTCGCCGCAAACTCGCCCGGACCGAATCACCCACAAGAAGGGAGCCGCTAAGAATCGCTGAGGCCAAAAAAGCCCCGAGTAGTAACCCGAGATGTCCACGCCAGTAGTGGCGCGCGGAAGAGATGATGAAGTGAGACAAAGTCATGAGCGGAATGCGCCTATCATGCGCGGCCTGCAACGCGCAGGCAATGGACAACACAAGTCTGGCAGACTGAAAGTGGTCCGCGCAATCCCTCTGCGGGTCCAGCAAACACAGCATCAATCAGCGCCTTAAGCCAATTCAGCTGGCGGCGCATCTGCGCTACATTAATCTCGGTGTCGGCCTGGGGTCTCCGTGCCTTGAGTCTGAGATATGGGTGAGTCTTAAAGCGACCAGCCGCAGATGAAGGTCTGGAGACCCTAGGCCAATGGTAGCTCGGGTGAGCTATCCCCATTCTCACTCACTTGCAGCCGTCACGGTCATGACTTCATCAAGTGTGGTGATGCCTTCGCTAGCTTTGCGAAAGCCGTAGAAGCGCATGGGGATCATGCCGTCTCTGAGGGCTTGGGATTTGAGTTCCATGACGGTGGAGCGCATGTTGATCTTCTCCTGGAGGGCCTCGGTCATGAGGCAGATTTCCATGATGGCGAGGCGGCCAGTGAAGCCGGTGTTGCGGCAGGAGCGGCAGCCGACTGGGCGAAAGAGTTTGTCCTTCCACTCCAGGGGGAAGCCGCAGCCTTTGAGGTAGCTTTCCTCATGGTGGGCTGGCTCTTTGCAATGCGGGCACAAGGTGCGGACGAGGCGCTGGGCCTGGAAGGCGCGCACGGATGAGGAGACCATGAAGGGCTCGATGCCCATGTCGAGCAATCGGGAGATGCCGCCGACAGCGTCGTTCGTGTGCAGGGTGGAGAAAACTAAGTGCCCGGTGAGCGCGCCACGGATGGCGATTTCGACGGTTTCTTGGTCGCGCATTTCTCCGACCATGATGACATTCGGATCGCCGCGCAGAATGCTGCGCAGTCCAGCGGCGAAGGTGAGGTCGATCTCGGGCTTCACGGCGATCTGAATGATACCGTCGAGCTTGTTTTCTACCGGATCTTCGATGGTGACGATTCGGCGTTCCTTGGTATTTAACTCCTTCAGCAGGGTGTAAAGCGTGGTGCTCTTGCCTGAGCCGGTCGGGCCGGTGATGAGGATGATGCCGTTTGGCGCGGTAAGTAGTTTGCGGAACTTGGCCTCGGTGTCGGGATCGAGGCCGATGGCTCCCATGTCGAACTTTTTCCGCGTGAGCAAACGCAGCGCGACAGACTCACCATTGACGCTGGGGATGGTGGCGACACGCACGTCGATTGGCTCGCCATCGAGTTCGAGATTGATGCGCCCATCCTGCGGCAGTCGGCGCTCGGCGATGTCGAGATGCGCCATGATTTTCAAACGCGAGATGAGTGAGTTTTGCAGCACGCGCATGTTCGGCGGCACAGGCACTTCGATGAGCTTGCCATCGACTCGATAACGTATGCGAAGATCGCGCTCCAGCGGCTCAACATGGATGTCGGTGGCGCGTTCCTTGAGGCCTTCGCGGAAGATTTGATTCACGAAATTCAGCACGGTGGCTTCTTCATCGGCCTCGTCGAGCACGTTGACTTCCTGTTTCAAATCATCGTCCTGATCGGCGCCTTCGCGGCCTTCGAGCAGCTCTTCGAAATTCTCTGCGCCGACGCCATAACCCTGATGCAGGGCTTCGAGAATGCGGTGACGACTGGCGACCTGCCAATGCACACGTTTGCGAAGTTCCTGTCCCACGGCCTGACGTGCGCTGAGATCAAAGGGATTGTAGGTGAGCACAGTGGCCTCCATTGCGCTGACGTGAGTCGGATAGATGCGGTGGCGCAGCGCAAGCTTGGCTGGGAAGCGATTGTGTAGGCCGTCTTGAGCTTCGCCTTCATCTTTGGCAAAAGGCATCTTCAGCACTGTGGCGAGCTGGGTGAAGAAGTTTTCTTCATCGACCACATTGGCGTCTAGCAGTGCCTCGATCAGTGGCTGGCGTTTATCTCCGGCTTCTTCCAGCGCGTGGCGGAGTCTCGATTGATCACGGCAACCGGCTTGTTTGGCGGCTTGGGAAAGGACATCTGAAAGCGAGTGGAAAGACATGTGAGAGGGCGTTGTAAAACGCAGGATTACCAGACAAGTTGCGACTAAACTCAGGCGCGGAAAAGATGGGTCAGTAGCCAGACATAGAGTGCGAATAGTCCAAGCAGTATGCTGATGAGGGCGGCGACGATCAATCCGAGCACGCCGAAGAGCCGCCAGGTGCTGCGTTTGACGAGGTCATGCTGCCCGGCCTGCCAGTCCTGAAGGAGCCGTAGATTGCGGGAGTTGGATTTAAAAAAAGCGCTGGCCACGGGGCCGAGTGCGGGGGCGAAATCGAAGAGCGTGTTCATCAGTATGTTCCCCGCCATGCGCAGGAGGACGGGCACGCTGACACGACTGCGCACGGCTTCGATTAGGATGATGAGTCCACCGCCCGAGGCGATGGTACTGCCGAAGCCTGGAATGAGTGAGAGCAGAGGATCGAGTCCGATTTTAAAATCGGTGCCGGGGATGCGCAGCCAGTTGTCCAGCCACTTGGCGAGAAACTGCGCCATATCAGATTCTACAGGCTTGCCTTTGGCATCTTTGTGGAAGGTCCGCATTTTGGGCGGGAGGATATCGTCGATGATGATGTGATCGGCAGGATCAGGTTGCATGTGAAGAGTTTAGATTATCATGTTGCTCTCGCAACTTGTGGTGCGAGAACCAAGTGCTCGACTTTGGTGGGAATGGGTGAGAGTTGAGAGTTGAGCGTCTAGAAATTAGCGCATTGTTTTTGTCAGCGGATCAGGATTCTTAACCCACTACTTTTTACTTCTGTGTCCGACATCGAATTCAGCCTCAAGCATCTCATGATCAGCGCCTCGGCGGGATCTGGGAAGACGTATCAATTGGCTCGGCGTTATGCTCACCTACTCACGCTCGGTGCGGAGCCGGAATGCATTGCTGCGATGACGTTCACGCGCAAGGCGGCGGGGGAGTTCTTCAATCGTATCCTGCGCCGACTGGCGGAACTGGCCGAGAATCCTGAAAGTGCGTTGGGTTTCTTTAGAGATGTCGAACCGCCTGTGCCGGCGGGCACCGACTATGCGCTGCTGCTTCGGCGCGTGACTCGGCGTCTGCATCGTTTGCGGCTGGGCACGCTGGACAGTTTTTTTGCTGGTATGACGCGCTGTTTTCCGCTGGAACTCGGATTGCCTGCGGGTGCGCGCGTGATGCAGGAAGATGAGGCTAAGCAGGCGCTCGATGAAGCGCTGGAAGCACTCTTGGATCATCTTTACTCAAGTGAAGATCGGGCGGCGCTGCATCTGCTGACGGAAGCCTACAAGCAGGCAACTTTTGGCGCAGGTGAGAAGACGGTTGACGCGACCATGCAGAAGTGGGCGGTGGATGGTGTGATGCGCTGGGAGGACTCAGGGAAGGGGATGTCGAATGACGAAAGCCTCAGAGGCTGGGGTGAAATTCGCGCCATCTGGCCAGACGGATTACCTGCGGTCAAAGCCATCGCCGACGTGGTGGCGGAGGTGCGTCAGTTTTTCATACCGCCGCATGCGCCTGGGCAAACACTGCTGGAAGAAACGCTCCAAGCGGTGCTCGAAACAACGCCCGGAATGACGCTGCCAAAGCGTGTGAAGGAGTTGTTGGAAAAGCTGGCCGAGCAATGGCCTGAAATTCAAAATGATCGCGGTGAGCTGATGTGGATGCGCAAGAAACTGCCGCTCGATGGCGCGCCAGCGCGTGCACTGCGCGGACTCGCTGAAGCACTGATGCTGCGTGAGTTTCTGGTGCGTGCTGAGCGCACGCGCGGACTCGCTGCAGTGACGGCGATGCTGGCGGATCAGTATGCTCAGCGGGTGCGTGCTCGTGGCCGGCTTTCCTTTGCCGATGTGCAGCGACTGCTCGCCAATGCGGTGCGTGAGGACTCGCCCTGGCTCGGTGGCAGCGGTGATCTCTGGTATCGCATGGATGGGCGGCATGATCATTGGTTGCTCGACGAGTTTCAGGATACCAGCCGCACGCAGTGGCAGGTGATTGGAGATTTGGTGGATGAAGTAATCCAGGATACTGAGGGCCAACGCAGCTTCTTTGCCGTGGGTGATCCGAAGCAGTCGATCTATCTCTGGCGTCAGGCAGAGCCGGATTTGTTTGATGACGTATTGCGTGCTTACCCAGAGGCTGGGCCGCGTGGTCTGCATCAGCAGCCGCTGAGTGTGTCATATCGCAGCGCGCCTGCGGTTTTAGATGCGGTGAATGGTGTGTTTGGAAGCCGGGCAGTCATCGAGTTGCTGCTCCCAGAAGGCAGTCTAAAGGGCTTCTCTTTTCAAGAGCATCTGGCCAGCCAAAAGGCGCTGGTGGGTCATGCGGCTTTGCTTTCACCGCTCAAGTCCGGGGGCGATGATCAGGAGGGCGCGGTCCATGTGGCTGCGAAGTTGCTGCGTGAGATGGAACCGCTGAAGCGTGGGCTTTCCTGTGCGGTTTTAGTGCGCCAAAACAATGATGCCACGGAGATGACTGAGCGGCTACGCCATCTCACAAGCATGGAGGTGGTGTGTGAATCCCGGCAGCGCCCCTGCACGGACAATGCGGTGACTTTGGCGTTGCTATCCGTGCTGCAACTCGCGGTGCATCCCTCGGATATGCAGGCTTTA
Source organism: Prosthecobacter debontii (assembly GCA_945860295.1). Classification (GTDB taxonomy): domain Bacteria; phylum Verrucomicrobiota; class Verrucomicrobiia; order Verrucomicrobiales; family Verrucomicrobiaceae; genus Prosthecobacter; species Prosthecobacter debontii_B. The sequence goes on from CAMAQH010000018.1 coordinate 24,615, forward strand.
GAGCATTTGAAGATGACGCCTCTATGGCCTGAGTTGACGGCTGATGAAAAGTCGTGGCGGTATCGCATCGCGAATGTGCAGCGTCTCGTGCAGGAGCAGGGATTCACCGCTTTCATGCAGGAGTGGGTTCCTATCATTCACGCAGCTTTGCCTGAACTGGATGAATTTCACAAACGCCGACTCACGCAGATGACCGACATCGCGATGGAGTTTGATTTGACGGGTAGTCGTGATCTGGATGTCTTCATTCGCAATGCGCGTGAGTATCCTCTGCGTGTGCGTGGCTCACAGAATGCGATCCAAGTCATGACCGTTCATGCGGCGAAAGGGCTGGAGTTTGATGTCGTAATCCTGCCTGATCTGGATGGGGACTCGATGGATAAACTGCGTCGAGATGATCTCATGATCAGTCGAGATCGTGAGGGTGTGCGCTGGGTTCTGCAAACACCGCTGCGAGTCTATGCCGAACTCGATGCCACGCTCGGTACTGAGCTGAAAGAAGCGAAACGGCGCGGTGCTTTCGAGTCGCTTTGTCGTCTCTATGTGGCCATGACTCGCGCCAAGCGTGGCTTGTATTTGATCGCTGAGCCTGCCGCACAAAAACCATCTGCTATTAAAGAGTCTGTCCTGCTACGATCCACGCTCGGCGCTTCGCCAGTGGCGGGGGACTCGTGGAACATTGAGTGGGAAACCGGTGATGCGGGCTGGTATCTGGCCGAGCATCGTCAGGCGGAAATACTCCCGCCAGTCATCGCAGTCTCAGCGCCGCTAGGTCCATTGTTGCAGGAAACACAGCCCATGCCGCGTCGCCGAACTCCCTCGGGTGAGGAGAGTTTTAAGGTCAAAGGCAGTGTGCTCTTCAGTGCAGGCCGCGAGCCTGGCCGCCGACTCGGCACCCGTGTGCATGAACTTTTTGCCGAAGTCGCTTGGGCTGAGCCTTTGGACACTTTGACGCAGCGCTGGCTAATTAAAGGTCTGCTCACGCAAGATGATCTCAGCGCCGACTCCAAGACGCCGGAGAGCTTGGCTTTTCGCATGGTGTGCTCCGTGCTTGGATCAAATGTTTTTCAGCAGCCTGGGCCACAGACGCAGCTCTGGCGTGAGCGGCCATTCGATCTCGTGATGGATGGTGAATGGGTGTCTGGCATTTTTGATCGTGTGCAGTTGGAGCGTGACTCAAGCGGTCACTACCTCAGTGCCTGGATCATTGATTTTAAAACCGATGACGTAGACTCAGATGAAGCTCTGGAGGCGAAACTAGCGGGCTATGCGCCACAGATTGCTTTATATCGCACGGCGATCATGAAGCTGACCGGATTGGCTGCTAATAAGATTCATTGCTCGCTGCTCTTTACCCGTCTGCAGCGGCTGATCGTGATATGAGCTGGGTCTATCTTAGTCTCAGTCGCCGCAGCAATTCAAATTAACCTCAAAAGAGCTGTGAATAACTCTAGTTTCCGTTTGACACCTTGCCTGAGACTTCTATTCTCGCGACCCTTCTTTTCCCGCGCTCGATGACGTTCATCGAGTGTTACTCACAAAGAACCTTATGAAGACATTCTCTGCCAAAGCCCAAGACATGAACCGCCAGTGGTGGATCATTGATGCCAAGGATCAGGTACTCGGCCAAGTCGCCGTGGCTGCTGCTAATCTTATCCGTGGTAAGACTCGGCCAACATTTACCCCTCATGTTGATACCGGCGATTTCGTTGTGGTGATCAATGCTGAGCAAGTGCTGCTGACTGGTAAGAAAGAACAGCAGAAAGTTTACACCAGCAAGCGAGGTGGCTACATCGGTAACCAGAAAGTGGAGACCGCTGAAAAAGTTCGTCAACGCCGTCCTGAGTTGCTCGTACATCGCGCTGTGAAAGGCATGGTCCCACACAATCGCCTAGGTGATGCGATCGTTACCAAGCTGAAAGTTTATGTGGGTGCAGACCATCCGCATGTAGCTCAGAATCCACAACCTTTCGTTGTCGCTTAATTCCAAGTTTTACCTGATCTAAGTTCATGAGCAATCCCAAGCCCCTCAACAATTCTACTGGCCGTCGCAAGACCGCCATCGCCCGCGTTCACATCCTCGCTGGTTCCGGTTCCATCACGGTCAATGGCCGCGATTTCGAAGAGTATTTCCCTACGGTTGCTTTGCAGAATCAGATCCTGACCCCTTTGGCTCTGACGAATACACGTCAGATCTATGATTTCAAAGTTAATGCCTGTGGCGGTGGTGTCACCGGTCAGGTCGGTGCGGTAAAGCTCGGCATCTCCCGTGCTCTGATTGCTGTAAACCCAGAACTGCGCGGCACGCTGAAGAAGGCTGGTCTTCTGACCCGTGATTCTCGTGCTAAAGAACGTAAGAAGCCAGGTCGCCCAGGTGCCCGCAAGCGCTTCCAGTTCTCCAAGCGTTAATCGCTGGCTGGTTCAAATTGGTTTTTTCAAAAAAGCCCCGTCTTCGCAGGCGGGGCTTTTTTGATGCCAAGCTAGACCACTTCACCGCAGCTTCTTATTCTATCCATTCATGCGTTTCTTCTTCATCTCCACTTCTCTTCTGCTCGCTGGCTTATCGGTGCTTTCAGCCGCGCCCAATGCCGATCCATTTCCGAAGCCGCCCTCGATCAAAGGACTGCAAGTGCAGATGGTGGATGATGCCTTGGCGTTGGGCATTCATCACGCGGGCATCAACATTAACATCACGTCACTTTTGGATATTCAAAAGAAACCGGGTAGTCCAACGCGGACGGTGGATGGGCAGGTGTTTAGCTTCAATGAAAGCTACCTAAAGTCCCTGGATCGGCAGATCAAGCCACTCTCTGATCGCGGCGTGTTGGTCTATGCCATCGTGCTTTCTTATCCGTCCAAAAAAACAGATGTTGATGCGATTGCCATTCATCCTGATGCGCGCGCTGATTACAAATACAGCATCGGGGCATTCAACACTAAGATGCCCACCGGACGCGCATGGCTTCGTGCCGTATCTGAAGAAATGGCCGAGCGCTGGAGTGGTGCGCATCCTGAGAATGGACGGGTTTGGGGCTGGATCGTCGGTAACGAAGTGAACTCGCACTGGCTCTGGTACAATCTTGGTCGCAAGCCCATGGCTGAGGCAGTGAATGAATATGAGAAGGCGTTTCGTATCATGCATGACTCAGTGCGCCGAGCTTCTGCGAATGCGCGGCTCTACATTCCTTTTGACCATCACTGGTCGATCTCGATGAATGGCATCAGCGCTGAAGAAGCTACCCCAGGACGGGATTTTTTAGACGCCTTTGCCAAAAAAGTGCGTGAGCTGGGGGATCTCGATTGGCATGTTGCCTGGCATCCCTATCCCGAAGATTTGGGCAATCCTCGCGCATGGGCGGACAAGGCCGTAAGCAGTAGTGAAGCGACGCCCAAAGTGACCTTTAAGAACTTGGAAGTCCTCAGTCATCATCTCAAACAACCCGAACTTCTGTGGCAGGGGCAGCCACGGCGAATCATTCTTTCTGAGCAGGGTTTTCACACGCTGCTGAAGCCTGAGGGTGAATCTCTCCAAGCCGCCGCCTATGCCTATGCCTGGGAGAAATGCCAGCGCTTGCCATTGGTGGATGCCTTCATTTATCACCGTCATGTGGATCATGCCCAGGAGGGTGGACTGCGCCTTGGACTATGGAGGAATGCACCGAATACGATCTCAGAGCCGCATAGCAAAAAGCAGATTTGGGATATCTTCTTGAAAGCTGGGACTCCAGCCTGGAAGGAAGCTGCGGCTGCTTTACTGCCAGTCACGGGATTGAAGTCGTGGGACGAACTAGTAGCGGATTGAAGTGGCCCTCTTTAACGAAAAGCGGGCAGGGAATTGATCTCGGCCCGCTAAAGCAAAAGGTGGTATGATACGGTTTATGGATTCACTGGCTTGGCACCTTCTCTGAAGCAGTAGAGATGCGTGTGGGTAGTGATGTAGATGCAGCCATTCGCGGCGACGACGCTGCTGAGGAGAGGGGAGGGGAACTCGATGGTTTTGATTTCCTTCAGTTCCTTACCTTCAGCGAGGATGAAGAGCTCACCTTCTTCGTTGCCGATCCAGACTTTACCATCAGCGACGAGCGGGCTGGACCAGATGTGGCCTTTGGTGTCGAACTTCCAATATTCTTTACCGGTCTTGGCATCGAGGCAGAAGACGCGGCCTGTGTAGTCGGCGGTATAGACAAGGCCGTCTTTCACGGCAGGCGTTGAGATGGAGCGCTCGATGCCTTTGAAGGTCCAGAGGGCTTTGCCGGAGAGATCGCCGGTCTGTTTTGGGTCGATGCAGCTCAACATGCCGACGCCTTCGCCGTGCTCGGGGTCCTGTCCGATGTTCACATAAACGAGGCCATCATGGAAGACGGTGGTGCCGATGATTTCGCTTGGGCCGTCGTATTCGACGTACTTGATGGGTTCACCAGCTGGGCTCTTGCGATACTCAGGTGGGTTGGCGTCGTAACGCCAGAATTCTTTGAGGATGTCAAAGTCATCTTTCTTTTCAGTCTCGGGGGCCATGGAATAGACCCAGCCGTCGCCTGCGCCAAAGATGATCTGCTGTTTGCCATCGATCAGGCCGAGTGTCGGGCTGGACCATGAGCAGTGGAGGACTCGCTCGGAAGCGACGTGATCCATTTCACCGAGGAGGGTGCCGTCGTTGGCGTTCAGCATGATGAAGCTAGGAGCCTGGGGCGAAGGAATGTTAGAGTGCGTCCAGTCCACGCCGTTGCAGGTGGGGGCGAAGAGTTTGTCACCAATGATGAGCGGATAACCAGCGGTGGCGTTGTGCTGGAAAACACCGAGCTCTTTGTACATATCATACACCCACAGGATGTCGGCATCGGTTTTCCCAGGTTCGACAGGGACGGGTTTGCCGTCTTTGTCCGGGGCAGCCATGAAGGCGGCCTCATCCTGCATACCTTGGTTGCCATTGGACATGCCGTTGACGTCCATGCAAATGATCTGGCAGCGGTTGCCTGGAACATAGGCTTTGTCGCCGACGATGGTGGGGCTGGCGCAGACTCCGAGGTATTCCCAGTCGTTCACTTTGCCGGAACCCATCTTCGGGGAAACCATCTGCCATTTGAACTGGCCGGTGTATTCATCGAAGACCATGACAATACCGCGGTCGCCGATGTGCTTGTTGTTGCGGGGGGATTCGTTGTTTGTGCCGACATAGACCTGACCGCTGGCGATCATGGGTGTGCCATAGGTCTGGGAGCCAAGTTTGGCCACCCAGAGGCAGTTTTTGGTGGTGGACAGGTCGATGTCTTCTGCGCCAGGGCCTGCATTCGCTCCTTCAGCGTTCGGACGGAGACGACCAGCGATCTTCGGCGCGGCTTTGGGGCCGTACTTTTTGCCGGGATCGATTTCCATGGGCAGCCCCTTTTCAGAAGAGACCATGTTTCGGCTTTGGCCTCCACCCCATTCGGGTAGATCGGCTGCGTGGATGGAAGCGGCACTGAGCAACGCTAGGAGGAAGGTGTTTGTTGGCTTCATTGGAAAAGGCTGGTGTTTAAATTATTTATTCTCGGTGATGCTGAGGTTGTCGAGGAAGACGCGCTTCTGGTTCATAGGCGTGAAGCCGAAGATGCCGGGGCTACCCTGTGTGTGGGCTTTGGCGACTTTGGCTTCGATGGTCCAAACTTCGGGCTCGGGCTGGTCTTTGGGCCAGACTTTGCCCTTCACTACGCCACTACCATCTGCTGCGACATCGACGCGTGTTTTCAGCGTGTACCAGGTGTTAGCGCTCACTTTAAAGATGGCAGCCTGCGAGAGGCGCTCGAGATTTGAGCTGATCTCCAGTTTGCCTGCATTGCCACGCATGCAGATGAGGTAGCGCTGATTGATCAGGCCGAGATCTGCTTTTGATCGGGCATTGCCATCTGTCATGACGTCGGCCTGCATGGTGTAGTTTGAAAGCGTGGACGGAGCGACGAAGACGATGCCGCGCTGGAAGAGGAGGCGGTCGAAACTCTTGCCGAAGACCTTGTTGCCATTCTTTTCCATGACCTGGAATTTGAAGCGCGCTCCGATCCATGGGAGAGGTGGATATGCGAACTTGTACGCTGGATTCGCCGGGTCGGCGGGAAATTCTTCGGTGAGGTTGTAGCCTTCGAAGTCTTCGGTGATGGGCAGTCCTTTGAGACCTCGGCCGCGGATCGTGCCGGTCAAACCATCGGCTGAGGTGGCCTTCCAGGCACCAGCGCTGATTTTTGAATCAGCGGCGACGACGAGTTCACCCGCCTTGTTGAAACTGGCGTCCATAGTGGCCTTCACCTTAGCGGTTGGTGGGATGAAGCTTTCCCACTTCACGCCTGCGACTTTGTCACTGACGACCATGCCATTGGCATCGACGCTGCGAATGCGAAAGGCCTGTTTGTTACCGCGCATGATGACGGTTTCAGCCGGAATGATCTGAAGAGCCACAGCTTTACCAGCGGCTGGGATTTTAGCCGCGGGTGCGGCATCGATTTTGATGCCGCTGTTCGGAATCGGGAAGGCGTAGAACTTCTCGGTAGTGGTCACATAGAGTGTGCCATCACATACGACTGGGGCACCGAGGCATTGGGCGGAGTTGCCACCATCAAGTTTGATCTCCTGGACGATTTCAGCATCTGTCGCACTGGGCTTCACGACGACGAGCTTGCCTTCCATCATCGGGCAATAGAGCAGTCCATCGACATACAAAGGAGAGGAGTGCAAGTTGGCGTTGCTGAGCTTCTTCTTCCAGAGGTCTCTACCGGTGTTGGCGTCGATGGCGCAGAGTTCACCTCCGTCTGTGAGCTGATAAATCGTATCGCCGACAAGGACGGGCGAACTGCTCGTGGCACCAATAGGATTGCGCCAAGTTTCAGAACTCGCTTCCAGGATGGTTGTCTCGGTGCCAGGAGCTGCTGAGGTGAGCTTTTCTGGCAGCTTGATGGCACTCATGCGACCCTTCTCGGAGGTGTCGATGTTTTCATCACCGTGGATGGCGATCACATTTCCTTTATGCAGCACGACACTGGGGTTCATACCGTTTTTGCAAAGGGGCATTCTCCAGTAAGGCTTGCCGCTGCGGGCGTTCACGCACACCAAATTGCCACAACCGGTGGTGAAATAGAGCACGCGTTTGCCATCGCGTGTCTCCACGACTGGGGTGGAGAAGGAGCTATCAACTGGAGGACTCACGCCAGGCAGGCTCCACCAGACGAGTTCGCCACTCTTTTTATCAAAGCCATAGACTCGGTCAGCCGCAGGTCCATCGGCACCCCAGTTCGAGAAGATGAAGTGAATGATCACGAGATCGCCCTCGATGATAGGGCTGCCGACGCGTGAGTTCGGGAAAGTCATGCGTCCTAGATCTTCCATGAGCGGCATCTCGAAGACCTTCTTTCCATCAAGCTCGTAGCAAACAAAACGGCCCGCATTGCTGACGAGGTAGATACGCTTCGTCTCAGGGTCCACGGTGGGTGCGCCAATGGAGTATCGGTTATAAATGGAATCACTCAGATAGTCGGCGATCTCCACTTCCCAGAGTTTCTTACCGGTCTCTGCATCCAGCACCGTGAGGAGTTCGATCAGATCTGTGGTTTCACCGCGGTAGCCCCATAAAACCACTTTGCCATCCACGATCACTGGCGTGCCTCGGCTACGCGCATCATAAGTCCAAGCTGGTGTTTCAGCCAGCTTACCGGCTCCTGTGTAATGTTCGAGACTAACGCCATTTTGAAGTGGTCCACGCCAGTTGGTCCAATCGTTGGCTGATAAAGGGCTGCTGACTGCTAGAAGAGCGAGCGCAATACCGGTGGCATAACGCAGAGGTTGTTGGAATTCCATGAGGTGAACTTTGGGTCGAGGGGTGGGCCTCTAACATTCACGCTGCAGTCGCTTGCTCAATAGCTTTGTCAGAGCATCGTCGCACACACTGCCGCATGAGCGGATTGAGGCACCGTTTGAAACGATGTGGCCGCCGTCCATCTTTCGACTCAGAATGTCTCAGAACTAAGGCTAGTATGTGCTTAGTTGTTGAGCTTATTCACATGAACAGTTGGTTCTCCACAATGCTGTCAAGGCGGTTTCTTCTAAAATTATCAGAGTTTTTCGGGTGAAAGTGGGTTTCATAAATGAGAATAACCTCTCATTTTGCAAAATTAACCCCCCGGTGTTGACGAGTGCCTCAAAACTTTTTAATCTCCGACTGTCCAAGCGAGTTCATTCTCGGGCGGGCCACGTTGTTGCAGCCTCTCGGCTTAAACTTTCGTGCCATCGGTCCTCACTGTTGTTGGTTGCTGGATCGCCAAACAAGACCCTCTGGCTTCGCATGCCAGAGGGTCTCTTGTTTTAGTGCACCACTGGCAGAGTTGATTTCGATGATACCGAGATTAAGCGAGCATCGGAGGATGCATCTCGAAGCGTGGGATTCGCACACACACGGGACGACCCTGTTGAGTCGTTCCGAAAAACGATCCTGTCGCAGTGCTCTCTGCTTTGATGACGTGATACGAGTTGTAGCTGAAGGTCTGGCCGGGTTCGAGACGCGGGAACTGTCCCACCACGCCATCACCTTCCACGACAAGTGTGTCACCATCGGTATCACGCACGATCCACTTACGACCAAAGATGTTCACGGTCTCTGCAGAGCCATTGTGAATGGAGACATGATACACGAATGGATGTGGCCTGTCAGGTGGTGCCGGGCGCGTTGGATCATACGACACGTCATCAACGAGTGCGCTTAGGCCGGGTAAATGTTCGAAGCTGACACTCATGTGGGAATGATAATTCAGTCAGTCGTTAGAACAAGATAGTTCAATCGCGCTTTTTCTGACATGAAGTTGAATGACATTTGAAGAACCACGGAGCCACTGAGAGGTGGCGGACAGAGAGGGATTCGAACCCTCGGTACCGGATTAGGGTACACACGCTTTCCAGGCGAGCCCGATCGACCACTCTGGCATCTGTCCATTTATCGCAACCCGAAAGCGGCGAGAGTGGACTTTGCCGTTTATGCACTTTATCGCAAGTTGATTTTAAGGAGAGTTGCGGTGCTTGGCTTTCGTTGATGTCCGCGCCTTCAACTTTACCACTCTCATGCGCTCCCGACTCGGCCTCACCATCCTCTGCCTTTCGTCATTCAGCAGCCTCCTTCATGCCCAAAAGACGGAGGCTCCAAAGAAGCGTGTTGCCAGTCTAGCGCTCGCTCCCATTGTTGATAAGGCCGGCCTGCCGCGCGTGCTTATCATTGGTGATTCCATCTCCATTGGCTACACGCTTTCGGTCAGACAAAAACTCGACGGCAAAGCCAACGTCCATCGCATCCCGCAAAACGGCGGGCCGACGAAGAATGGCATTGCCAACATCGAAAAGTGGCTCGGCACCGGCAAGTGGGACGTCATCCATTTCAACTGGGGCATCCATGATTTGAAATTCATGCCTGACGGTAAGCGTCAGGTCGAAGCCGCTGATTATGAGGCCAATCTACGCACGCTCGTCATACGCATGAAGAAGACTGGTGCCAAACTCATCTGGGCCACCACCACTCCAATCCCACAGGGCGATCTCGTGCCGACGCGCAAGTTTGGTGAAGTGTCTGAATACAATCAAGTCGCGACCAAGGTCATGACCGAAAACGATGTCGCTATCAATGATCTCAACGCCTGGATCACGCCCAAGCTCGCCGAGATGCAGAAGCCGAAGGACGTACATTATCTCGACATCGGTTCCGATTATCTGGCGCAAAAGGTAGCGCAGGGTATTCTGCAGGCTTTGGCTTCCGCTAAGTAACCACCATACGCCAGCCAGCTGAATTCTCTTCGTGGCTCAGAAGAACCGCGTATTGCGGCACGTTGACTGCGGGCCACTCTGCTCTCAATGAACATCGCCCTCCGCCCAGCAACACTGGAAGTTCTCAATGCCTTCCGCCAACGCCGTCAAAAGTTACTCAAATGGCGTGCGGCACTCGCTCTTGGCACGGTGGCTCTATTGGTGCTTCTCGTCATCGCTTTGCTGGATCGCGCTTGGTTCATGCCTGAGTCGATTCGCCCTTGGTTTTCTTTGGCCGCGTATGCAGGTGCCGCTTTTGCTGGTTGGAAAGTGGCGTGGCGTTTCATTTCCGAGGCGCGTGAGACATCCGGCGCAGCACGACTTCTGGAAATCGTAGTGCCTGCTATGCGGGAGCGCATGCTGTCAGCCGTTGAATTAGCTGAAGGCCACGGTTCCGAGTCTGAAGAATTTCGTGCTCGTCTTCAAGACGATGTCGCCGCTGAGGTTCAAAAAATATCACTCTGCTCCGTGCTTCCGCTGCGCTCTTTGAAATCATGGATCATGGGCTTCGGCCTCATGCTGGCGCTGATCATCGCACTTAGCTTCGTTTCGATGCTACATCTGCCGGGTTTTTTCGCTCGTGCCGCGATCCCTTTTGCTAACTTGGCTCGCCCCTCAAGCGTGGAGATCGTCATCGCCGCGCCGACGCCAGCGGACACGCTCGTGCCATTTGCCTCTGAGATGGAAGTGATCGCCGACATCATCGGACCCAAACCTGATCGCGTACAGATCGAGACTCAAGCAGGCGACGCGAAATCACGTCTAACTGATATGCGTCTCTCGACTGGTAGTCGATACCAGAGCGTCGTCGCCATTGGCCAGATTGATCTGCGCTATCGCATCGTCGCCGCTGATGCCATCAGTTCGTGGTTTACACTAAGTGCTCGTGCACGGCCACGAGTGATCAAGTTTGTCAAAACCGTCGTCCCTCCTGCCTACAGCGGTTTGCCTGAAATCAAAGTTACCGATGATCAGGGTGACATCGAAGCGCTTGAGGGCAGCATTGTTAAGCTCACACTAAAGCTCAACCAACCCATCTCCAAAGCCAGTCTGCTGATCAATCCCGACCACGCCGATCATCCTGAAGCCCTGCCGGCGCAGATCGCCACAGATGACGGTGTGAGCGCGGCACTTGAAGTGAAAGCAGACGTCGAATCTTGGCAGATGGCCCTTACTGCTAAGGAGACTGGCTTCACTAACGATGAATCATCGCCTTGGTCAGTCATTTCTACTCCTGATCTTCCGCCAGTCGTGCAGATCATTGAACCCATCGACCAGATCGAACTCCTCGCTGATGAAGCCGTGCGTCTCAGTGGTCTTGCTGGTGATGATGTGGGCCTCGAAAGAGTGCTGCTCGCGCACTCCATCAATGCCGCAAAGTGGAGCGAAAAAGAAGTCTCTGGCAAAACCGTTAAGGAAGCTCAGATCCAGACGCTGCTCGGACTCGCCCCGATGCAGGTCAAAGCCGGCGACACCGTGATGATCAAACTTATCGCCATCGATCTCAAAGGCCAGCGAACCGAAACACAGCCGTTGCGTGTCATCATTCTCGAGCAAACCGTCAGCCCAGAACAGCGTCAGTGGGCCGCGCAGACAAGGCGCTTTGCCCAGCAGGCAGAGACTCTCGCTGAGGACGCGAAAGAGCTGCGCAAGAATATCGAGCAAGTCAGCAAGATCGAGAAGGCGAAGTCCAAAAATCCAGAAGCCGAACGCGATGCCAAGGACGCGCTAGCCCTTGCTCAGGGCGGACTCGAAAAGGTCACGGCCAAAGCAGATGATCTCTGGAAGGCGCTGCAAGAAACCGCCCGTACCGCGCCGACACATCTCGATGTCTTGGAGACCCAGCTTCTCGGCGAGCGCCTCGCGCACATGCGGAGTGATGCTTTGAGGGAGATGCAGAAAGTCATCACTGGTGATCTGGAAAAAACCGAGCCGCTCACGCGTGATGCTAGTGAAGCTCAAGCCGATGCGGACACCATCGCCAGCGCCGCGCGTGCTTTTGCCGCTGAGGACAATGCACGTCTCGTCGCCCAGCAGGCCCAGCAGTTATCACGTCAGGAGGCACTGCTCACGGATCAATCTTTATCTGCGAATCGCGATGCGACACAGCGTCCCAAATGGCAGGAGCAACAGCGCGCATCAATGGCGTCGAGTGAGATTTTGCGTCAGCAGATGGAGACTCTAAAGTCTCTCATCGATGGCGGTCAGCAGAACACGCTCAAAGAACATCAGAAGCAGATCGGTGAGGCACGGGCGGACCTTGAAGCCAGCCTCGACAAGCCTGATCAGGCTAAGAGTCCCGAGCATCTCTATGGTGCTTCCGACAACCTCCGTCAGCGCCTTGCCCGCGCTGCTGATGCGGCTCGTGGCATCGCTGAAAGTGCCGCGGCAAAATCAAATCAACTGCGCGAGTTAATCGCTCGGCAGGAGAATCCCGCCGTCGTTGCTTTGCAGGAAGCTAAGGCCGCTTTGAATCAAGCTACTGCTGAGGCTAAAGATCCGAAGAAGCGCGAGCGTGAAGATCGTGATGGATTGAAGGCACCCGAGAAAGCCGTCAAAGAACTCGCGAGCGCCGCCAAGCAGCTCGAAGAGCAGGCAGCGCTACGTGAACAGAACACGATGAGTAACGATCAAGCCGCCCTTGATACCAATCGCGCTAGCCGCGCTGCCGATAAACTAGCGCGTGAAGTCGCCGAGACAAAAACGCCTGAAACCGCTGCGCAGGTTCAAGCCAAAGCCGAGCAACTCAGCAACGCTGTCCGCGCGCTCGAGGTTGACGCCCTCGCCCAAACGGCGATGAAGGCCATCGAAGAAGCCGCTTTTGACAGCGATCCCACCAAGTCTGCCACACCGACTCGTCCAGCCGAGCAGGCACGCGCTGCGGCTGAAGCCTTGAAGCAATTACCGGAAGCTCTGCGCCGCATGAGCAAGCCGGATCAGCAGATGGCAACTATTGCTCAACAAGCAACTGATCAGACGCGCAATGCGGCTGAGCAATTGCAGAACCTAGCCCGTCAAGCAGCGACACAACCTGCGAATCAGCCGCTTAATCAAGAACCCGCTAAGCAGGCGACTGAGCAGGCTCGGCAAAAGGTCAATGAACTCGCCCAGCAAATCGCGGCGCAGGGTGAGGCGGCTCGTGTGTCACTCGCTGAACTCACCCCTCAGGTCAGTGACATGATGAAAGCGGTCGCGCAGGATTTGAAGAAAACTCTGGAACAAACCAAGTCCGCTGCAAAGGAAGCCGAAGCTGCCAAACCCGTCGCCGAAGTTGCTGAAAAAGCCGCCACTTTGCAGACCGAAGCTGCTGAGAACGCCGAGAAGATGAGTTCACTGCAAGCTGCGCTTCGTCAGGAAGCCAACGCCGCTGATCTGCAAAAAGATCAGCAGCGCCAGATGGCGCGAACCGCAGATGGAGCACTCGCCCAGATGCAGCAAAAGGCACCGCAGATTGCCCAAAATTTGCAACAGGCCCAGCAGGCCCAGCAGAGCCAGCCACAGGCAAAAAATTTGAATCAAGCCGCGCAGGCACAGCAGCAAACGGCGCAGGCGCTTGATCAGCTCGCACAGAATATGGCGAAGGCTGAGCAAGGGCAGGAACTAAGCGAGCAGGAAATCGCTGCCGCCGAAAAAATGGAGCAGGAAATTGGTGCTAAAGAGCCGCTGGATGAGGCTTACGACCGCGCCCAGAAGCTCGCCCAAATGGCGCAGGATGCCACGCAAGATCCAGGCAAAGTACTCGCAGAGTTGGAGAAGGAATTGCCCAAAAATCCTTCTATGCAAAAGGCGCTCGCCGAAATATCCAAACAGACTGCGCAGAGCAGCGAACAGGCCGTCACCGCTGAGGCCCAGCAGCCGAGCAATATTGGATTGGCTGCTGATAAAGCTGCGAACGATCTCGCCCGCGTCTCACGCCATCAGCAGCGCCTCGGTCAGGAAGAAGCCGCGCAACAAACGGCTGAGGCCAGCAACCAACTTCAACAGCAAGCGCAGTCTGCTAAAGGCCAACCTGGGCAACCGCAAAAACCTGTCGGCAATGAAGCTCAAGCTGCCGCTGCACAGGCCGCGAAATCTGCCGAAGCCACCGCTGCTGCCACACCGCCTGCGATGCTGGCGAATCCATTCGCGCAGGTGCAGTCAGCTTTACTTGCGCAAGCTCTTGATCAGCTTGATGCCACTTTGCATCCTCAGCAGGGCAGTCAGCAGCCACAACAAGGCCAACAGGACCAGCAGCAACAACAGCAGGGAAAGCAAGGGCAGCAGTCCGCTCAACAGAGTTTGTCTCAGGCTCAGCAGAGTCAGCAGCAGCAGATGGCCGATCAGCGCAATCAGGGGCAGACCCCAGGGTCTCAGCAACCCGGCCAGCAGATGGCGCAGAATCAAAAGCCTGGCCAGAATCAGTCGCAGGCACCGAGTCAAAATGAAGGAGGTAATCTCCAAGCCACACTCAAAGACGGTGTGCTCGGCGCTGAGATGATCCTCGTGAATGGTGACTGGGGACACCTGCCAAGTAAAATGGCCGAAGACCTCAGCGAAGCGACACGCAGTGAGGCCGCTGCTGAATACCGCGCTGCCATCGAGAGCTACTACAAAGCCATCGCTACTAAGGCGCGGAAGTAGAAAACTCATTCAGGCGTGTGTTCCTGTTCATTAACAAGCTTTGCCTTCAGCCGCGTACTCTTTCATCATGCAACCGCTCGATCCTACAGCTCATGCCCTCAGCGTTAATCGTCGCACCTTTTTCTCTCAGTCGGCTTATGGACTGGGTGGGATGGCTTTGGCTTCGCTGATGCAGGAGGCTCAGGGCGGCATCGCTGGAGCCATGCTCAAACCGCATTTTCCAGTGAAGGCAAAGCGCGTTATTTTTCTTTGCATGGCAGGTGGGCCATCGCATCTGGAGATCTTTGATTGGAAGCCGAAATTGAAGGAGTTGGATGGTAAAGCATTCCCTGAATCCTTCACCAAGGGGCAGCAACTCGCTCAGCTACAAGGCGCGGAATTGAAGGCGCGTGGAGCCTTTTGTGAGTTCAAGAAATGGGGGCAAAGTGGCCAGGAGATTTCGGAGTTGTTCCCACATCTCGGCAGCGTGGCTGATGACCTGTGCATCATTCGCTCCATGAAGACGGAGCAAATCAATCATGACACGGCGCACGCTTTCATGAACACGGGTAGCATCATCAAGGGGCGCCCCAGCATGGGGTCATGGCTGCTCTATGGTCTCGGCTGTGAGACGAGTGATTTGCCGGGCTTTGTCGTGCTGACTTCAGCGGGTAAAACAGGTCAGCAGCCAGTATCTGCGCGTCAGTGGTCAGCGGGCGTGCTGCCGAGTAAGTATCAAGGCATCCAGTTTCAATCTAAGGGGCAGCCGGTGCATTATTTGGGTAGTCCAGATGGGGTATGCCAAAGCATGCAGCGACAGGTCGTGGATGAGGTCAAGCGACTAAACGGAATCTTGGCAGAGGAGAAACTTGACCCCGAGATTCAGACTCGCATCTTACAATATGAGATGGCTTTTAAAATGCAGTCAAGCGTTCCGGATTTGATCGATATGAAGAGTGAGCCGCAGCACATCTTCGACATGTATGGTGTGAAGCAACCGGGTGACGGCAGTTTTGCCTCAAACTGCCTGCTCGCACGCCGCATGGCGGAGCGGGGCACGCGCATGATTCAGCTTTATCACCGCGCGTGGGATCATCACAGTGGCATTGTCGATGGCATGAAAGCCGCTGCTGCTGATGTGGACCGCGCTACCGCAGCACTCATCAATGACCTCAAACAACGCGGCATGTTGGACGACACGTTGATTCTTTGGGGCGGCGAGTTTGGCCGCACGCCGATGGGGCAAGGAACGGGTCGTGATCACCACATCCTAGCCTTCAACGTTTTCATGTCAGGCGGCGGCGTAAAGCCAGGCTTCAGCTATGGCGCGACGGATGAACTCGGCTACCGCTCGGTGGAAGACATCGTACACGTTCATGATCTCCATGCCACGATGCTGCATCTGCTCGGTATCGACCACAAACGTCTCACGGTGAAATTCCAGGGACTCGATATCCGGCTCACCGGCATCGCCGGTAATCTGGTGAAGAAGGTGCTGGCGTAACATTCAGATGACGCATGTTTTTCGATACCCACACTCATCTTGGCAGCCACAAATTTGATTCTGATCTTCAAGACGTTCTGGCGCGTGCCAGTGCTGCTGACGTCAAGCGGATGATGGTGCCAGCCACAGATCTGATCAATGCGCGCAAGTGTCTAGCCATTGCTGAGCGGGAAACTCAGGTTCGCGTCGCAGTTGGCGTTCATCCCTGTGATGTGGACACGGTTTCTGGTGAGTCTTGGATTGATGAAATGCGTGTGCTGGCAGTGCATACGAAGGTGGCCGCCATCGGAGAAATCGGACTCGATTACTTTCATCCGCCGCCGGAAGGTTTTGATCTCAGTGGATGGAAATCGCATCAAGCGAAGTGCTTGCGCCTACAGCTCGATTTGGCCTGTGAGTTGGGTTTGAATGTCGTGCTACATAATCGCGACAGTTGGGACGATCTGGTCTCCATCGTCATGCCTTATAGTGGGCATTTGCGCGGTGTCTTCCACTGTTACACAGGCACGCTTGAGCAGGCCCGGCCATTGCTTGAAGCGGGACATCTGATTTCCTTCACTGGTATCGTGACTTTTAAAAAGCCAGGTTCAGTAGGCGAGACGGCGCGTGAGGTGCCTGATGGCCAATACATGATCGAGACTGATGCGCCCTATCTCGCGCCGATGCCGCATCGTGGTCAGCGCTGTGAGCCTGCCCATGTGGCCGACACGGCACGCGATATTGCACTGATGCGCAGGCAGAGTGTTGAAGAGGTCGCGCGAGTGACCACTGAGACGGCCTTAAAGTTCTTCAAAGGTTTCGAGTAAAAATATTCTGAATAGCCGCAAGCCTGTGCTAGTCAGAGTGCGCACCACTATGAAAAACATGCTTCGCGCTTTGGTTTGTGCCGCTATCATCGGTTTATCTCTTTCCTCATGTGTCGTTGACTCTTATGGCTACCCCCGTCGTGGCTATAGCGGCGGCGGTTACAGCGGAGGCTACTACGATGACGTAGACTATGATAATGGCTACTACGGGTCGAATTACGGCGGTGGCTACGGCGCACCCCTGTATACGCCAGCATTTACCAGCTTGTCGTTCTTTGGCGGCAGTGGATGGGGCAATCAATGCGCCCGCCCGAGCTACGGTAACTCGCACTATCATATAAACAGCGCTCAGCATTACGGGCGCAGCTCATATCAGCAGCCTGTTTCATCCACGCAGCGCTATGCCTCACAAGTGACACGTCCATCGACATTCCGTGGCAACAGTGTCTTTGGCACTCCGCCGCCAACACCGACTTTTTCAGCGCCGCGCACCTTGTCTCGTCCGTCCTACAGTGTGCCTGCACCTCGCCCCGTACCTTCGGCTTCGAGTCGCAGCCATGAGGCTTCCTCAGTTCCGGCACCGAGTGGACGCTCGGAGCGCAGTAGTCCCATCGTGCAGGCAGCCAGTTCATTCTCGACCCCTTCGGACTCGGGCCGCTTTGGTGCTGGTTTGCCCTCCGATCAGCGTCGTCAACGCTGAGCCTGGAAAGATGTTTTTTGCATTTCTTTTGTAGCAGGAAGTCTTGGGCGGCGTTTTGATCATGTGGGTCCAGTCTTGACTCTCACGCTAGCCCCATTGATCTTTCGTGCCGCATGTCTGAACCCGTCGTCTCCTCCCCCGCCGTCCCTCATCAGGAAACCATCGCCAAATCCGCATCTTGGGTGCTGCCGCTTCGTGCAGAAATCGCCCGAGTCCTCATCGGCCAGACCGAACTCGTTGATCGCTTGTTGGTCGCTTTGCTGACCAACGGGCACGTGCTGCTAGAAGGTGTTCCTGGATTAGCCAAAACACTCGCTGTGCGCACTCTTTCCAGTGCCCTTCATGCCGAGTTCAAGCGCATCCAATTCACGCCCGATTTGTTGCCTGCTGATGTCGTGGGCACCATGGTGTATCACCCGAAGGAGGGGACTTTTACTCCGCGACTCGGACCCGTCTTTGCCAATCTAGTTCTGGCTGATGAAATCAACCGCGCTCCAGCTAAGGTTCAGAGCGCTTTGCTCGAAGCCATGCAGGAGCGCCAGGTTACCATCGGTGACAAGAGCTACAAACTGCCTGATCCTTTCATGGTGCTGGCCACGCAAAATCCGATCGATCAAGAAGGCACCTACACGCTGCCTGAAGCCCAGCTTGACCGGTTTTTATTCAAAGTGCGCGTCATCTATCCGACTCCGTCTGAGGAGCGCCAAGTGCTCGACGCGATGGCCACCAGCGCGCCAAAACTAGACGTGAATCAGATCACTCAGGCTGCGGACATCGTTGCTAGCCGAGGTATCGTGAACAGCATCTACATTGATGAAAAGATCCGTGATTACATTGTGGCCATCATTCATGCCACGCGTAATCCAGAGGTCGTGGCACCGCATTTGAAGTTGCTCATTCGCTGTGGCGCATCTCCGCGTGGCACGATAAATCTCGCGCTCGCTTCCAAGGCCCTAGCCTTCCTCGCCGGACGTAACTTTGTGACCCCACAGGACATTAAAGATCTCGCCCCCGACATCCTCCGTCATCGTATTCTTCTGAGCTATGAAGCTGAAGCCGAAGGTGTGACCAGTGAAGACGTGATCAAGCAACTGCTCGACAAACTACCGGTGCCATAAACTGTTCTTGGTTCGTTGCTTGCGGCTTTCTATCTGACAGCCCGCTGCGCACATTTGAAACCATGCTCCGATCGCCATTTGCATGCCTGCATCAACTCCCAACGACGACGAACGTCTCAAGCGCATCCTTAAGCGTGTGAGGCGCATCGAGCTGATCACTCGTGGCATGGTGAAGGAGACGCTGGGCGGTGCATATCATTCGCGTTTTAAAGGGCAGGGGATCGAGTTTGATGATTTCCGCGAGTATCAGCCTGGGGATGATGTTCGATTTCTGGACTGGAATGTGACGGCTCGCATGGACGAGCCTTTTGTCCGCAAGTACATCGAAGAGCGTGAGCTGACAGTGATGCTTGTTGTCGATGTCAGCGGCTCCGGCGACTATGGAAGTCACGAAGATAGCAAGCGTGAGCGTGCCGCAGAGGTCGCCGCGGTGTTTGCCTTTAGCGCCGTGCAGAATCAGGACAAAGTCGGACTCATTCTCGTCTCTGATAAGGTGGAGCACTACCTGCCTGCGCGAAAGGGCGGTAGCCATGCGCTGCGCTGTTTGCGTGATATTTTGAACATGCAGCCGAAGAGTCGGCGCACAGATCTGGCTCCAGCTTTGGACCTTGCTCTAGAGCGTGTCGCTCATCGTGCATTGGTCGTGGTCGTGTCAGATTTCTTCACTACGAATGATGCCTGGGAGAAGAGTTTGCGCTCTCTGGCTGCCAAGCATGATGTCGTGACAGCACAAATCACCGATCCGCGTGAGTGGGAACTGCCCAATGCGGGTCGTGTCTGTCTCGAAGATCCGGAAACAGGTGAGCAGCATATCGTTAATACATCACATCCTGCCGTGCGGCGTCAGTATGCGGAAAGGATCAGTGAACGGCAGGATTCTCTCAATCGCATGTTGAGAAAAAATGCCGTGGAGCGGCTCGATGTGCGCACGGACGATGACTACGTGCCTGCCTTGAAAGCCTATTTTCGCACACGTAAAAGGAGGAAGCGCTCATGAGCCTGTTCGCTTTTTTCATCGCACAAGCCCAGCAGCCAGAGGCACCGCCCCTGCAGCCTTTGCCGCACCCTGGGCTGCCTGATCCGACATTGATTACAACCGGTCCTAGTTGGTGGGTTTATGCTGCCGCTGCCATTTTAGTTATCTCTCTGCTGGCTCTTATCTTGTGGATGCTTTTCCGCCCTGCGAAAGTCAGTCCGCCACTGTTGAAGAAACCGTGGCAGACAGCGATGACTCGTCTGCGAGACATCCTCGCGCAAGCTGCCCTGAAGTCGCCTTCCGACACAGCTGCCGCAGTATCAGAAACGCTGCGCGTTTATTTCCTAGAGAGCTACAAAATCCCAGCGCCCTTTCGCACTTCTCAGGAGTTGTTTCAGCGTGGTGGCATCCCGGCCACTTCCCTGCGCCTGACTCGCTATGCGGCATTGGCAGACATTTGGGATCAGCTCGCTTTTGCGCCTGTGCCTGCAAACTCAAGTGAAGCCTCGGCTCTCGTGCAAAAGGCCATTGAATCCTTAGAGGAAGACCGCCTATGAGCATTCCATTTCTTCGCGACACGATCTTTGCTCATCCTACTTGGCTGCTCCTGCTGCTCGCGCTGCCTCTCATGGCTTGGTGGCGCGGCAGATTTGGTAAGGCTCCCACGATTGCTTTTTCGACCACATTCCTGCTGCGTGATCTCGGCACTCCGGCCAAGTCTGCTCGCGGTGGTTTCACCATGGGTCTCGTGTTGCTCAGCCTTGCTGCCGCCATCTTTGCTCTGGCTCGCCCGCAGAAAGTCATTTCGCATGACGAAGACAACACAGAGGGCATCGCCATCTGTCTCTGCGTGGATGTTTCTCTCTCCATGTTGATCGAGGACTTCTACATCGGCGGCAATCCCGTGAATCGTATCACAGCGGCCAAGCGAGTCATGCGTGACTTCATTCGCGGCCGCACCAATGACCGCATCGGTATTGTCGCTTTTGCCGGAGCGCCCTATCAGCCTTGCCCACTCACGCTTCAGCGCGAGTGGCTTGAGGCAAATCTTGATCGAGTCCAAACGGGCGTCATGGAGGACGGAACAGCCATCGGCTCAGGTCTGGCGGCCGCCTCCCGTCGGCTGGATAAAGAAACAGTCCCGAGCAAAGTCATCATTCTGCTGACGGATGGTGCCAGCAACAGCGGTAAGCTCAGCCCCCAAGACTCAGCCAAGCTCGCGGCCACGCTTGGACAAAAAATTTATACCATTGCCATCGGCACTCCTGGAGTTCACATGATCCCGCTGCCAAACGGACGAGTCATCACCAGTGGCCGGCAGGAGTTCGATGAAGGCACGCTCCAAGAAGTCGCCCGCATCGGCAATGGCAGCTTCTACATGGCTCAGGATCTGAGTGCTTTGCAGGAGATTTTCGACACCATCAACAAGCTCGAAAAGAAGGAGATCAAGCACCGCAATATCACCGAGACAGAGGAGCTTTTCTTCTACCCACTTGGAGCGGCAGCAACTCTACTTGGACTGGCCTTGTTGCTGCGGTTCACACTGCTCAATGCCTCCCCGATGGCTGTTGCCACCTGACCTCTTGCCACCATGACTTTCCTCGCTCCGAAGCTCTTCTACTATCTCTTCGCGCTACCGCTCTTGGCGGTGCTGAAGCTTTGGGCGGACTGGCGCGCACGCAAAACTCAGGCTTTGTTTACCGCACCTCGGCTACGTGACACACTCATTACGGGCGCCTCCACCTCACGCTCATGGGCCATCTTCACGCTGCAACTACTCGCGCTCGCCTGCTTCATCATGGCGCTAGCTAGGCCGCGCTGGGGCGAGGATAAAATCGTCCAACAGGAGTCCGGGCGTAATGTCATCATCGCCATCGACACCTCCCGCTCCATGTTGGCGAACGACATCGTCCCTGACCGCATCACGCGCGCCAGGCTTGCTGCCCAGGACGTGCTGGCCTCACTCAAAAATGATCGTGTCGGTTTGATCGCGTATGCAGGAAACGCTTACCTCCAAGCGCCGCTTACCACGGATCATGATGCGGTGATTGAGGCCATTCAGTCGCTCGACTTCACCGCAGTCCCGCGTGGCGGAAGTGAGATCGGACGCGCTCTGAAATTGGCCATGGAGACCTTTGAAAAAAGTCCTGCCAAGAATCACGGCCTGATCCTTTTTAGCGATGGCGGTGAGCCGGACATCCAGATCACCGAGTACTCGAAACAGGCCGCTCAGAAGAACGTGCTCGTGCTCACGGTCGGCGTCGGCACTGAGGCCGGAGCGCTCATCCCCGATCCTGATCCAGAGCGTGCAGGTGAGTTCATTCGTGATCAGCAGGGTAATGTGGTGAAGACGCGGTTGGAGCCAAAAGTGCTCCAAGAGATCGCCACTGCCACACACGGTCGTTACATGAAGCTCGGCTCACAGCCGCTCGCCGTTTCAGTGGTCAAGGATCTGCTTTCAGCCCTTCAGGCACAAACAAACGCGGCCAAGGAACTTGTGAAACCGATTGAGCGTTTTTATTGGCCTGTGTCTATGGGTATGCTGCTACTCGTTTGCGCTTGGCTCATTCATCCCACTTCCCGCATGAAAACCTACACACCCGCAATGGCTCTCCTGGCTTGGAGTTTTCTGACTCCCGGTGCTCAGGCCGATGACACTTTTTTGGGCTCGATCTTTGGCTCAATGCAGCCTGACCCCCAGCAAGCGCATCAAGCCTATAAAGACGGCGAGTTTGATCAGGCGGAAAAGCTCTATGAGGAGCAGATGAAGCAAAGTTCATCTGTCCAGCAACAGCAGCAGCTTGCATTCGGCTACGGCAGCTCGGCTCATCAACGTAAAGACTATGACCGTGCCATCGATGGCTTTAGCCAGGCACTTGAGTCTGAGGATCAGGGAGTGCAAAACCATGCGCATCGCGGCATCGCCCATAGCCTCTATGACCAGGGTGATCGCGTCTTTTCAAAGCAGCCTAAGTTTTCACTCAAAGCCTGGCGTGATAGTGTAAAGCACTTTGATGCCGCGCTGAAAATTGAGCCGGAAAATAAGGAGGTGAAGGAGAACCGCGACTTCGTGAAGAAGCGTCTCGATGAACTCCAGAAGAAAATGGACGAGCAAGAAGGCAAAGATGGCAAGAAGGGCGACAAAGGTAAAAAAGGCGACAAGGGCAAGAAGGGAGAAAAAGGCGACAAAGGCGAAGGTGAGGACGGCGACCAAGAAGGCGACGGAGATGGCGAAGACGAAGAAAAATCACGCAAAGAAAGCCTTGGTAAAAAAGAGGATAAAGAAGGTGAAGAAGGCAAAGGCGGCGACAAAGACAAGGATCAAGAAGGCAAGCTCCAAGCCGGTAAAGATGGTGATCAAGAGAGCCAAGAAGCCCGCGAACGCCGTGAGCAACTCGAAGCCGAGAATGCCGAAAATCAAGAAAATGACGCCACCGGATTCAGTCGCAATGAAGCCCGCTCCTTCCTCCGCACTTATGCCGATGATCAAAAGAAAGCCATGCTCGTGCGTCCTCGAGATGCGCCGGTGAATGGCAAGGATTGGTAACCCATTAGCAACCCACGACCGCATGAATTTTTTAGTTTTCAGTCTTCTGTTTTTAGTTACTAGCATCGCGCAAGCCGCCACCGTTCGTGCTTACATTCAGCCGGAGAAAGCGCGCCCAAATCAGACGATCAACTATGTGATCACCGTGCAGGACGGCCAGGTACAGAGCTTACCGAACCTGCGTTTTCCACTTCAAATTGGGCAGACGAGCGCTGTGTCCACCTCTCAGCAGCTCAGCATTGTTAATGGTAAGCAGAGTGTGTCACTACAGCTTTCTTGGGGCATCAGCGCTAGTGAGCCGGGTGAGTTTGTGATCCCGACGCAGACCATCATTGTAGATGGCCAACCAGTCACCACCAATGAAGTCAAACTGACAGTCGAGCAGGGCGGAGCCGCCTTCCCAAATGCCAATGGTGGCCAAGCAGCCGAGGATAAAAATGTCCCCATCCTCCAGATCGAACTGGGCAAGAAAGAGATCTACCAGGGAGAGGTCGTGCCGGTGAATTGCAGTCTCTATGTGCCACGCCAGACACAGCTGCGTCGGCTCGGACTCATCGAGATCGCAAAGAGTGATTTCGCCATCTCGCGTTTCCCTCAGACCAATGAGCAAACAAGCACAGTGATCGATGGCCTTGGTTATTACGTGCTTACTTTCCGTAGCACTCTATCCTCACTCCGCACCGGCGATTTGAAAGTCGGCCCCGCCACACTTGAACTCCTTGTCGAGGTGCCGATGGAAGGTCAGCAGCAGCGTCAGATGTTCCCTCCCGGATTTCCTCAGGGCTTCTTTGGTGGTGCGTCCGAGCCACGCAAATTGGTGGTCAAAAGCCAACAGGTGACTCTGAAGGTCCTACCGCTGCCAGCCGAGGGTAAGCCCGCAAACTTCAGCGGAGCCGTGGGTGAATTCCAGATGACCGCCAATGCCACTCCGACTGATCTTACTGTGGGTGATCCCATCTCTGTCGAGCTAGCGGTCACGGGTGCTGGTAATTTTGATGCACTCACCACGCCGTCTCTCGTCTCCAGCGGTGGATGGAAAATGTATCCTGCAAAGCGCTACAACATTGAGGGTCAGTTGGACCAAAATCAAACGCCTACTCTGGAGCGCAAGGTTGGTTATTCTCAGGTCATGGTGCCAGAGGCTGTGCATCCCACCGTGCCGCCGTTTGAGTTGAATTACTTCAGCCCAGCCGAGAGAAAATACGTCACTCTGCGCAGTCAGCCCATTCCTCTAAACATGCGGCCTGCGCCAGTCACAGCCGCGACTGAATCTGCTGCTGGTGGAACCACCGTGTTGGCAGATTTGCCACCGCCCGTCGTCGATCCACAGGCAGACATCACCGACATCTTGGTGAATCCTTCAGCCACATCACGCTGGATCACCCCCACAGGTATGGTGCTGCTGACGAGCAAAGCTTTCTGGACTGCACAGGCCGTGCCAGTTGGACTGTTCGCACTCGCCGGTTTACTGGCCTTCACTCGCCATCGCCGTGAGGAGCGGAATGCAGGCAGGGCAGGTGAGCTACGCGCCGCTTGGAGTGGAGTCGGAGATTCGAGCACAGACGATCATGAATTCCTGCGTCGCGCCGCCCAATTCATCCAGACCACGCAGACTGATGCGTCGATCAAAGACTCTTCCGTCAGAGCTATCCTCGACCGCTACACTCACACCAATTTCACTGCCACACCTGCTGCTCCTCTCAGCAACTCTGAACGCCGTGCCATGCAGCAAACGCTGTCCGATCTGCTTCGGAATGCTTTGACTAAAGTAAGCGTCATCGCTCTCGCTTTGTTCTGCCTTGCCAGCGCCGAAGCTGCTGACACAAAACCTGCTACCACTCCGGATGAAATCTATCGCGATGCCATCAGCGAATTGGAAAAGGGCAACTTCACTAAGGCTCAATACCTCGCTGAATCACTGACGAAAAAGCACCCACCCCAGCTCAGCGCTGAAGTCTTTGAAGTCATCGGTCATGCTCGCTATCGCCAGAAAGATCTTGGCCGCGCTGCCCTCTGGTATCAGCGCGCGCAGCTTGTGGATGGCCGCACGCCTGAGCTTCGGCAAAATCTCCGTCATCTCTTTGAGCGTTCGCGTTACCTGACCTTCGGAAATGACTCATTCTTCACCGCGGCCAGCACTTGGCTCACGCTCAATGAATGGCTTATTCTCGCTGCGACTGGACTTTGGATGATCTTTCTCGCCCTCGCTTGGCGTCTCTTCACCGGCCAGCGCAGTGCTGCTTGGCCTATTATTGTTGCTGCAGTCGGTGTGCTCATTCTCTTGCCTGCCGGCGCCTTTGCAGCACTACGCCCAGATAGTGCGGATCGTGTCGATGGTATCAGCATCGTCACCCAGTCCGACGTGAGTTCCTACACCGCCGCCACCGTCACCAGCGGCAGCGTCATTACTTTGCCTCCTGGAAGTCAAATTCGCACCCTCGAAAAACGCGGCACTTGGCTCTATGTGGAAATCCCCAGCCAGCCCGAGAACCTACGCGGCTGGGTCGAAGCCGGAGCTGTCACCCCGCTTTGGATCTGGGACACGAAGCTTGTGCCATGACGCAAGGAACCCGGACGCCCCGGCCGTGCATGATTCAGGGGTGAAGGCACCGCTGACCGGCTATTTATAAGCCGAAACCGGCTTTGGCATGACGCCGAGTTCCTTGTAATTGAAGCCGCTTTCGAGCGGTTGGTAGCTGCCGACGATGTCCATGCTGCTTGCAGCATTGATGGCGTATTCCATACCCATGCTCCAATGGGCGGCGTTGATGATGAGGCGGCGAAGGCCCGCGTTTTCGAGATCGTGGGCGCTGCCCATGGTGGAATGAAATACACGCGCTCTTTTGCCGCCGCTGGTCTGCCACGTTTTGAACCACGCGACCGGCAGCGGCTCAAGTTGGGTGTTTGGCAGATCGTTGTGCTTGCGCCCCATGAGTGGCTGGCCCCAGACGAGAGCGGTGCAGTCGGAGGGTAGGCTGGCGCCCTCTTTGTAGGTGCGATAGACATCCGAGTTTCCCCAGATGTCGGTGACGCCGGTGAGGATGGGGTGGCTCATCTGCTCTTCGACGATGATGCCACGCGTGGAGTCGGCGTGCCATCGGCCATGATGCCCCATGAAGGCTCCGCCAAGCACATCCGTGCCCCAGTTGACTTGTTTGCCGTTGATCTTGTAAGGCAACTGGCTGTGGAAAGCGTGGTTCCCTGTTCGCAACGACATGAAAGGTTTGCCTGAGTCGATATATTTTACGATGAGTTCGAGCTCGTTCATCGGTAGCGTGAGCAATCGCGTGAAAAAAATTACGAGGTCGGCGGAGGCGAGGTGCTCGAGCCCTGGAATGTGATGCTGCTTGAACTCGCTCTCTTTACCCTTCTCGGGATAAACCGGCATCGTGGGATCCACCTCGCCCTTTTCATTCACGCCGAAGAGCACGGTGCAATCGAAGCCATGACGCGTGCTCAGGATCTTCGCTACCATTGGCATCGACTGTTCACTGCGGTATTCTTGGTCGGCCGTGATGAGCACGATGTGCTTGCCTTTGCCTGGGCCTTCGGCACCGGAATACGTTAGCCATTGCGGGCTATCAGGAACGGGATGCGCCATAACTGGCAGCGCGATAACAAAGCAAAGGATGAGGATGAGGTTCTTGAGCATGGCAGATTAGTTCAAAGGGATTTCATTCACCGTGTAATAGGCCTTGGTGTGCAGAAGCGGCTCGCCGGTGTTGGATTTCATCTTGCCGAGATCAAAGTCGTGGATGTGGCCTTTCTCGAACTTCTTCAGCAGAACCATCACGGAGAGTCCATCTGAGGCGGGGACAGCCTTCGTCACATGCGACGTCGTTTGATCCACCTCGGGGCTGCCGTAACCGGCGTGGTAGATGTGCGTGTAAGTCGTAATGGTATAGCTTTCCGTGTTCCCAGCGATTTGTGGATCGACAGGTTTGGTGAAGGTGATGAGGAAGCCGTTCTTCTTGATGTTGATCTCTTTGATCTCAAATGGCGTCACACCATTCCAGTCGATGCGCTGGATGGCAAAGGGCTCTGTGCCGCGCACCGGCCACTGCGTATTGGTCGTGAATCCACCAACGATGAGCTGCCCCTTCGGCGAAAACTCCACATTCATGATGCCCGACGCGAGTCCTTCTCGGAATGGATAACATGCGCCCTGCCACACACCGTTGATCTCCTCTGTCGTGGCTCGTATGACGATGCTGAGCGTGTAGTCGCCAAGAAAAATCTGGTTCTCGAACAGGCCGAACTTGCCGCCGGTTTGGTTAAGCCGAAAGCCGGAAATGGAGCGACCCATTTTCATATATGGAAAGCGCACCGCTGGTGGCACGAACTCCTTCACGCGTTTCCTTTCGATGTGAATACGCGAGTCGCTGTTCGGCTTCACGGGCTCCTTCATGCCAGGCACGAAGGGATACCAATTGTAACTTGCCGGATGCCCGAGAAATCCGCCGGGCTTCAGATGCTTCAGCGAGCAACAGCCATTCCACGGCCCCTGACTTTCGATGGCAAACATCGCGCCCTGCGCGTTCGCACCCACGCCACCGGGGCTACGCAATCCACTGCACACCGGGATCATTTCCCCATCCGGCGTGACTTTCACCGCCCAGCCGCGAAACAGGCTGTGCGATTCATAGGAACCACTCAGACCCAGCGCCACCCAGATATTTCCCTCGGGATCATGCTTCGAGGCAAAAGCAAACTCATGCCCTTCCGCATACCCCCAGTTGTTCGCCAGCGTCTCAAAGCGATCCGCGACACCATCGCCATCCAGATCCGAAATGCGCGAGACCTCACCAAACGAGGTCGTCGTCATCGCGCCATCCTTCCAGGCGAGCGAAAAAATCTCATCCTGACCACTAGCGAACAAGTGATAGTCCGGCTGCGGCGGCGAATCGAAGACACCCTTGATGAAGTAAATATCGCCACGCCGCGTGCCCACCGCTAGCCGTCCATCCGGCAGGACCTCTAAGCCACCAGGCCGCATTGGCACCGTCGCCGGGATCGGCACATTCACGATGGGATAATACTTCGCCTCCTCCGCAGCCGTGCCCCACATTTCACCAAGCTCCTCGGCTTGAAGAACGGACGTTAAGGCCGCAAGGACGCTGATGGTTCGGTGCCCTACCATTGGTATTCGAGGGTGAGGGTGGAGCGACCTTTGGGCAGCGTGAGGGGGATAAGGACTTCGCCCTCGCGGGTGATGGCTTTGTGGTCGCTGGTGAGGCGGAGTTGTAGCGGGTTGATCTTGAAGCTGCGCTCCGAAACCGTGCTGATTTTATCGCCGCAGGCAGCGCGGAAATAGAAGGGTTGTGATGCCACTGGTGCATCAAACTGGAAGCTGCGTTTGAAGTATGCTTTGCCGTCCTTGGCGCGCACATCCTCGAAGAACTCCTCCACGGAGATGTTGCCGTATTGATAGCGGAACGTCGGCCTGCGCTGGGCGTTGAGCTGATAGCCGCGATACTGGTAGCCGTGGTCTTGCGGAAAGGTGTGGTTGGTCTTACCTTTCGATGGCCATGCGTCATCCAAGGACTTCAAAGTATGAAACGGGATGCCCGCCGGGAAGGCGATGCGATCTGTGCCTTTGGCGCGGAAGGATCCGAGATCGACATTGGCGAAGTCGCCTTTCCAAAGCATGCGCAGAGCCATCTCTTCAGAATCAAACGCGAGATTGAGTCGCGCAGGATAACCGACACCGATCCCGCGATAACCTGCCGTGCCACGCCCTCGACACATCTCCGTGACATCGGCCACACGTAGTTCATTCGACGTGCGGGCGAGTCCCAGTGGATTCTTCGCTTGTGTGCCGTCTTCAAGATAAGTCCACAAAGCCTCGATCTGCTGCGCGGTGTCGCCGCCGAGGATGTTGGGTCGAATGGATTGCCCGCCGGGCCAGTAGCTAGGCATGACCACCGTCGGATGAAAGCGCTGCGGCTGTCGCAGATAGAGATGGAACCAGCTCTTCTGTAGTCTCTCGGTCGTATGCACAATATCGAGCGCACCCGCGGCTGACTTCTGCCCGTTCCAATCATGACAGGCGATGCAACTGAAGCCTGTGACACCGATCATTTCATAACCCGCGTTCTTCGACTCTTGGATGTTTGCGATCTTGGGGAACGTGACGTTTTCGAGGTGATCCACTCTGCCAAACAGCTCCACCAAATGGCCTATATTTGCCTCGCCGAACTGTGGCATCGCCGCATCGAGGTAGTGGCGCTGACGTTGGCCATGCAAGAGCACCGCTGAGATCCAAGATGGTGTGAGCTTGGCCCCCACATCCGTCAACGGCGGCGGCAGACGCCCCTGATCGCCTAGCGCCGGAGCGGTGCCAATAAAGATGGCATTTCGATCAGTCGCGATGTCACCGAGGCCGCTGCGCTCATGACATGCGATGCAGTTGAATGTGGCGAACGTCTTGTGCAGCCGCTCTTTGTCCGTGAGCTGTTTCGTTTCTATTTGTGGCAGTGCTTTCGCGATCAAGGTGCGTTGTTCTGCACTCAGATCAAAACGCGCCCAAGAGCCGGCCACATCGCTGAGGCAACCGCGACCAGCATCGAGCTGCGCCAAGGCGATGGAAGGCGCGGACTGCACGGACTGCACGCCAACATCGTCATGGCACTTTGCACAGCCAAGTTTCGCGAAATGCTCGCGCCCACGCGTTGCGAGATAGGCATTCACCTTGAGCGGCGCAAACGCTGGAATCAGCTTATTGGAGATTGACAGCATCGAAGATGGAATCGCTCCTCGCGCGAACTGCGGACCTTCCATTTCAAACGTGAGCCCTGGCTCACGGCCCGTGTGAAAATAGACCAACTCGATCTTCTGCCATCCAGCCACGAATTCCGCTGAGCCCTGCAACTTCTTCACGCCTCGCCGATCCTTTGGCTCTTCGTTGACGATTTCTTTGCCATCAAGAGAGAGAGCACCACCGTTCATCGTGAGATAAAACGTGTAGCGCCCGGCAGTAGCGATATTCAGCCAGCCTTCGAACTTGATCGCCGTGTGCTGACGCAACTTGCCGAAGGCGGCCAAAGAAAAATCCTTCGTGTAATCCGCACGTTCCGGCTCCACTTCTGCACTGGCGATTCCTTGCCAAATCTGACCGCGATACATCGTGTAGCTTAGATGGCCAGGCACTCGCGTTTCACGCAGCAGATAGTGCGCGATGCAGTCGAGATCGCGATCCTGCAATCGCATGTCTGGCATTCGTCCCGATGGACGACTTGCATGAGGCTGGCGCAAAAAGTCGACCAAACTCTTGAGGCTGTATTTTTTTTCCAGCGCACCGAGCGGCACGGAAGTCTGCTTCAGCGTCTCAGCGCCCTTTGCATCGCGCGGCGAGTGACAGGCCGCGCAGCCGCGAGAATGAAACAGCTTTTCACCCAAATTTGCCGCCACCGCATCCGGCGGCTTCAAGGCGAAGTCGTTCTTCTTCAACGAGAGCAAGAAGTGAGTGATCTCCGTGGCAATTGGCCCTTTGTTCGCCTTTGGCAGCACATCCGGCATCGTTGTGCCCGGCTTTGTGCCATGTGGATCACGAATGAAGGTCTCAATGTAAGTTGAATTCACCCGCGAGCCAATCTCCGCCAGTCTCGGTGCCTTTTTTGACTGCGCTGCAAACGATGCCGTGCTCGCATGACAGGCTACGCAGTTCATTTCTTCGATCAAGACCTGCCCCTTGAGCTCCGCATCAAGCTGACTGGTTGCCATGCCAGGAAGGCTCACTTCCGCTGAAGCCATCGAGCTGGCGCACAGCGCCACTATGAGTAATTTGGATTTCATGAAATGGAGTCAAGCGCATCAAAGGGTGGGCGCTGCACTGCGACCTGAATCGATGCTTGTATCAAGCAATGCTTTTAATTCGGCGACGATTTCTGGATGCTTGAAATAGAGATTTGTTGTCTCGCTAGGATCGGCGTTGAGGTTGTAGAGTTGGCCGTGCGCATCCGGAGCGGTTTCGGGCAGGGCGTAAGGTTTGAGTTCACCTTTGTCGTAATTGTTTCCGCCGGAGTCTCGGTGGTCGATGTATTTCCAGTGACCACGACGAATCGAAAGTGTGCGCCGCCCACCAAAGGCCTGAGTTAGCAGATAAGGGCGGATCGGAGTCGCCGCCTTGCCTTCGAGCACGGGAAGCATGTTAAAACTGTCCTCAGCCGCATCAGGTGGCAGCACTGCGCTCGTGATCGAGGCCACAGTGGCCATCACATCCGTGAGGCAGATCATTTGTTCACTAACAGCGCCGCCACTCACCCGGCCTGGCCAGCGGACAATGAGCGGCACACGATGACCACCTTCCCACGAGTCGCGCTTCACGCCGCGCCAAGGTCTGGCTCCGTCATGATCATGATCAGCGCGCATGTGGACGACGCTGGCGGTCTCTGGGCCATTGTCGCTGGAGAGAAGAATGAGCGTGTTGTCCGCGATGCCGAGGCGTTCGAGGTCTTTCATCAACTCGCCTACGATGTGATCGAACTCGTGGATGAAGTCGCCATGCGGACCAGCTTGTGTTTTGTCTTTAAACTCAGGCGCGGCGAAGGATGGCAAATGCACGGCGTGAGTGGCGTGGTAGAGAAAGAAGGGTTGGTCTGGCGAAGTGCGCTGGTGTTGCTCGATGAATTGGCGGCTCTTCTTGAGGAAGGTCATGTCCAACTCCTCGATCTGGAAGTCCGGCGCGATGAAGCCTGGACGGCAATCATTCGCATATGGGTGCTTGGGTAGCTTTGATTTGTTGATGAGGCGCGTTGGTGGAACCGGGATGTGGTCGCCATCAATGAAGGCGTAGAGCCAGTCGGTCCCAGGACAGCATGCCGTGCCGAAGAAGCGGTCAAAACCATGATCGAGAGGCCCTCCCTCGATCCGGCGTGAGTAATCAATGCGCTGCACGTCCTCCAATTTGCCGCTGTGAATCGCGTCGCCTGCCTTGTCACGAAAGGTCAGTCCCACATGCCATTTGCCAAAGGCGGCAGTGGCGTAGCCTTGCTTCTTCAGCATCGCGGGAAGCGTGAGGCGACTCGGTGCGATCAAAGACGGTCCGCCCGATCCTTGAAATACGGTGCCGCCATTCGGTACGCGAAAGGCCATCTGGCCCGTCATGAGGCTGTAGCGCGAGGGCGTGCAGACGGTGGCGGGACTATGCGCATCGGTGAACCTCATGCCTTCACTCGCCAGTTTGTCGAGATTTGGCGTGGGCACTTTTGAGTCGGCATTGTAGCAGCGCACATCGCCGTAGCCTAGATCGTCGGCGAGGATGAGAAGGATGTTGGGTGGTGCTGCATTGAGCGTGATGGCAGCCAAGAGGAAGATCCATTTCATATGGCAAAAAGATAGGCGGCAAAAAGATGGGGAGCAATTTCGACTTATTTTGCCGCTCCTATTTTTGCTAAAATTAAGAACTCCAACCGTTCCCGGTGAATAGCAGCTACGGTGCTGACCCGTCGCCTTCAACGCGGCAGACACGCTCCTAGCTTTCACACCTTCGTAAGTCCTTCCTCGGTCCCTGAGCACGTTTGCGGTGACTCTGGATGCTGGATTCTGGCGGCGTTGGAGCGGGCGCTTCTGCGCCATGCCTTCACCGGAGAACTGGAATGATTACCTTTCGCGAATCCGTGGGGTTGAGGAAAAACGTATAAGTCCACACTGATTTATGATCTCGAACAAAACTGAAATAGATGGTTTTCAAGTGAGTCTGACTGCGGCCATCTCCGCTGAACGCCGGGCGTTGCTGAAACATCGGCTTTACGGACGATTGCGAACGCTGGAGCACCTGGCAGTGTTCATGGAGCACCATGTATTTGCTGTGTGGGATTTCATGTCGCTGCTGAAGGCGCTACAGGTGCGCCTGACGTGTGCGAGCGTGCCCTGGCTGCCGCAGGGCAAAGCGCAGGTGCGCCGTCTGGTAAATGAGATTGTTCTGGGTGAGGAGAGTGATGCCTTGCCGGAAGGCGGGGTGGCGAGCCACTTCGAGCTTTATCTTCATGCCATGGACCAAGCCGGGGCGGACACGGCGCAGGTGGAGAATTTCATCCGTCTGCTTCAGTCCGGGCAGACAGTGGACGCAGGGCTGAAGCAGGTCGGTGTGCCGGCGGCGGTTGCGGCATTCGTGCGGCAAACGTTTGAGGTGATCGATCGGGGGCGGGCGCATGAAATCGCCGCAGCCTTCACCTACGGACGGGAGGATTTAATTCCGGAGATGTTTACGCAACTGGTGCATGGGCTTGAGAGTCAATTCCCCGGCAAGTTGGCGACGCTGCGTTACTACCTGGATCGGCACATCGAATTGGATGGTGACGAGCACGGCGAAATGGGCCGCCAAATGGTGAGTCTGCTGTGCGATGGAGACCCGCGCCGCGAGCAGGAGGCCACGCAGGCCGCGGTGGCAGCGCTGCAATCTCGAATACTGCTCTGGGACGCGATTGCCCTGGCGGTGGAACAACTAGATGAAGAGGAGCTGATTCAGCCCTTGTGAGCAGGTGCGCCACCCAGCGAAATGAGTGAGAGAGGAGCGCGGACTTGAGGTGATTTATATTGCAAGATACCAGTTTTTTTAGAACTCATGCATTGCCTGATACGAGGACGGTGAAGGAGCTGATGGTTGAGTGGGTTGGTTCTCCAAGCACTGTTCTTTGAAGGCGGAATACTTTGATGATCACATGAGAAGGGCAGGTTGTTGTGGTTACACCCGGCGGTGTTAGGGCCGGCCGCTCTCACTGGAATCAATGTGAATCCGCTGAATCTTTCTGCCGCCTTCTGCCAATTGGATCACTGCTGCGGCAGTCACGCCTCTGGCAATAGAATCGGGATGCCGTTATCAATCGTAAATAGGCGTGTGCCATCTTCACGAGACAGGGCTTTTGCATCTGCCGGGTAGCTATGCCGAATCAAGTCCTCGGTGGTGGCCCAGCGGAGAGATTGATGCGTGTCTGGGCAGCGCATGGTTGGCAGGAAATCGTTGATCCAGTTGAGGTTCATAGCGCTTAGCGAATCTGGCCGGAGCCATCGACGAGATATTTGTAGCTGCACAACTCAGCGAGCCCCATTGGACCGCGCGCGTGGAGTTTGTCGGTGCTGATGCCGATTTCGGCTCCGAAGCCGAACTCACCGCCGTCGTTGAAGCGGGTGCTGGCATTGTGCATGACGACGGCGCTGTCCACCTCATGCTGGAAGCGCTCGGCGGCGGCGCGGTTATGAGTGATGATGCTGTCGGTGTGATGCGAGCCGTAGTGATTGATGTGCGTGATGGCTTCATCGAGCCCTGACACGGTTTTTATTGAGAGGATCAAATCCAGCCACTCGGTGCTCCAGTCCTGCTCAGTGGCAGGAATGGAAGTGACGCCGAGCTGGTGTTGGGCCTCTGAGTCGGCATGAATCTGCACGCTGGCGGCGGCCAAGCGGCGGCCGATCAGCGGATAAAAGCTGGCGGCGATGTCGCGATGCACGAGGATCGTTTCGAGCGCATTGCAGACGCCGGGCTTCTGCGTTTTGGAATTGACGATGATCTGCGCGGCCATTTCTTGATCGGCATCTGCGGCGACATAGATGTGGCAGACGCCGTCGTAGTGCTTGATCACGGGCATTCGAGCTGTGGCGACGACTTTTTCAATCAGGCCTTTGCCTCCGCGTGGGATGATGAGATCGAGGTATTGATCCATCCGTGCCATGTGCTCCACACTGGCGCGGTCGGTGAAAGGAATGAGCTGTACGCTATCGGCTGGCAGGCCAGCGCGCGCGCCACCGGCTTGCAGTGCGGCGGCTAGGGCGACGTTGGAGTTGATGGCCTCACTGCCGCCGCGCAGAAGTGTGGCGTTGCCGGTCTTGAAGCAAAGGCTTGCGGCATCGGTGGTCACGTTTGGCCGGGATTCAAAGATGATGCCGATGACGCCGATAGGGACGCGCTTCTTGGTGATGTGCAGCCCATTAGGGCGACTCCAGTCGGAAAGCACTTCGCCCACGGGATCTGGCAGTGATGCGACTTCACGCACGGCATCAGCCACCGCTTTGAGCCGCTTTGGATCGAGCGTGAGGCGGTCGATCATGGCTTTGGATAAACCATTCTCGGTGGCACGGGCTAGATCCTTGGCATTGGCTTTGAGAATGGTCGCTTCACGGGCTTCGATCTCATCGGCCATGGCGAGCAGGATGGTGTTTTTCTGCGCTGTCGTGAGCTTCACGAGTTCACGCGATGCCGCCCTGGCTTTGCGGCCCATTTCGAGGATGGCGGATTGGATTTCTGGATCGGTCATGGATGAGCTACGTCATGCCGCCCGATTCCGCCTCTGCAAACGGAAACTCACCGCTGCAAGAATGAAGGTGCAGGCGATCATGAGCGTGCTCAGCGCGTTGATCATCGGCAGGGCGCGACTGGTTTTCATCATGCTGGCCACACGTAGCGGCAGGGTGGTGGTGCCGGGACCGGAGACAAAGAAGGTGATGACATAGTCGTCGATGGAGAGCGTGAAAGCCAGCAGTCCACCGGCCAGGATGCCGGGTAGCAGCAGCGGCAGTAGCACGCGGCGTGTGGCTTGCCAGCGTGAGGCGCCGAGATCGCGTGCGGCATCGAGTAAAGTGAAGTCAAAGTCTTGCAACCGAGCCAGAACAACCATGGTCACGTAGCTCAGGCAAAAGGTTGTGTGGGCGATCCACAGCGTCAGCATTCCTGTCTCGACACCGAGCGCGACAAACATGGCGAGCAGGGACATGCCCATCAAAATATCTGGAAGTGCCAGGGGTAGTGTGATCAGCGTATGATGCGCTGTTTGCAGCCACGAACGACAGCGATGCAGCGCCAATGCGGCCAGCGTGCCGAGGATCATGGAGGCCAGTGTCGCACTCGTGGCGATCTTTAGCGTGACGAGCATCGACTCCCAGACTTCATTGGCCTGCCACAGCTTTTCGTACCACTTGAGGGTGAAGCCTTCCCATTCGCCTCCAAAGCGTGAGGCATTGAAGGAATTCACCACCAGCAAGACCAGCGGCGCGTGAAGGGAAATCAGCACGAGCACGGTGATGATGAGTGGGAGAGGGAAGCGCTTCATACCTTTCTTTCTCTCCATGCCATGATTAAAACCGGCACCATTACGCAGAGCAGCAAGGCCCCAGCCAAAGCGCAGGCGAGTGGTAGATTCCGATCCGTGAAAGCGCGCTGGACGATTTTGTTGCCGATCATTTCATCACCTGTGCCGCCGATGAATTGCGGGATCACATATTGGCCGAGTGAGGAGACGAAAACGATGATTGCTGCCGAGATGATGCCTTGTCGCACACCGGGCAAGAACACGCGGCGGAAAGCTCGCCAACCACTCGCGCCGAGATCATGCGCGGCATGGATCAAGGTGAAATCAAATTTCTCTACAGATGCATACAGCGGCAGGATGGCAAAGGGTAGCTGCGTGTAAATCATCACTACGAGCACGGCTCCGGCGTTGTTTAGCAGCAGCACGTCATCGCCCACAAGATGTAGCCAGACGAGCAGTTGTTTCACTGGGCCTTCGGGGTGCAGAAGCGATCTCCATGCAAAGATGCGGATCAGGAAGTTGGTGAGAAAAGGCAGCACCACGAGCAGCAGCATGGCATTTCGCCAGCGTGGCGTCAGGCGTGCCAGGCACCAGCACATCGGTAAAGCGAGGGCGAGGCAAAGAAGGGTCGTCACGGTGCTGATCCACAGCGTGCGCCAAACCACTGGCAGATAAAGCGGGTCAGCCAATGAATTGACCGTATCCCAAGTCCAGCCAGCCGCCACGCCGCCGCGCAGATCACTCTGATGAAAGGCCAGCGTCAGCGTCAGCAGGCAGGGCAGCGCAAAGAATACAATTAGCCAGCCCATAGAGGGCGCGCTTAGCAAGAGTTCCTGGCGATTCGGTTTCGACATCTGCCTGATAAAAGATCACAGAGGTCAATGGAGCAAGCACGCTAAAGAGCGGCGAGCAACTGAGCGAAATGGCCGTCGGGCTTTACTCTGGGGAAGACGGCTTTGATACGGCCATCGGGACCAATGAGAAAGGTGGTGCGCTCGATGCCCATGTAGGTTTTGCCGTAGAGGCTCTTTTCCACCCAGACACCGTAGTCTGTAATGACCTTGCGTTCGACATCACTAATGATGGCAAAAGGTAGCGCGTGCTTCGTGATGAACTTTTCGTGACTCTTGATGGAGTCCATGCTGACACCGAAAACGCGGGCTTTTTGGGAGATCTCTGCCCAGCCATCGCGCAGCGCACAGGCTTGTTTTGTGCAGCCGGGAGTGTCGTCTTTAGGGTAGAAATACAGCACCACATTTTGCCCCTTTAGATCAGTCAGATTGACGGTGCTGGGTGACGGATAATCACCACCTATGACGGCGGCGTTGAAGTCGGGGGCTTTTCTGCCGGGCTGGGGCTGTGGGTTCATGGTAAGTGCAACAGTAAGTCGCATGTTCACCGAGAGATCAACGACTGCGTCTATTGAGGAAGTAGCCGTTGTAAATTCCCATCAGGCCGTGATCACACAGTCACTTGGCCATTTTTGAGTTCTGAGCTGAGATTGGAAAATGAGGGCCTCACGCACAGCATCACTGGCTCGATTAAGCAGTGCTTAAAAGACATCTCCCGTCTGTTTCATGATCCGCCCCGATCCTCAGTGCTTCAGTGCTGTCATAAAAATCGTGTCATGTCACTGAAGCATCTTTGCATAGCGCTTCCTGCCCGCGGCTGCTGGAGGGCTCCTGAACTCACGATGTCTGTTAACATTACGACCTGAAAAACCTGCCTGAAATCGCCCCAAGAATCTGATGCTCTATTGAGCATGAGTCCACTGCTTGGTTTGCTTTCGGCTAAATTCATCAGGTGGTAAGGACGTGGCCAATGCCGCAGGCCTTGCCGAAAGGCAACACGGGTCCAAAACGCATGCAGCCGTGTGTTGACCTTCTGCATTGGCTCGCCGTATGCAGAGCTATGGAATCTAAACTTTACCAAAACGCCCTCTCTCACGGCGGCAGTGCGGATCTGTCTTCTCGCGCTAAATGGCGTCTCAGTGGCGCGGACCGTATTCGCTACCTTAATGGGCAAGTCACCAATGATGTGCGTCGGGTGAAGTCCGACTCGGCGCTTTACGCCTGCGTGACCAATTTAAAAGGCAGGATCGAGAGCGATGTCTTCATCCATGCTGTGGGTGACACTTTGATCCTCGATGCACCGGAAGCACTTCGCGAAAGTCTTGGCATCCGACTTGAACGCTACATCATCGCAGATGATGCCGAACTTGAGGACATCACCGATGAATGGCGGCTGTGGCACTTCTGGGGTGAAAACGCCGAGACAGGAATTCGTTCCGAGCGCTTCGGTGTTCCGGGCTATGATGTCTGGTCTCCGTCATCTGAAGCCAGCACCCAGCACCTATCGCTGTCCGCTGAGGACGTGGAGGCCTTCCGCATTCTTCAGAGAATCCCAGCTTATCCGAGTGAGCTAAACGCGGATACCTTTCCGCAAGAAGCAGGTCTGGAGTCACAAGCGATGAGCTTTATCAAAGGCTGCTACATCGGACAAGAGATACTCTCTCGCATCAAGACCACGGGCAAGATGCCGCGTGAACTCATCGCATGGGAAGCGGCAGGTGTAGGGCTGGTGATCGAACCCGGAGTCGCACTGCATCTGGGTGAAAAGAACATCGGTATGATCACCAGTGTGACCCAGCATCCACTCACTGGCATCTTTGTCGGACTTGGTTTTATTAGGCAGGGCTCGGCCGCGGTGGATTCCGTGTTGATTGTCGCTGGTGGAGTGTCTAGTATCGATTCCGTTATCAAAATATCTGCCCTGCTGAATCAATGACTTTTTCGCGAATTCTTCCTGCCCTCGCCTGTGCAGCGATCCTGCTCAATTTAGCTTCCTGCCAATTCGGAGGTAGCCGTATTGAGGCAGTGAATCCTACCGTCGCTGAGATGGATGCCTTTGATGTAAAATGGGGCATGACTCCGCGCAAATCCCGAGGCGGTCCACGCCGCAACTATCAGTTCGTCGAACCTACCGGTTCGGGTGCAGCTACGGATTCAGAGGCAGCTCCAGCCGCCGCCGCTCCTGCTCGTGAAACAGTTCGTGGCACTCCACCGCCCGTAAGTCTAAATCCAGAACCGCCAGCGAGCGCCCCTGTCGTGGTTCCTGGTTCTCTGCGCTGATCGTCTCATTTGTCTTTCGTTGGCTATAAACCTCGGTCTCTCTCGGTTGTGAAGCTCTGCACCTCTCTCCTATCCACTGCTTTATCGAGCTTGCTCGCGCTCGGCACTCTTCAGGCAAAAGAACTCTCGCCCACAGTTCCGCCGCCCGCTTTGCCCTCCGCAGCGCTTCCACCCATTGAGCGTCTTGCCAATGATGCGCAGCAGGCACTCTTCAATGCGGCGGATCGCTCGACTGCGCCCTCAAGCGCGACTCCCAGTCTTAAGACAACAGGTCGCAAGCAGACCTTCAGCGCTCCAAAGCTCGAAGACCCAGCCGTCTGGGCCAAAGACTCTCAACACAAGCTCGCCGTCATGCAGATCAGCTTCGGTGGTGCCGCTGAAGAGGTCATGTTTGAACTCTACCCGCAGGATGCCCCGCAGACCGTTTCTAACTTTCTCGACAATGTCGAAACAGGAGCCTACAATAATCTCGCCTTTCATCGTGCCATCGAAGGCTTCATCGTTCAAACGGGTGATCCGATCACGTCAGATGAAGGTGCTCGTGAAAACTGGGGCACGGGTGGTGAGGGCAAAAACGTCCCCGCTGAAATTAAGCGCACGCATCGTAAAGGAGCCGTCGCCATGGGCCGCAAGAGCGACTCCTCAAACCCCTCCAAACGCTCCAACGGCTACCAGTTTTATTTTGCCCTCGGCAACTATGGATCACTGGACGGCAAATACACCGTCTTTGCTCAAGTCGTCTCCGGTATTGAGGTGCTGGAGCGTATCTCTAAGATGCCCGTTGATAGTAATGATTGCCCCATCGCCCGCATCGAAGTGAAGACCATCAAAATCGTCGATTACAAAGGGCCGATGTATGTCTCCCCCAAGAGCAGTAAAGGTGACGGACGTAAGTTCACCAAACCTGCGGCAGCCAAAGGCCTCTTTGAGCGCTTACTCGGTCGTCTGTGGTGAGCTCAGATCATGATCCATCCCACCGCGATCATTCATCCTTCAGCCCAGATCGATCCCACGGTCGAGATCGGTCCCTATGTCATTATCGACGGACCCGTACAAATCGCCGCAGGCTGCCGCATCGAGTCCCATGCGCAGATCGTCGGGCGAGTCGTGATAGGTGAGCAATGCGTCATCGGGCGTGCTGCCATGATCGGCACCGACCCGCAGGACTTGGGTTTCAAGCCATCGACTGAGAGCAGCGTTATCATGGGGCCACGCAACGTCATTCGCGAGCACGTTACCATTCACCGTGGCAGCGCAGTTGGCAGCGCCACTAGACTCGGGGAAGGGAACTTCCTCATGGTCGGCGTCCATCTCGCCCATGATGTTCAGATGGGTGACAAAAACATTCTCGCCAACTGCTGCATGTTGGCTGGCCACATCCATCTCGGTAGCAATACCTTCATTGGTGGCGGCGCCGTGTTTCATCAGTTCATCCGCATCGGTGACTCCTGCGTCATCCAGGGCAATGGCAGCTTTGGAAAAGACATCCCACATTTCAGTTCCGCCATGCGCACCAATCGCATCACCGGGCTAAACATCGTCGGCCTGCGCCGTCAGGGTTTCACTGCTGAGCAGCGTGCCTCCATCAAAGATCTCTTCCACCTCTTGTTCTGCTCCGGGAAAAATCACACCCAAGCCTTAG
This sequence comes from Prosthecobacter debontii, assembly GCA_945860295.1. Classification (GTDB taxonomy): domain Bacteria; phylum Verrucomicrobiota; class Verrucomicrobiia; order Verrucomicrobiales; family Verrucomicrobiaceae; genus Prosthecobacter; species Prosthecobacter debontii_B. The sequence continues at coordinate 65,464 of CAMAQH010000018.1, forward strand.
CTGCCGCGCGCGAACGTGATTGGCCCGAGCCTGCATCACGCCTCCTAGCCTTTGCCAGCGTGCCCTCCAAGCGCGGCATTTGCCCCTGGCGCGGTGAGGTTGACACCGAGTAGCAGCCACGAGCCGGAAAGAAAGTAACCATATAAAATGACGGGTATATTGGGGAATGGCGGTGCACCCAAATCGCGATCCTAATGCAAGCAGGTAACAGTGAGAGAGCACGTGGAACGTTTGGCGAAAGTGCGGCTTGCCAGGTCTAAAAGCCGCAGGGCTGAAGCTCGATGAATTGGCTCTTGAAGAGGGATATGACTCGAGAAAGGTGCTGCTGAGCGACCTGCTGTGACGGCGGACGGTGGTGTCCCAAGAATGGCTGGAAGAGAGGCTGGTGATGAAATCAGCGGCTAATTTGAGTCAGCAGATCAGACAGCTTGAACGGAAGAAATTACTGGTAGTAGATCTGAAGCGCTGACGCTTTTCCTGGATGAAACCGATGCTTCATAAGCCTTACTCTACCGTCCATCTGTCAAATAGTTGCACACCGTTTTCCGAAGCAATCTCAGATGCATGGTCAAGGCTTAACCCACAGGCAGCACACCCGCTACTTCCGCCGCTCGAGCACAATGCGGAAACTGATCGTGGGTCGTTTCGTATCAGGCGGCACAGCCGAGCGAGCAGAAGAGAGAATCTCGTCTGGATTTGCGCTGCGCCAGTTGCCGCCGCGGACCGTCCCGAGTGTGCTCTTGGTTTTTGGGTCGATGCTCTTGCTGGCTTCAAAGTCTGTGTCCACCCATTCGGATGCATTGCCCGCTAAGCCAATGATGCCGCGCTCATTCGGAGCAAAGGCCGCCACGGGCGCTAACTGCGAAAAGCGGTCCTCATAGCCAGGAATCACGTTTTCTAAATTAGCTTTCCGACTGGCCGTCATGTTGGCGAGGTTATCAATATTCTCCGGCGGCGGCCAATCAAAGCCCCATGGGTAAATGCCACGGATTCGGCTATTGCGCTCGCTGGGTGTCTCACCGCGTTCCAGTGGCAGACCCACAGCGCGACTCCACTCTTCATCGGTTGGCAGACGATAGAGATCCTTGGCTCCGATCAGTCCCGCGTTGCGCTCATGCTCGGTGAGCCAGGTGCAGAAAGCGCGCGCTTCTGTGCGGTCAATCGCGACAACGGGCTGCGTGCCGCCTTTACCTTCAACGTCCATGTTGCCAGGTTTGCGGCTGTTAGTGGCCTTCACATACTCCATGTAATCACGACGGCGTGTTTCGGTGGCGGCGATCATAATGCCTTCCGCCAGCGGCACAAACTTCATGCCCAGTCCATTCGCCTTCCATTCACGACCAAAGGTCACCGCCTGCCGTGTCTGCATGTCGGAGAAAAGCTCCAGCAATTCGCCCGCATGGACGTCACCTTCCAAAACCACATCCGAGAAGCCCTCCTCACGCAGCTCATATTCCACAAGTCCACTGCGGACTCGGGGCAATTCCAGTGGCGTGTAGCCTTGAAATTCATCATGCTGGAAAACGCGGATTTTTTCCGGCGTACTGCGAATGACCACACTGCCATAGGTCTGCCTCTCCACCCGCAGATGGAAAGCCTGCCAGTCGGAGCTTTCGGAACCCGTCGCGGTTTCAGGCTCACGCTCTTCGGGCATGTCATCAGCCGCTGCATTGCCGCTATCCACATAGTAAAAGGGTTCCACAGCATAGTGGTGCTCCTGACTCAGGTAGCCCGCGCTACGGTCCATATCTGTCAGCCAATAGCGGAATGCCTCTGAATCACCCACTGGCACGACGATGAAGTAAGCGCTGTCTTTGCTGGCAGAGGCGCGTACGACCTTGCCTTCAAAGGATCTGTCCGTGGCTTCGAGGAAGCGTTTGAAATATTTGATTTCGACTGGCTGGACCGTCGAGTGACCACCCGGAGCCGGCTTGAAAGTCATGCCCAAACTATTCGTCCAGCGCTCACCCGGCTGCGGCAGTTTGGTGGCTTCGAGCGCTAGGTCATACTCGGCAGGCTTAGAACGACTCGCTGAGTGCTCGATCTCCAGTTGTTTGTGGCCGGGCAGACGGAGCTGGTAAATCACTGGTACTCCTTCTTCGGGATTCAATCTCAGCGGCGTGATCCCAAGGTCATCTTCACCCGCATACACATGTGCTCCGGGTGGCGTCGTGATGATCATCAGCATGGGAGTGCCCTTTTGCACCGCCACCATGCCCATACCCGCCTCTCGCTGTGCGAGCCACATGCCAAATCCCACCGCAAGTCCGAGGGTAACGGCTGCTGCGGCTGCCCATTGCCACACCGCCCGCCGAGATGATGGCAGTGGCTGTCCCTGCAAATCGAGTGCCATCTCATGCGCACTGGTATAACGATCTTTGGCTTTTGGCGCGCAGGCCGTGCAGATGACTCGGTGCAGCCGCCGCCAGATGTCTAGCTTTTCTCCCGTTTCACTGCACGAGGGTATGTCTGGAAAGTCGAGCCGATCTTTCCCCGTGCTGGCCTCATAGAGCACCATGCCGAGGGAAAAAATGTCTGACTCTGGCGAGCCGGGCCCCTCAGGTGCCACGAAGCCCTCCGTCCCCACAAAACTACGCTGACCGAGTAGCGCGACCAAGCCGATATCAGCTAACCGACATGCCCCATCAATGAAGATGAGATTGGATGGCTTCACATCGCGATGGATGAGTTTATTTTCGTGTAGATAGTGCAGCCCCTCGGCCACGTTGGAGCCAATTTGCAAGCAGCGCTCGGCTTTGATGCGCTTCTCACGGCGCATCTGCAAACCCAGAATGTGCGGCTTGTAAGTCTCAGGCACGATGTTGCGCCCGAGTTCCAGATCATCCGCCAACTCCATCACATAATAATAAAAACCCTGAGCATCACTGCGGCCCACCTGAAGCACCGGCACCAAGCCGGGGTGGCGGCGTGAGATGGGTTCAAAACGCTTCAATGCCTCAAACTCGCGTTCGAAGGAATCTGCGTGATCGTAGTCCTCACGCCAGATGACTTTCACCGCGCGCAGAGCGCCAGTCGCGGAGCGCGCCATCCATACCTCTCCATAGGCACCATGGCCGATGAGACGCAGGGTCTCGTGGTCACGGATTTCTGGGGCTGGTCGAGGATTAGACATCAAGGAGTCTCAAACTAGCTGCTCCGCGTCCAAGATGCATAGCTAAAAAGCATCTCAATTTTCCGCACTCTGCCCTGCTTCACGAGTCCCGCTGCCCTTTGGTTGTTTCATCAGACTGTCTCCAAGTTCGGCGCGCATGGCTTTCGCATAGGCTTGTAGTTTGCTGACGATCTCGGGATGATCGGCAGCGACGTTTTTGGATTCACTGATGTCGGCGTAGAGATCATAGAGTTCGGGGGTGGTGATCTCTCCCTGCTTGTACTTTACGGGGATGCCTCCGCTGGCTTTGGGCTGTGTGGTGTCGAGCAGACGGTATTTGTGCGGCAGTTGTAGCTTCCATTGACCGTCGCTGGAGGTGATGACTTGGAGCTGATTCTGCTCGTAGTAGGTGGCGTAAAAGTCGTGCGGGTTTTTGACCTCTGGGCCGCCGATGATCAAAGGCCATACGTTCTTGCCGTCGATGTCATGCTTGGGCAGATCTGCGCCGACGGTGGCGGCGATAGTTGGCAGCATGTCGATGGTCATCATCATGGCGTCGCTGGTCGTGCCTGCGGGGATTTTACCTGGCCAGCGCATGAGTCCGCAGACGCGCGTGCCACCTTCCCACGAGGTGCCTTTGCCCTCACGCAGCGGTCCGGCAGAGCCTGCGTGGTCGCCATAGCTGAGCCAGGGGCCATTGTCGGAACTGAAGATGACCCAGGTGTTTTCCGTGAGTCCGTTTTTGTCCAGTGTGTCGAGCACTTGGCCCACGGACCAGTCCACTTCCATCATCACATCAGCGAACAGGCCTTTGCCGGACTTGCCTTTAAATTTGTCACTCACAAACAGCGGCACATGCACCATGCTCTGAGCCAGATAGAGCAGGAAGGGCTTGTTCTTGCTGCGCTCGATGAAGCTCACGGCTTTCGCTGTGTAGTCGGTTGTGAGGTGTGTCTGATCTTCGGCGGTGACATCATCATCAATAATCTTGTCATTCTCCATCATGGGCAGTTTCGGGAAGCCGCCTTTGTTGTTTTTGGGGCGCTCGGGGTGGTAGGGCCACATGTCGTTCGAGTAAGGCAGGCCGTAGTATTCATCGAACCCATGCTGAGTCGGCAGGAACTGCGGTAGATGGCCCAGATGCCACTTGCCCACGGCGGCGGTAGCGTAGCCCTTTTGCTTCACCACTTCTGCCAGCGTCATTTCATTCGCATTGATCCCGTGTTTTGAGTTAGGCCCGAGGGCACCGTGAATGCCGACTCGGTTCGGGTAGCAGCCTGTGAGCAAGGCTGTGCGTGAGGCCGAGCACACGGCTTGAGCGACATGAAAGTTGGTGAACTTGCGACCCTCTTTGGCCAGCCGATCAATGTTCGGCGTCTGGTAGCCCTGCGCTCCGAAGCAGCTCACGTCGGCGTAGCCCATGTCATCCATGTAGATGACGATGATGTTGGGCGTTGCGGAAAAAAGGCTGCTCGTGAGCAGTAGGCTGAAAATAAGACTGATAGGACGCATAGGACCTATCGAACGAAGATAGACACGATGTTATGTCAGGGATGTCACGCGACTACTTCTTCACGACCTGATAGCTGTCCTTGCTGTCTTTGATGATCCAGCCTGCAGCTTCCAGCTCCTTTCGCGCCACATCGGCAGCGGGCCAGTCTTTTGCTATCTTGGCCTGCCAGCGCGCTTCCGCGAGTGCGGCAATCTCGGCGGGCACTGCAGCTTCTTCGGCCTCTGCGGGTAGTTTTAGGCCCACGGCCTCCAGCATGAAATGCAGTCCGCTCCAGGCTTGCTGAGCTTCTTCGGCAGACAGTGTGGCCGCTTTGGTTTTGTTGATCGTGCTAAACATGGCTCCCAATGCGCCAGGCACATTCAGGTCGCTGTTGAGCGTTTCCCATGCTTCGACAAATGGGCCTGGAGCAAGCGTTTCGTTCTTTGCTTGATCGCCCAGGGCTTTCGCAAACTTTGCCAGCTTTTGCAGAGCTTGGCGGGCGGCATCCAGTGAGTGAAAAGTGAAATTCAGCGGCGCACTGTAGTAGCCGCTGATCAGCACATAGCGGACTTCATCGGGCGAGTAGCCACGCTTTTGTAGATCCTCCAGTGTGTAGAGATTGCCCAGGCTCTTGCTCATCTTGCCGCCATCGACCATCAGATGGGTGACGTGGAACCAGTGATGCGCAAACTTGCCATGCGTGGCGCAGCAGCTCTGGGCGATCTCGTTTTCGTGATGCGGAAAAATCAGGTCCACTCCGCCGCTATGGACATCAAAGTCCTCGCCCAAATATTCTAGCGCCATCGCACTGCATTCAAGGTGCCAACCGGGGCGGCCTTCACCCCATGGGCTAGGCCAAAAGTTCTCGCCATCCTCAGGCTTGCGGGCTTTCCAGAGAGCAAAGTCGGCCAGCGAGTCTTTGCTGTATTCATCACTGTCTGTCGCATTTGAGGCGACGGTGGCCCCGAGCCTGAGTTCCCGATCTTCCAGATGTGAAAGGCGTCCGTAATCTGCAAACGACGCCACTTTAAAATACACGCTGCCGTCACCGGTCGCATACGCATGGCCGCGCTCGACGAGCGTCTTGATCATCCTGACCTGATGCGGGATGTGAGTCACCGCGCTTGGTTCCACATGCGGTGTCAGTAGATTTAGCGCAGCGCAGTCGGCGTGAAATTTCTCCGTCCAATAGCGGGTGAAGTCGGTCAGTGTTTGTCCTGCTTTTTGAGAGTCGCGGATCGTCTTGTCATCCACGTCGGTGAGATTGCGCACATGCAGCGTCGGTGTGCCGCCCATCTCCACCACACGGCGAAATACATCCTGCGCCACAAAGGTGCGGAAGTTTCCGATGTGCGCGGGTCCATACACCGTCGGCCCGCAGCAGTAGAAGCGCAGTGTCTTGCCATCGAGTGGCGTGAGTGCGCGGGATTCGCGGGTCAGGGTATCGTGGAGAGTCAGTGCCATGGGGGCGCGAAGATGCCGAAGCTAAGGCACTGAGCAAGAGCAGAGCGCGCTATGAAAATCTACGCGTCTCTCAGCGGCACGACTTTCTTATCCAGATCATGGCTGGCATGAATCCGCCGCACCGTACCACTGCGTGAGCGCATGAGAATGCTGTGCGTCTCGACTCGATGACCGATGATTTTCACGCCGGGCATCAGCGGACTATCGCTGATGCCAGTGGCGCAAAACAGGGCGCTCTCACCCTGCACGAGATCGTTGCAGCGCCAGACGGCGGTCATCTCCTCCGCACTCACCTGTGCGGCCACTTCGGCGCGGTGCTCCTCATTATGAAACCACATGCGCACGTCCATGTCACCACCCAGACATTTGAGCGCTGCGGCAGCCAGCACGGCCTCAGGACTGCCACCCATGCCGACATACATGTCCACGCCGCTTTCCGGTAATGAGGGAGCCACTGCGGCTGCAATATCGCCATCAGTGATCATGCGCAGTGCCGCTCCGGTTGCGCGCACTTGCTGGATGATTTCAGCATGGCGCGGGCGATCCATCGTCACCACCACCACATCACGCACATGCTTATCGAGCGCCTTTGCGATGAAGGCGATCACCTCGCTCAAAGGCATATCGAGCAGACAGCGATCTCCCTCTTTTTCTAAAGCACGCTTCACCGCCGGGCCGTAAGCCAGCTTATGGCAGTAAAAGCTCGGGATGTGTTTCATCGCCGATGGCGAGCCTTCAGGCACCTGCGCCGCGGCCATGACTGAGATACTGTTGGGCATTCCTTTGGCGATGTTTGACGTGCCATCGATCGGGTCCAAAGCGATATCAAAACGTGGCGAACCCGGTTTCCATGTGCCGAGATGCTCACCGACAAAAATGCCTGGTGCATTGTCCTTGATACCTTCACCGATCACGACTTTCCCACACACATCCAGGATGTCGAAGACGCCGTAGATTGCGCTGCAAGCGGCGGCATCTGCCAGCTCCTTTTCACCACGGCCGAGCCAGTGGATGGATTGTAGCGCTGCATTTTCCGTGGCACGGACAAATTCAAATTCGAGCAGACGTTCCAGATCGAGAGGACTGCGCAGGGGTGGTAGGCTGGTGGACATGGTTACATCATCACAAAAGCGCATCTGGTGAGAGAAGGGAAGCGTCGAGAATGCACATCTTCTTATTTCTCTTCATGCATCGCAGAAATGTCGTGCATCCACCCGCCGTTTCATCGCATCGTCTGCCAAGCATGAAGCCTATCTTATTCGCCCTCACACTCGCCGTTGCTGCCCAAGCCGCTGAACCCATCACCATCAAACTTTGGCCGCAAGGTGCACCCGAGAAGCCCGGCGTGAAGATCGGCCCCGAAGAAGAGCTGCAAAAGGGTGATGGAATCAAGCGCGTGACCAATGTCACCGATCCCACGATCACCATCTACAAGCCCGAAAACGCCAACGGTACTTCCGTCCTCGTTTGCCCTGGCGGTGGCTACGGCATCCTCGCCATCGAGCATGAAGGCACCAAAGTCTGCGAATACCTGAACACCCTCGGCGTGACCGGTGTGTTGCTCAAATATCGCGTCCCAAAGCGTGATCCCACGGACCCAAGTCGCGAGCCGCTTCAAGACGCGCAGCGCGCCATCGGCATACTGCGCCATCGCGCGCCTGAGTTCAGTCTCAAAGCAGATCGCATCGGCATCCTCGGCTTCTCGGCTGGTGGACACCTCACGGTCATGACCACGCTTCACGCCAATGACCGTACCTACCCGCAGGACGCCGCTTTGGATGTGCCAGATGCCACGCCGAATTTCTCCATCCCCGTCTATCCCGCCTACCTCGTCAGCAAGGAAGACACTTTTACTCTCTTGCCTGAAATCAAAGTCACCGACAAATCCCCGCCCATGTGTCTGATCCATGCACACGATGACAAAGGCGTCACCAGCGCCAGTTCCAGCGCCCTGCTTTATCTCGAATACAAGAAGCTCAACCTGCCCGCCGAACTCCACATCTACGCGAAAGGTGGCCACGGCTTTGGCATGAAGGAATCCGGCCTGCCCACCGCCGCTTGGCACATCCGTGTCGGTGAATGGATGAAGGCCATGGGCTGGCTGGAGTGATTACTTCTTGGTCATAATGTACACGCCGTTCCAGCTCTCAGGAGGATTTGCAACCAGCTCGGCACAACGATCTTGGTATTCATGCGTTAGGTAGTCATCAAGGTCTGCTGATGCGGCCTCGGTAAAGGCTGCGCTGGCTTCTTGAAATCTACCTTCACGGTAAAGTGCGACGCCTCTCTCGAATGCTTGCAGTCCGAGTGGGGCGCTTTCGCTAATAGGACCTATGACGGCGAAAACCTCGACGGGCTTGGTCTTGCCTTTCACGGCGACCAAGTCGGCGCTGCGACATAGAAAGGTCTCAGTTAAATGACGATGCACGGCGGCACTCACGATCAGATCGACTCCATACTGCTTGGTCGCACTTTCGAGTCGAGAGGCGAGGTTCACGGCGTCACCGATCACGGTTAAGTCCATCTTCTCGTAGGGAGCTTCTGAGCCGATGTTCCCGACGATGGCATCTCCTTGATGGATGCCCATGCCAAATTGCAATTCAGAGATGCCCCGCTCGCGCCAGTCTGCATTGAGTTCAGCGAGTGCCTGACGCATGGCTAAGGCCGCGTTGACAGCGTTGATCGCATCCTGTTTGTAGCCCTCTTCAGCGGGCTTGAATCGTGTGCTTCCCCAGAGTGCCATGACGGCATCGCCAATGAATTTGTCCACGAGACCACGATGCTGAAACACACAGGCGACCATCCGGCTGAGGTATTCATTGAGTTGGCTGACAACTTGAGCAGGTGTCATCTTTTCTGACATGCTGGTAAAGCCGCGCACGTCCGAAAAGAACACGGTAACGGTGCGCTCCACACCGCCGAGTGTGGTGTAGAGACCGACTCGATCCGTCATCATCTCATCGACAAACTCAGGCGAGGTGTAGCGCGCGAGGAAGCGTTGAAGTTTGCGCGACTCTCGCAGTTGCATGGCAAAATTACCGGTGATTCCGGCGATGCCGCAGGCTGCCAGAGCTAGAGTGAAAGGCAGTGAGCTGACTTCGAGATTGAAGAGATCAAAACTAATTCTGCCAAACCAATCTCCGGCAACACCCACCAGCACCAGGCTCAGGACACAAAGCACCGGCATCCGAATGAAACTAACCAACAGCCAGGCGATAAGTGCAGCACCCGCAATGCATGCCCAGCGATACCAGGCGGGAGCTTGATGGATGAAAGACTTCGAGAGCAGAGCGGTAAGCGCATGTGAGTGGACCTGAACCCCGGGGATACGGCCAATGGGCGTGTTTTGAATGTCCTGCAAATCACTGGCGACGGCACCGATGAGGATGGTCTTGTCACGGAAGATTTTGCCGTTCGCTAGATTGCCCTCCCACATGCCGGGAATGAATAATTGGAACAAAGAGATGGGCGGGTAAGCATCGTTCTCGCTGAAGCGAATGCGGGAGCTTCTATCGGTGAGTTGAGCTGCCTGTGGATTGATGTTTCCAGCCAGCACATGACTCACGGCGCGCAGTGTCACTTCATCTGGACTTGGCACGGCAGGAGTGTCGAGATGCTTTGACTCTGCTTCGCTGGCGGTCATGAGCCAGTTCACGATCCTGATGCGGTCATCAGGATCGGGCCATAATGTAAGCAGTCCGGTATTGGCCGTGTCCGGGTTCGTGCCTGTCAGTGCCGTCGTCGGCAGCATCAGTTCGGTATTCGTTCCGCCATTGACCTCCGAGTCTTCGAACTTCGTGCCGAGGATGACCTTGCCGCGATGGCGTTCGAGAGCTTCACGCAGCAGGCGGTCATTCTCTGGGTCCTCGGATGGGCTTTTAAAAGTGATGTCGAGAAACACCTGCTTGGCACCTGCCTCAAACAGGCGGTCTAAAATATGCGCCCAGGCACGCCGTGGCCACGGCCATTGTTTCTGCATGGCTTGCAGGGCAGGGGATGCCTCGATGTCCTCAGGCCATGCGGCATCGAGCTTGAGGCTGGCATCGTCGATCCCAAGCACCAAAACATCCTCTCTCGCAGGCGTCCTCTTGCCAGAGACATGAGCCTCATCCAGGGCCGTGCGCTCTCTGCGCTCTAGCAGAGAACGAGTCACCGGCCATGCATACAGACAGGTGACCACGAGCGCCGCAAAACTGATCAATGGCACAATAGCGCGCTGAACTGCGCCGACAGGACGCGACCGACTCGCCTTTGAAGGCTTCATCACAGTGGGATTTGAGCGGCTTTCCATCAGATAGGGAATTGTTCTTCACAGTCTTACCAGTCGAAGGCAGGCTAAAGCAAGACGACACTCGCAAGAGCGAGAGTAAACATCTTCCAAGCAGAATCATTTCAACTCCAAGGCTAGCAAAACGGCCTTCGTAATGGCGGATTTGATAGAGAAAGCTTTGCCTGGAGATGAGTTTCCATCCAGCTCAACTGTGCTATGTCTTCCTCCATGCCAGCTCCGACCCAGCCCAAATGTCAGCGTGAAAAGCACGGATTTGCCCGAGTGGCTGCCGTGTCATCTGAGCTAAAACTGGGGGATGTGGCTGCCAATACTGCCATCCTGCGCCAGGAAATTCAGCGTCTGGCGGCCGAGGGTGTTCGCCTCATGGTTTTTCCTGAACTCTGTCTGACTGGGTATTCCTGCGCGGATCTTTTTCATCATCCCGTGCTCCAGCAGCAGGCTCTGGTGGCTTTAGATGAACTGGCAAAAGTGAGTGCTGGACTAGGCTGCTTCGTCGTTCTCGGCCTGCCGTTGCTGGTGGAAAGCCGACTCTACAATGTGGCGGCTGTGGTCGGTGGTGGCCGCGTGCTCGGCTATGTGCCGAAGAGTTTCCTGCCAAACTCGGGTGAGTTCTACGAGCGCCGCTGGTTTTCCCCAGCTGCGACGCTGCGCGCTACTGAAGTGGATGGCGTGCCCATCGGCACCGACCTGCTTTTTGAAGCCGCTGAACTGCCAGGCTTCGTGCTCGGTGTGGAGATTTGCGAGGATCTGTGGACCGTCGTCCCGCCATCCAGCCTCGCCGCGCTCGCTGGGGCTACGATTTTGGCGAACCCTTCCGCCAGCAACGAGGTCCTGGGTAAAGTCCAATACCGTCGCAGCCTCGTCACCCAGCAGTCGGCGCGCTGTCTCGCCGCCTATGTCTATGCCGGAGCCGGGGCAGGGGAGTCTTCCACAGATGTCGTTTATTCGGGCCATGGCCTCGTCGCTGAAAACGGCGTGTTGCTGGGCGAAACCGAGCGCTTCAGTTTCCAAACTCGCAGTGCGGTGGTGGACGTCGATCTTCAACGCCTCGCCCACGAGCGACTGAAAAGTGCGGCCTTCCGCGATGACGAAACTCGACCCGACTTCCGCAAAGTCCGCGTCACTCTCGGTGAGACGACTGGTCCAATCGACCTGCTCCGAGCAATCTCCGCGCACCCCTTTGTCCCACCCGCCGGGGCTGATCGCAGGGCGGTATGTGAGGAGATCTTTGCCATCCAGGCCACCGCGCTCGCCCGCCGCCTGCGCCAAACTAAAAGTAAGACCGCCGTGCTCGGCCTCTCCGGTGGCCTCGACTCCACGCTCGCCTTGCTGGTGATGATCGAAGCCCTAAAGCGCGCTGACATGCCCATCAGTGCCGCTTTGACCGTGACCATGCCCGGCTTCGGCACCACCGACCGCACGAAGGGAAATGCCGAGGAACTCGCAAAGGCACTCGGGATCACGCTGCGCACCATCAGCATCAAGGCGGCCGTGGAGCAGCACTTTAGCGACATCGGCCACCCAGCCGGGCTGCACGACATCACTTATGAAAATGCTCAGGCCCGCGAGCGCACGCAGGTGCTCATGGACGTGGCCAATCAAACCGGCGGCATCGTCATCGGCACCGGTGATCTGTCTGAGGCCGCGCTCGGCTGGTGTACCTTTAATGGCGACCACATGAGCATGTATCACGTCAATGCGGGCGTGCCGAAGACCCTGGTGAAATACCTCATCGACTGGTGTGCCACCGAACTCTACGCGGACGAAGCTGGCACCATCCTGCACGACATCATCGCCACGCCAATCTCGCCCGAGCTGCTGCCCATCGGTGCTGATGGGCAGATCGAGCAAAAGACTGAGGACACCGTCGGCCCCTATGAGCTGCACGACTTCTTCCTCTTCCACTTCGTTCGTCACGGCTGCTCCGCCGCAAAGATCCGCTACCTCGCCACCATCGCCTTTGCTGGTCAATACGAGAGCGCTGTGCTTGATAAATGGCTGGCCCTTTTCCTCCGTCGCTTCGCCCAAAACCAATTCAAACGCAGCTCCATGCCTGATGGCCCCAAAGTCGGCTCCGTCGCTCTGTCACCACGAGGCGACTGGCGGATGCCGAGTGACTGGGCAGGGCCGCTGGGGTGAGCATTGCGGCCTAGTTACGGAGATACTCTGAACTTTTAAGGCTCAGGGAGCTTGGCGGTTTTGTCGATCTTCTCGTCCTCCCAGATGGCTTCGCCAGTCACAGGCTCATAGGTGAGGATGCGGCTCTTGCTGCCTGGCACGGGGGCTTTGTCCACTTTGGGAAGCCACTTGGCGAGTTCGGCTTTCTTGGCTGCGTGCTGGGGATCTTTGGCCAGGTTGGTCCACTCGTTGAAGTCAGCTTTTTCGTCGTAAAGTTCCTCGCTGCCGTCGGCGTAGCGGATGTAGCGCCAGTCTGCCGTGCGGATGCTGTGGTTGCCTTGATTATGGGTGGTGATGGCGGGCCATTCACGCGCAGCAGTCGCATCCTTGAGCTGGGGCACGAGGCTGTGGCCTTCGAGATCAGGGCGCGCTTTCATTCCGGTGAGTTCGAGCAGTGTGGGGAAAATATCGAGCAACTCTGCGGGGCTTCCACACACTTGGTTAGCCTTGATGCCCGGTCCGGCAAAGGCGAGCGGCACGCGGGTGCTTTCATTCCAAAGGGTGTTCTTGCCAGTCATGAGCTTTTCCCCGAGATGCCAGCCGTGATCACTCCACAAGACGATGATCGTGTTGTTGGCGCGGCCTGATTTCTCCATCGCGGCCACGACACGTCCGACCTGCGCATCCATGAGGCTGGTGGAGGCCAGGTAAGCGCGCACGAGCGGCCGCCATTCATTCATCGCACGCAGCGTGCTGAGTCGCGGCTCGGGGAGCTTCCAGTGCAGGAAGTCGGCGAACTTGGGCAGATCCACGCGGTCATCTTCTTTCACGGGCGGCATTTGAAGTTCGGCATCAGGATACAGATCAAACCAAGCCTGTGGCGCAAAGCAGGGCACATGTGGCAGGCGAAAGCCGGCGGTGATGAAGAAGGGTTTGTCGGCTGGCGCGCGCTCTAATGCGCTGATGGCTGACTTGGCGATGTTCCAGTCAGGTGTGTCCTCGTCCTTGTCGGGGAAAGCGCCCCAATCCATCGCTGGGTGGCGGCCTGGGCCTGGTAGTTTGGCGATGGGTTTCTTGGGCTTTGGTGTCGGGCTAGGCTTGTTCCATTCATTGAACTCGCTCTTCTGATCGCCACCGCGCATGGAGCCATCATGATAAATCTTGCCACTGGTCGAGGTGAAGTAACCGGCGCTGGTAAAGGTCTGCGGCAGGGTAATGTGCTGCTTGGTTTGCTCCACCTCACGAATGCCTGGAGCGAGTCCATAGATGCCGGTGCTGCTCGGTCGCAAACCGGTGAGAAGGCTGGAGCGCGAGGGATTGCACAGTGGTGCCTGGCAATGCGCGTTGGTGAAAAGCGTGCCGCGCTTAGCGAGGGCATCAATGTTTGGTGTCTTCACCTGCGGATGCCCGCCGAGACAGCCAATCCAGTCATTCTGATCGTCGATGGCGATGAAGAGAACGTTGGGCGGAGCTGCTGCAAAGGATGAAGTTTGAACGATGAAGGATGAAAGGAGAGTGAAGAGTAGTTTCATAAATGACGGTGGTTTGAGTGTGAAAGATCACTTCTTCTTGGCCTTGCCTTTGCCCTTGGCGCCGCCTTTGGGCTGATTGGCCATTGTCTTCTTGGCGAGTTCGGAAAAGTCGTCGGTCTGCTTTTGCCAGACCTGCTCCAGTTCCTTGGCCTTTGCGGGCAGCTCAGTGGCGAGGTTGTGCTGCTCGGCGCGGTCATTCTTCAGGTCGTAGAGTTCCCATGCATCGCCTTTGGCAGCGACGAGTTTCCAGTCGCCGACACGCACGGCGCGGTTGCCTTCGTGCAGCCACCAGAGGCTATCGCGGGCGATGGTTTCATCTTTGGCAAAGGCAGGCACGAGGCTCCTGCCGGGCGCTTCGGGGATGGGTTCGCCCTTCCATTCTTTCGGTTTCACGACTCCAGCGAGTTCCAGCACGGTGGGCACGATGTCGATCACATGCGCCGGTGTGCGGCGCAGCTCACTCTTGGCGGTGATGCCTTTGGGCCAATGGGCGATGAGTGGTGTGCTGATGCCGCCTTCATGCACCCAGGTTTTGTGGCGACGGTGCGGTGTATTCGCCGCGCTGGAGAAGCCGGGGCCGAGGCAGAGATAGGTCTCCGCACTGCCGGGTTCGGCTTTCGGATCATGACCACCATTGCGCACCATGATCTCCGCGCTCGCGCCATTGTCGGAGGCAAAGAAGATGAGCGTGTTCTCAAAAGCTCCCATGGTTTTGAGCTGAGCCAGGATGCGACCGATCTCCAGATCAGTGCGATCCACCATCGCGGCATGGATGGCCATCTTGGTGGCTTGGAAGCGGCGCTGCTCATCGGTCAGTTCACTCCAGGGCAGGGGACGATTCACCTCACCTGGACCGAGTATTTTCATCGCTTCCGGGAAGGCGTAAGGCGGGCCGACCTCACGCTCCAGCGCTGACAGCTCGCCATAGACGATGCCTGCCGCGCGCATGTTGGCAAAGCGTGACTCACGCAGCTTGTCCCAGCCTGCGAGATACTTGTCCCGATACTTCGCGATGTCCTGCGGCAGCGCATGAAGTGGGAAGTGCGGAGCGATGAAGGGGATGTAATGGAAGAAGGGTTGGCTCGCATGATTCGCCGCGTGGTCCTTCAGACAGTCGATGGCGTGATCGGCCGTGGCGATGGTCGCATAGTAGCCCTTTTCATCCGCTGGCGGCGTCACCGGCACGTCATTAATCGAGTTGCCTTTCGAGGTGAAGAAGTTGCCCTGGTTCTTCATGTCCAACGAGCGGTCGAATCCCGCATCGATCACCTTGCCATCGATGTGCCACTTGCCGCTGTGATAACTACGGTAGCCTGCTGGTTTCAGAAACTCCGGCAGCAGCCGAGCCCATTGCGGTCGCACGCCCTGACCGCCACCACCGAGCCCCGGTAATTCATCACGATGAATCTGCTGGGCGTAGTAGCCGCTCATCAAAGCACCGCGCGTGGGCCAGCAGCGGGCGGTGTTGTAAAACTGCGTGAAGCGCAACCCATTCTTGGCCAGCGAATCCAGGTTCGGCGTCTCGATGTCACCGCCGTAGCAGCCGAGATCAGAGTAGCCCAGATCATCGGCGAGAATGAAGATGACATTCGGTTTGTCCGCAGTGTGAGAGGTAAGGACGGAAAGAACAATCAGGGCAGAAAGGACGAATGAAAATCGCATGGCGGCAGGGAACGACACCTCAGTGGCGATCTATCAGATGCATGAAGAAGCTTTACCTTTCAAGGCTGGCTGGCATAGCCTGAGCGATATGACGACACGCTTCCCTCAAATGCGCCTCTACCTGCGTGCCTCAGCCGTCGCGACACCGGTGCTGTTATTCGTGACTCTCCTTTTGCTATTTCGCGGAGATGTTCTGTGGGCACTGTTGCCAGCAATCATTGCGGTCGTGCTGGTTTTGAACTTTCCATTCTGGCTCATGGAAACGCCGATGATCGCAACAGCGGGAATGATGGACGGGCCAACATGGATGCGGCGAGTCGCAACTTACGGGGTGTTCCTCTGGTGTTTCCAGTTCCCTGAAGTGAAGGCCTTATTGGATCGCGTGACGCGCGATCACCTTCTCTGGGACTGGCGTCTGATTGTGCCTGCGGCCTTGGTAACTCTCTCCTATATCTGGATGGGTTGGCGGAACGTCTCCGCGATCACGGACAAAGCCATCTACACGCATTACTGCCTGGATTGAGCCGTTCCCGGTGGCCTCGGATCATGCGACGTTGGGAGTTTAGTAGGGAAGTGTGGCATCGATGGTGACACTGAAATCGGGGGCGACTGTTGCGGAAACCTTGTAACCTTTCTCGAAGTAACCCCCCTCTTGCGGCGCGAAGTGCTTGCCGTCCGCGTCGAAGGTGAGTTTGAGGCCGGACTCGCCGCGCGGCACGATCATAATTTGTTGCTGCGCTTCTGGAGCGAGTGGGCCCAGGGACTGCGAAAAGCCGGAACCGGTTGCAACGATATGAGTGAGTGTTGCTGGAGACTTGTTTACTACGGTGAGTTGCGTGTCGCGCGAGCAGGCCGCAAAGAAGCTGCACGCGAGTAGTAGCAGGATGGATTGATACCGTTTCACGAGAGAAGTGTAAAGTCGCCTAGCGCTTCGGATCATGCGACGGCGAGCGGGAAGCGCTGAGGCCCCGACAGATGCCTTACGAGCACCCTGCCTGCATACGTTTTGTTAAGCGCTTCGGTCATTTCGGAAGAGTCGTTTGAGGATCGGAATGGAAAGTAGGGCGAACACGATGACGGGCAGAAGCTGGAATAACGCGTTGTCCCACTGCATATGCGTCGCTGAACCGGAGCTAAAATCAGGACGCGGGTCGAAGGTAACGTGCTTGGGACCTGGAGTAGTTGTGACGAGGAGGGCAATGACATCTCCCGGCGTGCCACGAAAACTGATCGTATGAACGCCGCCGGTGGATGACTTCGTGATGCCCTCTCCCGACATAGTGTATGGGAGAAAGAGGAGGATGAACGGAACGAGAAAGGAAATGAACCAATAACCGATCGTTAGCCACATGAAGGCGAGCAATCCGCGAATGACTCGCCTTTTGGGATTTGGTTGCTGGTCATTCATTCACAGGAGACGCATAGAAGCGCTTAACAGTTTCTTATTCTCCGCACACTCACAGGGGTATGACTCTAAATGTCACGGGGGTGCAGGTTTTGGCAAGACGAATGACGAAAGATGAAGCGTAGTATGCGGGCCACCTTCTGAGTGGTTTGAAAACAACCGTCAACGGCGCTCTGCGCCCTCAACAACGGCAAACAACCGTCAACTCAACTCAGGATGGAAAGGGGAGTGTGCGGGCCACCTTTCGCAGCCACAGCGCCCACGGTGCGCGTGTAGGGCGCAGCCGCCGAGTCTGAGATTCGTGATCGCAGGCTGTGGCCTTCCCTGCGCTCGTAGTTCTGCCTTGAGGCGGTCCCCGACTCCCGATCACTTCTCCCATTTCTTCGTTGAGTGCTGGCAAAAGCATCCGCTGGATGCCAAGGTAAAGGTGAGACAGCAGTTTCATTGTTGATGTTGTTGGTCGCACTTCAACTTAGCGCATGAGGCTGCTTTTCTCATGTCAACCATCCATCGCCAATCTGAATGAATTCAAGGTTTTGCAAGAGGCTCAGATGTAATTAAATTTATATTTTATTGACGCTGGCACGCGGCGTCTTGTATTGTTTGTTATCCCAAACTGGGTACTTACACTATGAAAACACTTCCCTCATTGAATTACAGTTTAGAAGTTGGCGCCCTTCGTGCATTGGCCGTTGTGTCGTTGTTCCTTGCGCCCGCCTTACAAGCGGCCGTGATGGTTTCTAATCTCGCCAACACGATCGTCTTTTACGATCAGGTGGAATACCGCGTCAACACTGGTGCGGGGCAGATGGTGGCCAATGATTTTACGACGGGGGGCAGTTCGATGTCGTTGGATGGCATCCGAGTGAATTTTGCAGGTGGATCCGATCCTTCGGGCGTTGGTTTTAAGGCAGCCCTGTTTTCTGACCAAGGGCCGCTGGCCCCATTAGGCGGACCATTGACGTCTCTTATGAACCTGACGGGTGCGAGCCCAATCGGCGGGGGTCTATTTTCCTACACGCCGCTGAGTTCGTATATCCTTGCGGCCAACACGCGTTATTGGGCGGTCTTCAGTGCACTGGTTCCCAGTTCGAACGATGAACTTTTTCCGATCACGAACACGATGGATTACTCCGAGACGGGCGCTCTGGGTTGGAGCATCGGCGACCACACGGCGCTTCTCTCAGTCACTAACGGCATACCGGACACGGGCACATGGACTTATAATGCATCTGGCGCGGGCATGATGATGGAGGTGAGTGCCAGCTCCGTTCCTGAACCGTCTAAAATGATCCTTTTGGCATGTGGGCTGGGGATCATGCTCATGGGCCGCCGTCGTCACGTTTTGTAATACGACTCAGATGCTGGGTCTTGTTTGATCCCAGTGCTTTCGGTGGTGGAAAGGTGTCAGACGATTCATATGGCAAGATTCCAGTTTTTTGAACTCAGAATGACGAATGACGAAAGAGGAATGATGAAGCGGGGGGTGGTCCTTACTTTCCGTGTGCGGTGTTTGGAAGGGTAGGGCGGGCTGTCCGCAGCCCGCCGCCCTCTGGGAACCGCACACGTAGTATGCGGGCCACCTTCTGAGTGGTTTGAAAACAACCGTCAACGGCGCTCTGCGCCCTCAACAACGGCAAACAACCGTCAACTCAACTCAGGATGGGAAGGAGAGTGTGCGGACCACCTTTCGCAGCCACAGCGCCCACGGTGCGCGTGTAGGGCGCAGCCGACGAGTCTGGACTTTGGCTTGGTGGCCTTCGATGCGTTGGGAAAGCTAGGCGAGTAGGATACTCGCGCTCCATCACCTCCGCAGCGCCGTGACCAGCTCATCGAGCTTATTCACCACCTGCTGCATCTCGGTTTGAGTCGGTGGATCACTCACCACGAGGTTGAGCGTCGCTACGGAATTCGAGTTGCTGCTTGTGCCACTGATCGCACCCGCCAGGGCCGCGCTCGTCACTTCTCCAGGCGGTCCCTGGGCACCATCTGCTCCAGTGGGACCCTGCGGCCCTGGTGGGCCACCGGCTTCTCCTGGATTTCCCTGCGGCCCCTGGTCACCTTGGTTGCCTTGGATGCCCTGCGCTCCTTGGACGCCTTGGACACCTTGCTCACCGACCGCTCCTGTGCTGCCAGCCGGTCCTTGGCCACCCGACTCAC
>CAMAQH010000019.1 GCA_945860295.1 Prosthecobacter debontii
CTCCGGCGAGTTGGGTGCCTGCGGCCAACCAATTTGCGATCCAGTTCGGATCGCGATTTTTTTGATTGAGCGCATGCGCTCAATCAAAAAAACAACCCCAGACCAAAACATAACCAAAGACCCGAAACACAAACTTTCGGACACGCCCATTTCGTCTTGGTATCTGAGCCTCGCTTGGCACCCTGCATTCTGTGTTTGAACTCACGCGCCCTCATTGCCTGAACAGGTGGCTTTGCCTCCTGAGTCTGGCTTTGACCGTGACGGACATGCGAGCGACTCCGAGGTTCTTTGACCCTGCCAACCATGATGCGCTCAAGCGCCCGTCGGTGTTGGTGGACGACAATGGCACCCCACTGGATTCGACGGATAATCAGACCACGCGTTACGGTTATGATCTGGCCGGGCGTGCCGTGCAGCTCATCGCCAAGAACGGACAGGTCACGCGCAACGACTATGATGAACTGGGCCGCCTGACGGCGCGCACGCTGTTCCGTTCGCTCACGAAAATAAACGACGCCGGGCGTCTGGCCAGCTTCACCTGGACTCATGATGCCATCGGCAACGTACTCACGCAGACCGAGTTCTGGTTTGCCTCAGGCGCGCAGCCTGCGCGTCAGCGTGCCACGGCGATGACGAACGATGCCGCCAACCGGCTCATCAGCGAGACGATCACCGAGCCCGGTCTGGCGCAGGTGACCAACACCTACAGTTATGATGCCGGGAACAACCGCACGACGAAAGCGTGGCCGTGGCCGGGGTCAGGTGATTCATATTGTGAGATTCCAGTTTTTAGACACTCTGTAAATGCACCCGATTCATGATGGAAGCCCTCGCCTTACACTCTTACGCATGCTCTCTCTGATGTGCTGGTGACAGCGCCGTGGCTTGGACTTCGCGGATATAAAATCAAAGCCGTTCGGTGTGGGGAGTGGGGCTGAACTCTGGGGTAGGATTTATGACAGCTCTATTTACAATGGAGGGCTTTCCAGTTAATTTCTTTCCCCATGAAGTTTAGTTCCCCCTACCTCCTCGCAACTGCCATGTTTTTTATGGCCGCGCCCATGCATGCGCAACTCGATGCGACGGATGATGCTTCACAGCAGTTTTTCCGTGGCTTCCTCATGAAGAACGATGCTGAGAAAATGGAGAATGAAGGGAACTTACCTGGCGCGCTTTCCCTCTACCAGAAGATGCAGCAAATCTTTGATAGCGTGGCGCAGTCGAGTCCGAGCTGGCAGCCTGGGATGATTAGTAATCGCCGCTCGCTCACCCAGCAGGCCGTGGCGCGACTGCAGGCGAAACTTTCCCAGCCAGTCACAACAGCAGTGCCTGCGACGACTCCCGCTGCGGCCATGCCCATCTTTGGTGGTGGCACACCAACTCCGATCCCAGCTTCTGGGGCCGTATCCGCGCCAACAATCGCAGGCGGCACAGGCTCTCTGCCGAGCTTGAGTGATACACTTTCCCAGTGGGAGTTGGCCTACCGCCAGCGCATGACACAGATCGAAACTCAAAACAACCAAATGCAGGTGGACCTGACAAAGTGGCAGCAGTGGTATCAATGGGCCTCTGGTGAGATCAATACGGCACGCACTGACAAGCAGGCTATGGAGTCAAAGACGGCCAAGCTTGAAGAGTCCATCCAAGCCATGAAAATCGAGGTCGCCGCAGGCCGCGCCACGCAGCAGCAGCTCGATGTTTTATCGAAAGAGAAGATCAGCATTGAGGTGGAATACAAAAAAATCGTGCAGCGAATCTCTACAGCCGAGAATGCCTCTAAAGATGCCACGTTGAAACTGATCGATGCCTCCACGCGCATCACCGAGGTCGAGCAAGAGCGCAACAAGGTAATGACCGAACGCGACACCGCGATCAAAGAGCGCGACGCAGCTAAACTGGCCAATGAAGACGCGATCAAGAAGTCTGCTGAGATCACCAAAGAGCGTGATGCACTCAGCGCGCAGGCTTTGGGCATGAAGACTGAGATCGAAGCCCTCAAGAAGGAAAAACCCAATGCCACACCTGCTGAGATAAAGAAGCTACTCGCCGAAAATGAGCGACTCAAGACTGAACTCGATACGGCGAAAAAACAGGTCAGCACACTGAAGTCAGATGCGACTCGTAAGGATCAGGAGCTAGCTGGTTTGCGTGGCCAAATTACCAGTCTTCAGGGAGATCTCATGGCACTGCGCAAGCAAAGTGGCACCTACCAAATCCAGGTGGCCGAACTGACGCTGCAATTGAAAAATCTCCAAGAAGCCAAGCCCGGCATGACGCCAGAGATGGCGCAAGAAAACACCACGCTGCGTGAGATCATCATGCGCCAACTGCGCACTCAGTATCGCCAACAGCAGGCCAAAGATCTGGTGATCGACGAGCTGAAAAAAATGGAAGGCGTCTCCAAAAGCCTTCTTGAGCAGGTCGAAGAATTGAAGAGCAATCGCCTGACGCTGACCGGCGCAGAAGAGAAGCTCTTCACCGACCCCGCTGTGCGTGAGATGCTCGGTGCTGATGGCATCCAGGGCACTCTCATCGCCCGTGTATCGAAACCTGATGCGACAAAGCCCGTCAATGCCGTGGACGCCCTTTTAGTCAAAGCCAACGACGCCTTTGCTGCGCAAAATTTTAGTGATGCGTCCACCCTCTATGTAGACGCGCTGCGTGCTGACCCGAAGAACACCACGGCACTCGTCGGCCTGGGCTACTCCCGTGAGCGTGAGAAGAAGTACCCGGAGGCTGAGGCGGCTCTAAAGAAGTGTCTCATTTGCGAACCACAGAACGAGATGGCTTCGTTCCATCTTGGTGTCACTTACTTTAAACAAGAGCGTTGGAATGACGCCATGAGTTCCTTTGAAAAGAACTTGGCGAGCAATCCAAAAAATGCGCCAAGCCGCCACTACCTCGGGATCATCGCCACCAAGCTGAACTTTCTCGACCGTGCTGAGCGTGAGTTTAAAACGGTTCTAGCCATCGACCCCAACTATGGTGAGGCGCACTTCAATCTTGCTGTCATCTATGCCACAGGTGATCCTCCACAATGGGACAAAGCCAAGGCTGAGTACGACCAAGCCATCAAGAAAGGCGTGGCCCCAGATGAGAACCTGGAAAAGCTCATCAAGGGCAACGAACCCAAGGCAGTCTCCACGCGCTAATCAGCGTGCGGATCAACCCATCTCCACGTGTCCGCCGCCGCTCTCACCAGCTCTCTTGTCACTTGGTTTCAGCACAACGGGCGCGACTACCCGTGGCGTCGCACGCGTGATCCGTATGCCATTATCGTGTCTGAGATCATGCTGCAACAGACGCAGATCACGACGGTGTTGGATCGCGGCTACTACACGCGTTGGCTCACGCGCTTTCCGGATTTTACCACGCTTGCGGCTGCGGCTGAAGCAGATGTCTTGAGCGCCTGGGAAGGGCTAGGCTACTACCGACGAGCACGGAATCTGCAGAAGCTTGCGCAAACCATTGTGCGCGAGCACGCGGGCCATTTCCCGAGCGATCCCGCCATTATTCTCAGCCTGCCCGGCATAGGCCCCTACACAGCGGGAGCCATCAGCAGTTTCGCCTTTGGTCTGAGTGAACCCATCGTCGATGGCAACGTAGCACGCGTCCTTTCCCGCCTGGACAACGATGCCACGCCTATCGACACCACCGCTGGCACTAAACGTCTATGGCAGCGTGCGCGTGAGCTCGTGCTCAGCACCGCTGACCCGCGCGCTTATAATTCCGCACTCATGGAGTTAGGCCAGACTCTCTGCAAGCCGACCAAGCCCCTGTGCTCTGACTGCCCCGTGAAGGCGCACTGTCGCGCCACTGAACCAGAATCACTGCCGGTGAAATCAGCGCGCACCGAGATCACAGCGGTCACTGAGCGCGTCCTCTTTCTTCACACAGCCGAGGGCATCCTGCTCGAACAAGAAACGGGCAGCCGCCGCACAGGTCTGTGGAAACTCCCCGCGCTGCCTGACTCACTCTTCGACAAGCCACCTGCCGTGCTCGTGAAGAGCCTCTACGGCATCACCCGCTACAAAGTCACACTGTGGGTGCATGACGGTGCTGCTTTGTGTGATCAAGCCTGGCCGGAGAACCACCGCTTCATTCCCACCACCGAACTGGCTAGCACAGCCATGCCCAGCCCCTACCGCCGCGCTTTGGACAAGCTGCTCAAGGACCGTGTGTTTGAGCTTGAAAGCTGACACGCCAATCCTTGCCATTTCATCTCTGCGCCCTAGTCTCAGACCATGAGGTTTCCTTTATTAATCTGCGTCTTGCAGTGGGCGGGTGCGCTCGGTCTGTGCCCTGCCGCACAGGCTCAGCAGTCTCACGCTCAGATCACTACAGCACCCGTCCCAGACTCAGCGCGGCTCGGCAAAGTCAGCCCCTTGGGCAAAGCGCACGATTGGTCCAAACTGGAGTCCTTTGCGAAGACCATGACCAAGGAGGAATTTGAAAAAGCCTGGCGGCAAATCTATTCTGAAGAGATTGGTCTGCCACCACCTTTCCAAATCGGGGATAGCGCTCTAGACGTGCCGACTGGAAATACAATCAAACCCATTTTCAGGCTTCCCTTTCGCGATCCCAAAGAGCCCCTCACCATTGCTAGCAAACCTTCCTGGCGCCGCGCTCGTGATTTAGCACCGCTCAATGACCGACCGCCGCTGAGCGACCTCCACATCGCGATTGATCCCGGCCACATCGGTGGGCAATGGGCAGCCATTGAGGAGCGACTTCTGAGCTTCAAGCCCGGTGAAGCCATCCGTGAAGGCGACCTTTCTCTTATGACCGCCAAGGTGCTCAAGGAGCGGCTTTCCAAACTCGGCGCGGTAGTCAGTCTCGTGCGTGAAACTCTAGAGCCTGTCACACCCAAACGTCCGGCTGACTTTGAAGTCGAGGCATTGGAAGTGCTCACCGAAGCTGGCTTTCCAGAACCTACCATTAGCTATCAGGGCCTGACAGGAGATGCAAAACTCCTGACGGTGCAGTGGCAGACCGAGAAATTGTTTTACCGCGTGAGCGAGATCCATGCGCGTGCTGAGCGCGTGAATCAGCAGATTAAGCCGGACATGGTGCTGTGTCTTCACTTCAATGCTGAAGCCTGGGGTGATGCCACCTCGCCTCAATTTTCACCCAAGAATCACCTGCATGTGATGATCAATGGCTGCTACGCGCCAGTCGAACTTGAGCAGCAAGACGTGCGCTATGAAATGCTGTCGCGCCTTCTCAACCGCGTGCATGAGGAGGAGCTACCACTCGCAACCTCTGTCGCAGAAAGCATGGCCCGTGCGACAGGTCTGCCCGCCTACATTTACACGCGCCCCAACGCGCGCCATGCTGGAACAAATCCGTATGTGTATGCACGAAACCTACTGGCCAATCGGCTCTATGAATGTCCGGTCCTTTATCTGGAACCCTTCGTCATGAACCATGAGGAAACTTACCGCCGACTGCTCGCTGAGCATTACCTCGGACGCACACTCATCGGCGGCAAGCTGACCACCAGCGCCATCGAGGATTATGTGCGTGGGGTTATCGATGGCCTACTCGCTTATTACAAAAACAACCGCCAGCCATGAAGATTCTCATCATCGGATGTGGGTTCGTCGGCGAGCGTGCAGCGGATCTCTTTCACGCGGCAGGCCACAAGGTGATCGGCGCCACTCACTCGTCTCAATCCTCCGAACGTCTAGCAGACATCAAGTCATGGCAGGCGCTGGATTGCGATGTCTCGTGCGCAGATTCTGTCAAAGCATTGCGCACTCAAACTGGGCCGGTGGATGTCTTCATCCACTGTGCAAGCTCCAGCAAAGGCGGCGCAGAGATGTATCAAGCTGTGTATGTCGATGGCATGACGCATCTTTGCTCGGCCTACCCGGAAGCACGGATGTTCTACACCAGCAGCACCAGCGTCTATCCACAGACGGATGGCAGTCTTGTCGATGAGAAAAGCACTGCGGAGCCAGGCAAGGACACCGGTCGTCTTTTGCGCAGGGCTGAAGACATCGCCCTGGCGCATAACGGCTGTGTGGCGCGACTCGCCGGCATCTACGGCACCGAGCGCTCCTTTTTGCTGAAGAATCTGCTCGAAGGCAAAAGCGGCATCGAGATCAACGAAGATGCAGCCGAAGGTCGCCTGCTCAATCAAATCCATGCCGATGATGCAGCCGCTGCCATCGTGCATCTGGTCACACATCAACTCTCAGGCATCTTCAACGTGGTCGATGACGCCGACATGACTCAGCGTGCTTGCTTGGAGAAGCTGGCACCGCTCTTCAATCTACCAGTCCCCGGCATCAAGCCACCAGACTCGGCCCGCAAGCGCGGTTGGACGCACAAACGCGTGTCCAACGCCAAACTGCGGACCACCGGTTGGGCACCACGCTACACAGATTACTTTACCGCATTGCGGGATGATCCACAGCTTGTCTCCTCCATCCTTAAACTCGTGATCGACGCGGGCGAGAAACCGCTGCATCGAGCCGAGAACATCGTGCTCATCGGACTCATGGGGAGCGGCAAGTCCACCGTCGGGCGCATCGCCGCTCACATGCTGAATTTTCAATTCGTCGATACTGACCACATGATCGTGGATCAGGCTGGCTGCTCCATTGCCGACATTTTTTCCAAAGAAGGTGAAGCAGGGTTTCGGCTGCGTGAGTCAGCTGTGCTGCGTCAATTGTTAGGCAAAAAACACACCGTCATCGCCACGGGAGGCGGCATCATCACTCAGCCCGTGAATCTACCACTGCTTCAGCATCTGGGCTTCATCACCTGGCTTGAGGCTAGCACCGAGCTGCTTGAACGCCGCACAGCCTCTAACAACGACCGCCCACTTCTGCGCGGTGAAGAGCCACCACTGGTAAAACTGCATCGCCTCATCGTAGAGCGTAGCTCCCTTTACAAAGCTCTCGCCGATCTGCGCATCATGACAGATGAACTCAGCCAGGAAGAGAGCGCGTATGGCGCCACCGAAAGTGCCCGAATCTTCTTTGCCAAAAGAAAGTGAGCTCACCGCTCCTGTATTCTTGCCAGAAGATCGGCAACATCTTGTGGTGTTATGACACTCTCCATGCCCTCAGGCATGAGTGAGGTCGTTAGCGTTTTCATCGACTGAATCTCAGCTCGCGGGAACGGTAATTCGACTCCGCCGGGTAATCTCAAACTAACTGCATTCGGCATCTCCGCCGCGATCAGGCCTGCGGTGACAGCGCCATCTTTACGAGTGATCTGTGTTGTCGCGTTGCGCACTTCGACGGCTCGATTCGGGTCAAAGATAGCTTCAATAATTTGCTCCATTGGCTTGGCGGCGACGGCGGTCAGATCGGGACCGACTTCGACACCGAGACTGCCGAGCTTGTGGCAGGCGACGCAGGCTTTTTTAAAGACAATCTCACCATGTTTTGCATCTCCACGAAGGCTGGCAACTTCGGCGATGTAGCGCTTAACGATCTTCTGGCGATCTGGATTGGAATTCGTGATCACAGGCACCGGAGCCACAGCTTTACTCGCGATCTTTTTTGGAAACCAAGAGGCCAGTTCATCGGGATGAACGTCATCACTGCCAGCAGCCACTAGAGCCGCGCCGCGAACTCTGGGATAACTGGCTTTCATCAGGGCGATCAGCGTCTCTGCTTTATCACCAGTTAGTAGATGCGCCGTCCAGGCGGCTTGGAGTCGCACGTTGAGTGGCCGGCTTCCTTCACCGGCTAGCTTTTGCACTTCGGGAACGGCTGTCTTATCGCCTTTTTCCAGTAGCAATCTCTGCGCGGTATCCCGCTGCCAGCGGTTCGTTGATTGCATTCCACAGGCGACAATCTTGGCTTTATAAGCCGAACGAATGATGCGGTAGATGCGGCCCATCTTCTCTCCTGCGCGCAGATCCAAACCTTTAACGATGTCGGCAGGAATCCACTCAGGGTGCTCCAAGACGAGGCGATACATGTCCACGATATAAAGCGCTCCATCAGGGCCGACGCGCGCCATGCTGGGGCGAAACCAATTGTCGGCACTCGCTATGAATTCACTATTCGTATCATCAGGATGACGATGGCTGGTGATCGGTAGCTTCGTGTGATCCAGCACCTCCCGATGCACGAGATTGTTTGCGGGTTCGCAAATGAGCAGCAACTCGTCGCGGCCATCATTCCACGGCATCGGCGAGCAACCCGAAGTCAGAGTGTTTGTGGCACTGGCCCAGTTAAAGCGGCGCAGTGGCGGGCTGATCGGATAGACGGTTTTCTCGTCATTGATCGTGGCGCGCAAGGACTGTGCCACACGCTCAGGATGGCTCACCAGATAGCGCATTGGCAGGTAGTAGTGCCAGCCGATGATGCTGTTATTATTGCCGAACCAATTTCCGAAATCGTCACGCCATTTGCCATACTGACTGCGACCGGCTTCGAGCTCAAAGACACCGGTCACAGGATGAAAGCGGAAATCATTGGTGCCGAGTTTAATCTTTCGACCTGTCTTCACCACTACGATGTCGCCGCCGCTGTCGCCATTGGCTCCGTATAGCCAGCCGTCGAGTCCCCAGCAGAAGCCATTGACCAAATGCTGTGGATTACCTGCCGTGAAGCCGGTGAACCACGCCTCTCGCTTGTCGCACTTGCCATCGCCGTCGGAGTCCTCGGCATAGAAAATGTCAGGGATGCCCGAGACAAAGACACCGCCTTTCCAAAAGGCAAGACCGGTCGGGTGCTTGAGGCCATCAAGGAAGATCGTGGCTTTGTCATAGACCGAGTCACCATTGGTATCTTCCAGGATCTTGATGCGGCCGAACTGCAAGTCAGAGACTTTATCCTGACCGATTTTCCCATCTTTGGTTTTCTCACCTGGAGCGAAGGGATAGTCACCCATTTCCACCACCCACATTCTGCCACGCGCATCCCAGTCCACATACACCGGGTCCTGCACGAGCGGTTCATTCGCTGCAAGTTCGACCGTGTAGCCAGGCTTCACACGCATCGCCTTGAGGGAGTCCTGTGGTGACATCGGCACCGGTCCAGGCACAAGCAGCAGTTCGGAGATGGGGATGCGTTTTGATCCATCCGCTGAAACCAAAGCGCCATCTTTGAATGTGCCCTCGGTGATGAGCGGTAGACTGTTGGTGTCCCCCTCCTTGCCTTCACGCAGCACGTTCGACCAGCCGCGTGCCCATTGGACATTCTTCTTCTCGACAGGGTTAAAGAGATACACGGCATATCCCTTTGGATTAGAAACCACGAGGTCCTCATGGCCATCGGCATTGAGATCGACAAAGAGAGCTCCGCCTTGCTTGGCCAATTCAGGGATGGGCGCAATTTTGGCAGCCTCATCCAGGGTCAGCGCAAGTGCCGAGGATGTAAGACATAGTAAAATGAAGAGGCTGCGCATGAGCAACATACGCTTGAAAACAAAACTCTTTGTCTGCGGCTACTCCGCCTGACGGAGATAAGAGACAAGATCTGCCACGTCTTGTGCCGTCATGCCGAGCATGGTGGCGCTCATCATGAGTGAACGATCCATTTTTTTGCGGCTGGCGATGCGATCCTTCGCCACAAATTGAGTCAGACCGCCCATGCTGCGGACGATGAGAATGTCCCCCTCCGTGAGCACCATGCCTTGGATCTTGATGCCGTCCTTGGTGACGATCGTCTCACCATCAAAACCATGCGCGATGTCCTTGCTTGGCTCCAAAATGGCCTGGGCGATGATGTCGGTCGTCTGACTGAGTCCCCAACCTTGAAGGCTCGGACCAAACTCCACACCTTGATTATTGAGCTGATGACACATCACACAGCGAACAACTAAAGATGAGCCGCTCTTGGAATCGCCTTTGAGCTTCAGTACTTCTTCCAACTTGATGTTGCTCGGGATCGCAGGTGGCGTCTCGACCGTGACGAGCTTGGTGGCATCAGGGTCAAAGATGCCCTGCTTCTTCAATTCGGAAGGGATGCCATAGGCGGCCCAGTCATTCGTGCTGCGGTTAATCAGCCACCACATGGCATCACTATGAACGAGTGATTCCTTGTCCTTTGCCACGGCCAGCATGGCCTGCGCCGCACTGCCATCTGGAGTGAAAGCCAGCGTGTCGAGTGCAAGCTTACGCTCAATCGGAGTCAATTTGGAACTGGAGGCGCGCTGCTGCACATCCGCCACTGCCACCGCCGGGTGCAGCCTCCAGGTGAGGTTCGCAAACTTATCTGACCAAGCCATCGCATCGCCATCCAAGATCTTTTTCAGGGCCACCCAAACTTCAGCCTCTTTCCCCTCACAGCCGATACCGAAGGCTTCAAGATAGGAGCGGTCTTTGCCGTCATAACGCTCCGCCAACTCGACGAGAATGTTTTTGCTCTGAGCCAGTGGCACGTCACGCATGGCCACGGCAACTTCACGGCGCACAGCGGGTGATTCATCATGCGACATCGTGCTGAGTAGATCGATCAAGTCGGCATTCGCTGTCCGCAGCGCCCGCAAGGCAACGAGACGCTTGCTGGCTTCGGCTGACTCCAGCCAGACACGCACGCTTTGAGTACCCTGCTCACCGAGTTGAGCCAGCAGCCAAACAGCCCGCGCTGCGATGTAGGAGTTACTATTCTCCATCACTGCCGATACTGGCCGGATGGCGGCTTTACCCATATCCTTCAGTTTTGTAAAAGCGACATGTCGCACATTCGTCGCGGGTGATTTCAGTGCGGCGATCTGTCCTTCGACGGTGTCCAATTTGAGACTTGGAGACTGGGACTTGAAGCCTTTTGGAGCCACGCGGTAAATGGTGCCGCTGCATGTCTCATCGGTATCCTGATGACCACCAGTGCGTTTATCAAACCAGTCGCTGATGTAGATCGCACCATCGGTGCCGACGCAGACATCGCTCGGGCGGAAGAGTGTGTGGCTTTCGTCAGACATGTTGTCTTTCCCGCCGACGAAGTCGCTGCCTTTGAAGATGCCCGTTGTGTTCGTCGTGCAGAAGTCAAAACGCTCCAGCTTCATGCCCGCGCCATCAGGTTTTGGCAGGTAGCCGAAGACCACGTTGCGACCCGTTTCACAGCTCAGGAGCAGGCCGTTCCACTTCTCACCGAGCGCACCGTTTTCATAGAAGCACATGCCAGTCGGAGCACCGCCACCATAGACATCACCCGCGGGGATACTGCCGGGATCATCCTGACGCCATTCAGCCTCAGGGATCGTCTGACCAGGACGCTTGTCCGCGCGCCATTGGCGCTTCCCATCGCGTGAAAAGAAACCAAAGGAACCACCTTCGATCAAGTGACTCACACGGCAGGCAGGCGGGTCGTCATTATCATTTTGAAACATATCTCCCAGTGAATTGCGCACGCCTTCGTAGCTGTTGCGGTAGTTGTAACCGAGGATGCGAACACCGTGACCGCTAGGCTCCATGCTGGCGGTGAAACCACCGACATAGACATGGCCATCATCGCTCTTTTCACCCGCATACGGATTATTGAGATAAGCGCCGCCGATGCGAAAGGTGTTGCCGCTCTTGTCGCTGAAATTAGCGCCGCAGTTACCATTGCTAAAATACCAGCGCCCATCAGGCCCGGCATAGACCGAGTGCAGACTGTGATCATGTTGCGGCTGCTCGAAACCTGTGAGCAGGATCTCCCTTTTATCTACAGCAGGATCAAACTTGAGGTCACGATTCACGTCGGTGTACATGATGATATTCGGTGCATTGGAGACGAGCACCACGTTGTCAAAAACAGCCACACCTAGCGGGCATTCCAGTTCCTTCTCACGGACAAAGACGTGCGACGAGTCCGCCTTACCATCGCCATCGGTGTCTTGCAGGACACGGATTGCATCGCCCTCACGACTGCGCCCGCTATGGCGACGATAATTGACGCCCTCAGCAACCCAGATGCGACCTGCAGCGTCCACATCCATGTTAGACGGATTAAAGAGCATTGGTGAAGTGGCCCACACCGTGATCTCCATGCCTTCAGGCACTTTGAACATGCTCGTTTCTAGATGCGCCGGAGTCACCTTCGTCGCATCAAAAGCAGGTGCGGCCAGATCTGGCGTGAAGGCAGGCTTACCCGCTTCAAACACCTTGTCCTTTTTGAGCTTATCAGGTTTAGCTGCCGTCAGAGAGAGGGTAAGACCGGTAAAGAAAGCTAGGGCGGTGAAGGATCGCAGCATGAGGGGTGGAGAGTGAAGGGCCGAGATGAACGGGCAAGCCGTTTGTGGTCTTGCCGAAAGATGAAATCAAAAAAAGCCCGCCCCTCGCGAGAACGAGAATAGGCAACCCCTTGAATCAGATGCGTCTGATTGCGCGTTTCTATAAAAAGTCTATTTCGGAGCATATTCAGACTTGCTTGTCCCGCAAAGTTGACTATCTCATCCGCCCCCATCAGCGCGGGTAGCTCAGCGGTAGAGCAGTTGGCTTTTAACTAATTGGTCGAGGGTTCGAACCCCTCCCCGCGCACTCTGGTGAATGTTAGTTTTGTTAGTGTTCGTTGTTTAGCTTTGCCCAGATAGCTCAGTGGTAGAGCAGTTGGCTCTTAACCAATTGGTCGTGGGTTCGAATCCCTCTCTGGGCACTTCCTCTGAAATCAGAGGAGGTGCAGACGTTGCAGCTCAATAACACACGCCTTGTATCTCCCTGAAATATGGAGTGCTGCCAGGATAGATCTCTTCATGAAAGGTCTCCCCTCCCCCTCGCGATTACTTCGTCCAATCCCCATGACCGACTCTTCCACTCTCAACCGCCGCCGCTTTGTCCAGACCACCGGCAGTGCTGCCATCATAACCGCCGCCACCAGCCTGCGCGCTCAGCAAAAAGCCGACTCCACAGAAACGCTACGCATCGGATTGGTCGGCTGCGGCGGGCGCGGAACAGGCGCGGCCTCACAGGCTCTTGCCGCTGAGTACAATGGCAAGATCGTCGCCATGGCAGATGTGGACATGAAGCAGATCGACGGCAGCATCGCCAGCCTGTCACAGAAGTTCCCGGACCGCGTCGATGTGAAGCCCGACAAGAAATTCATCGGTATCGACGCCTACAAGCAGCTCATCGACAGCGGTGTCGATGTCGTACTGCTCGCAAGCCCTCCCGGCTTCCGCCCTATACATCTGATGGCTGCCGTTGATGCCGGGAAGCACATCTTTTGCGAGAAGCCCATGGCCGTAGACACCATCGGCTATCACATGGCCATGGCCGCCGTGAACAAAGCCAAGGAGAAGAAGCTCAACCTCGTCGCCGGCTTCTGCTGGCGCTACAGCACCTCGCGTCTCGAAGCCTTCAAGCGTGTGCTCGGTGGCGACATCGGCAAGATCACCAGCATCCTAGCCACCTATCACACCGGTCCGGTCAAACCCATGCCGCCAGGCAGCAGTCGCACACCCGAGATGAGCGATGTCGAGTGGCAGGTGCGCAATTGGTACAACTTCTCATGGCTGGGTGGCGACAGCATCGTCGAGCAGGCCGTGCATAGCGTGGACAAGATCTGCTGGGCCATGGGCGATAAGCCACCGATGAGTTGCATCGGCACTGGCGGACGCCAAATCAAAGCTGAAGACGGCAACATCTTCGACCATTTTCACGCTGCCTATGAGTGGGAAAATGGCATCTACTGCCACCTCGCCAATCGCCAGATCAAAGGCTGCCAGGGCCACAACCAAGACGTCATTCGTGGTGAGAAAGGCGCGCTCATCATCGGCAAAGGTGGCGATCCATTCATCGACGGCCCGAAGCGCTGGCGCTTCCGTGGTGAGGAGAAAAATATGTACGACCTCGAGCACGAGGCCCTCTTCAATTCCATCCGAAAAGGCGGGGTCATCAATGACGGCGACCGCATGATGCTTTCCACTCTCGTCGGTATCATGGGCCGCGAGTCCGCCTACACCGGCCAGCTCATCACTTGGGACCAGATGCTCGCCTCCACGCAGGACCTCGCGCCTGACAATCTCAAGTGGACCGACAGCTTCACCCCCACACCGATGCCGATGCCCGGCATCACCAAATTCCTGCTCCCCGAGCCGAAGAAGCCCGAGGATCAGGGAAAAGAGAAAAAGAAAGCGTGATCCGGCGAAGTCAGAAAGGACGAATGCAGAATGTCGAATGACGAAAGCCACTGGAAAGCACCCGCAAGCGTGCTGAGATAAGCCATTCGTCATTCTGAATTCGTCCTTCGTCATTTCCTTCCATGCTCCTTCCTGATCTCCGCGCCCAAGTTTGTGCAGCCAATCATGCCCTCGTCCCCAGCGGCCTCGTCCGTCTGACGTGGGGGAATGTTTCCGGAATCGACCGCACTAGTGGCTTGTGGGCCATCAAACCCAGCGGCGTCGATTATGCGGCGCTGACGCCTGAGGACATCGTCATCCTCGATCTCAATGGCGATGTTGTGGAGGGCACGCTGCGTCCCTCGTCGGATACCAAAACGCATCTGCACCTCTACCGTGAGTTTGCCGAGATCGGCGGCATCACCCACACGCACAGCCTTCATGCCACCATGTTTTCACAGGCCGGGCGTGAGCTACCCTGCTACGGCACCACTCATGCCGATCACTTCCATGGCACCGTCCCCATCGTCCGCGCTCTGACACCAGAAGAAGTCGCCGCCGACTACGAGCACTTCACTGGTGTCGCCATCGTCGAGCGACTTCGCGAACTCGGACTCAGCCCGCTGGAGATGCCCGCCGTGCTTCAGCTACATCACGCACCGTTCACCTTTGGCAAATGCGCCATGGATTCCGTGAATAACAGTATCGCCCTCGAAATTTGCGCGCACATGGCCCACGGCAGCTTTCAGTTGAATCCGACCATGCTCCCCATCCCCGCCAATCTCCTGGAAAAGCACCACCTCCGCAAACACGGCCCTGGCGCTTATTATGGTCAGGGGAAGCATTGAAAGGAAACTAAGCCATGAGTTTCAAATGGCACGCCTTCTGATGAACGCTAAAACATGACAGACACTGTGTGGCTTCGCAACATTACCGTTTATTAAGATCGGGATTGCTATCTTAAATTCAGGACGTCCTGACTGGTCATCGCATCTTGGCACTGTCAGCACTTTAGTATGGCTCATCTTCGCTCTTCTTGGTGCCAGGTTTGGATTTCTGGTCTGCCTAAAACGTCTGCACTTTGGTTGTCCCTTTTGTAGTGCACAAAGTCGAGTCACCAGTGGATCCCAAAAACATTTGTTCCTTGATTGCCCGTCCCATGGCTCAGTTTGTATTTCTTCTCGAACACTGCGCTCCGCCGTAGCCTCCAAGATCAACCAAAGAGTGATTTTGGAAACAAGCGCAGACTCTGGATGATCAGCGCTGCTGGAGCCATGATCCTTCTGAGTGCCACATCGTAGAGCGATTTCAGCGCCTAAGCTTTGGCAGGCTCACAAGCTACATTGGCTTCGATCTTCCTGCGAATTCCCAACTGATTGACTCCACCAGCAACATCGCTCTTTTCGATTTTTCGCAATCTTGGCTTATCCAAATTCCGTCGGGCGCAGCTCATACGTGGGAGACTTCAGATCGATTCTATGAATGCTCTTCTGAGACCAACTTCACCGACGATTACGCTTATATTCTCAGGCTCGCTCGCAATGACTTCCCATTCAGGATGTCACGTTTTCAGTATCCACGAATCTGGCGCGGTGGTCTCGACGATAACTGTTACATCGCTACTAGCGACGATGGGCTGTTGGTCTTCTTCCGCTATTTCAGAACCTAAAAACTGCCAACAAAAAGCCCCCAAGCCCATGACAGACTTGGAGGCTGAATGAATCGATCAAGTGACCGGGCTTATTTGGCCTTCGCAAAGAGATCAGCCACGGCGCTCCAGTTCACCACGCTCCACCATGCGGCGATGTAATCGGGGCGTTTGTTCTGATACTTCAGGTAGTAGGCGTGCTCCCACACATCGCAGCCTAGGATCGGCGTGCCGCTGGCGTCCATAAGCGGGTTGTCCTGGTTTGGCGTGGAGGTGATGGCGAGCTTGCCGTCTTTCACGATCAGCCAAGCCCAACCGGAGCCGAAGCGAGTCACACCGGCTTTGGCAAAGGCTTCCTTAAATGCGTCAAAGGAACCGAAAGCTGCTGTGATGGCATCTGCCAACGCACCCGTAGGAGCACCACCAGCGTTTGGCCCCATGATATTCCAGAAGAGGCTGTGATTGAAATGACCACCGCCATTGTTGCGGACCGCTGGGCGGATAGCTTCAGGCACAGTACCGATGTTTTTGCACAAGTCTTCGATCGACAGCGCTTCCAGCTCGGCATTGCCGGTGATGGCATTGTTCAGATTGGTGATGTAGGCGTTGTGATGGCGGCCATGATGGACATCCATAGTGGTAGCGTCGATATGCGGCTCAAGAGCTGCTTTGTCGTATGGAAGGGAGGGAAGTGTGTGTGCCATTGTGGTTTGGATTTTAGTGAGAGGGGTAGGTAGGCAGAGATACGACTCCCGGCAAGCGGCAGGAATGATGATTTTCATTTCTTCGCCTCGTGCTGCATCAGGGTGCCAGCAGCGCATACGATTAGTCCAACGCTGATTAACGCTGATAAGACATGGCGGACTTATGACCGTCGAGTTGGTTGATGCTTTGCATCACTCTGATGCACTCATCGTCGATGGCACGCGACCTTGAGATTGCGAGGAGAACAGGGGCACTGTGATAGAATTGAAAGGTGAAAGGGGTCAGTGTGCAACTGCTTGACAGATATATGGGTGATTTAGTGTTATGGAGCATCGGCTTCATCCAAGAACAGACTCAATGCTTTAGTCACCGTAGCCAGTGCCTTCTTGCGCTCAAAACGTCTCATTTGCTGAATCACATTGACCGCTGATTATATCACCAGCTTCTCTGATGTCCGCATGGGCGGACTCATTGAGGAGTTTTTTAAACGCAATCGTCGCCGTTACGGCTACCGCAGGATTCATCAGGAACTCGGCGATCATGACGTCGTGTGTGCTCCCTCTAGACTGCGCCGGATCATGAAGCAGAGGCAACTGCGGGCTATCCAGCCGAAGAACTTCCAGCCCAAAACCAGTGATGGCCAGGCGGATCGGCCTTGTGCAAACCTGCTGGCTAGCGAGTCTCTGCCTCAAAAGCCTGATCAAGCCTGGGCTGGGGACATCACTTTCATCCCCACCTCAACAAGCTGGCTTTACCTCGCCGTGGTCATTGACTTGAGCTCACGCCGTATCGTGGGTTGGAATCTGGCCACGCACATGCGGGCGGAACTCGTCGTCCATGCCCTGGAGCAGGCCTTACAGGCGCGGCCAGCAGCGCGGGGAGCCATCTTCCATAGCGACCGCGGCAGCCAGTATGGCAGCGGTGCATTCCGCTCGGTTTTGGAACGTGCCGGTCTGCGCCAAAGCATATCCGCACGGGCCAATCCGTATGATAACGCCTGGACGGAATCCTTCATGGGCATCCTCAAGCGCGAGATGCTTCAGGGCGGCTGTTTTGAAGATGTTACTGATGCTCGGCTGGAACTCTTCGAATACATCGAAGGCTACTACAATCATCAACGCAAACACTCCGCTCTCGGATACCTCACCCCAAATCAGTTCAAAACCCAAACCCATAACCAACCCCTAAATTAAGGGAGTCTTTGGCCCAATGATCCGTTGCACCTCAGCTGCCATTCATCAGTGCAGGCAGCGCCTCCCTCGGCGTGACGCACCAGTCACTTGTGGCCGCATTTGCGGCTCGCGCCGAACTCCAAACACAGCTCGCTTACACTAAAATTCCCACTCTTAGCCATGGTGACAAATTTCAGTCTCTGCTCCGTCGTTCCAAGACATAGACACCTACGTAAAAACTGGATGCCATGTTCCCGGTCAATCTGTCACCCATCTGCCCGGTCCGAAACGTTATTGGATCAAGCTCAGGGCGCGCTCAATGCGGATGCCAAGGGATTTTTCCAGGGACATGACCGCTTCCTGGTAGGCTAAAAGGGCGGATAGTCGGCTGATTTCCATCTGCTGTGATAGGTCCTTAAATTCATGCTGTATGCGTCTGCTTTTGATCAGGTCATCGACTCCCGTTGCAGCCATTTCAGAGTCATTCAGAGACTTTTTCATGTCGGACTGAATGGCATCCCTGTCTTTTTCGTGGCTGCCGAGCTGAGTTTCCAATGAACTGACGAGATCCACAGCTTGCTTCACTTCAGTGCTTATGATTTGACGCTGCATCTCGATTTTGGTCTCCAAGGATTGGCTGGCGGCTTCATGGACTTGATGTTGTTTGTTAAATCCGACCCAATCCCAAAGCGGTATGGAGACACCGACTCGGGCAAACCATTCTTCGTTGTTATTTCTACGGCGTGTGTCGTCCGTATTGGTGTAACCAAGGTCGATAAAGGTCGTAGCGGGGATGCGTCGTGCTTTGACTTCTGAAAGTTGAGCGAGTGCCACTGCGAGTCGAGCCTGATCACTTAAAACATCCTGTCGATAGAGCATGGCGATGCTAGTCAGATACACGACGTCCAGTAAGTTAGGGGCAGTGATGCGGCGGGAACGAATGCTAGTATCGATGCGGCTGGGGTCCTCTAATCCGCAAAAGATGGCTAATTCATCACGCACAGCGGTGCTCTTGCTCTCCAGTTCACGGATGTCGGACAGCGTCTGATAGACCTTGGCCCGAGCGGCGGCGAGATCCAATCCGAGGCTAGGCACCTTTCTCTCTTCCAACCAGTCGCGGTGAGATTCAAAGCCAGCTTTTCGGCTTTTTTGAAGGTCTAGTTTTGATCTCAGTATGGCTAATTCATAGAACAAGCTGCGCACTTTGCGGACGAGTTCGTCTTCTGCTGCATAATATTGGGCCTCCGCCAAAGTAACCTCAGCTGCGGCCCTTTGGATTCTGGCTTTACGTTCCCATGGATGCGGCACTGCAAAGCGAAAAAGCAAAGCTTTGCTGATGGCGTTATCCTCAGCATAGCTCAGCCTCATTTCAGGATTGACGAGGTCATGCGCGGCACGTTTGAGGGCGATGGCCGTATCGGCTGTACCACGCAGCGCTTCTAAATCTGGACGTCTAGCGATGGCTAGAAGTGTGAGTTCTCGTTCCCCAAGTTTGCCTCTTTTGGGGATCATCGTGGCGATTGCCTTGGCCGATGGAATCGGTGTGCCTTGACGCTGACTCACCGCTCTGCTTGGGGCTGGGCTCTTCGGCTCCGCGGCAGAGATTGCGCTGTGGATCAGCAGAATAAGAGCTAGTCGGAGACGCATGGACGATTTTACTTTTACAGGGCAGGTTCGTTGGCTGAGCTTGGGGATATCATTAAGCTGACTAACTCGCCGGGTCTCAGTTTGATATGGGGCGGCAAAGAAACATCAATTGGTAGGCCAACCTCTGGCGTTGGGTTCGGATGCAGGGCGGGATTGAGGATTGGCTCAAAGTGCACGCCGACTCGGCTGATAATGGCGTTACCGATCAGGTGTTTTTTGGCATGCGTGCGCACCTCGACCTTCTGGCCAATCGCGGGCTCCAGAGGAAATGGCTGACGCAAATATCCTGTGATGCTCTTAGGCTCTACGGCTGTGAGCTGGAGTAACGGCTCGCCGGCAAGGACATTTTCACCCATATTGCGAAGCACTAAGGTAATCATGCCGTCTATTGGCGCGCGGAGTTGAATAGCTTCTTGGCCGATAGCTATTTTTTGGAATCGCTCCTCCACAAGAGTGATCTTTTTTTTCCAAGTCTTAAGGTTATCTTGAGTTGTGGGGTCCATGCTGTGGCGAAGTTCTTCGATTCGATTGCCAAGTGTGGCGACCAGAATTTGACGTTCGATGACTTCGGTATCGGCTGCCTCTTTGGCTAGCTGGGTTTCTTGCTGGTAGCGTCCAATGGCTGCTGGAGGCGTAGTCACGCCTTGGGTTATTTCCAGAGTAGCGGCGGCGCTTTTAGCGACTGAAGCGGCCTTCGAGAGATTGATTTTTTCGATCATCCAATCGAGCTGTAGCCTCTCAAAGTCCATGGTTTCACGAAGTTTTGCATCACTATTATCGGCCTCAATTCGAAGGAGATTAAGCTCGTTCTGCAATAGATCCAGAGACTGACGGGTATTCGTGGCACGCACTTCGGCGATCACGTCACCGGCTTTCACCATGGTTAATTGCTGTGAGTGTATGCGGATGACTTCAGCAGCCACGGGACTGTTGATATTAAATTTTTGGGCCCTGACTTCTCCTACGAGCATGGCTGGAGAGATAGCCTCTTTCCAAAGCATGGCCGCCATGATGGCGCTCATACCGAGAACTATGAGGGGCACGATTTTCGTCTGCATAAACTGCAGTTTTCGTGCTAGCGGGATCGGAATGGGTTGTTTGTTAGGCCTCATACTTCGGTTTCATTCTCAGCAGCGATGGTGTGGATGCGCTCGACGCCTGATAGTTCACGTAGATCTTGAACCAGTTCTTCGAATCGGCTGGGGTCACGCATTAACAAGCGATATGATATATCAGTCCCGCCTGCCAGGGAACTGTGACGACTGGCCTGTAGGGCCGTTAGAGTGTGAATGGCTAATAAACTGGAAAGCTCAGGTAATTCGCTGATTGGGCGTTTCCAGCTCAGATTCAGGATATAGTCGTAACTCTGACGGGAGCCGAATGAGGTGAAATAAAGATACACAA
Organism: Prosthecobacter debontii; assembly: GCA_945860295.1. Classification (GTDB taxonomy): domain Bacteria; phylum Verrucomicrobiota; class Verrucomicrobiia; order Verrucomicrobiales; family Verrucomicrobiaceae; genus Prosthecobacter; species Prosthecobacter debontii_B. The sequence goes on from CAMAQH010000019.1 coordinate 20,584, forward strand.
ATATAGCGCCGAGAACGACGCATCCAATGATGGCAGTGGTGAATCGCTGTGTGCCTGCGGCCATACCCAAAACAATGGCTGCTAGAAGAAAACTCGTATCCAGAGTGTCTCTCAGAACATTGCGGAAGCGCACAATGGCTAACACGGCCATGAGTCCAAATGCGGTGACAATGCTGTTGGATAAAATCATCAAAACAAAAGCGACGATCACGGGCATAACGACCAGTGCTTTCACAAAGGAGCGCGAGTAGGAGAGTCCACTGTGAGTGCGCGTGTAGAGCCAAGCAATGCAGTGACCGCATAGAAAAGCGATGAGCAATGATAAAGAGACAATACGGTAATCGATCGGGGTCGCAGTGAGGTCGCCTTGGAAAATCTGGTCAAACATGTCTTAGCTGAGGCGGTGGGATTTGATAATCTGTTGAACCCACACTGTGAATTGTTTAAATGAGCGGGAATGGAGTCTTGCAGTACTTATTGCGTATTTTCGGAATTTCTGACAGAGCTTCTTTGCCCAGCAAAATGTTGTTCACCGATCAATCGGATACCACCTGCATATTTCGGCCCACCTGTCTGCACAAGGTTAAACATTCGAATCAACTCTAATATCCAATTGGGAGCGCGGTTGGTGAATTTCAGCTCAATCACTGCATTGCGGCCAAAAACCAGCACAGGATTTACCATGGCCACAACCATGTTAAGATCAAAACAAGGTTCAGCGCATACTTCACGGTCAATGGTGACGCGCACGGCATTGTCATCCCGACTCTGCCAGGCCTCTCTGTAATATGATACCTTGGCCCTGGGACTGGCTGAGATTTGGTGCATCATTTGGTAGAAGCCCGCATGACTGGGAAGGTCTTTGGTTTTTAATGAGCGGGTATCTCCAGCCAGGACATCCATCAAAGCGGCTTTCGAAACCGTGCAGCGGGTTTTTTGGATGATTTCTTTATGCCTGCGCTTGAGTTCTAGGAATGCAGGAGACTCTGGATTTTCGTCATAAAAGCGGATGCGTAATTTGAAGCGGTTTCTATCTCCCTGTCTGAATGCGTGGTAAGTGTAAAGGTCGTCTGAGTCCAAGTAGATGCTGTGAATCCTGTAGGAGCAGTCTTTTGATTGGGAGGCAAACTCGTCTAACGCCAAGTGGGATGAAATAAACGACCTAACTGCGTAAGTGATTGATTCTGGGACGATGTATTTTATCTCGTAGCGCTGCGCCTGCATTCCTTCAATAATCAAGAAACTGGAATTCTGTAAAGAACTCAAATGGGGATTTGAATTTTGCAGATGGTAAATGTAAATAAATTTAGTCAGTGAGATGCTACGAATATTTGGACCAAAAGGAAAGTTAGTTGGCGAGGGCTAGGTCGGCCTAAAAAGAAGCGGGAGATTGATACGAGAGCGAGGAGTGCAGGCACTGCGTGTTGTAGTAGGAATTGATATAAGCAAAGTGTGCCCATTCTTCTAAATCCGATGATATGCGCGGTCCACACTCCATTTTTCCACAAAAGAAGAAACGCTGCCGGACGGCCAAAAGGGCTCGAGGGGAAGCCGATGTTTCCGATCTTCCGCGCAAAAATTATCCGGCGCTGCCTGGAGAAGCTGTATAACATGCTTTGCGTTGGCGAGGTGATGGAGCTGGTGCAGCAATGCGGTAACGACCCTTGACACACCTTTTGCCGATCTCAGTGACGAAGCTCTCAGATTAAGATGAACGAGCTGATCACCGTACTGCTGCGCTGAATGACCATGAAGTCGAAAGCGTTTACGCATAAGTCGCTATTGAATACGTAGCGGACTGGGCATGATCAAGACTACCTGCTAGTGGCTAAGAGCTGCCTTTGACGATGAGGTCAGCGATCTTTTCGGCGGCATTGCGCACGGCTAGTTTATTGGCCGCACGCTTCATGGCGTCGGATTGCTTTGGATTCATGAGGATGCTGCGGACAGCATCGGCCAGAATCTCGGCGTTAATATCTTTCTCGATCAAGAGCTTGCCGGCACCCGCGCTGTCGAAAATCTCGGCATTACACGTCTGGTGATCTTCTGCGGCGAATGGATAGGGGACGAGCAGACTGGGGACGCCGAAGTAGGCTAGTTCAGCCATCGAGGATGCTCCGCTGCGGGCGATGGCGAGATCGGCAACGCGGTAAGCGAGATCCATGCGATGGCAAAAGGCCGCCACATGCTGTGGCAACAATGGGTGCTTAGCATAGACGTCACGCACTTCTTCATAGTCGGTGGGTCCGGCGATGTGCAGGACTTGGATGCCCATTTTCTCAAACTGCTCCAGCGTCATGCCGACGACACGATTAACGCCACGCGCGCCCTGGCTGCCACCCATAATGAGAAGTGTTTTCTTGGTCTTATCGAGCTTGAAGAACGCATGAGGATCTTCCTTCCCCGCCTGACGCATGACGCTGCGAATCGGGGTGCCGACGACGCGGACGTCTGTGTGTTTTTCAAAGTGCGCTTTGCAAGCTTCAAGCCCACAAAGGACGATGTCGCTATAGCGAGCATTGAGTTTATTCGACTTACCTGGTATGGCGTTGCTCTCGTGAATCAGGGTTCGGCACGTCTCCTGTCGGCCTGCATAAAGTGGTGCAAAGGAGGTGAAGCCACCCATGCCGAGCACGACATCGACTTTGTGGTCGCGGATGATTTTGCGGCATTGCTTCATGCCATTCCACAAGCCGGCAAGAAAGCCGATCATCTTCGGCGACCAGGGCCTCGGCATGGCCAGAAAGGGCATTTTTTCAAAGCGTAGTTGCTTGTGTCCAGAGGCAGCGATGGCATCAATTTTCTTCTCGCTGATAAGGATGGTCACATCATGACCAAGTGCGAAAAGAACCTCTCCGACGGCGATGCCAGGAAAAAGATGACCGCCAGTGCCGCCGCAGGCGATGAGCACATGGATGGATTTTTTGGGTGCGGATTTCACAGAAATTAGAGCTGGGGTGTCCAGCGGCGTTTTCTACGGATGACAGGTAGCTGATCCCACGTCAGATGAACGCCCTGGCGATGAATATTGATCAGGATACCCACCACCACCATGGCGGCCAGCAGGCTTGATCCTCCGTAAGATACGAAGGGGAGTGGGAGGCCCTTGTTGGGGAGTAAAGCGGTTGTGACTCCCATATTCAATAACGCTTCCAGTGAGAGCAGAAAAGTGAGTCCAAAACCGAGTAGTTTGCCAAAGCGGTTCGGCGCGTATGAACTGATGCACATACCCGCAAAGAGCAGGACGACAAAGGCGCCGACAGTGCCGAGAACGCCCCATAGGCCGAGTTCTTCTCCGACCATGGGAAAGATGAAATCGGTGTGAGCTTCAGGTAGATAAGAGAGCTTCATACGCCCTTCTCCCAGGCCCCGCCCGCTCAATCCACCTGAGCCAAATGCCAGCCAAGAAACCCACTGCTGGAGGCCGATTCCATCTTTGTATTTCTCTAACTCAAAGACAGCCATGACTCGCTCGAAGCGGTTTGGCGCAAACATGATACCAGCCGCCAATGCAGCGATGCCAGTTCCGCCAATGAATCCGAGGTAAAGGAAACGAGTTCCCGCCACAAACATGATGCCAGCACCAACAGCGGCCGCCACGGAGCCATTACCCAGATCCACTTCTCCACCAATGAGAGCGACTATGCTTCCGAGAATAAGACCAGGCAGAAGTAATCCGTGCTTCAGAGTGCGCTCCAGCGCCTCATGCTTTGCGAACCAACCGGCGAGGGCGATGATAAGGGCAATCTTTGCAAACTCAGATGGCTGCACACGCATGGTGCCAAAACCAATCCAGCGTGATGCCCCATTCACACGCGCGGCGATCAGCGGCTCATATCCCACCAGCTTTGCCAAATGATATTCATAACATAGTAACAGGCCCACTGAAGCAACACCGAAAAGATACCAACGCCAGTGGTTCCAGCGATTGTAGTCCACCAAGGCTGTGATGACACAAGCGGTGAGAGCAACGCCCAGCCACAGGGCCTGCTTCCACACGGTCACATAAGCCTCGCCACCTCCATCAAGAGTAAAGAAGCTCGTGCTCGCCAACATCGTGATGCCCAGGCCGATGAGCAGGGCCACAGCCAGCAAAAGAAAGAGGACGGAGCGTTTAGCCATGATGAGCGGTCCCGGTGAGTCAGCTTACTTCGCTGGTATGACAAGCTTCATGCCATCACGTAGCGCTTCAGGTTTGGAGATTTTATTGACGGCCTGGAGTGCTTTCACGGTAACACCATGGCGGGTGGCGATGCTGTAGAGCGTCTCATTTGGTTTCACTGTGTAGTTGTTTGCCGAGACTGCCTTTGCGGTCTTTTTCTTGGCAGGCGGTGTGTCGGCGATCTTTTTAGCAGCTGACTTATCAACTGCAGGCGGTGTGTAGCGCTTAACGGCGATTGCTTTCGGCACAGCGGGTTCTTCACGGCGCTCGATCTTTGGCTCTGGCTTTGCTTCAGGTAGCTGCTTGGCGATTGAGACGGCAGGCGGCAGTTCCTCGTTGATGAGAAGCATTTCTTTTTGCACCTCAGCCACAGCAGGCAGCCCAGTCGCTTCCTTGGTTAAAGTTGGCGGCGGCGAATCCTGAATCGAAGGTGCCACGATGACTGCTTCTGATCCTGGCGTCGCGGCCAACTCATTTTCAATAGTGGATTGAAACGAGAAGGTCTGCTCACCCGGAGCGGTGAGCGGAATCGCAGATTCAGCGGAGGCGATGCTTGCCGATGGGAGGACTGGCTGAACCAGTTCGCCATTGGCTCCTGCCACACTGATGGCCACCGCTTTGACCACGGGCTTTTTGGGATAACGAATGATGGAGTTCGCCTCTAACTGCGTGCCTTTATCGAGCATGTTCATCTTGATGAGCACCTCTTCCGTCACGCCGAGCTTCTTTGCGACGATGGAGATCGAGTCGCCCGAGCGCCACTCATAGGTCGAACAATCCTCGATAGGAATCTGTGCCTTTACGGCTGCCGCATTCAGCACAGGTGCAGGCAAGGCGCTCGCATTGACGGAAGAGGCCTCGTTACTCACCAGTGCGGTAATCTGTGCCTCTTCACCATTAAGCCAATCATAAATAATGATACCGCCAATGACAACGACGTGGATCAGCAGCATGAAGACAAACATGCGTGCCATGTTTGAATTTGGCTCATGCTGGTTCCACGCGGCTTCCTCATTGACCATGGCAACGCGGTGTTTGTGCTTCTCGCCCTCAAGAAGATTGAGGAGCAGTCTATCGTTCTTTTTTTTGCGCATGATGGTGTTTTAGTTTGTGGTTTGCTGTGTGATTCAAGAATGGGCATTCACTGCCGTACGGAAGACTTCCCCGCGCTGGCCATAGCCGGTGTACATGTCAAAGGAGGAGGTGCCGGGACTGAGGATGACGCTGTCGCCTACCTGTGAAATCTCAGCGGCGATGCGAACAGCATCTGCCATGTCAGTGGCGATATGGCATGGCAAAAGATCAGTAAACAGGTCGTGCAACTGGTGGCGAATTTCGCCGATGAGAACCATGGCACGCACCTGACCTTTCATCTCTGCACGCAGCGACGAGTAGTCGAGATGCTTGTCTTTACCACCAGCAATGAGGACAATGGGACGGTCCATGGAGCCGATACAGGCTACTAGCGCATGGATGTTCGTGGCCTTGGAATCATTAATGTATTCGCGGCCATTCAGCTCACGCACGAGTTCACAACGGTGAGCTGGCGGCACGTAGCCGGAAATAGCCTTCAGCATGTCTGAATAGGCCAATCCAAAAACATTGCAGGCCATCATGGCAGCGAGAATGTTTTCCATGTTGTGCCGTCCGCGCAGGCGAATGGCTGAGGCATCCCCGATCTGTTTTCCATCAATGAAAAAATTACCATTAGAGTAAATACCATTGGCCGCCGCTCCATAAGCCGAGAACGTGAGGCGCTGTGCCAAGCCCGATGAAACGGACTCCCCTGCCCTGACAATGGCAGTGTCTTCAGCAGCCATGTTTTCAAAGATGCGTGCCTTTGCGGCGAGGTATTCTTCCATACCAGGATAACGATCGAGATGATCAGGAGCAAAGTTGAGCCACAACGTGGCTTTGGCCCGAAAATTCTGAATGGTCTCAAGCTGGAAGCTACTGACCTCAAGTGCGAGCGAATCGTAGTGCTCACCACTGGCAACAACTTCGCTCAGTGAGATGCCGTGATTGCCGCAGGGGATGGACTTGCGCCCGCAGACTTCAAAGATGTGGGCGATCAGCTCCGTGCAAGTACTCTTACCGTTGGTGCCAGTGATGGCCACCATGGGCATGTCGGTGAGATTGAAAGCGAACTCCATCTCACCTTCCAGCGGGACACCAGCGTCAGTGAATTTCTTCGGTAACGGCCAGCTTGCATCGAGTCCGGGACTGATGATAACACGCTGAAAGTCACCCGACTTCACCACAAGATCGCGAGCCTGTTGTCCGCTGACGGTTAAGAAAAATTCGGCATGAAGCTTATCGAGCACAGCCTGAATCTTGGCAGGATCACCTTCATCAAAAACCGTCACTTCTGCGCCATGCATTCGTGCCAGACGTGCAGCACCTAGCCCGCTGCGACCAGCGCCTAGAATGGCAAAGTGTTGTCCTGTAAAGAGCGACATGATCAACGAAGTTTTAGCGTAGCAAGACCGAGTAGAGCGAAGAGAAGAGACAGAATCCAAAAGCGCACGATAACCTGGTTTTCATGCCAACCACCGAGCTCAAAGTGATGGTGAATCGGAGCCATGAGGAAGACTCGCTTACCGCGCTTTTTAAAGCTGATAACCTGGATAATCACGCTCATCGCCTCCATCACGAAAACACCACCGACGAGTGCGAGCACGATCTCCTGCTTACAGCCGATGGCCAGTGCGGCGATACAGCCGCCCAGTGCGAGCGAGCCAGTATCACCCATGAACATCTTGGCTGGGTGTGCATTGAACCATAGGAAGCCGAGACATGCGCCCGCTAATGACATGGCGACGATTGGCAATTCATTGGCGAGTGAATGATGCGCGACTCCGAGGTAGTCAGAGTAATTGGCATTTCCGCAAATGTAGCCAAAGCCCGCGTAGGCGAGCGCTGTGGTGAGCGAGCAGCCCGTGGCTAATCCATCGAGTCCGTCAGTAAGGTTCACCGCATTCGATGCGCCAACGATAATCAGCGTGAAGAGTGCCACAGCAAAAATCCCCATGTCTGTAATCAAAGCATCCTTCACAAAAGGCACATACAGTGCCCGCAAAGTGACGCCTTCATCCGGCGGCACAGCGTAGGCGAACAGCAGGGCAGCGATAACCGCCACACCGCACTGCCAAGTGAGTTTTAGACGCGCACTAGCTCCCTTTGAGTTCTTTTTGCTCACCTTCAGATAGTCATCATAAAAACCGAGGGCACCCAGTCCGATGGTGGTAAACAGAATGATCCAAACCATGATGTTATCCAGCTTTGCCCAGAGCAAAGTGGAGATGACAATGGCACTCAGCATGAGGATGCCACCCATGGTTGGTGTTCCTGCTTTCTTGCCTTGGAGTTCAAAAAGCTTGCCCACTTCTTCGGCTGTTCGGATTGGCTGACCAAGCTTTAAGGAGATCAGTTTCCGAATCACCCAATCTCCATAATAGAGCGACAGCACAAAGGAAGTGATCGCAGCACCACCTGCTCTGAAGGTGTGGTATTTAAAAATATTGAGCAGCTTGTAGAGAAAGGCTTCATCACTGATCCAGTGATGCGCTTCAAGCCAGTGGCGGAGTTCGTAGAGCCAGTAGATCATGAGGTCTGAAAGAGAGCTAAAATTTTCTCCATGCCAGCGGAGCGGCTTCCCTTCAAGAGTACCGCATCTCCTGGTTGCAGCTCTTCCTTCAAGTGGTCTGCACAGGCTTCATGGCTAGGGAAGTTACGTGCCTCGCTATGTCCTAAAAAGCGAGAGGTGTTGCTGATGGAAGCGGCTTCATCACCCACGGTATAAATGACACTAAGACCTAGCGCCGCAGCATGAGTGCCGACACTGCGGTAGCCCTCTTCGGCATGAATTCCGAGTTCACCCATGCGGCCAAGCACGGCGACTTTGCGACCCGAACTATTCAGAGCAGCCAAGGCAGAGAGGCCCGCTTTCATCGAGTCTGGATTGGCATTGTACGAGTCGTCAATGAAGTGAATGCCACGGACCGATTTCACTTCCATCCGACCGCCTGTGAGCTTTGCCTGACGTAAGGCATCCGCGATGTCTGCAGGCGTAATGCCATGAGCCCAGCCCATGCAGGCAGCGAGTGCTGCGTTGCCGACCATGTGCTCACCAATGATGGGAAGAAAGTTCTCAACAATTTCACCTGAGAAGTCGAGTTTGAAGGCTGTGCCCTCCGCACTCGCACGCAAATCGAAAGCGCGCACATCACCAGCATTCACGCCCGCGCGATAGACAGTGGCCTGACAATGACGAGCGATCAAATCGGAGTATGAGTCGTTGGCATTCAGCACCACCACCCCCTCGCCATGCACATTGGCTGGCAGCGTGCCTTTCTCCCAGCCGATAGCATCTTGCGATCCGAGATACTCGATATGCGCCATGCCGACATTGGTGACGATGGCCGCGTCTGGCAGGGCAATGTCCACGAGCGTCTTGATTTCGCCTTCATGATTCATCCCCATCTCGACCACACCACATTCATCACCTTCACCGAGGCTGAGCAGCGTGAGTGGAAGGCCGATGTGATTGTTGAGATTGCCGAATGTAGCGAGCGTCTGGAATTTTCGCGCCATGATGATGGCAGTGAGATCCTTGGTGGAAGTTTTGCCGTTACTGCCAGTGAGGCCGATGATTAATGGCTGATGCCAGCAGCGGTAGCCGCGCGCCATATCCTGAAGTGCAGTCAGCGTATCGGACACATGGATCACCGCGCATGAGCCAGTATCCCAGGCCGCCTCCACACGGTTCACGACCACCGCCGTGGCACCGTCAGCGATCACCTGCGGGATGAAATCATGCGCATCAAACTTGTCGCCTTTAAGCGCGATGAAGACATCACCAACTCCGACTTTGCGCGAGTCCGTGGTGACGCGCGTCACCCCAGCCGATGGGGCAGCGGTGGACTTGGTGTCCGTGAATCCGGCTAGAGTCTGGAGGTCGATTTTCTTCACGAATCAAAGCGCCGCCCTCCCTCGGCCTCTCGCTTGGCTTCACGCTCGGCGGCACGCTGTGCACGGATGACGTCACGCTCACTTGCGATCTGAATCATTAGTTGGCGGACGACGCGGCGGTCATCAAAGGGCAGCTTCTTACCCTTGATTTCTTGATAGTCTTCATGACCCTTTCCAGCAATCACCAAGACATCTCCCTCACGGGCATTTTCAAGCGCTGTCTTGATCGCTTCACGACGATCTATGATCGATGCATGATTCTTCGGACGAGCGAACCCTTTTACAACATCGGCAATGATTGCCTCAGGTGATTCGCTGCGCGGATTATCACTGGTGACGATGCAGATGTCGCTTCCGGCCTCTGCCGCAGCGCCCATCTTGGGACGCTTGATACGGTCACGATCCCCACCACAGCCAAAGACCGTGATGATGCGAGTCGGACGCAGTGCCCGCGCGGTGCGTAGCACGTTTTCAAGAGCGTCTGGCGTGTGTGCGTAATCGACAAAGACTTGGAACTTGGTCGCATTCTCTGTGACCCGCTCAAGCCGCCCAGGCACCTGCGGGGCGTTTTTCAAACTGGTCACGCTTTCACGCAGATTCAGTCCCATGGAGTGAGCCGCAGCGAGTGCGCCGAGTGCATTGTAAACGTTGAAGTCACCGATGAAAGGCAAGCGCACGAGGAACGCACGGCCTTTCACTTCAAGCTCGAAGCTCGTGCCAGTCATATCATAGCGCACGTTCACTGCACGGAAGTCGGCATGGACGCCGAAACCAAAGGTAGTGATACGTCCGCAGTCCTCATAACGTTTGATGAGTTTACGCCCCCAGGCGTCGTCACTGTTGATGATCATCTGGCCTTTCGGCTGCGCGGCGATCATCTCAAACAAGCGCACTTTGGCAACGAAGTACTCCTTCATCGTCTTGTGATAGTCGAGATGGTCCTGAGTGAGATTGGTGAAGATGCCAGCAGCAAAGGGCAGACCATAAACGCGCTGCTGATCAAGTGCGTGAGAACTCACTTCAATGGCACATGCACGACAACCATTGTCCACCATCTGAGTGAGCAGGCTTTGGATCTCTAGCGACTCTGGCGTAGTGTGAGTGGCAGGCACCTGCTTACCACCACCGAGATCGTAGGTCACTGTGCCGAGTAGGCCGCTGCGCTTCTGGCCCGTGTTTAAGAGATGATGAAGGAGGTAAGCCGTCGTGGTTTTACCATTCGTGCCAGTGACTCCAGCGATGGCGATTTTCTTTGCCGGAAATCCCTGCAAGGCTGCGGCGACTTGAGCAAGTGCGATGCGACTAAATTTCACATGCACCCAGGGCACACGCACATCTTCGGGTGGTGCCTGCTCAGAAATAATGGCCGACGCACCTGCTTCAATAGCCTTGTCAATAAAGTCGTGTCCGTCCGACTTGCTGCCGCGCAAAGCGACGAAAGCGACACCTCTCACTGCGTTGCGCGAGTCGTAGCTGATGCTTGTGATTCCAGTGTCCAAGCTTCCGCTGGTCACTGGTTTATCTAAATGAGAGATGAGTTCGCGTAGGGTCATGGATCGACTCCTTGTAAGGCCAGCGGGCGCTGGGGCCGGACGGAGATTTGTTTGAGAGTTTCAGCCACGATCTCCGCAAAAATTGGAGCAGCCACTTTGCCACCGCCAATGTCTGCGGGATCGGCGGCCTTCGGGTAGTCTAGCACCACCACACACACAACCTTGGGATCATTAGCAGGAGCAAAACCCGCGAACGAGACAATCCACTGATTCGGCGGATAGCCGCCCTTGTGCGTTTTACCACGATCATCGCGATACACATATTCAGGATCAAAGCGGCGTGATGTGCCTGTCTTGCCTGCGACTTCAATGCCATCTAACTTGGCCCGACTGCCGGTGCCTTCAGCGACGACATCGGTGAGTAATTGACGCATCGTGGCAGAGGTCTTGCCAGTGCATACCTGACCGACGACTTTAGGAGAAACGGTCTCCACTTTTCGCCCGCCATCCGTGATGATGCGATCCACAAGACGCGGCTTCATGAGGATGCCACCGTTTGCCAGCGCCCCATAAGCCATGGCCATCTGGATGGGGGTGACGCTGACCTCATAGCCAATCGGGAAACGTGAGTGCGTACTGTTGGACCACTGTTTCTCATTGATGTAGCCCGTGCTCTCACCATTGAGTTCGATGCCTGTGCGACGACCAAAACCAAATCGGTTCACATAGTCGAGGAAGAGGTCCTGACCGACTCTTTTAAATATCTTGTAGGTGCCGATGTTGCTGGAGAATCTCAGGACATCATGAGCCGAGGCGCCTCCGAGATGCTTCAGATCCGTCAGCTTCACATTCAGCACAGGATCGGTGTATTGACCGAGTTCACAGTCGATCATGGTGTCTGGCGTGATCTTACGCTGATCCAGACCTGCGGTGAAAGTCACGACCTTAAATGTCGAACCCGGCTCGTAAGGTTCATAGATGGTTAGGTTCTTCCAGTTCGTTTCGGCAAGATTGTTTCGGTCATGATTTGGCCGAAAACTCATGGCCAAGACGGATCCTGTCGCGACATCTGTCACCACAGCCATGATCTTGCTCGGCTTCCAAGTAAGATCCGCTTGCTCAACGATCTTATCGATGGCGTCCTGCATCGGCATATCAATCGTGAGATGCACGTCTCTGCCATGCACTGGTTCTTTGATGTCACCGCGATACATCAGCATCTCACGCCCATACTTGTCATGCTCCACCTCCACACAGCCGGATGTGCCGCGCAGTGTATCTTCGAGCGTTTTCTCGACCCCTCGCACGCCACCTTTGCCATCTTCAACACCACCAACAATGAGCGCCAATCGGTTTTCAGTGGGGTAGTGACGACGAACGGTGGAGTTCACATAAACACCTTTGATGAAGTTCGTTTTGAGATACTTCATCCAGTCGTCAGCTTGATCCTCATTCATCTTTTCTGCGAGCATGACGATCTGCTCTTTCGATTTTACCTTGGCCGACATCTCCTCCAATGAGACGCCTAGTTTTGTGCTCAGTGCCTGAGCGACATGAGTCAGGTAGGCTGCGACGATTTCATCATTGCTCATCGTGCGAGTTAGATCACGGAGCTTCATAGAGCGGGCTTTGGCCAAGAGTGGCTTGATGGTCGGCAACTCGTTCAGATGCACGCGGTTGGTACTGAGATCAAAAATCTCTTCGTCATAGGCTAGGAAGCGTTCGCCATGGTCCTTGATTGATCCACGCTGAGCAGGCAACACGCGGACTTCACGAAATTTTTCAGAAGCTTTTTCCGCAAATTGTAGGCCGCGCTTAAGATGTAAATCATACAAGCGCCACACGACCACGGAAAAGCCGAGCATAAGGAAACAAGTCATCCACATCATGCGATGACAGAGTGGTCGTTCACGGCGGATTTGAGCCTGATTGGGAGTATGCATCATGGCTGAGTGGGTTCCTGCGTTTGAGCCACGGTCTTCGCTTCAGGGATGGGTTTGAGATGAATGATGGCCTTGGCATCAGGACTGATTTTTTGCAGCCACGTTCCTTTGGCTTGAAGCAGTGGCTGCACACGCGCGCCATCGAGAAGCTGATCAATTTTTCGCTCCAAGCTAACCAATTCAAAGTTCAGCAGCTTCATTTCCTGATCCACCTGACGCTGCTGTTCCGCGAGTGCTGTGATGCGATTCTTATTCACCACCACACTCAGTGCCACCAGCAAGATGGCACTGCACACGATCAGAACTGCTGTGAGAACAGGCAGTCCGATCGAATTGCGATATTGGTTACGCTTCATTCAGGGAGACGCTCTGCGGCTCGCAGACGAGCGCTGCGTGCGCGTGGATTCAGGGAGAGTTCGATCTCTCCAGCTTCGATAGGTTTTTTGGTAAGCAGACGCAGCGTGCAGTCAGGGTTGCGCTTTGCTTCAGGCCACTCAGGCCGGTCGATGAATGCAGCACTCTGGTGCTGAAAAGCCTGCTTCACGATGCGGTCCTCAATGGAATGAAAGCTGATGACGACGAGACGTCCACCTGGCTTCAGCCACTTTGTTGCTGCTGCTAAAAATTCACGCAGCGCATTGTATTCCTGATTCACTTCACAGCGCAGCGCCTGGAATGTGAGCGTGGCAGGATGCTTCTTCCTGCCGTGCTGCGGGCAGATGCGAGCAATCATCTCCGCAAGCTGAAGCGTCGTAGTGAAGGGCTGCTTCTCACGATCATGAACGATGGCGCGGGCGATGCGGCGAGCTTGCGGCTCTTCAGCATTCTCACGCATAATCCTTTCCAGATCTTCCTGTGAGTAGGTATTCACGATGTCTGCTGCAGTCAGTGGTGCGCTGGTATTCATGCGCATATCAAGCGGCCCTTCTTTGGCGAAAGAGAAGCCACGCTCGGCTGCATCTAAGTGATGACTGCTCACACCGATGTCGATCAACATGCCATCCAGCCCCGTCACACCGGCCTCACCGAGCACGGCAGCGAAATCGCGAAAATTTCCCTTCAGCGCGCAGAAGCGATCGGCATACGGTTTTAGCCGCTCACCAGCATAATCAAGAGCTGCGTCATCTTGATCCATGGCAACAACACGCGCGCCTTTCTGAAGAAGCGCTTCACTATGACCGCCACCACCAAGAGTGCCGTCAAAGATGAGCTTGCCCGGAGCAGGCTGCAACATGTCCAGCACCTCCTGCATAAGAACGGGCAAATGATAGAAAGGCAGATCACGTGTACTCACAGGCTCATTAGAGGGTTCCATATCATTACTCGGCGGGGCTGGGCGCGAGGTCAGAGATCCGCGTCCCCATGGCATCAAGTCATCCATCGCATCAGAGGTACCAAACCAAGGCCAAACCCCTACCTGAAACAATCCTAAAACACGGCTCCACGATTCGGCCAAGACTGAACCCAAACTGGGAACAGTCATAAGAGGCGAGGCGATGGTAGCGCGGGCGAGCAACATGACTTTCGGGAGAGAGGATTGGCGTAATTAATTCTATAGCATGAGATATTCCGTAAAATGTATATTTTAGGTTTCCGTAATACATAAGTCGTCTCGCCATAGCAATCATAGAATTACGTTTTGTCTGTCAAAGATACGCCTCAGAAATATGTTCTATTGAACAGTTTTACTCTCTGCTGGACACACAGTCTATCCCAAATGGGGGCCAATATCGCCTTCATTTTCATCGACGTGATAGGCTCAAATGCCCGCGCTTGCCTCTCCCCTTCCCCGCGTCATGATGCAGGCACCGCATGAAACGCCTCTACCGCCACACCCAGATCGCTTCTGAAGACTCGCCGAAACTGCTGCACGCTGATGTGCTCGTTGACGGGGACCGCATCATCGGCGTCGCGCCGGAGATCACGGGAGTTAACGATTGCGAGGTTATTGACTGCACGGGCCGTATCTTGCTGCCCTCCCTCTTCGACATCCATGTCCATGCCCGTGAACCGGGTCAGGAGGACAAAGAAAACATCGCCACCTGTGCTGAGGCCGCGATCAATGGCGGCGTCACCGGCTTCGTCATGATGCCGAACACCGCGCCAGCTATCGACAACGCGGGCGTCGTCCTCACCGTCCTAGAAAGCGCCCGTCGCACGCGCATCGGAGCCAGCCTTTTCACCACGGGAGCGATCACCAAAGGCCGCAAAGGTGAAGATCTCGCTGGCATCACCGCCATGAAAGCCGCCGGAGTCGTCATGCTCACCGATGACGGCTTCCCCGTTGACAATCCCCAGGTCCTGCGCCGCGCCATGGAGTATGCCCGTGAATTCGACCTACCACTCGCCAGCCATTGCGAGGTGAAGGAACTTAGCGGCAAAGGCTGCATGCACGAGGGCAAAATCAGCTACGCGCTCGGCCTGCCCGGCATCCCCAGCATCAGCGAGGAAATTTGCATCTCCCGCGACATCCGACTCGCCGAGTTCACCGGCGTGCATCTCAATATCCAGCACGTCACCACCGCCGAGGGCATGAGGAGCATCAAGCGCGCCAAAGATCGCGGCATACGCGTCACCTGCGAGATCGCCCCGCACCACCTCATGTTCAGCCACGAGGACATCGGCGACTATGACACGAACTACAAAATGAACCCGCCCCTGCGAACGAAAGAGGACAATGCCATCCTGCTTCAGGGACTCATCGACGGCTGGTTCGACGTGATCGCCACCGACCACGCCCCGCACACCCCGTTTGAAAAGCGCCAGGATTTCGCCAGCGCCCCGTTCGGCATCACCGGTTTGGAAACTGCCCTCGTCTCCCTTTACGACCGTTACATTTCCAGAGGCATCCTCGGCTGGGATATCATCGTCAAACGCTACTCCGCGGAGCCACGCCGAGTCATGAAGCTGCAACCCGTGCCTGTTATAGAGGGCGGCATCGCCGACTTCATCCTTTTTAATCCCGCCCGCAGCACCACCTTCAGCCGCGACTTCATGAAGTCGAAGAGCATCAACACCCCTTTCCTAGACAATACACTTCAAGGCATGGTCGAGCGCGTCATCTATCGTGGGGCAGAGCTGTTAGCGCGCTGAGGCCCAGATCCTTCGGGAACGATATTCGAATATTCGGAACTACCCAACCATACGACGGTAAGCACCTCTGGAAATCAGAACGACCAAACATCGTAATGGAAGGCACTTCTGAGAATCGGTAACGAGCAATCATCTCGATGGATGGCACTTCCGAATTTTCGGAACGACCAAACATCGCATTGGAAGACACCTCCCAAAACCCGGAATGACCAAACATCGCGATGGATGGTCATTCTGAGAATTCGGAACGACCTGGAAAACGTCACTCACCTCAAATGAGGTAATCTTCAGCCAGCCAAAGTCGGCGAAACACAAACTTTACCCAAAAATATCAAACTTTCGATTGCGAAATGGCAACCCAAAGACACTTTGATCGCCGAAACTGCAATTTTCACCCCAATCATCATGAGCGAATCAAAAATGGACGGCGCGCAGGCGCTAATTAAAACCCTCGGCGATCTCGGCATCGAGTACGTCTTCGGATATTCGGGCGGAGCCGCCATCCCGATCTTCGACGCCCTCGAAACCATGAAGACGAACATGAAATTCGTCCTCGTCCGCCATGAGCAGGGAGCTGTGCATATGGCAGACGGTTATGCCCGTGCCACAGGTAAGCCTGCCGTCGTTCTCGTGACCTCCGGCCCTGGGGCTGGCAATACCATCACCGGCCTGATGACTGCCATGATGGACAGCGTGCCGATGATCGTGCTTTGTGGCCAAACCGTGAGCTGGATGCTAGGTAAAGATGCCTTCCAAGAAGCCGACATTTTTAACATTACGGCCCCAGTTGTCAAACACAACTACCTCATCAAAGAGACCAATTCCCTGCCCCGCATCGCCCGTGAAGCTTACCACATCGCCACGACTGGCCGCCCAGGGCCCGTGCTGATCGACATCCCGAAGGACAAGAGCCAGGGCCCATTCACCGGCGACTACGACGCCCCAATGGACCTGCCAGGGTATCATCCTGAAGAAGCCTTCAAGATTGATCAATCGCGCATTCAAGAAGCCGCACGTCTCATTGCTGAGGCCAAGCGCCCGATAATCCTCGCCGGTCAGGGCGCCATGATCGCGCGTGCTGATAAAGAACTGCTGAAACTGGCTGAAACGCTCGGCTGCCCGGTGACTACGACATTGCTCGGCAAAGGCGTATTCCCTGAAACGCACCCTCTTTCACTCGGCATGATCGGCATGCACGGCACCGCGTATGCAAACAAAGCCATCTGTGAAGCCGACCTCATCTTCAATGTCGGCTCACGCTTTGATGACCGCATCATCGGCAAGCCGAACATGTTTGGCCGGAACGCCAAGCTCATCCACATCGACATCGACGCGGCTGAATTCAACAAAATGATCACCGTGGACGTGATGATCAAAGGCGATGCCAAAACCGCTCTCAGCGACCTGCTCCCACTCATCCATAAACTGCCCACCGAGGACTGGCTGGCCACACTCGATGGCTACAAGAAAAAGTACCCATTGACCTACAAAAAGCAGGGCGGACTACGCATGCAGCAGGTCATCGACGAACTTTACGTCCTAACCAAAGGCAAGGCCATCATCACCACCGATGTGGGCCAGCACCAGATGTGGGCCGCACAGTTTTATAAGAACGACGCCAGCTACCACTGGATTAGCTCCGGCGGCGCAGGCACCATGGGCTTCGGCTTCCCTGCCGCCATCGGCGCGCAGCTCGCCTGCCCAAACTCACTCGTCGTCTCCATCTCCGGTGACGGCGGTTTTCAAATGACCCTGTTTGAGCTAGCCACCGCAGCGATTCATAAGCTGCCGATCAAGATCCTGATCCTTAACAATAGCTACCTCGGCATGGTACGCCAGTGGCAGGAGCTGTTCTTTGATAACCGTGAAAGCGGCGTCGATCTCATCGGCAACCCCGACTTCGTGAAGCTCGGTGAAGCCTATGGCATCAAAGGCTTTCACATCCGCCGTCCGGCTGATGTCGAGCGCATCCTGCAACAGGCGCTCGATTACAACGACGGCCCCTGCATCATCGAAGCTGAGTGCATCAAGTATGAAAACGTCTTCCCCATGATCCCACCAGGAGCCGCCCTGGAAGACATGATCATCGAAGCCCCGAAACACAAGATGGAGAAGCCAACCGGTTCGACCTAACAGCCGCAGCCTAGGCTTTCTAGCCTGGGCTCATGCTGCCCGATGATGCGCTGATGAAAACCAACCAGATCATCCAAGGCGACGCTCTCCAGGAACTCCAAAAGCTCCCCGATTCCGTCGCCCAAGCCATCATTGCCGATCCACCATACTTTAACGTTCTCGAAGATGAAGCCTGGGATACCCAATGGAAAACCGCTGAAGACTACCTCACCTGGTGTGATGGTTGGGTGGTTCAATCCATGCGAGTTCTTCGCGATGACGGCCTCGCCTTCATCTTCGGCCAGCTAGGCAAGCGCGAGCACACTTTCCTGCACCTTATGTCACGCCTCACTCAGCAGCACCAGTTTCACGATCTCATCATCTGGGATCGTGCCGTGGGCTATGATGAGCGACGCGACAGCTTCACCCCGCAGTACGAAATGGTCCTCGTCATACGCAAAGGCGAGCGTGTGAAGTTTAACAAAGACGCCGTCCGCGTACCCTACGATGCCAAGACCATCGAGACCTATCTCAAAGACAAGCGCTACAAAGACATGGACGCCCGCCGCGCCCATCTCGAAGCTGGCAAGTTCGCCACCAACATCCTCCGCGTCCCCAGTTTGAAGGGTCTCTCGAAGGAAAAGTGCGGTCACCCATCCCAGAAGCCCATCGCCCTTATCGAAAAGCTCATCGCCTGCGCCACCGACACCGACGATCTTGTCATCGACCCCTTTCTCGGCTCCGGCACCACCGCAGCGGCTGCACAGCGACGCGGACGCCAATGGATCGGCATCGAAAAAGACCCGACCTACGTCCAGATTGCCCAAAACCGCCTCCAAGAGTCCCTTCTCTAAAAATACTGTTAATCCTAAAATCCTGTTAATCCTGCAAACAACGCCACGCCAATACCATGAGCGACCGCATCCCAGCCACCACCGACAAAAAGCCCGCCACACCGGCTGAACCCATCCACATCCACACGCTCAGCGTCATGGTGAACAACCAACCCGGCGTCCTCGGTCGCATCTGCGCCGTGTTCAGCCGTCGTGGATTTAATATCGAATCACTCGTCGTTTCCCAGACTCGCGACCCGCGCTTCAGCCGCATGACCATCGGCATCAGCGGCCAGCCAGAAGGCCTGCACCAGATCATCATGCAGGTGAATAAGCTCATCGACGTCATGCACTGCACCGAGCACACCGACCGTGACGCCGTCGCCAAAGAACTCGTCCTCATCAAAGTCGCCGCCAATCCCGCCCAGCGCACCGAAGTCCTGCAAATCATCGAGCACTACAACGGCAAGACCGTCGATCTCCAAGACGACAGCCTCATCGCCCTCATCGCCGGCAACACCGACAAGCTCGACGCCGCCGTCCGCCTGCTGAGCAAATTCGACATCGTCGAAACCGTCCGCACCGGAAAGGTCGTCATGGCCCGTGGCCTTGAGACGACCTAGCAAGGAGTGATGGCTTCTAGCCATCACTAAATGGCGGCCAGAAGCCGTCACTCCTTTGCGTCAAGCTGATACCCTTCCCGTGACGCCTGCCCCTGAATCCACCGACACCACACTGCCGCTGAACCTCTCCTGGTCCGGCATGACGCATGTCGGGCGTGTCCGCAAAAACAACGAAGACGCCTTTCTCGCCCTAACTTACGATGCCAATGAGGTGCGCTATCTCGGTAAGATCGGCGAGTCCTCATTAACACAGGGCGACTTCGTCTTTGCCGTGAGTGATGGCATGGGCGGAGCCAAATCAGGCGAGTTTGCCAGCAAGACAGCGGTAGAAAAAATCACCCGGCTCATGCCCCGGGCCTACAAGCTCGCCGCGCAGGGACTCGGCGCAGGCTTTGGCGATGTGCTGGAGGAAATCTGCCATCATGTGCATGACGAACTCAACAAGCTGGGCAGCAGCTACGCTGAATGCAACGGCATGGGAGCCACCCTCAGCCTCGCCTGCTTTTCGCCCGGCTGGATGCACTTTGTCCATGTGGGCGACAGCCGCATCTACTACCTGCCCGCCGCAGGCGGCATGACGCAGGTCACGCATGATCACAGTCATGTGGGCTGGCTGCGCCGAAATGGAAAACTCAACGAACGTGAGGCACGCAATCACCCGACCAAGAACGTGCTCAATCAAGCGCTCGGAGCTGGCCGCCGCTCCGTGACTCCGCACATCGGAGCCGTGAGTTGCCATGCAGGCGACCGCTTCCTGCTTTGCAGCGATGGTGTGGTCGATGGTCTATGGGATGCACGCCTGCTAGAGCACGTCACCACCCCTTCCCCGGACCAGCCCAAAGCCTTCAAGATCGTCGAGCAAGCCGTCGCCGAATCCGGCCGCGACAACTGCACCGCCATCGTCGTGGAGTTGACGTGAAACTTGCCTCAAGTGCTGGATTGGAGCATAGCACCCACGCCTTGAAATCCCATCTCCCGAATCACCCCACCCAGCTTTATCTCATCCGTCACGGCGAGGTCGAGGAGCGCTATCACAAGGTCTTTGGCGGCAGCCGCATCGACATGGCCTTATCACCGCTCGGCGTGAAGCATGGAGAAGCCATCGCTCGCTGGCTGACAGATACCAAGATCGACGCCATTTACGCCAGCCCCATGCTCCGCGTGCAGCAGACACTCGCCCCACTCTCCGAGCAGCGTGATTTAAAACCCACCACCATCCCCAGCCTGCGCGAGACCGATTTTGGCGACTGGACCGGCTACCGCTGGGACGGCGTGCAGGAGCACTTCGGCGTCAGCGCCTTTGACTGGCTGGAGATCATCGAGACCAAAGGCATCCCAAATGGCGAATCCGCCGCTGAGCTAGAGCATCGCGTGCAGCCAGCGCTCTTAAAAATCCTCCACGACAACCCGCACAAGAGCGTCGCCATCTTCTGCCACGGCGGCATCATCCGCGTCATCCTCGCCCTCATGCTCGGCCAGCCACTGAAGCACATGGCGCATTTCAACATCGAGTACGGCAGCATCACCGTCGTCGAGGTGCAGCCCGAGAAGAAGCACGCCTTCGAGATCGAACTGATGAACTTCTGCCCGCCGATCTGATCGCTTCTAGCTCTTGCAGACTGATCACTAAACACTGACTAATAAACACTTTCTCTCATGTTCTCTCTTCTCACCGACAAACTCGAAGACACCTTCCGCAAACTGCGCGGCTTGGGCAAAATCAGCGAATCCAACGTGGCCGATGCCATGCGGGAAATCCGGCTGGCTTTGCTCGAAGCTGACGTAGATTTCAAGGTCGCTAAGGATCTGATCGAAGCGATCAAAGAGCGCGCCATGGGCGAAGAGGTGCTGAAAAATGTCAGTCCCGGTCAGCAGATCGTGAAGATCTTCAACGACGAGCTGGCGAAGATCCTCGGCGGCGGTGCCACGGAACTGGATCTGAGCCCTCCGCAGCGTATTCTCATGGTCGGTCTGAACGGCGCGGGTAAAACGACAACGTCGGCCAAGCTCGCCAACTGGCTGAAGAAGCAGGGTAAACGCCCGCTGCTCATCGCGCTTGATCTTTACCGCCCGGCGGCTGTGACTCAGCTCCAGGTGCTCGGCCAGCAACTCGGCGTGCCGGTTTGTGTGCCGCCTGTGGGTGAAACGGATGTCGTGAAAGC
The DNA here is from genome assembly GCA_945860295.1 of Prosthecobacter debontii. Classification (GTDB taxonomy): domain Bacteria; phylum Verrucomicrobiota; class Verrucomicrobiia; order Verrucomicrobiales; family Verrucomicrobiaceae; genus Prosthecobacter; species Prosthecobacter debontii_B. The sequence continues at coordinate 41,976 of CAMAQH010000019.1, forward strand.
GACGAAGGCTGCGCTCGTTTGGTTGGAACAGCAGGGCAGCGGGGTCGCCATTTTTGATACCGCCGGTCGTCAGGAAATTGATGAAGTGCTGCTGAGCGAACTCAAGAAGGTGCGCGATCTTGTGCAGCCTCGCGAAACGTTGCTAGTGGCCGATGCTGCCACGGGTCAGCAGGCGGTCAGTGTCGCCACGAAGTTCCATGAGACCGTCACTATCACAGGCCTGATCATGACAAAGCTGGATGGCGATGCGCGCGGTGGTGCGCTGCTTTCCATGCGTCAGGTCACGGGCTGCCCGGTGAAGTTTCTCGGCACGGGCGAAAAGGTGGACGCACTCGAAGTCTTCCACCCTGACCGCATGGCCCAGCGAATCCTGGGCATGGGCGATGTCGTAGGCCTCGTGGAGAAAGCCGCGCAGGAGATCGATGAGAAAGAGGCGATGGGCATGATGCGCCGCATGGAGCAAAACAAGTTCGACCTCACGGACATGCTCAAGCAACTCCGCTTCATGAAGAAGCTCGGACCGATTTCGGGACTGATGGGCATGATCCCAGGCATGAGCAAAATGAAGGACATGCCCGGAGTCGATGACAAGCGCATGAAGCATGTGGAGGCCATCATCCTCTCCATGACCCCCAAAGAGCGCGCCAAGCCAGAAGTCCTCAATGGCAGCCGACGCAAACGTATCGCCAGCGGCTGTGGTCGCCCGGTGATGGAGATTAACCAGCTTTTGAAGCAGTTCGACATGATGAAGAAACTGATGTCGAACAAAGGCATGATGTCGCAGATGGCAGGAGGTTTATTCGGCGGCGTTGGAGGGATGCCGCAAATACCCAAAGGCATGATGCCCGGCGGCAAGATGAAACGCTCCAAAGGCTTCCGCCTCGGCGGCTAGTTTTGAACAAACAACCGTGGCTCCCCTGTCAAACAACGACAAGGAGGTCACGCTATGAACCACTCGATTTCACACCCATTCGGTGGCGGAGTCATGCGAGCTACAAACGGCATCGCCGAAGGTTCATCTTCAGGCCTGCAAGTGCTTCCGCGAATCGGCCTAGCTCTCTCAGGTGGTGGCGCCCGCGGTCTGGCGCATGTAGGCGTGCTTCAGATTCTTGAGGAAGAGAACATTCCCATCGCCGCAGTGGCAGGCACCAGCATGGGAGCCTATGTCGGCTCCCTCTTTGCAGCAGGTCTGGATACCTCAAAGTTGGTTGATCTGGCCAAGGAGATTCGCAATCGCAAAGCTCTGCTGAGGCTGATGGACCCGATCTTCCCGCCCAGCGCCGGATTGATCCGGGGCGACAAGATACGCCGCCATCTGGAGCGCAGTCTTGGATCAGTCACCTTTGAGGAGCTGAAGCTGCCATTTCTCGTCATCGCCACAGATCTGGACACGATGCAGGCGCATGTTTTTGATAATGGCTCGGTGGCGAATGCGGTTCATGCCAGCGCGGCCATCCCTGGTGTCTGCGCTCCCGTGCATCTGGAAGGACGCTACTTCACCGATGGCGGTGCCGCCGATCCGCTGCCTGTGACCACGTTGCGTGAGCGCTTCAATCTAGATGCCGTGATCGCCGTCAATGTGCTGCCCACCAATGAAGACATCCTTCGCTGTCTCGACACTTCATTCAGCCCCTCGCAGAAGCGCCCAGGGCTGTTTGCGCGGCTGACACATCCCATCAACCTCCTGGCCTACGGCAATGTGATGGACACCTTCCGCCGCGCTCTGATGTGCGCGCAAGTGCAGCTCGTGGAGAAGGAAATGCACAACGCAGAGATCGTCATCCATCCCTTCCACGCCGGCAGCACTTGGTTCGATTTCGAGAACTACGAACGCTACATCGAAACCGGGCGTCTCGCTGCATTGGCCGCGCTGCCAGCCATCCGCGCACTGCTTTCCAACCCAACCCCAATCCACCATGAAACTTTTGTCCAACACACCGGTGTGGGACGCCACGCCGCCTGAAGTCTGGCACGACTGGCAACTGCATCGCCTTCGCCGCTATCTGCGGAATCGAGTACTGCCTTTCAGCACTCACTACCGCAATCTCTTCACCGAGCACGACATCCATGCCGAGGACATCATCGACTTTGATGATTGGGCCAAAGTGCCGCTCACCTCCAAAAGCGATCTCACCGTGCCACGCGATCAGCAGCGTGACTTTGTGCTAATCCCTGATGAAGCGATGCTGCGCCGAGAATGGGGCGTAATCTTCAATGCACTCGTGCATGGTCGTGCCGCCGCTCGTGAGGAGATCGAGAAAGAATTTCGTCCCGTGCTCATGACCAGCACCACGGGTCGCTCCTCAGAACCCGTGCCGTTTGTCTTCACTAAGCACGACCTGGCGAATCTCGACATCAGTGGTCGGCGAATGATGGAGTGCGGACGCTCGCAGCGCGACTTCCGTCATGTGAATGCCTTCCCCTTCGCTCCACATCTCGCTTTCTGGCAGGCTCATCATGCAGGACTCGGCTTTGGCACTTTCATGGTTAGCACCGGCGGTGGCAAAGCGATGGGCACAGAGGGAAACATCACCATCATCGACAAAATTCAGCCCGATGTCCTCATCGGTATGCCGACCTTCATTTATCACCTGATGCGTCAGGCCGTCGAGATGGGCAAGCACTGGCCGAACCTCAAACGCATCACCCTCGGCGGCGAAAAAGTAGCCGATGGTCTGCGCGCGCGTCTGCTCGATCTCGCGCGTGAACTCGGCAGTCACGACACTCACGTCATCAGCACCTATGGCTTCACCGAAGCCAAGATGGCCTTCCCTGAATGCCCCAGCGAGATGGATCATGGCTCTACTGGCTTCCATCTCAGTCCCGATCTCGGCATCATCGAACTCATCAATCCACGCACGGGAGAACCTGTGGCAGAAGGCCAGCCTGGAGAGATCGTTTTCACCCCGCTCGACGCACGAGGCACCGTGGTGCTTCGCTATCGAACAGGCGACATTGCCGAAGGCGGCCTGACCTGGAGAAAATGCCCGCACTGCGGGCGCACCTGTCCGCGCCTGATTGGCCCCATCAGCCGTGTCAGTGAGGTGCGCGAGCTACATCTCGACAAGATCAAAGGCACGCTCGTGAACTTCAACATTCTCGAACACCTGCTCGACGACATGAAAGGCGTGGCCGCCTGGCAGATCGAACTCAGCAAGCACCAAAACGATCCGCTGGAGGTGGACGAACTCATTCTCCACGTCACGCCCGAGACCTCCGTGAATGCCGATGATCTCGAACACCGTCTCATCCGCCGCTTCGCTGAAGTCACCGAGATCCAGCCGAATGAGATTCACTTCCACGACCTCCCCGAGATGCGCGAGCGTCTTGGCATCGGCAGACTGATCAAAGAAGCCAAGCTTCTCGATAAACGTCCAAAGACCACGGTCACAATCAACAACCGCAAACTCTCCGCTGTATGAAACCACTCTACATCATCGCCGCCGCACGCACGCCTTTTGCACGCGCGGGTTCCTCACTCGCCTCACTCGATGCGGTGGATCTCGGGAAGGCTGCTGTCTCTGCTTTGCTCACACGCAGCGGCATTGATCCACATCTCGTGGACGAGACAATCTTTGGTTGTGTGGGCCAGCCAGCGAATGCACAAAACATAGCGCGCGTTATCGCCCTGCGCGCTGGTTTGCCTGAATCCAAACCCGCCATGACGGTGCATCGCAACTGTGCCTCAGGTCTTGAAGCACTCACCACAGCTCATGCCAAGATGTGTGCTGACCAAGGTGATGTTTTCATTGTCGGCGGCACCGAGAGCATGTCGAACATGCCGCTGTATTTCTCCCGCCGTGCTGCGGAGAAATTTGGCGCGCTGAGCAAGGCACGCAGCTTCACGGAGAAGCTCGGCGCAGCCACCGCCTTTCGCCCGGCCGACTTCGCGCCGATCATTGGACTCAAGCTCGGCCTCACTGATCCTGTGGTGGAAATGAACATGGGGGACACGGCGGAACTGCTGGCTCGCGAGTTCAAGATCAGCCGTGACGATCAGGATGCTTTTGCCCTGCGCAGCCATCTGCGAGCCATGGCTGCGGCACCTGCGCTGCAACGAGAGACCACACCGCTTTACGTCATGGGTCGCGAGGTGCAGTCCGTGCTCGCTGACAATGGTATCCGCACCGACAGCGCCATGGATAAATTGGCTCGACTGCAGCCCATGTTTGATCGTGAGCATGGCACCGTCACCGCCGGCAACTCCAGCCAGATCACCGACGGTGCCGTGGCTCTGCTCGTGGCGAGTGAGGAAGCCATGATCCGCCATGACTGGCAGCCCATCGGACGTCTAGTGGACTATGCCTATACCGGTTGCGATCCACGGCGCATGGGCCTCGGCCCTGTGCGCGCCATAGATGCTGTGCTGCATCGCACCGGACTGAAGCTCGATGACCTCGATGTCATCGAGATCAATGAAGCCTTTGCCGCTCAAGTGCTGGCCGTGCGGCAATGTCTCAAAGACCCCGCCAGCGCTCGTCGCGCTGGATTGGACGCACCTATCGGCGACATCCCTGAGGAAAAACTCAATCCGCGCGGCGGGTCCATTGCCCTCGGTCATCCTGTCGGTGCCACGGGCGCGCGACTGGTGCTGACTGCACTCGATCAGATCCGCGAAAGCAAGGCACGACGCGCCCTCGTGACGCTTTGCATCGGCGGCGGCCAGGGCGGCGCAGCCATTCTCGAACGAGTTTAACTCCATCTCTCCATCACTATGAAAACGCATCCCTTAGAAGCCCTCGCGGCGGGCAAGGAAACCTTCGTTCCACATCCGCCTTATATTCCTTCGCCGCTCGAAACGGTGAAGCATTTCCGTCTCGGTGTGGATGCCGAATACATCGCCTGGCTCACCTTTGACACACCCAACAGCGCGGCCAACGTCTGGAATGATACGACTCTGCGCGAGTTCGGCATCTGCCTGGAGGAGATTGCCTTGAAGCCGGATGTCCGTGCTCTGATCATCCGCAGCGCCAAAGATAAGATCACCGTTGCTGGAGCCGATCTAAAGGCACTCAGACATTCCTCTGTGAAGAAGCTCGAACGCCTGATCGATCTAGGCCAAAGCACTTTTAATAAGCTCGCCGGGCTGCCCATGCCGAAGCTGGCTCTCATCCACGGCGCCTGTGTAGGTGGTGGTTTCGAAATGGCACTGGCCTGCGATGTCCGCATCGCCAGTGACAGTGACTACACATGCGTCGGCCTACCAGAGACGCAGCTCGGCCTTGTGCCTGCCTGGGGTGGCTCGACTCGCCTGCCACGCTTGATTGGTCTGGCAAAGGCTCTTGAAATCATCGTCAGCGGCAAGCAACTCAAGGCCAAGGATGCCAAGCGTCTCGGTCTCGTCGATGCCGTTGTGCCTCGCGAGTATCTGGAAAACGTCGCGCGTGCCAGGATCGGAAGTGTCCAGCACACACATCGGAGGAGAGAGCCGCTCCTTCTCCGCAAGTTCATCGCCTGTCGCGCGCGAAAGGCGGTGCTGGCAAAGACGCGCGGCCTTTATCTCGCACCTCTCAGAGCCATCGAAGTCGTCACACGCGCGCCGTTTGTCGATCCATCAAAGGCAATGGAACTGGAGAAGCATGCCATTCTTGATCTGGCTCTCACGCCTGAGACGGAGCGTTTGATTGATGTCTTTTTGCGCAACGAAGTGGCTTCGAAGAAACCCTGGCCGCGAGGAGTCGCGCTGCCCGTGCATGACGTGGCAGTCATCGGCGCAGGCATCATGGGCGCAGGCATCGCGCACTGGCTGGCCTCACGCGGGCACCGTGTCTTGATGCAGGACATCAGCACAGAGTCGCTCGCCCGTGGCCTGTCAAGCATTCGTGATCTCCTCAATGAAGGGGTAAAGCGCCGAGCCAGCACGCACTTGCAGATGCGTGACACGCTCGACCACATCTTACCGGACCACTCGCGTGCACCACTGACTCACCAGCAAATAGTGATCGAAGCTGCGACCGAAGACATGGCTTTGAAAAAGAAAATCTTCGCCGATCTCGCCACGCGCACAGGTGCTAACACGATCCTTGCCACCAATACCTCGGCGTTGTCAGTGACCGAGCTTGCCGCCGCCGTGCCGCATCCAGAGCGGGTGATTGGTCTGCACTTCTTCAATCCGGTGCATCGCATGCCGCTGGTGGAAATCATCACCACGATGCACACAACTGATGATGTCATCGCTACGGCGGTGAGCTTTGTGCAACATCTGGGTAAGACACCGGTCGTGGTCAAAGACAGTCCAGGTTTCATCGTGAACCGCATCCTCATGCCCTACCTCCTGGAGGCCGCGCTTCTGCATGACAGCGGCGTGCCCGTGGAGTTGATCGATGAGGCCATGCTCGAGTTTGGAATGCCAATGGGACCGATGCGTCTGTTTGATGAGATCGGTCTGGATGTCGCCGCGCATGTGGGCCGCACCATGACAGACGCCTTCCCTGATCGGCTGCCGAAGAGTGAAACGCTCGACCGCATGATCAGCGATGGAAAGCTGGGCAAAAAGTCCGGCGAAGGTTTTTACAAGCATCCGCAGAAGGCCACCAAGCATCATTGGACGGAGCCCGATCATCATCTCATGGAACGCGTGCAGGAGCGCCTCGTCGGACTCATTCGCGATGAAGCTCACCGCTGTGCGGATGAAGGCATCGCACGCAGCGAGGCCGACATCGAATTGGCGATGATTCTAGGCACGGGCTTTCCCGCTTTCAGGGCGCTCGCAGCGTTCGGAGCACCGCTTTTAAGCGGCTCTCGGGCGCGTGAGGTAACAACACTTCCCAGAACCGCCTAAAGGCGGGGCTCCGAACTTTTGAGATTCTGAACTTCAAACCAACCCGACTATGAAAACTGAAACACTCCCTGAAATGGCAGCTACGCGGATCGACACGTCAAAGATGTCCGCAGGACAAAAGGCAGCACTAGAGATGGCTGAGGCGGCGCGTGATGAACGCAGTAACAGCGGACTAGCCGCTGGTCTTTTCTTTGGCAAGGCGGACTTCACGAAGCTGCTGCCTTTCCCAAAACAATCAGCCGAAGACAAGGATCAAGGCGATGCCTTCCTCAACCGCCTGCGCAAGGTGCTCGATGAACACGCTGATCCTGATGCCATCGACCGCAACGGCGAGGTCCCAGACGTGCTGCTGGAGGAACTGGCCAAACTCGGTGCATTTGGTATCAAGATTCCGCTGAAGCATGGTGGGCTCGGTTTATCGCAGACCAACTACTCGCGCTCGGCCATGCTGCTTGGCAGTGAGTGTGGCAATCTCGCGGCGCTGCTCTCCGCGCATCAGTCGATTGGCGCACCACAACCACTCATCCTGTTCGGCACGGATGAGCAGAAAGCAAAGTATCTGCCGCGCTGTGCGAAAGGCGAGATCAGCGCCTTTGCTCTCACTGAAAGCAATGTCGGCAGTGACCCAGCGCAGATGAAAACCATCGCGGTGCCTGAGGGTGATGACTTCATCATCAATGGCGAGAAACTCTGGTGTACGAACAGTCTGAAGGCCGGCCTCATCGTCGTGATGGCGCGCACGCCCACAGCGGGGAAACCCAACGCCACCACGGCCTTCATTGTTGAGACCTCGATGCCCGGTGTGGAGATCGTCTGCCGCTGCCGTTTCATGGGACTGCGTGCGCTCTACAATGGAGTGGTACGATTTGAAAACGTGCGCGTGCCAAAGGAGAACATCATCGGTGGTGAAGGACGCGGTTTGAAAGTGGCGCTGACGACGCTAAATACGGGCCGTATCACACTGCCGGCGGCATGCACAGGCATGGCCAAGCGCTGCGTGGACATCTCCACCCGATGGGCGGCGAAGCGCGTGCAGTGGGGACAACCAGTGGGCAAACATGCGGCCATCGCCGACAAGCTGGCACGGATGGCAGCGGACAGTTTTGCGATGGAAGCGATGGTGCATTACGTCTCTGCGCTGGTGGATAGTGACAAGCACGCCGACGTTCGACTGGAAGCAGCGATCGCCAAGCTCTGGGGCAGCGAACGCGCCTGGGAGATCGTCAATGACACCATGCAGATCCGTGGCGGGCGCGGCTACGAAACCGCCGACTCTCTGCACGCTCGTGGCGAAGATCCTGAGCCGGTGGAACGGATGCTGCGCGACTGCCGTATCAACACTATCTTTGAAGGTAGCAGTGAGATCATGCGCCTCTTCATCGCCCGGGAGGCACTGGAACCACATCTCAAAATCGGGGCTGACGTCGTGAACAGCACGCTGCCTCTCAAACGCCGCGCCGTAGCGGCCCTGCGGGCGGCTCGCGAGTATGCGACATGGTATCCAAGCCAGTGGCTGCACGGCGGAGCAGGTGTTGCGGGTGATCATCTGCATCCGGCTTTGCGCGATGATCTCAATGCGATCTCTCATCAAAGTCACAAACTCGCACGCACGCTGTTTCACGAGATGGTCTTCAACGGCCCGGCTTTGGAAAAGCGCCAAGTATTGCTCGGGCTTTTGGTAGACATCGGTGCCGAGTTGTTTGTTTGGTCCTGTACACTGGCCTATGCCGAATCCAAGATCACCGATGCTGCGCTGAACTCAGCGGAGGTCGAGAAGTTGCTGCGCAAAGTGCGCTACTTCGGTAATCTGTCCCGCAGCCGACTAACGAACCACTATGCGGCAATGCGCGGTGGATTGGACAAGGAATCATATCACGTCAGCCGCGACCTGATCGACTAAACATCAATCAATTTGCCCTAGTCCACCACAGGCGGCGACTTCTACGCTGCTTGCCACTCTTTGTAGCGCTCCAACTCGCGCTCGATGAGCTTTAAACAGAAGGCGACGACCGTGGCGTCGTCGAGATAGCCGACGCCGATGATGATGTCGGGTATCACGTCGGCTGGGTTCAGCACATAGAGAAGAGCCAGAGCAGCCGCGCTGATGACCCAGTAGGGCACCTCGCGGTATTGGCCACTCCAGTAATCTTTGACCAAAGAAAGGATCAGTTTGCCCTGCTCCATCCAGCTTTTAAGCTTGGGCAGCTTGTCCTCGATGTCCTTGGCGCGCTGGGCCACCTTGGCGATGTCGATGTCATGTTGATGGTCAGGTGTTGGCATGGCAAAACAGTTATGTGAATGAGGCTATGACACTGACAGCAAAAAACCCGCTCATTGCTGAGCGGGTTTTTTCATTTCTGGCGGAACGGACGGGACTTGAACCCGCAACCTCCAACGTGACAGGCTGGCGCTCTAACCAATTGAGCTACCGCTCCAGAATCCAGAATCGTGGGCCGCTATGTTAGCGGCATGAGTCGCAGAGGCAAATGGAAAGTGCTCTTTTCACACAAAAAAATCACGGCGCGGCAGCCACTTCCACCTTCACTTCGATATCATTGAAATAAACGGGAGTCTCTGAATAGGGTGTGGCCCAGACTCCTGCCTTGCCCTGGCCTTTGATATCTTTGTCCGCGTGCTTGATACTCGGCTCGGTGGGTTCGCTAGCATCTGCTGCCCAAGCTCTGCCAGTGATGCTCCAGGCGGTGCCTTCACCACGTTTCACTTCGAGCTTCATCTGCACCCAAGTCTCACTGGTCCAAGTGAAGGGAACGCTTGCAGCCACGACGTCTCCTTTGACGAGTTCGAGCTGCTTCTTCGCGGCATTAATCAGGAGGCGATAGCCACTCATGCCATGAACACTGATGCCAAATTTCGGCACGGAGCGCCCGCGTTTGCTGGCAAACACTTTGGCCCGGATACTGGATTCTCCAGCGGCAGATACAGCGAGCTGGGCGCTGGCATCGACGATGGGAGAACTGCCGATCATGATCGCTTTATTGCCATCTTTGGCGGCGATTTTGACCGTGCCATCAACGACGAAAACTTCCTTCGGCACTTCGCCTTCCGCCCAGTCATCAGCTTTGATGGTGAAGGTCTTCATCTCACCCGCCATGGCGAGCGTGGTGAGGGCGAGTAGGCAGGTGAAAACGGGGGCTTTCATGAGGCTAGGCACAACTGGCTCAGCGGAGCGGTTCTTTCAGCATGGCGAGTGCTTCGAGCGCAGAAGCGTCCTCATGCACGATAGCAGCGAGGCTTCTGGCGATGGCGGCTGGACTCTTATGCTGCCAAACATTGCGACCGATGGCGATCCCGGCGGCTCCTGCATCCATGGCATCTTCCACCATCTTTAGCAGGCTGGCGTCATCATTCATGCTGGCTCCACCGAGCACAATGACAGGCACAAAGCAGGATTCGGTGACACGGCGGAAGTCGCCCGGCTTGGCATCAATCGGATACGGCACTTTCACCACATCTGCGCCAAGTTCAGCCGCGAGACGGGCTGCGAACGTGACATTTTCCAACGTGTATTTGTCCGTCTGGCCGAGGCCGTAAGGCAGAGCTTCAATGATCGTGGGAATGTCCATGTCCAGACTCGTGCGAACAAGATCGGCCACTTCCTGGAAATTCACACGCTCGCTGATCGAGTTTGGGTAAAGCATGTTCATAACGGCATTGGCACCGACCATTTCAGCTTCTTCCACACCATAGACATTGATGCTGCCCGCGCCGTCACCTGTCATGCGGGTGTTATAGACATCGGCACGCAGGCAGATGCCTTTTCCAGCCATGGAATCAGCGGCGCGCATGGCGACTCCGAGATTCATGACATAGCCGTCCACATAAGCGCTGACGCGCTCGATCATTTCAAAAGGATTTTCCAATCCTGGCACAGGGATGGCGACCGCATGATCCAGCGGCAGGATAACGGTTTTACCGTTCCGAAAAAAGGCTTCCAGGTTTTCTTGGCGATTCATAGAGGGCCGAATGCATGGCGGCAGATAGGCGGGGTGTAAACCTGAAATGCAGTGGTTCCGTGAGCGACAGCTGGGCCGCCCGAGTCGCAGACGGCTTTTACAATCATGGCTGGAAATGTCACTCGCTGCCGCAGCGGAGCAGGGTATGGAGGCGGCGTGAAATCACTCCTACTACTCAGCCTCATTACCCTTGTCTCTGCCTGCACTCAGGAAACTCAAAATCAGATTGGCCGCTCCATTCAAAACTGGACTGGGGTCAATGGCGTCCTGGAGATCTATGCTGGTGAAAAATTGGTGAAGCGCTTTGTGCATGTGGATAAGCTCACGACTGCAACGGCCACTGATGGCAATGCAGCGCGCCCTTACCGCTATGGGTATGGCATCTTGGATGAGAATCTCGATGGCGAAAAATCGGGCACTGAGAAGCGCGTTTATTTTGAGTTCAGCGACTACTCCACGAACTACATTTTTCATGAGGGCCCTCGCCCCTGACCGCTTGGTGACTGATGAATCCTTAACTAAGCGCGGGGCTTTAGATCGCGCTCGATATCGATTCGATCTTCTCGATTTCTGGCTTTGATCTTGTGATCACGCTTAGCTCGGCGCTCGATGGTCATTTGACGTTTTTGGCGCAGCTTGCGTAGCTTGGCGATCTCATCATCGAGATTGAGATAGCCTTCGATGCGGGCAACCTCCAAAGCGCCAATTTGGACGGCTGCACGGATGGCGCATCCATTGTCAGTGCCATGACGACAGTCGCTGAATCGACACTGTAGAGCGAGCTGGTCGATGTCGGCAAAGCTTTCACGCAGCGTGGCCTCATCAGTCCACATTTGGACTTCCTTGATACCGGGATTGTCAACAAGGATGCCGCCCTTGGGCAGGATGATGAGCTCGCGTGCAGTAGTGGTGTGTCGGCCTTTACCAGTGACGGCATTGACCTCATCGATGTCCTGCCAATCGTCCCCAAGCAGCGCATTAATCATGGCTGACTTACCGACGCCACTGGAGCCGATGAAGGCGACTGTGACACCACGCTTGAGGTAGTCTCGGAGGATGCGCAGGCCTTTGCGTTTCAGGACGCTGGTGATGTGGATTTCGGCGTCAGGATTCAGGCTGCGGATCTGATCTGCTGCGGTCTTATTTTCTTTCTCAGTGAAGAGGTCCGACTTATTCAATACAGCGACGGGTTTTGCTCCGCTGCGGCTGATGAGAGTGAAATAGCGCTCCATGCGGCGCAGGCTGAAATCTGGGCCGGCTTCGGTAACGACGATGACCACATCAACATTGGCGACGATGACCTGCTCCTCAGCGCTCTGGCCGGCGGAGCGGCGGGAAAAGCAGCTCTGACGCGGAAGCCGGGCGCGAATGACAGCTTCGTCATCGGTGATGTCGAGAGCTACCCAGTCGCCAACAGCAGGCAGCTCGGCATCAGTCGCGGCATCGTGATAGACTTTACCGCCGAGAATGACATCGATCTCATCAAAGTCGTCGCCATCGACGACGATGGCACCATACGCGATTTTGTTGTCGCGAAGCAGTCGTGCAGGCTTCCAGCCCTGCTTGGCATAGGGCTTAAAGTCAGCGGCAAAGCGCTTGTTCCAACCCAAGTCGGCGAGAGTGATGTTCTGGGACATGGCGTGGGGAAGGTTGAGGGCACTGCGCGCCGATGACGGTTGTTTACCGTTGTTGACCGGGTTTCTAAGAGTTCAGATCCAAAGCTACTGTCAACCATCGTCAACGCTCGCGCAGCGAGCCTCAACGGCCGTCAACTCCCCCTTCTACAGAAGCGTGTCATACGCGCGACCTTCTTTCTTTTCGAAGAAGTTTATGAAGGCACGATTGACGACAGAGAAGCCGCCGGGTGTCGGGTAGTCTCCACTAAAATACCAATCTCCATACTGCTGACCTAGCGCCTCATGCAGGCCAGGGATGGTCTGGTAGATGACTTTAATTTCACCCTTCCATGGCGTGTGCTGGGGGTAGATGAGCTGGGAGATTTTATCTGAAATCTCAGTGTCGGTGAAAGAGGCATAGACGGCCTTGACGGCGTTACGCATTTCTGACTTGGGCTTGGCGAGCTCAGCCTTACAGGCTTCATAGGTCTCGCGCATGACGCCTCTCATGCCGCGCTCTTTGAGAAGCTGCACGGCAGCCTGGAAGGCGATAAATTTACCCAACTCTGACATGTCGATGCCATAGCAGTCGGGATAGCGAATCTGCGGTGCCGTGGAGATGACGACGATGCGCTTCGGATTGGTGCGAGCAAGGATGCGGAGTAGAGAAGTGCGCAGCGTGGTGCCGCGAACGATGGAGTCATCGATGACGACTAGATTATCTTTCTCCGTGACCACTCCGTAAGTGATGTCATAGACGCTGGAGACAAGCTGATCACGCCCTGTTTCCTGGGCGATGAAGGTGCGCATCTTGATGTCTTTAAGCGCGATCTTTTCACTGCGTGGCCAGTTGCGCAGAACGAGGTCGTCAAGCTTTGCTTCATCCAGCTCACCCTGACGGAGCATCTCAACGAGTGCGTCTTTGACCACGTTGCGGCGGCTTTTACGAAGACCGTCGAGGAAGCCGTAATAGGCGGTCTCCGCAGTATTCGGAACGAAGCTCAGGACGGTGTGTTCGAAGTCGTTATCGATGGTTTCAATGAGCTGCGGAACGAGCTGCTCACCGAGCATTTTGCGCTGGTGGTAGATCTTGGAGTCGTTACCACGCGAGAAGTAGATGCACTCGAATGAGCAGGGTGTGTGCCGGCGATCTTCAGTGAATGATTGCACGCTGAAGCTGCCGTCAGATTTCATGACAGCGACATGTCCAGGCGGCACTTCTTTGACCTGATCTTCCTCGATCTCAAAGACTGACATGAGGGCGACACGCTCGGAAGCAAAGGCGAGCACTTCATCATTTTCAAAGTACCAGCAAGGGCGGATACCATTCTGGTCGCGCATGACAAAAAGATCTCCGCTGCCAACGACGCCGACGATGGCATAACCGCCATCCCAGATCGCGGCAGACTTGCGTATGATGTCCGCCACATCGAGCCGCGAGCTGATGAGATGAGGCATCTCACTGCCGGGGGTGCCATTGTCACGCAGCTCGTGATAAAGCTGGGTGTGCGCCTCATCGAGCTGAAAGCCGATCTCCTCGAGCACGCTCTGTGTGTCGGTGCCGAAAACGGGGTGCTGGCCGCGCTGCATCATGATGCGGTTGAGTTCGCCAGAGTTCGTGAGATTGAAGTTCCCCATCACCATGAGACTGCGGGTGGGCCATGTGCTACGGCGCAGATAGGGGTGCAGGCAGGCTTTGCCAAGGCCGCCTGAGGTGCCGTAGCGGAGGTGACCGATGTTGATTTCGCCAGCGAGCTCGAATTCGCGCTTGATGGCTATGGGGTCCTCTTCGAAAAGCGGCTGCTCTTTACCAGTCTCATGGCGCTCCTCTTTACGCTGTGCGTCGATACGGCGGGCAATGCGCTTGTAGTCTTTTTTGATGCCCTCGAAAACCTCACTCATCTGCTCCACGGAGGTGGCGAAACGCTCACGGAACAAATAAGGAGCGCCAGGCGGCATATCCAGCTTGCAGCAGCCAATACCGATACCGTCTTGGCCGCGATTACGCTGCTTGGCCATCAGAGCAGAGAGCATGTTGAATCCATATAATGCGGAGCCATGGGTGTCCTGGTAATAGGCCAGGGGCTTTTTCAGTCGGACTACGGCAAGGCCGCACTCATGTCGAATTGGATCGCTCATTTGGGGTTCAGGAGCGCCCATCCTTGGCAGTATTTGAGAGTAGTGCAAGAGCAGGGACAAAGAAGGCTGAAGGATTAAATCTGAAAGACTGCCAGCGATCACTGGATGACTCCTTTGCCATCTGTCTTTATGAACCCCTACTCTATTCATGAATGAGGGGTGAATTGGCAATCATTTGCATGTGACGCAAAATCCGGGCGGCTGAGTTCGTTCAAGGAAATTATGTTTTCTTCTCGGCGCTCCTTTCTTCAGTCCACAGGCTGCGGTTTTGGCTGGCTAGCAGCGTCTGCCATGGCGCAGCGGCAGGCTTTGGCATCAGGCACTTCTTTGATCAATGGCCTGCCGCACCATGCGCCCAAGGCGAAGCGTGTAATCTTCCTCTTCATGCAAGGCGGCGTGAGTCATGTGGACTCTTTTGATTACAAAGAGCGCTTGTTCAAAGATGACCAGAAGATCATCGATGTCGCCGATGCGCGGTCGATAGCAAAAACGGGAAAAGGCGCGACACAACGGTTGATGAAACCGTTGTGGGATTTTGCTCAGCATGGTGAGACGGGGAAATGGGCATCCAATCTTTTCCCGAATATCAACCAGCATGTGGATGATTTATGCTTCCTCCACGGAATGCATACGGAAGGTGTGGCGCATGGCCCGGCCACGCTTTTCATGCATACAGGAACGACCAATGCGGTGCGCCCAAGTATGGGTGCATGGGTGATGCATGGGCTGGGATCTGCGAATGAAAACTTGCCAGGCTTTGTGACCATCAGCCCGAGCCTGGGCAATGGCGGGCCACGCAATTATGGCAATGCTTTTTTACCTGCGGTGCATCAAGGTACACCGCTGGGACGCAGCGGCCAACCAGCGAAGGAATCGAGCATCAAGAATCTCCTGAACTCGACATGGACACCCGAGCAGCAACGGCGTCAGCATGAACTCCTGGGCACACTGAATGCAGGGCAGGCGATCCTTGGTGACACCGATGTGGAAGCCGTGCTGAAGAGCTATGAGCTGGCCTGGAGGATGCAGAACAAGGCTCCAGACGCGCTCGATCTGACACAAGAATCTGAGGCTACTCTAAAACTCTACGGCATCGGCGATAAGGCGACGGACAATTTTGGTCGGCAGTGTCTGATGGCACGTCGAATGGCAGAGCAGGGGGTGCGCTACATCCAGGTAAACTACGGAGACAACTCGAACAACCCGGCCTGGGATCAGCACAGCAACCTACCCAAACACGGAGACCATGCAGCAGCGGTGGATCGTCCCATCGCAGGTCTTTTGAGTGATCTCAAGCAGCGCGGACTTCTGGAAGACACGATCGTCTGGTGGGGTGGCGAGTTTGGTCGCACGCCTTATGCAGAAAAGAACGGCACGGGGCGGGATCATAATCCAGGTGGTTTTACTGTCTGGCTGGCGGGTGGCGGCGTGAAAGCTGGCTATGCGCATGGAGCCACTGATGAACTCGGTCATATGGCCGTGGATGGGAAAGTGCACATGCATGACCTGCACGCGACCATTCTGGATCTATTAGGTCTCGATCACGAGAGACTCACATTCCGCCATGCGGGTCGGGATTTTAGACTGACCGATGTTCACGGCCATGTAGTGAGAGAAATCATCGCCTGAAGTCTTTTTGCTCAGGAAACCTATTTTCCTCCGTGCAGGTACTTGTTCTTGAGCGATTGCGCGCTAACGACTAAACCCACCAACCCGGCACGCATCTCGCTAAGAACTTCATTTTTTCACACCCCCAACACACCCGAATATCATGGCAGTCGTCTCAAAAGGTCTCGAAGGAATAGTCGCAGCAGAAACCCGCCTCGGAGAGGTCAAAGGAGCCGAAGGTATCCTCTACTACTGCGGCTATGACATCAATGAACTGGCGGGCAAAGTGAGCTATGAGGAGGTGGTCTATCTGCTGTTCTACAACAAGCTTCCGAACCGTGTGGAACTGGACAAGCTGACCACTGCACTGCGTGCTGAGCGTGAATTGCCACAGGGTGTGATCGACTTCCTGAAGCTAGCCCCCAAGAACGCCCGCCCGATCGATGTCATGCGCACTGCCGTCTCGATGCTCGGCTGCTACGACATGAGTCGTCATGATGTAGAAGTCAGCGAGAATCTAGCCACCGCCATCCGCCTCGTATCCCAAATAGGTGTCGTCGCAGCCTATTTCCACCGCGCTCGCCAGGGGCTGGAATTACCGCCTGTGCGCAAGGATCTAACTGAGGCAGCTCATTTCCTTTATTTAATGTCAGGCGAAGTGCCCTCCAAAGAGGCCGAACAGACTCTTGACGTAGCTTATGTGCTGCATGCTGAGCACGGGTTCAATGCCTCTACTTTCACTGCACGCGTCGTCGCCTCGACACTTAGTGATATGTATTCTGCCATCAGCGCAGCCATTGGTGCCCTCAAAGGTCCACTGCACGGCGGCGCAAACGAGGGTGTTATCCACATGCTCCAAGAAATTGGCTCCCTCGAAAACGTGGACGCATGGGTAGAAGACGCCCTCGCACAAAAGAAGAAGATCATGGGAATCGGCCACCGAGTGTACAAAGTGCTCGACCCCCGCGCACCGCATCTGCGTGAGATGGCCATCAAACTCACTGCCCAGCTTGGTGAGGCCAAATGGATACAAATGTCCGAACGCATCGCCGAGATCATGCGTGAGCGCAAAGGCCTGAATGCTAACGTCGATTTCTACAGTGCCACGGTTTACTACAGCCTGAACATCCCGACAGACCTTTTCACTCCCATCTTTGCTATTGCTCGAATGAGCGGCTGGACGGCCCACGTTCTTGAGCAGTGGAGCGAAAACCGCCTGTTTCGCCCTCTCAGTGAATATGTTGGCCGCCTTTACGGACAGAAAGTACAGCCAATCGACGACCGCTGAGACTGAAAGAATACTGCTCCACTTTGACGAAATTGGATTCATGAATAGTTGACATATATGTTCTTTTGAACACATATGTTAATTGTGAATAATCGCCCCAGCTCTCTCTCGCGCCTGCTGTCTCAGCTACGCGGACTTGTCAGCCTCCAAGACACAGAGGTAAATCGTCGAGACCTGACCTGTGCGCGTCACAGTGAGGTTCAATTGGAACTCGATCTCAAGCCTCAAAATCAAATCGTTCGTTGGTCAAGTTCCATGCCAAAACTATCTAGCTCCGCTCATTTCAAATGATTTGTAACGAGAGCCTCTTGCAAAACTCTAAATTTGCCCAGATTTGCATCAAGTATGGGAGTAATGCTGGATAATCAGAGGTAAGGCTAGGGCGAAATGACATCTGTAAAAATTACCATAGCCACTGGATATCGTGCGGATGCAATCCGCATAAACCGCCCCGCTCCTCACCGCCGCTCAGCTTTTATCCCTCGAAAAGCTCCGGCAACGCTTCGCACAATTGCCCGATTCCGAGGCCGAGGGCCGCACCATGCACCGCCTCGACGAGATGCTCATGATCGCCCTGTGCTGCATGCTCTCGGACAACGATGGCTTTACCGACATGGAGGTCTTCGCGCAAACCCAACTGCCCTGTTTGCGCACCTTTTTGACGCTCGAAAACGGCGCGCCCTCGCACAACGTCTTCCGTAACCTGTTCATGGCACTGCGGCCCGCCACTCTCGTCGAAATCATTCGCGACTGGTGCACGAACTTGAGCAGCCAGCACATCGCCATTGATGGCAAAGTGCTGCGCGGAGCTTGCGATGGCGCCACAGGCAGAAGCATGGTGCATGTGCTGCGCGCCTGGGTCGGAGCGCAGAGCTTGAGCGCTGGGCATGTGAACTGCGAGCAAAAGAGCAATGAACTCGAAGCCCTACCGCGCCTGCTTGATGCCCTATTGCTGCAAGGAGCCATCGTGAGCATCGCCGCCATGGGCACGCACAGCGCCATTGCCACGCAAATACATAACAGCGGAGCCGACTACGTGCTCGCGCTCATCGAAGAGCCCAGGGGTTGCCAAAAGGGACGAAACTTGCCACGCTCTTCTTTGCCCAAACTCTTCGTGCTGCGCGACTATTTGATCAAGTAGAGCAAACATTTTGAGTTTCCGGGTGTGCTCTTGTGAGGAAATTAATTTCACTTTGGTAAGATTTATGGTAGCCATTAAGGCGCAGAAATTGCTTTGGCCGTTCACTGTCAAATTTTGCTTTTGTTCTATGTACTACATCAAGGTCGTGCGTTCTTCCACTCTCTCAGTTTATTGCATCGTTACTGCACAGATATTAATCGTCTCTCAGAGCTTCTCTCAATACGGTGCCTCACCATCGCAAACTGGCTTGTTTTTTGATGATTTGCGCTTGCGGCAAAACAATGAGAGAGCCACAACACAAGCAGGCACTCGAGATGGAGACGTGAGCTATGATTACGGAGCTGGCGTTTATCGTTCAGGACATGATTCTATCATGGGGCAGCGCAGCCCCGATTTCGAATCTGCACGTAATCTTGCGCGGCCATCGGTTCGCAGCGGCAGCAGCGCCTTTGCTGCGCGAAGCGTAGGTGATTATACAAATTACTCTGGACAGTATAGTAGCCCTACCGGTTTTTTCGCTCCAACATACACTTCTGATCCTTTTTTGAGTGGTCGTCGCAACTTGAAGCTGGGGCCAATCAATGTCGGTTTTGGGCTCTACCAAGGTTTGGAATATAATGACAATGTGAACCGCTCTGGGACTGCGCCCGTAGGCGACACAATTAGCACAACCATGCTAAGCATTGATGCCAACTACCAGATCACTCAGAACAATCGACTTTCTCTGAGCACTGCCCTTGGCTTTGATCGCTACCTAGAGAATCCCGATCTCGCCCCTTATAGTAACAGCGGTTTCGTTCTAAATGTGCTACCGGGCAGCACAATCGCCTTTGACATCAAAGTAGGGCCTGCATTTTTCACAATTTACAATCGCTTCTCAGTCCGTCCGGCAGCCAGAAACGATTCCGCCCTAAGCCAGAATCAAACTTTCGGAGTGTTCCAAAACGATTCAGGCATTGCGTCTAATTGGCAGGTCAATTCAGATTGGACCTTAGCTACGAATTACATGCATTCCTCCACCAACTCACTCTCTACTGGGAATAATGCAGCCAATGGGGGATTCGAGGAATTTAATCGAACTACAGATTCCCTTCACGCATCCCTTTCATATAGCCCTAGTAAAACTTGGGCGACTGGCATTGAAGGCGGTTCAAGTATTACTAATTACGAGAGCTCATTCAACGCAGATGGTGCACTCAACAATACTGGGGCCTTTCTAGTTCTTCCTATTGGCAAGACAACTTACCTTCGCGCATCGGCGGGCGTCCAGATTTTCGAGTTCGATTCATTGACCCCACCAATTATTTTTGGCCCGCCAGGCATCGGCACGCCAAATCAAAGCACATCAAACTCCGGCGACCAAAGCGATCTCAATGATTTCTATTACTCACTCACACTGAGCAATCGACTGAACGCTCGTATTAGTCAGTCACTCACCGTAGGCCATGAATCTGCTCTGAATTTAACATCCAACTTCGTTACGGCCGATTTTGTGAACTACGGCGTGACATTTGTCGCTTGGAAAGGAAGCCGGATTACCGTAAGCGGCTACCAAGAAGATGCGAAAGCTTCCGGCGGCACATTCGCTCAAAATTTCTTTCAATACGGAGGCGATATTTACATTGCTCACCGTCTCACTTCCCACCTGCAATTCGGAGCAGGTCACCACTACGGATTTAGTGATCCTGAAGCTCAACAGCAGGCGACAAACGCGACATCAAACGAGTTCGTTCAGCAAGCTTACAACGTGGATTTGACCTACGTCTTATCGGCCAAAGCAAAGTTTAATCTTGGCTACCGATATTTCACCACAAAAGTGGATATTGCCACAGGCCAAGATTTCAATCAAAACCGAATCGTCTTAGGCTTTAACTACAATTTCTGAGCCTTGCTATCAATAGTAGAACATGCGACCTTATTGAACAAATCGCATAACTAACTCTCCCCTATCCTCCCCCCCCTATCTCATCGAGAGCCATGCATCCGCCAAAACTTATTTTCTGTCTTATTTCCAGCGTTCTTTCATTAATTTCACTCAAAGCTCAGGACCCTGGAGTGCGGGAGTACGAGGACCGACGTCAAACAGAACCCAGCGGGGTGGGGAGCACTGGTGCAATTGCAAAATCCGCAGCAGTCATCAACTCAATGGATGTTCTGGATGACAGCCAACCGATTGAATCAGGAGACCTTATCAGTATCCGAATCGTTGAAGACAGGCGTGAACCGCTACAACTTCGTGTAGGAGCTACGGGGGAGGTTAATGCACCTCATATTGGGCTCGTCAAAGCGACAGGCAAGACCTGCAGGAAGCTCGCATACGAAGTAAAGCGCCGACTCGAACTCAACTATTACAACTCGGCGACTGTTGTCGTCGCAATCGACTTAAAACGACAAGACGATCCAAACGCTCGTGTCCGAACAAGCGGTTATGATATCGATTTCTTTACTGTTTATGGTCAAGTCATCCGTCAGGGCAAGTACGAGTTACCTGTGGATGAGGACATCACCATTAGCCAAGCGATCCTAAGGGCAGGCGGCTTCGCCCAGTTTGCCTTTCCTCAAAAGGTTAAGTTAGTGCGCAAGACACCACAAGGTAACAAAACTGTGGTTGTAAACTTGGATGAGATCATGCGCCGAGGAAACCTCGAATACGACATCTATATTCGAAGCAATGATGTAATTATCGTAGATGAGAAGAAGATTAACTTCTAATCCCTACGCTAGATTTTTCGCAAATACTCAGGCAAGCCGATATGGGCTATTTTTCAACGAGAAATGCCGTATTTAGGTTACACTCCTTCGCCTATATTTCTCCATTGCTGGTCACTCGGTTTCATCGTTACCCCAATCCTCACATAAGCCATGGAAAACAACCTGCTCCTCCCCCCTAAAACGACCGGACAGTCCTCTACTTTAAGCCGCATCCATGAAACGTCGGCCAAGTTTCAGCGATACAAGATCCTGCTGTACCGCCGCTGGTGGTTTTTGTTATTAACAGCCAGTATAGGGGTCTGCATTCAAGCTCTTCGCATTACAGGCCAGCCGGACACTCACCAAAGCCTTGCAAAACTTGTCGCAGGTGGGCGCATCGTATCAAATGAGGGAAATGTAGGCTGGCAGGAACAGCTCACAGACTTTTACGGCACTATTATTGAGACTCTAGAGAGCGCGGAAATGAAGAAGCGCGCCTTGATGCGAGTCCACGCACTGCATCCAGACCTCAAGGATACCAATGTGGATATTCGCGTAGCCCAGACAAAGGGTTCGGCAATCTTCAACGTTTTTGCAATTGGCTCCGAACCTAATTTCACCAAACTTTTCCTTGATGCCATGCTCGATGAATTTGTGTCCTTTAGACAGCAGATTCGCGAACAAGGTCTTGAGCGCGCTTTAAACGCATTCACTGAGACAGTTGTTAAAAAGAGTAAAGAGCTCCAAGAGCGCACCGAGAAACTAGAGGCCTTCCGCAAAGCCAACGAGGTGGTTGTTCTGAATGACGACCGCAATGAAGCCGCCGCTTTCCTTTTAGCGATGAAAGCCAAGCGCGAAAACCTTCTCAGTGAATACAAGGACATCGAGACCGCCCTACAAGATGTGGACGCTGCCATGATAGACCGTGAACGTGGTCTTGCATCTGCTGCCAATAATGGGACCCAAACTCCGTCACCCCAGTCAAATAAGTCAGCAGAGAATCAGCAAAGCATGCCTCAATCTGGTGTGAACGGCTCAGGAAATGCGACTCTAGGCATGACTTCTGCGGAGCGAGACTATCTAGAAACAAAAAAACAGATCATGCAGCTTTCGAATGAGAAAGTGAAACTACTCAAGTCCTTCAAAGCTGGCCATCCCGATGTAGTGGTATTGGATGAACAAATAGACTCAGCAAAGCTACTACTCACGAACTATAGCGAGGAAATCGTCAAAGAAATGCGCAGCCGCTCAGTGACTCTACAAAG
Source organism: Prosthecobacter debontii (assembly GCA_945860295.1). Taxonomy (GTDB): domain Bacteria; phylum Verrucomicrobiota; class Verrucomicrobiia; order Verrucomicrobiales; family Verrucomicrobiaceae; genus Prosthecobacter; species Prosthecobacter debontii_B. The sequence goes on from CAMAQH010000019.1 coordinate 64,479, forward strand.
ACTTATCCGTGGCATTGATGAGCAGATCACGGGTAAGCAAAAAGAGGCACTAGAACTCGGCGGAAAACTTGCGGAACATGAACGCTTAGAAGAAGAATTCAAAGCTACCAAACTAGCCCATGATCAGATGTTTGCACGAGTGGAAAATTTTCAGAACCTTCAAAATGTGCAAACTGACTACGTTGCCATCCAAGAGCACGCCTCGAACGCCTACAAAAACGTTCAAGAATGGATCAAGCCTCTATTTGGTGGTCTTGCTGGCGGTATGATTTTCGGAATGATTGTCTTGGTTCTTTTTGACCGTCTCGATGACCGCATGAACTCCTTTAGTGAGTTTCAAGGACTCTTCCCGTCCGAGGCGGTGCTCGGTCAAATTCCTGAGCAGAGCCAGCGTGGTGATGTCGCCCTATTACGACCTAACGATGATCGCCATTTGTATGCCGAGGCTTTCAGAAATGTTCGGTCATCCATTCTGTTCAAAAATTGGCAAGGTAAAATGCCCAAGACCATCCTCGTCACCAGTGCTGTTCCAAATGAGGGTAAGACCACCATAACTTCAAATCTCGCCGTCACCATGGCCACATCGGGCGCACGTGTTCTAATTGCTGACTGCGATTTGAGGAGAGGTGGTGTTAGCGAACTTTTTAAGCTACCATGCACTCCCGGGCTCAGTGAAGTGCTTCAAGGTAAACTCCATTGGCGTGATGCCGTGCAGGAAACCGGAGTCCGCGGACTTGACCTCTTGGCGCGCGGGGAAGTCTTCGACCAAGTATCCGAAATGCTGCTATCTAAGACAGCTGAAGAGATGCTCCGCGAAATGGAAGATGAATATGATTATGTCATCTTCGACAGCGCACCTGTTCTTGTGGCTGATGACACCGCTAGCTTCGCCCCAAAACTTGATGCCGTGCTCTTCGTAGTTCGTCTATCCTCAACCATGGCTCGGCTTTCCGGCAAGGCACTTGACTTGCTTTATGATAGACAAGTCAATGTCGCTGGTGTGATTCTAAATCGTTCTACCGCAAACCTCAAAGAGTACACTTACTACAACTACGCCAGCTACTACTACGCTCCAGCCAAGAAGGCCTCCGGTGTTAAAGTCTGATCAGTTTATCAGCTTTTTAACGCTCTTTCTGAATCAAAAAAATATTCCAGATTTCGGTTTATCGTCCTCATGTTATTATTAATTCGGTATAAAGAGCATCTAGTAGCATACTTTGTTGAACCAGAATTGAAGAAGGCACGAATATGATCAAGCCGCTTATTACGGGGTTCGGTTCAAGCTCGCTTGCCTCAGCACGCCGCATTGAGCACTGAGCAGTCATGGACCCAACTCCAATTTCAACTTTGCAAAGTGCCCTTATTTTAGGAGCGGGCAGCTGGGGAACCGCACTTGCTAGTCTGCTTCATGAGCGTGGATTGAAAGTTCAATTCTGGGGGCGCGATGAGGCGCTTATGAATGAGATCAGGAAGTCGCGGCGAAACTCACGCTATCTTCCAGGTCTGTATTTGCCTGAGGGCATTGCAGTAACGAGTGATCTGAGTTCTATGACCGCGGCGGATATGTTGGTCTTTGTCGTGCCCTCCAAGGGCATTCGGGAGACGTCTCTACTTGTGGCTAGTGCGGGACTTCATGCTCAAGCCAAGGTGATTGTGTCCTGCGCGAAAGGCATCGAGCTACACACGTGCAAGCGCATGTCAGAAATCATCGCTGAGTTTCTCCCGGGAAAAGTGGCCGCCGTTTTGACAGGTCCAAATCATGCCGAAGAGGTCTCGCAACGCCTTGCCACTGCCGCTGTCGTAGCTTGTGCAGATGAAGACATCGCAAAGCAGGTTCAAGGCTGCTTCACGCTGCCATGGTTCCGTAGCTACACGAGTGATGATGTCTGTGGTGTCGAATGGGCAGGCGCGATGAAGAATCCGTATGCGATCGCTGCCGGAATCGCGCTAGGTTTGAAACTGGGGGACAACGCCATTGCCGCACTGGTCACCCGCGCACTGGCAGAGATGGTGCGGCTTGTTGTCCGCATGGGAGGCAGACCGGATTCCTGCTTTGGTCTCGGTGGTGTAGGAGATCTCATGGCCACCTGCTACTCTGCGCACAGCCGCAATCATCGCGTCGGTAAGCTGCTGGGTGAAGGCATGTCACTCCCAGACATCATCTCTAGCACGCGCATGGTGGCGGAAGGCGTGCCAAACACGGCCAGTCTCTATGAAGCCGCTCAAGCTCATCAAGTGCGCACGCCACTGCTGGCTGAGATCAATGCCATACTGCATCAGGGCAAGCCTGCGACTGAGGCTATGCAGGCCCTTCTGTCGCGCGATCCACGGGCAGAGATGGACACTATGCGTTAAAGACCACAGATAAGCTTCGAACTTATCCCTGACCATGCGACTTCTCATCCTGCTCTTCATCCTAGCTTTGATAAAGCCCGCTTCGGCGGTTGGCAAACTGCGCTACAATCGTGACATCAGGCCTATTCTCAGTGATAACTGTTTTGCCTGCCATGGCCCTGACAAAAACCATCGCGAAGCTGACCTTCGTCTGGATGTGCGTGAAGCAGCCATCGAGATGAAAGCCATCATCCCGGGCAAGCCCGAGGCAAGTAGCATTACGGAGCGCATGCGCACTCATGATGAAGACGACCTCATGCCGCCGCCGGAATCGAAGAAAACGCTGACGGATGCGCAGAAGAAACTCATCGCCGACTGGATCAAAGAAGGTGCTGAATACGAGCCGCACTGGGCTTACACGCCGTTAGTGAAACCTGCTGTGCCGGTGATTTCTGATCTCAAATCACAGACTTCTAATCCCATCGATGCATTCATCCGCACTGAGCTGGCAGTGAGGAACATCTACCCCTCCCCACCCGCCGACTCGCGAACATTGATCCGCCGCTTGAGTTTGGATCTCACAGGATTGCCGCCGACTCCGAGGGAATCAGAAACCACCGATCTCAAAACACACCTCGATAGATTGCTAGACTCCCCCCACTATGGTGAGCGCTGGGCCGTCTGGTGGCTAGATGTCGCTCGCTTCTCCGACACGGTCGGATTTCATGGTGATCAGAACCAGCGTATCTTTCCCTACCGCGATTATGTCATCAGCGCTTTCAACGCGAACAAACGATTCGACCAATTCACACTCGATCAACTTGCTGGTGATCTTTTACCCAATGCCACTATTGAGCAGCGAATTGCCTCAGGCTTCAACCGCCTCAATATGATGACTCGTGAAGGCGGTGCGCAGGCTAAGGAATACCTCACCAAGTATCAGGCGGACCGCGTTCGCACCATCGGTGGAGCCTGGCTTGGTGCCACGCTTGGATGTTGCGAATGTCACGATCACAAATTTGATCCCTACAAGGCCAGCGACTTCTATTCCATGTCCGCCTTCTTTGCCGACGTGAAGCAGTTCGGTGTTTATTCCAGCTACCGCCAAGGCGAATCAGAAGAACTAAAGGGCTGGTCGAATGATCACCCCTTCCCGCCCGAGATACTCGTGGAGAGCCCCTATATGAGGAAGCGTCTCGAGAAGATCGAAAAACAGATGACCGATTTGGCAAACGCCGCAGTTAAAGCCAACCGCAGTGCCTTTGAAAACTGGAAAGTCACCACAAACAAGTTTCTTTCCGCTAATCCATCAAGCTGGCTCACCCCAAAAGTGGCTGCCAGCACGGCGCTTGCCGCTCCGACAGATAAGAAGGGAAAGACCAAGTCGGTGAACTTAAAGAAGCCGGAGTCTGCTGATGAATCCATCATCCGTCAGCAGACAGACGGCAGTCTCTTGATCACGGCAAAGACAGCTCAAGAAACCACGCTCAAGTTCACCCCTGGAGAGTTCACCGTGGCTGCGGTGAAGATCGAACTGCTGCCGACGCTTGAGCATAAAGACAGCCTCGAACTTAATGGATCGGGCAGTGGAATGACATTCAGCCCTCTGTTCACCGCTCAGACTGAGGCGGCAAAGAAAAATCTGAAGCTGAGCATACGCTATGCCGCCGCCACTCACTATGTGTCGCGCTATGCAGGCACTTCAGACATCATCGGTGTGCAGTCCGGCTGGAAGACGCACGGAGACCAAAGCAAGCTGACTCACAGCTCAGTCTGGCTGCTAGATACTCCTGTGGCACTATCGGCAGGTGACACGCTCAGTGTCAAAATCCCCAGTCACACTGCTGGCTGCTTGCGCGTTTCATTTTCCAGCATCGCCCCGCTGAAGCCACTCGAAACGAGAATCATCAATAATCTTGATGAACGCCATTGGTTAATCTCTTCACCGAGTATCGATCAAGCCACGCGCGGTGCCTTCGCTAAATTGCAAGCGGCCTCACTTGATTGCCGCGATGGTAAAGCCTGGACTCAAGTCACTGTCTCAGTCAAAGAGCCGATGACCATTCGCCGCCTGCCGCGTGGAAATTGGATGGATGAGGGTGGCGAAATATGCCAGCCATCACCACCGCAATTCATTGCTGGCAAGCTGCCCGTAAATGCACCACGTCAGACGCGCATCGATCTCGCGAAGTGGTTATGTTCTACTAACAACCCACTGACGCCGCGTGCTTTCATGAACCGCCTCTGGAAGCAGTTCTTTGGCAGTGGACTATCTGCCGCCACCGACGATCTCGGCGCACAGGGTGAAATGCCGAGCCATCCAGAATTACTTGATTGGCTTGCATGCGAGTTCCGCGACAGCGGCTGGGACATCCAGCATATGATGAAGCTCATCGTCACCAGCCAGACTTATCTTCAGGACAGTAAAGCCCGCCCCGAACTCAAAGAGATCGACCCCAACAATCGTCTGCTCGCTTTTCAGAACCCGCGCCGACTTGATGCCGAGTTCGTGCGCGACAACGCTCTATTTGCCTCAGGCATCCTCAATCTCGATGATATCGGTGGGCCGAGTTCCAAGCCCTACCAGCCCGCGAACTATTACGAGAACCTACAGTTCCCGAGCCGCGACTACATTACCGACATCGACGAGCGGCAATGGCGGCGCGGAGTTTATGTGCACTGGCAGCGAACCTTTCTGCACCCCATGCTGGCTAATTTCGACGCCCCTGCTCGTGACGAATCAGCCTGCAGCCGAAATGTCTCCAACACACCGCAACAAGCTCTCACCCTGCTCAATGACCCCACCTTTGTCGAAGCAGCGCGCAGCATGGCTGAACGTCTGACTGGCAGCGATGATTCACGACTAAATACCCTCTACATCCGCTCTCTTGCACGGCTGCCTATAGCGCAGGAAAAAAAGAGCCTATTGAACTTTCTCAAGTCCCAGCGTCAAGCCTTCGGAGCAACGCCTGACGAGGCCACAAAGCTGCTGGCCACTGGGCTGCGCCCCGCGCCCAAAGGTAATGCAGTGGAGCTTGCCGCCTGGACCAGTCTATGTCGTGTAGTGCTGAATCTGCACGAGTCGATCACGCGCTATTGAAATCACTCGATCTCGAATGGAATCTCATCTGGCTCTTCCAGCTTCGTACCGAGTGATTCCCGCTGAGTGAGGTAGTCGGCGAGGATGTCATCTAGCTCCATCAAGCTAGCAATGTGGCTAAATTTGCCACGCAGGTATTTGCCGCCGGGGATGCACCGTGTGTAGCTCATGAGACGGCTGCGCATGGAACGTATCACTTCAAATTCGCTGCCGCGTGTGCTGCGAGAAATAGCCAACTCACAATGACGGCGCATGAGGTCAAATCGTTGCTCGATGGTTGCTGGCGCAGCATGAGTGCCGGTTTTCAGGTAATGCTTTGCTTCCTGAAAAACCCAGGGATTCGCCATTGCTGCACGGCCAATCATGATGCCGCGAACATTCGCTTGAGCACGACGGACCTCGACATCGGTGCCGCTGGAGATGTCGCCATTGCCGATAACTGGGATCTTAACGGCATTTGCTACCTGCGCGATGACCTCCCAATCAGCGAGACCACTGTAGCCCTGAGCGCGGGTGCGTCCGTGGACGGAGATGGCCTGGACGCCGCAGTCTTCAAGCAACTTAGCGACTTCGACGGCATTGATGGTCTGTGCATCCCAGCCGATACGCATTTTTGCGGTGACCGGTATGTGGACGGACTGAACCACACCACGAGCCACTTCAGCGAGTAGTGGGCAGTTTTTAAGCAGCGAAGATCCGCCATTTTTAGAAACAACTTTGTTCACTGGGCAGCCAAAATTTATATCAATAAAGTCAGGCTGCTTCCACTCGATGATCTTCCTCGCGGCTTCTCCCATTCGCTCGCCGTCGGCCCCAAAAAGCTGCACGCCGATCGGATGCTGCACGTCATCAAACTCCGTGTAGTGGCGCGTGCGATCATCACGCTGGAGGATTCCCTCAGCAGAAACAAACTCAGTGACCATGACATCGGCTCCAAGTTCCTTGCAGAGGGCACGAAAAACCACGTCCGTCACGCCAGCCATCGGAGCGAGATAAAGTGGAAAGGATTCGTTGTGGAGCCAAGGAAGCATCAAGAAGATTAAGCGCGGAAGAGATTCAGGCAAGGTTCGTGCTTGCTCTAATGACAAGATGAGATGGAGTAAACAACGATTAGCGAAATGATAACACCTCCCTCTAGCAGCGACTCTGACCTCACGGAATCCATTGATGATTCACAGCCTGAATCGGTCGCCTTAATGGAGGATGATCACCGAACTGCCATACTAATTGAGGCACCGGAAGCGACAGAAGCTGAGTCCTCACCTGAGCTGGAAGATACGGAACTCAGCATGACGCAGTTTTTCGATCAATCCTACTCAAATCCTAAAGAGGCCCGTAGTGCTAGCGCATCACTTATTGATACCTTTGATGACAATGGTTTATGGCTCTCCGGACTCATTCAATCTGAGCACCTCGTCATTGAATTGCGGCAACAGTGCTCACTTTTGACGAACCTCGTCGTCAACCAGTGGGTTAGAAAGGGGGAGACATACAAACTCAAAACACTGGGCGAAGCCCTGCTAAATGAGGAAGCTACAGAGATCACTCACGAGTCCACGCGGATCATGTCGCTGTTGGCTGGCCTGCTAGGCATCCTACGACCACAGACTGCCCAAAAGCTGCTAAAGAAGTCCAGCCCACAACTCGTGAGTAACTTAGACTTGGAGCTAGTTCATGAGGCTCAGCAATGGGTGGAAGTGGGTAGCCGGTTGGTGAAAGCGTCAACTGATGAACGCATCTTTTGGAACAGACGGTTAAGAGAACCCAATCGCGACTGGGACTGGGATTCGCCTGATGCTCGCTCAGCCTTGAAGCAACTAAATCATGTGTTGCCACGAGATGGCAGCGAATTAAAACTCATTCAGCAGACTGTTCCAGGAAGTTGGTGGGATCTATGGCTTGAGCAGCAGCCACCCGTCACCGATACCGTGACCAGTGATGCACCCATGCCACAGGCCACAGAAAACAAAGCCGCAACTCGAAGGACGGGCAGTTTCACCTTGGGGCTAGTGCTAGGCGTTTTGGGAATGGCATGTGCTGGATGGTTCTCGCATGGCTCATTGCTCGACTCCGACTCAACAACATCGGCAAAGTTATCCACTCAAGACTCAGCGTTGCTCACCGAGGAAGCATCAGTAGGGAACGAATACCAAATACCACCGATCCGGGATTCTATACGCGAACTTAGAGCTGCACTAAAGATGACGCCTGAACCGAGTGTTTTGGCCTCAATACCAAAAACAGAGGCTATAACAGAATCAAAACTAACATCGGTGTTCACCTTGCATAGTTCTGTCCTGGCTGAACAAAAGGTTGAAAACAGTCCCTACATTCGGTCTACAAAACAGCCCCAAGCAAAAGAAATCGTCCGCGCAAAGGAACGCTCAGCTTATGTGGCAAAGCACCCGGAATTGAAACACCTTCACAGCCTAGTTAAGGGTGGTTCCCTGCGTGAAAATGATAGCATAGTGCAGGGACGTTCCACGGTAGCCCCCTTTGGTAGTCCTACTTATCAAAACTTACTTTACCTACTCATTCTTGATCCTCCCGATTATGCTGACATGCGTCTTGCTACAACAAAGTTTGCCTTGCGCAGATTACCAGCATCTGAACTCGTTCCCTTGTTTGACATTTGTCTTTATTCTGGCTCGCCCAATGAACTCGAAATCAGACAGTGTGCCAGGTTGCTTTTAGAATTGCCCGAAGATCGCATCACTGAAAACGAGCGCAAAAGACTCAGCACGATGGTCTCTACGGAATAGTCAGCAAGCCCCCTTGACCATGCACTAGGTTTGATCCAATAGCCAAAATGACCTCAATCGAACCCGTCGGCCATCACATCTCAGTCTGGGGTGAAGGCCCCATTTGGCATCAAAATCGCCTACTCTATGTGGACATTGAAGCCAATCTGATTCTGTCTTTTGATCCAGCCACTCAAGCTGAAAAAATTTGGAATGTGGGCCAGCGAGTCGGTGCCGTGGTGCCTCGCACCTCTGGTGGACTCGTCTGGGCAGGTGATACTGGATTTCATGCCCTAGACGAAATCAGTGGCGCAAGCACACCACTAGGAAACCCCGAAGCTAATCTACCTGAAAATCGCTTCAACGATGGCAAGTGCGACCCCGCAGGTCGTCTGTGGGCGGGTAGCATCTGTTTGAAAAAACGACCTGATGCAGCGCTCTACTGCCTGCACGCAGATCTGCGGATCGAAAAGAAGTACAGTCCCGTCACCAATTCCAACGGCATCATTTGGTCGCGTGATGGCAGCACGATGTACTATATCGACACCCCAAGTAAAAAAGTGCGCGCATTTGACTTCGACAACGCCACAAGCTCCATCAGCCATGAACGAATCCTCTGGGATACAAGTAGTGATGACAGCAGTCCGGATGGCATGACCATCGACAGCGAGGACAGACTATGGATAGCCTTTTGCCATGGAGGTAAAGTCATTTGTTTTGATCCAGCAAAGCTGCGAATCATTGAGCGGATCGACTTCCCATGCGTCGAGACGACAGCGTGTGCTTTTGGCGGCACAGATCTACGGGACCTGTACGTCACCACCGGTCTTAAGCCCGGATTAGATGAGTCACTCGCTGGCCGCCTCTTCGTCTGTCGCCCCGGTGCCCAGGGCGTTCCATCCGTGGCGTTTGCCGGATGATTTCACGGCCCACTGGCTCTGATTTGTCTCCTTGCTTTCCCGTCAAACACGCCTAAACACCCCCGCTCTATGGCATCCACTCCAGTCATCAACCTCCGCAAAGGCCACGCCGTTCGTCATAACAATGAAGTGTGCGTCGTTTCTGCTTTCGAACTCAAAACTCCGCCGCGCATGGCTTCCTTTGTTCAGATGTCCGTCAAGGCGCTGAGCACAGGAAAAGTGTACAACTTGCGTATGACCTCCAACGAGTCTCTCGACTCAGTGAACCTCAACCGTGAGCCTCATGAGTACAGCTATAAGGACGGAGATGGCTACCACTTCATGCACCCCGAGACATTCGAAGACGTGATGCTCATGGAAAGTCAGATCAGTGAAGCAAAGAACTATCTCATCGAAGGACAAAAGTACACCGTTCAATTTGCAGATGATGTTGTTGTTGGCATCGAGTTACCGCCTTCTGTAGTCATGAAAGTCACCGAAGCGCCTGAAGGCGTGAAAGGTGATTCTGCCAACAATGTGTACAAAGCAGCCACTCTCGAAACGGGCCTTATCGTTCAGGTCCCTTTGTTCATTGGACCAGGTGACAAGATCACCGTTAAGACTGAGGATAACAGTTATCTTGGCCGTTCGAACTGATTCAGACCACTTCACTTATAAACAAAAACGCTGCAGTGAAAACTGCGGCGTTTTTCGTTACTCTAATAAATCAATTTTGTGCGGCTACTTTCTTAACTTCTGTGGTGTAGGAACCGACATCCTCCACAGCCATGGCCGAACCCGTATCACGCGTAACGGGCCAATAGGCATCCATATTTAACGCATCGGGAGGATTCATTTTTTGCGCACTCGCTGTCTTGGTGAAACTGCTGTAAGCCAAAGGAATCGTCGTTACACAGATGCGGTCGCCGTCAATACGCTGAACATGCAATGCTGTGACTTGTGGCTTATTGTTGTCCATCGAAATAGTATCACCAACACGGAAAGGTTCATCCTTGATCGTTAGACCTGGCAGCAAGATCTCGACATCAACATTTTCTAAGTCAGTGGCACGAGCACGCACGACCCAACCTGAGGTGATAACATCTTTAGTGGTCAGCATGCGCAAACTTAGCACTGCATAACTGCCCTGAATATAGATGGGCTGCTCATGTTTGTAATTGCGGATGAATGAGCGTTTGAGAACATCATTTTTCACCGTCATTTGCTCACCAGAATAAGGGAAGAATTCCGTCAGCAGTTCGCGCGCATTTAACTTCTTACCGTTCGGAACCGTATAGGTCGTCCACGGACGCAACGGCTCCAATTTATGGAACTTAGCCAACATCTTGTAGTTAAAAGGTTTTTCGGGGTGAGCGAAAACCATGATGCTAAAGAACCAAAAGAAAGTGGCCATTCCCATGAGTAAGGTAATCAGAATAGCCCACCAAAAAACACCACCACCTCCTTCCTTTTTTTTGGAAAAATTGCCGCCTCCGTAGGAGCGGAATTCGTTACCATCGCTTAAGAATCGAACATGCATAACAATTATGAGAAGATTTTTAAAATTATTGGAAGATTTTTACAAAAAACTGATTCGGAATGGAAAAAGAAAGAATTTTCTGTGAATAACTCGAAAAAGTTCATTGGGAATCAGCTAATTACGCCGCTTTAGGCTCGAATGAAGTACCACAACCACAGTTTCTAGCAGCATTTGGATTTTCTACCCGAAAGCCGGAATCATTGAGAGCTTCAACGTAATCGATTTGGCTATGATCGAGAAACTCTAAGCTCTGGGGATCTACAATGAGAGAGACTCCATCGTAAATGTACACCGAATCAACTACCGTAGCCTGATCAATTTTCATAGTGTACTGCCAGCCTGCACAGCCACCTTTTTCAACCAAAACTCGGAGTCCATAGCCATCAGCAGTATTTCTCTCCCGCAGCAGTAACTGGAGATGAATGGAGGCACTATCTGTCAGAGAGATCATCGAAGGATGTTTTGTGAAAATGTAATGACCGCTCTTTTCACAGGCGCACATCACATGCAAGGATTACGCGCACATCTCTTTCATTTATTACACCTTATGTCGAAAATTCGTATTCTCTCTGACGCACTCGCCAGCCAAGTGGCAGCCGGGGAAGTAGTGGAGAGACCAGCGGCTGTCATCCGTGAATTAATGGAAAATAGCCTGGATGCTGGAGCCACAAATATCTCGGTGGAAGTGCAGCGTGGCGGCACAGCGATGATTCGCATCACGGATGATGGAGTCGGAATGGATCGTGAGGATGCTTTATTGTGCATTGAACGCCACGCTACTAGCAAGATAAGGACCAAGGAAGATTTAGCAGCGATAGCGACATTCGGGTTTCGTGGTGAAGCACTTCCTAGCATCGCTAGTGTGTCCCGTTTTCGACTCGCTACGCGACAACAGGAATCACTGAGTGGAACTGAGGTTGAAATCATGGGCGGCAAGCTCTCTGGAGTGAAAGATCATGGTGGAGCCGTAGGCACTGTAATCGAGGTTCGATCATTGTTTTTCAACGTGCCTGCCCGCCGTAAATTTTTACGCACAGAGGCCACTGAGTACGCTCACATCGAACAGCAGTTCCGCACCCATGCGATTGCAAATTCCCATGTCACTTTCACCCTCGTTCGAGATGGCGGCGTCGCTTTTCATCTACCTGGAACGCAGGAGACACTGGAACGAATTCGTGGATTGGCGGGTGATGAATTGGCAAACAGGCTAATTAAAGTAGAACGCATGGAGTCACAAGGCATCAGTGTGTGGGGATTCATCGGCGGACCAGGGCTGAGTCGTTCTAGCAGGCAGCAGCAGATCACCTTCTTGAATGGTCGTCCGATCGAAAGTCAGCCCATCAATTATGGACTTCGTGAAGGCTTTCATACCACACTGATGAAGGGGCAGTACCCAGTGACTTTTCTCTTCCTCGAAATGAATGCTGAGGCCTTCGATATCAATGTCCATCCTGCCAAGAAAGAGGTGCGCTTCCATGATGGATTCGCTGTGCGTGATACAGTCGCAAAAGCAGTTAGGCACGCGCTAGAGAATGCCAACAAACTTCCAGAAGGACGCTCGGCTTCTCTACGAATGATCACACCGGCGATTGTTCCGCCTCAGCAGCAGTCGTTTGCTCTGCCATCAACCGTTCACAGCTCGTCAATCGCGATCTTACGCCAGCTAGAACTCGAAGCCAGTTCAAGACCAGCGCCCCACCCTCCCGGGAAGCCTTTTGACACGAAAATAGATAGCCCTCCACAGCCGCTAATCGAGAATACTCCAGTCTATGCTCCTGAAAAACCTACCATGCCTGTCTTCCGTATCATTGGGGTGCTGCATCGGCTTTATGTGCTGATGGAGAATACTGATGGGCTTGTTCTCATGGACCAGCACGCAGCGCATGAGCGGGTGAATTTTGAAAAGATGCGCAAAGCTATGGAGCAGGGTGGTGTTCCCTCCCAGCGTCTCTTGATGCCGCTGATGCTACAAACAAGTCCTCGTGATGGTGATATCCTCAAGCGCCATCTCGACTCTTTAGCTCGTCTCGGCATTGAAGCTGAGCCATTCGGAACGAACACCTTCAAGATAGAGGCGCTGCCTACTTTTTTGAAGACAGATGATCCACTCGCTTGGCTAGATCAGGTCATTGAAGAACTACAAAGTCTCAGCTCCAAAAGCTCATCACTGCGTCTTGGTGAGGATATGATCGCCACAACCGTATGTCGTCATTCAGTGAAAGCGAATGACAAGCTTTCGATACCCGAGATCCAAGCGTTGCTGGAAGATCTCTTCGCCTGCGAAATGCCTTACTGCTGCCCTCACGGCCGCCCAACTTTGATTCAGATGTCTATTCATGAACTGGAGCGTAAATTCGGGCGGCAAGCTCCGTGATTAGCGCGCGATCTGCTGCACATACTCACGTAGAGCCGGCCCGATGTCATCGCGTTGCAGCCCGAAGTGCAGGTTGGCTTTGATGAAGTCGAGCTTATTTCCGATGTCGTGACGTTGACCTTCAAAGCGCAGACCATGTAGCGCCTCTTCCTTCATGAGAGAGGCCATGGCATCAGTGAGTTGAAGCTCACCAGCCTTTCCTTTTGGAGTCTTTTCGAGATGAGCGAAGATGCTAGGGGATAGAACATAGCGGGCGCTGACAGCGAACCGCGATGGCGTGACTTCGGGTTTCGGTTTCTCGACAAATTGCGTCGCACGAATCAGTCCAGATGAAACCTCATCGCCACCGAGAATGCCGTAGCGGCTGACTTTTTCCAATGGCACCTCTTGGAGCGCCACGGCTGATCCTCCATGCAGTTCCACCACATCGGCAAGCTGGCGCGTCACGGGCCGTGATTCATCCGTCGTCGTCACCACCGTATCACCGAGCAATACGGCAAAGGGTTCATTCCCCACGTGATCACGAGCATAGAGGATCGCATCGCCCAGACCGCCCATCTTCGGTTGCCAAATAAAGTGAATGCGCGCCATGCTTTGCATGTGGCGGAGTGCCGCGAGATCTTCATCCCTCCCCTTTGCTTCCAGCTCGGATTCCAAATCAAAGGAAGGATGAAAGTGCTCCTCGATCGCACGCTTGCTACGACTAATCACAATGAGGATGTCAGCGATGCCAGAAGCGACGGCTTCCTCCACCACATATTGGATGACCGGCTTGTCCACCAGAGGCAGCATCTCCTTTGGCACAGCCTTGGAAATGGGGAGGAACCGAGTGCCGTAACCGGCGGCAGGGATGACAGCTTTACGGACTTTCAACATGGGCTAGGATTCTAGTCTGTGTTTGCCAAGTGGCAACGCCTGCTTGAGTGTGTAATCACGGCTCAACATCCAACTTCTGCGGAGCTTACTTTCCACAGAAACACTCAGCGATATTGTTGCGCCAAAGTCAAATGACGGATGCACAACGGCAAATTGTAGAACCACTGGGGCACTTAGCTTGGCGGACTCAGCCTCCAGTTGAATGAGTTGCGTGACGGTGGCGAATTGATAGCCACGTGCTTTGAGATCATCCAGCGTGAAGGGCATGGCATCGACCTTCGTTTCGTCGGTGTCATGGCACAGGATGATCAAGCCAGATTTTATCTGAGATAGAATGCGGTCGTGCACCGCATCTGTCACAGCCTCACCTACTGCAACGGCATAGCCCGAGAAGCCGTCGTAGCCGCCCTGAAGCTTGTTTACCGCGCCGAGAGCGAGGTCATGGCCCTGCACTGGTTGGAGGAGTTTGAAGCTGGGGATTGGGGAAAAAGTACCCACCATCGCCGAGAGCTGGCGACGAGCGTGGGAACAAGAGCCTCTTGCAAAACCCTGAATTCATTCAGATTTGCGATGAATGGCTGACATGAGAAAAGCAGCCTCATGCGTTCAGTTGAAGTGCGACCAACAACATCAACAATGAAACTGCTTTCTCACCTTTGCCTTGGCATCCAGCGGATGCTTTTGCCAGCACTCAATGAAGAAATGGGAGAACTTTCGGTCAAAGAGAAACGCTTTGTAGCCATCTGCGAAGTCACACGTTTGGAAGCCTTCATGGAACCTTGCGCTTGGCGCGGCAACGGTCGCAAACCCAAGCCGCGACTCCATCTAGCGCGCGCCTTTCTAGCCAAAGCACTCTGGAACTTGCCGAGCACTCGCGCCATCATTGACCGCCTGAAATCCGACACTCACCTGCGCCGGCTCTGCGGTTGGGAAAACGGCCACAATGAAGTGCATGATGAAGCCACCTTCTCGCCCACTTTGCCCAGTTTGGCCTCGGCAGTGCCCTGCATGAGCAACTCATCCGCAGGCATCTGGGGGAGGAAACCATCTGGCACAGCTCCACCGACGCCATCGCGATCGAAGCACGCGAAAAGCCCCATATTGAGGCCCCCCACTCCAGCACTCAGACAACCACGGCGGGCGCACGCTCAGAGTGAGAGGAGCAAGCAAAGTGATGACACATCTCATGTTTGGTGTCGTGGTG
>CAMAQH010000020.1 GCA_945860295.1 Prosthecobacter debontii
AATGATCTGCTGGGTGCCGAGTTCCTTGAGCACGTTATTCAGACTCTGGATGCCACTGGCGAGCGCGCGGTTGTAGTCGCTGCTCTGCTTTACGGCATCGCTGACAGAGGTGGTGAAATCTTCACGCATCCTGCTTATGGCGCGGGCAAATTCGGTATCGACGCGCTCCTGGTGAGCGGCGGCGCGCTTATCGAGGTTGTCGGCCTGATCTTTGATTCTGGCGGAAAGGCTATTGAGATCGACGAGGAATTCCTTTTGCGCACTGGCAACGGCTTTGACGAGCACTTCCATGATGCCCTGCGTGTCACCACCGGCGATGCTGCCGCCGTCGTTGAGGCGTGGCAGGAGGACTTCGTTACAGAAGGAATCGATGTCATTGAGGCAGTCATCTTCGGCCTTCATCATGGAGTTCAGCGGGAAGTTCAGCGTCATGGCCAGCACGAGGCCGAGAAGTGTGGCATCAAAGGCAGTGCCTAAACCGCTGGTCACTTTGTTGATGGATTCCATGATGAGCTTCACATCTTCGACATTGGAAAAGTTCATGCCGCCGATGGCGTGAGAAAGACCGAGTACGGTGCCGATGAAGCCGAGGATGGGGATGGCCCAGAGAAAGGCTTTCAATAGTGTGTAGCTGCCTCCGATCCTCATGCTGTCGATGTCGGACTGACTGGAGAGCATGTTGGTCACATCACCGACGTTTTGCTTCACCTCGAACAGTTCGAGTGCTTTGCGAATGCGGTTCACCATCATGCTGTCACGCAGTCTCATGGGCAGTTTGTAGAGCTGGTCGATGAATGAGCCGACATTGTTGGCATTGATTTCAGCGCCCATTTCCCATGGCAGCACATCGAGCATGAGCGCCTCTCTTTGATGGCGTAGCTTTTTGAACTTCAAGTAAACGATGGACATGGCCCAGGTGAAGAAGAGGGTGTTCGTGAAGCTAACAAGCATGTGCTTGTAGAAGAGTGAGGCCACAAACTGCATGGTCGTGTACTCGGCCACTGGCACCTTATCACTTGGGTTAAAAGGAAACAGAATCCCAACCCAGGCGATGAATAAGACCAAACCAATAGCAAAGCTGAGTAGTGAGTTTGGATTGGTGGGATCTTTTTCCGCCCAGCCGCCGCGAGCTGCTGTGGGGGCAGGGGAGAAGGACGGCGCAAAAGTCGGCTGTATGGGCTGATCAGGCACATCGGCATCGCTGCCCCAGACATCGTCCGCTGGTGGCGGTGTAAAGCCGCTCGGTATCGGCAGACCGGAGGCAGCCGGGTTTTCTCCAGGATTTTCCGGGACGGGAATTTTGGTGTTGCAGCCGGGACAGCGGATGACTTTGCCGAACATTTCCGGCTCGGCCTTGAGCTGCATATCGCAGGAGGGACACTTGAATTTCACGGTGAGGTTTCCAGTTGGGTTGATTGATGGGATGCGTTCGGAGCGCGGACTGATTAAAATGTTGATTGAAGCGGACTGCCTTCCAACCAACAAGGCTTATTACTGTCTCGAATACGCACTTTTGGAATCTTTGTTGGGGAGGCTGCCAAATGAAGTCTGAATCTGAGCGGTGGTGCAAGAATGGAAAAGCAATCTTGCTTGAGGCTGCGGATGTTCCTATCCTCGATTCACCGTTTTATGAAATCTACCCTCTTTGCCTTCGCCTGTGTCCTCACTAGCAGTTCAATGCTGCACGCTAATCCTGAAATCCCGCGCGCTGTGGCGCAGAGTTTCGGGGAGGCGGTGGCGGGAAATATTCTTCTGCTCAAAGGCACGGGCACGACTTCAGAGCCTGTCGAATGGGTGGCGTTCTCGCGTGATGCCTTTCGCAGTGACGAAGTCTTGCGCATTACGGTGAAGCTGGAGGGCACACAGTGGAATGCGATCCCCGCCGGAGCTGGCTCCAAGATTCTCTCCCCCGCGCCTAACCGGACCGTGGATTTTGCCAGACTTCATGAGCGCAGTGCTGATGCGCGCGTGGTAGCGGCCAAGGCGGCGGCACTTGCCCAGAGTTCTTTTGTCAGTGTGGACTATCAGCTTGCTGCCAATGCCGAGACCGGAATTCCCGAGTGGGGACTAGCCTTGAAAGACGATGCTGGCTATGAGGTTGGTTTTTGCGTCGTTTCTGCTGAGACGGGTGCGCTTTCCTTTCAGGACTGGACACCCCGCATCGCAATGGAGTCGAGCTTTGAAACGGGAGAAGGCGAACGGGTCGCCAAGTCCGTCAAGCGCACGGCACGCAAGGCCTGGAACTGGACTGACAAGGCGCGCACTGAAACAAAAAGTTTCTTTCGCGAGTTGTTCCGCTGATTTTCACAGACCTGACAATATGCGCAGCTCTGGTTTTTTGACACAATCCGCGGCGGACTTTCTGCTTTCTGAGTTAAGCGACAAAGGCGTTTTTACGTCTTGACGCACCATCGCTGGTCCAGCATTACTGAGCGCCTCCGACCGCTCAGGATCGGAACCTGTTTCAGACCTCATCTATCATCCCTATGACCGGAGTCTCCCTTTTATCACGAATCATTCTTTGCCCATTGCTGGCGCTGGCTCTCATCGGCGCCTCTAACCTGCGCATCTATGCCCAGGTTTCCCTCGA
Organism: Prosthecobacter debontii; assembly: GCA_945860295.1. GTDB lineage: Bacteria > Verrucomicrobiota > Verrucomicrobiia > Verrucomicrobiales > Verrucomicrobiaceae > Prosthecobacter > Prosthecobacter debontii_B. Next base: position 2,591 of record CAMAQH010000020.1, read on the forward strand.
CTCTCCAGCAGCTGCAGGTCGCAAGATCGTTCGTCAGGTCGATGTGGTTTTCAAAGGAGCCGCAACGATGGATGCAAACCGCTTGCGCGCCCAGATGTCCACTCGCGTGGGAGAACCTTACACGGATGAATCCGTCGAGCGAGACATCCGCACACTCTACGCGACAGGCTCCGCCGAAAACGTGGACATTCAGGCTTTTGATATGGCTGGCGGTGTGCGCGTTGTGGTGACCGTCTCTGGCCGTGGCGGCATCGCCGAGCTTAGTTTTCTGGGAAATGCAGCTATTGACAACAGCAAGCTACTCAAAGACATCGAGATCAAAGTGGGAGACCCAGTCGATGATGCAAAGCTCACCACAGCACAGCAAAAAATTCGCGAGGCTTATGAGAAAAAAGGTTTCTCTGATGTTGGTGTCACCTATGATGTAGCTCCATCGACCAAAGAAGGCTTTTCGAGTGTCGTCTTTAAAATCGAAGAGGGTGGCCGTGGATTGATTGGTGACATCAAGTTTGAAGGCAACAATGCCATCAGCGCCAAGAAATTGAAGGGTAAGATTAAGAGCAGAGAGAAGACTTTTTATCGCCTTTGGGGTAAGGCTGGTAAAATCGACAACCAAGTCCTTCTTGATGACGTCAAAGCCATTGAACAGGCCTTTCAGGATGAAGGTTATGTCTATGTAAAAGTCGGTTATCGCCGCGAGCCACTTGATGAAAAGAGTGTGTCTTTGATTTTTGAAATCAATGAAGGTGGCAAATATGAAGTGGCCAATGTGGACATGCAGGGAATCACCGTTTTTACCAAGGATGAACTCACCCCCGCTATTCTCACGGAGACGGGTGTTTCTTATTCTGGAACGGACGTGCGCGGTGACGAAAAAATGATTCTTGATTACTATGGTTCCCGTGGTTACGCCGATGCCCGTGTTGACACACAGCTTTCTGACGCTGGTCCAGGAAAACTCAATGTCGCCTATGTTGTTTTTGAAGGCGGAAAGTCCTTCATTCGCAAGGTCAATATTAGTGGTAATGCCAAGACTAAAGATGAAGTTATTCGCCGTGAGCTCACCTTTGCTCCTGGTGATGAACTCAACACCGTGAAGTTGGAAGCCGCGCAGACGACGCTGGAAAATATGAACTACTTTGAAGGCAAAAGTGAGGCCAACCCATTGACCATTCGCCCACTTGCAACTGAGGTGGACGGATTCAAGGACGTGGAAGTGAACGTGACCGAGAAACCGACAGGCTCCGTGAACTTCGGTGCAGGCTTTAGCTCCATTGACAGCCTAGTGGGTTTTGTGGACGTGACACAGACTAACTTTGATATCTCCGACTGGGGAGATTTCCGTGGTGCTGGTCAGCGTTTTAATATGAACATCCGCTACGGAACACGCACCTCGACCTTTAACACGAGTTGGACTGAGCCTTGGTTTCTGGGTCAGAAATTGGCTCTTACAGTTCAGCTCTTCTATCAAAACTTGAACTACCTATCGACACGCTTCGATCAGGTCAATATCGGCACCTCCATTGGTCTCAGGAAGCCCCTCGGAGATCACTCTTATCTTGAAGGAACTTACACCCTACAACAGACATCAATCGATGTGGAGAGAAGCGGTGATTCGACCAAGGTCTTGCTCGACGAAGAAGGTGATTATATTGAGAGCAAGGTCGAACTGGGCTATGTGCATGACACTCGCGACAGCGTCTTTATCACTCGTAAAGGGCACAAATTTGAAGCGGGTCTGATGGCTGCTGGCCTGGGTGGTGATGTGCAAGCCTTTGGCGGTAATCTTGGTGGCCAACAGTATTTCCACCTTCCTGGTGACACGATCTTGAGCTTTGAGGGTATGGCTCGCTGGGTGCAGGGTGACAATGTACCGATCTTCGAACGCCTATTCCTCGGCGGTGCCAACAACCTGCGCGGTTACGACTACCGTGAAGTGGGTCCAAAAGACGTTTCAGGTGAAGCCATGGGCGGTAATTTCTCCATCTATGGGTCCGCCGAATATTCCTTCCCTATCCTGGAGAAGGTTCGCGGTGCCGTGTTTTGGGATGCCGGCATGATCTCTTCGGATGTTGAGGCAAAGGTTGGTGCTGTTGGTAACATTAGAAATGGCGGCCAGATCGTTGGTGATGGTGAAGTCTATTCAAACGTCGGTATCGGTCTTCGCTTATTCCTACCTATTGGTCCCATTCGTGTTGATCTGGGCCTGCCCCTCGTGAAGGACAAGTTCGTCGGCGACAGCCCGCGCTTCCAGTTCAACATGGGTTACAAATTCTAATTCGCATCCTTATCATACACTACATTAGCTCCAACCCTCTCAGTCTCTCCTTATGATCCGTTTCTTCATTCTCGCTCTTACCCTATCTAGCCTTGCCACCAGCCATGCCGTGGATCTCAAATTCGGCGTCGTGGACATGTCCAAGGCGTTTTCCGAATACTTCAAAACCAAAGAAGCTGCCGAAAAGTTCAAAGGCAATCTCGACAAAGCTCAGAAGGAAATGAATGATCGCTGGTCCGTGTATAAGAATCTGATGACGGAGATGCAAAAGCTCAAGAAAGAGGCCAGTGATCCCATCATGAACCAGGATGCTCGGCAAAAGAAAGCCGTGGAGTTTGAAGAGAAAGCTAAAGAGTTGCGCGCCCTCGAGCAGGAAATCGGCGAAGCCCAGAATCGCCGCAGCAGCCAGCTCAAGCAGGAAGACATGAGCATCCGCAAGGGTATCTACGATGAGATTCTTATCGTGGTCAGAGAGAAGTCCAAGACCGAGAATTATGACTTCGTTTTCGACAAGTCTGGCATGAGCCTTTCCACCGTGCCGATGCTTGTCTATTACAAGGATGCCGTGGACATCACTGATCAGATCGTGGTTGAACTCAACAAAACCGCGCCTGCCAGCACTGCCGCCCCAGCCGCTGCCAAAGAAGAAAAGAAACTCTGATTTTTCTTCTAAAGATCATCCGAGGCACGCCGACCTAACTCGGCGTGCCTTTTTCATTTCGACCCATTATGAGCACAAGTATCAGCCATCAACGCCTCGCTGAAATCGTCGGCGGAGAACTTATTCAAGGTGACCCAGCGGCATTGGTCACAGGCATGAACTCGATCCGGGAAGCGGTTTCTGGCGAAGTGACCTTTCTGGGCAATACACGTTACTTAGCTGCCCTCAAAACAACTAAGGCGACGGCCATCTTGGTGAGTTCAAACTTCAATGAGCCTATGGAAGGTGTTGCACTCATCTGTGTGACCAATCCTACGCTGGCCTTTACTAGTGTGATTCGTCATTTTGGACCATCGGTAAAGCCATTTATCCCAGGAGTTCATGCCTCGGCGGTTGTCTCAGCGACAGCCGTCTTTGATCCGCAGAAAGTAAGTATCGGCCCGTGTGCTGTCATTGAGGACTGTGTGATCATCGGTGATGGAACCGTCATCCATGCAGGGGTCTTTGTGGGGCAGGGGGCGCGCATAGGAAACGACTGCGTGCTGTATTCAAATTGCACCATCAAAGATCACTGCGTGCTTGGTCATCGCGTCATCATCCACACCAGCAGCGCCATTGGCACAGATGGCTTTGGCTACGAATTCTCCAATGGACGCCATGTCAAAATCGATCAGGTCGGCATCGTTCAGATCGACGACGATGTGGAGATCGGCTCCTGCTCCACCATCGACAGGGCTAGGTTTGGCCGCACCCGGATCGGTGAAGGCACGAAGATCGACAACCTCGTGCAAATAGGCCACAACGTGACTCTTGGTAAGCATTGCGTCATCGTCTCCCATGTCGCGCTCGCAGGCAGTACCCGTTTTGGAGACTACGTCACCATCGCCGGTCAAGTCGGCGTTGGCGGCCATCTTGAGATTGCTAGCAAAGTCACCCTCATGGCCAAAAGCGGCGTCACGAAAAACATCACTGAACCCGGAGCCTACGTGGGCTTCCCCGCCAAGCCACTCATGGAAGGCCACCGCCTCCAAGCCTCCACAGGCAAGATCCCAGACATGATCGACCGCATCAGGGAATTTGAAAAGCGTTTGGCCGCACTAGAAGACCAAGGCAAGTAGGCCGTCGGATCTCGTGCTTCTGTGTGAGTTGCACACCTATTCAGCCGTGGGTTAGCAAAGCGCAAAACTTCACGTCCCAGGCGCAGATGAGAACCTCTGGCGCAGGAACCGCCACAGGGGCGGAATGTTGAAGAAGACCATCAGATAAACGGCATACTCCAAAGCATCGAGCCGCCACGTCTCCTTAGGCGGCCGACTTAAGCATCCCCGAGGGTGCCACTGGCGGTGAAGGCCCGCAGGGAAATCAAGGCCCACCCGGAGAGTGACGAATGCCGCCCTGGCCGGCGATATCAGCAGCACCAGTAGCAACTCAAATATGGTGACGACGCTGGACACGCCTTTTGCCGATCCTGATGACGAAGCAGTGAGAGTGAAGATAAACGCGCTAGTCCTAGCTCTGAGGCGCTGAACATCAAAAAGCCATACCGACCTCGTAGCTTGGCGTGCTGCATGATGAGTTCGGCGTCTGGAACACCTGGCTTCAGACGGCTCTGGCGAGACTAGATGTCGTCCTCGACGAGTTCGACGTTTTTGCCGCCGATCTTTTCCAGGAAGGACTTGGTGCCTTCTTGGGAGAATTTGGGGTCGCGGGCTTCGATGACGACGAAGAAGCCGTCATCGGAGAACTTGGGGAATTGCTTGGAGGCAAAGAGGGGATGATTCAGACGCGGCAGGCCCATGAGTGCCAGCAGGCCAAACAAGGTTGTGAAGGCTGAGAACAGGATGGTCAACTCGAACATCACGGGGAAGAAGGCTGGCAAAGTCCAGATGTCGGTGGGCTTGGCCTGAACGACTGTTGGGTAGGTTTCTGCGAGTGTCTGAAGGAAACCGAGGCCGATGCTGGACCAGAAATTGGTCTGAGTCAGCGTCTGGAGCGTGAAGGCAATGGAAGTGCCAGTGATGCCGCCGCAGAAGACGAGGTAGGGCAGCTTGGAACGCTTCACGCCCATGGCATGATCCATGCCGTGAATGGCGAAGGGGGAGTGGACATCCCAGCGCTGATAGCCCGCGTCACGGACGTGTTCGGCGGCGTGATAGAGGTCTGCCACGCTGTCAAATTCAGCAAGGAAGCCATGGACTCGTTTGAGGGTAGTGCTCACAGAAAAATCGTGGGTGGAAAGTTAAGCGAGTGCTTTGGGGACGTGCCTGTCTGAGTAGTCCATGAGGTCTTCCTCTTGGATGCCGTCCTTGCCATGGTCATCATGGTGCGGATTGGATTGTGGCAAGACGCCTTTGACTTCACCGATGGCGATGACAGGCAGGAAACGCAGGAACAAAAGGAAGAGCATCATGAAGAAGCCGAAGGTGCCGAGGAAGGTGACTTTATCGACCCAAGTGGCCTCATAAGCGCGCCATGAGCCTGGGATGAGGAGGCGCTCCAGGGTGGTGGCAATGATGACATAGCGCTCAAACCACATGCCCATATTCACGCACATGCAGACGGCCAAGACGACCCAAACATTGTGGCGGCACCAGCGGAACCAGAAGAACTGTGGGGCAAAGACGTTGAAGCCAAACATGAAGTAGTAGGCCCAGGTGGACGCACCGTAGAGGCTGCGAAGCTGGAAGGTCTGGAACTCGAACTTGTTGGCGCTGTAATAAGCCATGAAGAACTCCATGCAGTAGGCGTAACCAACGATGGTTCCTGTTAGCAGGATGATCTTGGCCATGTTGTCGATGTGCTTGGGCGTGATCAGATCGCTGAGACCATAGATTTTACTCACGGGGATCATGAGAGTGAGCACCATGGCAAATCCGCCAAAGATAGCACCAGCCACGAAATACGGCGGGAAGATGGTGGTGTGCCAGCCGGGAACAATCGATGTGGCAAAGTCAAAGGACACGACGGAATGCACGGAGAGCACGAGTGGTGTGGAGAGCGCTGCGAGAAGCATGTAAGCGGTCTCATAGTGACTCCAGTGGCGGTTAGATCCGCGCCAGCCGAGGGAGAAGATGCCATAGAGGGTCTTTCTCAAACCGGGCTTGCAGCGGTCACGCAGTGTGGCGAGATCGGGCACGAGGCCGAGGAACCAAAACACGGCTGAGACGGAGAAGTAGGTGGATACGGCGAACACGTCCCAGAGCAGTGGGGATTTGAAGTTTTGCCAGATGGCATTGGCGTTCGGGATCGGCGCTAGAAACCAGACCATCCAGACACGACCGACATGGAAGGCTGGAAACAAACCGGCGCACATCACAGCGAAGATCGTCATGGCCTCAGCGGCGCGATTGACGGACGTACGCCATTTTTGACGAGTGAGGAAAAGAATGGCGGAGATTAGAGTGCCAGCGTGACCGATACCGATCCAGAACACGAAGTTTGTGATGTCCCAAGCCCAAGCAACGGGCTGCTTCTGACCCCAGACACCGACTCCGGTGCTGATAAGGTAAGCGAAGCAGAAAACCATGATACCCGTCAAAATGACGGAAGGCACCATGAGCACCCACCAGAGCAGTGGCTGCTTATTTTCAACGATTCCGCAGATGCGGTTTGTGATCCAGGAGTAGGAACGATTATTGAGGACGAGTGGCTCGCGGTCCAGGATGCGGGGAGCACCTGTGTGAGCTTCTGAATGTGGCGCGATGGTCGTGGCTTCCATGAGTCCGGATTAAATTTGGTGAGCACTCCAGGCAGCGATCTTGTCAGCGCCGGGCATGGCCATATTGGGGTTGCGCAGACGGGCCAGATAGCTCGTGCGTGGGCGTGTGCCGATGTATTTAAGGAGTTCGTAGTTACGTGGTGAGGCCTTGGCCTTGACCACGCTGCTCTTTTCATCAGCGATATCACCGAAGACGATGGCCTCAGCAGGGCAGGCCTGCTGGCAGGCGACTTTGATGCTGTCGGTTGGCACGCGGAAGTTCTTCGAGTCGCGTTGCTTCTGCTTCTGGAGAATCTTACCAGCTTCGAGACGTTGTACGCAGTAGGTGCACTTCTCGATCACACCACGCATACGGACGGTGACGTTCGGGTTCTTTTGAAGCTGAAGCGACTCGCGGACGCCGGTTTTGTCGGCTGTGGAAAGGGGGCCCAGGTAGAGTTCATCAAGCGGACGCTTGTTGTAGTCGAACCAGTTGAAACGACGCGCGGTGTAAGGGCAGTTGTTGGCACAGTAGCGCGTGCCGATGCAGCGATTGTAGGACATCGCGTTGAGTCCTTCCGGGGTATGCACCGTGGCATTTACAGGGCAGACGGTTTCACACGGAGCGGATTCGCACTGCTGACAGGCGATTGGTTGCTGCACCATCTCGGCGTTTTCGAGCTGCTCAGGTGTCGGGTCAATATCGACGTCATCCGACTTGGCTTTGCCTTCACCCCACTCGTTGGTGGCGAAGTAGCGATCCATACGAATCCACTGCATGAGACGGCCTTTGACGACCTGGTCTTTGCCGACAATCGGGATGTTGTTTTCACTTTGACAAGCGACGACGCAGGCAGTGCAACCAATGCATTTGCTGAGGTCGATGGACATGCCCCACTGGTGCTTTGTCTCATAATCGAATCCGTCAGGATTGGTCGCGCTCTTCTTGCCGACCTGGCCTTTGTACAAGGAGATGGTCTGCGGGATGTGCGAGTCCATGCCGGTCTTCACGGCGAAGTCTGGCATCTTATTGAAAGTCTCCAAAGTGGCCTCGCGATAGACGGCGCGGCCTTCCATGGTGTTCTGATCCTGAGTGATCGCTAACTCGTAAGTGCCGGTGAGGACTTCGAGATTAGCGCCTGTCAGGACGTACTCCGAAGTGCTCGTGCGCAGTGGGTATGCATTGAATCCTCGGCCTTGGCCTTTGCTGTCGGAGCCGACAAAACCGAGGTCTTTCTGTCCATAACCCAGGGGGATTGTGACCGAGTGGGAGACGTGACCAGGAGCCTCAATGGCTGGCAATGTGAGGCTACGATCACCAACACTGACTTTGACCAACTGACCGTTCTTCAAGCCAAGGCTGCGGAAGGTGACACTGCCAATCCATGCGGCATTGTCCCAAGTCAGCTTGGTGATTGGATCTGGAGCTTCTTGGAGCCAGGCATTGTTCGTGTAGCGTCCATCAAACACGCCCGAATCGGGAGTGAGCACGATTTCGATCGCCTCAGCAGATGGCGCTGAGGCAGGCTTAGCTTTACCGACGATGCTGGCGACGGCACTCGTGTTGACCACACCGGAAGCTTTGACATAGCCTGAGCCTTTGAGGAAACCATCGCGTAAGGTGAAGTTCCACTTCACTTCATCCAAACTGCCTGCGACCACCGCGAAGGTGTCACGCACAGCTTGATAAGCCGGATCTTCAGGTGCTGGAGCTGCGGCGTCGGCTTTGGGTGCATCGGCAGAACCGAGTTTTTTGCGACCTAGCAGAGCGAGCAGCATTTCGGTTTCACTGGCTCCGCTGTAGAGAGCCTGAATCATCGGCTGCACGATCGAGTAGCAACCATCGGCTGCACGAACGTCGCACCAAGATTCGAGATAGTTGGCCGCTGGGATATGCAGTTTGGCGGCTTTGGCGGTGGCATTTGGCAACATGCCGAGATGGATCACGGAGACACCTTTGTCCTTAATGGCAGCGGCCAGAGTGACGGGTGCATCATAGAAAAAACTGGAGGGCGTGAGAGAAACCAGTGTCTTCACGGCACCCGAAGCGAGAGCTGCTTCGAGTTCTGTCGCTGTTCCAAGTGCAGCTTCCGGGCCACTTTGGAGAAGCTCAATCGTCGAACCGTAGGCACCCAGTGCGTTGTTGATCGCGGCGACCAGCGCGTGGACCTCTGCACCGTAGCGTGAGCCTGCGAGCACGACTGATTTGCCCTTGTGATCGACAAGATCACGGATCGCTGGAGCGAGCCATTCTTTGAGCGTTGCTGGGGCTGTGTCGGCGAGCGCTTTGGCAGAGACTTCACCAAGTTCAGCGGCGATAACGGCCACTGCGGCAGGAATAAGGCTAGCAGCTAGTGGCTTACGATGGTCGGCCATACCACCAGTCACCGTGTAGCGGTTTTCCAGTGTGTATAGACGGTTCATGTCTCCACCAGGCGTGTCTTTACTGCGCTGCCTAGTGAAGTGCTTGATCGGCTCGCCCGCGATGGGATCAAGGCCGAGGAAGTCGCAATCGAGTGTCAGTATGCGTAGCGCTTTGCTCAGTCGGACAAAGGTCTTTACGCCAGCGCCGAGCACTTCTTTGTTCGCGCTTTGTTGAGGTTCGTTGCTGATAGCTTCGTAGCTGAAGAGCTTTGCTTGAGGATAGGCGGTCTTCACTTCGCCTAGCAGACGATGCAGAGTCGGAGATGTGGAAGAGCCCACCACAACGGCCAACGATGCGCCACTGTCTTTTTTAGCATCAGCGACGACTGTTTCCAAAGCCTTGTTAGCATCGGCCCAAGAAGCCTTTTTTCCGGCCGCCAATGGGGTTTGTGAGCGCTCAGGATCGTAAATATCGAGCACGGAAGCTTGAGCAAAGGCATCGAGACCTCCGCCAAGCGGATGCAGCGTATTGCCGGACAGGTGCGTCGGTCGACCTTCATGTGTGGTCACGACCAGCGGCACGGCACCACTTGGGATTGGCAATGCCGTTGCATAGAGCAGCGGTTTACCAGGGATGATCCATTCGACATGCTGCGTGTAGGGCAGGATGTTGGCGATCGGACGACGACAAGCCGCGAGGCCCATCATGCCCGCAGAGGCACCCATAAGCTTGAGGAAGTCACGACGCGATTTCTCGCGCTCGTCTTCGTCCATGGTATCTCCTGCGGGGAATTCAACGCCGAGCGTGTTGAGAAATTCCGAGCGCTGCTCTAGTTCAGCCGTGCTGCGCCAAAAGCGCTTACCGGTCTTCGGCTCCTCGGGGTGCTGCCAAATGCGTTTCATGTCAGATAAAAGAGGGGGCGCAGGTTTAGCGATGGCATGCTGTGCAGGAATCAGGCGGTTGCACCTGCCAGTGTTTCTTGAGCTGGGTTCCCACTTCGAGCTGGGTCACCGTTTTGCCGTAGGTAGTGTCAGCGAGAGCGAGCAGATCTTTGAGTCCGGCAGCGGTCTTGCCTTCAGCGATCACTCCAGCGATCTCGTCAGCTTTTACGCCTTTGCCCAGCAGACTTTGATAAAAGGTGGAGCGGTCGAGCTGCTCCGGCTTGTAGTTCAAGTTTGTCACCTGATCCAATGGGCGCAACTTCAGCTCAGGATTACGGTGGCAGTCGAGGCACCAGCCCATGGACTGCGGCTCCGCGTGTTTCACCACTTCCATTTCATTGATCTGACCGTGGCAGTTTTGGCAGGAGATACCGCGATTCAAGTGAGCGCTGTGATTGAAATAGACGTAATCGGGAGCCTTGTGGACTTTGATCCACTCAATAGGCTTGCCTGTTTCATTGGCCTTCATCACTAGTTCCAGCTTAGGACTGGCCGATTTGATATTGCCCTTACCAGCACCGTGGCAGTTGAAGCAGGTCTGATTGGTCGGCACGTTCGCGTGGCTCGAGTTCTCCACAAAGGAGTGGCAGTAGCGGCAGTCGAGACCGAGCTGGCCCGCGTGGACCTTGTGAGAGAAAGGCACTGGCTGAGTCGGCTCATAGCCAACTCGCGTGTATTTTGGCGTGAAATAGTATGGCACAGCCAGACTTGCGCCAAAGACGATGAAGCCAGCCGCAACCGCTAGCTTCAGAGGCAGCCAATTGGTCCAGCGCGGAAAGAAGTTACCCATAGTGTGTCGGTTTCAGGGCTTGTGAAATATTTCACAAGCAGGCTTGAGAATAGATTTCCATCGGACCTTTGCAACCCTTGAAATGAAAAAAATACTTCGTCTCATCCTCAGTCACGTTGTCTTTGCCATTCCCACGCAGGCACTGCATATCTGCACTCCCATGCTCGACCTCTCTGGAAAAAAAATCGCGCTGCTCAAGGGCGGCCCTGGTAACGAACGCCACGTCTCCATCAAAACCGCTGAAAGCGTTGCTGAAGCCCTCCGCTGCCTGGGGGCTGAGATCGTCGAGGTCGATGTGACCGGTCCCGAATTCGAGGTGCCTGAGGGCATCTTTATTGCCATGAATCTCATCCACGGCACCTTTGGCGAAGACGGCCAGATCCAGGCCATTCTGGAAAAGCGCGGCATCCGCTACACTGGAGCTGGCGTCGAGACCAGCCGCATCGCTTTCGACAAAGGTCTGAGCAAAGCCAAATTCATCGCCGGCGGAGTGCCAACGCCGCGCTCGCAGGATTATAAGCTAGACGGCAGCGAGCCTCTGACCATTTCAATACCGCTCGTGTCCAAACCACCCCGTGAAGGCTCCAGTGTCGGCGTGAATATTTGCCGCACCAAAGAAGAGTGGGCCATAGCCATTGAGGAAGCCAAGAAGTTCGGCACCACCACTCTGGTGGAAGAATTCATCGAAGGTAAAGAACTCACCGTCGGTGTTCTGGGCGATCAGGTGTTGCCCGTCATCCACATCGAGCCAGTCGATGGCTTCTATGACATGAACAACAAATACCCCTGGATCAACGGCACCGGTAAAACCAATTACAATTGCCCCGCCGATCTTAACGCTGAAACCACGAAGCGCGTCCAAGACGCCGCCATGGCCGCCTTTAAAAGCTGCGGGACTGAAGTCTATGGCCGAGTCGATGTCATGCTCAGCGCCAATGGTTCGCCCTTCGTGCTTGAGATCAACACCATCCCCGGCATGACCAGCAGCAGCCTCCTTCCAAAAGCTGCGTGCGCAGTAGGCATCGAGTTTCCTGAACTCTGCGCGCGGATCATCGAACTGTCATTGGCCGCGCGGCCTTAATCTCTGCTCAACACTCCCCCATGCGTGTCCTCGCTCTGCTGTTGCTCGTATTCAACACCGTCAGCGCCGCTGAGGTGACACTTCATCGTTGGTCCGGCGCTTTGAATGTGCCTGATCCAGTCGCCTGCACGGTGGATGAGAAGGGCCGCGTGTATGTGTCTGCCACGACGCGCCGAAAGGTCGCTGATCTCGACATCCGTGAGCATTCGATGTGGATCGCTGATGATGTCGGATTGACCAGTGTCGAGGCCAAGAGTGAGTTCCTGAAGCGCGAGCTGGCTCCAGGGAAGCTGCGCCTGCCGCGTGGTGGATTGAAGGATCACAACAAGGACGGCTCCATCGACTGGAAAGACCTCACCGTTCATAGCGAGCGCATCTACCAGCTCCGTGACACGGATGGTGATGGCACGGCCGATAAGATGACTGTGTTTGCCGAGGGTTTTAACACTGAAGTCACCGGCATAGCAGCAGGCATTCTTTATCACGACGGCTGGGTTTATGCCACCATCGCCCCCGATCTCTGGCGGCTCAAAGATACGAATGATGATGGAGTGGCTGATGTGCGTGAGGTCGTCGCGCATGGCTTCGGCATGCACATCGCCTATGCCGGGCACGATATGCATGGGCCGCGTCTCGGGCCTGATGGCCGCATCTACTGGAGCATCGGTGACAAAGGCGTGAACGTGACGAGCAAGGAAGGTAAACATTGGTATTACCCACATGAAGGCTCAGTTCTGCGCTGCGAGCCTGATGGCAGTGGCTTTGAGGTCTTTGCCCACGGTCTGCGCAATGTGCAGGAGATCGCCTTTGACGACTTCGGTAACATCTTCGGCGTGGATAATGATGCCGACATGCCCGGCGAAAAAGAGCGTTTCGTTTACATCACCGAGCAGAGCGACTCCGGCTGGCGCTGTGGTCATCAATACATGAAAACCGAAAGCCGCTGGATGCGCGAAGGCATCTGGCAGGTCCCAACGCCCATAGAAGCGGCGGGCGTCAGCATGCCGAAATCCCCTAAGCTCCAAACTCTCACGAGTTCGGCTACCCCACTCTTCATCACTCCGCCACTCGCCAATTACTCCAACGGACCAGCAGGCTTCGCTCACGAACCCGGCACCGCGCTTGGCGCTCATCTGCGCGGCCATTTCATCTTGGATCAGTTCCCATCGGGCAAGATGGAGGCCTTCACTATCAAGCCAAAAGGCAGTGCCTTTGAAATGAGTCACGCACGTCTGATCAACGCTGGCATCATGGGCATCGGACTCAGCTTCGGCCCCGACGGCGCGCTCTACATGGCCGATTGGGTGGGCGGTTATCCGCTCGATGAAAAAGGCGCGATCTGGCGTGTCGATGAATCCGGCAACCCCAGTCCCGCTCGCGTCGAAACGCAGAAACTTCTTAGCGCCGGATTCGATCAACGTGAAGTCATCGAACTGCAAACACTGTTAGGTCATGCTGATCAGCGTGTGCGTGTCGGCGCTCAATTGGCTCTGGTTAAAATGAAAGCATGGGAGCCGCTACTGACCCTGATCAATAGCGCGAAAACTCCACTGCTCAGCCGTATCCACGCGCTATGGGGCTATGGCATCGGCCTGCGACATGGTGAAGTTTCAGACACACCGCTCATCCCTCAAATGCTCGAAGAAACAAACTCTGAGATGCTGGCTCAGTTCGCTAAAGTGCTCGGTGATGCCAAGGCCAGCGCTGCCAGTCAGAAAGCCATCATCACTCTGCTTGCTACTAAAACACCGCGCACTCGTTTCCACGCCGCCATCGCGCTTGGCAAGCTCAAGACGGCTGCTGCTGAAGAGGCGCTTTGGAAGATGGCTGCGCAGGATGCAGATGATGCCTGGCTCCGACATGCCGTGGTCACTGGACTCGCAGGCAGTTCCTGTGCAGAGAATCTTGCCAAGCACCTCAAAGAAGCGTCCCGCCAGATCCGCCTCAGCGCCACACTCGCTCTCTCGCGTCAGCATTCAACGCTCGTTATCGATGCTTTGCATGATGCTGAAACCAGCATCGTCGATGAAGCCGCGCGCGCTATCCATGATGATATTGGTATCCCCGAAGCCCTGCCAGCACTTGCCGCTTTGCTTGACGGCCAACCAGCCTCCGAAGTCACCACCCGCCGTGCCCTCAATGCCAATCTACGCCTCGGTAAAATCGAAGGCACCCAGCGCCTGCTTAAAGCCGCGCTTGCTGGCTCCAGCGAGGCCTTCAACGCCCTCCTTGTCTTCACTGAGCCACCACGCCTCGATCGTGTGGACGGCATGGCACGCAGCTATCCTCAGCGTGATGCAGCAGCCATTGCCAGTGCGATTGAGACTCGTGTCGCCGACATGTTTGCACTGACCAATCCGGAGCTGAAAGCGGCCGCTATCGAACTCATGGTAAAGCTTCAACTCAAGGTCGATGCCCGGGCTCTTCAGCAGATCATCACTGACGCTAATGCAAAACCCACTCAGCGTGTCGGTGCGCTTCGGCTCATGGCAGCACAGCACGCAGATGATACTGCCTTTGCTACCACACTCAGCGCCACAGCGGTTAAAACTGCGCCTATGGAATTGCGCATGGAGTCACTCACCCAGACCTTCAAGCATCAGCAAGATCGTGCCTTCACTGAAGCCTCTCGCATTTTGGAGCAGGGCAGCCTTCCTGAAAAGCAGGCCGCGTTAAAACATCTCGCTTCAGCCAAAGGTAAGGCCGCTGAAGCTCTCATGAACCGCTGGGTGCAACGCCTCGCTGCTGGTAAAGTCGAGCCTGGTTTGAAGCTCGATATTCTCGAAGCAGCACAGCTTCACCCAGCGCTCACCAAGCATGTCACCACTTATGAGAAGTCACGAAACACCGCCCCGCGCGATGACTTGATCGAAGGCGGCGATGCCACAAACGGTAAGGACATTGTCACCAATCATCTCGGAGCCAACTGCCTCGCCTGTCATACCGTCGAGGCTAAGGAAGGTAGCCAAGTTGGTCCGCTACTAAAGACCATTGGCAACCAGCGCGCACAAGCAGAGTTGCTTGAATCCTTGCTCAATCCAATCGCCAAAATCGCCCCCGGCTACGGGCTAGTTTCGATCACGATGAAGGACGGAAGCAACCTTGCCGGCGGCCTATTCAAAGAAGACAAAGTCTCCGTCACACTCCGCCTCGCTGATGGCACCGGGAAGAAAATCCCGCGTGCCCAGATATTCATGCAAACCCCGCCTATTTCGATGATGCCACCCATGCTCGGCATCCTGACGCCGCGTGAGGTTCGGGATGTCGTCGCCTATATCAGCGCCTTAAAACCGACGAAGAGCAAGAAGCAGAAGAACGAGCATTGAATGCGCATCACTCGCCTGCTGACCGGATGTGGTAGTCGCCTGACTTCTCGTCCTTTTGCAGATTCAGCAGCCCGCGTTTACCCGCCTCCTCGACGAGCGAGTTGAAGGATCGGAAGCCGTGGAAGCGCTCGCTGAACTGAGGTTGACGGCGTTTGATCGTCTGCTTCACATTTGAGCCCCACACAGATTGTTCTCCGCCGCGTTCGGCCATCATGGCATCGACCGTTTCCACGACTAGTTCGATGGCTTTCTCAGGATCACCTGCCGGCTTCGGCGCTTCTTGAGTGGACGCTTTTGCAGGTGCTGGCTTAGCCGCCTTCGGTGCGGCGAGCGGTTTACGCCTTGGTTCCTCGCGCACCAGATCGTCGTAGAAAATGAAGTCGTCGCAGTTGTCGATGAAGATATCGCCCGTGGAATTCTTTACGCCCACGCCGATGACCGTCTTGTTGTTCTCGCGCAGCTTACTGACGAGCGGGGAGAAGTCCGAGTCACCGCTGACGATCACAAATGTGTCTACATGCGACTTCGTGTAGCAGAGATCCAGCGCATCCACCACCATGCGGATGTCCGCGCTGTTTTTGCCGCTCATGCGCACATGCGGAATCTCGATCAATTCAAAGGCCGACTCATGCATCACCTTCTTGTATTCCCGGTAGCGCTCCCAGTCGCAGTAGGCCTTCTTCACCACGATGCTGCCTTTGACCAGCAGGCGCTCCAGCACTTTGCCCATGTCAAATTTGTCATACTTGGCCTCACGAACCCCGATGGCGAGATTCTCGAAGTCACAAAAAATAGCCATCGTGTGGGTGCGGTCCGCATTTCTCATGACCGCAGACTCAGAGCGCGAGAGTAAAAGGTCAAGTGACGTCAAAAAACCACATCTCACTGCCCAAGACATCAGGTTCGGGCGGACTTCATGTGGAGGCCACTCAGTGCCTCCAATCCAGTCGGGACATTCGGCGAAGGTGACGTGGTGTGTTTGCGACATCACTCGCGCCCGAGATTTACCTTAACAATCCATCAGAGCACCCAGCGATAGGGTGCCATTGAGCAGCCTGACATTCGTGTCATTCATCGCATGGAGGCAGCCAATGTGACCACTACCGGCTTGATCGACGGTGAGTGGTTGGGTGATGCAGATGGCACCTTATGTCGCCGCGACGGGGCGTCCCCAGCACCACCAGTCAAAGACTCTCATGCCAAAATTCGTGGCGATCTTGCTCGGGTTATCTCCGGGCTGGACGGAATATTGTGCCATAGGAGACAAACTTTAACGGTCAGACACAAAAGCCAATTCCCAATTCACATCTCTGCACCATCATGCCGTCATGACACTCCCCATCCATGCCGTGCAGCTCGATTCCGTCTGGGAAAACAAATCGGCAAACTTTGCCAAGGTCCGCTCACTCCTTGCAGTAGCACCGCCTGCGCCCAAATCGCTGATCGTGCTCTCAGAGATGTTTGCCACGGGTTTCTCCTGTCAGATCAGTGTCACCGCTGAGGCTGAGGGCGCTGAGACGGAGCGCTTTCTACAAAGTCTGGCCGTCGAGTTTCAATGCTGTGTTATCGGCGGCGTCGTCACCACCAGCTCCACGGTTACAGCACGCAACCAAGCCTTGGCTATTTCTCCCAGCGGTGAGGTGTTGGCGCGCTACACGAAGATGCAGCCTTTTTCGTTAGGTGGTGAGGCTGCAGTGCATGAGCGCGGCAGCGCACCCGTCGTCTTCGAGTGGGGCGGTGTGAAAATAGCGCCGCTGATCTGCTACGACCTGCGCTTTCCTGAGCCAGCACGCGAGGCCGTACGGCTCGGGGCGGAGGTGCTGATCTACATCGCGGCCTGGCCGGTGAAGCGCATTCAGCATTGGATCACGCTGCTTAAGGCACGGGCCATCGAGAACCAAGCCTATGTGATCGGCGTGAACCGTTGCGGTCAGGAGCCGGAGTTTAGTTACAATGGCCGAAGCCTCGTCGTGGACCCACATGGCATCATCATCGCTGACGCTGGTGAACATGAGCAAGTGCTGCACTCCCAGCTTGATCCACAACTCATGCAGGACTGGCGTGCCATGTTCCCTGCACTGCGTGATGCTGGACTGCTCTAACCGCGCAGCCAGTCGAAGAAATTCTTTCGCGCCTGAGCATCTCGGGGCACCATGATCGGAGCGGTCAGCGAGCCATCCTTTGTTGGCACAGTCGCTGTCAGCGGTTGGGTGCCGGGCTTGGGTGCGATCACGGGTCCAGTCAGACCGAGCGAGATCGATTGGCTAGGCAGTTCTGAAGTGGGCGTGATGAAAAGGCTGGGGACTTCTTCCTCAATTTCTAGCGACTCGGGCAGCTCGATTTCATCCGGCAGATCAGCGCCATCAAATATGCTCGGCTGCATAAGCGGCGAAGACGGCGCGCACAGATTCATCTCGAACATTGGTGGTGTTTCTGGCAGCGCTGTCGCAGTCGTCTGATCCAGTCCTGTTGGCACCAGCGGTTCTGTTTTGGCGATCGCTTCAGCCAAAGTCGGAGACAGGGCTGCACGCAAATCATCCCAAGCATTTGCCACTGGGGCCACAAGTGTGGGCGGTGCTAAATCGGGAGTTGGAGAAACCCAAGGCTCAATAATCAGTGCTGGCACTTGATGCGTAGGAATCTCTGGTCGCTCAGGCTCGCTGGCCATCGCAGGCTCTACTGGAATTGTCAGGGGGAGTGCCTTCTCCTCTTGAGCCGCAGCCCTCGAAGCTTGGCCTTTTTTATACCAAGTATACGCGAGACCTGCCGCGAGGAAGAGCGCCCCGCGATTCATTCGACTCGCTACAAAAGCCCCCGCAGCCGCGCCTAGTACAATCTGCGTGAGTCCCTTCACTTGTGTTGAAGGGCTGAGCGTTTCAGAGTCCGGCGCTTGCGTGCTTGGTTGCATGTGTGTTTCACGCTAGGCTAAAGCCGGCTGGGCTTCAAACCCGAATATAAATTAGCCATCACATGCTACGGGACTTATGCATGAAAGAAGCGCATAAATCAGAATCGTGGCTTTGGCTGCGGGATTTGCATTGAGTGCGTGAGGCCTCTATCCGTGTGCGGGGCGTCGATTCATGATTTTCGGCGCAACTAGCGGCCCCATGCGAATCTTCTTGGATGAATGAGGCGCGAAGCCACGCTGGACAGTGGCCCCGGACCCGCTACGCATGAATCATGTCCTTATTAGGCGGCAAACTTTTCATCACTGGTCATCAGGGTCTCGTCGGACGAGCTTTGATGCGGCATTACGCGAGCAATCCCGAATGGCAGATCGTCACCCGCACACGGGCCGAACTCGATCTGCGTGATCAGCCTGCTACTAATGCTTTTTTTGAAGCTGAAAAGCCTGATCAAGTCATTCTTGCTGCTGCGACCGTCGGCGGTATCAAAGCCAGCTACACGCAGCCAGTCGATTTCCTTCTCAACAACCTACAGATCCAAAACAGTGTTCTGTCTGCGGCGCATCGTTATGATGTGAAGAAACTTCTCTTCTTGGGTAGCACCTGCATTTATCCGAAGATTGTCGAGATGCCTATTCCTGAGGACAGCCTGCTCACTGGCGCGATGGAAAGCACAAATGAGCCTTATGGTGTCGCTAAGATTGCAGGAATCAAACTTTGTCAGGGATACCGCCATCAGTATGGCCGTGATTTCATCTGTGGGATGCCAGCGAATCTCTACGGTTCATTCGACAACTTCGATCCAGATCATTCGCATGTTCTCCCCTCTCTGATCCGGCGCTTTCACGAGGCAAAGCTTCAAAATGCACCCACCGTCACGCTATGGGGAACTGGTGATCCGACACGTGAGTTTTTATTTGTCGATGATCTGGCTTCTGCCTGTGCTTTCCTGCTCGAAAACTACAGCAGTGCCGACATCATTAACATCGGTTGTGGTTGGGAGATGAGCATTCGCGAAGCCGCGGAGATCGTTAGCGACATTATTGGTTATGAAGGCGAAATCTGCTGGGATGCCACGCAGCCCGATGGCAATCCACGGCGATTACTCGACATCAGCCGCATGGAACAGCTGGGTTGGAAAGCGCAGACTGATTTCCGTGAAGGTGTAGGCAGGACTTATCAGTGGTTCCTAGACAATCGCGCCACAGCTAGGACCTGAAGCCGTGAACTCTGGCTGGACACGCAAGCACATCAATGCCACCTGAGAAGATGGCAATCCAAGCATTTCGCCCCGTCCTTATTACTCGCAATACTTGCCGCGTCTGCGGTTCAAGAAGCCTCACGCCCGTGGTCAGTCTGGGTGACCAGTTTATAGGTGGAGTTCTCGCCAGCGCAGATGGCAGTGCGCTCATCAAGCGCAGAGTGCCGCTCGACCTTGTTCGTTGTGATCCTTCTCAAGATGAAAATGCCTGCGGCCTTGTGCAGATGCGCCATTCGGTGCCGCCAAAGGTGCTCTATCACCGCTATTACTACGAGTCTGGCATCAACCAGTCGATGATCGACAACCTCACAGGCATCACTCGGCTCGTCGAGCAAACCGTCTCGCTATCGGCCAAGGACATCGTGCTCGATATCGGCTGCAACGACGGCACACTCTTGGCTAGTTATCAAACGAAGGGCCTTCGTCATATCGGCATTGATCCGTCCGACGTGGCTCTCAAAGCTCGTACCAAAGGATTTGAAGTGGTGAACGATTTCTTCACAGCACAAGCTTTCAAGAGCGTTCACGCGACCGAGAAAGCCCGTGTCGTCACGAGCATCTCCATGTTCTATGATTTGGAGAACCCGCATGCATTCGTGCAAGACATCGCTGATGTACTTGCCGCTGACGGCATCTGGATTCTTGAGCAAAGCTACCTGCCGGCGATGCTCGAAGTGAACAGCTTTGACACTATCTGCCACGAGCATCTTGAATATTACTCACTGGCTGTGCTGGAGCGCCTCTTTGGTGATCACGGGCTGGAAGTCATCGACGTACATCTTAACGACGTGAATGGCGGCAGTTTCCGCCTCGTTGTCGCCAATGCAGGTCAGGTCAAGCCGAGCGCCGAAGCCGCAACTCGTGTGCAGGAGTTGCGTGTCCGGGAGTTTGAAATGGCGATCGACAGCGACGCGCCTTATGCCGTGTTCCGCGAGAACATCACTCGCATCCGCACCGACCTTACAGCCTTTCTCAAGAAAGCTAAGGCTGAGGGCAAAGTTGTTCACGGCTACGGGGCCTCGACCAAGGGCAGCACGACACTACAATTTTGTAATGTCACGCCTGACCTTGTGGCCGCGATCGCGGATCGTAACCCTGTTAAATGGGGCAGTTACACCATTGGCACGCAGATCAAGATCATCTCCGAAGAGGAATCCCGTGCGGCGAAACCCGACTACTATCTCGTTCTGCCTTGGCACTTCATGCCAGAGTTTCTCAAGCGTGAAACAGACTTCCTCTCACGCGGTGGCAAATTCATTGTCCCGATGCCTCAGGTTCACTTGGTGGGCTGAGTTTAAAACTCCTCTGACTCGTTGAGGTCACCAATCAAGTATCATGCGCAGAGCACTCATTGTGGGACATCAAGGGCAAGATGGTCGCTTGATGTCCGCACATTTGTGCTCTGAGGGTTATGAAGTAATGGGCTGGGGCAGCAAAGGCTGTGAAGGGAGTGCGGAGTTTGATGGGCGGAATCTCAGCATCTGTGATCCTCAGGCCGTTTTCGAGGTGATCAGGAATTGGCAGCCTCATGAGGTTTACCACTTTGCTGCGCATCATCATTCATCTGAGCAGATGCTGGATGATGAACTCTATTTGTTTCAGCAAAGTGTGAACATTAACCTGATGTCGCTGGTGTATTTCTTGCAAGCCGCGAAGACGCATTCGACATCGACGCGAATATTTTACGCAGCCTCGTCTCGGATCTTTGGTTTGAAAAACACTGGATTTGTTTCTGAAGACACAGCTTTCGATCCGGGATGCCCATACGGAATCAGCAAAACAGCTGCGCTTCAGGCTTGTCGTTATTATCGGAATCAACATGCGCTCCACGTTTCGGTGGGAATCTTGTTCAACCACGAATCTGACTTGAGACCCCGTCACTACCTGTCTCGAAAAATTATTCAGGGGGTGCTGGATATTCGTCGGGGAGTGGCAACTGAGATGATGCTGGGTTCTCTCGACTCTGGGGCAGACTGGGGTTATGCGCCTGACACGATGCGGAAGATCCATCGGATGGTTCAAATGCCTGCCGGAGAGGATTTTGTTATCGCCACGGGTGAAGGGCACTTGGTTAGGGACTTCGCTAAAATTGCCTTCTCGCTAGTGGGTCTCAACTGGAGTGATTACGTCCGCACGAATCTGGATATTATCCGTGAGCCCAGGCCGCCGCTAGTCGGGGATGCTGCTCGCTTTAGAAAGGCATGTGAGTGGCCTGAGGACAGGCCTTTCGAAGATTTTATTCGCCAATTGATCATTGATGCCGGAGGAACAGAGTTCCTCACATGAATCCTAACGATGAAACCAAAGAGAAGCCATTGTGGTCTATTTTGATCTCCAGCTTCGATGATAGCTGCGACCTTTGGCCGATCTTTTTCCATTTCCTTTTCAAGCATTGGCCTGATGTGCCGACACCGATTTATTTGGTCACCAATTTTCGTGTCTATAATGATCCCCGTGTGGTCAGCCTTTGTGTTGGTGAAGATGTTTCATGGGGCGATACGATGACTAAATCGCTATCAAAGATACCTTCAAAGCATGTTTGGATGCTGTTAGAGGATTTCTTTCTGACTCACCCCGTCAGCACGAGCCATATCGATAGTCTGGTTCGCTCTTGGGACAGTCTGGGCGGCAAATATTTAGAGACTGGCAGAACAAGTGACATCGGCCCACTGATTCCCGGCACAGACTTCAGACGCATCCCCGCCGAAAATCCACAGGCAGGCATTAACTCGGCTATGTATGAAGTTGAGTTTCTCAGAGAACTTGCGCAGCCAGGCTGGAGCCTATGGCAGGGAAACACTCAGTTGGGCAGACTCAATCGCGATAATCATCCTGACCTGTACTATCTCCGTAAAGGCGTTGAGCCCATGATTCAGTTTGTCGAATCCGTGAAAGGCAAGTTTTGGAAACCAGTCGCGATGGATTATCTCAAGGAGTCTGCGGTTCAGCCGGATCTGGCGTGGAGACCCTTTCCACCGCAGGGCCGGGGCTGGGTTTCCAAGCTCATACGCAGTGTCTATAAAAGACGTATGGATTGGAGGAAAAAGCGTGATGAACGCCGCTTTGCCTCTGGCGTAGTGCCACCACTTGTGAAACCCATTGAAGGCCACGGGCAATGAAGAGAGCGAGCGCGCTACTCGCGCAACCGATGAGAGCTAAGCTCCTGCAAAAATGCCTGATAGGTCTGTGTCAGGCCATCCTTGAGAGGGATGGCAGGCTCCCAGCCCAAGTCATTAATGCGTGATGTGTCCAGTAGTTTGCGTGGAGTTCCGTCTGGTTTCGATGAGTCCCAAACAATGCGACCCTGATAGCCGACGACCTCCGCCACCTGCTCCACAAGCTCGCGAATTGTTACATCAGTACCGCAACCAACATTCACTAGGTCGGGTGGGTTCTCCAACTGGAGTAAAAAGGCACAAGCATCCGCCAGATCATCCGCGTGCATGAACTCACGCCGTGGCAGCCCAGTTCCCCAAGCGTCCACTTCAGGCTGAAGGGCCAGTTTGGCTTCATGGAAGCGCCTTATCAGCGCGGGCATCACATGTGAGTTCTGTGGGTGATAATTATCCCCTGGGCCATACATATTCGTCGGCATGGCTGAGTGATAAATGACTCCATACTGTTTGCGATAATGTTCGGCCATCTTTAACCCTGCGATTTTGGCGATGGCATACGCCTCATTGGTGGGCTCAAGCGCTGATGAGAGCAGGCTGTCCTCACGCATCGGTTGAGGTGCGAGCTTTGGATAGATGCAGGAACTGCCGAGAAACAACAGGCGTTGTACGCCTGATTTCCAGGCACTGTGAATGTTGTTCGTGGCGATGGTCAAGTTCTGGTAGAGGAACTCCGCAGGGTAGGTGCTATTGGCATGAATGCCGCCGACCTTTCCTGCAGCGACGATTACTGCATCTGGCTTTTCAGCGGCATAGAAAGCCTGCACAGCAGCCTGATCTACCAGATCTAGGTCCCTGCGTGTGCGGATCAGTAGTGTGACACTTGGAATCTTTTGAAAGCGCCTCACAAGCGCGCTTCCCACCATGCCTGTATGACCAGAGATAAACAGCTTCATGATTCTTCAAAGATTCTTCACCTTAGCTTCATGCGCAGCCAGTATGAGGTCGGCATCGATCATGATTTTAACCAGTTCCTTGAATCGCACCTTAGGTTCCCAGCCAAGTTGTTTGCGCGCCTTCTCTGGGTCACCAATGAGTAGCTCGACCTCAGCAGGGCGTTCATAGCGCGGATCGAGCATGACGTGCTGCTCCCAGTCGAGACCTAGTAAGCCGAACGATTCCTGGCAAAACTCGCGCACGCTATGGGTTTCATTAGTTGCCACGACATAGTCGTCCGGCTGCTCCTGCTGAAGCATGAGCCACATCATTTCCACATACTCGCCAGCAAATCCCCAGTCACGTTTCGCGTCCAGATTTCCGAGATACAGCTTGTCCTGTAAGCCCAGTTTGATGCGAGTGGCAGCGCGGGTGATCTTGCGGGTCACAAAGGTTTCTCCTCGACGCGGACTTTCGTGATTAAACAGAATGCCATTGGAAGCGTGCAAATTGTAGCTTTCTCGATAGTTCACCGTCAGCCAGTAGGCATACACCTTTGCGCAGCCATAGGGAGAGCGGGGCCAAAATGGAGTCTTCTCAGTTTGCGGTACCTCCTGCACTTTTCCGAACATTTCTGATGATGATGCCTGATAGAAACGAGTCTTTTGCAGGAGGCCCGCCTCACGAATCGACTCGAGAATGCGCAGCGCTCCGAGTCCGTCCACATCGCCCGTATACTCGGGAATGTCGAAGGAGACTTTGACATGAGATTGGGCCCCCAAGTTGTAAATTTCGTCCGGCTGCAACTCATAGAGAAGCTTTACCATCTGCACCGCGTCCGAGAGATCGCCGTAATGTAGAATCATTCGCGCGCCATCCACATGCGGATCTTGGTAAATGTGATCAATCCGTCCTGTGTTGAAGCTCGAAGAGCGACGAATGACACCATGCACTTCATATCCTTTCTTCAATAGCAGTTCGGCTAGGTATGAGCCATCTTGTCCAGTGATCCCTGTGATGAGTGCTTTTTTCATGAATAGTTTATAGTGAGTTGGTAGAGCGCTTTCGTCGGTAAGCTAGTCGAAAATCTTCTCCGAATGAATGGTCGAACGCGGTAGTGTGAATCCGCGATTGCCATTTATGAACTAATAGTGACAAACTTCGCGTCAGTTCATGTCCCGCACGCTGTCTTTTTTCATTTTCGCCGTCATGGCGATCTTCTTTGGATGCTTCTTTGCTTACCCGATCTGGATGACCGTGCGCGTGGCCTTTGAGACACCGGACCATCATTTCACGCTGGAGTTCATCGGCGAGGTGTTTCAAAACCAGCTCTACCGCGAAGGTCTCTTCAATTCCTTCACCATCGCCTTCTGGACCACGCTCGGCTGTCTTTTCATCGCGCTGCCGCTGGCGGTGTTGTTTGTGCGCTTTGAGTTTCCTGGCAAGACGCTGCTGAACAGTCTCGTGCTCACACCGATGGTACTGCCGCCCTTTGTCGGAGCCATCGGCATCAAAGCCATGCTCGGGCAGGCAGGCGCGCTGAATTCACTGCTCATGAACCTGGGGCTGATGAGCCGCCAGCATCCTGTGGACTGGCTGGGTGATGGGCAGATGCCCGGCATCGTGATCATGGAGGTGCTGCACCTGTATCCGATCCTTTATCTCAATGTCGCCGCTTCATTGGCGAATCTCGATCCCGCACTAGAGGAGGCCGCTGCCAATCTCGGCTGCCCGGCGTGGAAACGCTTCTGGCGCATCACCTTGCCACTGATCATGCCAGGCATTTTTGCGGGTGGTACCATCGTCTTCATCTGGGCTTTCACGGAACTCGGCGTGCCGCTAGTGTTCGACTTTGATCGTGTCACCGCCGTGCAGATCTTCCGCTCTCTCAATGACCTGAGTGACAACCCCTTTCCGTATGCGCTGGTCGTGGTCATGCTGACTTTCAGCACGCTGCTTTACACCTTGAGCAAAGTCCTCTTTGGTCGCAGCAGCGCCACGGGCGGTGGCAGGGCGACGATGGCGCGCGAAACGATTCGTCTGCCGCTCGGCGCTGGCTTGCTTTGCACCGGCTTCTTTACGCTGGTCACCTTCCTCGCGGTGATTCCGCACCTCGGTGTCGTGCTGCTCAGTTTCGCACGCGACTGGTATGGCACCGTGTTGCCGCATGAGTTCACGCTCGATCATTATCACGCTGCGCTCGGTCATGAACTCACGCTCAGTTCCATCGCCAACAGCCTCAAATATTCCGGCATCGCGCTCGTGCTCGCCCTGCTGCTCGGCATCGGCGTTGCCTATGTGAATGTGCGAACCAAGCTCTGGGGCCGTCAGCTTCTTGATGCGATGGCGATGCTGCCGCTCGCTGTGCCGGGCGTTGTCGTGGCCTTTGGGTATCTCGCCATGACACGTCCCGGCCAGCCTTTCGACTGGCTCATTCTTGGTGAAGATCCGGTTCTCATTCTCGTCATCGCCTATGCCGTGCGTCGTTTGCCGTATGTCGTGCGCTCCGCCTCCGCAGGCTTTCAGCAGGTCAGTCCCACGCTAGAAGAGGCCGCGCAAAGTCTCGGCGCATCCCCCGAGCGCGCGCTGTGGCGTGTCACCCTGCCACTTATCGCCCCCAATTTGCTCGCCGGTGGCCTACTCGCCTTTGCCTTCTCCATGCTGGAGGTGAGTGATTCCATGATCCTCGCCCAGCAGGCCGCGCATTTCCCGATCACGAAGGCGATTTACTCGCTCATCATGTCCCTCGGCAACGGTCCCCAGCTCGCCTCAGCCCTCGGTGTCTGGGCCATGATTTTCCTCACCGTGACGATCGTGGGAGCGAGCTTGCTGCTGGGGAAAAAGCTCGGTGCGTTGTTTCGGTAATCACTTCTTCACTTCCGCAGCACCGCTGAAGAGAGGCTGTGATTTCTTCACGGATTGAAACACGCCCCAGCCGAGCGGCACGATGATCCAGGTCCAGGCGATGAGCAGGGTGATGGCTTTCATGGCAGATCAGGCTTTGGCGGTTTCTTTGAGGTGATACTTGGAGTCCACAGGACGCACGAGAAGGTTGGCGATCAGGCCCACCGTCAGCAGGCCGACCATGAGGTGGAAGATGGAATTGTAGGCCTGCTCAGGCGGCATGACCTTTTTGTTCGCGACCGACAAACGGTCCACGAGCTGCGGTCCGATGATCGCCGCCATCGACCAGGCGGTGATGAGGCGACCGTGAATCGCTCCCACCTGATAGCTGCCGAACAAATCACGCAGATACGCCGGGATCGTGGCGAAACCGCCGCCATACATTGTCAGGATCAATCCGGTGGCGATGACGAACAGCGTGACGCTGCCATGTCCCTGCGTCCACGGCACGCTCGCATACAGCGCGGCACCGGCGATGAAGTAAATGCAGTAGATGCCTTTGCGGCCCACGATGTCTGACATGGATGACCAGAAGAAGCGGCCCCCGAGATTGCAAAGCGAAAGCAGGCCCACATAGCCCGCCGCTGCCGCTGGCGTGACTTTGAACATGTCCTGAATCATAGGCGAGGCCTGTCCGAGAATGCCGATGCCCGCGCTTACATTCATGCACAGCACCACCCACAGCATCCAGAATTGCGGCGTCTTCCACGCGGTATCCACGGCCACATTGGCATTGGTGACGAGCTTGGCGGTGTGCTCCTTGGCAACCCAGCCCTCTGGCGTCCAACCCTCCGGCGGCACGCGCACGATCAGCGCGCCAAAGAGCATCGAGATCGCATACAGACCCGCCATCACCAGCATCGCCTCACTCGCGCCCACCGAGGTCGCAGAAGCAAAGCGCTTCATCAGTTCTTCTGCCAGCGGCCCGCCGATCAGCGCCCCGCCGCCGAAACCCATGATCGCCATCCCCGTCGCCATACCAGGGCGGTCCGGGAACCATTTCATCAGCGTGGACACCGGCGAAATGTAGCCCAGTCCCAGTCCGATGCCGCCGATCAAGCCATAGCCCGCATACAGCAGCCAGAGTTGATGGTATTTCACCGACAACGACGCCAGCACCAATCCGGTGCAGAAGCAGATCATGCTCGCCACCATCGTCTTGCGCGGCCCGCTGCGCTCCACCCATTTGCCAAACACGGCGGCAGAGAGCCCAAGAAGCGCCAGTGCAATGGAGTAAGCCACGCCCACATCCGCCTCCGTCCAGTCCAGTGCTCCAGGTGCCGTGATGCCCAGCGCTTTTGCCAACGGCTTCTTAAACACACTGAATCCATACACCTGGCCGATGCACATGTGGACGGCGATGGCGGCTGGCGGAACCAGCCAGCGGCTGAATCCTGGTTTCGCGACGGTGGCTTCAAGGGAAAGAAAACTCATGGTGTGGAAGAACGCCGTTCTAGCGTTTTGCCTCACAGCCAAACAAGACAATTCATCCGCAGGGGAGAAGAATTGCCATATTTGATGTGGCTTTTGATCCACGTTTTAGCTTGTATTTCAGCCGCTCACAGGCAACTCAATGTTTCGCTTTAGGGCAAGTAGTCAGGATGTGATTAACGGCGAATTTAGATCGATTCTCAAAATGTCTGTCCGATTCAGTCTTTGTTAAGAGAGTGAGGTATAAGGGGAGTAAATGACAATTTTTTCGAGGACTGGTCTAGGTGCAATTAGGACGCAAGACCATGATCTGCCAGTGCTTTCAACATGTCTTCGACTGCCTTCTCAGAGGTATCACAGCGTTGAGCAATCTCGGCTACACTGTTGATGCCGTCGATTAAGTAGAGAATGTTGAAAAATGCACGGTAGCTTTCCGGGTCAGATGCGAAGTCTAAATGCAGGCCGTAGCGGGAACAAAAAATCTCGCCTTTAAAATGATTCAAAGGAACACGACTCGAAAGCTGAGCAACTTTAACTGAAATGGGAGCCAATGGAACCTGAAATAAAGAATACTCCTCCAACGCTTCTATCATGTGAAGCACGAGTTTGGTGCTGTCCACCATGTGAGGCCAAGAAACCTTATCAGGCGTGTCATCGCTGGAGTGATACTCAGCGTAAGGATAGATTCCAGCAAACTTATCCTTGAGTACACGAGAGAGTGAGAGCATGGGCACTCGCACGCCAGGAGCATTGAATTGTCGCTCATCGTTTCCAACTACAGTTCGAAAGGCACCAGTCCATTCATCTGGATCATGCTGGGAAAGAGCTTTGGCAAAACAGCGGTCAATAAGAGTATCGCCATCAAAGGACATCTGCAAGGCCGGCGGATTTGGCAGACTCAGCATTTCCAGAAATAGACCACCTTTCATCTGAGGAATTAGATGCTCATTCTGACTCAGCCATGCCAATGAACCGATGGTTTCCGGTAGAATGAGAAATCGGTAGCTATAGCGTAACCCATGACGCTTCTTCAGTTCTCTCATGACGTTGATGCCGACCACCACTCCGCTGAGATCATCTGCCACCTGACCTGGATGGCAGAGATGCGCACATAGTACTATGCAGTCATCACTCTGCCCTTGGACAAAAACTTCACCGACCTTCAATTCACCAAAACTGAACTCGCTGCGGATGCGCACTCGGTAATCGGCGTCAGGCAGTGAGTCTCTCAGTGCACTCGGACAGCAGAGGCCCCAATCGCGATCATAGTATTTGAATATGAATGGCGTTGCGTGTGGTAAAAGTGGGTGGACATGCAGATGCTTCAATAACTCTTCTCGCGTCACTATTCCCTCAAACGGTAATGAGTAGGAGACCACGTGTAGGAGCTGGTCGGCATAGTCAATCAGTCGGTGTCCGTCAGTGGTTTCCAGCCACGCTTCGTAACATGTCCATTTCTCCGGCACAAGCCATGTCCAGGCGTGGGTGCCCGTGGGATAGGCATGGATCTGCATGGGCACGACTGTGGCTAGTGCATCGAGAGCCGCGTCATAGCCGTCAGAGACGATGTCACGAGGTAAAAACCACAGTGCCTCGATCATGTCCTGCATGCTTGCATCTGCAGGCAGGCTGACATTGAAGTGCCTTTTTTTGCTAGTGAGGACAGGCACCTTGCCGTGCAGTCCTGCTTGGTTCAAAAAATTGGGCTGCGTGGACAAAGCGCCTTCGAGCAGTCGCACCATGTCACGGGCACGCATGGCGGTGATAAATCCCCGCCCCACTTGGATTTTCTTCGCAAGACCCGTTTCATAGGCCAAGGCATCAAACTGTGTCACGTCCACCCGCGTGTCGGGATTGGTGGGATCTTGGACTGTGAAGATGCTGCCTTTCCTGACGGTCTTTCCCTTCAAAATGAAATCGCCCACAAACAATTTGTCGTAGCGATAGGGCACGTTCAGGTAGCGTTCGACATAATGGGCGAGTCCTGATATCGCCCACAAATTGACATTGATGACCCAGCCGTCTGCTTCGACGAATCTTTGCCAAAAACAGCCAGGCGCAAAACTCGCCATAGGCACGTCTTTGGTTAGCTCGTCGGCCCTGGCTCCCAAAGCAGCCACTGAAAATATCGGGTCACAGGTTCTAATGACTCCCGACTGCTGTCTGACGAACTCAGACCAGCCTTTGACGGCAGAAGGGGTGTGCTCAGGATCGAAGGCTTCTCCTTTGGGAAAGCTGTAGGTGTACGTAGGCACGCATAGAGTGCCTGGCTTGCCTAGCACGTCCAAAAAAGCGTCTAGCAGCACTTGGTCGGCGACTTGTCGGTTGTTGCCTTCTTTGGGGATGCCTAGCAGGCCCAGATTGGTGTAGGACAGCACCACGTCTCCTTCTGTGAGACCTGCACTTCTGAAGGCAGAGACCAAGTCAGCCTTTGAGTAATGGAAAGAGGCGGTTGAAAGTACACTCATGGAGATTGCAAAAATTGAGGTTCGTCGATCACCGTTGGTCCACAAGAGTGATGGGGCATTGGCGGGTGTCAGTCAGAGTCACGGACAGACTATACTTTCCGTTGGCCTCTTCAAAGCCCAAGCGATCTAGAAAAGCACTGACATAGCCATTCTTCGGTGTGCGCAGGAAGACGGCCTGAATCTCAATGCAGCCATGTTTTTCAGCACGCTGAAGCAGCTCACGCAAAATGCAGTCTTCAAGGGTTCGGCTAAAAACGCGGCAACTCATGACCCAATTTTTGATCTCTAGGATTCTGTCATGAACTTCTAGCACGGCACATGAAACCAAGCCATGAGACGCATGGCGATCCTTCAGCCATACCGCGAGAATGAATGCGCTGCTGGATTGCATGAGGGCATCAAGCTGTGGCTTGTCCCAGGTCTGCCCGTTCCAGTTGAACTGATTGGTCTTTTTGAAGAGCTGCTCGACACGAGGCAAATCCTGGATCGAGACGTCTCGGATCGCCGCCTGCATCTGAAGGCTGGCCAGGTAAGCGGCGAGCGTATCAGACTGTGAGATCGCTATGCGCAATTCATCAGCCACCAGCAGTGACTGTGCGCGCCCCAAGTCCTCAGTTGTCAGATCGAGCGGGGCGAATAGATAAAGCTCATCCACTTGGCGGATAAAGTCGGCAGGGTCGGCATCAAGATGAATCACAGTGACCTCAGGCAGCGCGGCCATCACTTCGGCACACTCTGCCGGGTTGTCATCAATGAAGACCAAGCTGTCCAGACCTACATTGAG
Organism: Prosthecobacter debontii; assembly: GCA_945860295.1. Classification (GTDB taxonomy): domain Bacteria; phylum Verrucomicrobiota; class Verrucomicrobiia; order Verrucomicrobiales; family Verrucomicrobiaceae; genus Prosthecobacter; species Prosthecobacter debontii_B. The sequence continues at coordinate 33,533 of CAMAQH010000020.1, forward strand.
CCGTTGGGCGATTTTTTTCAGACCCGTGGACTTTACTCCCCAGCCACATTCCCAGGCAGAAAAGTCAGCAAGTTTCAGTGGGCATTCCGGGTGCTTTTCAAAGGGTTCTTGGGCAATCTCAAGTTCATTCTTGCTGCACACCGCGAGTAGGGTCCCCTGCTGACGCAAGGTGATGATGTACCGCTGGAATGCGGCATGGGCTTCACCCTTTGCAGAGACGGTTCCGAGTTCAATGCCAGCAAGCCCATCATCGCCGATGACGCCACCCCAGAGAGTGTTATCCAGATCGCACACCAGCACCTTCCGCGTGCGCCCCAGCAGTGCTCGCCACAATCCGCCGAACAGTAAGCTGTATGAGCCTGTGGCGGAGGGGTCGAAGCCGTGCTTGCTGTGATGATACCAGCGCGGACTAAGCCAGGTTTTCGCACCCAAGTATTGGGCGGCTAGATTCACATCCAGGACACGGATCTGATCCCCTTCGTGCTCCCAGAGCTTCTTGTTTAGCCGCTCGATATATCGCGTCGCTGAGTGCACGTAGCGGCCTTCCTGATGTCCCAGTGACCGCGTCGCCGGTGTCTCAAAATTGTGCTGAATGATCTGCGCTGAAGAAAACTTTTTGATGCAGTTCCATCGCGTGCGCAGCCCGGCGATCACGGACTCTGCAAGCGCCTCGATTTCGTCCTCAGAGTCACTAGGTTTTGGCCATTCCCGCACATCCGTCACGCCAGTGGCGACGAGCATAAAGTGGGGTTTAAAGGAGTATAGCGCGGAGCCTGGGGAGAGTGGCTCCGTCTCAAAGCTGCCGTAGTCACCTTCCTGGATTTCAGCCCATGAGCCTTCTGCCAGCAGATGTGGCAGGATGAGGTCAGTGATCATTCGTGTCGTGTAAGTGCCGATAACGGCTACTCTCAAAAGACGATCTTCGGTGAACTGGCGCCACGTTTCCTGATGCTCAAGTATCAAGCGTGTCAGCCGCTGCCACTGCATTGGAGTCAAAGGTTGCAGAACCAAGGCGCGGAGGGCAGCCCAAGCTGTCGGCACTTGTCCGGCTTTTAATGCGGTGCTGAAAATTTCCAGACTAATCTTCATTGACGACAGCCTTTTGCTGAAGCTTGCCCTGCAACAGTGAGATCAGGTCTGCTACTTTGCCCATGCGGCCTATTTCATCAGTCGAAAACTGGATTTTGTAGGAGTCCTCAAGGCCCATGATCAGATTGATGTGCGCAAAGGAATCCCAGCCTTCGACATCCGACGCTGTCATGGCTTCGGTGATCATAAGCTCCGGCTGGCCGAGCACTTCACGAAGGATGGATATTACCTTGTCTAGCAGATCATTGTTCATGCGGATGAATTCATTGGAGAGAACCGCCTGCATTGTCAACACAGGCTTTCCGCATCCAGTTTATTGTATGCAGATTTTGTTTGCCAGCCGTTGTTGAAGAGTGCTTGTAGTGTCCCTCCCAATCACTTTTTGATGAACCTGCCTGACACTTCCTCCCCCACTCCCTCGGCGGTTAGCCGGGGTGAGACCGCCGTTAAAAATCTCATCCACATCGTGGCGAAAGCGAACCAGGTTCACGCTAAAAAGCTGGAGCGGTTCCTGATGCCGCTCGGAGCTGACTACTTTGCCTTTGCGGGTGCTTTCATCGACCGTGTCTCGGCGCACTTGGTCGAGCAGGGGCGCACGCTCGATTTCGCGGTGGAGTGCTACCTGAAAATGATCGCTGATGTCACCAGTGAGCACGTGAGATTTCTGCGCACCGGGCGCTATACGAGCACGTCTTTTGATGAGGTGAATAAGCGCGTCTATGGCAACCCAGAAGTCATGAGCTACTACATGCATGGGCTGCTGCTCAGTCAGGTGCTTTGGGCGCATCACTACAAGATGATGCTCTTCTTTGAGGCTGGGCTCGCGCGCCGTAGCGGAGCTGTGAAAAGCTACATGGAGGTCGGTGGTGGGCATGGCCTATTCCTTGCAGAGGCGATGCGTCTCATTCCAAAGGGCGAATCCTTTACCATGGTCGATATCAGTCCCGCGTCTCTCCAGATGGCCCAGGAATTTGTCCCTGCTGATGGCAGGCTGACATTCACTTTGGCAGATGTCTTTTCTCATGAAGTCGAGTCCAAGGTGGATTTCATCACCATGGGTGAGGTCATGGAACATGTGGAAGATCCGGTGAAACTGCTGGCACGTTTGCGGCACTTCCTGAAAGACACGGGGCGCGTCTTCATCACCACGCCCACTGACTCGCCTGCCATTGACCACATTTTTCATTTTAAGAGTGCCGATCACATCCGCCAGATCATCGATGAGGCGGGCTTTGCTGTGGATGAAGAACTCGGCCTCTGGGCGGAGGATATGCCGCCTGAACTCCTGGCGAAATATAAAGTCACACTGCTCTACGGAGCCTTCTTGAAATCCAAAGCCTAGTCAGGAGTTTCAATCATGATGTCTCAGGCACGCTTTCACCATACGGGGTGCTTGGTGGCGGATATCGATGCCGCGATAGCCGGCTACAAGGCCTTCTGGGGAGATGATTGTGCCTCGCCCATTTGGGAAATCACGGAGCAGTCCGTCCGAGTGTGCTTCGTTCGTCCGCACCCTGAGAGCGCCGCGTTGGAACTCATCCAGCCAGCGGTGGGAACTTCCCTTCATTCACAACTGGGCAAAGGCACCTCGTTCTATCATGTCGCCTATGAAGTGAAGGATTTCGACTCAGCGTTGGTTGCCGCTACAGCCTCAGGCTGTCGTTGCATGAAAGCCTTTACCTCCAGTGCCTTTGAAGGGCGCCGCTGCATTTTCATATACACACCGCAGAGACATCTCATGGAGTTCATCGAAATGGCTCAATAGGGAACGGCACAGTGCACTACTCTTCTATTCTAGCAGGGCGTCCCAGCTCAGTGCGGTGCCCCGTGAGGCGTCCTGGCGGAGACGTCTGCCAAGAAGCAAATCGTAGAATTTGGGAGGCAGTCCAAAACCAGGACGAATACTACGCAGGTTTTGCGCAGTCAGTGGGTCGCCAGCTTTCATGTCCTCGCAAATGTAGAGGGAGCGGCGGCCCCGGAGAAAACCCTTTTCGCTGGCTTGATATCCATAGCTGATGATGCCGACGGATTCCCAGCCGGCGCGGCATTCCTCAACCAGCGCCTTCATTTCCGCAGGCTCAAGGCTGAAGTGGGAATCGGGTCCGCCGTCGGCACGGGCCAGGGTTAAGTGCTTCTCGATCAATGAGGCACCGAGAGCTGCAGCGGCCACGGAGGCACCAATGCCAAGGGTGTGATCAGAGGCACCCGTGAGGCAGCCGAACATATCCGCCAGATGGCTCATGGTTCGCAGGTTGGAAGTTTTCGGACTGGCCGGGTAGTCCGTGGTGCATTTTAGCAAAATAATCTGCGGAGCACCGTTTTCACGCGCAGTGTTCACGGCCTCTTCGATTTCGGCCACGGCGGCCATACCGGTGGACATAATGAGTGGCTTGCCAGTCTGCGCGCACTTTTTGATCAGTGGCAGGTCTACGATTTCGGGCGAGGCGATTTTGTAACAAGGTGGTTCCAACTTTTCCAGAAAGTCCACGGCGGTGAAATCAAACGGGCTGCTGAACCAGGCAAGGCCTTGTTCAATGGCCCGATCCACCATGGCGCGATGCCACTCCCACGGTGTGTGGGCTTCTGCATACAAGCTGTGCAGGCTGCGACCATCCCATACCGAGCCGGGTTTGCGCACAAAGAACTCCTCGCCGTCCGCATCCAGCGTGATGGTGTCCGCTGTGTAAGTCTGCAGTTTGATGGCATCTACACCGCAGGCGGCGGCGGCATCAATGAGTAGCAGTGCACGGTCTAACGACTGATTGTGATTGCCGGAGAGTTCTGCCACGATCAACGGCCGCCGACTGCCGCGTGGCTGGCTGAGGGTGTCGAGAAATTCGGCGTTTGTCATGAGTTAAAGAAAATTACAGGCCCCATTGGTCGACGATCCACTGCTGGGCCGCTACGGCGCGGTTTCGGGATTCGGCGCATAGTGGTCGGATGCCACCCTGGCCGTCGGCTTCGCCGAGGATGAAACGTGGCATAGTGAGATGATCCACGACCAAGTCTCCCGCCTGCCCGACGGCACCTCCTGCGACGATGTGGATGCTGTCGCTCAGGTCGTGTTGTCCGGCGGCGTTGTGGAAACGGTCATGTGTGTTCATGAGCCGTTCAGCCTCCGCGACCAGGGCGGTGCCGCAGTCGAGCCTCCAGAGCTGCAGGCCGCGCTGGCGGGCCTCAGCAAAGGCTTCATCTGTGAGCGCGCGGGCCCGCACCATGAGTACTGCACCTCCATCCCGGACACGTTTCAAATCGTCATTGCCCGCCGGAGCTGCGGAGTCGCAGGTTATCAGTGCATCTGCGCCTTGCCCGTCTTCCATGACTTTCGTGATGCGGCTAATGGCCGCGCGCTGGCCTGCATCGTCACCGACTACGGCCACTAGGGTGGCTCTCAGCATTTGCAGGGCATCAGCCACGGCTTGAGCAATCACCACGTCATCTTCATAGATAAACTGTGGCTGGGTAACGGTTGGAGTGACAGGTCGTTCCAGACGCTTATCCAAGAGCCAGAAATCACAGGATTGAGCTAGAATGGACTGAACCTCGGCCAGGGTGTTCACCGTGCTGACCTCGACATGGGCAACGATGCTGCTGCGGTTGCTGCGCAGCGGCCCGATGCGAGCGGCGGTGAGGCCCGGAGTGTGGGCTATGGTGACGACTCGCCGTTGCAGGCTTTTGCCCTTCTGCACCCTCAGAAGGCCAGCCAAGGCTGTGAGAGTCGTTGGCTGCAAACGCTCTAGGGAGGCACCCTTACCAGGGATATTGGAAATCTGGCTGTTGTGTCGCAGTTCCAAAGCGGCTTGATGGGCCGCTTCAGCGGCTACTTCTGGGAGAACTTTTTTGCGCGAATTTTTTGGCAGGCGCAGGATGGTGCGAAACATGGGGGCATTGGCATCAGCCGCCGCCAGTTCCACCAGCGGAGCAAAGCTGGTGTGAAAGTAGTTCAATCCAGTGGCGATCTCCGCCGCCCGCGGCCGTGCATGATCAGGCACGCAGAACTGCATCATCGAGTCGGCAAACTCGACTAGTCTTTTCCAGTCTATGGGCCAGGCTAGGCTGTTGCGCTGAGTGAGAACTGCGGCCAGCAGTTCCGTCGCGGCATTACCTCCGCTGCGTCCCAGGCCGGCCAGACTGCCATCCACATACACACCTCCGCACTCGATGAAGCGCAGGCAGTTGGCGACCGCCAGGGTCAGATTATTGTGCCCATGAAAAGCCAGTGGTACTTGCGTGCTGCGGGCAAGAGTCGCCTCCGTGTAAGCTGCGACATCGTTGGGTGTCATGCCTCCGGCAGAGTCCACGATGGCTACGACATCAACGCCAAACTCACCCACTCGCTGGCTCACCAGGGCGAACTCGGTGGGCGGCACTAGATAAGATTTCATCATGTTTCCCCACACTTCGAGTTTGAGCGATTTGGCCAGCTTGACGAATGGCTCGAGCTTTGAGTAATCGTCCACATCCATCCCTAAACGTACAAAACCAAGTCCGGCATCTGCCGCCGCCCGCAAGCTGTTTTCCGTGCCGATGCCAGGGATGAAAAAGCTGCCGATCAGGGCGGATTCAGGCACTGCGGCCCTGGCTGCGGTGATGTATTCGATGTCGGTGATGGCGGCGCTGCCTTTGCCGCAGTTTTGCGCGTTCAGGCCGAGACCGTGGCCGACTTCAATGTGGCGGATGCCTGCAGCGGCGAGACCGTGGGCGACGATGAAAGTGTCCTCTACAGTAAACTGATAGTCCACGACATAGCTGCCGTCACGGATGGTACAGTCGAGGATGTGGGCGGATCTTTCCATGAGGGGCAAATGTGCTGATTATGATGGCAGGCGATACGCGCTTGTCATGCGTTCAATCCGCGGACAGAAGACAGCCGCCTGCTCCATCCAGTAATACAAAGTGAGGCAGGCCAAAACTGCGAATTTGGGTAGCGATAGCCTGAGTCCAGCCGCGTGAGCAGATAACGCATACATGCAGCATGGCCGGGGCAAATCCGGTGGGGTCTGGCTTCTGCACCAGATGTTCAAAACCTTCCAGGTCGGTCCCGGTCTTGGCGTCGGAATTGTCAAAGGGAAGAATCTCGACTGCGTCTGTGGCCAGCAGGGGACGCAGAAGGGAGGCGATCTCACTTGCGGTTTGGTTGGCTCCGAAGAAACAGACGCGCACTGACAGGGGGGCCTCATTTACCGCGATGAACACCAGCCTAGCGCTGACCATCAGATTGTTTGTGGCGTCGTCCAGGAGTTCACGACCACGCAGGTAGCTCGCTTGCAGTTTGGCGGCACAGACTTGCAGCCCAGCCAGATCAGGAGGGGGAGGCGTTTCCGTCTTCCTGGCGACCAAGGCAAAACCAAAACGGCGGCTTGCTCCACTATCACTTGTTTCTACAACCTCAAAGCCTGCTTCGTTCACCAGTGCGGTCAGGGACTCTGGTGTTAGATAGAGGAAGTGCTCATGCATGAGCGCTTCTTTGGGATGCAGCACCAAATGCGGCACCTCGATCACCAGGCAGCCCCCTGGAGTTAGTAACCCGCGAATGGAGCGCAGCCAGTGCTGCGGATTGGCGAGATGCTCGACGACAAAGTAGGCCAGAACTGCATCGAACGCCTCGCGCATGGCTGTTGGGGGCACTGCCACACAACCGCGACGAAAGAGTCCATCCAACCAGTCTCTACGCTCAGAGGCAGCAGCCATCACGTCATCACCAGCAACTTCGTAACCAGCCTTCACCAGCGCCGCGTGAAATTCACCCAGCTTGTCTCCGATCTCGTATAGACGAGCCTGCGGGGTTAACCATCGGTTGAGGAGATTGAGCCGCAGTGCCACATCGAAGTCCGGCTCTATGGTAATGGAAGTGGAGGAAATGGGCCAGCAGTCCGTGTAGTAGTCACGCAGAAATCCCGCCTCGGGCCGCAGCCGGTTGAAAACGAATCCGCAGCGCTTGCACTGCGTATCTTGATGCCGCCATGTGTAGTCGTGCTGCTTTTGCAGGATACGGGCACTGCGTGTGCCCAACACCGTCAATTCGGTTGCGTCAGCTCCGCAGACGTCACAGGCAACCGGTGTCCAGGTGGTTTCGATCAGCTCCCTCATACATGCTTAGTCTTCACGGCTTCCGGTTTGTATAGATAAAGAGTGAACTCATAAAGCGGATAGTCTGCGCGTAGAGTGACAAAGCGGGTCAGGCTTTTGGCGAAGTCGAAGATCTCCTGCTCACGGTGATAAAACAGGTGCTCCTCTTTGAAGTCCACGTAACTTCCGAGGAGATTGAAAGCGACGCCGCAACTGGCAATGCGAAAGCTTTCTCTTACGGTGTCATGCATGAAGCCGGTGTTGTCATCGATTTTGAAATTGAACAGGCCGCTGAGGAAGACGTATTCCTGGGAGTCATCAGCAAACTGGCTGAGATCGGTGGTGGCATGAAACCTAGCCTTGGCATGGCGTTTCTGAGCCACTTCGACGAGCGTTGGATTCAGATCCGTGCCGGTGTAGCGCACATCGTGGACACCGGCATCTCTCACATAGTCCAGCAGATCGCCAAAACCGCAGCCGATGTCCAAAATCGAGCAACCGCTGAGGTCGGCGATTTCCGCCAGAATGCGAAAACGGAGCTGTTGCTGGGAGCTATCCCGCCAGCCGAGTGTCTGCGCCGTTTCACCCAGGCTGGCGAGGCGTTCGTTGTATCGCTGAATGATTCTTTGCTGCTCGTCAGTGGTCATTGCAAGGCTTTGGAAAGGATTCGCTGGATGTTGCCGGAAAGGACAAGACTTTTGTCGCTCTCGCTGAATCCGCATTGGTTGCAAAGGCTGAGGGTGTCTTCCAAGGCCTGTTCTGGAAGCACCTCGGGGCTGTCGGAGCCATGCAGGATGCGGTTGGCTCCGAGCTTGCGCAGCATAAAGACGAGGTCCGAATAAATGTTGGAGCCGGCGAACCAAAAGGGAGTAAAAGAAACGTCCACCACCACATTGCGGTTGCCTTTGACGACCATGAGCGCGTCCATGACGTGAATGCCTCCAGCGTGAGCCATGATGATGTCCGCTTGCGGCACGGCCTGGGCCACTTCATGGATCAGGCGCACTTCTTGAATCTTGTAATAAGTATCACCATAGGGGAAGGCATCGAACAAAACAGGCACGCGATATGCGGCCGCCTGCTCGACCAACTTGATCACCTGGTGCAAGTGATCTATGCCGAAACCTTGGCGGCGCGGGTGCAGTTTCACTCCATGCATGCTGCCGCCTCCGACATAGGTGCGCAGCGTTTCTTCGACAGATGTAGGGCTCAGCGGATCAAGTGAGACGAAGCCGATGAGCTGCGGATACTCGGCACACTTCTTCGAGACATAGGCATTGCCCATGTCCGGTTCAATGGCGAGCACCACGGCCTTGTCGATGCCAGCGCTTCTCAAGTTGGCGACCAGGGTTTCGACACTGGCGTCTTTATGCGATCCGAAGCCGTGTGGATCAGGATGGATGTGCGTATGGGCGTCGATGATCATCAGCGGGTCATGAGATGGATTAAGTCCAGCGCGGACTGGGCGGTGGCACGGCAGTTTGCGGGATCTTCGGCATAGGTCAGGATGTGTCCGGCGCGGTCAGAACCGGAGCGCAGTTCATGGAGTTGCTGCCCTGGTTTTGGATATAGCACAACTTCCGACACACCGGGCAGGGCGCGAGCTGCTTCAACGCCCTCGGCTGCGATGAATTCTCCAGGCACTGGATCCACAAACACCAACGATGCGGCCATGCCCTTTCCTAGACATTGGAGATCGGGCTTCTGTCCCAGGCTGGCTTGAATACTTGCTTTCGTGGTCGAAAAACCGGTGACGCGCGGGAGCATTTCCGTGAAAACCTTGAACCCCGCACCGCGCGCTGCCAGTTCCACAATCATGGGGCCTTGAGGCGAATAGATGCACTCCAGATGAACGGGGCAGTCGCGGAATCCACAGGCTTGAATGGCGCGCACAGCGTGGTCGATCATGATGCGGCGTTTTGATTTGGAAAGGTCATCAGGGAAATGCACCTGACGGTCCAGCAGGTAGGGCGGTTGCGTGCGCACCTTCATGGAGGTGGCGAGCACATGCACTTCAGTGCCCACGACCCAGGCCTCCACACTGTACTCAGTGCCAGGCATGAAAGACTCCACCATGACTAGGGCGGAACGGGAGTTTTGTCGTGCCAGTTCAAAGGCTCCGGCCACTTGACCGCGCTCATTCACATAGCTCACACCGCGGCTGCCTGAGGCATCTACGGGCTTGATCACGACGGCGGGAGATTGAAAGCGATCCCAGGACTCCAGCGCTGACTCAGCCGTTTCCACGGCGGCAAACTGCGGCATCAGCAGGCCCGCTTCGCTCATGGCTTCGCGTTGCAGGAGTTTGCTGCGTGAGACGCGTACCACTTCTGAGCGGATGCCCGGCAGTCCCAGTTCTGCGCAGGCTGCTGCCACGGCCTCCATCGCGACATCACAGCACACGCTGACGATGCCCTGTGCCTGTGTGAGCCGCGCGACGCGGAGAACTTCCTGGGCGTCCAGGATATTTCCCAAATGGCTTTCATCCGCGTCACTGAGGCCGGGCGCAGTGGCGTCACCATCCATGGCTGCCACATCGTAACCCATGAGTTTGGCCTCCCGAATTGCGGGTGCCTGGGCAAGCCCGGCGGCAACAAAGAGGATCTTTTTTTTCATCAAGTCAATTTTCGGGGTTGGCCATTTGGGTGATCAGAGTGGCCAGGCGTTCGAGCCCGTTTCCGTCCACGATACTGGCGGCGCGGCTGGCGAACTCAAGCCGCTCTTGCTTGGTCGCCTCCAAAATTTTACCCACCTCATGTGCCCAAATGCAGGCTTTCTCATGGCAGAAGCCTGTGGCAAAAGCGATTTCAGCCGCGTTTTGAGGAAGGACCGCTACCAGACGACCGATGCAGAGGGCTTCTAACATGGTGCCCCCACCGTTGCAAAGTACGAGATCGGCGCTGCCAAGCAGGCCATCAAAGTCCGGAGGACTTCTCTCGATTTTGAAGTCCAGTCCAGCGGCCTCTAAGCGAGCCTGTTGTATCAGCGCGTCATTCACGCCAGGACCCAGCACCACAGTGACTTGATCGAGACGATTACGCCAGGGTCGCAGCAAGTTCATTGCCTCCAGGGTGAGTCCGCCAGGGTCAGCACCGCCGATGGTGATCACGGCATTCGAGACACCATTCTGGCCGGGCAGCAAACATCTGGCACGCTGAGCCATCAGACTGGGTCGAATCACGGCATACTCCACGCCTTCATGATAGGAGGAAGCTCGGCCTGCCCTCATAAACGCCTCATGCATGTGGCCGCTGAGATCCTTCAGCGTTACTACAGCATCTGGCAGCATATCGGCCTGCTGGTAATCCAGAGCCAGACACACCAACCCCTGATCTTGGCACCAAGCCACCGTCTCCTTCTGACGGAAAGCCGTCATGTCCACCATGGTTACATTCGCCGGGAGGGGGACGGGCTGAGCCAGAGCCTGCCATTTCAGCCCGTTTAAAATGTGCTGAATGGCATCCTGGCTCAGTCTTTGATCCGCTTTCCCCAGCACTTGAAAAGTGATCTCCCAACCTTGGCTTTGTAGGTGACGCGCCAGAGTGGCACAGCGCCGAAGATGCCCCGTTCCTGTTCGAACAGAACCTTCGGTAAGGATGAGCAAGCTGCCTGGTGGCGTTCTCATGACGATGCGTCCATTTTCACGGCATTGAAAAGATGCAAGGCATGTTCCCAGTCCTCCGGAGTATCAATGTCCTGGCAGCGATGCCGTGGGATGACCAAAGGCAGACAATGACCGTTGAGAACGGAGTCCTGTTCCAAAAAAGCGGTGGATCGGCCGATCACAAACTGTCCGGCATCATGAAAAGCCTCCTTGAGTTCTTGAGTAGCTGTCAGCCGCAACTCTGGATACATGAAACGAATGTGGCCGCTGGCATCTGTGATCATCGCTCGTTGAATGGGGGCGGGAAAAGTACAAACGGAGATCACATATTCAGCCTCTGGGTTTTTTCTCAGGCGATCACGAGCCGCTCGCAGATCCTCGGCTCTGAGAAAGGGAGCGGTCGCGTAAACACAGCCCAGCCATTCGGGCTGTCCACCTCCCTCATACTTCAGCCAATGGAGGGCATGGCGTAGTACTTGGTTGAGGCCGGCGGTATCTCCGGAAATCTCCTGTGGGCGCATGAATGGGACCGTGGCTCCATAATGACGAGCCACCTCGGCAACTTCATCATCATCGGTGGAGACGATCACCTCGTCGAACACGCCACTTTTCAGGGCGGCTTCAATACTCCAGACGATCATGGGTTTATCGCCAAAGGTACGGACGTTCTTGCGCGGTATGCGTTTGCTGCCACCGCGTGCTGGGATGATGGCCACGGAGTCAAGTCTCATGATTTACGCCGTAGTAGCAGGAGTTCCGAGTGGTAGCCGTCCATGGTGCGGTACCCGAAAGGAAATACGCTGCGCTCCACCAGTTCATAGTCAGGCAGCATATTTAGATAGTCATCGCTGAAAATGGGGGTGTCCACACCGGCCCAGCCGCCTGCTTTGCGCAGTTGCTTGCCCTCTCGCATGTTCCTCAGCAGTACCCATCTCGTTTTTAGCCGCGCGACATGGCTCAGGTAGTTCTGTACGATGTTAGGCTCCATTTCCTGGAAGGAGATAAAATTTACAAACAGATCGATCTGACCACGCAGCTTCTCGATCTGCCAAGCGCAGAGCACGGAGAAAGGCCTGAGCGCCTGGATGTCGATCTGCTTGAGGTCACGTGTTTGCGCATAGGTGGAGATTTTGTCCGCGCCCAGAGCCTCACTCAAGTAATACTGCGCCACATAGCTGGTCGGAGGGATGTCAATGTCCACATAATGCAGACCCTCGATGTCTGCGTGGGACAGAACCTCGCCCAGCGTGCCGAAACCGCCGCCGATCTCCAATACCGCGCGGGGCACTTCGTCAGGAACCAGGTGCTTTTTAAGAAGAGACAGCCCGAGTAGATAGTTCAGTGCAGAACGAGAAAACCAGCGACCATCAAAGGTGAAGTGCTCCACTGGCTCGCCCACCTTACTCTCCGAAAAGGTGTGCAGATACGGACGCCTTTGAGGGGAGTCGGCGGCAAGTAGCACGCGGTAGTCAGCAAGGGCGGAGCCCTCGCCAGAAAGGAACTGTTTCAGAGCCAGTAGGGCTTTATTCGCATCAGGATAGGCCTGCTGCAAATGGTCGCACAATTCAACGATCTGGCCCTGGGTAAAACTGTTGCCCGGCGTGCCAAAAGTGGGAACGAAAAAGCCAAGCGTATTTGGTAGGCTGCGGAAGTGCTTGATGCCATGCTCGCAAAGCTCGTTCACAATGCGTGTAGAGGCTTCATCCCAGAACACGCTCGGACGGTAAAGTTCGCTCTGAGACTTCATGTCTTCGCGGGCGAGTGAGAGTTCAGAATAGTTGTGCAGGAGGTTCATCAGAGATTGAGTGCGTGAGTGAGAGCGGTTTTCACCCAGACAACGTCCTCATCCCTCATGGCGGGGAACATTGGCAGCGTGATGCATTCTTGATAGTAGCGCTCGGCTTCAGGGAACATGCCAGCCTGAAATCCCAGCTTCTGATAGTCGGGCTGCAAATGCACGGGGATGTAATGCACATTCACGCCGATGCCTTGCGCGCGCAGGCTTTCAAAGACCTCACGCCGCGTGCTGCGGATCTCACTGAGGTTCAGGCGGATCATGTACAAATGCCATCCACTAATGCCGGCGGGATCACGCGCCAATGGCCGTAGAGGCAGTCCGGCCAGGGCTTGATCATGCATATCAGCGATCTCGCGCCGCCGCTTAGCAAAGGCTTCGAGCCGGGTCATCTGACTGGCTCCGAGGGCGGCCTGGAGGTCGGTCATGCGATAGTTAAAACCCAGCTCCAGTTGCTCATAATACCACGGACCGTGGGAGTCACCCACCATGCGGCCCGCATCACGCGTGATGCCGTGAGTGCGCAGAGTGGCGATCCGCCAGGCAAGTTCGTCGTCGTTGGTGGTGATCATGCCACCCTCACCGCTGGTGATGATTTTCACCGGATGAAAGCTATGTGAGGCGGCGTCTGACCAGCGGCAGTTACCGATCTTTTCGTCCTGATGACTGCCTCCGAGGGCATGAGCTGCATCCTCCAAAATACGAAAGCCATATTTCTGCCCGAGCGCATGGATGCGCGGCATGTCGCAGGACTGGCCAGCGAAATGCACTGGCACGACCACCTTCGGCAAGCGGCCCTCTTTTTCCGCTGTGACGAGTTTTTCTGCGAGGCGCTCCGGGCACATGAGGATGGTGCCGGGATCGACATCGACAAAGTCCACTTTGGCACCGCAGTAGCGGCCTGCATTGGCTGAGGCCACGAATGTGATCGGCGCAGTCCAAAGATAATCACCGTGTCCAAGTCCCATCGCCTTGGCCGCGCAGTGCAGCGTGGCGGTGCCATTGCTCATGGCGATGCCGTGTTTGGCACCACACCAGTCAGTTAAAGCTTTTTCAAAACGCGGGATGGCCGGCCCCTGAGTGAGGAATTCTGACTTTAGCACGCCCACCACTGCCGCGATGTCTTCTTCGCTGATCGACTGTCGTCCGTATGGAATCATGAGTCGTTGGCCAATTTAATCAGTTAGTTTGCTCGCGATAATCGCGTGCTCCTTCTTCAGGCATGGGATGCCACGCAAAATGGGGTAGGCTCTCATGGATTCCGCGCTGTAGTAGAAGTTATCAATGATAGTGAGCGGCGTGCGATAGGCTGGGCAGACAAATTGGGGTGTGGATTTCGAGCGCTTTGGATCTTTGGCAATGACGGTGACCGCTGTCGGGTTGGTCGGGTGAACATTACCCACCAAAGCTTCATGCTTTAAAACAGTCATCCCAAGTTCACGTGCGTGACCCGGTAGGTCACGGCAATAGCCGTGCATATCCATCCGTTTTTGAATTTCCGCTGTCGTCAATTCATACGCTGGCTCGCACACCACCAAATACCTGGCACAGACTCGATAAAGTTCTGCCAGCAGCTCTTTTTCACGACCTCCGTTAGGCTCGATCGCATGGTTGGTCAGCACCATGTCAAAACTATTGTCCGCATAGGGTAAATGCGTCATGGAGGCTACCACAAATTGAGTGTGTGCGGGTCCACCTGCTTTAAGGAACCATTCTGATCCGACTTTGAGTCGTGACCATGAGATATCAACACCATGAACAATGGCTGGAACTTCAGGGAGTGCTTCTATGACCCCTTGAAGGGTGGTTGTTTCTCCAACCCCTGCCTCCAGCAAGCTGTGGATCGCCCCGTATTCAGCGAGATGGCCTGCCACAGAGCTAGTGTGCGCCTTTAAACCTACTTGGAGGTATTCATGCTTGCCCAGCGTGTCAACATAGGAGCCGGCTTGTAGATCATAAGATAAGTGAATGATCTCTTCGGAATTTTTTTCCGTGCCGTCTTGATCACGCAAGAGCGCACAAATATTCTCGCCTCGATTATAGGCTGTCAGCAAGTCTTGAGGAGTCAGGCTCATGCGTCAGATGGCGCGATTTCAAAGGATGAGTCCACTTGATCGCGGATGAGTGTGCGGATCTGGTCCACGGTTAGCCAATCACTGTTTTTACCTGAGTTGTAGGAGAAGCCTTTGGGCACGGGGGTGCCGACATGTTTGGCACTGTAAGTCTTCAAAAGTTCTGCCGCATTGTGGCCAAAGAGCATGGGCACAATGATGTAATACTTCGTGGTTTCGATGGTCTGAAGGGCATCTGTTTCGGTGATCATCTCCTCATGGATCTTTTCTCCTGGGCGGATACCGACGACTGGGTGCTCACACTTTGGGCCGATAGCCGTAGCGACATCCGTGATGCGATACGAAGGAATCTTTGGCACGAAAATCTCACCGCCTTGAGCATGGTTAAGCGCATGGATCACGAGGTCCACCCCTTCTTCGAGTGTGATGTTAAAGCGTGTCATCTCCGTGTCCGTGATCGGCAGCACGCCAGTCTTACGCTTCTCCATGAAGAAAGGAATCACCGAGCCGCGTGAACCCATGACATTACCATAACGCACAACGCTGAAACGAATGTCCTGACCTCCGCGAACATTGTTGGCGGCGATGAAGAGCTTGTCGGAACAGAGCTTTGTGGCGCCGTAGAGATTGATCGGAGCTGCGGCCTTGTCAGTGGAGAGGGCAACGACGTTGCGCACCTTCATGTCGATGCATGCCTGCACCACATTTTCAGCGCCCAAGACGTTCGTCTTGATGCACTCAAATGGATTGTACTCGGCGGTGGGCACCTGTTTCAGTGCGGCGGCATGGATGACTGTGTCGATGCCTGTGAGTGCGTGTGCAAGGCGATCACGGTCACGCACATCGCCGATAAAAAAGCGCAGCCGAGGATCCGTGTACTTCTGTGCCATGTCGAATTGCTTCAGCTCATCCCGAGAGTAGATGACCACTCGTTTCACTTCAGGGTTTTGGAGCAGGCGTTCGAGGCACTTGTGACCAAAGGAGCCGGTGCCTCCGGTGATGAGAATGGACTGGGCGTTTAACACAATAGGGTCAGGATGGGTTCAACTCTGTGCACTGCACAGGAGAAACCGACACTTGTCCGCCAGAGTAGCGCTGGCAAGGCGGAAATCGTCTTATAGAACAACGAATCAAGCGCCCGGCTCTTTAGTCGCACTAATCTCCACAAGAAATGGGCTGATAAAACGGCACTTGAGTCGCTTATGCAAGAGTCCTTCCAGGAATCGCAGTTTGGTGTTTATAGATTGCTCATCAAAGGGCTCAAATTTCTTTGGAACCCCCCTCGCAGAACGTTGCCTTTGGTTTCGCGGCTGGAACAAGCTCCGCACTAAATGCTCCAATTCAGCCATGTGCCCGAGGTTCGCAGCAACTGGCATCTTCTTGGCCTCTGCCGCTACTAGAGTGCCAATGAGTTGTGAGGACATCAATTGCGGTGAGAAATTGGCGATGATACGCGCAATGCTCAGTTTTGCAGAAGGCTCAACCTGGGATCGAGTACCGCCTTTGATCTCATGCACGACTTCGTTCTCCGTTGCGCATACTGCGCCAACTAAAGATGTCAGATGCTGTTCGAAATTGTATCCCATATCCGGTGTGTACTGGATAATTTTAGGTGTCAAATAAGAGGATTCTAGACCCGTTGTGCAGCCGGTATGAACTAGCACTGCTGCAGATGCAAGCCATGGTAATGCGCTGCCTTCATTTAATACGGTCACATTTTTGATCCCTTCCAAAGCACAGCGATACCACGCCGGATCTTCAGCCGGATGTGGGCGGAGCACGATATTATAGTCAGGGAACTCCTTTCGAAGTCGGTTGGCTAGAATTATATACGCAGCCTGCATTCGTGCATGGTAGCAATAGCGTCCCATCCAATACTCGGCTCTATCCTCATTTTTGTTTTGCCGAGGAAAGGCTTTTTTGACATTTTGAAACGCACCGAGGTTGCTCGCTAAGGCAAAGTTGGTATTCATCAAGATGAATTTGCCAAAGCGTTGCCGGATTGATTGGGTCTCTGACTCATACATGCCCGCGAGTTCCGGTTTGCAAAGATCGAACCGCGGATGTCCGGTCACATGAATTGGTGCCGCATTCTCCCGCGCCGCTTCACGAAATACTTCAGCAGAGAAATCCCCCCAAGCGCAAATTACATCATCTTCATCCATCCAATTGGGATGAAAAAGCTTCAAAAACTCCGTGCGATCCACGTCTTTTTCCTCAGAAAAAACTGGCTCTTCCTCCGCAAGAAACAGCACCCTAAAACCACGTTCTTTGAGTTCGCGGTATTTGGTCAAGTCTGGTTTCTGTCCTCCGAGGACCAGCTGTTTTCCCACATAAATACCACCACGCCACCGCCGCGCTAAACGGTAGATGCCACGATCCTGGCCGAGAAAAACCGTCCGATCTGACCCCACGCAGTGTGCGGCAAGCAGGAGTCTTGCGTCCAGTTCACGTTTGGTAATCTCAATCGGGAACATGATGGGTATCGGCATAAGTAAAAATGATCAAGGCAAGGGTTGAACTGGAAAGGACTTATTTGCCGCTGCAACCCAACATGCAACAACGATGATGACAGTCCCGAGAACCGTTCAGAAAGCACTCAAATCTGAAGGTGGAAATAAGTCCACTAAAGACGCGGCCAACCTTAGGTTTATGCGGACCGAAATGAGTGAAATTTACAGGCCTCTTTGTTCAGCCAATTTTGATTTGCCTCGCCCATAGCTTTGGAGGAATATGAGAACAATTAATGAACAAAGTGATCCGACTTGCGAATGACGGCTACACGCGCGCCGCCTCGCTCTTTGGGTTCGGTCTTCAGCCTGCCACCGATGAAGAGTTAAGTGCATGCGCCCTGCGAACATGGACTCTCCAAACAAGCGGTCGCTGCATATTGGATAACGCCCTTGAGCACGCCCTCAATCCGGTTTGTTCGGCGACGCTTGAAATGCAGTGGAAAGAGGTTCAATGCTGGGAACTTTCCAATGTTTATCTAACAGGCGACGATTGTAACGTCTTCCTCTCTGTTAATAAATACCTCAGGTTTTGTCCCAGCCTTCAGCGCCATCCAGAGCGCAAGATCCGGAGACCATTACGGATTCTCTCATCAGCCATCACGGAGCCGTGTTTTTACCTTGCCGGACGTAACTATGAAAACCACGGCCACTTTCTTCTGCATCACCTCCCCCGCTTAATGGCAGCTGAACCATTTCTGAATGGCATGGGAAATCCCAAGGTTTTACTCGGCAACCGAGCCAAGCGTTGGCAGGAGCGTTACCTGTCCGCCGTGGATGTCCCGCCAGCCAGTCTTGCTCGTGCAGGGCCCGGCACGACTCGTGTTGAAAAGCTTTTTTACGCTCCGCAAATGTGGACGGACTCTGCCTTGGCTGCCCCCGAAATTCTGCAACGTATGCGCTTGGCCTTTCTGAAATTCAGTCAGCTAGCTGCCAGTGGCGAAAACAGCCAAGTCCCCATTCTAATTTCGCGCGCCGATGCCCCTGACCGCAAACTACTAAACGAACGCGAAATCGCGGCTGAAGTGGAGCGCCAGTGGGGAGCCTGCGAGATTTTGGAGCTTAGCCGGATCGATTTTGCCACTCAAATTCGCAAGTTTGCCCAAGCTCCGCTGATCCTCGGGGCACTGGGTCAGGGTTTGACGAACCTGCTGGTGTCGAAGGGGGCACTCTGTTTAATTCTCGATACTGAGGTTCAATGGGCAGAGTCCTACTTTTCTCAGACATTTCGAGATTTGGCGCTGTCACAAGGCAATCTGGCTACTCGTCTCTTTGCTGATCAGCCCATTCAAAAACGTGACCATTGGAGCTATCCGATCGAGAAATTTAAGCGGGAACTTTCCACCGCCACTGTTATTTGGAAACAACACCGCCCCCTTGCGCCCACACTGTGAGAACTGCCGTCGTTTACCACAAGCAGCTTGGAGACACGCTGCTCTTGCAACCCGCTATGGCAAGGCTCGCCGCACAAGACCATGAATCTGTCACTCTTTACACCCAGCCGGGACACCAGCCGCTCATTGAATTGATGCCAAGTGTAAAGTGGGGGGGCGATCCCAGGAAAGTTGTAAGTCCCTTCGATCGAGTTTTAGCATTCGATCAAGGATCACAATCGTTGCTGAAAAGTCTGCGTTTACGTGCCCGGCATCGGCAGTTGCTTACGCGGGCCTCCGTTTACATCCGCTGGTATCACCGCCTGCTCTTCCACTCATGCAGGTCGGAGAATCTGAACGACATCTATGTGGCACGTTATTATTTTGGCATGGCGGGTGGTCCGGTTTCAGATTCTTTCGCGCCGCCCAAACTCTGCATGCCACCACCCGAATGGATGCAGCCGGAAGCATCCTCGACAACCGCAGTAGTCATCAACCCTGCGTCGGGTTGGGAACGGAAATCTTGGACGGTCGAGGGGTGGCGCACTGTGATTCGCTCCATGCTCGCTATGGGTCTTGGCCCAGTGTTTGTCTCCAGCGGCACTTCTGATTGGCATTTGCGTATGGGACGTGAGATCTGTGAGGGCTTTCCTACTCACCAAGTGACGAATCTAGCAGGCTTGACCACGCTGCGTGGATTTCTCTCACTGCTATCGCAGGCTGCGATCACGCTCACCGTTGATGGGGCTGCCTCGCATATCTCGCAGGCACTGGGGCGGCCTACGGTGGTGCTTTTTGGCCCATCCAAGACAAAGATGTGGCATCACGAAACGCCGCAAAACCGCGCCATACACGCAAGTGAGTATAGTGCAGAGGCATTGCCACCCACCGCACTCATTCCGCCGGAACGAGTGATTGAAGACGCTCAAAAAGTGTTGTGCGCAGTCTGAACAAATGCTGTTCAGATCTGGGATTCCCGGATGATTAGGCTGATCCCAAAATATTTTTCAGATGAGCACAAGCCGCATCTGTACTAGTCTGCCAACATGCCAAGTTCATTTTCACTTCAAAACAATCTCCTCCAAGCTGTTGGCTTATTCTCGGTTCTGTGTCTTAACGCTTGCTCAGACTTTCGCGTACCAGCTTTGGATAAGCTGAAGGAGAAGGAGTCTGAGACCTCCTCCGTTCAGGCCGGGCAGATCGAAGGCAAGGGAAAGAAGTTAACGACTGAAAAGGAGGATGAGGTAGCCAAGAAAAAATTGGATACCTCCGCAGTGGTGGGGACAGCGCCGTCTGTGGATTTGAGTTTCCTGCTAAGTATGAATTTTGATGAGGCAAAAACGATTTCAGCTCAAAGTATGGAATTGCCTAAGGGTATTCGGTTGGCTGCGGACTCCATTGTAATTTTGAAGAAGGGCCGCGACGACGAACCCAAACGTCTCCGCGCTAAAGGCAAGGTCTATCTCGAGTATGGAGAGGGAAATGACACCTGCAAAGTCCTATGCCAAGAAGCCTATATCAACTTCAATGAGATCGTTCTCAGGGGTAAACCCATCATCCAACGCGGTGGCAGTATCGTCGAAGGACTGGAGGACCTAACAGTCGCTCACATCCTGGGAGCACGCCTGCGTGTGATCGGGCTGCATCGTGTGACTAATTCGAATTCCATGCTCGCTATGATGCCTGATCTTGGTCCTTGGACTGGCGGGCCGAATCTGATCCTGCCACCTCTCTCAGAAGATGCGGTGCCTAGCAATGTGCGCGATGAGATGTTCAAGGCCGCCGAAGCTGAATCTGTACTTCAGCAAAATCGTGCCGATGCCTTTCGGCAGCCCGCTGCTCCCGCTGCTCCGTGGATCAAAGATGAATCCAAAG
Source organism: Prosthecobacter debontii (assembly GCA_945860295.1). Lineage (GTDB taxonomy): Bacteria > Verrucomicrobiota > Verrucomicrobiia > Verrucomicrobiales > Verrucomicrobiaceae > Prosthecobacter > Prosthecobacter debontii_B. The sequence goes on from CAMAQH010000020.1 coordinate 53,920, forward strand.
CCAAAGCACCACCTGCCGAAAAGAAGCCCGCGGTAGAAAGCGGAAAGCCTGTGCAGATCAAGTCTGCGTAGCCTTACCAAGACGTGGCATTTCTAAGGAATGACGTTTCATGCTAAGCCCACAAATCACTCCTGTAGGAACCCTCATCGGTGAGGGTGATGCCGCATCGGCTCAGGAGAAAAAGCTCGCACAAGCAGAGAGTGAAGCTGCACTTTTCACGACACTCGCCATGCAGCTTCTCACGGCTGAACTGGAGCCGCCCTGGCGCTGGTTGCGTGAGTTCGCCCAGCAGTATTTCACACGGCTGTGCCAGACCAAAGAGGCTCTCAGCACCGCAGTGCCGCCCGTGGCGGAGCGTGAGGCATTTATCATCACCGCACCGCCGTTTGCAGGTGCCGAGTATCTCACGCCGGAAGTGCTGGAGCGCTGGTGGCTCGATCTGGCTCAGCACATCGCGCTCATCGCCACGAATGGCGTGGAGGCATGGTTGCGCGAGGAATGTCCCGCATGGCATGTCGTCGGGCGCGTGACGTTTCATCTTGCGGAAAACAAGACTGACACACAGCGGCCCTTCGCTTTTCTCGCGACCTTTACGGAGAAGCTCAGCGCAAGCGGCCAGCCGCAGCATCTGCCGCTGGCGCGCGCCTTGCAGCTTTATGCTGGGCAGCAGGATCAAACGGCCATCAATGCGTTGCTGGCTCCCGTGCGCACGGCTGCGGAGAAATCCAAGCTCTTGCGGGAGTGGTTGGAGACGAAGCGGCTCTTTCAGCCGATGGCGATGTCTTCTCAGGAAGCCTATCGCGTGCTGCGGGACACAGCGGTGTTTCAGGAAAGCGGCATCGTCATGAAACTGCCCGACTGGTGGCGCAGCGGCAAAGGACCACGCCCTGCGGTGTCGGTAACGATTGATGCGCCGAAGAAAACCTCGCTGCATGCGGGCTCGTTGCTGAGTTTCAAAATGGAGCAAAGCCTTGATGGCGAAGCGCTCACTGCTGATGAGTGGGAGAAGTTGCTGAGCGCCGACACCGGTCTCGTCTCGCTGCGCGGCAAATGGGTGGAGGTCGATGGCGCGCAGCTTCAACAGGTGATGGCGCATTGGAAGAAGGTGCAAAACGCCACTGGCGAAGGCGGCATAGGCTTTCTCGATGGCATGAGATTGCTCGCAGGCTTCGATCCACGCCGACTGGCTGCCGCAGATGAAAGCATCGAGCAGGTGCATGAATGGAGTGACATCGTTGCAGGCAAAAACCTCGCGATAATGCTTGATCAGATGCGTGATCCCGCTGAGGCAGCACCGCCGCCGAATCTGCGCGCCACGCTGCGTCCTTATCAGCTTAAAGGTTTTGCCTGGCTGCAATTCATGACTCGTCTTGGCCTGGGTGCCTGTCTGGCCGATGACATGGGCCTTGGTAAAACAGTGCAAGTCATCGCGCTGCTGCTTGCACGTCAAAAAGAGTCCAAAGCGCCCGCGTTGCTTGTGGTGCCAGCGTCCCTTGTCGGCAACTGGCGCGCCGAGGTGAAGCGGTTCGCGCCTGATCTGAAGCTGTTCATCGCGCATCCATCCGTCACCTCACGCGAGGAATTGGATCTCGCCGTGAAACACACCACCGAGGCACTGCGCGGCTGCGATGCCATGCTCACGACCTATCAATTCCTCCAGCGTACCGATGCGTGGCAAGTGCATCCGTGGAGTGTCGTCATCCTTGATGAAGCTCAGGCTATCAAGAACCCTGGCAGTGCCAGCACGAAAGCTGTGAAACGCCTGCAAGCCACCACACGCATCGCATTGACCGGCACGCCCGTTGAAAACCGTCCTGGCGATCTCTGGAGCCTCTTCGACTTTCTCAATCCAGGACTGCTTGGTGGCTCCGGTGCCTTCTCCGACGCCATCAAGCGCTGCGCCAAATCCAGCGAGGGTTTTGCGCCACTGCGCCGACTCGTGAAGCCTTACATCCTGCGCCGCATGAAGACGGATCGCAGCATCATCACCGATCTACCCGATAAAATCGAAACCAAGGCCTTCTGCGGCCTAACGAAAAGGCAGGCTACGATTTACGCCAAACTTGTCGATCAACTCGCGAAGATGCTCGCTGACAAAGATATGGAGCCGATCAAGCGCCAGGGCCTCGTGCTTGGATTCCTGATGAAGTTCAAACAGATCTGCAATCACCCCAGCCATTGGAACGGCGATTGCGCCTGGAATCCCGAAGATAGCGGTAAATTCACCCGACTCGCCGAGATTTGCAGTGAACTCGCCGAGCGGCGCGAACGCGCGCTCATCTTCACTCAGTTTCAGGAAACCTGCGATCCTCTCGCGCGCTTCCTCGCCACCGTGTTTGGTCGTGAAGGCCTCATCCTGCATGGCGGCACGTCGGTGAAGAAGCGACCCGAACTCGTCGAGTCCTTCCAGCAGCCCGGCGGCCCGCCCTTCATGGTCATCAGCGTCAAAGCCGGCGGCACCGGCCTCAACCTCACCGCCGCCAGTCATGTCATCCACTTCGACCGCTGGTGGAATCCTGCCGTCGAAAATCAAGCCACTGATCGGGCTTTCCGTATCGGCCAAAAGAAGAACGTCTTCGTCCACAAATTCGTCTGCCAAGGAACCATTGAAGAACGCATTGATGCGCTGATCGAAGAAAAGATGCGTCTGGCCAACGACCTCATCAGTGACGATGGCAGCGCGGAGTCCCTGCTCACCAACATGAGTGCCGATGAACTGCTCAGCTTTGTCTCGCTGGATGTGAATTCAGCGGTTGGGTGAACTCAACGAACCTTCCAGATTTTCACATCGTCGATCCACACCGTATTGTTCACCAGGAAGCTGAACCAGCGTTTCATTGGATGCGCGAAGCCTTCGGAGTTGTGTTTGGCGAGCAGCTTGCCGTCGATGCTGAGGCGCATCTCATCGCCTTCGGTGACGAGGACGAGTTCATGCCACTCGGTGTCTGCTTTGTGGGGCACGGTAATGCTCTTCGTCTTCAGCAGTGCTTCGAGATCAGCGGGGATTTTCTCCTTCTTGGATGCGGCATCATCGCGGCGTTTGCGGTTCTCCAGATTCATGATGCCGGTCTTGTGATCGATGAGCGTGATCGAGCTTTGGCTAAGAATGCCATAGCACAGGTGCCCCGCATGAACGCCGGTGGTCGTCTCACGATCCACATAGCCAAGTTGAAGCGTCTCCGCTTTGCTCAGGCCTGGAAAACGTAAGCGAATCACCGCACCTCCATCCGTGAAGCCTGCCTCATGATGGATGTGGGCTGCATGTTTCGCCTCGACGGAAGCACTGGCGATTTTGAGGATGCCTTCATCCAGATCGGCCATCTTGATCTTTGGCACACGATCCGCCGTCGCGCTGTTCCAACCGTTACCGATGGCCTTGGCTAAATTGCCATCTTCTTCGCGCTCAAAGGCATCATGGAAGATGAGTTTGCCTTTGGTGCTGAGCCACGCGGCGTCATTGAGTGGTTCGGTAGCATGGGCAGCGAAGGCTGCGAGAAGGAAGGCGATGGATTTCATGAGAATAAGATGGCTTACTTCACCTTCATCACGCCGCGCATGATCACCCAGTGGCCAGGGAAGGTGCAGACGTAGGGGTAGTCGCCGGGCTTTGTCGGAGCAGTGAAGCGCAGGGTTTCAGCGGTGTTAGGATTGAGCAGTTTGGTGTGGTGCAGGATCTTGTCGGTGACGGGAATGAAGTTCTTTTTGATGCCGTCGGGATCTTTGGCCATTTCGTTGCCGGCGAGGCCTATTTCTTCAACGCTACCAGGCAAACAAAGGGCAAGATTATGCGCGGTGGCGTCGGGGTTGTTGAAGACGAGGCTTACGGGCTGTCCGGCCTTCACGCTGAACTCAGTTTTGTCGAAGAGCATGCGCTCACGCACGCAGTTGATGGTGATTTTGGCGACGCCGGGTTGCTTGTCGAAGGCGGTTTCCTGCACGGTCTTTTTCTTTTCGCCAAAGCCAGGCTTGTAGCTCTTGGCGAAGGTGTCAAATAAAGCGGCGACCTTTAAATTGCCTTCGCTTTTCCAATGACGTGACAGTGCCTCGCTGCCGAGTGCGGTGCGGATGGCGTATTTCAAATGGTCGCCCATGGGTTTGTCGATGGTTCCCACAATGGCATCGAGCGCAGGCTTCGTGCCCAAGTAGCTTGCCGCGATGACGGCTTGGAGGCGGACAAGTTGGTTCTCGTCATTGGCGCGCTTGGTCAGTTGCTCGATGGCATCTGGCAGGCCGCCGTGGCGAAGTTGTTGAGTGGCCGCTGCACGAGCGAGGTGATCATCGCAGTTGAGCACTTGAATAAGCAAGTCGGTGTTCTGGCTGCTGATCGTGCGGTAGGTCCAAAGCGCTTCGACTTGATGATGACGATAGCGCGCGTCCTTTGGATTGAGTTTGGCCACCCAGGCATCGAGCGCTGCTTTGATTTCGTTGGCATTGCGCTCGCGCAGTTCGCGCTTGGCTTGGTAGCGCCAGCGGTAGTGCGGGCTTTTGAGAAGATCGAGCAGAGCAGGGATGGGTGCTCCGGCGATGACGGGCGGCTCGGCGAGTGTGGCTCCCTTTGGCACAATGCGCCAGATGCGGCCGCTGGTGCGGAGTCGGCGAGGATCACGCAGCGAATACTGCGCGTGACCTTTGATGGGGTTGTACCAGTCGCAGATGTAGAAGTCGCCGCGTGGGCCGACTTTCACATCGGTGGGGATGAAGCTCAGGTTGGTCGAGAAGATGATGTCGCCGATTTTCTTTTCTTCGAAGTGATCGTCCTTCTCGATCCACTGATGCATCTCGATGTTGTTCGTCGGCTTGTAGCGCGCCTTGATGAAGCCGCCCTGCAACTCCAGCGGGTAGAAGTCGAAATCGACAAACTCCTGGCCGCAGGTGCCGGAATAGGCGGGCAATTTGCCAGCGCCCGGATGTTGCTCGGGGTAGGGAGGATTCGTGGCGTGGAAGGCATCTGCGAAGATCGGATGACTGGCGACATGATGGCCCCAATCATCAAAAGTAACTCCCCAGGGATTCGTGCTCGGGTAAGAGCCAAAGGTGGAGAGTTTTTGCGTGTCGGTGCGCAGGCTAAACCAGCCGGAGTTGTCCATACGCACCGCTCCATAAGCCGTCTCGACTTGGGAATGAAGAAAAATGGCATCGCGGAAGATCAAATCACCATCCGGAGTCCAAACGAAGTCATGCAAAGCATGGTGCGAATCCTCGGTGCCGAAGCCGGTGAAGACCTGACGACGAAAGTCCGCTTTGCCGTCGCCATCGGTGTCTTTGAGGAAGCTCAAATGAGGCTCATCAGAGACATAGACGCCGCCATCACCGAACTCGAAGGCGAGCGGAATGTGCAGCTTGTCAGCCCACACTTTGCAGGTGTCTGCGCGGCCATCATTGTTGGTGTCTTCGAGCACGAGAAGCCGATCCGCAGGCTCCTGACCAGGATAGAGATGCGGGTAAGCCTGCGAGGTGCTCACCCACATGCGTCCTTTCGTATCAAAACGGATCTGGATCGGATTTGCGATCTCTGGGAACTGCTCTTCACTGGCGAAAAGATTTACCTCAAAGCGGGGATCGACCTTGAAGGCGGCGAGTTCATTGGCTGGCGTCATCCACTCGTTCGCGCCTTTGCTTTCCTTCGTCGTGGGCATCGCTGGGACGTTGCTGTCATCCACTGGCTTGTCTTTGCCAGCGGCCAAGCTCCAGATCCGCTGGTCGCGATTGCTCACCATCACATCAAAGCTGCGCATCGCAGGCAGGAAATCGAGGTAGCCGTAGTCCTTGTTGCGATCGCCTGTGTAGTAGAAGCCGTTCAGTGGCCGATAACGCTGGAAGAACTGCTTGTTCTTGTCGGCGATGGCTGCACGCAATTCAGGTGAAGTCTCGGGTGCACTGACTTCAAAGATCGCACGATACATAGCTTCACTCAAAGCCGCATAGCCTGCGTCTTCGAGATGCACACCATTAAAGGTGAGCCCCTTCATTGCCGGCAACATGGGTTCAAATACATTGGCGAAACCAACCTTCTCTGTTGCGGCCACTTCTCCCATCGCTGTCGTGTAGGCGGCGATGCGGGCGTTGTTCAGCGTCGCCGCAGGCACACCTTTTACGTCCTCATTCGCCGTGGGTGATACCAGCACGATGCGTGGCCCCGTTTTGCCATTGTAGGCATGCGTTTTTAGCTCCTGCACGAATGCTGTGACCCGCTGTTTGAACTCTGGCAGTTTCTGCACGCCACCGAATGATTCATTGAACCCAAACGCCGCGAAGATCATATCCGCCTTTTGTGCGGTGAGGTGCTGATTCAGTGTGCCGAAGTTTTCGGGTCGCGGCATCAGGTCCACTTCATCCGCCGCCCATGCGAGCGTGCGAATCACGAGTCTGAGATCTACATGACCCTTTTGCAGCATCGCCTCAAAATACGGGAACTGCGCTCCGCGATCAAACAACGTGTTGCCGATGAAAACGACATGATCGCCCTTCTTCAGTGCGAGCGGCAGTTTTGTTTCCACCGCAGCCGTTACCGCAGGCAGAGGCAGCGTTTTCTCCGACGAATAGTATTTCGCCAACTCAGGATCTTCGGGTGGTGCAGGCTTGCCGGTATCGGTGTTCTTGGCGTCCTTAACATTCACCGTGGCCTCGAGCTTTTTGGCGGGCTTGGTTTGCTGCGCCACTGCAACTGAGTTCATCAATGCGAGACTGAGGAGGATTGGGAGGATTTGGATCATGGCGTGAGAGTGGAATGGAGGCGTGTTTATCTATCCCGCGGTAGGCTACGGAACCGGACACAGATGGGTGAATCAAAAGCGGCGCATCAGTGCGCTCACGGACGGGTCACTCGTGTCATGACCGCAGGCTCTGTCCATTTCCAGAATTTGAGGGAGAGGAGCTTGGGGTAGTTCTGCGGATCGGTGGCTAGTGAGCTGTGAGGACCGTCTTTGTTGGGTGTTATGCTGCCCTGGAGTTCGCCGGACTTGATGGCAGCGGTGACGACATCGTGGTTGATCGACCAGAGGATGAAGACGCCTGACTTGGGTGAGCGAATCAGATGCAGCGTGCCTATGTCGGGTTTTGAGGTGTCCTTTAAGATGGCGGAGATCTTTTGATCAAACCTGTCATCGACAGCGATGTTGGCTTTGAAAGGGTAGGGCTTCTGGAAGCCATCGCTATAGAAGAGGAAGAGCGGGTTCTTGGTGAGCTGTGGCGCGTCGGGGCAGATGTAGGGCACGGTGACCATGAGGGCGGCGTCCTAAATAAGCACGCCGACATAGTGATGATCGGGTTGATAATCCCCCGGGCGATGGGCGATGGCGATGTCGGCATGTCACTTGCGGATGACGCGGATGATTTTCTGGCGGTTCTCCAGTGAGGGCATGAGTTCGCCTTAGTGGATGATGAGCACCTCGGTGGTGGCTCCGACGACGGCAACTGCTTTCCTCACTTCCGCCGATGTCGCCGTTGGTTAGAGAGTCAAGTTTGACGTGATGCCCGAGCTTGGCCTACTTCGCCGTGGCGCCGCCTGCTTTAAACTGGGCGTCATCAGGATCTGGACCAAAGATGATGATGCGGAGTTTGCCGTCACTTTCCTGTGCATGCAGTGAAGCGATGCCGATGATGAAGAGAAGGAGAAGGCGGTGGAGCATGGTAAACAATACGCATGATGAAGCCACATTTAGTGAAGCTACCTTGAGCCATGAAAAAACCCGCGCGGATCATTGTCCGACGCGGGTATGGATTGGTGAGTGATCGTTTATTTTTTCTTGGCTTTCCCTGCGGTGTCTTCGTCTGTTTTCTTTTTGCTGGAAGACTTGGTCTTGGACGGCGCTTTTTTCTTGGCTTCTGTTTTGGGCTTATCTGACTCTTCTCTAGTGGCTTCAGGGGAGCCTGCTTTGGCGTGGGCGACGATCTCAGTGAAGGTCATTTCACCAACGCCATCTACCATGACTAAATCGACAGGGTCTTTGAATGGGCGGGCCTTCTTGATAGCTGCGGCACGTGTTTCTCCAACGCCTGGCAGTGACTGAACCGCTTTGACATCACCTTCGTTAATGAGGTCCAGTAGTTTAGTTCGCTGACTCGGAGTCAGTGTCTTGGCTAGTGCTATGGCCCTGATCGATGGGCCTTCGCTGGCGGCTTCAGATTTGGCTGCGGCTGTGGACTTGGCTGTAGATTTCTTTTTAGCAGGTGTCTCTGCGGCGGAACTGAAGGCAGCGAGACCGAGACCGAGGGTGAGGAGGCAAGTGAGGATGAGCTTCATAGGTGTATAGTTTACTTTTAACATATTAAAGTCTAATAGATGAATTAGATGTACGGCGAGCACTAATTTAATTTTTTATAGAAAAAAACCGCCATTGGTACGATTACCTGATGGCGGGTAGAAATGTTTAGATGGCAGGCGTTACGCTGCTTGCTTCTTACCTTTGCCTCTGGCGGTAGGCTTGGCAGGCGCAGACACTTTTTCGCTTGGCTTTGGCAGAGTGGCTTTGGCGGTTTCCCATTCAGGGTTCAGGGTGGCTTCACGAACGGATAGATTACGGAAGTCAACGGACTGGCCGCCTACGGTGAAACCTGGGGCGAGTTTGCTATTCTTGAAAAGACCACTACTGCCCCAGGCGACGTGGTCATCGACCTGGCCGAGCATGCTGTCGCCGACCATTTCCATGCGGACTTTGTGCCAAGTTCCAGTCGCGAGTTCGGCAGGGAGGCGGGCAAAGATGACTGACTTGTCCGGGCCTTCATGATCGTTGTCATCACGCTGAATAGTCACTGAATTGGGAGTGATGCTGATGCGCGCCATGTGGTCTTTAGCGCCGTTGATGGAGAGGCTGGTGCTTTTGGCACCTAAAAATTTGAATTCATATTCGATGACGAAATCCTGGAGTTTGTTCGGCAGGCGGGTGACGGCACCGTGCTTGTCTTCGGCCACTTCAGAGCCTCGCATGACGCCTTCCACGAGTTCCCATTTACCTTTGGCTGACTTCCATGGGGCGGCGGGAGGGCTGTCGAGTTTGCTTTCAAAGATGACCGCACCAGGGATGGCGAGGAGTGCTTTGTCGGCGGCGGAGGCGGTGAGGCTGAGCGCGAGCAGTGCGGAGAGTGACGATGTTGTTTTCACGGGCGCAGGGAAACGCGGGATGATTGCGCCATGTTGCGATTATCTGCCGCAGACATTTTTTCTTTTCCCCTGAACAATTTCGTCCTAGTCTCAGACTAACTGACCCACAGTTAATCCATGAAAACACTCACACTATCCCTCCTTGCTGTAATTAGCATCTCATCCTGCGCTACTGGTCCGAATGCCCAAACAGGCTCGGTCATTGGCGCTCTTGGTGGCGCTGCTGTTGGCGGCATCATTGGCAATCAAAGTGGTCGCGGCCTTGAAGGCGCACTCATCGGCGGCGGTATCGGCGCTCTTGGTGGCAATGCCATCGGCAACTCACAGGACCAGCGTAACAATCAGCAATACAACAACAACTATCGCCAGCAGCAGCGCCGCCCATCGGGCTACTACCAAAACGGCCAGCCTTACTATTAGGCTTCAGCCGAACAGGCTTTCTATCGAAGAGCGCGATCTGGAGACAGGTCGCGCTTTTTTGTTTCCCTTTGCGGTGCCATGGGTGGCGCATGGGAAAATCTGACTTTGTTTTTGCAACTTGCCGAGCTGGCTGGGAATCGTCTCTGAAACGAGAGGTGGCTGCGCGGCATGGCCGTCTGCTGACGCCTGCCTTTATGCGCCCGCAATTGATCACCTGGAAATCGCAGACGCCACTGTCGGCTGAGTTTGAGTTGGGTGGGGCCTTTGCGCCTGTCAGTGGCTTCTCTATCGGAATGGCACGCTCGGCAGAAGAGGTGGCGCTGCGCGTATCTGAGGCTGGCATTCAGGCCGCTGATCTGCATGTTTTTCCCAGAATCATCGCTGAAGATGGGGTGACGCCTGAGGTCTGGTTGCGCATGGATAAGATCAAGGCGGCGGTCGAGCAAGTCTGCCCACTTTTGCCAGAGGCAGTTAATGTGATCGATCTGATCATCGGTGAGGAAGGTGAGCCTTGGTTCGTCGGCACGCATCGGCGCAGTCCGGCAGCGCATCCAAATGCTGGTTCGGTGCCGCGCATCATGTTGCCGAGTGGGGTGCCATCACGCGCTTGGCTAAAGATGGAACAAAGCTTGGCCTGGTTGGGTTTAGATTCGTCAGAAGTCTTGGCTGGTCAGACGGCGCTGGAACTCGGCAGCGCTCCCGGTGGTGCGGCCTGGGCGCTGCTACAGCGCGGCATGAAAGTCATCGGCGTGGACACGGGCGCGATGGATGATCGGGTGCTGACGCATCCGCGTTATGACCACATCGGACTGTCTGCGGGAGAGGTGCCGTTTGATTACCTACCTGAGCGTGTATATCTGCTGGCCATGGACATGAATCTCGCGCCAGACGTGGCTTTGAGATTGATGGAGCCATTCTACGTTCGCTTGCAGCCTCAGTGGCTGATCCTGACGATGAAAATGAATGACCTGCGTGTGGAGGCGCAGTTGCCGAGCTTGATCGAGCGTGCGCGCAGCTTCACCAACGGGCCGGTATTCGCGAAGCAACTGCACGCGAACCGGCGCGAGCTGACGGTGATCAGCCAAAGAGCTGAGTGAGCGGTTTGCCTTTGTCTGCAATGGTGAAGGGACGCTTGGTCGGAGAGTAGATCACCTGATCCAGCGGCAGTCCGAGCGCATAACCAATCGTGGCATTGAAGTCGGGAATGGTGACGGGGTTCTCCACGGCTTTGTCACCGCGTTTATCCGTCGCGCCATAGACCTGACCACCACGGATGCCGCCACCGGCGAGCACGCAGGTGAAGCCGGATGGGTGGTGATCGCGACCATCGTTGACATTAATCTCAGGGGTGCGACCGAATTCGGTAGCGAGTACGACGAGTGTTTCATTCAACATGCCGTGAGCCTCCAGATCCTGGAGCAGTGTGCTGAGCGCGGCGTCGAGTTCATCCGCCAGCTCTGGCACGCGGGTGAAATTGGCATTGTGCGTGTCCCAGCTTCCGAAGGTCACTTCGACATGACGCACGCCATGCTCGACGAGGCGACGCGCCAGCAGGCAACCCTGACCGAAGCGGTCGCGGCCATACTTGTCACGCAGTGCCGCAGGCTCGGCATCGAGGTCGAAGGCTTTAAGTTCCTCGCTCTTCATCACCTTCACTGCGTCGTCATACATGTCGCTGTAGGCACGCACATTTTTGACGTTGTAGGTTTCGGCAAACTTTCTATCGAGCTGCTTGGCCACACCGAGTTGAGTGGTCATGCGCTCTTCGGTGAACCATGAGTTAGGCCGCACATTGGAGATGCCGCTTTCAGGATCGTTGATCATGAGCGGGGCAAACTTGGCCTCAAAGAATCCTGCGCCTGGATGACGGCTGTCATTACCGATCATGACACTGCCGGGAAGCGTTGGGTTGCCACGGCTTTGGAATTTCTCTAGCCATGCACCCATGGATGGGTGGCGGATGCTGCTGCGCAGTGTGTAGCTGGTGCGCTGGAAATACTGGCCCTGCTCATGCGCGCCCTGAGTCGAGGCCATGCTGCGGATGATCGCCAGCTTGTCTGCCTGCCGCGCCATGAGGGGCAGGTTTTCACTGAGACGGATGCCAGCTATATTCGTGTTGATGGTTTTCGTTAGTCCCATCACGTCAGCGTTGTCTGGCTTTGGATCCCAGGTGTCCAGATGGCTCATGCCGCCAGTCATGTATAAATAGATGACGTTACGTGCGGTCGGCACTTGCTTGAGCGGGCTGGTGTTTTCACCGGGCACGGCAAAGGCCTTGTTGCCGAGCTGACCGAGAGCGGTGACGCCAAGGAAAGACTGGGCAGCCTTGGTGACAAAGGTGCGGCGACTGAAGGGATCGGAGATCGAGTTCATGGAGGGGAGTTCTCGTGAGTTGATTACTGAATAAAATAAAACTGCCGCGTGTTCAGCGCGGCCCAGAGAGCATCGCCTTTACCAGTGGCGGCGCTGCTTTTGACCACCGGAGTGAGCAGGGCTTTTTCCTCGGCAGTGGCTTTACGGCTGAAGAGGCTCAGATAGATCGTGTCGATCGTGGCATCGGCTGTTTCCGTGCGGCGCAGCGTGCGGGAGATCAGCGTGTAGGGATTCATCATCTGGGTGAAGGTCTTGCCATTCAGCAGCATGAGAGCTTGCCCGACGGTCGCATCTTCATTGGCGTTTTCCACGAGTTCGCGGTCACTCTGACCAAACTCACGCAGGAAGTGTCCGTTCGGCGCTGGAGCACGTAGGTCGATAGCGCGGACCATGTAAGTGTCACGATAGCTTTCCCAGGCTTTGAGTGCGGCAAGTTCCTGCTTGTCATCAGCCTTGAGCATTTCAGCGTCCTTTTTGAGCCGGGCCTTCTGTATCTCGGTCAGACGGGTGCGCTGCTGTTTGGCGTAAATGGCTAGGGCTTCATCAATGTCCAGGTTCACACCTTCTTTGCCGCGGATGACGTTGGCGATTTCTTTGGCAAATTCCATGTCATTAACCTGCTCCTTGAGTTTTCCGTCGCGTGCGAGTTCGGCGAATTTTTTGAAGCCGATCGAATAAATGATTTCTTCGGCGGCTTGATCGATGGCCTTGCGCTGATTGGCCACCACCTTTTTTGCCGCGCGGATGGCGTCTTCGTCTTTATTCTTGTTCGCCTCGGTGAGTTGCTCCTGCGCTTTGCGCACATCCACTGCGAGCTGCTTCTGCACTTGCGCGACCTTTGTGGCACCTGCGGTCAGTTCCTGCGCTGTCAGGGCATTTAGGGAGCGGTCTAGCCACTCGATTTTACGGATCGTGGAGTCACGCTCGATCTTTGTTTCCAAGCTCGGTGTGTCGGGTGATGGCCTGTAAAGTGCCACCATGCTGTCCCAGATCTGCTCGGCAGACATACGGCGCAGCAGCGGGCCGGGAAAGTGGTATACCTCACCCAGTTCCACATCCTTCGTGTGGGCCGCGCGCTGGTAGGTGGCGCTGTTGAAGACCATCCTCAGATACGCCTTCATGTCGTAGTTCAGGTCCTTCATGGTGTTTTCCAGGAAGGTCATGAGTTGCGGATTGCTCGGCACGGTGGAGTCCGTGATCTCATCCACTGGCTCGATCAAGCCCATGCCCATCGCCTTTCTCCACAGACGATTGGCGATTACAAGCGTGAATCGTGGGTTGTCCTTTGACGCCATCCACTGCGCGTAGGCATCGATCGGCTTCTGGCCTTCCTTCACGATTTTGCCATCCTTGGAAAAGGAGGCCGGGATCGTTGGATCGATCTCCTGTTTGGGCTTCGCGTTCGTGTACTGATAATCATGTGGTAGTAACAGCGGCTTTTTGTCAGTCTGATCCAGCACCGTGTTGTAGCGCAGCGGGCGCAAAATCTCATTCATCGCGCGACCGAGATCTTTCTTTTCGATACCCTTTGGCAGATTCGCAGTCAGCGTCGAGGTCGTCTTGGCCTTCTTGTTTTTGCTGCCGTAGCTGTTGCCGAAAATGCCAGCCAACGCGGGGTTGGAGAGCCCGTTGCTACTGGTCATGCCATTGCTGTGAGCCGCCATTTGGTAATAGTCCATTTGCGTCCATTTATCGAACGGGTGGTTATGGCACTGAGCGCAGACCATGCTCGTGCCGAGGAAAATTTGCGTTGTCACCGCCATGTTATCCAGCGGCATGTTGTAGTCGCGGATGTAAAAGCCCACGGCACCGTTTTCATAGGTCTTGCCATCAGCCGTCAGCATCTCTTGCACCATCTTGTCATACGGTTTGTTGGTCGCTAGGGACTCACGCACATAGTTCAGGTAGGCTGCGCCAGCAGGCTGGCTGTTACCCTGGGTGAGTGAAGATTTTACTCGCAGGATGTCGCTCCAGTAGTTGGCAAAGTTTTGCACATAGCCGTCAGAAGCGAGCAATTCGTCGATCAGCTTTGCGCGCTTATCTTTACCAGTGTCTGCCAAAAAGTCAGTCGTCTCTTTCAGCGTTGGGATTCGGCCTGAGATATCCAAATAGATACGGCGCACGAAAACCTCGTCCGTGGTCGGCGCATGCGGCTGGATATTTTCCTTCTTCAGCTTCGTGCTGACGAGTTGGTCGATCTGTGCCGATTTGGCCTGGATGTCTTCAAGCGATAGTGCGCGCACGCTGGATAGTGAGATCGCGAGCAGGAGTGCAGTGAGAGTTAGCTTCATATGTGAAATGGGGGGATTTCGACGCTCCTTAACGATTGAGTCCCCGGCATCTTTCATTCCATGCTTTTTCGCTATGTTTCAGGAGCGGCGCTCTGGACTCTGGACTCCTTCGAGATTTCGTTTTAAAAACAGGTGGCTGTATTTGTCTGTCCAGTCGTCTGGCAGGCGCAGCGGCTTACCCTGAGGCATCTGGACAAGGGCTAAGGACTGGCGGCAAGTAATGAGGACGGTCTCCTCCCCGGAGCGGCGGACTTCAAAGGCGACCCAGAAGCGCACGCGCTCGACGCTGTCGAGTCGGCCGCTGATGATGAGTACGTCCCCGAGCGTGGCGGGCTTTCGGTAGTCGATCTCGGTGCGGACGACGACGGGGTAGATCTGGGTCTGTGCCATTTCTTTGAGCTTAAAGCCCATGTTCGCAGCGAGCCTTGTGCGTGCGGTCTCGATCATCCGCAGGTAGGCGATGTTATGGACGACTCCGCCAATGTCGGTGTCGAAAAACATGACTTCCTCACTTGTCTCGATGGTCGGGGTGTCTTCAGGCATGGGGGAGGTATGGCGAGACGGGGTGTGTCTTGCAAACGTATCCTGCGTCACCGCTTTGGCGCTTCATCTGCGCCTCTTGCCATGAGTTTGTGCTCAATTCGCGCATCTTGTATCTATTCATCCCTGGCGTTGACATCCCGCCGAGCGCTAGAATAATGCGTCCCACGCATGACTCCCACATCGCGATCTATTTTACTCCGTCTGACCACATTGGTTCTGACTGTTACGACTTTGGTTTCTTGCTCCTCGACGACTGTCGGTAATGGGGCAAGTATCTCGAAGGTGAAATACTACCACCTCGTGCCCGACAAGCCGATCATTTCGATGGAACCGGCACTCAATTTTGAGCGTGATTACCTTCTGTATGGGGCGACGACGAAGGCTGAGGTGATGAACCGGGGCGGCCACTACTACACCATCTTTTGGAAGGCCCAAGATCGCACTCAGCCAGTCACGGTGCGATTCGAGTATCGTCAGGCAAACAGTGGGCTGTCCAATAAGGCGCTGCAGGAAGAAGTGACTGAATTGGGCATGTCGAATACGGCGCATTTCCAGGTTACAGGAGATGAATACAATAAGGACGGTCGCGTCACAGCCTGGCGCGTAAGTGTCATGCGTGGAAATGATGAGCTTGTCAGTAAAGCCTCCTTTCTTTGGAACTGACGGCCCGCTGATCCGCCCCATGAAACCCTCGGCCCCCGCCTTTACCCACGCTGTTCGAAAGTGCGTGAGGATGCATCCGGATGGTGTGCTGGCCCGAATCCATTCTTGAACCCCTCTTCCTGTGCCTGCTCTCACCACCATATTAGTCGGCCAGATTGGCAAAGTATTCTGGTTGCGTGTGGAGGGTCGCGGCACTTTTCAAGACTCCGTGCAAGTGAAGCGGGCCTTTCAATCCGTGATCGCTGTGGGCACTCGTGATCTCGTCGTCGATCTGGAGCGCTGTCCGATGATGGACTCTACCTTTCTAGGCACGCTCACTGGCACAGCGCTCAATCTCATGGAGCATGGCGGCGGTTCGCTCAGCGTTCTGAATGCGAACCAGCGTAACCAACAGCTCCTCACCGAACTCGGACTGGATCACATCCTGGATCTCGATGTCGCAGGAACTGCTTGGCCTAGCGAACGCCGTGAGGCCTGTGCCCAGCTCGCCACCTGTGGGGAAAAGGGCGCTGACTGCAAGGAAGAGCAGACCAAGCATGTGCTCACAGCTCACCAGACTCTATCTGAGGTGAGCGGTGAAAATAAGGGCCGCTTCCGCGATGTGATTCATTTTTTGGAAAAGGAGCTTTCTGTCCCACAAGCTCTCGCAGCATCCCCCTGACCGT
Source organism: Prosthecobacter debontii (assembly GCA_945860295.1). Lineage (GTDB taxonomy): Bacteria > Verrucomicrobiota > Verrucomicrobiia > Verrucomicrobiales > Verrucomicrobiaceae > Prosthecobacter > Prosthecobacter debontii_B. Next base: position 69,975 of record CAMAQH010000020.1, read on the forward strand.
ATCACACCGACGCCGACGGCGACTCCTTCGGTCCCGTCATGAGAATGCGCAGCGTCAGCGTGAGATTGCCCCATGAACACTTTATTGATTGTCATCATCGCGCTGCTGCTCCTGGCGGTGATTATCCTGCTACTGCGCACAAATAAAGCCAAGAACGTGGCCATCACCCGGCTACTAAACGAAGAGCAGGCCATCATCGAAGAAGAGCGGCGCATGTTCAGCTTCCTCCATGATTTGGGTGAGGCTACCGCGCGTGAGGACAGCCACATGTCAATGTACCGACTCATCGTCGAAGGTGCGATGAAGGTGATGGAGAGCACCGGCGGCGTGCTTTATTTGCTCGATAGTCACGAACGCTTTCTCGTGCCGCGTTATCATTCGGAGCATTGCGTGCCGCTGGTGGACATCCCCGAGCGCATCGCCAACATGGCGCGCACGAACCACAGCTCGCTGCTCAGCTTTCTCCGCTTGCACTCACTCGCTGCCACAGAGGGCTTGCCCGGCAGTGTCTTTCAAAATCAGCGTGTCGAGATCATCGAGGATTTGCGTAAAGATGACCGACTCAATGGCCACGGCACGAATCGGCAATCCAATACAACAGTGATGATCGGCCCGCTAAGTTTTGGCCCGAAAAAGCTCGGCATCCTGGCCGTCACCGCACCGAAGGATCAGCGCACCTACAGCCCAAACGATTTCGAGGTTTTCAAGTCGCTCGTCGAGCAGTGCGCCTTTGCCCTCGCCAATGCCATGGCACATCAGGCCGCATCCGAGAAGAAGCAGATCGAGGCCGAATTGAAGAGTGCGAGCGATATCCAGCGCATCTTACTGCCAGACAAAGCCCCGCAGATTCCCGGCTACGTCATCGCTGGAAAAAACATCCCCGCTCGCGTCCTCAGTGGTGACTACTTTGACTTCATCCCGCTGCCTGATGGTGGCCTGGGGGCCGTGATCGCCGACGTGTCAGGAAAAGGTACCGCCGCTGCCATCATCACCGCCATGTGCCGCAGCGTCTTGCGCTTCAGCACACAGGTCAGCGCCTCTCCCGCCGCCACCTTGGCCGTGGTGAATCGCCAGCTCTATCCGGACATTCACGAGGACATGTTCGTGACCATGATTTACCTTGTCATCCAGCCAGATGGCAGCCTCACACTCGCCCGCGCCGGGCACACCATGCCTCTTGTTTGGCGGAAAAAGACCGGCAAGGTCGAGACACTGCACAGCGGCGGACTCGCCGTGGGAATCGACAAAGGCTCGGTCTTCGAGCGTGTCACCAAAGACATCAGTTTCCAGATGGAGACTGGCGACTGCCTGCTGCTCTTCACCGACGGCGTCAATGAAGCCCTCGACTCCAAAGGACTCGAATTCGGCGAAGAACGCATCCACGCCACCCTCTCCAGCATGTCTCCCCACGGGCCGCAGGCCGTGGTGGACGGCCTGATCAACGACGTGGACCGCTTTCTCAATGGCAAGCGCGGCCATGACGACATCACGCTCGTTGTTCTACAAAAGACCTGAACAACCCTAGCGCGCTGAACACATTCACGCCGCTTGATTGCCCCGCAGAAGGCGGCATACTCATGTCCCTCATTTCCTTTTATCCTCCCGACTATGAACGAGCCTACAGACACTCTACCCGACGAAGCCAACGCTGAGCCAGTGGCAGAAACCACCGTGCTTGACCCACTCGACGCCGCGCTGGCTGAGGCTAGCCAGTGGAAAGACCTCGCCTACCGTAATGCCGCCGAGTTGGACAACTTTCGCAAGCGCGCCGCCCGCGAGTCCCAAGAAGCCCGCGCCTATGCCAATGCCGATCTAATGCGCAGCCTATTCCCTATTCTCGACAATTTTGAGATGGGTCTCGAAGCCGCCCGTCATGAGTCCGAAAAATCCATGATCTTCATGGGCATGAACATGGTTCAGCGTCAGATTGCCGACTTCATCCGCGACATGGGAGTGATAGAAATCGAAGCTCTCGGTAAACCCTTTGATCCCAATCTACACGAAGCCATTTCTCAGGAAATCCGCCCCGACTTGACCGATGGCATCATCCTCCGCGTCACCCGCCGTGGCTACAAACTCAAGGACCGCCTCCTTCGCGCCGCTAGCGTTGTCGTCTCCGCCCACCAGGCAGTCTCCACTGAGGCCGCTGCCTAATTTCAAATTTCAGATTTCAAATCCCATATCCCCTCACGATGGCTGATAAACGCGATTATTACGAAGTCCTTGGCGTCTCCCGCGATGTCTCTGCCGACGACCTCAAAAAAGCCTACCGCAAACTCGCGGTTAAATTTCATCCCGACAAAAATCCTGGAGACAAAACTTCTGAGGACAAATTCAAAGAAGTCGGTGAAGCTTATGACATCCTGAGCGACGACCAAAAGCGTGCTGCCTACGATCGCTATGGTCACGGTGCCTTTGCCGGCGGCATGGGCGGCCCCAGCTCCGGTGGTGGCGGTGGCTTCCATGATCCATTCGACATCTTCCGTGAAGTCTTCGGCGGAGGTGGCGGCGGCGGAGGCGGCGGTGTCTTCGAATCCTTCTTTGGCGGTGGTGGTGGCGGCGGCGGACGTCAGCGTCGTGATGGTCCCCAGCGTGGTGCTGACTTGCGTTATGGCATCGAAATCTCCCTCGAAGACGCTGCCCACGGCATCGAGCGCGAGATCGAATATGATCGCCAAGCCATCTGTAAAACCTGCACTGGCAGTGGTTCCGCCAGCGGCTCCGGTAAAAAGTCCTGCCGCACCTGTGGCGGTGTCGGTCAGGTCATTTCCTCACGCGGCTTCTTTCAGATCCAGCAAAACTGCCCTGACTGTCAAGGCAGTGGTGAAGTCATCAGCGATCCCTGCAAGCCCTGCTCAGGCAGCGGTCGCACCAAAGAGCGCACCAAAATCCGCGTCAAAATCCCCGCTGGTATCGAGGACGGTTCCCGCCTCCGCTCCGGCAGCAATGGAGATTACGGAGCTAAAGGTGGCCCTGCCGGTGACCTCTACATCGTCGTCCAGATCAAAGCCCACGACCTCTTCGAGCGTGAGGGAGATGACCTCCACTGCCAGATGCCCCTCGGCTTCAGCACTGCTGCTCTAGGTGGTGAGACCACCGTCCCCACCTTGGAAGGTAAAGCCACGCTGAAAGTCCCCACAGGTACTCAAAACGGCACAACCTTCCGCTTGCGCGGCAAAGGCATCAAAACCCTCGGCGAAACTAATCACGGTGACCTCTACGTCCATGTCACCATCGCCGTGCCCACCAAGCTCAGCGCCGAACAAAAAGCGCATCTTGAAGCCTTTGCCTTATCCTTTGGTGAAACCCACAGCAGCACTCTGGAAGAAAGCTTTTTCGAGAAAGCCAAGAAGTTCTTCAAGTAGGTGATGATCGAGTCAATGGCGGGCTTTCGCTGAAGTCCCTTGTTTCTATGGAGTGTCATGGAAGATTGTAGTTATTGATGACGTTTTTCCGGCAACCATGACACGCTTCCTTGCGCTCCTTTTCACTGCTTGCCTGCTTGCCTCTTGCTCCACTGCTTTCAAACAGAAGTGGAGGACGGCTTTGAAAGCGGGACCGAAACCCGGAGTCGAGGGGGCCTGGCAGGGGACCTGGGTGAGTGCGGCAAATGGGCATCATGGTAATCTGCGCTGCGTGGTGGGACCGGTGAAGCACGCGCAGGGCGATCACGAGTTTCACTATCACGCCACCTGGAAGGGCCTCATTGGTGGCGCTTATCGGGCGGATCATCGGGTTCAGGCCGCGAAGAAATCGTGGACCTTTACCGGTGAGCATGACATGCCGAAGTGGGCGGGTGGCCGCTACACTTATGGCGGGACGATCAAAGGAGATTCCTTCAGCGCCTGCTACCATTGTGCGAAGGACAAGGGCACCTTTCAGATGCAGCGGGTGAAGTAAGCAAATCCAAGCACAACTTTCGCAAGCGCCGCTGAGCATCTGAGGCTGTGCTGGCAATGCTTGGACGATGCCAGCCCACAGCACCTGCAAACACTGCGGATCACCCGTCCCCGCAAACCGTGAAGACGAGTTCTGCTGCGCGGGCTGTGCGTATGTGTTCGATCTGCTGCATCAGCAGGGCTTGGCTCACTTCTATGATTTGAAGGGCGGCCTCTCACTGCCGCCGGTTTCACCGCAGAGTCTGCGTGAGCGTGACTATGACTGGTTGGTGGAACTCGGTCGAATCATAGTCCCTCAAGGAGAACTGCGTTTGGCGCTGCAAGGCATCTCTTGTGTGGGCTGCATTTGGTTGATCGAAAAAGTCTTTGCCCGACATGCTGGCGGTCTGCGGGTGAATGTGGATGTGGATGTGGTGCATGGTGATCTGGCTCTGTCGTATGATCCGGCGGTGTTTGATGTCGTGGCTTTTGCCAGAGACATGCAGGCTTTTGGTTATCTCATCGGCCCGCCCCGTGAGGGTGAGGAGCGCAAGCAAACGTCTGGCTTGGAGCGGCGCATGGGCGTGTGCGGTGCCTTTGCCATGAACGCCATGGCCTTCTGCCTACCAGCCTATTTTGGGATGCCTGCGGACTTTTTTTTTGCGCCTTGGTTCGACATGATTGCCGCTGTCTCTGCCACGCTGGCCATGCTGGTTGGTGGTTCCTATTTCATCGAGAAAGCCTGGCGCAGTCTGCGTGCAGGTGCGCTGCACATCGACACACCCATCGCACTCGGTATCATCGCGGCCTATGTCGGCTCGATCAGTGGCTGGATTGCGGGTGTGCCGGGGCTGAAGTATTTCGACTTCGTGGCCATCTTCATCTTCCTCATGCTGGTGGGGCGCTGGGCGCAGCAGGCGGCGGTGGAAAGGAATCGCCGCAAGCTCATGCGTGACACCTCGATCCCTGACTCGGTGACGCTGCTTGATGAAGATAAGCCGCGTCCACTCAGTGCCTTGAAGCCCGGCGTACGCTTCGCCATCAAGCCTGGGCAATCCATCCCGGTTGCCTGTCGATTACTCAGTCCACAGGCCTCCGTGAGCCTCGAATGGATCAATGGAGAAAGTGAAGCTCAGCTCCGTGATGAAGGTCAGATGTTGCCTTCCGGTGCGCTGAATATTGGCTCATGCGGACTCGAAGCGGAAGCACTGGAAGGCTGGCAGGCTAGCACTCTGCGCAAGCTTTTAGAAGCGCGCCGTTCTGCAGAGTTTCGTGATCTAAAGTTGGAGCGCTTGTTGCGCTGTTATCTCGCCATCATCGTCGTGATCGGCATCGCCGGTGCTGTCTGGTGGGCATGGCATGGATCTGGTGTGGTGCAGGCGGTGCAGGTGATGATTTCCATCTTCGTCGTCTCTTGTCCCTGTGCGCTCGGCGTTGCGGTGCCGCTGGCTGAGGAACTAGCTGCTGCGCGTGCTGAGAAACTCGGCGTCTTTGTCCGCACCCTCGGTCTGTGGAAGCGCATAATGCGCGTGCGCCGGGCGGTCTTTGATAAAACTGGCACGCTGACTTTAGAAAATCCGCTGCTGGAAAATGCCGACGTGCTCAGTCGTCTGGATGCTGAAGCGCGTGGTGCGCTGCGCACCTTAGTCACGGGAAATTTGCATCCTGTGAGTCGCAGCTTGTTTGATGCCGTCGGGCCGGGGGCGGTGAATGCAGGTGATGTGAGCGAAACCATCGGCCAAGGCTTGTTCTTTACCGATGAATCAGGCTGCGAATGGTCACTCAGAGGTGGTCCCCGTTCTTCGGCCAGGATTGCGTGAAGTTAAGCTATGGTGATCACGGCTGTGGGTGGTGATTGATTCGGAGTTCTGGGGGCGTTTGGCAAGGGCTTTGCTCCGCATTTTGAGCTGTTCTCAAGAAGGCTGCGAGCGGA
>CAMAQH010000021.1 GCA_945860295.1 Prosthecobacter debontii
GGATCAAAGCGGCCCAACAAAAGATTCACATCGGTGATGCACAGTGGCCCGCCTTTGCCATAGCAGGCAGGCCCAGGATTCGAGCCTGCGCTGTCCGGGCCGACAGACAATCCATGATGCGTCCACTGACAGATCGAGCCACCACCCGCAGCCACGGTTTCGATGGCGATGCAAGGAGCGAGCAGTTTCATGCCGGCCACGTCCTGGGAGAATCGATAACCCGGCCGAGTGTCGACGCGCGCCACGTCCGTGCTCGTGCCGCCCATGTCGAAGCTGATGATCTTCGTGATGCCCAGCCGCCGTGCTGCATTCGCAGCGCCGATGGCTCCGCCTGCGGGGCCGCTGAGCAGCATGTCCTTGGGGCGAATTTCGTCCGCCGTCTTCAGACCACCAGCACTTGTCATCACACGCATGTCGGGAGACACGATGTGGATGGCTTTGAGAAAGGACTGCACGGGCCCATGCAGATATGCATCTGCCACGGTGCTCTGCGTGCGCGGCAGCAGCTTGGCAAAGGCGGCCGTTTCATGGGAAAGCGTGATGTGCTCAAAACCTGCCGCGCGTAGAATTTCACCGACCCGCTTTTCATGCTGCGGATGCTGATGCGCATGCAGCAGTGACACGGCTGCGGTGCGAATGCCTAACGAAAGACAGCGCTGCGCTTCGGCGATGACGGCAGCTTCATCGAGCGCCTCGATCACCTCGCCCTGCACACTGAGTCGCTCGGGCACTTCAGAGGTGATTTCATGGAAGACAGTTCGTGGCTCATGCCGAAGTGCAAAGAGATCGCTGCGCCGCTGATCGCCGATGTGCAGGAAATCACCAAAGCCGCGCGTGATGAAAAGCGCGATGCGGCTGCCTTTGCGCTCCAGCAGCGCATTCGTCGCCCGAGTCGTGGCGATGCGCAGGCTCAGCGGCGGGAATGCCTGGCCGGGAGGTGTGTTCGTCAGGATGCGCGCGCCGAGCACAGGGGCTTCTTCTCCGGTGCTGAGTTCGAGTAGCGCGCCGGTTTCCCAGTTAGGTTCTTGGTTGAGTGTGATCTCTGAGGTTTCGCTGTTCCAGCTTGTGATGGTGATAGTATTGTTGTCGCCGACGGCTTGTACTTTGAAGCCAATGAGGAAGCCTGAGGGAAGAGGTGGCAGGCCGGAGACACGGGCTAGAAAGCCTATGCTACTGACGAAGCTCGCGCGCAGATGGCCGGTGGACAGTACCTTGCAGCGGCTTTCACGGCCTAGCGGATCGAGAGCATGGCAATCGGTGAATGTGCCGCCGGTGTCGGCAGCGATATGCCACGGAGGAGCTGGCGGGAGAGAGATCATACAGCGGTGAGATACGATGAGTGATCCTGATCAGGATGTCTGAGGCAGCAGTCGCCATTGGCTTTCTTTAAGTCCGTCCAGCGTGTGACCCGCGAAGCTAGAACGGTGCAGTGCGGTGACTTGCCAGCCAAGACTTGCGAACATGCGGCGCACTTGATGATAGCGACCTTCGGTGATTGTGAGGGAAGCGGTTAGTAAGCTGGTGATCTCCAGCTTGGCCGGCAGGCAGGGCTTCACTTCATTGCGCAGCAGGATCTGGCCACTGGCAAAGGTGGCGACAAGGGCTGGATCGAGATCGTGATCGACCGTCACCTCGTAGGTCTTTTCTACCTCAGCACGCGGAGAGGTGAAACGCTGCACGAGCGGACCGATATCGGTGATGAGGATGAGGCCGCTAGTCTCCTTATCGAGGCGACCGATACTGGTGACGGCGGGATTTCGTGAAAGCCATCGAGATGGCAGCAGTTCATAGATCGTCGGGCCTTCGCCATCGGCGTGGGTGCAGACATAACCATTAGGTTTGTGCAGCATGGCGAGCAGACCGTCGGGCGCTTCGAGGGGTTTGTCATCAAGCGTGACCTGATGCGGATCGACGCGCTGATCCGAGCGTGTGGCCACGACACCCTCGACAGAAACTCGACCGTCTTTGACGACACCCTGCGCCTCTCGGCGTGAGCAGTAGCCGAGAGACGAAAGGAGTTGATCGAGACGACGCATCAAGTTCTACACAGGTGCTCTGAGCGGATTATCCAACCATTGCTTTCAATTCATCCAGTGCCTGTTTGGTGCGGGCGATTCCTTCCATCTCGGTGTGCTTGTCGCCTTCGTATTCGATGCCGATGTAGCCGTTGTAACCAGCCTTCACGACGATATCGATGAGACGCTGAAAATCGAGTGTGATCTCGCGGCCTTCGCGTCGGTCTTCAGTGTAGAATTTGCCTGCGCCGGTGTCCCAGTCATAGGCCTTGGCGCTCATGCCCTTCTTCACCCATGGCATGAACTCACGCAGACCTTTGTAGGGGTTGTAGAGCTCACCCTTGATGCGGTCGGTGTAGAAGTTTCCGAAGTCGGGCAGGATGCCGACGCGCTTGTGATCTGCAGCCTTCATCACGCCTGTGAGCCAGAGTCCATTGCTGGAAAGTCCGCCGTGGTTTTCCACCACGACAAAGAGACCGCGCTTGTCGCCTTCGACACAAAGGCGATGCAGGCCATCGGCGGCGAGTTTCATCTGCTCTTCATCGCTAAGTTTTGGATCGCTGGCCGCATTCACACGGATGCTGTGACAGCCGAGCGTCGCGCCGGCATCGAGCCACTTGAGATGGTTCTCGATAGTCTTGGCGCGCTTGGCTTCATCGGGATCACCCAGATTACCCTCGCGGTCACACATGATGAGCAGGCCCTTCACGCCTTCGCCTTCCTGGCGTTTCTTCATCTCGCCGATGTAGGCCGCGTCCGTTGCTTTATCGAAGAACATCTGATTCACATATTCGACGCCTTCGATACCCAGGCTGCGCGCGGTCTTGGCAAAGTCGAGATGATCGAGCGGCTCAGCGCCGGGCTTCTTAAAGAGGCGCTTATTCAGCGACCACTCAGCGAGAGATATTTGGAAGGGTTCTTTCTTGTCTGCGGCACGGGCGACTCCTGTGAAGGAGGCGGCGAGCGCGGTGGAAGCGAGCTGGAGAAAATGACGGCGAGTGGGTGAGGGTGTGGTCATGGGTGCGTGGGTTACTTTGTCACGGTCTGCTGTGCAAACGCAAGCGCGCGGGCACTTTTAAAATCGAGCAGATCACGGGCTGAGTCGCTCGAGCTTCCAGCCAGCGCCGTCGCGTGTGTAGCGTAGGCGATCATGCAGACGGCTAACTCTTCCCTGCCAGAATTCGATCTCATTTGGCAGGAGCGCGTAGCCGCCCCAGTGCGGTGGACAAGGGATGTCGATGCCGGCAAAGCGCGCCTCCATTTCGGCCTGCCGCTGCTCCAGCCATTCGCGGCCAGAGATGACCTGACTTTGCTCAGATACCCATGCGCCGATTTGATGACCGCGCGGGCGGCTGGCGAAGTAGCTTTCGGCCTCAGCTGGTGGGAGTTTGCTGATCGTGCCGCGAATGCTTACTTGATGATGTCTTTGGGTCCAAAGGAAGACGGCGGAGGCACGCGGATCGGCGGCGATCTCGTGGCCTTTGCGGCTCTCGTAGTTGGTGTAAAAGTGGAAGCCCAGCGCATCAAGCCCCTTCAGTAAAACGGTGCGCGTGGTGGGTGCGCCATCGAGTCCGAGTGTAGCCAGGGTCATGGCGTTTGGCTCGGGTAGCTGATGCGTGAGCGCATCGTGAAGCCATGCCTGGAAGAGTTCGCAGGGATCAGCCGGGGCGGTTTCCTCGACGAGACTGTCGAGATCGTAGCTCACGCGCAGGTCGCGGAGAGTGGTGGGAGGGAAATCCATCATGGTAGAAGAAGAAACGCGCGTCAGGGCATTGCGGCAATCGCGGGTTTGCGCCTTGATGCGTTCACATTGTCATGGCCCCACTGACCGGAATTTTGAGCGACCTCGACCGCGTGCTGCTCAGCGCGGAGGAAATCCATGCGCGAGTCGCGGAGATGGCGGCGCAGATCGAATCGGACTACGCCGGTAAAGTCATCACCGTGGTGGTGCTCATGGACGGCGCGCTTTTTTTTGTCTCGGACCTGCTGCGCCAGATCGATCTGCCGATCCGACTCGTGACGCTCGGTGCCAGTAGCTACCAGGGCGGCACGGAGTCCAGCGGTCAGGTGAAGATTCAATGGCCCACAGGTGCATGCTTTGCCGATGAGAACGTGCTGCTGCTCGATGACATCCTCGATACTGGCCTCACGCTCTCTGTTTTGCGAGAGAGGCTGCTAATCAAGAAACCTGCCTCACTGCGCACGGCGGTGCTGCTCGATAAAAAACGCCCGCGTAGTCACGATTACCCGCTGGACTACTGCGGCTTTGAAATCGCTGATGAGTTTGTGGTCGGCTACGGCATGGACTATCAGGGGCGTTTTCGAAACCTGCCATGCATTGGGATTTTAAAGCCATGAACGTGCGCCTGCTTTTCTTTTCAGTCCTGCGGGACATCACAGGTTCTGAGGAGATGACTTGGACCTGCGCTGCGAATTCAAACGTGAGCCAGTTGTTGGAGCAAATCTATCAGCGCTGGCCACGCCTGAGCGAGTGGGATGGCAGTCTGTTGATTGCCGTGGATCAAATCTACGTGAAGCGTGACGCGCCACTGCATGAAGAATGTGAAGTCGCCATCATGCCTCCCGTGCAGGGCGGTTAAGGCGCGCTAAGCAGCCTGAACTGCCAGGGGGTGGCGGAGTCGGTCGGTATGTTGAGGCGTAGTGTCTCGCGGCCACGCTCTGCATCGGTCGCTCTGCTTTCCACGGTATAATCCAGTCCTGCGGTGAGTCCGCTCCAGGTTGTGCCATCTCGGCTACTTTGCAGAATCACAGCGCTGTCAGACAATCCGGTGCGGCGCGTGTAGGTGAAGTGATGGGTGGTGAGTGTGCCATCCTTGTTACTAGCACCGCTGCCAGCGATCCAGACATCTGGCGTGCCATCTGCATCGAGATCGAGTGTGGCATCAGTTGAGGCGATGCTATTTGCGCTGATAGACGTCGAACCAACGGGCACATTTTCAAACACCAGGTTGTCCATGGCATAGGCATCGATGGTGATTTGAGCCGACACGAGGTTTTGGAAAGTGGGCGGGAAGGTAAAGGTCTGGAAGGCGCCGAGTAAGAGAGCGCCACCAAAGAGTCCATCAATCGTGAAACTAGTGCTGACGGTGGAGTTGTTATGCGTCACGCCAGTGAAAGTGATGGTTCGAGGCTGTGCAAAGGCGAAGCTGTATTCACCGAGATCAACACTATGAAGATGGAAGACGCCCGCATCTGCGCGGCGAATACTCAACGGCGTTTGTTGGCCAAGTAGTGCGATATGAGGCGTGCCGTTATTGGGGCGGTTACCCGTATTGGCTCCGACGTGAAGGATCGAACTCGGCGTGCTGAAGAGCATTCCATCCTCCTGATAGCTGGCGATTCCACCTGTCGCGCCATCTGCTGGCGCAACAACACTGAAATCCGCGTTGAACTTGGTGAGCAGCGAAACGGCCTGGAATGTGATTTGCATCACGCGGCTAAGCTGTGGTTGGCCAGACGCATTAAAGGTAAGCGTACCTGCGATATATCCACCCACAGTAGGCGCACAGGTGACGGCAATTTGTGCGGACTGGCCAGCGTTGATGCTCACCGACGAGGCCGGACCACTTAGTGCTGGCCGCGTAGAGTTGACGGTGACATTCACATCCTGAGTGGAATAGTTGGTCACATTGAAGCTCGTAATGGCGTTGCCATTGATCAGCACCTGACCAAAATCAAATGTGCTGGGTGATACCGCGAGAGTCCCTGGTTCGACTGTGCTGAGTGCGCGGTTCACGGCGTCATAAAGCACGAGGCGGGAGTTGCTGGCGGTAGCGGCCATGAAGCTGGTGGTGACTGGTAAGGTCGAGAGTTCCAGTGGGGTGAAAGCGATGGCATAGATCTTGGAATTGGAGAAGGCCATTTGCCCATTCCAAGATGAGGCGACGATGCTTGCATTAAGATTCGTTAGCTGGATCAAGGATGTCGTTAAGTAGGCTTTCTGATTGTAAAAGGCACGATTGCCATCGCCAGAAATGACGAAACTGCTGCCGAGTAATCCATTCCAATACGATGCCGTGCTGTAAGTGATGCCACCAGAATCGAGTGCGTATTTGGCGATGCCTGTGACACTGGAACTCTGCTGCACAGCGGCATAGAGGAAGGTGCCGCTGCTCGGCGTGCGGGTGATGCAGCTCGGCAGAGTGATAGTCGTGCCGACGGCGCCACCCGTTACAGAATTAATCATCTGTAAAACATTCGCCGCACTCCGCGAGACGAGCCGCCCGACGGGTCCATTGTGGATGGCTACGGCCGGCGTGCTGAGACTCCAGTTGCCGATGATCTGTCGTGACTGCTGGCGCTGCACTGCGACGACTCGTGTGCCGCCATTGGTCAGGGTGTAAATCCGGTCATCTGCGGCATGAACGACAAAGTCGGTGGCATCCGTCGCGGTCAGCACGGCTTGTTCGACACGAGCCGTGAGGGGATCAATCCAGAGTAGCCAGCCTTCATACGGGCTAGCGAGATCACGATGCAGGGCATAGATGAATGGCAGCGTGGGATCTGCCTCAAGCTTGATGATGTTGAGAGTGCTGAGCAGACGAAAGGTGACTGGAACGGTGACGATGTCCGCACCTGAGGTAAGGGTGATCTGCGCCAGTTGATTGCCTGCCGTGAGGCCTGTGGGATTGAAGGACACGACGACGGTGGCGGGACCAGTGCCTGCAGCCGTGTCCACGCTGAGCCATGAGGCATTGTCAGAGAGCGTCCATGGCGTAGCGCCAGCAGTAGTCGTGATATTTAACGTCGTGGTCAGTGAAGCGGTGCTACCGAGTAGCGTGGCCATCGTCAGACTAGTCGGCGTCACGGCCACAGGTGGGATGCGGAAACTCCATGCGGAGCCTTTCACCGTACTGCCATCGAGGTTGCGTGTGTCGATGCGCCAATAATACGTCTGGCCTAACTGGAAGTTGGAGCCATTGAAGGCAAAGCTGACGCCGGGGGTGTTGCCACGATAGATACCGCCAGTGCTATTCGTGGCAGTATTCAGAGCGGTGGCATCGGTGCTCAGGAAGACATCGTAGCTGGCGGATGTCGGGATACCGGTCCAGCTAAGCGCAGTGGGCGCGGCGGCTAAGCTGCTGCCATCAGCGATCAGCGGATTGATCGTGGCGGCTGGCAAATTGGGAACGGTGAGTCGGGCAAGCCGAAGCGTGCTGTTGTTCAGATAGACGAGCGCCGTTTGATCAGCGGTAAAGGCGGCTACCGTCACAGAGACGGGCAGTGTTTGTAGCGCGGTGCCATTGGCACCATCCAGTACATTAATGCCGCTGATGAGGCTGTGACCATAGGCTGAAGCCGCCAGTATTGTTTGCCCTGTGTAGGACTGCCGTGCGGTGAGCGTGGGGTTGAAGCGTGAGCCTTTGGTGATCACGGCATCACGATTGGCACTGTAAAACACAGGAGCCTCCAGAGGATTTTGTGAGACAGCGTCGGTGCTGAGACTGGTCTGGCTCAGCGTGTCTGAGGCGCTGCTGATACGCGCTAGCACTGAGGTGTTGCTGGTTCCCCAGCCACTCTGTGCCCATGCATAGATCGTGCTGCCATCCGGAGTGACGACGAAGTCACCGATGCCAGCACCGGAATTCAGAACGAAACTTTGCAGCTCGAATCCGGCGTCATATTTGAAGACATGCAGCGCGGGGCTCGTCGCAGCATCGGTGTAATAGACGAGGTCTTGCCGACCTGTTTCGATGTGGTAATGATAAGGGCTTCCAGTGCCAGCATCGAGAGCGATGGGAATGCTCTTGGTGCTGACAAGCGTGAAGGTTTCGAGATCCACCTGGGTGATGGTTTTGCCTGCAAAGCTGATGGCATACAAAAGGCGACCGTCGGTGGTGAGATCGGCATCCGTGATGTCGGTGGGTAGGAGAAGAATGTTTTCAGCCAGCAGGGTCGTGGCATTGACTGCTGCGAGCACGGACGGCTCTCCACTCAGGCCTCGAATGAGGCCCAGCATACGCGATTGGCGATAGTCGGTGAGGAGCTGGCTGAAGTTTGCTGTGCGAACGGTGAGACTCACTGGCACGGGTAGAGTGATGCCGTTGTAGTTGATGTTCACCACTCCCTGATAAGAGCCTGCGGCAAGCTTGCTGCTGTAGGTTAGGGTAAGTGAGTCGTCACCCGCACCACTGGATTTTGAAAGCGTGATCCAGGGAACCGTCGGGCTTGCCGTCCATGCTGGGTTTGATCCTGCGCGTGTGGTGATGGTGAGCGCGCTTTGGGCGGAGCCCGAATCGGTGAGTTGTAATGCGGTGATGGCGGTGGGTGCCACATCGAGTTCTGCGGGCGTCACGTTTAGGGTGAGTGGGATGTCGGCGGTGCCAGAGACTGGCGCATTGCTGGTCACGCGAATCGTCGCGGTATGGGTGCCGATCTGTAGCTTGCGGGAGGCGATCTGCAAATTGGGAGTGGAGTTGCCACCTGCTGCGCTACTGCCAGAAGCAGGGCTGACGCTGACTGATGAGGCGTCAGCAGGTAGCGCCATGTTTTGCAGGAACGAGTCCATGAGACTACCCGCGAGTGTTTCAGAAACCGGCGCGCCACTTTGTCTGGCGAACAAAAGATAATACAAGCGCACGATGCCTGAGAGGCCACTGACGCTGTGGGCATCGCTGTTCGTGCTAGAGCTATAAGTGTGGGAGACGCCGGGCTTGTCCTCGACAATGATGAGATGGTTCACCGAGGGATCAAAAGCTCCCGACACACCTTTGAAGAAGCCCTTGTAGGTGATGCCACCCACCGTTCGGGTTAGCACAGCCCCATTGGTGATGCCATCGCCGTCTGCGCCGAGATTGCCTCGGAGGGCGAAGCTGCTGACGCCATTCATGTCTGCTACAAAAACAAAGAGACCGTTTTGCTTGCGGGTAAAATAGCTACCGCCTGTCCCCATTATAGCGCTAGTGACTATGGCGTTGTTTGAGTAGGCCAATTCGCTGCCCGAACTTATGTCTATGATGTTGCCAGTGTCATACATGTCAAAGCCACCTTCAGTGATGGAGTTACCGGTCTCACCCTCGGTGAAGGAATAGAGATTTGGAATCAGCGCGGTGAGGGTGGCATGGTGCGTATTCACGCGCTGCAACACTTCCTGGAGTGTGCCAGCGCCGGTGCTTGTATTCGTGATGGTCGCCTGCCAATTCAGAGCTGATCCGCCATCATTACTGATCGTTAGTGGTTGAGTGCTGGTGCGGCCTTTTTCTAAACTCAAAGTGAGCGTGCTGGGCTCGACACGTAGAGTCGGCGGAGTGATACCACGTCCTGAGACAGGCAGCACAACAGGGGAAGGCAAAGCGGGGTTTGTGCTAAAGCTTAATTTGCCCGTGAAGGAGGCTGCGGAATTGGGTGAGAAACGCACCGTCACGGTCCTTGAAGCACCAGCGGCGATCGTCGTTGGCAGTGTGATGGGCACTGTATCAAATCGGCCACTATCACTCGTTATGCCGGTGAGATTCAGCGTTGCATTACCGTCATTGCGCAGCGAGATCGACAGCGGTGACGTGCTGCCATTGAAGGTGTCTGCGAAGCTCAGCACTGCGGGTGTGATGGCGAGCCGTGGGCGCGGCACGACGGTGATCGTCACGGGCACCACGAGACTTGGGCGCGAGGGATCATTGCTGGTGAAAATGATCTGGCCTGTGGAGGTGGCCGCTGCTGTGGAGAAAGTGCTGCTGACGGTCAGTGTTAGGGCACTGCTGCCTGCCGCTGCGGTGGTGCCCGAACTGCTACTGAGGCTGGTCATGCTGGCGATGGCTCCCGTGCGGGCCGCCGTCCATTGCAGGGGTAGGCCGCCTATGTTGGAGAGCGTCAGCGTGCTGGTCAGCGGCACGCCTGGCTCCACGCTCAGCGCGAGAGCTGTCGGCACCACCTCGATATGTGGAGCGATGGCTCCGCGCCCGCTCAGTTGTATGACTCGATCCGGCGTGCTGCGCGCGTTGCTTTTCAGAGTGAGGCTCGCATTGTGATCACGCGCTTCAGTTGGTGAAAAGCGCACGGTTATCGGCATGTTCGCTCTAGGGTTGAGCGTAAGCGGTAGAGTGACGCCCGTCGTCGTAAAGGCAGCTTCACTGCTGATGATTTCAGTGATGATCAGCGGCAGATTGCCTGGATTGGTGATTGTGCCAGTCAGCGTGCTAGTGGCCTGTGTGTAGGTCACTGGGAAAGCATACACGGCAGGCCAATGCCGCAACACGGCAGCCGAAGCCACGCGGAATGTGACGGGCACATCCACCTGACTGAGGCTGAGTGCATTGCTATTGAAGCGTACCTTTGCTGTCTGCGGGCCAGCAGGAAGACCGGCCGTATCAAGCGTGGTGGTGACGACTGAGTTGCCACCCGCTGGGGTGGTGCCAGCGGCGGCGGACAGCGTGATCCAGGATGTCGGCGTGCCTGTGACATCGAGCAAAAGATTCGTCCAGGTCAGCGCTACTTGCCCGCTGTTGGTGACGGTGAGATCGCGTGTCACACTTTCCCCAGGCTCTAGCTCTTCATCTAAGAGGCTTGGCGTGATCGCCAACGCTGGTGGTCGCACGACCTTTGCGATCACAGGCAAGAGGACATCTGTTTTACTCAGCGAAGTTTTGATTTTGAAGTGGTCATTGAAGTCACCAGTCGCATTGGAGCTGAAAAAGAAGTTCAGCGTCCTTTGAGCACCGGGTTCTAGCGTGAATGGCCAAGACACTGCTGGGAGGATCAGACGTCCGCTCGAGCTGGTGATGGAAATCACCTGAAAGGGAGCATTGCCCGTGTTTATGCAATCAAACGAAGAGGACTCCACTCGATTTGCCCATGCTTCATCAAAGCGCAGACTCGCAGGATAGAAAGCCAGCACGCCGAGGCGACTCACATTGATCGTGATCGGTACCACCACGCGCGGTCGCGCGGCATCATTGCTCGTTAGGCTGATCTGTGCCTTATGACTGCCTGCTGGCATCAGCGCGGTATGGATCGCGACCGGCACGATCTGACTTTGACCCGGAGTGAGTGTGCCGCCTGGAATCGTGAGTGTCAGCCATGTGCCAGTGTTCTCGACTGTTGCTGCCCAGGTCAGCGGCAGATCACCGCTATTGGTCAGCGTGATCGTGCGCGCATGTCGCGCGCCCGGAGGTGTGCTGAAAGCCATGCTCGCTGGCGTGAGCTGAAGCGTCGGACCACGGATGCCTCTACCGTTAAAAGTGAAGTAGAGATAACGACCCGGCGCATTGGCCGCGAAGAGAACGCTGCTACTCACAGCGGCAGTCATAGTAGGACGGAACTCAAAAATCAGGCTGCGCGTTTCACCGCCGGGGATCGTCAGCGGCGTCGGACTCAGACACACAAAGGCGGCAGATAAAGACAGCTTGCTGCTGAGCACGAGATTCGCCGCGCCGATGTTTTTGATCGGCACGCTGATCTGGCGGCGCGTATTTAAAATGGTGTTGGCAAACGTCGCCACTTGCGTGAACTGCGGACGAGCAGCGGCTCTGACCCGCAGCGTGATCGTGAGTGCCACATACGGTGTGTCGGGGTCTTGAGAAGTGATGTGCAATACGGTGGTGTGATCGCCCGGCGGCAGCAGGCCCGTGTCGAAATTGAGCCGCACCTGACCGCGTGTCTTGGCATTGAACCGGCCTGAGACGCCCGGAAGATTTGCCCAAGTCGGGCTGCTGCCAGTGGCCCCAGGAAAATGATCCAGCGCCGCCTGCCAATCGAGCGGGCCGAGGCCCTTGTTCTCAAGGGTCACAAACAAGAAGCCTGCTTCGCCTTGGTTCAAGGTGATGAGAGGCGCGGCGGGTGACACGGCGATGTCTGGAGCCAACTGTCGAGTGCTCGTTATCGGCACGATCACTGAGGGCGCAGTCGGATCGTCACTTTCGATCACCAGCTCAGCCACAAAATCGCGCACCGGAGCTGTCGTCGCAAAACTCACCGCCACGGTTTGACTCGCGCCACGCGCTACTTGTAAGCTGGTCGGGCCGACGATGTTAAAGAACGCTGCATCACGACCCTGAAGCCGCAGGGCAGAGATATTCAGATTCAGCGTGCCAATACTGGAGATCGCGATTTCCTGCTGCGCGCTCATATTCTGCACCACTGATCCAAAGGCGAGTGTGCTCCTATTCAAAGATAGCTGCGCTGCATCCACCACATTCATCGTCACGGGCAGTGCCGTTTCGGGTTCATCAGGGACGTTCGTGCTGAAAAGAACCGTCGCCTCGTAGCTGCCAGCGGTCAGCGTTTGCGAGTTGAGATCAAGCGTCAGCGTCTGCATGGCACCTGGCGCGAGAATGCCCGCTGGTGGTGTGGCCGTCAGCCAGCTTGGCCGCTCGATGAGGCCATCGACGATCTGATTGGCCAAGCGCCGAGCGTCTCCGGTGACGTAATTTGAGTCATCGGAAATTTCATTGCCAACGAAAACCATCACGCCTGATCCGAGCGATGTCACAGCCGCATGAGCGCGACCATTTGGGTCCATGACCAGTCGCTGCGCCGTGCCACTGATCGTGGCTGAGGCACCTGCCGCGACAGCTTGCACCGTGGTCACACCGAGCGTCATCGGATGACTGCGGATGTCCGTCAGCGTCAGATCACGAAAGCCATCAAACACCGCTGTGATGCCGGTGCTGGCGAACAATTGATTGATCATGGTGATGGACCCGGTGTTGTCCGCCTCACAGAGCACGCCAGCACCAGCGCTGACTCGGAGGCGCAGCCGGCTTATGTCAGTCGCAGTGAAGTTGGCGATAGCGTCATCGACGATCACGGTGTCCACCGTATCCAGCGCGTCCACACTCAGTGGCAGAGTCAGAGTCACCACCTGTGCGCCGCGAGCCACCAGATCACTGATCAAGACGGAGCGATCCCAGCTTGTGCTCACCGCTCCGACGACCAAGCCGTCGAGCGTGCCCAGCGCTGCCTCCAAGGCTGGCACCTCCAACTCTTGATTGATTTTAAAAGCCGCACGCAGACCGCCATCTTGCAGCTCGGGTTGCTCGATCATAGTGGCAGCAGGCAGATGGAAAAGCCTGAGCGCCGTGCTGCTTTGCACGTGTCCATTGAGCAGTTGCAGAGTCCATCTCAACGGCCCCGTGCCACGATTCCGCATCTCCACCGTGCGACTGAGTGCACGACCCGAATACACATTCGTGGTCACCGACGCCGGCGTCAGACTGAGCTGGGGAATGCCGAGCGCAAAGTCCACATTGCTGTGGTTCGGCGGTGTCGTGACCAATGTTGGCGTGCTCGTCACATAGCCCGGAGATGCCGCCGTGATGCTGTAAACACCATCCGTCACCGTCATCGCATAAGTGCCATCACTAGCGCTCGTGGTCGTGAAGGTGGATGGGCCGACGAGCTTGATCGTCGCGCCTTCGATCGCTGCGGCATCACCTGCATCGGTGATGCGACCTCGGATGAGTGATGAGATGTGTAGGTAAAGCGTGACGCGGTGGGCAGTCGTCTCTGCCGGTGTTCCATAATGCAGTGTGATGATGAACTCCTCCGCATACGGAGTGGGCGTGGTGGCTTGAGATCGCACGAGAAATCCAGTCAGCGGTGCCACGCTCTCGCTCGGTGCCAGCGTGCCTACATTCACGGTGCCCTGCGTGATCGTGAATCGTGAAGTGGTTGCGCTGCTCGCCAGTGTGGCCGTCACATTTTGCGCGGCATCACTGCCGCGATTCACCACCGTGAAACGCAGCGCTAGTGTCTCACCCGGATTGTAGATGCCATCGCCATTACCACCGGGTTGCTCTTCAATCGTCGTCACACTGACGACTGGGCGCGGCCCAGCGGATTGCTCGATCAGCCGCGCCACATTGAGCCGACCGCCGGAGACGGTTGTCGCCGCGAAAGCAGGCAGCGCATCGACGGTATCCAGAAGCTGCGCTTTGATCTCTGCTGGCGTCATGTTTGGGGCGATGCTCTTCAAGAGCGCCACCGCTCCAGACACATGCGGTGTGGCCATCGAAGTGCCGCTGAAACTCGAATAGCCGCCCCCGATGATCGTGCTGTAAACCGACGAACCTGGTGCGGCTAAGTCCACACTCGTCGCTCCATAGTTTGAGAAACTGGAGCGCGCATCCCGGTCCGTGCTGGAGGCGACGGAGATGATGTTATCCAGCGGATAGCCCGCTGGATACTGCGGTGAGAGATCTGTGTTTGAACTATCATTGCCTGCCGCTGCAATGAATAATTGATGCGCCGCACCAGCATCTGCGATGGCTGCCTGGAGCAGTGCGCTAGAGCCGCCGCCGCCCCAGGAGTTTGAGGTCAGGTCCACGCCCAGGCCTGTGGCGTAGTTCACGCACTCGATCGCGTCAGAGGTGCTGCCACCGCTCGGTCCCAGAAAGCGGATGCCGACGATGGAAACCTGCCAGCACACACCGGTCACTCCATTGAGATTGTTGCCCACACCACCGATCGTGCCTGAGCAATGCGTGCCGTGATTATTCTCATCCATCGGGTTGTTGTCGTTGGAGAAGAAGTCCCAGCCATTCACATCATCGACAAAGCTGTTGCCGTCGTCATCGACACCGTTGCCGACGATCTCATTCGGGTTCCGCCACATGTTTGCCGCCAGATCTGGATGTGTGCGGTCCACCCCCGTGTCGATCACACCCACCAGCACCTCACGTGATCCCGTGCTGATGTCCCAGGCCTCGGGCGCATCAATGTCCGCATCGGCCGTGCCGCCGGTCTGGCCTGTGTTGTGCATGCCCCAGAGCTGGGGAAAACTCGTGTCATCAGGGAACAAGGTCGGGAAGACTAGGTAGTCCCGCTCCGCTGTCGCCAACTGCGTTTGCGGTGCCTTTAGGAACGCTTTTTTAAACGCTGACATGATCGTGCTCGCACTGTCCAGCGTGCCATTTGCCATCGCGATCAGTCGCACCGGCGTCGTCTGGAGCCGATGCCGGACATAGAATCCATGGCGCTTGGCCCAGTCTGCGATTTTTGATTCGGAGACCTCAGCGGGGAATTTCACCATCACATGATCCGCCACAGAAAACTCACGCCGCAT
Source organism: Prosthecobacter debontii (assembly GCA_945860295.1). Classification (GTDB taxonomy): domain Bacteria; phylum Verrucomicrobiota; class Verrucomicrobiia; order Verrucomicrobiales; family Verrucomicrobiaceae; genus Prosthecobacter; species Prosthecobacter debontii_B. Next base: position 15,034 of record CAMAQH010000021.1, read on the forward strand.
GGGCATCTGATCATCAGCCCGCAGCCAGATTTCCTCACGGATCAGCGGATACTTAAAATCAGTGTGCCAGAGCCGCATCTCCCGCGCTGGCTCGTTGGGTCGGGCATCGAGACGGCGTTTTTCCAGCAAAGTAGCGTCCTTTAAAAGCCGCTGCTCAAAAGCACTTAAGGAAACCGGCTTCGCGGATGGTGCATGTGCCACCATCGGATCGAGTGCCGGCGTTCCCGCCTTGGGTTTTGTCGGAGCCGGGCTGACCACCTGCTCTGATGACAGCTTGGTGACCTGCGCAGCTACCACCTTCATTTCGCCAGGTCGAGCTAACCACCAAGCCACCGTGCCTGTGATGACAATGCCAATACACAGCAGAAGTGGCCAAATGCGTGCGCTTTTAAAATTCATGCGGGGGGTGCATCAGACAGTCCACCTGAAATGCCCGCTCAAAGCAATCTTAAAAGTTCGCCCCTTCTGGACCAGAAGTAATAGTCTCATCCTCTGGAGTTGTCGGCCGTGGAGAAAGATGATCCGCGAGTCTTCTCTGCAATCTGGCGAGTCGTTCTGGGGTAATAGAACCCATTGTGCCGACAATGGCGGATGAAGGAATGGTGGCAATCAGTCCGAGCCGAATCAGTGAATCGAGCTTTAGACCAGTCAGGGGGAAATCCGCGTCTGTCGTTAAGATCAGATCGTCAAATCCAACCACCTCATGGCTAACCTTCGAACTGATCCCACAGATCAAACGATCCTGATAGGGAGGCAAAATCGAAAGCACGACAGCAGGACGAGACTTCAGTCGGCCATCTGACTGCTGAACACGCGAAAGGACAACATCTCCTGGGTTCATCGGCGGACATCCGCCTCCGAATACTCAATCTCGTCATCATCGTAGGCATCTGCAAAGCTAGCGGACGAAAGAGTCAGAAAGTCGCTCCGATCTGCGTCGGAATCCTCCAAGATCGTCACAAGAAGACGAGCATGCGGTGGAATGACAATCTCCTCGTCAAACAAAACCTTCCCTTCGTCGAAACGGGCAGATACGGACTTCATGATCATACCTCCACCGCTAGTCAACCTAGGGGCATAGTCAACAAGGCGTCGATCAGGTTAAAGTGCGCGATACGCTGGAGTCTATTTTGGACAGAATCTCGGCTGTCATCAATCGACCCCTGACCCCGCGCTGACCTCTGCGGCCATACGATCTCTTGAGGTGAAAATTTTCTGACCCAGTGATTGGGGTGGCTGGCTAAAAGACCCCCGTGTAGAGGATGGCGTGAGCCTTCCTGCTTGGAATCAAGAGCGCCACTACCAGTAGCTCACCCCAGAGAGAGGGCTAGGCTGGCGCATCCATCACGCATCGAGGACTGATGAACGGTCAACGTCGAGCCCAAAAGGGTGACCCTCCACACAAACTTTCTGACAGGCTCGGCAGGTTCTGCGACAGCTTAAAAGGAGGCCCTCAATCCAAGCCCTTCCGCAACTCATGCACGGTGCTGGTGATGTGATCCTCGACCTTGGCGCTCCAGCGGGTGGGATGGGTGCCCCATTTCATGGCGTCGCCACCTTCGTAGCCGCCTTCTTTCCAGACGCGGAGGCTGGGGATGTAGCTGGGCACGTCGTTGGTGTAGGCGCTGACCCAGACGAGCGGGTCTTTGATCTCGGACTTCAGGCGCAGTGAGTAATCGACGACGACTTCACCGCCGAGCGTGACCCAGGTGAGCTGATCACCGAGGCGCAGGACCTGCACGGGATAGGGGTAGGTTTGCGGCAGGCTGCCATCGGCATCGAGTCGGGCTAAGACGCGACCGGCGTGGGCTTTGTCGAGTCCGGTGGCGGTCTTTTGCTTTTCTAAAAGCTGCTCACGAGTCGGAAGTGTGTCGTAGGCCAGCGGGATCTCCTGGTAGGCGGCGCGGATGTTACCGGTGAGCGGAATGAGAGTGGTGGTCAAAGCAGCCTCGACGGCGGTGGCGAGACTTTTCCCATGAGTCTGAGCCAGCTCCATCGTGCGACGTGGATACGGATTCTGATCGCCGCTGCAGCCGTTCATGAACATGGCGGTCACGCCGGGGTGCGCGGCCTCCAACGCCTGCTGGGCATAGCCCGCGTAGTCGCCGCTGAATTTCTGATGGCCGAGCGTGGTGCAGTGGCAGGCATAGCCAAAGACGACGGCGAGTTCCTTGCCTGCGGCATCTGCCACCTTGAGCACGGGCACGGCGTGATCCACCGGACCATCGGGATTCGGGAAATTGTTCCAGCCACCGGTGCCGTTCGGCGTGCGGCGGTTCATGGCGAAGCCGCAGCGGGCTTTGCTGTAGTTCAGCGTGGCAGGCACGGCTTTCTGCAATGCTTCGCCGACAAGTCGAACGAGTGTTTCTTGAAGCCGATTCGTGTAGGTCTCCGCTTCGGCCTCACGTTTTGCGGGATCGTCGGCTCCATCGACTCGGCTGGTTCTCAGCTCCGGCCCGCTGTGGGTGTGGCTGGCATTGATGGCGAGTCGCGCTGGCTCGATGCCGAACTGCTTCTGCACCTGCTCAGCGACATACAGCCGCACGTTTCGCGGCACGCCGACGAGATCCATCGTGATCAGGGCAAACCTGCCGCCGCTGGCATCTTCAACGACAAGCGCCTTGGCATACAGGTCCAGTTCCACGCCTTCGGACGGCTTCGTGCGGCCCGCGTAGCCTGCCATCCACATCGGTGCCTCAGGCGTGATTTTGGCACTGGCAGCGCCTGCTTTCCAAACCGGTGCCGGAGCATCAGCAGCATAGATCAGAGTGGCTAGGACGAGGCAGAAGGGCAGCAACAGTTTCATAGGCGACTGCTAGGAGTCGCCAACCGCCGCTCTTTTCTTACCTGATCAAAGTCATTCGCCGAGCTGCTCAGGCTCAGCCTCCTGCCGCTTCTTCTGCGCCTTGTTCTTCATGCGGACGTTCAGCATCTCGACGAACACCGAGAAGGCCATGGCAAAATAGACGAAGCCTTTTTCAAAGTGAACATGGAAACCCTCAGCGATCAGCGTGGTGCCGATGAGGAGTAGGAAGGAAAGCGCGAGCACTTTCACCGTCGGATGACGGCTGATGAAGTCACTCACCGAGCCAGCAAAGATCATCATGAAGCCGACGGCGATCATCACGGCGAGGATCATGATGCTGACCTGATCCACCATGCCCACGGCAGTGATCACCGAGTCGAGTGAGAAGACGATGTCGAGTAGGGCGATCTGAAACAGGATGGCTCCCAGCGCTGCTTTGGCTTTGCCTGTGCTGTGTGCCTCTTCCTCCTGGCCTTCGATCTTGTGGTGCAGTTCCTTCGTACTTTTCCAGAGTAGGAACAGGCCACCGAGGATGAGGATCAAATCTTTACCCGAGATGTCATGAGCCAAGACGGTCACCAACGGATTTTTCAACTGCATGACCCATGAGATGCTCAGCAGCAGCAGGATGCGTGTGACCATCGCAAACGCGAGGCCGAGGAAGCGCGCCCGTGGCCGCTCCGCCACCGGTAGCTTGTCTACGAGGATAGAGATGAAGACGATGTTATCGATCCCCAGCACGATCTCCATCACGGTCAGCGTGAGAAGCGCGACCCAGGCTTCTGGAGAAGTGAACCAAGAGAGGTCAAAAGAAGCGGTGGCGAGAAACGGGAAAAAGTCAGTCATGCGGCGCGGAGATTAGCCTCTGCGGCCCAAGCCGCAACGTGAGATACATGACTAATTCTTCTGTTCGGAGCACCGCCTTCAGGCGATTCCCTGAAGGCTGGAATTACCGCTTACGACGACCTTCAAAGACCGTCTAAAGCCGGTGCTCCGAACGCTGAAGAGCACGAACGCTGAAAAGCAGTGCTGACGAACGATCAATCGGCTGGTGCACCACCCGCTGGTGCACCTTTCTCCGCGAGCTTGGCTTTCACGGCTTCTTCGATCTCGGTGTAGAGCGCGGTGTCGAGCTTGAGAGCTTCCTTGGCGGCATCGCGACCTTGGGCGAGTTGGCTGCCTTTGTAGCTGATCCATGAGCCGCGCTTTTGCAGGACTTCAAACTCCATGGCCAAGTCGAGCATGGAGCCGACATTGGAGATGCCTTCATTGTACATGATGTCGAACTCGGCTTCGGTGTAAGGCGGGGCGAGCTTGTTCTTCACCACCTTCACTTTCGTGCGGTTGCCAGTGACGGTGCCGTCGCTGCTTTTGATGGCACCGATGCGGCGAATATCGACACGCACGCTGGCGTAGAACTTGAGCGCTTTGCCACCAGGAGTCGTTTCAGGATTGCCAAACATGACGCCGATCTTCTCACGGATCTGATTGGTGAAGATGACGCAGGTGCGCGCTTTGCTGATGATGGCGGTGAGCTTTCTCAAAGCGGCGCTCATGAGTCGTGCCTGGGCACCGACGGTGCTGTCACCGATCTCACCTTCGAGTTCCTGACGTGTGACCAGTGCTGCCACGGAGTCGATGACGATGACATCCAGCGCATTCGAGCGCACCAGCGTTTCGCAGATGCGCAGAGCTTCTTCACCTGAACCAGGCTGGGAGACGAGCAGCTCGTCCATCTTCACGCCGAGACGGCGTGCGTAGTTCGAGTCGAGCGCGTGCTCGACGTCGATGAAGGCCGCCAAACCGCCCATTTTTTGGGCTTGTGCGATGACGGTGAGCGTCAGTGTAGTTTTACCCGAGGACTCCGGCCCGTAGATCTCCACCACACGACCGCGAGCGAAACCGCCGACGCCGAGCGCTTGGTCGATCAAAATATTGCCCGTGGGGATGACGACGACATCCACCTTCTGATCACCGACCATGCGCAGGATGGAACCTTCTCCGTAGTCTTTGTGAATCTGTTGGATGGCGAGGTCTAGATTGCGGGCGCGAGCCTCGGCAATCTTGTTCGTGGCTGGCTCGGAGGTGGATTCTTTGGAAGGGGATTTGGCCATAATCGTATAAGTGCGTTTTCTGTTCGGTCGAACATCTATCTTGAGTGAGCTGCCGCGTAAAGCAGTTTTCCCAATCAGCGCGATTTAAAGCAGTTTTATTTGGCCTGCGCAAGCCCTGCTCGTCATTGAGTCATCCGCAGCAATGGTGCGTAGATGCCCTGCATCATCGTGATGATGCGGTAGGCCACAAAGCCGACGACGAATACATATCCGATCTTTGGCAGCCACTGCGAGGCGCGCTCGATGGCTTCATTCGCAAGCATTGTTTCCGCTGCGGTCCAGCGCGCCATTTCTTCATCGAGTCGGCCCGTCTCCTCGGCGGTGGCGATCGAGTGGATGAATTCCGTCGTGAATGCCCCCGTTTCTGCCATCGATTCGGCAAATCGCTGGCCTGCGACGATTTTTTCAGAAGCGTCTTCAGAGGCCTGGCGGATCACCGCGCTCTGAGCCGCGCGGCCAGCGATGCGTAGCGTTTCCGACATGCTCATAGCTGCCAGTAAACAAGCGTGTGAAACCTGAGTAAAACGTGCCAGCGCCCAATGTCGCCGCACTGCGCCCATGAATGGCACACGATTCAGCCAGCGGTCCACACTGGCTGATTCTACCGCACGATTCGAAAGCCAGCGCCAGGCCGCCGAGCCACCCAGAATGAGCAGCCACAGAACCACCAGCGCGATGACGATGCGGCGCAGTGGATGATTGTTTTCTTCTGGGGAAATGAAAGCTGGCAGCTCTGGCAGCAGGATGGCCATGTGAACGAGAATCAGCGGATAAATGAGTGCGCCGCGTGCCTGCCGAGCTGCGCCATCCATCGCGGCAAAATAACGCGCCAAGTGATTGAAAGAGACCGCCATCTTGCCGCTGCGCTCACCCGCCTCGATCAAAGAAGACTCGAGTCCGCCGACCAGCACCCCGTTGTTTTTCGTGATTGATTCCGCGATGCCCTGCCCCGCCTCCAGCCCGCGCTTCATCCCCTCCAAATACACACGCTTCTCCGGTGATGGCTTCTGCCCGATCAGTAGCGAAAGCGAACGGTCCAGATGAAAATCTGCCTCAGTGAGTTTTGCCAGCTCACGGTAAAGTGAGGCCTTGTCGCGGTGCTTCATGCACTTCTTTATCCCAGTCCATGCCTGTGAGGTCAAGCTACGTGATCAATGGCGTTACTTTTTCCCGTGCGTGGTTTCATCGAAAAGTGGAACCAAGGATAGATCTTGTCAGTGAGTCAGCAGAACGAGCGCCTGAGTTGTCCGTGTATCCCGATTGCTGGCTCGGCAGACTTGCCACGATGGCTTGATGTTCCGGCGGTAGCGGACCCGTCGCCATCGCCGCCTGGTAGTAATGCAGTGCTTGCTGGGGTTTCCCCGATTGGGCAAAGATAAGTCCCAAACAAAGATTGGACTCTCTAAATTGCGGGCAGAGGTCTAGCGCCATCAAGAAGGCCTTTTTCGCCTCAGGCACGCGATTTAAGCATACCAAGCTTACCCCGTGACAATGATGCAGCCTGACACTGTATAAGCCTTTGAGAAATAGAGATTCAGTGACCTGCAATGATTTTTCATACTGGCGGTAGTTTGTCAGCATGATCGCCAAGTTCTCCGCAGCCATGGAAAAATTAGGACTCAATTCGGTGGCCTTTTGCAGACAGGAAATGATTTCTTGAGAATGATCCCCACCTTTCTGGGCCAGTGCGGTAGCCAGCCCATTGTAAGCGCGCGCGCGCAGTGGGCTTTTCGAGATCACGTCACGATAAATGGACTCGTCGTCACGCAGGATTTCATTTCGAACGAGGGTCGCCCCGCTGAGTGCGATCACCCAGATCGCCACAGCAGCATGGAGCGCGTGCCGTCTTGTCGGACTAATGACGCACGCTTCGCTCCAGCGATTTAAAAGCACTGCGACGGCCAGAAAAATGCCCACGGAAGGCAAATAGGAACGATGCTCCGCCATCAGATCCGGCAGAGGAATCACGCTGGAGGATGGTGCCAATGTGATGAAGAACCAGAGGATGCCGAAAAAACCCACATTCCCAGCTTTGACTGCCCAACGGCGATGCCAAAGCCAGCTGGTGAGGAGAAGTGCTAGGATACCATGGAAAGACAAAACAAATCGCATGTCTCGTATCGAGGTAATCATCTCAAAACCAGGATCAAAGTTTTGATTCACGGGCACCGCTAGGAGCTGCAAGTAACGCAGGCAGACGCTGGCCTGAGTTAGTGCGTATTCGAACGGTGAAAAGTGGATCAACCCAATGTTCGTTATGTTCATCACACGCCAGAGACTCGCATCTCCAGACTGCGCAAATGAAGTGACCATCAACAGGGCCGGAATCACGGGTAAGAGGAGCAGCACGGGCAGGCTTCTTTGCAAAGCCTGCCGCCAGGAGGTGCCGAGACATAACCTGTCCATCAGCATGATCATGATTGGCGCGGTGAAGCCGATCTCTTTGGAAAGCATCGCGGCGAGAACTACTACCGGGACCGACCAGCGCATAAGCCGCCCGCTCCAAAGGCCCGATGTCGTATGACCGCGAATGAAGAGGACCGCAGCCACAAGATAAAACATCGTCGCCAAGGACTCGAACCTCTGAACGACATACGTCACTGATTCTGTGGCCAGCGGATGCACCGCGAATAGCAGGGCGGCGGCGGCAGGCGCAAAGAGAGTGCCCGCCGAAGCGGTCTTTCTGCCATGCTGAATCAGCAACCAGCCCATGACAAAGACCATACAGCCATTCATCGAGTGGATCAGTATGTTCACCTGCCGGTAGCCTGCGGGATCGACGCCACCCGCGAGCCGGTTCCAGTAGAATGTGGCATAGGTCACGGGCCGCACGATGAAGTTCAGTGAGATGTCAGAATCAAGCCCCACACGTTGGGCGCTCGTGACAAACTCGATGAAATTAAGAGGATAAAGAAAATTGGCCGAGCTCTTTAGCAGAGGGTTATCCATTAAATACTGTCGGTCATCAAGCACTACATCATGATTGATAGACGGCAGGTAAATCCCAAAGGTGGTCAAAACAATGACCAGCAGAACCAGCCAGCCAGTTCTTGGAAAAGTCTTTGCTGCTACTGACACTGGTTCTGCATTATCAGTGGATGATGAGACCAATGGGGTGTCTATCTTGCAGCAGGAACGATGGAGGCGGCGACTGGACTTGGTGGACATGGCTTTGTGTGAGTTTGCTGACGCTGCCACTCTGCGTGCCCGGCCTCGTAGCAGACAAATCTCATGCTTTGTCGTGGCGATAACTCTGGGAGATAGTGTGAAGCACAGCACCTGTGTGGTGCCCTCCGCTACGCGGCGCGGATTCCATGAAAGCCTCCCGCTTCATGGGTGAGGTCAAGTATCGTCATTTCATGGGCAAGATTACACAATGGCTTTGTGCTCAACATTCGCCAGATCTCGCGTTAGCATCACCCCCAACCCATGCGCCTTACCTTCATCTCTTCCTTAACGCTCCTTGCGTTCTTTTGCGGCCAACTCTCCGCCGCCGAAGGCCTGCACCCGATCAAGTACAACAACCCTGGACTCGTCGTCGATCTCGAAGTCGGTCTGTGGGCCTGGCCTGTGCCGTGTGATGCGGATGGCGATGGCGACTTTGATTTGATCATCTCCTGCCCCGACAAACCGCACAACGGCGTCTATCTCTTCGAGAACACCACGGGCGATACGGCAAAAAACAAGATGTCGGTTTTTAAACCCGGCAAGTTCATCAGCAAGACCACGCCCTATGTCATGCCGAGCTATGTGAACGGTCAGATGCGCGTGCTGACTCCCGGTGCGGAGTATCCGAACTTCATCAAAACCGGCATCGATGAAAAAGTGAAACTGCCCATCGACGCCAAATGGTACAAGCCGAAAGGCAAGCAGCCAAAAGGCCCCAAGGTGCGGCATAATCAATGGCGCTACACCGACTATGATGGCGATGGCAAAACCGACCTCGTCAATGCCATTGAAGACTGGAGCTACTACGGCTGGGACGATGCCTGGAACGAAAAAGGCGAGTGGCAAAACGGCCCGTTGCACGGCTTCGTCTTCATCTTCCGCAACAACGGCACGGACGCGGAGCCGAAGTATGAAAAAGAATTCCGCGTGCGGCCCGTGGACACCTTTGGTTGCCCATCGCCTAACTTTGAGGACTTCGACAAGGATGGCGACCTGGATCTGCTTTGCGGCGAGTTTCTCGACAAGTTCACCTACTTTGAAAACAGCGGCACGCGCACCGAACCGAAGTATGCCAAAGGCCGCCGCGTTCTCGATGCCGAGGGCAAGCACCTGCGCATGGACTTGGAGATGATCGACCCCATCGCATTCGACTGGGACAAGGACGGCGACCACGATCTCATCTGCGGCGATGAAGATGGCCGCGTGGCCTTCATCGAAAACACCGGCAAGCTAGACGCTGAAAAATCGCCCGTGTTTGAGAAGCCGCGCTACTTCAAGCAAGAGGCGGACGAGATTAACTTTGGCGCGCTCGTCACGCTCTTCGGTTGCGACTGGGATGGCGACAAAGACACCGATGTCATCGCTGGGAACACTGCCGGATACATCGCCTTCATCGAAAACCTCAGCGGTCCTGGCGTCGCCGAGCCGAAATTCGCCGCACCGTCGAAGCTGAAGGCTGGCGGCAAGACACTGCGCATCATGGCCGGCAAGAATGGCAGCATCCAAGGCCCAGCCGAAGCCAAGTGGGGCTACACCACGCAGACCGTGGCCGATTGGGATGGCGATGGCGATCTCGACCTCATCGCGAACAGCATCCTCGGCAAGGTCGTGTGGTTTGAAAACACCGGCAGCAAGACCAAGCCCGAACTCGCCGCTGAAAAGCCCGTGGAAGTCGAATGGAACGGCGAACAGCCGAAGCTCGCCTGGGGCTGGCGGCGGCCCGAAGGCAAAGGCCTGCTCACCCAATGGCGCACCACTCCCGTGGCGATTGATTGGAACAAAGACGGCCTAACCGACCTCGTCATGCTCGACCACGAAGGCTACCTTTCCTTTTTCAAACGTACGTCGAGCGGCCTCCAGCCCCCACGGCGCATCTTTGCCGACAAGGACGGAAAACTTCTCCAGCTCAACACCGGCACCGCCGGCAAAAGCGGCCGCCGCAAACTCTGCCTCATGGACTGGGATGGCGACGGCAAGCTCGACATCCTCCTCAACAGCCAGAACGCCCAGTTCCTCCGCCAAACTGGTGAGAAGGACGGCCTCATCCTCTTTGAAGAAAAAGGCAATGTCAGCGATCGTAACATCGAAGGTCACGACACCAGCCCGACGCCAATTGATTGGGACGCGAATGGTCTGCCCGATCTTCTCATCGGTGCGGAGGATGGCCGACTTTATTTTCTCAAGAACCCGAAAGCTGACTGAACTCTCCACACACTTCCTGAAAAGCCCGCTGATCATGGCGCCGAGGGGCCAGTTCATTTTGCCGGGAAAAAAGTCGCCGAGTGTGAAGATGACGATCGAGTAGGGCACGTTGCCATGGTAGAAGAAGAGGGCCTCGTGATCTCATTCGCCGTAGTGGCTGGTTTTGCCGCCGATGTAGGTTGTGTGTCGCGGCAGAAAGAGGCTGTCAAAGCCATATTGATCGCGCCTCATGGCCTCTAGCAAAAATTCGCCGCCGTGGTCGAATCGGTAGTTCACGCAGCGCTCGTAGAAGGTGGCGTTGATCGTGACCTTGCTGATACTAGCTGCCGAAAATCTGGCCGTGGGTTCGGTGCATCTTGCGGGAAACTGGGGGTTTCATGTGGTGCCCCATTTTGTCCGAAACATGGAATCAGGGCGTATCGGGGGCTTTTTTGTGAATTCCAATCATCTAGCGGCTTTTCTGTCGGCGGTGGTGTTCCTTTCGGCTGGGTGGCTATGCTCCGGGCATGGTGGTGCGGCTTTGAAACTCTGGCTTGGATTTATGACGGTGGCTATGGCGGTGGGGATGTCGCTCACGGTGAGGCGCGGCGTTTTGTTTGGGCTGGGCTCTGGGGTGCTGGTGTTTACGTTGCTTGGCTTGTGGGTCGTCTGGCAGACGCAGCGTCACTTCTTTTGGAGCTTGTTGGGCGGTGGCTTGGTCGTGAGTTTTCTCGCGGGAGCCGTGCTTTGGAAGCTCAATGAGGAATACCAGCGCAGTCGCATGACGAGCCACTCCATGTCTTCGGATATCCGTCTCGGTATCTGGGAGGAGGCGATCACCCAGCATCGTCTGGCTCCCATGAACGGAGCCGGGGCACGCATGTTTTATGATGGCAGCATTCAATACAGATCGGCTGATTTGCCGACGTGGACGCCCGAGGCGTTTTTTGCCCACAGCGAGTATCTGCAAATACTGGCGGACTATGGCTGGATTGGGTTTAGTTTGTTAGGCCTCGTCATCCTGGTTCACGTTTTGAATGGCCTGCGTTTTTTGCGTTGGTATGTGCGCGAAAAGTTCATGCTCACAGGCCGAGTGCAGAGCATGAACTTGGCTCTTAATATAGGGGAACTCGCAGCAGTTGTTGCGTCGCTGCAGCACGCAGCCTTTGAATTTCAACATCATGTTCCTGCGACAGCCTTGTGCGGTGCGATGTTGCTTGGCTTGCTCGCGAATCCTGGATTTGAAAACATGCAGCAGTCGTTGCGTAGAGCCCCAGTGGCACGCATCACCACCAAGCTGGCTCTGGCCTCAGCAGCATTGGCCTTGCTGGTCTTAGTTTGGGTGTTTGGCCGTGGCGACTATACTTTAGTGCAGGCTGAGGTGGCTCAGGCATGTAAAGATCTTGTTACGCAACGCATACAGTTAGATGAAGCTGCTCGCCTAGACTCAACAAATGGTGAGATCTTCTATCAGCGAGGACTCGCTGCACTGGATGGGGTGACCGTGCAGGATCGCAAGCCAGAGAGTCCCGTTTTGAAACAGGCAGTGGTGGATATGGATCGTGCTGTGGGTCTGAATGCACAGACCTACCTCTACCGACTAGCCTTGGCAGATGCCCTCGATGCAAAAGGCCATGCGGATGAGGCTCTTTGCTCAATCCAGAGCGCAATCACCCTGGCCTCGCTTCACGAGGAGCCGCGATTAGCTCTGGGCGTTCACTGGCACAGGCTCGCTCAATGGCAGAAAGACGAAGCAGCCTACATCTGGGCGAATCGGACCAATGCGATGAACCAGGAAGGACCTGCAAACTGGCTGAGTAGTTACCATTTGCTTCTTTAGCATGTGATTCTCGTGCGAGGGCAAAAACCATGAGTTCAGACGGAATGCGGATGGTTTATAGAAAGTCTGGGAAAATGGATTTTTAAAAAAAATTAATTTAGGATAAAAACAAGTTGCCAAAAGATTGATCGCGGCCAAGATGCGTGCCCCCGGCCCCGGTTTTCATTCGTGAAAGCTAGGCAACTCGAATCACGAAAGTGGTTCCTGACTTATCGGAGCAGTGATCCGGAAAAACACTGTGCTGACTTTGCTTTTGCAAAGTGGAAGCACTGTCTATTCCAGTTCCATGCCCAACGAGGCCAATTCAAGGAACGGATATTTTTAGACATCATGCCCACCATTAATCAGCTCGTCAGATTCGGTCGCAAAGACAAAGCGACTAAGTCCAAGTCGCCCGCTTTGGCCAAGTGCCCTCAGCGTCGTGGCGTGTGCCTCCAGGTGATGACCCGCACACCCAAGAAGCCCAACTCGGCTCTCCGTAAAGTTGCCAAAGTGCGCCTGACAAATGGCTTTGAAGTTATCGCTTACATCGGCGGTGAAGGCCACAACCTCCAGGAGCATAGCATCGTGCTAGTCCGTGGTGGTCGCGTGAAGGATTTACCCGGCGTGCGCTATCACATCGTCCGCGGGACTCTCGACTGCCTTGGAGTGGACAAGCGTCGCCGTGGTCGTTCGAAATATGGTGCTAAACGCCCGAAAAAGGGTGCTGCCGCTGCCGCACCGGCTAAAGGCAAGAAGTAAAACCGCTTCACTTAACTGATTCTTCTTAACCTCTCCCTCTTCGATTTATGGCCCGTAGAAAACGCGTATATGACAAGCCAGTCCATAAGGACTCCCGCTATGACAGCGAACTTGTTGCTCACTTGATTGCCCGAGTCATGCAGTCAGGCAAAAAGTCTCTCGCAGAGCGTATCGTTTACGCTGCGATTGAGCAGTTGAACGAGAAGACTGAAACAGTCGATCCTTTAGAACTCTTTAACCGTGCGATCGACAATTCGAAGCCTAAAGTTGAAGTCAAGGCTCGTCGTGTCGGTGGTGCCACCTACCAGGTGCCGCTTGAAGTGAATGGCACACGTTCCGAATCCTTGGCCATGCGCTGGATTGTTGGATATGCACGCGGCCGTAAAGGTCAGCCAATGCATCGCGCACTCGCTAATGAATTGAAAGAAGCCTCCCAAGGTCAAGGTGCCGCCGTCCGCAAGCGAGATGATGTGCACAAGCAGGCTCAGGCCAACCGCGCGTTCGCACACTTCCGCTTCTAATCACGGAACGCGCTCTTTTACCCATCTAATTTTTCCGCAGCAATGTCCAATCCGAACTCTCCCAACCGCGAATACCCACTGGAGCGCACCCGTAACATCGGGATCTGCGCACACATTGACGCGGGCAAGACCACTCTGACTGAGCGTATTCTCTTCTACACAGGCATGATCCACCGGATCGGCGAAGTGCATGATGGGGCAGCTACCACAGACTGGATGGAGCAGGAAAAAGAACGCGGGATCACGATCACTTCCGCCGCCGTGACTGCACGCTGGAAGCAGATCAAGGAAGTAGGTATTTACAAGATGCGCGAAGAAGAGGACATGCGCGTCAACATCATCGACACCCCTGGGCACGTGGACTTCACGGCTGAGGTAGAGCGTTCTTTGCGTGTTCTTGATGGAGCGATCTTCGTTCTTTGTGGCGTAGCTGGTGTGCAGCCGCAGTCTGAAACTGTGTATCGCCAAGCTGAGAAGTATGGTGTGCCGCGTATCGCCTTTGTGAACAAGATGGATCGCACAGGTGCCAACTTTGAAAACGTCGTGCGTGACGTGCGTGCTAAACTTGGTGCCAATGCATGGCCAATCCTGATTCCGATTGGTGCTGAAGAACATTTGATTGGCCAGATCGACGTGGTGAATCAAAAAGCGATCATCTACAATGATGACGAAAAGTTTGGTTCCTCTTACACGGTCCGTGAACTTGAAGGTGCTGAAATCGCCACAGCGAAAGCAGCTTATGAAGGTCTCCTCGATCAAGTGTGCAGCCAGGACGAAGAACTCGGCATGCAGTTCCTCGAAGAAAAGCCAATTTCGATCCAAGAACTCAAGGCAGCACTTCGCCGCACCGTGATCTCAAACAAGATCATCCCGATGGCTGGTGGTTCTGCCTTCAAGAACAAGGGTGTTCAGTATCTGATTGATGCGGTCATCGACTATCTTCCAGGGCCTCTGGACATTGCTCCTCAGAAAGGTCACGTCGTGGACGAGCCAGAAAATCTGATCGAAGCGATTCCAAACGATAACGGCAAGTTCATCGCCCTTGGCTTCAAGCTTTGGTCTGACAAATTTGGTCGCCTCGTCTTCTTCCGCGTTTATTCCGGCTGCGTCCGTAAGGGTGACACGATCTACAACCCTCGCACTCGTAAGTCAGAGCGTGTCGGTCGTCTAATTCAGATTCAAGCCAGCGTGCATAAGGACATCGACTGCTGTTACTCCGGTGACATCGCTGCCCTCGTCGGTGTTAAGGACGTTCGCACAGGCGACACCTTCTGCGATGAAAGTCTTGAAGTGCTCCTTGAGCCCCCAACCTTCCCTGAGCCCGTGATCTCCATGGCTGTTGAGCCAAAGACCAAGGCTGACCAAGAGAAGATGGGCAATGCACTCCAGCGCTTGTCGGAAGAAGATCCAACCTTCTTCGTCAAAACGGATGAAGAAACGGGCCAGACAATCATCGCTGGCATGGGTGAGCTTCATCTTGAAATTCTCTGCGACCGTCTCAAGCGCGAGCACAAAGTCGAAACCAACACTGGCAAGCCGCAGATCGCCTACCGCGAGACTCTCACGAGAGAAGCCGATGGCGAAGGCAAGTTGGTCAAGCAGTCTGGTGGTCGTGGTCAGTATGGACACGTAATCCTCAAGATTTTCCCAGGTGAACCTGGCAAAGGCGTCTCGGTCGAAAACAAAGTTGTCGGTGGTACCATCCCGAAAGAATTCATCAATCCCTGCAAGGCAGGTTGTATGGAAGCGGTGCTCAACGGCATCATCGCAGGTTATCCTGTGATCGACGTTCGTATTGAGCTCTTGGATGGTTCAAGCCATGACGTTGACTCGAATGAAAACGCTTTCAAGATGGCCGCCATCTTCGCAGTCAAAGACGCGCTGAAGAAAGCCAAGTGCATTTTGCTCGAGCCAATCATGGCTGTGGAAGCCTCCACACCAGAAGATTATCAGGGAGACATCATGGGTGACCTTAACCGTCGCCGTGGTAAAATCCAAGGGATGGACACACGTGGAACCACTGCGATCCTTCGCGCTGAAGTTCCGCTGTCGGAAATGTTTGGTTATTCGACCGCGATCCGCACCCTTTCCTCTGGCCGCGCCTCCTACTCCATGCAGCCTGCGCGCTTTGAGCAGGTCCCACAGCAGATCGTCGAGCAGATCGTCGAGCAGCGCGGAACAAAGAACTAAATTTTGCAGTAACCCATTTGAACCGGAACCCCGACATGAGTAATCAACGAATCAGAATCCGCCTGCGCGCCTATGACTACCGCGTGCTTGATAAGAGCACGGCAGACATCGTGGAAACCGCCAAGCGGACAGGTGCAAAAGTAGCAGGGCCGATCCCGCTCCCGACCCGCATTGAAAAGTTTACGGTGAACCGCTCACCACACGTGGATAAGAAGTCCATGGACCAGTTCGAAATCCGCACGCACAAGCGTTTGTTGGACATCGTTGACCCCACATCCCGCACGGTGGATGAGCTGAAGAAGCTCAATCTCCCATCTGGCGTGGACATCACGATCAAGATCTAGTTTCCACCCAAAGAACTGACTTTAACAGGAGGAGAAACATTATGGCTATTGGATTGATTGGCAAAAAACTCGGCATGACGAAGGTTTACACCGACAAGGGTGAAGCTATCGCAGTGACTGTCGTGGACGTGAGCAGCAATGCTCTGCTCCAAGTAAAAACGAAGTCCGGTAAGGACGGCTACAGCGCGATTCAGATTGGTTATGAAGACCAGAAAGAATCCCGCGTCACGAAGCCCCTTCTCGGCCACTTCAAAAAATTCGGCGTGAGTCCGAAGCGCATCATCAAGGAATTCCGCGTGAGTTCTGACGATCAGCTTCCAGGAGCCGATACCAAGATTGACGCCAGCCTATTCAGCAATGGTCAGTGGGTCGATGTCATCGGCACAAGCAAAGGCAAAGGTTTCCAGGGCGTCGTCAAGCGCTGGAACTTCGCCGGCCAGCCTGCCACTCATGGTCACATGATGCATCGTCGTCCAGGTTCCATTGGTTGCCGCCTCACCCCCGGCCTCGTTTGGAAGAATCAGAAAATGCCTGGTCATGATGGTGTGGATCGAGTGACCACACAGAATCTAAAAATTATCCAGAGCCATCTTGAAGATGGCGTGCTCCTCATCAGCGGTTCTATTCCTGGCAACAAAGGCAGCATCGTTGTGGTGCGCCCAGCCAAGAAGAAGCTCGCTCCAGCCAAATAATCCCAGGAGGAATTTGAATTATGTCAGCCACACTTCTCTCCACAGAAAGCGCCAAACAGGCCAGCCTGAACCTCGTCGAGGGTCACCACGGCAAGCAGGCACTCAATGACGTGCTCGTCGCCTACCGCGCGAATCGTCGTCAGGGTAATGCCAACACCAAAAACCGTTCAGAAGTTTCCGGCAGCGGCTCGAAACTCTGGAATCAAAAGGGAACCGGCAACGCTCGTATGGGCAGCAAGCGCTCCCCGATCTGGTCCGGTGGTGGTGTGGTCTTTGGACCTCGCACCCGCGACTGGTCGAAGACGACCACGAAAAATGTTCGCAAACTCGCTTTCCGTGCAGCTCTGACCGCACGCATCAATGACGGTGCGATCTCAACAGTTGATTCCTTCGTGGTCGCCGATGGTAAGACCAAGTCATTCGTTAGTGTTATCGCCGGTCTGACAACCGCCAAGAAGGTTCTCGTCATCGGACAAAACTTCGATGAGCTGACCTTCCGTTCCGCACGCAACATTCATGATGTGCAGCTTGTTTCCGCTGAAGATGTGAATGCCGAAAATCTGCTTCGTTATAAACAGATTATTGTCACGACAGACGCCCTTCCAACCCTCGCCCGGAGGACCGCTTGCTGATATGAAAGACCCCCATTCCGTGATCCACACGATCCGCCTTACCGAAAAGGCAACGAGACTCGGTGAAGAAAACAACGAATACGTTTTCATCGTCAATCCGAAGTCCACCAAGATCGAAATCAAGCAGGCCGTTGAAAAGCACTTCGGCAAAAAAGTTGTCGGAGTCCGCACTGCGAACTTTGACGGTAAAGCTCGTCGTCAAAAGCGCGCTGATGCCGGCCGAACCAATCATTACAAGAAGGCAATCGTGCGTCTCAAAGACGGCGAACGCATCGAACTCGTCTAAAGAGCAACTCCGGTTCTCAACCCTTTTAAACAGAAGGACTCATACCTATGGCGCTGAAAACATTCAAGCCGAATACCCCATCGAACCGCTACAAGCAGTGGAACTCCTTCGAGGAGATCACCAAGGATACACCGCAGCGCAGTCTCACTGTTGCGCTACGCAAATCCGGCGGACGCAACAACACAGGTCGTATCACCTGCCGTCACATCGGTGGTGGTCATGAACGCCGCTATCGCTTGATCGACTTCAAGCGTGCCCGCCGTGACGACGCTGCCAAGGTCATCGCGATCGAATACGATCCGAACCGCTCTGCACGTATTGCATTGATCGAGTATAAGGAAGGCGAGCGCGCCTACATCTTGGCCCCGAACAACCTGCAAGTCGGCGCCAGCGTTATGGCTGGTGAGAAAGCAACTCCGGACCTCGGAAATGCTCTTCCACTACGCAAGATTCCTCTTGGTACAAG
Source organism: Prosthecobacter debontii (assembly GCA_945860295.1). Classification (GTDB taxonomy): domain Bacteria; phylum Verrucomicrobiota; class Verrucomicrobiia; order Verrucomicrobiales; family Verrucomicrobiaceae; genus Prosthecobacter; species Prosthecobacter debontii_B. Next base: position 33,015 of record CAMAQH010000021.1, read on the forward strand.
CATTCACAATGTTGAGCTTGTGGCCGGTCGCGGTGGTGTTGCCGCCCGTGCAGCAGGCCAGGTTGCCATTCTTTCTAACCGTGAAGGAGAATACGCTCTAGTGCGCATGCCTTCTGGCGAAATCCGCAAGATCCACTCCGAGTGCTATGCAACGATCGGCCAGGTGGGAAACACCGAGCACATGAACGTTGTTTCCGGCAAGGCTGGACGCACACGCTGGCAGGGCACTCGCCCAACAGTGCGCGGTATGTGTATGAATCCAATCGACCATCCAAACGGTGGTGGTGAAGGTCGTTCTAAATCTGGTGGTGGTCGACAGCATCTTCTCAGCCCTTGGGGCCATGCGAAGGGTGAAAAGACACGCAATAAGAAGAAGAACACGAACAAGCTTATTGTTCAGACTCGTCACGCTAAGAAGTAATTTTTCCCCAATCTGAAATACTGACCCTATGGCACGCTCACTGAAAAAAGGACCCTTCGTCCAGCAGGCACTGCTCGACAAAGTGGACAAGCTCAACGACGCCGGACTAAAGCGCCCGGTAAAGACATGGGCACGTAGTTCCATGATCACTCCCGATCTTGTCGGTCACACTTTCTTGGTTCACAACGGTAAGGATTTCGTGAGCGTCTACGCCACGGAAAACATGGTTGGACATCGCCTCGGCGAGTTTTCCCAGACACGTCTCTTCAAGAGCCACGGTGCCCACACTGTCAAAGCTGCTAAGTAAGTTATTTTCGACTATTTTTTGTCCTACAATTCAATGATCACAAGCCTGTCCCAACGTTTCAACTCATGCGCTCTGCTGCTTTTCGCAGTGGTGATCGTGTGTGGTGACGTTCAGGCGCAGACCTCATTTGAGTTGCAGGAATTAAACACGACTCTGCAGGTGGCTGCGCAGAAGATTCAAGCATACGAGGAGCAACTCGCTGCATCTAAAGACAAGAACGCTGCGCTCACGCAGAGTGCAGCGGCTTCTAATAATGAAGCGCTCGAACTCAAGGATCGCTACGAGCGCCTTCGCGGTTTGCTTGAAGGTCTGGGCATTACCGCTCTGGAGAATGCCCCAGAACAAACGCAAGCGCGTCTGCTTTCTTCTCTTAGTGATCTGCGTATTGCAGAAACATCCCGCCTGAATCTTGCGGATAGTTTGATGGAACTCGCTGAAGCTTCTCTGCAGTTTGTCAAAACTGTTCCAACTCCTGAGCCAACGTCAGCTGATCGTCTTCAACTAGCGCTCGTCAAAGCTGAAGAGACCCTAGCCAAATCATCTTCTAAGATTGTTGATCCAACTCAGCCCGCCGCTGATCTGCAAGATGCACGTATTGTCAGTTTGAAGAGTGAACTCGGCATTGCCGTCCTCAGTGTGGGTTCCCGTGATGGCGTGAAGCCAGGGATGCCCTTTGAAATTTTCCGCGAAGACAAACCCATCGCGAAGGTTCTTGTCACCGAAGTACGCAACTCTGTGAGTGGCGCTGTGGTGCAGGAACTAGCAAACGTCTCTGATCCTGTCCGGGTCGGAGATAAAGGCAAAATCGATACAAACAGGTCATTCTAAGTTTATGGAAGTTCGTTCAATCCTTAAATACGCTCGCATCTCTTCCCAGAAGGCGCGTCAAGTCACACGTGCTATCACTGGAATGCCAGTGTCACAGGCGCTCAGTGTGCTTGATTTCACCCCCAAGAAGGCAGCTCTTCTCGTCGGCAAAGTTCTCCGTTCCGCTGTGGCGAACGCAGAAAATAACCACGAACTCGATGCCGACGACCTGATCGTCGCCAGCGCAGTCGCTACTCCAGGGCCAACTCTCAAGCGCATTATGCCCCGCGCTCGTGGCTCAGCTGCACCGATTCTCAAGCGCATGACTCACATCACTGTGATTCTCGGTGCTAAGCCTGAAGAGGCTGCGAAGCCAGCGAAACGCATCAATAAGTCTCAGGCGAAAGTCTCGGCTGAATAATCTCCACACACCACGCATTTATGGGACAGAAAGTTAATCCGATCGGCTTCCGCCTTGCAGTCTCCAAAGACTGGCGCTCCAAATGGTATGCACCTGAGAGGGAGTATGCAGAAGCTCTGCATAGCGACCTCACAATTCGCAACTACCTGAAGGAAAAGCTCATGCAAGCTGCCGTGGCGAAGATCGTCATTGAGCGCGCTTGGAACCAAGTGCGTGTGACGCTTCATACGGCTCGCCCTGGTCTGGTCATTGGCCGTAAAGGTCAAGAGATCGAAGTGATGAGCCAGAAAGTCTCCGAAATGTGTGGTGGCAAACAGGTCAAGATCGACATCTTCGAGATCAAGCAGCCTGAACTTGACGCCCAGCTCGTCGCAGAAGGCGTCGCCGTTCAGCTTGAGCGCCGTATTTCCTTCCGCCGTGCGATGAAACGTTCCGTGCAGACCGCGATGGACATGGGTGGCGAAGGTATTCGTATCCGAGTTGCCGGTCGTCTTGGTGGTGCGGATATCGCCCGTGCTGAGCAGTATCGTCAAGGCAAAGTGCCTCTCCAGACACTGCGTATCCCGATTGACTACGGCTTTGCTGAAGCCCGCACCGTTTATGGACTGATTGGTGTTAAAGTTTGGCTCAATCGCGGTAACGCACCTGAGAACAGCCAGCCTCGTCAAGAGCGTCGCCCTCGCCGTGATGGTGATCGTGGTGGACCACCTCGTCGTGGTGAGCGTGCTGGCGGCGGACCTCCTCAATACGGTTCCGTTCCCACCTCTGGTCCCGCACCAGCTACCGCCGCTGAAGCACCTGCTGCTCAGTAATTTCAATTCACCCCTTTTAGTAAACCGGATCCCAACAGGAGTTTGACCCATGGCCCTTCTTCCCAGTCGAGTAAAATATCGTAAAACCCAGCGCGGCAGTCGCTCGGGCATCGCCACCAGTGCCAACAAGTTGGACTTCGGTGACTTTGGACTCCAGACGCTTGATCGCGGCTGGATAAAGAACAACCAGATCGAAGCATGTCGTGTGGCGATCACTCGCTTCCTGAAGCGCAAAGGTAAGGTGTTCATCCGTATCTTCCCGCACAAGCCTTGCACAGCCCGTCCACCTGAAACTCGAATGGGTAAAGGTAAAGGCTCACCCGAATTCTGGGTTGCCGTGGTCCTTCCAGGACATGTGCTATTTGAAATCTCTGGGGTGAATGAAGCCACTGCTCGTGACGCTTGCCGTCTTGCTGCAAATAAACTGGGTCTCCGTACCCGGTTCATCACCCGCGCGATTTCCCATTAATCCTGTACCACCGAATTTAACATGAAGATCAAAGAACTCCGTGAAATGACCGTGGAAGAGCTAGGCGCCCGCCGCCGCGAACTCCGCCAGGAAATGCTGAACCTGCGTGTGCAGCAGCAGATCGGCCAGCTAGAGAACCCTTCCCGCATCATGACATTGCGCCGTGAAGTGGCCCGAATTGAAACCATCGTGACCGAGCGTAGCCTTGTGGCGAAGGCTGCCTGATCCTGAACGCAACCCATTTGCCCTGATTCCCATCCCATGAGCGATATAGAAACCGCGATCCCGACCCCAGCCAAAACAGCCGTGAGCAAGACACGCATTGGCAAGGTGACGTCAGACAAGATGAACAAGACCATCGTGGTCGAGGTGGAGCGCCGTGTGCCGCATCCTAAGTTCAAGAAAATTGTCCGCAAGACATCGACCTTTTACGCTCACGATGAAAACGAACAGGCCAAGATTGGTGACCGCGTCCTGATCTCTGAAACCCGTCCAATGAGTAAACTGAAGCGCTGGAACCTGGAGGAAGTGCTCAAGCACTAACCCCCGCTAGGAACAGATCAACCCATTCAACTGAGGAAGAAAAAGCTATGTTACAAATGGAGTCATCAATCCCGGTGGCAGATAACACCGGAGCCCGTCTCGCCACTATGATTGGCGTGCTGGGAAAGAAGAATACCCGCTTCGCTTATGTTGGCGATATCATCACCGCTCACATTCGTGAGTCCACGCCGACCGCTAGCGTGAAGAAGGGTGAAGTCGTTCGTGCCGTTATTGTCCGCACCGCACATCCAATCCGCCGCAATGATGGATCGATTCTGCGTTTCGACAAAAATGCCATGGTCATCATCGATAAAGATAACAATCCAAAAGGTACACGCATCTTCGGTCCCGTGGCTCGCGAACTGCGTGACAAGAACTTTATGAAGATCGTTTCCCTCGCCCCCGAAGTGCTATGAGCCGAGTCAAAACCCACGTAAACAAAGGCGATACAGTCGTCGTCATCTCTGGTGCCCACAAAGGTGCCCAAGGTATTATCAAGGAAGTGCAGACCTCCAAGAATCGTGTCTTGATTGAAGGTGTCCGTATGATCAAGAAGACGGTCAAGCCAAGTCAGCAGAACCAGGCTGGCGGTATCATCGAAATCGAAGGCCCCATCCATATTTCCAACGTCAAACTTGCTGAAGCCGCCGTCGCGAAGACAGCAAAGAAGAAGGTTGCGAAAAAGAAGTAGTCCACCAATATGCCGCCCCCCTTGCCCGGTTCAGCCTCACAGTTGAAACCCGTAACGGAAAGGCTGCACAGCCAACACTGAAACATGATACCCGCATTACAGACTCTATATAAAGAGAAACTTCGCGATTCGCTGAAGACTCAACTCGCACTCGATAACATCCATTGCGTGCCGAAACTTGAAAAGATCGTCATCAACTGCTCCGTCGGCTCCCAAGGTGAGCGCAAGCAAGCGATCGAAGATGCCGTCAATGAAGTGACACTCATTACTGGCCAAAAGCCAATCATCACCCAGAGTAAGAAGGCTATCGCCAACTTCAAACTGCGCGCTGGTGAAAACGTCGGTGTGAAAATCACGCTGCGCGGTCCACGAATGTATGACTTCCTGCTCCGCCTCGTCCGCACAGCCCTCCCGCGTGTTCGTGACTTCCGTGGTGTCGCCCCTCGTGCTTTTGATGGTCGTGGCAACTACACACTTGGTGTGAGTGACCAGTCCATCTTCCCTGAGATCGAACTAGACAAGATCAAGCGCACGCTTGGTTTTGACATCACCTTCGTCACCTCCACCAACAATGACGACCATGCTCGCGAGTTGCTCCGCGCACTCGGCATGCCATTCCGTGGTAAGATTAATACTCCTCAGAACAAGGGCGAAGGCCAAGCTGCTGAGGCCGCCGCTGCTTAACCTGAACTGAACCGTCCGACTCCCACGAGCCATGACCGACCCGATCTCTGACTTTCTCACCCGCATCCGCAATGCCGCATCCGCAGGCCAGCAGGAGTGCTTCGTTCCCTTCTCCAAAATGAAGAATGAGCTCTCCCGCATCCTTCAGGAAGAAGGCTACCTGTGGAGCTACGAAATGGACACCACTGCTGCACACCCTCGCATCAAGTTAAAAATTAAATACCAGGGCAAGGCCCCGGTCGTCCGCAATCTCACACGCATCAGCAAACCAGGTTTGCGCAAGTATGTGTCTGTGGACGAGATCCCCCGTGTCCTCGGCGGTCTCGGTATTTCTATTCTGTCCACATCTCGTGGCATCATGACTGGTGCACGCGCAAAGAAAGCCAAAGTGGGCGGCGAACTTCTTGCCCAGATCTGGTAATCATCGAGGAACAACATCATGTCACGCGTCGGTAAACTACCCATCTCTCTCCCTGACAAAGTCTCCGTCAAAATCGGAGCGGACCGCAGTGTCCTCGTCGAAGGTCCCAAAGGCAAACTCAACTGGGCTTTCCCTGAAGGCATCGCAGTCGTTGCTGAAGGCAAAGAAGTCCTTGTGACTCGCCTCAACGAAGACCGCCGAGTCCGTGCCATGCACGGCACAAGTCAACGTCTCATTGGCAACATGATTGAAGGTGTCAGCAAGGGCTACATCAAGAATCTTGAAATCCACGGCGTCGGTTTCCGTGCCGCCGTCAAAGGTGACGTGATCGATCTTAACCTCGGTCAGTCTCACCCACGTCTTCATCCGATCCCAGCAGGTGTCAAAGTGACCGTCACTGAGAACACCAAGATCGCGATCGAAGGCATCGATAAACAAATCGTCGGCCAGCTCGCTGCCGACATCCGGGCCTACTATCCGCCAGAGCCATACAAGGCAAAGGGCGTCCGATATGTGGGTGAACAGATCCGCCGCAAGGCTGGTAAGAGCGTGAAGTAATATAATTGGAGGAAACTCATCATGGCAGTGAAGAATCGCAAACTCAGCCGCTCGCGTATCCACGCGCGCATCCGTAAGACACTCAAGGGCACAACTGCCCGGCCACGTCTCGCGGTCTATTTCTCCAACACGAACGTTTATGCCCAAGTCATCGATGATGAAGCAGGCAAGACCATCGTTTCCGCATCGACCAAAGAAAAAGGTTTCGGTGCAGGTAAAGCCAACATTCTGAACGCCACTAAGATTGGCGAAGTTTTGGCCGAACGTGCCCTCGCGGCAAACATCACCCAAGTCGTTTTCGACCGCGGTGGTTTCATCTATCATGGCAAAGTCAAGGCTCTCGCCGATGCCGCCCGTGAAAAGGGCCTGAAGTTCTAATCCCCACTATTTTTTTTATGGCAGCAGATTTTAATCGTTCCGGCAGTGAAAGAGACAGTTCGGACTCCGTCGAAAAAGTGGTCCACATCAACCGATGCGCAAAGGTCGTAAAGGGTGGTCGTCGCTTTAGTTTCTCCGCACTCGTTGTTTCTGGTGATCGCCAGGGCAAAGTGGGTTGGGGTTTCGGTAAGGCGAACGAAGTTTCCGACGCTATCAAGAAGGCGACAGAAAATAGCCGCAAGAAGATGAACATTGTTCATCTCAACAATAATACCATCCCGCATGAAGTCATTGGTGAGCACGGTGGCGGTGCCATCATGCTCAAGCCAGCCTCCCCTGGAACTGGAATCATTGCTGGCGGCGGTGCTCGCGCTGTCCTCGAAGCTGCTGGCGTGAAAGACGTTATCGGCAAGTCGCTGGGTTCTAGCAATCACGCCAATGTCGTCAAAGCTACACTCGCTGCTCTTGCTGCTCTCCGTCCGAAGGATGAGATCATGCGTGCTCGTGGTAAAGAACTCAAGGAGCGCAAGGCGCTCTGATTGGTTTCAAATTTCAAATTTCAAATTTCAAATCCCTATGCAACTCCAAGATGTCAAACCCCGCCCCGGCGCCAAGAAGCGCCGCAAGCGTATCGGCTGCGGTGAAAGCTCCGGTCACGGCAAGACCTCCGGCAAAGGCCACAAAGGACAGAAAGCCCGCGCTGGAGCAGGTATCCGCCCCGGCTTCGAAGGTGGTCAGATGCCCCTTCATCGTCGCCTCCCTAAGAAAGGCTTCAGCAATGTTCAGTTCCGTGATGTGTATGAAGTGGTCAACGTTGGTTGCCTCAATGATGCCTTCGAAGACGGTGCTGTGATCAATGAAGTTTCTCTCCGTGAGAAGGGTCTTGTGAACCGCGTCTGTGATGCCATTAAAATACTAGGCACGGGTGATCTGACACGCAAATTGACTATTGAGATCAAAAGCGTCAGCGCTACCGCCCGCGAGAAGATCGAGAAGGCCGGCGGTTCCGTTGCTGCCTGATCCACCCTGAAACTTTAAGCGGGCCAGTCTGCGTCCAACGAAGAGGTTGGCTGAAGACGCGGCCCGCTTTCCTTTATCCCCGACCAGTCTTTTTTTATCCATGATTTCCGCCTTTGCTAATAGCTTCAAGGTCCCAGACCTTCGTTCACGCATTCTCTTCACGTTGGCGATGATTGTCATCGTCCGTATCGGAACCGCAATCACGCTCCCAGGTGTCGATGCCTCCGTTCTTGACGAGTGGATTAAGACACGCACGGCTGACACTGAAGGTGCTGGTGCACAAGTCGCAGCTCTTCTCAATGTATTCAGTGGCGGTGGCTTGCAAAACTGCGCCATCTTTGCGCTTGGCATCATGCCTTACATCAGTGCCAGCATCATGTTACAGTTGCTCACGGCTGTTGTGCCGAGCATGAGCAAAATGGCTCGTGAAGACGGTGGTCGACAAAAGATCACGCAGTTTACACGCCTTGCAACAATCGCTCTTTGCCTCTTCCAAGGTTATCTTCTCGCCCAGTCCCTTTCGAATCCCGGTCAGAACATCTTTTTGGGTGGCTTGCAGGAAGTGATCGACCGCGTCGGACGTCCGCTTATTCCAGGTTATGGTCCAGTGTTTGTCATCACCACGGTCATCACCATAACGGCAGGAACCATGCTCATGATGTGGCTGGGTGAAATGATCACCGAGCGTGGCATTGGCAATGGAGTTTCGCTTTTGATTTGTGTGAACATCGTCTCGGATCTTCCTGGAGCGCTTGTTCAGGTGTGGCAGACTTTTGTCGGTGGTGCTGTTAATGATATGAGCAAACCCTTCATGCTGGTCATGTTGCTTGCCTTCATGATCATTGTCATTGCTGGTGTCATTGCCCTCACTCAGGCGACACGACGAATCGTTATCCAATACGCTAAGCGTGTCGTCGGTCGTAAGGTCTATGGCGGTCAAACGCAGTATCTGCCTCTGAAGGTCAACTATTCGGGCGTCATGCCGATCATCTTCGCTCAGGCGATTTTGCTCTTCCCGGCCCAGATCCTCAGTTCCATGTTCCCTGACGTGCGCTGGGTGCAGGACTTTTCTGCCCTCATCGGTTCCGGCTGGGTTTATTATGTCATCTCTGCTGCTCTGATCTTCTTCTTCAGTTATTTCTGGGTCGCTACCATGTTCCAGCCTACGCAGATTTCAGAAGACCTGAAAAAGAGTGGCGGTTACCTGCCCGGCATTCGCCCCGGCAAGCCGACGGCTGACTTCCTCGACTTCACGATGAGCCGCCTTACCTTCGCGGGTGCGATCTTCCTCACAGGTCTTTACGTCATGCCTGCTGTTGTGAGCCGCTTCATGGGTATCGCCCCGCAGACCGCACAGTTCTTTGGTGGCACTAGCCTGCTGATTCTTGTCGGTGTCGTGCTTGATGTCATGCGCCAGATTGAGACCCATCTGCTCCAGAGTCACTATGACGGATTCCTGAAAAAGGGCCGTATTCGTGGTCGCTTCGATCGCATGGCTCAGACGGGTCAGGTGGCTGATGCAACTACGGTCACATGGCTTTGGGTCGGCATCGCGATCATCACCATTCTCGGAGTTGCTTGGTTCATTTCCACAGGCGGGAAGTAAGCCATCATGGGATTGCTTTCGAACAAGATCCCGATTCGTCACGGTGCCCAACAAAACGGCATCCGTGTCGCTAACGGAATCGCGCGCGATATTTTGCTGAAGACAGCGGCTCTCGTGCATGTCGGGATCACCACAGGCGAGGTGGACCGCTACGCTGCTGCTGAGATGAAAGCGCGTCATTGCAAAAGCGCATTCCTCGGTTACCGCAAGTTTCCTGGGCATATTTGTATCTCAATCAATGAAGAAGTCGTGCATGGCATCGGTGGAGCGCGAGTTATCCAGGATGGCGACATCGTGAAGATCGATGTCGGAATTGAATTCGACGGTTGGATCGGCGACAACGCGCTTAGTGTTCCCGTAGGTAATGTGGCCAAAGAAACCTTGCATCTGCTGGCAGCGACCGAGGAATCTCTGCATGTGGCGATCCGTCATGCGCGTGATGGCTGGATGCTCGGTGACCTCTGTGCCTCTGTTGAAGAGCACGTCATCCAGTATGGCTACACCGTCGTGCGCGAGTTTGTCGGCCACGGTGTTGGTCGTAAGCTGCACGAGGAGCCACAGGTGCCAAACTATGGCAAAAAAGGTGAGCGTCCGCGACTCAAGTCAGGCATGACCATCGCCATCGAACCCATGGTGAACATGGGCACGGCAAAGACCCGTGTTTTAGCTGATAAGTGGACAGCGATTACTCAGGACCGTAAACCAAGTGCTCACTTTGAGCATGTCGTGCTGGTCACGGACAAGGACCCTGAAGTGCTGACCTTCCGCAAACGCATGTTCCCCAACGGCGTCAAAGATCTCACGCCACTCCCGATCAGCGCGCTGTTCTGATCTTTACTTTCGCCGCCGCTGCCAAGCATAGGTGAAGAAGTGACCCAGCCCGCTAAACTTGTAGCTTGGATCAACCCAGCGCTCGATCACATAGAAAGCGAAATAGTAAGCGCGACCGAAGCCCCAGACGCAGAGCACAAGCAAGAGTGCTGAGCGCCAGCTCCAGTTGTCGATGAGCAGTAGTCCTGCCGACATCAATCCGATCAGAAGAAACAGCCAGCCTTTCAGCCAAATGGCGCGATTGCTTTGGAGGTCTTGCATAGAGAAGTCTAGTCACCAGACAATCTGGCGAAGCGCGTGAATCTACCCTAGACTTGTGAAGACTGTCGAGTTCTTCTGCCTGTAACTCAAGATAGCCACTCATTGATCATGCCCACGTTCAAATTACATCCCTTACACACACTTCTCTGGGGCTGGGATGCACCCGTTTTGGAGCAGGCAGTGGCTTACTTGATGCGCGATTGGCAGCCTGATTCTGGCGCGCTGGATCTGGCTAAGACACTGATCATCGTGCCCACATCTGAAGCTGGTCGTAGGCTCAAAGAAGCGCTCGCGCGTGCCGCAGACAAATGTGACCGTGGAGCCAGTGTGCCGTGGGTTTGGACACCAGAACAGGCGCTGTCGCCTTCTCAGGCTAAGCAGGCCATGGCGACTCGAATGCAGGCGCAGATGGCTTGGCAGCAGGCTTTGCAAAAAGTGCCGCTGGATCAACTCACGACGCTTTTCCCCAAGTTGCCTGAAGAGCGCGGCTGGCTCTGGCAGGTGGAAATGGCGGAGCTTCTGGCTGAGTTAAAATCCATCCTAGGTGCGGGTGGTTTGTCGTTTGCAGAAGCTGAGCTGAAATTGCCACAAGACAGCGTGCGCTGGCGTGAGCTGGTAGTGATTGAGCGCGCTTATCTGAAGGAGTTGGAAGCGGCTGGTTTTCAAGACAGCCAAGCCTTGAAGCGCGCGGTCGCGGCCGAACCTATTTTGCCGGAAGGCATCCGTGAAGTGGTCGTATTGCCATCACCGGATCTGCCGCCGCTTCTTACGCGCTGGGTGCGGGCTTGCGCTGCTTCTGGCATACCTGTGACGGTGGCTACTCATGCGCCGAAGGAACTAAGCGCGCAATTTGATGAGATTGGTCGGCCTCTACCCGCTAGTTGGGGAGACAATGCGGATGTCCTGATCCCACTCGGAGCCGAGTCGATTCATCTTTGCCATGATGCTGCCGCACAAGCCATCAAGGCGCTGGATCTCATCCGAAGTTCTGCACCCCAAGGACGAGTAGCCGTCGGAATCGGAGATCCAGAGCCCGGCTCAGTGATGATCGAAAAACTGCGACAAGAAGGTGCGCGCGTCTTTGAGCCGAGTGGAGTCGATGCCACACGAGTTGGCTTGTGGCATGTGTTGCAGCAGGTGCAGAGTTTGTTAGCCAGCGGATCATGGCGTGCCTTTGCTACGCTGCTACGCGTGCCAGAGGTGCGTGAAGCGCTGGCTCCAGGTGCCGGTCTGTATCTGCTCGGTGCCGCCGATGATCTAGCTGCGAAGCACATGCCCGTGACGCTCGTTCACGCTCAAGAGCTACTGCGCAGTCATGGTGGAGTGGACTTCCCTCCACCTTCCTTGAACCAAGAAAAGCGGACGGAAGCCCACTCCATAATGCGGCAGACTAAAGCCCATCTCACAAGCGTGGTGGATGCGATGCTGGCGCTTTTGAAAGAGATGCAAAAGCAGCCGCTCGTCGAAGCGGCACGGGCGTGGCTACTGCGACTTTATGGCGAGCGGCAGTTCGATCCCAATCACCCGCAGGAACATCTGACCACCACGCTCGGCGATTCCTGGTTGGGCATCTGCGAGCAGATTCAGGAGGAGACACAGCGCTTCGGGTTAAAGGCGACGACGGGTGAGCTGCTCGCTCTTTCGCTCCAAGCGCTTCGTGACAAACCATTGACGGAGGCGCGTGGGGAAGTCGATCTCGTGCTTCAAGGCTGGCTGGAACTGCTGTGGGAACCTGCGCCGAACCTCATCGTGGCGGGCGTGAATGAAGAGCATGTGCCGGGTATTCTCATTGCCCATCCCTTCCTGCCGGATCGTGCGCGGGAGAGCTTGGGTCTCAATTGTCAGGCCACTCGTTTCGCGCGTGATGCCTATCTGCTGCGTGCGCTGGCCGAACAACGTTTAGTTAACGGCTCGCTGCATCTGCTCTGCGGTCAGTGGAGTGATCGCGGTGATGCGCTCCGCCCTTCGCGCCTACTTTTGTTGTGTGATGACCGCGCGCTACCAGCTCGCGTTGGCCATCTTTTCCCGAAGGATGAAAGCAGCGCCGGACACAGCATTGAGCCGTCGCGCAGCATTGCTTGGAAGCTGTGTACTAAAATCGAAGCACCAGCAGTGGAGACGATCTCGCCCTCGCGCCTGCGCTCCTATTTGAGCTGTCCGTTTCGGGACTACTTCACGAACGAACTCGGCATGGCCACCGTGGACCCGATGAAGCGTGAGCTGGCGGCGACTGAGTTTGGCACCTTGGCCCATCATGCGTTTCATCGGCTAGCGCTGGATGAAGCGATGAAGCGCAGCACCAATCCGAGGGAAATTGAAGAATTCCTCGTTGAGGCTGCACGCACGCAGATGCACCAGCTTTATGGCAAACGACCTGCGCCGCTGATCACGATCCAGTTTGAAATGCTGACGCAGAACCTTCGCTTTGCAGCAGAGACGGAGGCGGCCCAGCGACAGGATGGCTGGCAGATTTATCTGGCTGAAGAAAGCTTCGGTAGCATCAAAGACGAAACTCCACTGCTGATCGAAGGCGCTCGTCTGCGCTGCAAGATCGACCGCGTGGATCGTCATGAGAAGTCGGGTCATTTGCGTGTGCTGGATTTCAAGACATCTGACAAGGCCAAGTCACCACTCGATGCTCATGCCGACAAGATTGGTTCGCGCAAGAAACTCTCTGAGGCAGAGCTTTGGAAGACGTTCGAGCATAGCGACGGCCAGACCTATCTCTGGCGCGATCTCCAGCTTCCGCTCTATGCCGCCGCGTTGCGTCTGCGTGGTTTGAGCCCAGATGCCGTGGGCTACTTTGCCTTGCCAAAAAGTGTGCAGGAAACTGGCGTGCAGTTATGGGCAGATTTTAGTGATACCTGGATCGACCGAGCACTGGAATGCGCTGCGGAAATCGTTCGGCGTCAGCGCGCGGGTAAGTTCTGGCCGCCTGCTGATAAAGCTTGGCCGCAGAGCTATGACGAACTCTTCCTCGGCGACATCACGCAAACGGTGGAGCTTCTGTGAACTCTAGGCTGGCATTCGCTACGCAGTTCTTGTTCTGCCTGCGATAGTCGCACCTAGCCGTTCGTTCGTTGTTCGATGCGATCCATCTATCTTGCTCTCATTCTGGTTTCTTCCGTCGCTGCGGAGGACGCAGGCACGAGCTTATTTCAAAACGTCTGCGCTCCATGCCACGGGCTGAGAGGTGAGGGTAAAGAGGAGGTCAAATCGCCCTCCATCGCTAATTTACCGGCTTGGTATGTGACGACGCAGATCACTAACTTTCACGATGGCAAACGTGGCACCGACACTGCCGTCGATCCGCAGGGAGCAATGATGGCGGCGATCGCCAAGGCGCTGAAGCCAGAGCAGATCAAAGCCGTGGCGCAGCATGTGGAAAAGCTACCTCTCGTCGTGCCCGTGAAACGGGAGATCGAGGGTGCGGACGTTGCAGGCGGGCAGTTGCTTTTTTACGAGCGCTGCATGGAGTGCCACCGTTACAATGCGAGTGGTGAGATGGCCTTTGGTAGCCCGCCGCTAGTGGGTAGGCAGGGTTGGTATTTGTTGGCACAGCTCAAGAAATTCAAGAACCTGCATCGTGGGGCGGCGAAGGGTGATGAGAAGGGCGCAAAGATGGTACAGATGGTCACCCTCTTCATTGAAGACGAGCAAACGATGAAGAATGTCGTCGGCTACATCCTGACCTTGAATCCGCCAGCACCAGCAGCCGAAGATCTTTTCAAACCCGCAGTAGGTCAGCGCTGACAAAGTGTGGCGCTTGGGTTACACTCGCAGCATGAGTGCCACTCTCACCCTCATCGCAGTCGTCTCGGCGGACGGGTTCATCTCCACGGGAGTCGGTGTGCCCTGGGATCTGCCAGCAGATCGCGCGCACTTCAGAGCTTACACGCAGGAAAAGTGGTTGCTGCTCGGCAGACGCACTTTTGAAGAGATGCAGGGCTGGTTTCAGCCGGGGCATCATCCGCTAGTACTCACGCATGATCTCAAGCTCGAAGTGCTGCATGGCTCCACGGTTTCAACGGTGCCGGAGGCGTTACGTCTGGCGCAAAGAGAACTCGTGTGCTGCGGTGGTGCTGAGACGTATGAGGCAGCGATGCCGCACGCGCATCGTCTCGTGATCACGCAGGTGCATCAGATTCTCGGCCGTGGATTGGCCTTTCCAGAAATCTCATCGCGTGAGTGGGAGCCAGTATCACGAAGAACCCACGGGGTGGATAGTGATCACGCATTCGCACTTGAGATCGTCACTTATCAGCGCATCCAGCGGCTGGATCTTGCTGCGTGAGCGGAAGCTGAGTTGAGAGTTTTTAGTTGAGGGTTGAGCGCCTGAAACTGAACTCCTTGAGTGAATGAAAGCAGATCATCTTTGGGGGGTGTTCACCGAAGACACACTCGGTTGATTCCCCATCTTTCAACTCTCAATTAAGACTCTGGGATCAGCGCCGATTCGTCATCGCTCCGCGCAGGGCGGTGCGGTAGTTCACGATAGCGTCGGAGATGGCGCTGGAGACGGACTGACGATAGGTGTCAGAGGCGATGAGGCGGCATTCGTTGCCGTTGGTCACGAAACCACCTTCAAAGAGAACTCCAGGGCGCTTGCAGCCGGTGAGCACACTCCACTGCGCGCGCTTAATGCCACGATCTACAAACTTGAAGCGACTGATGACCATGGCGTGCACGGCTGTGGCGAGCGCGATGTTGGCGGAGTCATGGGAGTTCCCGGTGAGACCGTTAGCGTTGTAGCCGCCGCCGCGTTCGAGGCTGGCGGAGCTGCCCTGTGGCGTCAGCGCAAAGGTTTCGATCCCAGTGGCGGTGCTGCTATCACCAGAATTAAAGTGCAGGCTGAGGAAGATGCTGCGTGGCGTGGCATTGGCGATGGCGACGCGACCGCCGAGCGTGATGAAAGTGTCTGTGCTGCGGGTGAGGATGACTTTGAAGCCTTTCTTTTGCAGCGCGTCTTTGACCGATGCGGCCATCTTTAAGGCGAAGTCTTTTTCATAACCGTAGATGCCACGAGCACCGGAATCGTGGCCGCCGTGGCCGGCATCAATGACGATCGTATCAAACGGCTCCGCATCGGTGATGTAGGTTGGGCGCAGGACAGGGTCGATCAACTTGCAGAGATCCAGCCGGGAAAAGAGTGCGCTGCCAGCGTGCTCAGTGACGGGATAGCTGAGGATGAATTTGATGTTGTTGATCAGGATCTCTTGGCTTCCGATCTGCGCCTTGAGAATCAGGTTGTTCGATTTCAACCAGACGTGTGAGCCATCGATTTTATAGGAACTGAAGCGATAAAACTGATGGATGCTTTCGGCGGTGATGTAGTCGCGGCCATTTAGCTTCACGACTTTCCAGCCGGCAGACTGGGCAGAAGGAGGCAATAGAGTGGTGTGTTCTGGCCTCGGCTGTGGAGCAGCAGCCGGTACCGGTTTGATTTCTGCGGTCTGTTTGTCGTCGTCATCCGTGCCGAATTCTCCTTCGCCCTTCTTCGGCTTGCTCTCAGCTGTCTTCTTCTCCGGCTTGGCGGGCTTGGTGGCTTCTGGCTTTTTGACGGGTGGCGTGCCGGCCTTTTTCTCAGGCTTAGGAATGGTTTTCCTCGGAGTCGTATTCGACTTTGTGGTGGCCGTGCTCGACTTGGGTTTTGACGAGCTGGTCGATTTCGGTTTCGACGTGACCTTGGGTTTTGGCCCTGGCGTGGCTGGCTTGGCTTTTGGGGCTTGCTCAACCTCCTCAGGGGCAGGCGGCGGTGTTGGTGCCACTTTGGTGCCACCCCCGAAAATGCGGCGCATGAATCCAGGCTTGTCATCAGGCTTTACGACATCGGCATGGACGGTTGCGACTGCGCAAAGGGCCAAGCAAAGCATGAACGTGCTGGCGGCGCGGAAGGTGCTGGGTGAGGCAAATCTCATCTTCTCAGGTCCAAAGGAAACGATGTGGCGGGGGCCGACAGAGCAACGATCCTAGTACACTTTAGGCTTTTGGCAAATTCGGAGATGACGCGGGCCACGTCACTCATTGACAGAGTGTGGGCCTCGGATGTGTTTTGAGATCATGCGTTTTGTTTTTTCTGTCCTGTTTGTTGTTTCCGTTCTTTTCTCGTCGGCCCAAGAAGGGACTCAAAAGACTCGGGAAGCAGCAAAAGTGCCAGCCATGGTGCCCAGTCCCTGGGGAGATTTTGTGGAGAAGGATTTCCCCTTCTTCAGCAGCGTCTTGGACTGCCGTGACCTCGGCGAAGGTTTCCCGAAGGACAATCTGACGCCGCGCGGCCTGATCCTGAACCTCGGCCACAATCTCTGGGCCTGCTTCGACACCGACCTCCTCCGCATCGCCTGCATCTGGGAGGGCGAGCCCGGCAAACTACCCGTCACCCCCGAAGCGCTGGCACCTGGCTCGTATCACATCGCCGGGCAGAAGACCAAAGACGGCCAGGACTTCCTGCCAAAACCCGTCGGCAAAGTATGGCTGGCGAATGGCATCTACCCCGGCTGGCAGGTCGGCGACAAACCGAGCTTCACCGATTCGCGTGAGCCGGGACCGAGCAAGGAGGAGGTGGGGCGGGGGCCTGCGGGCCAATTTCATACCGTTTCATTCAAAAGACCTGTTGGCATTGACTTGCAGTACTCAGTCAGCGGCGTGGAGATTTCTGAGTGGCTAGCGAGGGTTGGCTCGGATGGCAGACATCTAACCCGCTGGTTTAGTGTGTCGCCTCGTGACAAGCGTATCTGCGTGCTTGCGGGACGGAGTGACGAAGGTTTGGAGGTAGTTTGCTCGAGTTCTACCAGCTTGAAGGTCAGAAGACTCAATGGGTATCAATTCGTGGATTTGCCGGCTTCGGACTCACGAACAGATTTTGGCATTAGCATCGGAAAGCATATCCATGATGGGGAGCCAACCTCACATCCACACTCGGGAGACAGCGCTCCAATTTGGCCCCAAACCCGCACCACCAAAGCCACCCTTTCCACCAAGTCAGACGCCTATGTCCTCGACGACATCCCGTTGCCGGTGCCGAATCCTTGGAAGCGGAATGTGCGGCTGGCGGACATCGCGTTTCTCAATGATCAGGGCGATGCGGCGGGGGTGACTTTCGATGGTGATGTGTGGCTGATCTCCGGGCTGAAGGGCGATCTGGAAAACGTGACTTGGAAGCGCTTTGCCTCGGGGCTGCATGAGCCGATGAGTATCGTGGCGAGGGAGAATGAGTTGTTCGTCTTCGACCGCAGTGGCATCTGGAAGCTGTTGGACACAAACAGCGACCGTGAGTGCGACCGCTATGAGATGTTCTGCAATCTCTTTGCCCAGACAGCGGAGACGCGGGAGTTTCCGAACTCGATGAAGCTTGGGCCGGATGGCTCGCTGTACATTTCCAAAGGCGGCCAGGCAGGCACGACCTTCGGCAAACACAACGGCACGGTCATCAAGGTGGCTCCCGATGGGAAGAAGTTCGAGGTGATCGGTTATGGGTTAAGGCAGCCGTTCATCGGGGTGCATCCGAAGATGGGTCTCGTGACGGCGAGTGATCAGCAGGGCAATTATGTGCCTTCGACACCGATTCAGATCATTGAGAAAAATCAGTTTTATGGCCATGTGCCGACCATCGCGCCAAAGGAAGTCTATCCCGAGCCGATCACCGAGCCGCTGACTTGGATTCCGCATCCGGTGAACCCGAGCGGTGCCACACAGGTGTGGCTGACGGATGCGAAGATGGGGCCGATCAATGATGAGATGATCCACATCGGCTACAACCGGCCGGAGTTGTTCCGAGTGATGATGAACACGCGCTTCAAACGTCCGCAGGCAGCGGTGATGAGCTTTGAGCGTGACCTCGACTTTGGCCCGCTGAATGCTCATGTGAATCCGGCGGATGGACAGCTCTACGTCGTCGGTTTCCAAGTCTGGGGCACGACGGCTAAGAAGCTGAGCGGCCTGGTTCGCCTGCGCTACACGGACAAGCCGCGCGTGCTGCTGAAGGAAGTAACACCAACGGATAAAGGTTTGCTGCTGCGCTTCAACACAAAGCTAGATGAAAAGATCGCCACTGATCCCGCGAGCTACAGCGCTGAGCGTTGGAACTATAAGCGCACCTTCGATTACGGCTCACCTCATTTGAAGCTGGACGGCAGCACGGGCCAGGAATGGCTAACAGCAAGTAGTGCTTATTTGAGCAAGGATGGCATGAGCGTACTCGTCGGCTTTCCAGACATGAAGGCCGGTGTACATCAGATGCGCAT
Organism: Prosthecobacter debontii; assembly: GCA_945860295.1. GTDB lineage: Bacteria > Verrucomicrobiota > Verrucomicrobiia > Verrucomicrobiales > Verrucomicrobiaceae > Prosthecobacter > Prosthecobacter debontii_B. The sequence continues at coordinate 51,485 of CAMAQH010000021.1, forward strand.
CGGCTGGGGATTAAAAAGCGCCGATGGTTTGAAGGCAGAGAACACCGCGTATTTCAGCCCGTGGGAGTTGCTGACGTTTGACTCGGTGAAGGAAGGTTTCGGCGGCATCACCGTCGATCTGACCCCACGAAAGGTCGCCACCGTGGCGATGGCGAAGCCGACGCTCGATGAAGGCGCGCGGCTTTATCAGATGATCGGCTGCATGGCCTGTCACAGCACGGATGGCAGCACAGTCGGTAAAGTCGGCCCGAGCTGGAAAGGCATCTTCGGCACCGAGCGCGTTTTGGGTAAAGGCGGCAAGTCAGCCGTGGCGGATGAAGCCTATCTGCGTGAGTCGATCACCAATCCAAGTGCGAAAGTGGTGAAGGGCTTTGAGAAATTCGACACCGGCATGCCGATCTATGCGGGCATCCTAAATGAATCACAGATTGAGAGCTTGGTGCTCTTCATCAAGAGCCTCAGGTGAAGAGGCCCTTCTTTGCATCAATCATCAAAATCATCAGGCGACAGTTCGGTCTGATTCAGGATCTTCCGCAACAGTCCAGGTCCGATCGCTTCCCCCGCGTGAACTGGCACGACCGAATACCTGCCGTCCGAGTGCTGCACCACATCGTGACTGCCACGCACACGCACCACGATGAATCCATGCCTGTGGAGTTGCTTGAGCAATGCCTCTCCAGTGACCCGTGGAAGTTTTGGCATGAGTCTAATGGCTGAACGGGCCTCAGACCCGATGGGTTAAACCAACACGCGCTGCACACTGACAAATTCGGACGTGTCTGGTGTCTCGCCACTCACATCAAGGCAGACTTCGATCGTCTCGCGTATCCGCTTCATTAGGGTGTCGTAGCTTTTCGCCTGAGTGTGGCACCCTGGTAGTTTGGGTACACTCGCGATCAGCCATCCGTCCTCATCACGTTCGACGAGGACATGGAATTCACGGGCTGCTGTTTTCATGGTTGGAGTGTATGAGTAGGTAATCTTTGACGCAACTGTCTAATGGGCGCAGCAGCTTCGCCGTGCTCAATTCAACCCCATGCGGACCAGACCGGTGAATCGTGTTTTTTGATAACGCAGCCGTCGGCTTTGAGGCTCTGGCTTGGAGGGATTAAAGAGGGCGGTGTCGAAGAGTAAGGTGATACGAAAACCCTGTGCGCCATCGTCTCGGCGGAGTGGCATGGATTCGATGACGAAACCGCACACATGGACCCACTCTTCGACACTGTCAGTATGATCGAGCAGTGCATCGCGATGAAGGCGGATCTGTAGTTCGGAGCCGATCTCGAAACGATGGCGTGACCAAAAAGTGAGTCCGGCTGTGGTGACCTCACAGAGTTCGACGACGGCTAGAGCGCCCCCGCTGCGGTCGCTCGCGGAGGTTTCCTGCGGGGGCTGGCTGTTTTTTGCCATGGGACAGGGAGCTTTATTTTTGGGCACGCTGACTGCGAGCTTCGGAAGAAGTCGCAGACGTGGGGAAAGTCAATCGGCTGACTTGGGATCGAAAGCATCACGCAGGCCATCGCCGAGAAAATTCAGGGCGAGCAGGCTGAGCGACATGAGCAGGGCAGGGAAGGCGAGCAGCCACCATTTGCTCTCGATGGGATTGATGACCTGTGCGCCGTCTTTGAGCAGGGAACCCCAGCTCGCGGCGGGGTCTTCGATGCCGAGTCCGAGGAAGCTGAGGAAGGACTCGTCGAGGATGACGGCAGGGATCGTCAGCGTGAGATAAGTGAGGATAAGGGTGCTCAAATTTGGCAGCAGATGCTTCCGCAAAATGACCCAGCCGCTCTGGCCCATGGCTCGGGAAGCCGTGACAAAAGTCAGCTCACGAAGCACGAGCACCTGACCACGAATGATGCGCGCCATGGTGAGCCACTCGACGAGCCCGAGTGAGAGGATCATGACGAGAATTTTTGAATACGGGATGAGATAGCGCGCGGCTTCTTCCAGGCTTTTCCACTCGGCCTGCTGTGCCCAGAGGCGCGCGCCATCAAGCCAGTCTTTGAAGACGCTGTCGAAAGCGGCGATGAAGATCATGATGAACAGGATGCGCGGCACGGCATAGAGCATGTCCACGGCGCGCATCATAAGCGCGTCCACCCGACCGCCGAAGTAGCCGCTGATCATGCCATACAGCGTGCCAATGATGAGTGAGATGAAGGCTCCAACGATGCCGACTCCGAGAGAGACCTGCGCGCCGGTGAGCAGTCGATAAAACAAGTCCTGGCCGTTTTTGTCGGTGCCGAAGAGATGCAGCATGGCGCTTTCCACGCCTTTGGTTAGCGGTGGTAGGAAGGTGTCGCTGCTGGTGCTTTTCAAACTGGCAGGCAGGAAGAACGGCACGGTGAAAGCGATCACGACAATCGTGAAGAGGAACACGAGCGAGATCATCGCCGGGCGATTGCGCTGCACGATGGCCCAGCCGTTTGGGCGAGTGAGGGTTTTGAGCACATCAGGCATAGAGTCGGATGCGCTTGTCGAGGACGCTGTAAAGCAGGTCCACGATGAAGTTAAAGACGATGAGCAGCGAGCAGTAGATCACCACCGCGCCGCAGAGCAGGAAGGCGTCGCGATTCTGGATCGCGTTCACAAAGATGCTACCAGCGCCGGAGATGTTGAAGACGCTTTCAACGATCATCGAGCCAGTGAGCAGATGCGCGGCGAGCGGGCCGAGATAGGTCACGACTGGCAAGATGGCGACCTTCATGGCATGGCGTGTCAGCGCCTGGGTTTCGGTGAGGCCTTTGGCTTTCGCGGTGCGCAGGAAGTCGCTCTTCATCACATCGAGCAGGCTGTTGCGCATAAGCCGAGCGACGTAGGCGACATAGGGTGCGGAGAGGCAGATGGCAGGCAGGATGAGATGCGAGATGCCACCCCAGCCGCCGACGGGCAACCAGCGCAGCCACAGGGCAAACACGGCGACGAGAAACGGTCCGGTGATGAAGGAAGGAATGGAGATGGCGATGATCGCACCGAACATGGCAGCCCAGTCGATGGGTGTGTCGCGCCGCATCGCCGCGAGACTGCCGAGCAGGACGCCAAGTATGCTGGCGATGAGGAATGCGATGCCGCCGAGCTTCAACGATGAAGGCATCTTTTGCGCCAGGATTTCCGCTACGCTCCAGTCGCGGTATTTGAATGAGACGCGCAGATCTAGGCGTGCGAGATCGCGCAAGTAGGCAGTGTATTGCTGCCAGAGCGTGCCGTTGAGTTGATACTTCTCCAGCAGGGCTTCCTGTACTTTGGCGGAGCCTGCTTTCTCTTTATCAAATGGACCGCCGGGCAGTGAGCGCGTGAGTAGGAATGTCAGCGACACTGCGAAGAAGAGCACGATGAGGCTGCTCAGGAAGCGACGCAGGAGGAAGGTGAGCATGGCGTCAGCTCACTTGGCTTTTGTCCATGAGCACGAAGCGGAAGCGGCTATCGTACTGACCGCCGTTGAGCTTGTTGCAGCAGTCACTGCAAGCGGTGTAGCGGCGGAATTTGCGGACGCGGTGAGTGATGAAACCACAGTGCGCGCAGGCGTAGCTGTAGTTGCGCTTCACGGTGCTGCGCGGAAGCGGCAAAGTGTGGCGCGCGGATTCGCCGGGGATGCCGAGATCGGCGCAGGCGGTCTTCCACTCGCCGCCGTGGGGCTCAATGCGGCGGCGACCAGCGCGGTGGTAGGCGACGAGGTGGGCCAGCTCATGCCGCAGCGTGCGCTCGATCTGGCCTTCGAATTCATGCAGGCGCGGATTCAATTCGATGCGCCAGGATGGATAGGAAGCATAACCAGCGGTGCTTCGAAGACGCGGGTTCCAATTTACCTGCACCACCTTGGCCATGCCGGGCAGGTCGATCTGAATGAGTAAGGCGCGGCAGGTTTCGGTCAGGGCTTCGTCGGGCGTAAGATCCTTGGTTTTCTCTGTGCGCTTGTTGGGTTTCCCCTTTGGCAGACTTGGATCGAAAACAGGCCCATCAGCAGGCTTCCATGCGGGAGGTGCCTGGAAGTCGAAGATAAGTTGGGAGATTTTCCGCGCGAAATTCATGTCTCAGTCTTCGCCAATTTTGGGGGAAATTTTCACCGGTGTTTGCTTGCGGTCGCGGATGTGGTGCTCCTGGTCGCCGAGGGCATAGACCATGTCCGGAGCGACGCTTTCCATGAGGAATACGTTCGCGCCGATGATGCTGCGCGCGCCGATGACAGTGTCACCGCCGACAATGGTGGCTCCGGCATAAATGGTGACGCGATCTTCGAGCGTTGGGTGGCGCTTTTTGCCCGCGAGTGCTTGCCCCGCAGCGAGTGATTTGGCAACGAGGCCGACGCCTTGATAGAGCTTCACATGCGAGCCAATCTCGCAGGTCTCACCTATGACGACGCCGGTGCCGTGGTCGATGAAGAAGTGGCTGCCGAGCTGAGCGCCGGGATGGATGTCGATGCCGGTGCGACCATGCGCCCACTCGGTCATCATGCGCGGCAGCAGGGGCACGCCGGATTTATAAAGAAGATGAGCGCTGCGCTGAATGGCGATGGCTTCGAGTCCTGGGTAGGCGAGGATGATCTCCTCGAAGCTGCGCGCGGCGGGATCGCCATCGAAAGCGGCCTGTACATCGGTTTGCAAAAGCTGTCGGACTGCGGGCAGGCTCACCATGAAATCACAGACGAGCTTCATGGCTTGTTCGTGGTGATTGGCGCCTCCGCCATCGCTCAGGCGCAGACTGCGGCGGACTTCGATGTTTAGACGCTCGCGCATCCCGGCGACTCGCTCGTGGGTGAGCAGTTCGAGATCTTGAGAAGAGAGAGCGTCTTCTGAAAAGAAGCCTGGAAAGAGTACCTTTAGCAGATCCTCGCAGAGCACGGCGATGGCGCGCTTGGACGGCAGGTTACCGCTGTCCACATGATTGATCCCACCGACCTCACAATATGAGGCCATGAGGCTTTGAACGATCTCTTCTTGGCGGCAATCCATGGTTTTGTGCTGCCAATTAAAGACAGGATGTGAGTGATGGCAAACGGCGAGGCTGTGAACAACCGACTCAATCTTCCACACCCAACTTCACCTTGAGGCGAGTGAGCTGGGCTTTGAGGATCTCGATCTCCATTTCCATGCGCTGCTTCCAGGCTTGATCGTCGGCGGAGAGGGGCACAGGAGCGGAGGTGGCGGCGCGGATTTCCTCCTGTGGGGCTAGGCTGCTAGGCTCGCCCGTCAGGAGCTGTAGATACTGAACGACTCTGCGGCCGGGGCCAGCGGGGAGACAGGCAACGACAGGCCCCTCGCTATAGGTGATGAGCTTCATCAGCTCTGTCTCCACACTTTCCAGGTCGGCGAAGGGTTGCAGGCGCTCGGTGCGCAGACGCAGCTCGCCGAGGGTCTGTTCACCACGCAGGAGGAGGACGCAAAGCAGGGAGATGGCGGGCTTTTCCATGCCTGGAAATTTGGCGCGCAGGTTGTGCCGAAATTTATTCACGCGCCCGCCAACGATGGTTACTTGAAAGGCCCAGCCGCGTGTCTTCATGCCCTCGACGGTGCGCAGCACGGTGCTTTCTTCGAGGTTCATGATGGGATCACGATTGGTCGTCTGATTGCATGCGGCGGTGAGGGCGTTTAGCGTGAGTGGGTAGTAGTCGGGCAGGGTGATTTCTTTTTCGATGAGGCAGCCTAGGATGCGGGCTTCGAGGGCGGAGAGTAGGGCGGCGTCAGGCATGGTCGTGGCGCAGAGACTAGCAGCAGAGAGACGGGTCGGAAAGTTCGGACTGAGGCGAGCGTAGCGATGCCGAACGCCGCAGTCCCCAAAAGGGCGTTGCCGCGCGCGCTGGCTAGGAAACTCAGCCGCCACGCGAGTCCATAAGTGCCATCTGCAATCCATCAGGCAACGCTGCCTTTGCATTGTGATACATGACTTCCATCACCTGCCGATCCGCCAGTGTTTTTCCGGTGATCTTCAGGCTCTTGATGTCGCACTTCGGCAGCACTTGCTCATTGAGCAGTGTTTCATATGCGATCACGCGCATGGCATCCGTCTCTGATTTCGATGGAGCAAGCGGATCAACCGCCCACGTTTTTGGAAAAGCAGCCAAGTTAGAGCCCTAACATTCGAGATGAATAAAATGGCGTCGCTTCATACGAGATGGATCACATCTTGAGGCAGCTCTGCCGTCAATAAAACAGCACACTACGAAAATCTCATCGGAACTCACTTCCACTGCAAGGGCGTGCCAGCAGGCAGAAGCCGCACGATGCGCGCGATGTCCCAGTTCGCCATTCTCAGGCCGCCGATGCTTTCCTGCGTTTTCATTCTTCCGGGGATACTTGTGCCGTGCAGACCATAGGGCAGGGGCGTTGTACTCTTGGCCTTGGCGAGATTGATCCACAAGATGCCGAGCGGATTATTCGGCCCAGCCGCCAAGTATTGCTCGGTGGCCAACACAGGCGCTGAAGCAGGCGTGACTTCCGGGGCCGCTGGCACAACAAACGAGCCAACTAACTTTGGCTTTTCGGAAGTCTTCTGTTCCTGCTTGGTCGCCAGGCGCGGGCGTGGGATCACATCCAGCACCGTCCAAGAGCCACGACCGCGCAGATCAGGGCGTGCTGAACACAAAGGCATCGCGGCCACCAATTTGAGACCTTGATAGATCTCCAGTCGTGACAAGCCAACGATGACCGCAGTCACAGGCTTGCTTGCATCAGCGGCAGGCGGAAGCCGCGCATCCAGAACTTTCTCGACCTCAAACGGGATCACATTAGGAACTTGGAAATCGCTGCCAGCGATGGGTGTGCCTTTTATTTTCACATTCAAGCTACGCAGGAAAGTCTCGTCACAATGGAAGCGCTCCGCCACAAACTCCCAGGGCGTCCGATAGGCGAGCAGCGGCGCAGCTACGAGTTCCTCATAAGTCTGAGCCGGCAGCGCGGGCGCTTGCTTGCTCTTGCTGGACCGCGCTGACTTCGTGGTGAGTAAAGCTCCCGTCATTTCTGGCGCGATGAATCGGAAATCCTCCGGCTTCAAAGTATAGCGAGTGAATGGCTGACCTGCCACGCTGATGGCTTTCTGCCGAAGCGTTTCGGTGTTGGGAATATCCTCATGAGCACTGCGGTAGAGTTCTAAAGCCTTCTCAAAAACCGCGCCTGGATCGCCATCGATGGGGCCGGTTGAGAAATACTCACGATCTAAAAACACTTGTAGCAGCACGCTCTCCGTTTCCTTGCTGATCACCAAGACCGGCGGTGGTTTTACCGCCGTCTTTAGCTTGTTCTTTTCAGATGCCTTTGGTTCTGGCTCAGGCGGCGGAACCATGGCGTAGAGTTCTTTAAGCGTTGGGATTTTAAGCACCTGCCCGATCTGGATCGTGTCCTTGGTCAGGTTGTTGAATGCCTTGAGTTGATTAACCTCCATTCCAAATTTTCTCGCGATGATGACCAGCGCGTCACCACGCTTCACCTCATAGCTGTCAGGGCGCGCGGCGGCTGGAGAAATAGAAACGCTAGGCGCACCCGGCGTGCCTGCTGAATGTGGAGTTTCAGGCAGCGCAAAACCCCAGTTTTTTTCATCTGAAGGCAGCACCCACCACTTCCACTTCACCGCCATTTCAAGGCCAGGTTCAATGCGCGGTTTGGCGGGTGGCACAGCAGGAACCGTTTGGGCAAACGCTCGGGACGAGACACCCGTCATGACGAGGGTGAGCAGGATACGCGAAGTAACAGCAAGCATGGCTGTGATAGTTACCTTCATCACGAACATGCGCCAAGCGGAAATCAAGGATCGTGCGAGCCGCTCGCCTTTTCGATCTGATCCGATCACCCTTTGCTCATGCAATACCTCGGTTATGATGTCTTCCGCCCGCTCTAGCGTAAGATCATGGAAGTCTCGACGGCCGGACGTAATGCCGTGGCCATTCTCCCGACTGGCTATGGCGCGCGAAGGCGTGACGCACGTGATTTCTCCGCTCATCGCGTAGATGAAGCACCGGGTAGATGCGTTGGCCGCCAGTGGTGTGGAGGCCACTTTTTAAAATCGTCCATTCTAGGCAGCGAGGCGCAGCGGCGTCACTCCGGTCTCGAGCAGGACCATTACAAACTCCTCTACGCCGCAGTGGAGCACGTGATGATGGCGGGCTTCATCCAGGATTTGCAGCGCTGAAATGTCAGCACCATCGCCGTCGATGAAGCGCATTGTATCAGCCTGCGGGGGCATGATTTCCGTCCGGAGTATCGGCAGTGCGTGCAGTTGCGTGATCATCTGCCTGGCGTGCCCTTCATGGTGCTCACCGCCACCGCCACGGAGCTGCTGTGGAGGCACATCATTCGCCAGCTCCAATCGACCGAATCTCACTTATACCATCCCGTCATCCTGGACTTCCTCAGCGTCTTGTGAAGGCAACTATGAGCACGCATGCCTTTCATCCCACACGCTGGAGCCTCGTCGCCCGCGCCACACCAAGCTTTTTCGCCGAGCTGCTACGCAACCACAAGTTCGCCATGGTCGATACCGAAAGCGGCAAGTTACGCACCTTTTTGCTCAGCATCGGTGCCAATGGCAACAATGACTAGGCCGTCATTGCGAAACAGCTCGGCATGAAAGACGGCGCGCTGCGAGTCGCCACCCACCGCCTGCGTCACCGCTTCCGCATAATTGTTTTTTCCATCATCGCCGAGACGCTCGACGACCCGACTGAGGCGAATGTGCGGGCGAAGATTGGTGTGCTCATGGAGTCGCTGGCTCGACACTATACCGGACGCAGCACGCTCTTCACCACCTCGCCCTTGTGCATCTTCTCGAAGGCTTCGTGCCACTCGGTCACGGGCCAGACACCGCCGATGATGGGCTTCACGTCGAACTGACCGCTACTCATCAGCGCAATCACGCGCTCCCAGATCGGCCAGTTGTGGCTGAAGCTGCCTTGCAGCGTGATGTTCTTTTGCACGAGCTGATCGAGATTAAAGCCAAGTGGCTGCGGTCCCCAACCAACTTTACTGATCCACCCAGCAGGGCGCACAATATCGAGAGCGATCTTGAGCGTCGCGCTGGCACCGGCGGCGTCGATGACGCCATCACAGCCGAGTCCGTCACGTTCCATGGCCCAGGGTTTGACATCACCGATGATGACTTCGCAGCCGTAGTGCTTGCGGGCGAGTTCAAGACGATGCGCGTCCTGTGGCAGGCCAACGATAGCGACTTGTGCACCACATTGCTTCGCCATCGCCGCACAGAGGATGCCGATGGTGCCAGGGCCGAGCACGACCACGCGATCACCGGGCTCAATGCGCGCGTTCTTCACCACCGCATTGTAGGCCACGCAACAAGGCTCGGTGAGGCAGGCTTGCTCGAAAGGCAGATGATCCGGCACATGATGCAGAATACGACTCGGCACACGCACATACTTCGTAATCGCGCCGTTCACGCCGTAGCCAAAACCTTTGCGGGTGCTGTCGAGGTTATAGAGGCCACGGCGGGTCATCGGGTTGTCTTTGGAGATGATCGCCGCTGTTTCAGAGACGACGCGGTCACCTTCCTTCCAGCCTTCCACATCCTTGCCGACTTCGATGATGTGTCCGCCGAATTCATGCCCAAGCACGACGGGATAATTCACTGGCCAGGAGTGATCCGCTGTCCACTGATGCAGATCAGAGCCACACACGCCCACATTGGCTACCTCCAGCAGCACATCTTCAGAGCCGATAGTGGGCTTTTCAATTTCACGGATTTCGACGGAGCCTTTTTCAGGCGCGAAGTTAACGACGGCGGCAGATTTCATGGTGATGACTTTATCATACGCGGATGTGCCCGTGCTTATCCACGACAAAGTCTGTGCGATGTGCGACACGATCTAGGCCGTTGTGATCGGAACCAGTTTAAATCGACCTGCGGAGTGCGTTATCATCCACTCGCATCTCATGAAAAAGCATCTCAAGCCCACTTCCAGCCGCCGTGACTTCATCGCCACGGGCGCTGCCGTTCTCGGATTTAATATCATCCCGCGTCATGTTCTCGGCGCACCAGGGCAGCCAGCACCATCGGAGAAGTTGAACATCGGTTGTGTGGGCATCGGTGGTCAGGGTGGTGGCGTGACGCGCGATCTCGCGACCTTTGCCAGCGTTCACATTGCCGCGCTTTGTGATGTGGAGCAGAAGCATGAGGCGACGATGGCGAAGGCTTATCCCGGCAGCCCCTTTTATAAAGACTACCGCGAGATGCTGGCAAAGGAGACAGGTCTCGACGCCGTGATGGTCGGCACGCCGGATCATTGGCACGCGCCGATCTCCATCGCTGCGATGCGGCTCGGCAAGCATGTGTATTGTGAGAAGCCGCTCGCGCATACCATTGAAGAAACACGCATCATGGCCAAGGTCGCCGCCGAGATGAAAGTCGTCACGCAAATGGGCAACACTGGTCATGCGAGCGAAGGCCTGCGTCTGACGAAAGAATGGATCGATGCGGGTGCCATCGGCACGATCAGCGAAGTGCATGTCTGGTCGGATCGACCCGGAACATTCTGGGATTCGCAGGGCAAGCCACGGCCTACAGAGAAGCTGCCAGTGCCTGCGACACTGGACTGGAACCAATGGCAAGGCGCAGCCCCTGAGCATGATTATCACCCACTTTATGTACCCCGGAAGTGGCGCGGTTGGTTCGACTACGGCTGCGGAGCGCTCGGTGACATGATGGTCCACAATGCCGACCCCGCATGGTATGCGCTCGATCTCGGCGCACCGACTTCTGTGGAAGCTGAGTGTTCGGAGACCAATGCGGACTCCTTCCCACTCTGGAGCATTGTCACCTGGCGCTTCGCTGCGAAAGGCAATCGTGGTCCGGTGAAACTCACTTGGCATGACGGCGGCAAGCAACCCGCGCCGCCGCCTGGATTCGATGCCGCGCGCAAGATGGGCGACAACGGCATTCTTTTCCTCGGCGACAATGGATCGATCATCGCTCCAGGCTGGTCTGGCACGCCGCGCATCGTTCCTGAAAGCCAGATGCGCAGCTTTAAACTGCCACCGCACTCCATCGCCCGCAGTCCTGGGCATCGGGAAGAATGGGTCGCTGCCTGCCTCGCGGGTAAGCCGGAGGACGCGAAAGCAAACTTCGCGTATGCCGCGCCCTACACCGAAGCGCTGCTGACAGGGGTGCTGCCGATCCGCCTCGGCAAACGCATCGAATGGGACAGCGCAGCCATGAAGGCCACCAATGCGCCTGAGGCAGACTCAATGATCCGCAAGGCTTACCGCAAAGGCTTCGAGCTGCCGACCTGATCATCATCTGCCATTACATTACCGACACCAAGGGAGCCGATTGCAGTGAGTATAAAAGCATCAAAGGTAAATTCAATACCGCACCCGATGCATCTGCCGCCAGTGCCTTGAGTTTCTGCGTGATGACCTGCCAGGGCTATCAGGATCGCGATCATGCGGCCGGGCACCCGATTTATCCTTCGATGGTGGCGCTCGGCGCGCGCTTCATCTTCATGACTGGCATGAAAGCGGGCGACCTCACTTTTGCCGATGGCCAGCGCATCTTCCATGAACAGGCGCCGATGGGTGAGCAGAGCTATCGCACGATTTGCTGGGGTCGTGATTTACAAATTTGGTTCACCGACGGACCCGACAATCGCTCGCCTAACAAGATGGAAGACTGGCCTGAAAAGACGATCTGGAGCGCTGAGCAGAAAGCCTGGTTCAAGCGCACGGTGAAGGAGAGTGACGCGACGTGGAAGGTGCTGATCAGCCAGCCGCCGCTCGTGGCTCCAGATCGCGGGAATAAGAATGACAACCAATCGAACGAGGGATTCATGCATGAAAGCGACGAACTCCGCGCGTGGCTCAAGGCAAATGTCCCTGACAACTGGGCGGCTTCCTCGCCATCGAGTTGAAGCCTGGGGCAGGAGAAAGCACCATCAGCTTCCAGCTTCGCCATGTGGATGGAGAGATCGGCTACGAAGCGGAGTATAGCAGGAAGCTCAGCTAACAAATTCAGTGCATCATCATGAAACTCGTTCCCCTATTCCTCTGCATCATCGCTGGCCATCTCCAAGCGAGTGATGCCAACATTCTCACTAAGCTCGGTGCCAAAGTCTCGGAGACTGCCGGAGCTGTCACGCAAGTGAGCGTGAAGTGTGATGCCTTCACTGAGGCCGACTTCCGCACGCTGGGCAGCTTTACCACGATCAAGGACCTAACTATCAGCGGTAAAACAATCACGGACGAAACACTCGCCCTGCTCACTGGACTCACGAATCTGGAACGCCTCAGCAGCGACGGCATCCAGCTCACGGATGCTGGCTACAAGAACTTCGCAGCGTTTCAGAAGTTAAAGGCACTTTCATTTTTTCACCCTGCGTTTCGTTCGGAAAAGTTCACGGGCAGTGGTCTCGCGCATTTGAAAGCGTTGCCGAAGCTTGAGCAGCTCACTTTCGCAGGATCAACGGCTGGAGATGTCGCAATGGAGGCGATCAGCCAACTCACGCAGCTGAAGGAGTTCCGCACTTGGCATACGGCGCAGACGCAGGCCGGAAATGCGCATCTTTTGAAGTTGCCACTCACCGCATTGCGCATCGGCCAGCGACTACCGATCTGGGGCAAAGACTCGCCGGTGAGCTTCGATGAATCGACCCTCACCACGCTGGCGCAAATCAAGACGCTCGAATCACTCGAACTTACCGAGGCACGACTGAGTGCGAAGATCATCCTGCATCTCCAAGCGCTGCCAAAACTCAGCCAACTCAAGATCGAAACCGTGGACATCTCCCCCGCTGATGTAGAGGCGATCAAAGCCGCGCTTCCCCATTGCCAAGTGGTCTTCAAGCCAATGAGCGATGCCGACAAGGAAGCGACTTTGGTAAAGAAGTTAAGGTTGTAGTGAAGGCTTGCTGCTTCGTGTCAGACATCTCTCCCTTCGTGCGTTTCATTCCTCGAACTCACCATGAACATCGCCACCAGACGCCATCTCTCTCGCCGTGCTTTTTTGCGGGGCACGGGCACCGTTCTTTCGCTGCCGTTTCTTGAGGCGATGACGCCTGCTTTCACGCGGGCGACGACGCAGCCGCCGAAGCGTTTTGTGGCGATGTGTGCGACGCTTGGCTTTCACACGCCGTTTCTGCACCCGAAGGAAACGGGCACGGGTTACACGATCACGCCTTATCTGGAGCCGCTGAAAGATCTTCGTGATGATTTCACCGTGATCTCAGGCCTGGAACACGCCGAGCAAAATGGAGCGAATGGGCACACGTCTGAGTTTACTTGGCTCACGTCAGCAAAGCATCCTGGACTGGCTGGCTTCAAGAACACGATATCCATCGACCAACTCATCGCGGAGAAGATCGGCACGCAGACTCGCTTTCCGAGTTTGGTGCTCGGCACTGGGAGCGAGTCGCTGTCTTGGTCGGCGAGCGGGGTGCCGCTGCCTGCGGAGTCGTCACCATCCAAAGCTTTTCAACAACTCTTCATCGACGGCACGCCGGCTGAGGTGAAGTCACAAATGAGCGGGCTCAAACGCGGGCGCAGCATCCTCGATACCGTGATGGGACAGGCGAAGAAACTCGAGCGTGAGCTTGGCAAACGCGATCAGGAGAAGCTCGACGAGTACTTCAGCGCCGTGCGGGAACTTGAAAGCCGGCTCATGCAGAATGAGGAGTGGGCGCAGAAGCCGAAGCCCAAAGTCGAGGCCAAGCCACCGACGGATATTCAGAGTCGCACCGACGCGATTGGTAAAATGAAACTCATGCAGGATCTCATCGTGCTGGCTTTGCAGACCGACTCAACGCGCACGATCACACTGCGTCTCTCTGGCATGAATGCGGTGCCGGAGATTGAGGGCGTGAGTCATGACTGGCACAATCTTTCCCATCACGGCCAAGACCCTGCGAAGATCGAAGAACTCAAGGTTATCGAGCTGGCTGAGTTTCGTGCGTTTAGCGACTTCCTCACCAAGCTCAAGATCACGCAAGAAAACGGCGTACCAATGCTGAACAACACGTCGGTGCTCTTCGGTTCAAATCTCGGTAATGCCAGTGCGCACAACACGAAGAACCTGCCGCTGCTCCTGGCGGGTGGTGGCTTTAAGCACGGACGCCACCTCGCCGTTGATCCACAGAAACAAGTCTTCTCGAATCTCTTCGTCACCATGGCTCAGCGCATGGGTCTGGAGACTGACAAGTTTGGATTCAGCAATGGCATTCTCGATTTATCATGAGCACGAACCCAATCTCACGACGCAGTTTCATCCGTCTCGGCACACTCGGGGCGACTGCTGTGAGTGCGGCGGATGCCGCCGCCGTTGAGAAGACTGTTGCGCCTGCCTGCCATGCGTTTCTCACCGCAGACAAAGATTTTTATGATGTCTCACGTGGCAACCCAAAGCCGCATAAGCTCACGGGCGCGGCGCAAATAGAAGCGCGGCTCACGGACGAGACTTGGCGGCTGGAGATCACGGCTGATCCATTCATTGAAGCGCCGCACACGAAGCAAGCGGCCTCCCTGGAAAAGTCGCTGACGTTGGCTGATGGAAGTGCGCTTGATTTGCCAAAGCTCATCGAGCTCGGCAAAAAACATGAGGTGCATTTCTTGAAGGCAATGCAGTGCCTAAACATCGACACACCGCTCGGTCAGGGATTGTGGACGGGCGTTCCATTGCGCGAGGTGCTCAAGCTTTGTGGCAAGATGAACAACGTGCGCCGCATCTACTTTTGGGGCTTTCATAACAACGACCCAAAGCAGATTTTCAAGTCATCCGTAAGCTACACACAATGCATGGAAACCGCGCCTGGCGATCTGCCCGTCTTCCTCGCGTATCGCATGAATGGTGAGCCGCTGTCTCCGGTGCGTGGTGGGCCAGTGCGCTTGATTGTGCCGTGGTCGCATGGCTACAAATCCATCAAGTGGCTGCAGCACATCTTTGTCACCAATGACGCACGCAACAACGACACCTATGCTGAAGGTAACAACGACCCCGACTCCTTTCTCAAGACGGCGGCCTATGTCGATGATGGACCGGAAAGAATCAAAGCTGGTGAGCCAGTGTTTCTCACGGGCCAAGTCATCAGCGGACTCTCCGGTGTGAAGCGTGTCGAGTATTGGTTGCGCCAAGTCGGAGACAAGCCGGTGAAGCTAGCTGATGACGCGCCGGAGGTGCTGCGCGGACCCTGGACAGCCTGTGAACTCGAAGCGCAGCCTGACTGGAACTCGATCCTGCCGAGCGGTGTGAAACCGCAAAACGTGCTCGGCTTTAACCAGACCACCGGCAAGCCCAATGCATGGCCGCCACGCTATGGTATGTGCTCTTTCACAGCCGTGCTCCGTGGCCTGAAGCCCGGCCACTACGAACTCCGTGCCCGCAGTGTGGACCAGAACGACTATGCCCAGCCCGAGCCGCGCCCGTCGCAGAAGAGCGGCAAGAATTCGATTCAAGTGCGGCGCTTTGAAGTGCTGTAATGAAGCGCGATCCATCCAGCCTCAATCAGATGCATGGGAGGCTGCGGCCTGCCACCTTGAGTGACGTGCCTGCACTGGAAGAACTGATTCCCCTTTCCGTGCGTGTGCTTCATGCTCCGTATTACTCTGCCGCGCAAATGGCGGCAGCGATGGGGCCTGTCTTTGGCGTGGATCGCCAACTCATCAGCGATGGCACCTATTTTATCGTGGAGAATGATGGCGCGATCATTGGCAGCGGTGGCTGGAGTAAGCGAGCCTCACTCTATGGAGCCGATTCCGCACGCATGGGTGAAGATGCGATGCTCGACCCTGTTAAAGATCCTGCACGCATCCGCGCCTTCTTCATTCACCCAGACTGGTCTCGCCGTGGCATCGGGCGTGCCATTCTCACAGCATGTGAGTCGGCCATCATCGCAGCAAATTTCACGAAAGCTGAACTCGTCGCCACACTCGCGGGCGAGCCACTTTATCTTGCTTGCGGTTATGTGGAGACTGAGCGCTATGAAGTGCCAATGAGTGCAGGCTTGACCTTGCCTGTGGTGCGGATGTCAAAGCGGCTCGTGCCATGACTCTCATCGTCTGCAAAGCTATATCAACGGATGCCACGGCGTTGCTACGACTAGTTCGCGATTGTGTTGCTGCCATGCGTGCTGCGGGCATTGAGCAATGGGACGAGGTGTACCCCAACGCTGAAACCATCGCTAGCGATACCGAGGCGGGCACGATGCACATTTTGAACGTGGAGGATACGATCATCGGCAGCATCACCATCGATCAAAACATGGATCAGATGTGGCTGGGGATGACATGGAGTGCCGACAGCGGTCCCGCCTTTGCCGTGCATCGGCTCATGGTTCATCCGACACAGCAGGATCGCGGCTTCGCCAAGCGGCTGATGCAGCACGCCGAGTCCGTGGCGCGACAGCAAGGCGGTCGCAGCATCCGTCTGGACACGTTTCTGCATAACCCTGCCGCGATGGCTTTGTATCCGCATCTCGGTTATCGGCGCACTGGGATAGCGATGATGCGCAAAGGCGAGTTTGTCGGCTTTGAGAAGCTGCTCTAGCCCTTTCCTCTCTCTGGCTTTTCCTGTTGATGCGCCGAAGCCGAAACCCAAGTGAGAAGAGGCAGTGAAGGTGCTGGCGTTATGCAGTGAGATCGGCACCCTGTACGCTCACTAAAACCACTTCATCATGACCTCACGCCGCCATTTTATCGCCTCCATCGCCGCTGCGCTTGGCGGTTCCTCTTTCGCCGCCGATGGCAGGCCAAAGACCATCGTGCTGCAGTCCGCATGGGACACGGTAAACATTGGCGACATCGGCCACACGCCGGGCACGCTGCGTGTGATCGAGGAGCATCTGCCGGAGGTGAATATTGTGCTCTGGGCCATGAAGCTGGATGACCGTGTGACCGCCATGCTCAAGGCCCGTTTTCCGAAGGTGACCATCCTCCAAGGCAGCCTCGTCAAGGATGGCGAGAAAGACCAAGTGCTGAAGCGGGCCGTCAAAGATTGCGACTTCTTCATCCGCAACTCCGGCATGGGGCAGGACATCACCCACATGCAGTTTTGCCAGAAGCACGGCAAGCCCTATGGTCTGTTCGGCCAGTCGTTCTTTCCCAGCATGGTCGAGGGCAATGGTGCGGAGGAACGCATCGCATTGCTGAACGGTGCGTCGTTCATCTACACACGCGAGACGAAGACGCTGAAGATTCTTCAAGGCGCGGGCATCAAGGCCACTGCTCTACAATTCGGCCCCGATGGCTGCTTCGGAATCGACGTGCGCGATGACGAGCGTGGACTCGCCACGATGAAGAAACTCGGACTGGAAGATCGGAAGTTCATCACGCTGCAACTACGCACAAATACCGCCAAGCTGCCCGGCGTGGATGACTCGCGCACGCCGAAGCTCAACCCGCTGCATCCCACGCCCAAGCAGATCGCCGACGACGAGCGACGCGCGGCGAAGTATCGCGAGCTGGTCATTCTTTGGGTCAAAAAGACTGGCCACAAAGTGCTCATCGCCCCCGAGGTGAAAAAGGAGATGGAGCATAACAAGCGCCTCATTCACGATCCGCTGCCGCCGGAGATTCAGGAGCATGTCGTGAATCTCGACTACTTCTGGAATGCCGATGAAGCGGCTTCTATCTTTGCGCGAGCGCACACCATCGTCTGCCATGAGCCGCATTCACCGATTATCGCGCTGGCGAACGGCACGCCGATCATTCACACCTACTCCGAGTTCCATTCGCCGAAGTGCTGGATGTTCAAAGACATCGGTCTAGGCGGGTGGCTGCTGGAGATGGACGAAACGCCCGTCGAGAAGATGACGGAGACGCTGTTTGCCATTGATGCCGACTATCCTGCCGCCCAAGCCAAGGTGAAGAAGGCGATGGCTTATGTGCATGAGTGCTTCGGCAAATCCATGAATCATGTGAAACGCACTTTGAATCACGGCTGATTGACAACATGGCGGTCTAGCGGATGACATGTGGCATGTCCGCCAAACCTGATCCTGCCTCGTTGCCTTGCAGCCCTCTCGATGAAACCTCTGGTTTGAAGTACTTCCCGCGCATGTTGGGGAAGATCCGGCTTCATGCGGAAGGGCAGCTGTGGGAGGATCTTCATGCCAACCTTGGCAAAGGCAGCGACGGCGCAATGGTGGAGTTTCTGCACATCACCTACGAAGCCCTGAAGGCTCGCGTGAGCCATGGCGGCACGGATGAGGATATCCTGCAATGGTGCCAGGAACAAACGCGCACGCTGAATGACACGGACAAACTGGTTTGGAACTACTACACCGTGAAGCTCGGTTGGAATGATCAACTCACGCCCATCTTGGCCAAGCGTAAGGCTGATGGTGGACTTAGTGATCGTGACGACGTTCAGACCATCGCCCACTACATTGATGTGGATGAGGGACGGCTTGCATAAATCAGCTCATCCATCCTCAGGCGTCTCGGGGCCTGCGAGGAGCTTTTGATAAATCACGAGATCGAGCCAGCGGCCGAACTTGAAGCCTACTTCCCGCATCTCTCCGCAGCGCAGGAAACCCAATCGCTCATGGAGCGCGACACTGGTTGCATTCGCTGCATCGATGACGCCGATCATGGCGTGATAACCCTGCGATTCGGCGGCCAAAGTGATACGCTCTAGTAACTGCCGGCCAAGTCCCTGTCCGCGAAATCGGGCGGACACATAGACGCTGTGTTCGACGGTGTATTTGTAAGCGGGAAAGGCGCGAAAGGGGCCGTAGCTGGCGAAGCCCATCAGCTCGTCTTGATCATTGACGACAGCGATGACGGGGTAGTGGCTTGCTTGCTTGGCCTCCCACCATGCTTGTATCCGAGCGACACTGCGCGGCTCATAATCGTAGAGCGCTGTGGAGTTGACGATGGCTTCATTGAAGATGCCACGAATAGACTCCAGATACTGCGGGCCGCACTCGATCCAAGTCATGACGTTTTAGCGGATGAAGTAGCTGAGGTTCTCCAGCTCCACGGCGAGATCGACGCTGTTGACCACGACATGGTCTGGTACATCGAGAATGGTGGGAGAGAAGTTGAGGATGGCCTGAATACCAGCTTCTACCATCTGGTTTGTCACCACCTGGGCGCCGCTGATGGGCACGGTGAGGATCGCCATTTTGACTTGGTTGGCTCGGATGAAGTCAGGCATTTCCAGGATTGCATGGATCGGAATCTTAAGCCCAGGCTGTGGCTTCGGCGCTAGATCAAAAGCGGCGACGACTTCAAAGCCTTCTTTGCGGAAACCGCCGTAGCGCAGGAGTGCCGAGCCGAGATTCCCGGCACCTATGAGGATCACCGGCTGTAGGCGATTGTGGCCGAGCACCTCCGAGATGGTTTTGACCAGTGCTTCCACATTGTAGCCGAGTCCGCGCGTGCCGAATTGCCCAAAGTAGGTCAGGTCTTTGCGTAGCTGTGTTGGTTTCACTCCCGCCGCTTTGGCTAGAGCTTCGGAGGACACGGTATCCACCTCGTTCTCTCGCAGTTTAGTCAGGCAGCGCTGATAAATGGAGAGCCGGTAGATGGACTTTCGTGGGATGTCTATGCGGTTCACTTGTGAAAATTCACCCGTGAGCTCCCTTTGTCAATCTGGGTGTCACTGGTGGCTCCTCAGCCGAGACCGACGGCATCACGCACTCGAGCGACTGTTTTCCGAGCCACAGCACGCGCTTTCTCCGCACCTTCAGCGAGCACTCGATCCACATATTTAGGATCAGCGATGATCTCTAAACGGCGCTCACGAAAGGGCACGAAATGATCGCTCACGGCTTGCAGCAGGCGTTTTTTAAAGTCGCCGTAGCCGATGCCTCCACGCTGAAAGTCGGCCACCATCGTGTCGTAGTCGGGCTGGGGTGCGACGAGTTTGTAGAGCGCTAGAATACTGCTGCCTTCGGTTGCTTTCGGCGACTCGACGGGTGTGGAGTCGGTCTTGATGCCCATGATCTTTTTCTTCAGCGCGGCAGGTTCTTCAAAGAGCTGGATGGTGTTGTCATAGCTCTTGCTCATCTTCTGGCCATCGAGTCCAGGGACCACGGCCGTCTCATCACGAATGCGCGGAACCGGCAGTTTGAAAAGACCTTCGCCAAAGGCCTCGTTCATCTTGATGGCGATGTCGCGCGTCACTTCCACATGCTGCTTTTGATCGCGCCCCACAGGCACCAGGTCGCTGTCATAGATGAGGATGTCTGCGGCCATGAGCACAGGGTAGGCAAAGAGTCCATGAGACGCGCTGATGCCATTGGCGACCTTGTCTTTGTAGCTGTGGCAGCGCTCTAGCAGGCCCATTGGCGTGACCGTGCTGAGAATCCAGGCGAGCTCCGTGTGCTCAGGCACATCACTTTGGCGG
Source organism: Prosthecobacter debontii (assembly GCA_945860295.1). Lineage (GTDB taxonomy): Bacteria > Verrucomicrobiota > Verrucomicrobiia > Verrucomicrobiales > Verrucomicrobiaceae > Prosthecobacter > Prosthecobacter debontii_B. The sequence continues at coordinate 71,759 of CAMAQH010000021.1, forward strand.
AAGAACACGCACTTCGCTGGATCTAGTCCGCAGGCCAGGAAGTCGATGGCGAGATTGCGCACATGATCGCGCAGCAGTTTGCCATCGTGGATGGAGGTCAGCGAGTGGTAGTCGGCGATGAAGTAATACGCATCCCCCTCATGTTGAAGCTTCAGCGCGGCCTCCATCATGCCAAAGTAATTGCCGATGTGGAGTCGCCCGCTGGGTTGGAGGCCTGAAAGAATGCGCATAGGGCGCTAGACATGGCGGAGTCACGCCAGCCTTCAAGTGCGAAGGTGAAAACGCCGAGGCACAATTAATCCTGTCCGGTTTGCCGATATGCCGTGAGATAGTGACAACCCATGAACACTCACGAGACCCGCGCCGCGCAGCTCTTCCTCAGTCATCACGATTTTGTGAAGGGTGTGGCTTTGAAATATGCGCCCTGGCCGGGATTGATGGATGACATCTCGCAGCAGGTGTTTCTCGAATTTATCGCCAAGGAAGAGCGCTGGGATCTGGAGAAAGATCTGCGCCCGCTACTGGCCACCATGACTCGCCACGTGGCTATGCGACTCTGGCGTGACCGCACACGCGAGCGGCCTGAAGTGGTGCAAAAGCTGGCCGACCACATCCGCCTGCTCGCTGAAGAGCGTGACCTGCCGCCGCGCTATGAAGAAGAGATCGGCATCCTGCGCTCCTGCCTCATGAAGCTTCCAGAAAAGAGCCGCGAACTCGTACAGCTCTTCTACTATAGCGATGTCTCCACCCCCGAGATCGCTGAGCAGCTCGACATGAAATCAGACACCGTTTGCCGCGCTCTATCCCGCGTGCGCGACAAGCTGCGCGACTGTATCCAGCGTGAACTCAATCAAGGAGGTCACGCTCATGCTTGAGTCCACGCATGATCCCGAAGTGCTGCTCCAGCACTATCTCGAAGATTGTCTTACCGAGGCTGGAGCCGTGGCTTTTCTGGAGCTATTAAAAGCTCAGCCCGAACTCGGTGATCGCCTGCTCGGGCAGCTCCAGGTCGATGCCATGCTGCAAGAAATGGAAGCAGTGGGCAGCCCCACACTGGTCCCTCTTCCGCAGAATGAGGCGCTGGCAGCGTCGTCCAAACCAGCCTATCGCCGCCCGACTTACATCGCACTAGCGGGTGTCGCTGCTCTTGCCGCCTGCATCACGCTGGCCGCCAGTTGGGCTTTGCATTTACTCAGCCCAGCCAATGATGCCGAAGCCACTACCGCTGCCGTCGCCGTGCTGGCTCGTGGCGTGAATCTCGAATGGGAAGGCGCATCTCATGCAACGGGCAGTTCGCTCACGCCGGGATGGCTGCGATTGAAAAGCGGCCTGGCCCAGATCGAGTTCTATCAGGGCGCGCGCGTCACAATGGAAGGGCCTGCGGCAATTCAGCTCATCTCATCAAGCGAAGCCTACTGCACGGCGGGAAAACTCAGTGCCCATGTGCCCCCGCAGGCTAAAGGGTTTCGCATCCAGACACCGAAGGGCACGATTGTCGATCTCGGCACCGACTTCGGTTTGGATCTGAACGACGCGGCATCACCCGTGCATGTCTTTAAAGGCGAGATCGAACTGCATGCCGCTGGCTCCCCGATGAAATCGCTAAAGGAGGGCCAAGCCATGGCGCTAGCTGATACCGGGCGGAGCATGGTCGCCGATCAGTCGGCCTTCACATCCTTGCGCGACGTCGATGCACGAACGGCAGAGTCGCAGCGCCTGGCTTGTGAGAGCTGGCTCACTCGCAGTACGTTCTGGGATAACGATAACGCCCTGCTCATGCGCTTTGACTTCCAGGATAATCGCGAGACACGATCACTGAGTAATCATGCACTAAATGCACCGCAAATTTTAGCGGGCAGCATTGTTGGCTGTGATTGGACGGATGGGCGCTGGCCGGGCAAAAACGCGCTGGCCTTTCGCAATGTGAGTGATCGCGTGCGTCTCAGTATTCCTGGTGATCACACGGCGCTTACTTTCAGTACTTGGGTTCGCATCAATGGTCTCGACCGCAGCTACAACTCGCTCTTCATGACTGAAGGTTATGCTGATGGTGCCGCGCATTGGCAGATCACGAGAGAAGGTAAGCTCCGACTCGGAATTGCCGGACGAAGCGGCAAGCTCTCGCATGACTACGACACGCCAGCCATCTTCACGCCCGAGCGTTTCGGTCAGTGGCTGAATCTCGCCACTACGATCGATCCTGGAGCGAAAGAGGTGCGCCATTATTTGAATGGTGAACTCATCGCCCGAGTGCCGCGCAATGACACTTTTCCCGTGCAGATCAATGTCGCCGAACTCGGTAACTGGAATGATCGCGGACGTAGCGAGCGCGTCGCCATCCGCCACTTCAGCGGTGCTATGGACGAGTTTCTTCTCTTTGATCGAGTGCTCACAGACGCAGAGATCCAAAAGCTGGCGCAGTGAGGTGAGGTGGGGACTCAATCAATGAGATCCAAATCATGCCGCAGACGGCACACGGATTCTTCGGACTCTCGATCAGCAGTGGCAGCAATTTCAGCATCGCTTTTGAATCCCGATAGTCGCGATATGCCGATGTGGTTCTGCGCGATCCAATGAACGATCTTGCCTGTGGTCGCACGGGTGTTGCGCTGTGGTTTGTCATCAAGCCATTTGGGTGGCTGCGGAAGTTTCATCGGTGGTGCGTAGTTCTCGGCCTTGCGCCAGCGCCGGGAGAAGGATTTGATGTATTCGATCACCGCACGCACGTCATCGTCTGGTAGATTGGTGAACATACCCATGTCGATGCCGTTGAGTCCGCCACGAATCGTGCGCGCGAGATCTGCCTCGGTCGGTAATGTGCCCGCCGGAGTGGTGCGGAATTTGAACATACCCTCACGAAACGAGCGTGGTTTTGGCTGAAGCTGCGCACTCATCTC
>CAMAQH010000022.1 GCA_945860295.1 Prosthecobacter debontii
AACCGATCCACGGTGTATCTCTCCGGCCTGCAATCGCGCTTTGAGCTACCTACCTTCGATGGGGCGGGTTACTCGGAGGCCTATCTCGCCTTTCTCCAGACCGTGGTGCATCTGCGCACGCTCTCGATCACCGAAGAAACGCTGCGGGATCTCTGGCACATCGAGAAGAAGCTCTTGGTGCTGCTCCATGCCGACTCCACCGGATCACCCACCTGGTTTCTCGATTCCTGCGGTGCCACCACCCGTCCGAAGCGCCGCCTGCTGCTGACCAACTACGAACTCGGTGCCGAGGTGCATGGCAAAGGCGTGCAGTTGGGCCTCAACTTTGCCGACACCGCCCCGGAACTCTTTGCCGGACAAGAGATGGGCGAAGACGCCCTGCGTGTCCTCAACGACTACCGCAAACTCCACACACGCATCAGCACCGACGTGAAAGCCGAACTGCCGCATGTGCGTGCCGCCGTGGCTTGGGCAAAGCGAGTGTGAGTTGAGGACAAACCGAAGCAATTACATCTTCGATCATGTCCGACCTCATCCTCTATCAGTTCAGCCAGGAACGTCTGGAAGCTGGTGATGCCAAAGATTTCATGTCTTCGACCGTAAAATCTACGTGAGCTGCTCGTAGGCTAGCAAGGTCGGCTTCATCGCTTTCAGGGCGGTGGCCCAGAATTCGGGATGGGTGAGATCTTCGCCAAGGGTTTGCTTCACGACTTCTTCACACGTCGCGCTGCCGGTCATGGAGAGGAAGGCTTCATAGCGCGGCAGGAAGGCTGCGCCTTCAGCTTTGAAGCGCGCAAACAGCGCCTGACTGAGCAGGTAGCCGAAGACATACGGGAAGTTGTAAAAGGAGACGCCAGTGATGAAAAAATGCATCTTGTAGGCCCAGAACATCGGGTCAGTGCCGTCGTCGAGCAGTGTGTCGCCGTAGAGCTTACGCTGCGCGTCTGTCATGAGTTCGCGAAGACGTGAAACGGAGACTTCACCGCTGGCACGCTCGCTGTAGAAGGACTTCTCGAACTCATAGCGCATGGGGATGTTGATGAGGTAGGCGTGCGCACGAAGCATTTCTTGATCGAGCAGATAAGCCTTGGTTTCAGGCGTCATGCCGGGATCACTCATGAGGCCATCGAGCAGGATCATCTCGCCGAAATTGGAGGCTGTCTCGGCGAGCGTCATGGGATAGTTCGCGGCAAAAGATCTGGCTGGCCGCAGGACACATGAGTGCCAGGCGTGACCGACCTCATGGGCGAGAGTTACCATGTCATGCACGGTGCGGTGAAAGGTCATGTACACGCGCTCCTCGTGCTTGAGCTGTGAGCCGGTGCAAAACGCACCAGGGCGCTTGCCTGCGCGAGGTTGGGCCTCGATCCAGCGCTGTGCGAGCATCTCGCGGAAGTAGGAGCCGAGCTTCGGATAAGCAGCGCTGAAGGCTGTATCAACCATGCCGCAGGCGGCTTCCCAGGTGAGTTCTTTTTCGTCTGGCGGTGCAATCTGCGGCGCTTCCAGGTCGAAGTAATGCAGCGCGGACGTGCCCTGCAATTTCGCCGCTTTTCTCAGAGCACGACGCGGCAGCTCAATGTGCGCGTGAATGGCCTCCATCATTGCATCGAGCGACTTCCGGCTCATCGCGCCATCAAACAGAGGCGTGTCGAGAAAGTGCGGAATGCCGCGACTGCCATACAAGCTCAGTCGTGTGCCAGCGATGCCATTCAAACCAGCCGCGAGAGTGACGGCGTGATCATTCCACGGCTTTTGCCCCGCATGAAAAGCCGCCTCTCGCAGTTTGCGATCTGGCTCGGACATCAGGGCGCGGCGGCGTGACATGGGCACGGTTTCGGCGTGTCCATCAGGGAAGGTCATTTCGAACTCCATCTTACCCGTGAGCGTGTCGTAAAGACGGCCCCAGGCATGGAGGCCGTTCACGTTGAGATCCGCAGCCAGAGCTTCCATTTCCGACTTCATCTGGTGCTGGCCTTCATAGCGCATCCGCTTCACGGCATGCTCGGCACTCTTTAAAGAAGCATCGCCAAGCAATGTCGCGAACGCGGCATCAGTCAAAGCGGCGAGCGCCGAGCGCAAGGATGCCTGGAGCTTCGTGCTTTCAGCCTCCAGCGTGGAGATCCACGCCTCATCAGCTTTCACCGCCTCGTCATTCGCGTCATCCGCAGAAAGGCAACCGAGGTAGGCAGACAGGTGGCCGAGTCGATCACTCAGCGACTCGAAGGCATTGATCACGCGGACGATTTCTGTCGTCTCGCCACCAAGCGCGGCAGCATGTGCCTTCAATGCTTCGACATCACACACGAGCGCGGCTTTGAAGTCGATGTAGTCAGGCTCGCCAAACTTGGAGAACCAGGATTCGAGGGACCAGCGGTCAGGAGTGGAATTGGACATGCTCCTTTGTTACGAGGAAGCTAGCGAGGCGCAAGCAAAGTAGCCAACTTGATGACGGAACTGAAACGCAAGCTTGTCAGTGGAGCGGGTTAAGGTGCATCATCGGTGACTCACGATGAAACTGATCCATTTCCTTTCCCTTAGCTCTCTGCTGCTCGCCGCTTGCGGTAAACCTGCGCCGGAGGCGAAGCCGACTCGTGGCACGATCGCGGCGTCGCTACTGACGTTGCAGAATCCTTTCTTTAAAGTGATCGGGGATAACATCACGGAGGAGGCGGCAAAGCATGGCTACGACGCGCTCATTGTTAGCGCGGATAGTGATGTGGCTCGGCAGAGCAATCAGGTGAAGGATTTTATCGTGAAAAAAGTGTCGGCGATCATCCTGAGTCCGGCGGATTCGAAAGGCATCGTGCCGGTCATTCAAGAGGCGAACGCAGCGGGTATCCCGGTTTTCACGGTCGATGTGCCGTGCCAGGAGGCAGGGGTGAAAATCGTGACTCAGGTGGCCACGGATAATCTGGGTGGCGGGCGTGAGGCGGCGAAGGCGATGATTGAAGCACTGAAAGGTCAGGGAGGGAAGATTGGCGTGTTGGATTTGAAACAAGTGGAGTCCTGCATCCTGCGAGTGAAAGGGTTTAAGGAAGTTCTGGCGGAGCACAATGCCACCGCTGCTGCGAAGATCGAGATCGTCAGCGAGCTCGATGGCGGCGGAGCCAAGGACAAAGGCTACAAGGCGGCGGAAGACATGCTGCAAGCCAACCCGGATCTGATCGGCATCTTTGCGATCAATGACCCGTCGGCACTCGGGGCGCGTGGAGCACTGGAGAAAGCGGGGCGCGCGGAGAAGGTGGTCATCATCGGTTTCGACGGCCAACCCGAAGGCAAGCAGGCGATCCGCGACGGCAAGATCTACGCGGACCCGATTCAGTTCCCAGAGAAGATGGGGATCGAGGTGGTGAAGGCGTTTCTAAAACACTCGAAGGGCGAGGACGTGCCACCTCAGATGCTCATCCCCACCCAGCTTTATCGTCAGGCAGATGGGAAGAGCGATGCCACTTTGAAATAGTCGTCAATGAACTGACAAGGGATGAGACTGGGCCGCATAAGTCCGCCTCACCCATGCGCTCCGTAGTTGCGCTTGGGCCTCATCTGGGCTTGTTCGCGCCCCCTATGAGCAGCGAGCAGCGCAAAGCATTTCCTTTTTCTGAGTTTGAACCGAAGTGGCAGGATGTGTGGGAGGCCAAGAAAGCCTTCCGCACGCCGAACCCTGGCGATGCGGACTTCGATGCCTCGAAGCCAAAGTACTTCGTGCTCGATATGTTTCCCTATCCCAGCGGCGCGGGTTTGCACGTCGGCCATCCCGAGGGCTACACGGCCACGGACATCATCGGACGCTTCAAAAAGATGTCCGGCTTCAATGTCCTGCACCCGATGGGCTGGGACGCTTTTGGTCTGCCTGCCGAGCAGTATGCGATCAAAACAGGTCAGCATCCGCGCACGACGACGGAGCAAAACATCGAGGGCTTTCGCGGCCAGTTGAAGCGCCTCGGTTTCGCCTATGACTGGGATCGCGAGGTGAACACGACCGATCCGGGCTACTTCAAATGGACGCAGTGGATCTTCCTGAAGCTGTATAACTCGTATGTGAGTGATGAAGGCAAAGCGCATCCGATCAGCGAACTCGAAGCACAGGGCCTGAGCCGTGATGAGATCGACTCGCGCCGTCTGGCTTATGTCAGTGAAGCGCCGGTGAACTGGTGCCCGGAACTCGGCACGGTGCTGGCGAATGAAGAAGTCCAGGATGGGAAGAGCGAGGTCGGTGGGTTTCCTGTCGAGCGCCGCCCGATGCGCCAGTGGATGCTGCGCATCACGTCTTTTGCACAGCGCCTGATTGATGAACTCGATGGCCTCGACTGGCCGGAGGGCATCAAGATGCTGCAACGCAACTGGATCGGCCACAGCGAAGGCGCGCATGTGAAGTTCCAGGCCGATGGCATCGACGAAACGATCACCGTTTTCACCACTCGACCCGACACGCTTTTTGGTGCTACTTACATGGTGCTCGCGCCGGAACATCGCCTTGTCGATGAACTCGTCACCGAAGAGCAACTTGCCGCCGTCGAGGAGTATCGCGAGAAGACCACACGCAAGAGCGATCTGGAACGCACCGAACTGGCCAAAGAGAAGTCCGGTGTCTTCACCGGCGCTTTCGCGATCAATCCGGTCAACGACGAGAAGATCCCGATTTGGATCGCCGACTACGTGCTCCAAGGCTACGGCACCGGAGCCATCATGGCCGTGCCTGCGCATGACGAACGTGATCATGAGTTTGCGAAGAAATTCAGCCTACCAGTGAAGCAGGTCGTGCAGCCGCCAGAGGGTAAAGAATGGCAAGGTTTCACTGACCACGGCATCGCTGTTAACTCAGGCTTCCTCGATGGCCTGACCACGGCAGAAGCGAAGAGCACGATCACCGCTTGGCTCGAAGAAAAAAGCCTTGGCAAAGGCACGGTGAACTTCAAGCTGCGCGACTGGCTGTTCAGCCGTCAGCGCTACTGGGGCGAGCCTTTCCCGATCGTGTGGGAAGAAGGCAAGCATCGCTGCATTCCTGAAAGCGAGCTACCGCTGCTGCCACCGACACTGGAAGACTTCCGCCCCACCGGCACGCCGGAACCACCGCTGTCGAAGGCCACCGACTGGGTGCGCTATTCCGACACCGCGACGCGTGAACTCAACACGATGCCGCAGTGGGCGGGTTCCTGCTGGTATTACCTGCGTTATTGCGATGCGCAAAACTCGGAGCGCTTTGTCGGTATCGAAGCTGAGAAGTATTGGATGGGCGGCGGCAAGCCAGGCGGCGTCGATTTGTATGTCGGTGGCACGGAGCACGCAGTGCTGCATCTGCTGTATGCGCGCTTCTGGCATAAGGTGCTCTTTGACCTCGGCTACGTCAGCACGCCGGAGCCGTTCCAGCGTCTGGTGAATCAAGGTCTGATCATGGGCGAGGACGGGCAGAAGATGTCGAAGTCACGCGGCAATGTGGTGAACCCGGATGATGTCGTCATTGAATATGGCGCCGACTCGCTGCGCCTGTATGAGATGTTCATGGGGCCGCTGGAGCAGGTGAAACCGTGGAGCATGAAGGGTGTCGAGGGCGTGTATCGCTTCCTCGCCCGCGTGTGGCGTCTGGTGATGCAGCAGAGTGAGGAGGGCGAATGGAGCCTGTCCCATGGCCTGCAAGATGTGCCTGCGAACAAGCAGCTCACGAAAGCTTTGCATGAGACAATCAAGAAGTGCGGCGAAGACATCGAAAAGCTCAGCTTCAACACGGCGATCAGTCAGATGATGGTCTGCACGAATGCGTTTACCGGCGCTGAAGTGAAGCCCGTGAGTGCTATCGTGACTTTCCTGAAAGTGCTTAGCCCCTTCGCGCCACATCTGGCCGATGAACTGAATGCACGCATCGCCGGCAAGTTTCCAGCTTTGGCTGTGACTGGCTTCCTCAGCGACACCGTCTGGCCGAGCTATGATCCCGCCGCGCTGATCGAAGACGAGATCGAAATCGTCTTCCAAGTGAATGGCAAGCTGCGCGACAAAGTGCGCGTACCTCTCGCCGCCACCAAGGAAGAGATCGAAGCGCTCGCCTTGGCCAGCGCCCGTGTGCAGGAATTCATGGAGGGGAACCCCGCCAAGAAGGTCATCGTGGTGCCAGGCAAGCTGGTGAACGTGGTGGTATAGCCGAGCCTACTTCTTGCGAAACCAATTGAAGAGTCCGCGCTTGGTTTCTTCAAAGGGGATCGCGACTGGTATTGGATCTTCCACCTCGACTGCCTTGGCAATGACGGGCCTTGGATCAGGAGCTGGGCCTTCGATGATCACGGTCATGCCCTGAGTGATCATCTTTACGAGTCGCACGACATCCCAGTTCGCGGTGCGCATGCAGCCGTGGCTGGAGGTGCGACCGATGCTCTGTGGGGAGTTCGTGCCGTGGATGCCGATGCCTGGGCGATTCAGCCCGATCCACATGACTCCGACGGGGTTATTCGGGCCGACGGGTAGCTCGTAGAATTCACTGCTGCGCACGCCGTATTCGAGCACGCTTTTATCCCAGCGAAAGGTGGGCATCTGGGCGATGCCGAGGATGCGCCAAGTGCCGGGCGGTGTGGCGAGGTGGCCGCTGCCGGGCGTGATCGGGAGACTGGCGAGTAGCTCTTCTCCATCCCACAGTGCGAGCAGTTTTTCCCGTGTGTCGATCTTGATGACGCGGGTCTTGAATTCAGGAATCTCTGGCAGCTTAGCGATCTGAGTCAGCTCCTCGATTAGGAAGGGCCGAACGCTGGGAACCTTGATGACATCACCCGGCTTGAGGGCGTTTATCTTCAGAGGCGTGTTGATAAACTCAATGAAATCAGGTGCGCTATGAAAGCGCTCGGTCAAAAATTCCATCAGGCAGTCGTAGGGCATGTACTTCTTTTTGCTCTGCTCGGCGGGCTTACTCGGCAGCTCTCCGATGAAGGTGAAATCTTCAGGTCGTATGGTGTAGCTGACATAATTTTGCGGGATGCTGCTGAGGTCTAAATTGTGAACGCCGATCTCAGTTTCAGGCAGTCCTTGCGCGCGCTGGTAATGCTTCAGCGCTTTCGTCGTGAACTCGCCGGGGCGGCCATCCACTTTCCCAGGTCCGAAGAGATGCGTGTCGAGGAAGATCTGAAGCTGCAAAATGTCCTCTATTGGCTCAGGTGCTTTTGGCAGGGGATCAGGGAGAACGGCAGACGCGGAGAAAACCGCGAGCGCGAAAAGAAAAGTGGCGAGCAAAGGTTTCATCAAGACTTCAAAGAAAAGCGCGGAGTTAAAGCGGCCCTTCACCACTTTCAATGACGGAACCAGAAGGATAACGCCCCACTGACCGATTGGGCAGCAGGATCACTCACAGTGTAGTCGCCCAAATGATGCGGTAGAAGCGCCGCGGAGTGACGCCGAAGGGAGCAGGATCAGTGAAGCTGAGTGTGGTGTCGGTGGCGTGTCGAAATCAGCATCGCTTGAGACGATGACCGAGGTGGCTGGGAACCATGTTTTCAGATCAGGTGAACACTCAACACTGACTGTAACGTCAGGACTATTGCGGGGGCTTTTAAAGCTGAAGACGACCGCGCTGGCTCCTGCCAAAGGCTCAGCATGGTGCCGGGTGAACTCGCCACCGGCCCAGCCTGGAGATGAAAAACTCACCAGCGTTTTCCCGTCGACATCAGCGCTCACAGTGACAGATGCAGCCTTATAAAGGTCCGCGCACACCAACCCACAGGTCCAGCTTGAGTTCCCATGCAGAACAGTCACGGAATACCAACCCACGATGCTCGATGAACTGACCAAGAGTGCCCCGGCGGAACTTAAAATCATGAACAAACAAGCCGCTCGAATGGCTTGCTGTAACTGCGCCCATAAAGGGTCTGACAATTCCATTTCATCACGACGGCACGTTTCAATTAATTAACTTATTTTAATTATAAGCTATCAAATTTAAGTGTTTAACTATGAATAGAATAATTATAAAGCCTCACTGTATGGCTTCACAGCGACCCAAGCCAAGTTCGACAGCCGACCAACGTGGCTTCTGATGATCAGGATTTTCGCCCATTGATCTCGGCCATCACAAAAATACCCACAGCCGCCAGTTTGCGCGTAGCGACGGCAGCGACCTCCAGCGATGATCGGTCGCGTTCATCAGCGCACTCCAACCCCATGGGCAAAGAATTCGACACCACTCCCCAGACTGTACCACACGTCTCCACTCTATATCGCACCATCTGCACTCAGGTTCCACACCCGGATTCCCTCCAGCACATCGAGCGCAGTTGCCAGTTTGAGCCACTCTCAATGCGCGGGATGCCGCCCATCGTTTGGGATCGGGCAGAGGACATCTCCGTCTTCGACAAATACGGCAATCGCTGGCTCGACTGGAGCAGCGGCGTGCTCGTCACAAACTGCGGTCACGGCGTGCCAGAAGTGCGGCAGGCCATCATCGATCAGGTGAATAGCGGCCTCATTCACAACTACGTCTTCCCCAGCGAAGAGCGGCCAGCACTGGCCGAACTGATCGCCAGCGTGTCGCCAGAACCTTTGAAGAAAGTCTTTCTCCTGAGCAGCGGCAGTGAGGCCACCGAGTGCGCCATTAAACTCTCCCGCGCGCACGGAATCCAGGTCGGCGGACGCGAAAAAATCGGCATCGTCGGCTTCGAGCGCGGCTACCACGGGCGCACTCTGGCCAGCCAGCAAGCAGGCGGCATGGCCAACCAGAAAAGCTGGATCGTGAACCTCGATCAAGCCATCATCAACGTCCCCTTCCCCGACACTTATTGGGAGGCCGACAGTAGCTTTGAGGGCTTCCTCAAAGGCATCGAACAAAGTGGCATGAAGCCAGCCCAGATCGCTGGCGTCATCATGGAAAGTTATCAGGGAGTTGGACCCGACTTTGCGCCTGTGGAGTATGTTCAAAAACTACGCGCATGGTGTTCTGAGCATGATGTGATACTGACATTTGATGAAGTGCAGTCCGGGTTTGGCCGCACAGGCAAATTCTGGGCCTTCGAGTATTACGATGTAGTCCCGGACCTCATCTGTTGTGGGAAAGGCATCTCGTCCTCCCTCCCCCTGAGCGCCGTGATTGGCCGTGCCGACATCATGGATCAATTTCCGCCCGGCTCCATGACCAGCACGCACTCGGGAAATCCCGTCTGCTGCGCCGCCGCTCTCGCCAATATCAGTAAACTACTGCGTGAAGATCTCACCGGTAATGCCGCCCGCCTCGGCCCCGTGTTATTAGCCGCCTGCAAAGCCATCCAGGCCAAACATCCCGAGCACATCGGCAACGTCACCGGAGTTGGACTCGTCGCAGGTCTGCAAACCGTAAAACGTGGCACCAAACAGCCCAATCATGATCTGGCTCATCGCGTCATCGAACTCTGCTATCAGAAGGGCCTGCTGTTCTTCGCGCCCGTTGGTGCCTGGGGCCAGACGGTGAAGATTTGCCCCCCGCTCACCATCCCTCTCGATGCTCTCGAAGAAGGTATTGCCGTGATGGCAGAGGCCTTTGATGAAGCCATCGCCGAGCTTGGTTAAAGACATGAATGTGGGTTGTTCGGTCGAGCAATCGAACAACCCCGTTTTCATTTCACCAGCATCGGTGGAATGAGACTTTTGATGAAATCCTTGGCCTCCTCCAAGGCACTAATTTCAGCGAATGGGTCATCAAAGCCACCTGGAGAGTTTTTGATCGGCACAAAGAACGTTAGTAGCGCCCAGCGGTGATTGATATTCTTGAAGAAGGCATCTGAGTAAGTCCTCACCAAGTGCTCTTGGTAGCCTGCGCAAGTTGCGCCGTCTGAACCAAGATACCAAAAGATGTTAAAGGCACGAATGCGTGACCGCTGACCATTTTCAGCCTCTACATCACGGTACATATTCATCAGCGTCGCCGTCACCAGCCGACCACCCCCAAGATCGACCTCGATAGGTGTTGCTCTGGCAATGAGCCAACCCTGAGCAGGCAGGCAAACGTCTGGGGGGTGCAGCGACCGCTTCTCCGCACCACTCAGCACAACCGTGGCTAAAACCACACGATCAGGCTTCGTGTATAGGCGGCGCTCGATACGTACATCTTCGTTGAGCATCGACTGCTCACGAGCCGTCATTGGTTGCTCGTTGCTGACATAGCCGCCCAGCACATTAGGCATGTCTGGTTTGATCCCCGCAGGATCTACCTGATAGCTCGCATCCGTGAAGGCGCAGAAGGCTAATCCTCCACCGAGAATGCCGATGACGGCGGCCAAGAAAAACCACGAATTCGTCTGACGCGCCAACGCAGGCTCCGCATCATCAGGCTTCGCCACAGGCCTTTTGTCCAGGCGCCGTTCCAACTGCGTGCATATCGCAAACATCCCAGCCATCGCCACGCCAAAGACAGCAAATCCCGCCATGCTGTGATAGAAACTCATCTCCTGATTACCATCAATATTCCGCCCGATGGCAAACTCTGAACCAAACCACAAACTGCCCAGAGCCAGCAGCACCATGCGCACGATATTGCCCAAAATCGCTAGTGGGATAGCCGTAGCAAACAGCAAGCCGCGCGGCAGCCAACTCTTGAGTGAGAGCCAGCCATAGAGCGCGCTGATCATCATCAGCGAAAAAAGCGAGCGTATCCCGCTGCAGGGTTCCTCCACATCGAGCTGAAAGAGCTGTCCCTTGATCAGTCCTCGTGCCTCATTCGCTGCCGAATGCAGCCCCGTGCCCTCACGCACAACATCGACACCTATGATGTTCAGAACGATCCCTGAAAACTGCGCCGCCATCATGCGCAGTGGCACCGCCAAAATATTTTCCAATGGCAACATCGGCCAAGTAAAAACCAGGAAAGCCCACGGAAAAAACAACTGCTTAAACCAGCCCACACCACCCAGAGTGAGTATCAAACCCAGCGTCAGTAGTTGTGCAGCCAGATAGCCAGGGTAGGCCGTGTCAGCCTTGTAGCCGAACCAATACAGCACCATACCGAATAGCAGGACGGGAACACCTAACCAGGAGCCAGTCATCGGCAGCCTACTCAAAGTCACCCGCATCCGCCAAACCAGCCAGCCAACAATAAAAGGCGTGACCAAACAGAACCACCACTCCGAATCCTGCTGCGCCTTCCGAACGATCCCACCGATCACACTGCTGCGCTCTGAGAAATCCCAATGCTGGTAGGGCCAAACGCTGAGTAGCAGCACCAAAAAAACGGCTCCGACACCCAATGCCGTGCGGCGAAAAGTTAGATCAGAAGATGAAATGGGTAAACGCACGGCGGAATTGTTCATGGCTGAGGGAACAGCATCTTAACGATGCCGAGATGAAACGACAAGACATCCTCCCCTAGATTTTTCATTCAACATGGCGTTACATGACCGACACCCAACTGCATGAGCGATTCCAAAGACTTTAAGGACACGCACGAAAGCACTTTTAATGCGACCGGACTTTCGTAGGCGAAAATCATTTTGAAGTGACTGCGTTTTTTCATCTTTGCGGGTCTGGTCTGGGCTTTGGCTGACGGCTGAGCGCACTCATGATGAGCGGATTGAAGCCCCCATTAAACGAGCTTGCCAACACGCATCAAAGGCGTCTCAAAGGCTCCTAAATCAAGGTTTTGAACGAACTCAACGTAGAGTCCGGGGTTACCAAAAGAAATGAAACTTACCACGTTTATCTTTGCCCAAACTCTTCGCGCTACGTCACTATTTGATCAAGTAGAGCAACCATTTTGAGTTTCCGGGTGTGCCCTTAAAACAACCCTGTCGGGACAACGCTTGGCTTCAGGTTTTGGGGGGTTCTTTCTGAGCGCCGATTTCCGACAGGGTTGTGTTGTTTTGCGGGGACTTCCCTCTTGCTTCGACATCGGCACACGCTATCCCAGCACGCCCGCGTGTCCCTCATCTTTCCATTCTCACAACTCTGGTCCCAAGTGCGCCGCAAATCGTGGATGTGGCTCTTCAAGCGTCAGGACATCGAGCTGGCGGTAAAGTGGCAGAAAGCACACACGCAGGTCGCCAAAGCCATCATCATTAGCAACAGTGAGGTCGAGATCCTGGGAGAAGTCGGGCGCACCAATCAGACCTACAATGAGACGCGGCTACGGCTGCGACTCGCTGACAATGGTGATTTGCATCTTACCACCGAATGCACCTGCCACTCGCGCTCCCTTTGTGACCACGCCGCCGCGCTGATGATGATCTTTGATCAAGAGACCGAGCGCGCAGTGATCGAAAAAATCGCACGCCCCGGCATGGCGACGGTGAGTGAAGACGGCATCAGCGGCACGGCCACGGGTGAAGAAAAATCACTACCAATCGAAAACGATCAACTGCGCCCACGACTGCATCTTCGGCGCATCGACATCGAACGCCCTCATCTCAAGGCTGGACGCAGCGCCCTGCTCAATAGCAACCTGAGCATCGGCATCGTCGAGCCTACCGTGAGCTATGCAGGCTGCCCGCAGAGCTTTCAGATGCTCGGTCGCGGCACTGGCGCGCGCTGGACGGATGACGCCGGGTTGCATCGCTCACTCACGCGCAATTTGCGCATGGAGCGGCTCATGGTGGCCGATCTCATGCAAACCGGGCTGCTGCCGCTCATGCAATCCATGCCAGAAGTGCGGGCAAAGGAAAGTGTGCATGTGCTGATGACGGCTCCCGAGGCTAAGCAGGCAGTTTTCTGGTCCCAGTTCATCCGTGATAATGTGCCGAGTCTGCGCGCCGACGGCTGGGAAATCGTGATCAGTGATGACTTCGGCTACGCCATCTACGAGGCCGCAGAAGACGCCTGGTTCACCGATCTGGAAAGCGATGCGGCAGGGCGCGACAGCTTCTCGCTTGATCTTGGCATTGAGATAGAAGGCCAGCGCATCTCTCTCGTGCCGCTACTCGTCGATTGCATTGATCAGGGCCTCACGCCTGCTGTGTTGGAGCAGAATCTCGATCAGCAGTTCCTCCTCTCCCTTCCCGGCGCAAGCAATCCCGTGCTTTCGGTTCCGGCACGGCGACTGCTCGTACTGCTGCGTTTCCTCGACGAGCTACTGACCACACGGCCTACCCGAAAGGATGGCAAACTACATCTCGATAAGCTCCGCGCCGCTCAACTCAGCAGCACGCTTGATGGTCTGCCGATCCGTGCGCCTGCTGAGCTGGCTGTGTTGCAGCAGCGGCTCGCTGGCTTCAAAGAACTGTCGCTGGTGGAGCCACCCCCCGGACTCAAAGCCGATCTCCGCCCGTATCAGCGCGAGGGCCTATCCTGGCTGCAATTCCTGCGTGAGTTTGGCCTGCACGGCATTTTGGCAGATGACATGGGTCTGGGCAAAACCGTGCAGACGCTCGCCCATCTGCTCACTGAAAAGGACGCTGGTCGCATGGACCGCCCATCGCTCATTCTCGCTCCAACTTCGGTGCTGAGAAACTGGGCGCGCGAGGCCGCAAAATTCACGCCAGCTTTGAACGTGCTGCTCCTGCACGGCGATGACCGCCACACCGACTTCCGTCGCATCTCGAAGTACGATCTCGTCATCACCTCCTACCCACTCATCGTGCGTGATGCCGACAAACTGCAGCCCATCGACTGGCACATAGTAGCGCTCGATGAAGCGCAGAACATCAAGAACCCGAAGAGCAAAGCCGCGCAGGTATGCCGCAGCCTGAAAGCACGCCAGCGCCTCTGCCTGACCGGCACGCCGATGGAAAATCATCTCGGTGAGCTGTGGAGTCTCTACCACTTCCTCATGCCCGGCCTGCTCGGTGATGCGGAGAGCTTCCGCGCCTATTACCGCACACCGATCGAGCGCGATGCCGACACCGAACGCCAGCAACAGCTCAGCGCGCGCCTTCAACCCCTGCTTTTACGCCGAACCAAAAGCGCCGTCGCCAAAGACCTGCCACCGAAGACTGAGATCCTACACAGTATCGAACTCGACAAAGCCCAGACCGACCTCTACGAAACCATCCGCGCCGCCGTGGATCAGCGCGTGCGAGATGCTATCAGCAATCAGGGCCTGGAGCGCAGCCAGATCATCGTGCTCGATGCGCTTTTAAAACTCCGCCAAGTTTGCTGCCATCCACAACTCCTCAAAATCCACGCAGCGCAAAAGATCGAGACCTCTGCCAAGACGGCCTACCTCATGGAGGATTTGCTGCCCGAGTTGATCGACGAAGGCCACCGCGTGCTCATCTTTAGCCAGTTCACCGAGATGCTCGGCATCATCGAAGAAGAGCTTCACGAGGCCAGCATCCGCTTCGTCAAACTCACCGGCCAGACCAAGGACCGCGAAACGCCCATGCAGCAGTTTCAAAAAGGTGAGGTGCCCGTCTTCCTCATCAGCCTCAAGGCGGGCGGCTCAGGCCTTAACCTCACCACCGCCGACACCGTCATCCACTATGACCCCTGGTGGAACCCCGCCGCCGAAGCCCAGGCCAGCGACCGCGCCCACCGCATTGGTCAGACCAAGCCCGTCTTCATCCACAAACTCATCTGCCAGGGCACCATCGAAGAGCGCATCGTCGAAATGCAAAAGACCAAAGCTGCCCTCATCGAGGGACTGCTTTCTGGCCGTGCTGAGAAACTGAAGCTCACGCAAGAAGACATCCAGCGGCTGTTGCAGGCGTGATAAAAGCGGCCTCCTAGCGCAAAATTTGCTCAGCAATAAGTGCGCTTAGCCTAGCCATAAGATACGCACCCATGGTAGCCTGCGACATGCACACCACCAAAAGACTCACTGTCCCTGCTTATGGTTTCGCTAAAAAGCTGGATGCCGAGCGTCGGCAATTGCTGGCTATCTGCGGGGAGTTCGAAACGTTTTCGGCAGGCGAGGTGATCATCAACGAAGGGGATGAACGCACCGAACTCTATCTGGTGTTAGAAGGCTCGCTGATGCTGCGCCGCCATTTCGGAGAGAATGTCTATGCGCCACTCGGCACGGCCAAACGCGGCAGCACTTTTGGCGAGATGAACCTCTTTCACCCGCAGCCCGCACGCACCACCATCATCGCCACGACTGACGGCTTACTTTGGAAGATCCGCAAAGAGCAGTTCGACGCCATGCTGGCTGACGACTTGATCATTGCACGCGAAGTGCTGTCTTGGCTCTGCGAGACCCTTTCCCTTCGGCTCCGGCGCGCCACCGAGCGCTACATGGCCACCAAAGGTGAGTGCGATCACTTGTCTGATGAACTCATGGAGCAACCCCTGGCCCACGATGCTCAGCCAGCCACCAACGAAACGCAGGTGGAGACTTCGGAAAGCTCAGTGCTGGACGACTTGTATCCAAATTCCGGCATCTGGTTGCTACCCAAGTAGCAGATCCTATTTCTTCCCCGCCTTCTTCGCCACTGCAGCAGGCTTCACCTCGATGCCAGCCGCTTCCATGACGAGCTTTTGAAAAGCGTCCTTCGGTTTTCCGCTGTCAGGGACCAGCACGTTCTGCACGAGGAATACCGTGACGATGTCAGACGCGGGATCAATCCAGCCATTCGTGGCAAAGGCACCGCCGTGGCCAAAGCTGCCGACTGGCATGGCGCTGCACACGCGCTGCGTTTCTGTGTTCACCTGCCAGCCGCTGGCATAGTTGAGCTGCTTGCCGCCAGCAGTGACGGGCGTGGTCATGTCCTGCACTGCTTTCTTGGAGAGGAACCGCACACCATCGAGTTCACCACCAGAGGCGATCATCGAGTAGAAACGCCCCATGTCGGCAGCGGTGGAAAAGAGACCGCCGGCAGGCTCGGGCATGTGAGTCACGCTGACATCACTGGTAACGAATGGATTGTAACCAGGGACGAGTTCATGCGTGTCTTCATCCGTCTTATAAGTCTGGGCGATGCGTGCGCGGTGCGCTTCATCAGGATTGAACTGCGTGTCCTTCATGCCCAGGGGCAGAAACAGACGCTTCGTGAGAAACTCATCATACTTCATACCGCTGACGATCTCGATGATGCACCCAGCCACCGTGGGGCCAAAGCCATACTCGTAACTGCTGCCCGGCTGAAAGGCCAACGGCGTCTTGATCAACGAAGCGACATAGCTCTTCAGCGAGATCGCCCCATCCGACGGCTTGCGTGAGGGAAAGGCAATGCCAGCCGTGTGGCTGAGTAGCATGTGCAGCGTGATGGGTTTCAGCGGGGCCGTGCCGTCTGCCAGCTTAACTTGTGCGAGTTCAGGTAGCCACTTGGAGGCAGGCGAATCGAGCACGAGTTTGCCATCATCCACCAGCAGCATCACTGCCGTGGCATTCACCGACTTTGTCATCGAAGCGATCCAAAAGAGCGCGTCCTTTTCCATCCTCTTTCCCTTGGCGACATTGGCCATGCCACTCGCCGAATGGTGTACGACTTTGCCCTTTTCCATGACCAGCGTCACCACGCCAGCCGCTTGCTTCACTGCGAGGGCTTGCTCCATGGCCGCTGGGATGGCGTCGAGCTTGACAGAATCAAGAGCGCAGCAAAGGGACGGGACAACGAGAAGAGCGAGGAGGTGTTTCAGAAACATCTGCCATCAACGACAACCAGTCACAAAGTATTGCAGCAGGACGCCCAGCAATAAGGCGGTTCGGTGGGCGTCTGCATATAAAATGGGCTGGCACTCAGCGATTCACTCAAGCACTCAAAATGCTTGGGATTTCACCAGCATCTTATTATCAAATATCCTTGCCGCGCTTTTTGGTCACAAAAATAATTTCACTATTCCTAAGAAGTCGATTCTCGGAATTTACGAGGAGGCTATCACACCTAACGCCAAGATCGGAAAGGGCCGCAAATCTCGGCACACGCCGTCCGATAGCTTTAGCCAAACAGGCAGATGGCGGAGACTCTGCCCCTCTTCAATTCTACACCATCATTTTCGCCACTCTTTTGGCAAAGTAAGTGAGGATCATATCTGCTCCTGCTCGACGAATGCCGAGCAGGGACTCAAGCACCAACTTGTCCTCATCCAGCCAGCCAGTAGCAGCACCGGCTTTGATCATGAGATACTCGCCACTCACCTGATACGCCGCAATGGGCAGCTTAGTGGCCGCGCGCAGTTTAGCGATGATGTCCAGATACGGCCCGGCAGGCTTAACCATAAGAATGTCCGCTCCCTCAGCTTCATCGAGCGCAGCCTCGCGCAGGGCCTCACGGGCATTCGCGGGGTCCATTTGATAGGTCTTCTTATCGCCAGCCTTCGGTGCGGAGTCGAGCGCGCCGCGAAAGGGGCCATAGTAAGCGCTGGCATACTTTGCTGTGTAGCTCATAATCGAGACACCAGTGAAGCCGGCAGCATCCAGCGCCGCGCGCAGCGCGCCCACGCGACCATCCATCATGTCGCTTGGCGACACGATGTTGGCTCCGGCGTGCGCATGGCAGAGCGCCTGCTGGCAGAGCATCGCCACGGTTTCATCATTCAAGATGCGATCATCATCGGTGACGAGCCCGTCGTGGCCATCGCTGTTGTAAGGATCGAGCGCCACATCGGTGATCACCGTCAACGTCGGATGCGCCTTCCTCAAAGCACGGATCGCACGCGGCACGAGACCGTTGTCGTTGTGACATTCCTCAGCACCGCGCGTTTTGAGATCATCCGCGATGCGCGGAAAAAGCACCACAGCCGGCACCCCAAGCGCATGGGCTGCTCCAGCCTCAGTTACCAGATCCGCCACACACCAACGCTGGCAATCAGGCATCGCATCGATGGGTGTGTTGGCATCGCCTTCTTGGAGAAAGAGCGGATAAATAAGATGCCCCGGCGTTAGTTCCGTCTCGCGCACGAGATCACGGATAGCAGACGACTGGCGGTTGCGGCGGGGGCGGATAGGAAGGTTCATGGACTTACGGAAGCTAGGTCGTCTTCAGAAACTGGCAAGCTGCCAAGAAGTCTGAGCCTGGGCTGGTGGCTGGCACTCCTCAGACTCTAAAAAGAACAGGAGAGATGAGACTCATGGGAATCATTTCTCATTCTCTCTCATCTATCGCATTCCCCGCTCACCCATCACCGAGTAAGAACTGGAAGTCATTCAAAGTGAGTGCCTGCGCAAAATTCTCTTCACCAAGGATGTCATTGGCTAGATTACCTTTCTGCTTTTGCAGGATGCGGATCTTCTCCTCGATGCTGTCTTTAATCAGCAGGCGGTAAGCAAACACGGTCTGTTTTTGACCAATGCGATGCGTGCGGTCGATGGCCTGCGCTTCGACCGCAGGATTCCACCATGGATCAAAAAGCACGACATAACTGGCGGCGGTGAGATTAAGACCGAACCCGCCTGCTTTGAGGCTGATGAGGAAGGTGGCCGGACCTTCGTGTTCCTGGAATTCTTTCACCAGCGCGCCGCGATCTTCGGTCTGACCTGTGAGCTTAAATGTATGCCAACCGCGCGAGCTGATCTCGTCTTCGATGATCGCCAGCATTTGCACGAACTGGGAGAACACAAGCACCTTTTGCCCTTCCTCCATGAGCGGCTCAAGCAGTTCCATGAGCGCGCTAACCTTGGCGCTTTCCACCGCCGGTCCATCCTGATCTGCATCACCTTTCTTCTTCCGGCCTTTCACCGTTACGGCGGCATCCAGTCCGATGAGGCGCGGGTGACAGCAAATCTGACGCAGACGCAGCAGGCTGGTGAGGATGCTGAAGCGGAGTTTGTCGAGCTGCTGGCTTGTTTCAGCCTTGAGTAGTTGGGCACGAGCGCGCTTGATCTCTGCCTGATACAGCGTGGCCTGGGTGCCTTCGAGTTCGATGATGAGATCCTCCTCAACACGATCTGGCAGATCACTGGCGACTTCCTTTTTAGTTCGGCGTAGCAGGAAAGGCCGGGTGCGTGCACCGAGTCGGCGGCGTGCCAGCGGATCTTCTTTGCCATCAAAGTTCCGCGTAAAGCTGGCGCGCGTGCCGAGCACGCCAGGCATGGCAAAGGCAAAGATGGACCAGAGATCAAGCAGGCGATTCTCAATCGGTGTGCCGGTGAGTGCGAGCCGATGCCGTGAGTTCAGTGAGCAGGCGGCTTTAGAGTTTTGTGAGATCGGATTTTTAATAGCTTGAGCCTCGTCCAAAATGACTGCACCCCAGGTCATCTCACGCAGCAGATCTTCATGAATGCGGAGCTGCGGGTAATGGATCACCAACAGGTCGGCATCCCCCTTCAAGCCAATCTTACCCGCGCTGG
The DNA here is from genome assembly GCA_945860295.1 of Prosthecobacter debontii. Taxonomy (GTDB): domain Bacteria; phylum Verrucomicrobiota; class Verrucomicrobiia; order Verrucomicrobiales; family Verrucomicrobiaceae; genus Prosthecobacter; species Prosthecobacter debontii_B. The sequence goes on from CAMAQH010000022.1 coordinate 19,097, forward strand.
CACGGCTCCAAACGGCGACACGCAGGCTTGGGCAAAAGCGCTCGACTTCGCTGCGCCAATTGTCCTGAACGGACTTCGGACAGATGATCAAAAATGGCTCCGTCACTTTTTGTTCGGCCCGCAGCCAGGCGATCCAGGCCAGCGCTTGCAGCGTCTTGCCGAGTCCCATGTCGTCAGCCAGCACACCGCCGAAACGATTGGCGGTGAGGTAAGCCAGGAAATGAAAACCACTGAGCTGGTAAGGCCGCAGTGTGGCCGTGATCGCAGCAGGTAGATCAGGCGTGATGCGCGTCTGGATGTCTTCCACCCGACGCTGCACTTGCTCGGCACGCCCCGCTGGCAGCAGCGACGAGCCTTTGGTTAATCCACCGAGTTGCAGCGCGTGGAGACGCTGCTTTTCACCGTCGAAATCATTCACGGCCAAGCCCAACTCGGCCAACTCCTTTTGCTGTGCATCAGTGAGATCGAACTCGAGCTTACGCCAGCCTTTCTCACCCAGCTTCACCCACTTGCCCTTGGCCTTCAGCAGCAGGGCGATCTCTTCTTGGCTCAGACTGGTGTCCGTGACATGCAACGCCACGCTGAGATCAAACCAGTCCATGCCAGACTTCGACTCCTCCACATCCAGCCGCACTTGTCCGGCCACACGGCCATCGCGCAGGCTGGCCAGCTCAGCATCCAGTTCCACGCTGATGTCCTTCGGCCTGCGATCCATCCACGCGGTGAACTGATCCGGCCAGTCTTTACCGACGATGCGCTGCTCAACCCACATGTCGCTCGTCGAGTAGCCCGCCACTTTCATCGGCATCTGCCGCAGCCACGCACCGACGACGGGCATGGCGGATTTGTCGAGCTGCACAAAATCATCCTTCTTCCAGGCGCTAATCCGCTTTGAATGATTCGCCTGCCAGTTGCTGCCCGTCCAATCACTTGGCTCCTGCACTCCATCAAAGCTGGCACTGGCACAGACATGCAGGTAGTCGCTGTTGACGTTGGGATTACGAAACACTTTGCAGCGCACACGAATGGCCGACTTAACGAGCCGCACTTTTCCTGCCAACCGCTCCGGCACAGCGACGCCGAGTTTGCCCAGCGCGCTGATACCTTCCCGCGTCTCGATAGCACCCGCGGGGATGCACACAGGCCATTTCATACGCTCTTTTCCAAAGGGCCAATAGGGCAGCGTATAGACCAACTCACTCGTCACATAGCGCAGCGGACTGCCCTGGAAGATGGCCAAAGGAGGCGGTGGTTGCACGCCCTGCTCATTGACCAAACGCAACGCATAATCACCCGCGATTTCCTTCGGCGGCAGCAGCTCCCAGCGCAGAGATTCATCCACAAAAGTAAGCGACTCACCATTCGCACTAATGACATGAGTATGAAACAATTCCTGGCTGCTAGCGAGCTGTGAAAGACTCTTCGTGAGCTGGCTGGATAGAGGCTCGATCTCGGTAAAGCGAGCTGCGCCATACTCATCTCCGGCAGCACGCAGCACGATGCTGGAGCCTGCACTGAGCACGATAGCCTGCTGACCATAGGCGGTCTTGGAACCCAGTTGCTTCAGCAGCTTTTGTGAGACTTTACCAAACTCCGTCTCACCCGGATGCCGCACCTGGACGACTGCCGCATTTGGAAACAGTTGCAGTCTCAGCTCTGGAGATTCCTGCACTTCATTGAGCGCCGTATCCTGCCAGTTGCCGAGAGATTGCTGCCATTTGGTGATCTCCCGAAGCCGCTCCCATTTAACTAAAAGTGCTTTTTGCAGCTTCCCATCAACGACTTCAACGAGTGAGCCAGGCAACGCAATATCGCACCTCGAAATCGCTGCCGACAGATAGGCCAGAAACTCCCAGCCATTCTGTGGCGGTGCCTGTGGCGGGAACAACTCCACCTGGCCGTAGCCCCAGTAACTCTGCCGACCACAGAGCTGAAAAAGTTGTGATTGATCTACGCGCGTGCCGCCGCTCTTCCACCATCGGTCAGCAATGTTTAGAAAGTCTAATGCATGCTTTGATAACGGCGTCTTCATCTTCTCCGCCACGAGACTCACCAGTGTCACTGGCTCTAGCGCTGTGGATGTCACGGCGACAGCTTTGTGTGCTGATGGCGCAAGTTTTGCTGTCATCGTTCGTGCTGAGTTCTTGCGCAATTCCAAGAGTAGCGCCGCAGCATGCTTGCAGTCCTCTTCAGCATCGCAGGAGCAATTCGTTTCGGCCCATTCATCGTTCATGGTCAGTTGCGTGGTGTTCAGGCGATCATCCTGCACCTTTGCCTCGATGATCTCCCCCTTCATCACCCATGTCACGCTACGCACTCCACGCTCGCGCATCAGCGCAGCACCGCGCGTCATAATGTCGGGGTCAAAGCCACGGATCGCCGCTTCCAAAAGCTGGTGCTGAGCTGTGGTGAGATAAATGTCCTGTGCCGTGGCCATGAGTGGTAAGTGTCCGCTTGTTCAGCATGACTTAGGCAGCAAGCACCATCATCCAAGATAAAACCTCACCGCTTCATCACCGGCAGCACGATGTGCGAGAAATGCTCCGCATCATGATGGATCGAATTGGTGGCGGTCTTCACGCGGCGGTGCTGCTGGAGGGACTCGCCAGTATTCGGATTCACATCAAAGCGTGGGAAGTTGCTACTGCTGATGTCCACGCGGATGTGGTGGCCTTTCTTGAAGACATTACTCGTCGGATACAGACGCACGGTGAGCGGATAGATCTTCCCGGGCTCCATCATCTTTTCTTCCTTCAACGAATCACGGAAGCGCGCGCGACAGATGCCGTCGGCGATATTCAAGTCGAAGCCGCCTGGCCAGTCGGTGCTCGGCGGATAGACATCGACCAGCTTCGCAGTGAAGTCCGTGTCCATGCAGTCGGAGGAGACCCAAAGCTTAACCTCAAGTTCACCGGTGACTTCGAGATCTTCGGTCAGCGGCTCGGTTTGGAAAACAAGGATGTCATTGCGTGAGGAAAGCGGCAGCGGCTGCGTCCAGTTCCACACATGCGGACCACCGCGCTGATCCCACGCGCCTTGCAGCATGATACCATCACCGCTGGAGATGTTGCCACCGATGGTCGGCACGGGCAGCTTGGGATCAAAGGTGTAGCTCGATTTGCCCTGCTGCTGCTTCGTGGAAAGCGCGCCGTCGGTGCCAAAATAGAACGGCGTTGGCTTCACACCCACAGGCGGCCAGACAGTGGAGTCGTGCCACTCACCGCCATGGAAGAGCAGGCCTTTGTCGGTCTTGCGACCATCGCCTTTGCCCATCGTGAAATAGCGCACCTTTGTGGCAAAGGGCGCGGTCTTGCCGACGCTGTTAGCCTTGCCCTTGAGCGCGTGATCATACCACTCGAGACGCCACGCGAGTTCATCGGCAATGGCCGCCTTGTCGCCAAAGTCTGCCATGCCATGCGTGCTCTTTGCCTGCTGACCATGAATCCACGGCCCCATGATCAGATACACATCACTCTTCAGCACCGGCGTCAGCGCGCGAAAATTCGTGGTCGTGTTCCCCGCCCAGGAATCATACCAACCGCCGACGAGATAGACGGGCATGTCTTTGTAATCCTCTGTGTGGTCGATGATGTTGTTCTGCGCCCAGAACACATCGTTCGCGCCGTGACGCATCGCGTTGATCAGCCAGTCTTCGTATTCGGGCGCGAGCTTCAGCGGCGTGCCACCTTTGCGCAGCGGCAGATTGGCGATGTAGCTAAGCCTGTTATCCGCCATCTCCTTGAGCACCGCCTCCGAGCCAGGGTCTTGCGCGGCATTGCTTCCCTTCCCGCCATTGAGCATGATCCAATTCCAGAAGCGCATCTCAAAGGCACCGGCATTGCGCATCGACTGCACGCCGCCGTTCGACACCGCATCCACCGGGATCACCGTCGCGAGTCCGGGCGCATTCGCCAGCGCCATGGCATGCTGCGTGCCACCAACATAGCTAGTGCCGATCATGCCGATCTTACCATCGCTCCACGGCTGCGCGATGATCCACTTCGCGCAGTCCACACCATCCAGTCCATCGTCTGTCATCCAATGCCACACACCCTCACTGGCATAGCGACCACGCGTATCCTGCGCGACGAAGACGTAGCCATGACTGGCAAAGTATTCCCCATGCTTTTTCGATCCGCTCTTGTTGTAAGGCGAGCGTGTCAGAATAACCGGCAGCTTCGCCACATCACCCGCTGGTCGATACACATCCGTCGCCAAATTCACTCCATCCCGCATCGTCACCGTGACATCGGTATCGACAACCACATCACTGGCCGGCGTCTGCGCGCTGGCGATGCCCAGCAGGATGATTGAAGTCAGGACATGAAGCAGAAGCCGTGAGAGTGATGGAAACATACGGAGAACCAACGGACGCAGCAGGCACGCCTTTCCTTCAGTGGCTACGCGTGATCGCATTGATGAAACCGTGCAGCACATCCACTCCGTGCATGACGAACACTATCATTACATCCGCACTTTCACGGTGGACCTGACCTTCGCCTCATTGAATCGCTACAAATAGAAATGCTTTCCCATGCTGCCGCTCATGCGTGACCTTCAGGCCAAAGGTCAGCTCATCGGTGCACCTTTTGAGTTCGTGCAGCGCAACGGCCCTTGCGAAGAACTCTATGGCACCCAGACCGATCCCCACGAGATCAGTGATCTAATCTCGTCTGTGAAGCGCGAGCATCGCCAGGCCGTTCAGCGCCTGCGTGCCGCGCTCGTCACCTGGATCGTCGAAACCGCTGATCGCGGCGCCATCCCCGAAGCCCTCGGCATCATCGCCCCCTTTGAAAAGGAGATGCACGATTGGTTCGGCTCCCCGTCTTGGTTTCAGGCTGTGCCGCCGTCGGGAAGATAGGTCACGCTGCGCTCGTTCTTTATCACCCTGCCACAACTCATTATGTCTACACTCCTGCTCGTCCGTCTCTGGCTCATGGTCTTTCTGCATTACTTCATCTGGGGGGCGTGGTATTCAGCGATGAGTACTTACCTCTCGAAGCTCGGCTTTGAGGGCAGTCAGATCGGACTCGCCTATGGCACCACGGCGGTGGGCGCACTCGTGTCACCCTTCATCGTCGGCATTGTGGCGGACCGCTTCTTTGCGACACAGCGCATCCTGGGCGCGCTGCATCTGGTCGGTGCAGCTTTGCTGTTCTGGGTGTCCACGTTGAAGGATTTTGGCAGCTTCTATCCGGTGCTGATCGCTTACACCATCACCTATATGGCCGGGCATGGACTCACGAATGCGCTGACGCTTCACCACTCAAAGAATCCGGCCAAGGAGTTCCCGTTCGTGATGTGGATGGCCAGCGTCGGATGGATTGTCGCAGGGCTCACCGTCAACTGGCTCAAGTTCGCCGACAACGCAGCCATGTTTCAGCTCGCTTCAGGCGCGGCGCTGGTCATGGGGCTCTACTCATTCACACTACCGCACACGCCACCGAAAGGGGCGAACACGCCTGTTTCAGTGGGCACATTGCTCGGGTTTGATGCGATCAAACTGTTCCGTGACCGCTCCTTTGCGACCTTCATGATCTGCTCCTTCCTCATCTGCATTCCGCTGAGCTTCTACTTCACCTGGACAAATCAATTCATGACTGAGATGAACGTCGCTGATCCCACCGCCAAGATGACGCTCGGCCAGGTGTCTGACGTCATCTTCCTGCTGATGCTTCCATTCCTACTGCCTCGACTGAAGGCGAAAGGCATCCTTATCATCGGCATGGCCGCCTGGGCCGTGCGCTTCAGTTTGTTCGCGCTCTTCCATCAGCAACCCACCGCGCTCTGGATGCTCTACACCGGCATCCTGCTACACGGCATGTGCTATGACTTTATCTTTGTCATGGGCCGCATGTATGTCGATAAGCGCGCGGGCGAAGACATCCGCGCTGCCGCGCAAGGTCTGCACGCAATCTTCACACTAGGCGCCGGCATGTTTGTCGGGTCATGGCTCTCAGGCATCGTTGCGCAAAAGTACACGCATGGTGCCGCTCATGATTGGCAGGCCATCTGGCTCGTCCCCGCCGCGATAGGTGCAGTGTTGGTCGTCGCCTTTGTACTACTTTTCAAAGACAACACGGCCAAGGAAACATCCACCCCATGATCATTTGCTACCTCTTCCTCGCTTTACTCAGTCTCCAAGTACAAGCCGCCGACTATCCCGGCGTCTTCTCGCGCCTCGTGGCCGAGCGTCATGCGCCGGGCATGGTCTGCCTTTTTGCCAATGGCTGCTGCGGAAACATCAATCATAGCGTCTACATCAGCGGCAAGCGCCGTAGCACCCTTGAATTGGGCACAGCTCTCGCCGATGCCACCTCTACCGTGTGGCCTAACTTAAAGCAACTTGGCATGTACAAACCGCGCATCCGCAGCGAGCAAGTCAGCCTTCAGCGCCGCCGCGTGAGTGAAGCGCAACTCGCCAAAGCCAAGGACATCGCCAGCCGCATAATGAACGAGAAAATCGGCACCGTGCCGATGGCTGAGACCGTGTGCATTCTGGAAACAGAAGCGAAGGAAGACATTCCACTCATCGCTGAAGTACAGGTCATCTTCTTTAGCGATGATCTCGCCATCGTGTCCCTGCCCGGTGAGATTTTTGTCGAGCTGGGACTGGCTTTGAAAAGGCGTCCCCCTTCAAGCACACACTCATCGCCGAACTCGCCAATGGCAGCATTGGCTGCGTGCCGAACCGCGAGGCCTACCCACAGGGCAACTACGAGATCGTCAGCGCCCGTGGTGCACCTGGCAGCGGCGAAAAGCTCGTCGAAGTCGCACTCAAGCTACTTGGTGAAGTAAAAGCGAAGAAGTGATCTCAGCAACAAAGCTGCTTTTGGATAAGCTATTATTCCTCGTGAAAAAGCAGCGCTCCGTGCGTTGTTCATTCGATGAAGAAAACTGACTCTCAACACTCCCAAACGCAGATCGGCATGACTGCGTTCAATGTGACAGACGCGGGCCACAGCGTAGAGGTAATCAGCGGACATCGAGAGGAGTCACTGAACCGCCGTGGATTTCTCAATCGGCTCAGTCTTGCTTCCCTAACCGCTGCCATCGGAGCGGAGATCGTGTTTGCTGACAAGATGCCCACCGGACTGATCCCCGCGGCGTTCGCTCAGGGCAGTGAGCCACTGAGCATTCCCGGCAAGGATGGGCTCTCAATCTTTAACAATCGCCCCATGGTGGCCGAGACGCCTGCGCATCTGCTGGATGATGAAGTCACGCCCGCGAAGCATCTTTTTGTGCGCAACAACGGCCTATCCCCTGCCCCCGAGCTACTGGACCCGAGTAAGTGGACGCTAGAGATCGCCGGTGAAAGCTGTGCCGAGCCAGTGACTCTAACATTGAAGGAACTAAAGGAAAAGTTTGAGCATCACACACTTCAAATGGTGCTGGAATGCGCGGGCAATGGACGCAGCGAATTCAATCCACCCGCGACCGGCAATCAATGGACCACAGGTGGTGTCGGCTGTCCGAAGTGGACCGGAGTTCGCCTGCGTGATGTGCTACAATTTGCGGGCATCAAATCAGACGCAGTGTACATCGGCTACTATGGTGCGGACCTACATTTGTCTGGCGACATCAAGAAGTCGTCCATCTCACGCGGCGTGCCGATCAAGAAGGCGCTGGAGGATGAGTCTTTGCTCGTTTTCGCGATGAATAGCGAGGACATCCCGGTGGAAAATGGGGCACCTCTGCGCCTGATTTTTGGCGGCTGGGCTGCCTCCACCTCTGGCAAGTGGGTGAATAAGATCGTCATCCGAGATCGCGAACATGACGGCGAAAAAATGACTGGCCACTCGTATCGCATGCCGCGCTATCCAGTCGCCCCAGGCACCAAAGTACCAACCGAAGACATGGTCATCATTGAGACCATGCCGGTGAAATCACTGATCACTTTCCCAAAGTCCGGCATCGCCCATCCGGTCGGCGAAACGATGGCCGTGCGCGGACATGCCTGGACCGGAAATGGCGATGTCCGCGAGCTACATGTCTCACTCGACTTTGGCATGACTTGGCAGAAAGCCGACCTGCGCCCGGCGAGCAATCGCTACGCTTGGCAGCACTGGAGCGCCGAGCTGACGTTGCCCAAGAAAGGCTACTATGAAATCTGGGCGCGCGCACAGGACAGCCAAGGTCGCAGCCAGCCCATGGTGCTCCCAGGTTGGAACCCTGAAGGCTATCTAAACAACACCTGTCACCGTATCGCCATCCAAGGCGTTTGAGTCATGCCTACCATTCGCTTAATCTGCCTCACCGCCGTGCTCAACCTGAACGCGTTTGCGGCGGAGCAGGTCGTGCCGCTGGACCCGACCACCGGCATGAAGATCGCCCCAGACTGGGAACTTGTGCGCAATCACTGCGTCATCTGCCATTCCTCGCAGACCTTCCTGCGCCAGCGCGCCACCGAGGCTAATTGGACCTCGGTACTTGAGTGGATGCAGAAACACGGTGGCCTGTGGAAACTCGACGCAGAGGTGGAAAAGAAGATCATCAAATACCTCGCCATCAATTACGGGCCAGGTTCCGCTGATAACTACCGACGTGCCCAGATCTCTGCCACTCTCATGCCACCCAATCCCTATGCAACGGAGGCTAGGCTAAAGGCTGAAGCAAAGAAGAAGCAGGGCATCATCCAGTCACCGGCTAACAAATAACGAGCATTGATTCACGCGAACTTTCTTTACCTCCACACCGCTGAGGCGCTCATGCTTCGCGATGCAGCTTGTAGGGATACACATTGCCACTGTTCCATTGGCAGACATACAAATCGCCCTGCGTATCCACGCAGACATCGTGACAATTATTGAAGACAGGTTTGTCCTGAAGCATGACCTTTAAACGTCCATCTTCATAGCTGGGTGGCAGCCCACCTGGATTCGATATGACCTTACCAACTTCATCCAAGATCGTCACAAAGCCACGTCCTTGCCACATGCGAAAGTCATCCGGCTTGGCTCCGAAACACACGCCGGAATAAAGATTCTTCCCGTGAATGACCGGGCGGCTTACATAAGCGCCCGGCAGATAGACTCCACGCACATGCTCACCATCGAGCGTGAACCAGTTGAACTCATTGCGGATGCGTTCTGTGACAACGAGAAGAGGTGAGCCACTTCGGGTGTCGAGCGCGATACCGTGAGCCTGCATGAAGCGGCCTGGATTCAGCGGCTGCGTGCTCTTGCCACCAAACTTGGAGATGAATTTTCCGTCCTTGTCGAAGCGCAGGATAAACTGCGAGCCATAACCATCGGCGACATAGATGTCACCATTCGGAACTACAGCCGTTTCAGTTGGATTGAAACTTTCTGTCTCTTTGTAGGCACCGCACTTCGACGGATGCGTCAGTTCCAGCACTAGCTCACCTTCTAGCGTCGCCTTCACCACGCGACCCGCACCCGGATCAGTGAGATAGAGAAACTCCTTCCCATCCGCCTCCCGATGCAACGTGAGCCCATGAGCCCCACCCAGACCTAGAGTCCAGGTTCCGAGCAGCGCCCCTTTCACATCATAAATGAGCATATTGTTCTGCTTGTGGTTGGTGAGCAGAAAGAGCCGGCCATCACTCACCTGAACCATCTCATGACAATCCTTCACCGGCGTCTTCGCCGCATCCGCCTGACTCCACAGCTTGTCCACGCGGTAGCAGAACTCGCCATGCCCGACGGTTTTGCCATGGAACTCCGGCGCTGTTTTACTCCGCGCCCAAAGATAAGGCACAGCGAGAGTGGAAGCCGCCGCTAAAGCGAAACGGCGACGAGTTAAAGAGGATGCAGGAGTCATAGTGTGAGTGGGATTAAACCAGGATGTCTTTGATGAGCTTCGCGCCTTCCACGCCACTGAGCTTCGCATCCAAGCCCTGAAACTTGAAGCTGAAGGCATCATGCTTGATGCCGAGTTGGTGGAGCATCGTGGCATGGAGGTCATGCACGGTGGTGACCTTTTCCACGGCGGCGTAACCCAGATCATCAGTCGTGCCATGCACGATGCCGCCCTGGATTCCCGCACCTGCGAGCCACACGGACATCGCTTTATTATGGTGATCGCGCCCGCTGCCACCTTGCGACATTGGCGTGCGGCCAAACTCGCCCGCCCAGACGATGAGCGTCTCCTCCAACATGCCGCGCTGTTTGAGATCAGTGATCAACGCCATGCACGCGCGATCGATTTCCTTCGCCTTCTGCTGCACGCCAAGCTTCACGCCGCCGTGGTGGTCCCAGTCCTTATGGTAGAGTTGGATGAAACGCGTACCACGCTCCGCGAGACGGCGTGCAAGAAGGCAATTCGACGCGAACGAGCCATCGCCGGGCTGACAGCCGTATAGTTCGAGTGTTTTGGCTCCTTCAGCACTCACATCCATCAAATCCGGTACGCTAGCCTGCATCTGGAAGGCCATTTCATACTGCGCGATGCGCGTGGCGATCTCGGGATCATCGACGAGGGCATCGTGCTGCTTGTTGATCGCATTGATCGCCGCCACATCGGCTCCTTGGCGATCACGTGTGACGCCATTCGGATTTGTCAGATACAAAACGGGATCTCCCTTGGCGCGGAGCTGCACGCCTTGATACTTCGACGGCAAAAAACCGCTGCTCCACTGCCGCGCTGCGATGGGCTGATTCTGTCCGCCTTGGCCGAGCGAGGTCAGCACGACGAACCCCGGCAAATCTGCCGCCTCAGTGCCGAGTCCATAAGTGATCCACGAGCCCATGCTCGGCCTGCCCGCGATCTGTGAGCCGGTGTTCATGAACATGTGCGCGGGATCGTGATTGATCGCGTCAGTGGTCATGCTGCGAATGAGGCAGATGTCGTCGATCACGCTGCCGAGCTGTGGAAAAAGCTCGCAGATTTCGATCTGGTTCTTCCCGAACTTCGCGAACTTGTGCTGCGGCCCAAAGCAGTTCAGCGGTTTGCCTTGAAGCTGCGCAAGCTGCTGCCCCTTTGTGAACGACTCCGGCATCGGCTTGCCATCCATCTCCGCCAGCTTCGGCTTGGGATCGAAGGTCTCCAGATGCGACGGACCACCGGCCATCGTGAGCCAGATCACGCGCTTTGCCTTCTGCGGCAGATGCAGGTTACCCAAGACGCCACGCATTGGTGCTGCCAATGCTGGCTTCATCAAAGAAGCGAGCGCGACGGCTCCGAGCCCCTGAGATGCCCCGCCGAGAAAAGCGCGACGATGGAGTGGTGTGAGTGTATTCATGGCTTCTTAGAACTTGGTTTTTTGCCGAGATTTTTCAGTTCTGCTTCGGTCCACATCATCATGCGGCCTTTGTTTTGGTCGCGGATGGCGGCGACTGATTTGGTTTCGATGGCGGAGCCGTTGTGTTCCCACTCGCGGCGGATGTAGGTGAGCACGCCGGCGATATCTTCGTCGGTGAGCTGCGGCAGCGGCGGCATAGCGAGGTTATAGGTGCGGCCACCGACCTTCACGGGGCCTGCGAGGCCATGCATGACAATGCTGGCGAGCACGTCGGTCTTGCCGAGCACCCATTCGCTATCGACGAGCGGCGGGGCGAGGCCGTCGAGGCCGAAGCCGTGCGGCTGATGGCAGGCGGCGCAGAGAGTGGCGTAGATAATTTTGCCTTTTTCAAACAGGGTGGTTTGTGTTTCCGTAAACGGCACAATGACGGGCGGCTTTGGAGCGCCGGGTCTGCCGGGCCAAGCGAGTCGGGCCTCAACGCTGGCGAAAAGTTTTGCGCTCGTCTTGTCACTCATGGCGGACTTGAGGGTTTTCAGCGATGCTGGCGCGGCATAGAACCAGAGCATCTTCGGAGGCGTCTTGGATTTGGGATCGCCACTTGTCGCAAGGCCTTTGATGGAGGCGATTTGCATCGCTCCGGCTTGCGGCTGCGCGGCGGCGAGATCGAGCAGTTCTTCAAACGGCCCGGCCTTGCCCGCCTGCGCGACGAGTGAGGCCAGCGATTCGATCACGGGCATGATTTGCGCGCTGTTGTCCTTGGTAAGCAGTGCAGCGAGCAATTTGGCAAACGCAGCTTCTTTGCCGCGCAGTCCAGTGAGCGCGCCTTCGCGAATGAGGGTGTTTTTGCCATTGCCTGCGAGCAGTTTGGCCACGGCAGCATCGGCGTCGGGTAGATTGAGTGCAGTGAGCTTGATGGCGAGATGAGCGAGCACGAGCACGTCTTTTTCAGCAGTCAGGGCGATCAAATCAGCAGGTGCAAAATCGCGTGGTGCGATGCGCACAGCGGCAGCGCGGACTTGTGCGTCTGAATCCTTTAAAACGACACGCAAAATGTCCGGCGTGATCGAGGCGAGGCCGTCGAGCGTCCACAGCGCGTGCAGGCGGGCGAGTGCATGATCGTGTTTCAGCATCTCTTTGAGTGCGGGAACGGCGGAGGCATCGCCAGACTCAACGATGAGGCGCTGCGCGGTGTCGCGCACCCAGCCGTTCTCGTGTGTGAGCATTTTTACATCTTTGCTGACCTTCACGGCAGGCGGGCGCTCTTTAGTGTCCGGCACGATGCGCCAGATGCGGCCTTGATTGAAGGGCGTCTCGAGTTTTCGGTCCTTGATGTTAGCGATGAGGTAGTGCGTGAGAAAACTCTGGTGCTGGACGATACCGCGATATGGGTCCACAAGGTAAAGCGCGCCATCGGGACCATTCGCGGCCTGCACGGGGCGAAAGCGCTCATCGGTCGAGGTGAGAAATTCCGTTGCCTTCGCCGTGTTCGTCGCCTTCGGGATGCCGTCGATCTCGCTCATGGTGAAGCGCTTCACCAAATTGCCGCAAGGCTCGGGCACAAAGGCGTTGCCGCGGTACGCGGCGGGGAAGGAGTCGCCACGATAGATGAGTGCGCCGCAGGTACCCGTGGGTTTTGTCAGCTTGCCGTCGGCGCTCAGTGTTTTGGAGTCATACCCACGATTCACGCCCGGCGTGGGGTGCGAAGGATACAGTGTCTGATCGGCGGCGAGCTTGGCATTGATGCTGGTGGCGTTTCGCAACAGCGGATTGCGCGTGAAGGCCTCCGTGGGCAGCAGATCGGCACGCAGCATGTCGCTGTTGTAGTTGAAGTAGAGCCTGCCGAAGTCGTCTTGGCACAGCCCCCACTGGCCGCGACCGAGGCCGGTGTCCTTCATCCACAAACCGCCGCGCAGTTTGAATCGCGTGCTGTAACCTGCGCTCCAGATCGCATTATCCATGCCCCAAACTGGCGTATTGGCCATGTGCTCCGGCTGTCCACCGAGCGTGCCATAATCAGTGGCGACGACTTCCTTCACATCGGCCATACCATCGGCATTCGTGTCTTTGCAGAAGAACAAATTTGGCGGCACCGCGATCAAAGCGCCACCATTCACGGCCATCACCGCGCGCGGCATAACGATCTCGTCGAGAAACACCGACGCCTTGTCCATGCGACCGTCGCCATCGGTGTCTTCGAGCAGCGAAACACGTCCCGTCGGCTCCTTTTCGCCCGCGCCATTGAGATCATGCATGTAGCCACGCATCTCGCAGACGTAGAGCCGACCCTGATCATCAAAGCTTATCGCCACGGGCAATTCGATTATCGGTTCAGCAGCCACCAACTCGATGCGAAAGCCTTTTTCGACAGCGAAGGTCTTCATCTCCTCCTCCGGCGAAAGCGGGGCGGGTGGCGGGAGTTTAAACTTTAACTCCACCTTCTCCGGCCCGGCGTTTTTAGTGTGAACGGCGTGTGCAGAAAGGGTGAAGACAATAAGGATGGTCAGAACACGAGAGATCATTTCTTTGGCTTAGAAGCTTTGCGTTCGGAGGCGCTAATAGTCACTTCTGGCACAGGCTCGCTTTTATCGGCGAAAGTGTTCCAAGCTTGCTGGAAGACAGCGGCATCACGCACGTCACCTTCGGCGATGAGCCATTGGTAGCGGAGTTTGAAGGGAGCTTCAGCGGTGGCTTTGCCTTTCGGGAACATGCCAAAGCGGCCGTAGTCGCGGTAGGCGGAGGTGGCGGTGTCTTTTGGGTTATTAGGATGATTGAGAATCACGACGGTGAAGGTTTTGCCTTCAATGGTAAAGACCTCGGCGGCCCATGGCAGGTCTTTGGCTTTGTGGGCGTCGATTTTTTCGCCGGGGAAGATGAACGTCGTGCTCTGCGTGTCCACGAGTTCACTGGGGCGGAACTGAGCACCGGCGTGCTCGGGATCGCCGCTGATGTCAGCTTCGCCACTCACAGTTTTGATGGCGCTGTTCATCTCGATGCCGAGGTAGAAGGGCTTCGCCGGCGCAGTGAAGGCAAAGCGGCGTTCTTCGGTGAGGAAAGGCGCAGGGGTGTCACCCTGCCAGTCAATGTTTGCGGTGAAAGTGTTGTCGCCCGACTCGACCTTCGTCACGACCTGATCGCCGCCCTTCATGTGCCAACGGTCATACGATTTGCCATTGTAGGCGATTTTGCTGAAGCCGAGGAAGATGCCGCGATGATGCGTGAAGCTGAAGCCTGCACCTTTGGTGAGCCGAGTGGAGCCATCGGCGCTGAAAATGTGCAGGTAGGGCTTGTAAGTGTCGTGGTGCTTCTCCGGTGTGCTGAGATCATTCGCCATCATGAGTTTGGCGACGACTTTGCCGCCATTTGCGACAGCGACGTTGTCTTTGTCCGCCACGGTGATGTCGAAGGCTTGCGTGTGAAGCGCGAGGGCGAGGAATAGGAAGGTGTTTTTCATGAGAGAATCTTTTTGATGACTTTGGCTCCTTCGACGCCCGTGAGCTTGGCATCAAGTCCTTGGAACTTGAAGCTGAAAGCGTCGTGCTGGATGCCGAGTTGATGCAGCATGGTGGCGTGGAGGTCGTGGACGGTGGTGATGTTTTCCTGTGCGGCGTAGCCGAGGTCGTCGGTGGCTCCGTAGGTGATGCCACGCTGGATACCGGCACCGGCGAGCCACATGGACATGGCTTTGTTGTGATGATCGCGGCCGATGGGGCCTTTATTGCCTTGCGCCATTGGCGTGCGCCCGAATTCGCCGCTAAAAACGATGAGCGTATCGTCAAACATGCCACGTTGCTTGAGATCGGTGATGAGGGCCATGCAGGCGCGATCCACTTCCTTGGCTCGGAGCGGCAGTTCTTCCTTCAGCAGGCTATGGTGGTCCCAATCGCGATGGTAGAGCTGAATGAAGCGCGTTCCACGTTCGGCGAGACGCCGTGCGAGCAGGCAGTTTGAGGCGAAGGAGCCGTCGCCGGGTGTGCAGCCGTAGAGTTCGAGCGTTTTGGTGCCTTCAGCGCTCACGTCCATCAGATCGGGCACGCTGGCCTGCATTTGGAAGGCCATCTCATACTGCGCGATGCGCGTCGCGATCTCGGGATCATCGTAAAGCGCCGCGTGTTGTTTGTTCAGTGCATTGATCGCGGCCACGTCCGAGCCTTGGCGCTCGCGCGTGACGCCATTAGGACTCGTGAGATACAAAACGGGATCGCCTTGGGAGCGGAGTTGCACGCCTTGGAACTTCGATGGCAAGAAGCCGCTGCTCCATTGTCGCGCAGAGATGGGCTGCGGGGTGCGGCCTTTGCCGGTGGAGTTGAGCACGACGAAGCCTGGCAGATCCTCCGCCTCGCTGCCGAGTCCATAGGTCACCCATGAACCCATGCTCGGCCGCCCGGCGATCTGGGTGCCGGTGTTCATGAACATGTGCGCCGGATCATGATTGATCGCGTCTGTGGTCATCGAGCGCACGAGGCAGATGTCATCCGCGACGCTGCCGATGTGTGGCAACAACTCTGAAAGCTCCATCTGGCACTTCCCATTCTTCTGGAAGCGAAACATCGGTCCCTTGCACACGAGTTTCTGCCCCTGGAGCTGCGCGAGTTGCTGCCCTTTGGTAAATGACTCCGGCATCGGCTTCCCGTCCATCTCCGCGAGCTTCGGTTTGTAATCAAACAACTCCAACTGCGACGGTCCGCCCGCCATGGTGAGCCATATGACGCGCTTTGCTTTTTGTGGCAACGGCAGCTTGCCCAGCACTCCGCGTGAGGCTGCGTGGAGTAGCCCAGGACTCATTAGTGAGGCCAGAGCGACGCCGCCAAGGCCGTGTGAGGCACGGCCAAGGAATGCGCGGCGGGTTTGTGAAGAAATACTCATGCGAAGGAGGGCGTGATTTGAAACTTGCCCTGAAAACCGATGTCAGACATAATGGCTGACATGAAGACCAAGCCCGCTGCCAAGAAATCCGCCAAACGTCGCGCTGCAGCTCCTGCGGCTGTGCGCGGCACGTTCACCGTTCGCGACATGAACCGCCAGCCGCAATCCTTGCTGACTGCTGCGCAGAAGCTGGGACGGGTGATCATTCGCAGCAGGAGCGGGGGCAACTTCGTTCTCACTCCTGAAATTCCGGCACCCAACAAGAGAGTCCAGGAGGCTGAGGCATACTGCAGGAGACTGGACGAAATGAGACTCAAACTTCGCTCCATGGGCTTTGTGCCCCCGTCGGCCAGCGATTCGGAAAAGATTTCACGAATGATCGCAGGTGAAGAACCATGATCTACGCAGACACCAATTTCTTCACCAACTTGCTGGTAGAACTGTCCCACAGCAAGGAGGCCGAACATCTCACAAGGAGCAACGGCAGCATTCTTCCAGTCACCTGGCTGCTCCGTCTGGAGGTGGTGAATGCCATCCAGCAGTGTGTTTTCATGAGCAGTCATGGTGTCCAAGACCTGCGGCTGGTGCCCGAGCATGCGACCGTTTTGGAGTCCCATTTTTTGTCTGAGGTTGATTCGGGTATCCGGTATCGCCGTTGTCCCGTTGATGAAACGAGTGTCGAGCGTCTGTTCACGGAACTTTCTCACCGTCACACCGCCAAGGAAGGCTTTCGCACCTATGACATCCTGCACGTTGCTTCTGCCCTGGTGCTGGGCTGCGACACCTTTTGGAGCTTTGATGCCAGAGCAAAGAAGCTCGCGAAGCTGGAAGGATTGGCGGTGAATTAAATGGCCCGCAGTCATGATCGCGTGATCGTTTCGTGCAGATTGATGAGCACACGCGCGACGTGCGTCCAGGCGGCGAGCTCGCTCTTGTTCAGGTTCGCGGGAGTGGCTGCCGCGCCAGTCTTGAGCAGGGCTTCAGCAGCGGCTGTGTCCTTGGTATAATCAGTGAGGTGCTTGGAAAAGAGCACGGAGATCGTTTTCATCTCGTCAGCACTCGGCTGGCGCTGCAAGGCCTGCTGGCAGGCCCAGGTGATGCGTTTCGCAGCATCGCCTTCGGTTTGAAGAATGCGCGTGGCAAAAGCGCGGGCGGCTTCGACATACACTGGATCGTTGAGAAGGACGAGGGCCTGCTGAGGGATGTTGGAGCGGTTGCGCTCGGCGGTGCATTCTTCGCGGCTGGGGGCGTCGAAGGCGACCAGCGATGGATGCAGGAAGCTGCGCTGCCACCAGGTGTACATGCCGCGGCGGTAGAGGCTCTCGCCGCTGTCGTTCTGCCACTCGCGGGTGGGGAAGTTCAGGTTTTCCCAGTATTTGGCGGGCTGATAGGGCTTCACACTTGGGCCACCGATCTTCGGCACGAGGAGACCGGCGAGGGCGAGGGCGTTGTCACGCACGATTTCGGCATCGAGGCGAAAGGCGCTCTGGCGGGCGCACTCGCGATTGTAGGGATCGGCGGCGGTGAGCTCTTTGGTGGAAGTGCTAACTTGTTTATAAGTGTCGCTGCTCACGATGACACGCACCATGTGCTGAAAGTCCCAGCCGCTGTCCATGAACTCGCGGGCGAGCCAGTCGAGCAGCGCGGGATTTACGGGTGGCTCGCCTTGAGCGCCAAGATCGTCGAGCACTTTGCTCAAACCGGTGCCGAAGAGTTGCTTCCACAGACGGTTCATGACAGTGCGGGCGGTGAGTGGGTTGTCTTTGGAAACAAGCCACTGCGCGAGGTCGAGGCGTGTGAGATCGCGGCCTTCGATCTTTGGTTTTGGTAAGTAGCCGGGCAACGAGGCCTTCACGACCTCGCCGCTCTCGTTCATCCAATCACCACGCGGCAGGATGCGCACGGTGCGTTTGGCGGTGTCGCTGATGGAGACGATGCACTTGGGTGCGCTGTTGTCGAAGTCGGCCTTCTCCTTCTCGACAGTGGCGATCTGACTGCGCAAGCTGCTGAGTTCGGGAACGATCTGCTTGAAGGCGGCCTCGAGTTTTTGCTTCTGAGCAAGTGCGCGTTTCTCCGGCGTGACTTTGAGGATGTCGGCGATCTCTTTGGCCGGCAGCGAGATGCTGGAATCGCGAAGCGGCTTCGGTGATGTCGTCGTGTTAAGGCGGAGATTGGCGATCTCATGATTCTCACCATAGGCAAAGGTAAGCGCGAGGGTCAGCGTGGTGTCTGCATCTGCGATTGGCTCTGCGAGTTCGAGGTAGAGCGACTGATCTGCGCCCGTGCCACCGAGCACGCCCCATCCGTTGTCTTTCTTATCCGCGATGCCATCAATGACACTCGCAGCGGCCATCTTAGGCTGCTCAAACGTGGCGCTAGCATGTGAGATGACGACCTTGGACGGCTTGTTCTTCTTGCCGATGGAAAGAGCGACTTCGCTAAGCACGAAATTGCCATTCGCGGCGAGACCGATGCCGGAAGACTTGTCCTTGAGTGCATCAATGCGCAAGCCCGTGACGCCTTGCGGCATCTTGGCCGTGATCGTGTAGGTCTCGGTGCCATCGTTTTGTTTCCGCTCCGTGCGCTTAGTATCGACGCTGCCGCGCACGATGCCGTCCTTGTCGACTTTGAGGGCGATGTTTTTCTTTGCCGATGCTGCGGTCGCTGGCTTCAATGGCTGCCATGATCCGCTGGTGACGACAGCTTCCAGCGCCTGCTTTTCCCACACGAACTGCGCTGGAACGAGTTCAGGGCGCTGCTTGGCAAAGTCAGCCTGCAAGGCTACAAGGCGCTTGGCGATGTCCGTCTGCTTGTTCTGGCCCTCAGCATCGAGAACCATCATGCCTGTCTCGCGACGACCGATGAGCGGTTCTTTAATGTCGGCGAAGAATGCACCGAGCTGATAGAAGTCGCGCGAGGTGATTGGATCAAACTTGTGGTCATGGCATTGAGCGCAGCCGGTCGTCTGGCCCATCCACGCATTGCCGACGGCGCGGACGCGGTCGGTAAGCATGCGCTGCTCGTAGTCCTTCGCTTGAGCACCGCCTTCTTCGGTGCTGAGGATGAGCCGATTGAAGGCCGAGCCGACTTTGGTTTCCTGATTAGCATCTGGCATCAGATCACCGGCGATCTGCTCGATGGTGAAGCGGTCGAAGCGCTTGTTCGTGTTGAAGGATTTGATCACGTAATCACGGTAAGGCCAGACATTGTGCGAATTGTCACTGTGATAGCCGATGGTGTCAGCGAAGCGCACGACATCAAGCCAGCCGATGGCCATGCGCTCGCCGTAGTGGGGGCTTTTGAGGAGGGAACTCACCAGCTCTTCGTGGCGTTTCTCAGACAAGTCGGACAAGTCAGATACGACCAACGGACTCGGCGGCAGGCCGAGCAGGTCAAAGTAGAGGCGTCTCACCAAAGTGCGTGAATCGGCACGCGGCGCTGGCTTGAGTCCAATCTCGGCGAGGCGTTTTTGCACCAGCACATCAACACCGTTTTTGCCAGCGGGGATCGCCGCCTTGACCGGCTTTTCATAAGCCCAGTGTTGCTGATACTTCGCGCCCTGCTCGATCCACTTTTTCAAGATGTCCTTTTGCCTTTGCGTGAGCTTTTTGTGCGAATCTGGAGGCGGCATGAGATCATCTTCATCGGCAGTGAGGATGCGTGACACCAGCTCGCTATCCGTCGCCTTGCCCGGCACAAAAGCCTTTGCCGTGATGGCTTCCTGGCGGATGTCGAGCCGCAGATCGGCCTCGCGATGCTTCGGGTCGTTGCCGTGGCAGTAGAAGCAGTTGTCCGACAAGATCGGCCGCACATCGCGGTTGAACTCGATCTGGGCCGGCACTGGCGGTTCGGCGGCTTTGAGGCTGAGCGCAGAGAGGGCAATGATGAGAAAAACTTTGATCATGGAATGTGTGGCCATAAATACGCGGTAGAAGGCGCTGATATTCTCACTTTTGGCCTGTTCAAAGCAAAGCCCAAGGACGCGCATGTGAGACTTGTTCGCTCCCATTCTCTCAGCATTATCTGACCATGGCTGAAACCCCTTCCACTCGCATCCTCCCCATCACTTCACATGCTCTTGAGTTTGAGTTGCCTGATGAGGCAAGTCAAATCCACACGCTTGATGACGTGCGTGGGCCGCGCGGTTTACTGGTGATGTTTGTGTGCAATCACTGCCCTTTTGTGGTGCATCTAGCTGCTGCAATCAGCACCTTTGCCAAAGAACTCGAAGGGCAGGAAATCGGCGTCGTGGCGATCAACTCAAACGACATCGCTCGCTACCCAGCCGATGCGCCAGAAAAGATGGCTGAGTTCTCGGCGCAGTATGACTGGCAGTTCCCCTATCTTGTCGATGCCGAACAAACTGTAGCTCACGCCTATGCGGCAGCCTGCACGCCTGACTTCTACCTTTTTGATGGTGAATTGAAGCTCACTTACTGCGGTCAGTTTGATTCATCACGCCCGCGAAACAATGAACCAGTCACTGCGGCGGACGTGAGGGAAGCTGTGCGTCGAATGCTGGCTGGTGAACCACCACTGGAGACACAGCGACCAAGCACGGGCTGCGGCATCAAGTGGAAGCCGGGCAACGAACCGAAGATGTAAGCTAAGACTTCTCCAGTCCGAGATAAGCCTTGGCATTGGCATAGCAGATGTTCTTCACCATGCCGCCGACGAGTGCGTCATCATTCGGCAGCAGACCCGCCTCCATGTCGTGACCGAGCAGATTACAAAGTGTGCGGCGGAAGTATTCGTGACGTGGGAAGGACATGAAGCTGCGGCTGTCTGTAAGCATGCCGATGAAGCGACTGAGCAGGCCCAAATTACTGAGCGCGTTGATCTGCCATTCCATACCTTCTTTCTGATCGACGAACCACCAGCCTGAGCCAAACTGTACTTTGCCCGGTGTCGTGCCGTCCGCAAAGTTTCCAGCCATGGTGCCGAAGACGTAGTTGTCACTCGGATTCACATTGTATAGCACAGTTTTCGGCAGCGCGTTTTCCTTATCCAGGGCATCCAGGAAGCGGGACAAATTCTCCGCTTGTGGCCAGTCACCGATGCTATCACAGCCGACATCTGCCCCGATCTCACGAGCGAGTCGGCTGTTGTTATTCCTGACGGCTCCGAGATGGAGCTGCATGGTCCAACCTTTTTCAGCATTTAGGCGACCAATATGGAGCATGACATTGGCAGCCAATGTCGAGATATCTTCTGGATAGACCTTCCACACTGAGGAACCGCGATAACGGTCAAAGATGCGCTCGGCTGATTTCTCCGTGCCTTTGAGTGCAAAGGCGTGGCTGAGACCGTGATCGCTCAAGCGACCACCAAGTTGGTGAAAGGCATCATGACGCTTCTCCAGAGCCAGCAGGAGTGAATTCAAGCTACGCACTTCCACACCTGCTGCAGCGCCGAGGCGGTCACACCAGGCATTCCAAGCCTTGGAATCTGCGAGGGCAAAAGCTTTGTCAGGACGAAAGGTCGGATAGACACCGATCTCGAATCCATCAGCCGCGCATTTCTTGTGCCAGGACAGGTCATCAGCAGGATCGTCGGTAGTGCATAACGCGCGGACTTTCTGAGTTCGCAGGATGTTGCGTACACTCATTTCGGGCTTTGCCAGCGCGGCTTCCGTCTGCTCCCAGATCGCGGGTGCCGTCTGCTCATTGAGGAGGGAATCGATTCCGAAGTAGCGCTTCAGTTCGATGTGGGTCCAGTGATAGAGTGGATTGCGCAGTGTCTGCGGCACCGTAGCGGCCCAGGCGAGAAATTTCTCACGCGGTGTGGCGTCTCCCGTGATCAGGCGCTCTGGCACGCCATTGCAACGCATGGCACGCCATTTGTAGTGGTCACCTTCCAGCCAAATTTCGTGGATATTCTTGAATTGACGATCCTCAGCGATGTCCTTTGGCGGCAGGTGATTGTGGTAATCGAGAAGTGGTTCATCCTTGGCAAAGGTATGATAAAGGCAGCGAGCAGAGGCAGTGGAAAGAAGGAAATCGTCGTGAATGAAGGACATGAATTATGCAGTGGATTAGAGCAGGATGGACAGGATTCTTGGCGTGGACAAGATTTCTTCTCAGCGAGAGGAAAAAACCATGAATTTGCACCACACCATCCATTGGGGATTCCTTTGTTTAGGCCTCTGCTCTTGCTCGACAACGCACTTCTACAGCCAAGCCCTAAGCGGTCAGGTAGAGATGCTGCGCAAGGCACGCCCTGTCTCGCGAGTGCTCGCTGACCCAAAGACCAAGCCGAAGCTCAAAAAAAAGCTATCCATGGTAGCTCATATCCTGACCTTTGCCGAAAAAGAGCTGCACCTGCCTACTGAGGGGCAATACAGACGCTACACAGATCTCGGGCGAAGCCATGCCGTATGGGTCATCTTTGCCGCGCCAGAGTTCAGTGTCGAACCCAAGAAATGGAGCTACCCATTCGTAGGTAAGCTAGCCTACCGTGGCTTTTTCAAAGAGGCGTCAGCACTGCATGAGGCCGATCAACTGAAGGCTGAAGGATACGATGTCTATGTCGGCGGAGTCAATGCTTACTCGACGCTTGGCTTTCTGCGTGATCCGCTGCTCAGCACATTCATCGGGCGGGATGATGCTGCTCTAGCTGAGCTTATCTTCCATGAACTGAGTCATCAGCGTCTCTATTTGAGTGGCGACACTGATTTTAATGAGGCCTTTGCCACAGCCGTCGGTCAGGAGGGCGCTCGGCGCTGGCTGCGCGCTCAGTGGCGGATGAAAGAGCTTGAACATTATGATCGCGAGCTGCGGGTTGAGCGTGAATTTATCTCCCTCGTTCTGAAGACGCGCACCGAGTTGGAGCAGATTTATGCGACGACTTACCGGTCTCGAGAGACTAAACTCCGACAAAAGCAGGCCGCCTTCAGCCGACTCCATCAGCGTGCAGAAACTCTTGATCAAAGCAGTGGTGGCACTTTAAAAATCGAGCGCTGGTTTAAGACGCCTTTGAATAATGCGCGGCTCGCCACACTCGCCACTTATTATGATTTACTGCCCGGCTTTGAGACGCTGATAGAGCAGCATGGCGGTGATCTGGAGCGCTTCATCCAGGAAATAGAATCCATGCGCAATCAAGGCCACGACGAGCGCCGCAACAGATTGATGAGACTCAATCTATCGACGTTGGATTCCAAACGAAACCGATGGAGTCAAGCTGCACGCGGCGAGCGACCATGAGGCGGCCTTTGCGCTGGTAATACCTCTGAGATTTCGCCCAATTGTGCAGGCGCTTAAACTCTGGACGGTTTTTTGGAATGCGCTTGTGTCCATTAAGCTCATGAAAGGCAAGTAACTCGGCAAATCGCTCGTCCCAAATACTGCCGTCACTGAGCGACGCTTGATTCTTGGGTAACTCTGGTTTCCAACCTAGATCGCGAAGTCGGGCAGACTGCCGGGTGTAAAGAAGACCATACTCGTGCGCCTGACACTGCTGCCTGATCCAGCGCACCAAGGCCGGATCGGCGAGCCAATGAGAAGGAACATTCGCATGCCCTTGGTCCTGCTTGAACGCCACTAGCTTAGCAAAGCCTATCTCCCACGATTTATCTGCAGCCGTCATGCTGGTAGATACAATTAATTCCACTTCAACTTCAGACACTTTCTCGTTGGAGCTTGTTTGCTGTTCATGATTCATTAAAGACTATGCCCTCCAATACACACTTAAGCAAGAAAGAGATACTCCGGCGGTCACTTGCCAGATGACTGATGCCAGACTCTGCTGCTATAATGGCCTCCCCTGAGTTCTATTGTTCATGCATTTCCTATTCCCAAATCTACTGCATTTGGCATGGCTCGCGCTGATACCGCTAGCTCTATATTTGTTCAGGAAGCGAGCCCGGCGAGTGCCTGTTTCGACACTGCTGTTCTTCCGTTCGTTGTCACGTGAGCACCAAGAGTCCGCGTGGCTGAGAAAACTCAAGAAGTGGTTTTCGCTATTGATGACACTGCTGTTGATCATCGCCGCAGTGCTGGCACTGGCTCGCCCGGCGAGTGAATTGGGAGCCAATGCGCCAAGCTCGGTGGTAATACTCGTGGATCGCTCGGCATCAATGTCAGCCCATGATTCAGTGGGCCAGACAAGATTAGATGCGGCGAAGAAACTGCTACAACAGCGGGTGAGATCACTGCCAGATCAGGTAGTGCTTTCATTGATAGCCTTTGATGCGAAACCACGCGTGCTGCTTTCCCGCAGTCGGAACCGGCGCGAATGCCTGCGCTTGCTGGCGGAGATCCAGCCTGTGCCAATCGAAGCACGTCCCGACGCCGCACTAACGGTGACTCGCCGACTGGCCGAACTGGAATCGCGTTCACAAATTTGGCATGTCGGGGATGCGGCCTTTCAAGACACCGATGGGCTGGCGTATGCGTTCACCGACGTGGCTTTGTCCAGCCCGCTGAATGTGGGCATCACAGGATTTCAGATCCGTCAGGCACCGCTGGCACGGGACCGCTATGAAGCCTTTGTCAAAGTCAGCGCGGCCAAGGTAAACGCGGTGAAGATCACCTCGACACTCGAAGTCACGATAGCAGGTCGGCTTTCTCAACTACGCGAGCTTGAACTAGAGCCTGGGACTTCGGTCTCACTCATCCTACCGCTTGAAGGTGTGCGTGGGCAGCGTCTGGAGATGCACTTAAAAACAGACGGTGACTGCCTGGGCTGGGATGACGGAGCCGCCGTGCCACTGCCACAAACGAGACCACTCGTGGTGGCTTGGGTGGCTGAAAAAGCAGATCCATTCACGGAGCTGGCGATGACCTCCATGATCGAGGCGGGACGGATCGAGATGCTAAAAGGTACACCCGCTGCCTGGCCGATGAAGGACAAGCCGGACGTGTATGTCTTTGAAGGCTGGCTACCCGAGACATGGCCCACGGATCGGCCCATCATCGCACTGAATCCCGCGAAGAGCGCTGGACCCGTGAAACTACGCAAGCTGCAAGAACCCGGCCTACCTCATGACAGCGTACGCAGCGTGGCCGCGTATCATCCCCTGCTCTTCCGCGTGGCGACCAGTCGTCTTGCCATCACACAAACCAGTGCCTTAGATCTCGGCGGGGTACTGGAGCCTGTCTGGATGGCAGGCACAGAACCCGTGCTAGCAGCCGGGGAAGTGAATGGTCAGCGACTCGTCGTTAGTGCTTTTTCTCCGGCACGATCTGAGCAACTCGCCCTATTACCCGCCTTTCCTCTGCTGCTGGGGAATGCGCTGTATTGGTGCGCTGAAAACTCCGACGCGATGTCTGATCTGCACACTCAGCGCCCTGGTGATTTGCTCTGTGAGACCGGCCTGATTCAGTGGACGGAGTGGGATGGTAAGCAGTTTATCGAAACCACGGATGAGGCAGCGAACGGCCTTCTTTCCATCCAACGCATCGGCGCGTGGCAATCCTCTGCGCAAGCTGGTGCCAGTGTCCTAGCGTCCGCCGCTGAAACCGACGTACCCGCCGCAAGCACCAAAACAAATAAGCCGATGCTAACTCCTATCGTTGCATCGGCGGGCATCAGTGAATGGCCTTTTCTTCTACTATGGATCGTTCTCGGCGTGCTACTGCTGGAGAGTTGGCTATTTCACCGGAAGGCGGTGTTTTAAAAGTATCCGTTCGATCAGACGAATCTGACCGATCTCAGGGCCTTGAATTCCCTGTGACGAAACCCCCGTTTGCCAAAAGACGATAACCTGCTAGCCTCGGCGCTCCCTCCCCCCAAACGCCTGTCTCTCTATGGAAGCAGCCTGCGGCCTGTCTCCTATTTAGAGCAGCCTAAAGCTCGCCCCATCTGAGGCAGCCACGTCTGGAAGAGATCACCCTACTCGCCTCCTAATGACCCCTCCTTCAAAGATTCGGAATATCGCCATCATCGCTCACGTTGACCATGGCAAAACCACACTTGTGGACTCCCTGCTGCGCGCCAGCGGCAATTTCCGTGAGAACCAAGCCATCGCCGAGCGTGCTATGGACAGCATGGACCTGGAAAAGGAAAAGGGCATCACCATCAAGGCCAAGAACACTTCCGTGCATTGGGGTGAAAACATCATCAACATCGTGGACACTCCCGGACATGCCGACTTCGGCGGTGAGGTGGAGCGCGTGATGAAGATGGTCGATGGCGTCATGCTCGTTGTGGATGCCTATGAAGGTCCGCAGGCTCAGACACGTTTCGTTTTGAAAAAGGCCATGCAGCAGGGCATCAAGCCAATCGTCTTCATTAACAAGATGGACCGTCCACACATCGAGCCAGCCAAGGTTCATGACAAGGTGCTGGAACTCCTGATGGAACTCGAAGCCACCGAAGAGCAGTTCAACGCTCCGTTCATCTATGGCAGTGCACGCGCGCTCTGGGTCAGCGACAAGGCGGATGGTGAGCAGAAGGACATGACCTTCCTCCTCGAACAGATCGTTAAACACATCCCGGCTCCGAAAGCTGAACTTGAAGGCAGCTTCGAGATGCTCGTCTCCAACATTGATTGGGACAATTTTGTCGGGCGTGTCGCCATCGGCAAAGTCACACGCGGCACAGTCAAACTAGGCGATCGCGTTTTCCTCCTGGGCAAGACACCAGATGAGAAGCCGAAGCAGATCAAGGTCACCAAGGTCTTCCAGTACACCACACTTACTACCAGTGACTCCGTCGAAGGCGGCGCAGGTGACATCGTCGGCATCAGCGGCTTTGAAGATGTGGACATTGGCCAAACTGTCGCTGGCGCAGCAGACGCACCGGCTCTGCCATTCGTCGCCATCGACCCACCGACCATCGTCATGCAGTTCGCTGTGAATGACGGCCCGCTGGCCGGTCGCGAAGGCACACACGTCACCTCCCGCAAGATCCGTGACCGCTTGGATCGTGAGCAGAAGATGAACGTCACCCTCTCCTTCAAAGACACCGACACCGCCGGTATCTTTGATGTCAGTGCTCGTGGTGCCATGCAGATCGCCGTGCTCGTCGAGCAGATGCGCCGCGAAGGATTCGAGGTTCTCGTCTCCCGCCCGATGGTCATCACCAAGCGCATTAATGACGTCACCTGCGAACCCTTTGAGACACTCTATCTCGACGTGCCAGATGATTACCTCGGCCCAGTCATGAAGTGCATCTCGGAGCGCAAAGGCCGCATCGAAGACATGAACGCGCATAACGGCCGCTCCACCGTCCAATCCTACATTCCGACTCGTGGTCTCATCGGCTTCGAGTTCGAGTTGATGAACCTCACGAGCGGTCACGGCATTCACAGTCATCTATTCCGCGAATACGCGCCGCACGCCGGTCACATGCAGACGCGCAACACCGGCACTCTCGTCAGCACCGAAGGCGGTGAAGCCACCTCTTACTCGCTCGACACCATCCAGGTCCGTGGCAAGCTCTTCGTCACCGCTGGTGATCTCGTCTATGATGGCATGATCATCGGCGAAAATCCCCGCACCGACGACCTGCCCGTGAACCCCACGCGCGCCAAGAATCTCACCAACTTCCGCGCCGCCGGTGGTGACAAAGGCATCCAGCTCACTCCGCCGATGAAGTTCAGCCTTGAGCGTGCCATCGAGTACATCGCCCCAGATGAACTCGTCGAGTGCACCCCAAAAAATCTCCGCCTCCGCAAGCGCACTCTCGACTCCGCTCAACGTCAGCGCGAGAAGAAGAAGTCGAATGCCGAGATTGAAGCCGCTTAAGCAGCCTCTACCAACACTCACATCAAACGCGGGCATTGCTGCCCGCGTTTTTTGTGCCCTATAAGGACTTCACTTCGCCTTCGGCATCACCCGCACGACGATCGCCCTCGCCTTGCTCAGATAGGTCTTGGCCGCACGACGGATGTCCTTGTCAGTGATCGCTGTGATCATCGCAGGCAACCGCTCAAAGTGAGTGTAACCATTACCATTCAACTCGTTCCAGCTATAGGAGTCAGCCAGCCCAGCATTTCCCTGCTGCGCGCGCAACCATGAGGAGCGCCAGGAAGTTTTAGCACGCTGGAGTTCATCGGCGGTCAGGCCGTCCTTCGCCAGTTCTTCGATCAGCCTCAGCATCTCTTCTTGGGCCAAATCAATCTTCAGCGGATCCGTGCCAACATAGAAATAAAAGGCTCCCGCACCGAGCGCGGAGAATTGTTGAGCACCGACATAGTAGGCCAGGCCCAGTTCCTCTCTGATACGATTGAAAAGGCGACTACCCATGTCACTGCATGCCTCATCAATGAGCATCAAGGCCTTGCTATCCGCATGATGCAGCCCGACACCACGGAAGCCGATGACAAGCACCGCTTGCTCCTTCTCCATGTTCAGAGTCTGGATGCTTGGCTTGAGCTTCTTCGGCGCAGCTAGCGGCGCGATGTCACGCTTCTCACCACGCGGCAGCTTGCCAAAGCTGGCCACCACTTGCTTGCGGATCTCTGCCGTCTTCACATCGCCGACGATCGAGATCACGCCGTTGCTACCTACCAGAGATTGCTTCAGCATCGTGCGACAGGTTTCCACCTTGAGCGACTTCACCGAAGCCTCCGTGCCCAGCGCCGTGCGGGCAAAAGACTCTCCCGCAAAGATCTGACTGCGGGCGCAACGCATGGCAACAGTGAGCGGATCTTCCTTCTCCTCCAAAATATTGGCGATCTGGTGCTTCTTCACCTCGATCAATTGCGCGGCAGGAAGCGTAGCGTTTTGGATGAGATCAGCGATTAAAGCCAGGCCATCCATTTCATCCCCGCGCACCACATCCGTGCCAAAGACGAAGCGGTGAGCATCTGAGGCGCAGTGCAGACTGCCACCACGATTCTCCATCTCCTCTGCGATCTGCGCGGCGCTCCGAGTCTTGGTTCCCTTAAGCAGCATCGACGCAGAAACCTGAGTCACACCCGCATTCGTTTCAGTCTCCGCAGGCACGCCCGCCAGGAAACCCGCGCGGATAGAAACCAGCGGCAGGCGCGGGTTTTCCTGCACCAGAAGAGTCAGCCCGTTCTTCAGTTCAAAGCGCTGCACGGCATCCTTGCGGCTCACGCTAGATGACTCGGCGACCTTCGTCATTGGCACAGGCCCCACGCTGACCACATTGCAGATCTCATCCAAAAGGTAGCGCTGCGCCACACTGCGAATCATCTCCGGTGTCAGCGTGCGGATAGCGCGCAGATAATGCTGCGCGTAATCCAGACTGCCGACGTTTAACCAGCCATGTCCGAGAGAAGCCGCCTGCCCTTTCGTCGTGGCAAGCGTGCGCAGTTGACCGCTCAACGTCGCGCGGACAGCCTTAGCCAGTTCGGCCTTAGATGGACCTTTGATCTGCATCTGCTTCACCACACCCTGCATGGCTTCACGACACACTTCAGCGTCCTTCGGATCACACTCGACTTCCGTATTGAAGACCCCGCACTCCTGCGATCCCCAAGCCCCGGCCCAGACCGAATGGGCGATGCTTTTTTTCTCACGCAGCTCCTGATACATCCGCGAACTGCGACCCGAGCCTAACAAAAAGGCCAACACATCCAGCGCCGCCTTGTCCGCATGTCCCTCACCAGGGATCTGCCAGCCAAGCGCCACATGCGTCAACTCTGTGGCAAAATCCTTATGCATTACTCGCGCACCGATTTGGCGTGGCTCCTGCGGCAGCATCACCGGCTCATAGGCTGCACGTTTCCAGTCGCCCAGCAGACGCTCCACAGCAGCAAAGGTGGCCTCAGAATCGACCGCACCCGCGATGACCACGAAGCAGTTGTTTGGCACATAATGCCGCGTCACAAAGCCCGCCACATCATCCCTCGTCACCTGATCAAACACCTCACGATGCCCGATGATCGGGTGCCTCAGCGGGTGCTGACGAAAGGACGTGGCCTGCACCAGATGCTGGAGTTCCGAGTTAGGATCATCATTGCCCATCGCCATCTCACGGCGGATCACGTCCTGCTCCTTGGCCAACTCCGCCGCGTCAATGCGTGAGTTTTTGACCATGTCCGCCAGGATCTCCAGATAGCCTTCCGCATGCTCCGCCAGACCGTCGATCCAGTACACCGTGCGATTAAAAGTCGTGTAGGCATTCACATAGCCGCCCAAGTTTTGGATGCCCTGAGAAATTTCCACCGCCGTGCGTTTCCAGGTGCCTTTAAAAAGCATGTGCTCCACGCAATGTGCCAGGCCCGCGCCCGTCCACTTCTCTTCATGCAGACTTCCCGCCTTGATCCATATCTGCACACTCACCAGCGGGTGCTGCTGATCCTCCCGAACGATCACCTCCAGCCCACTGCTCAGTGTCCTAACTTGTGCCCGCATCGGCGGTGCCTCGATGGCGGAGCTAGCTGTGGATGAAACGGTTCGTTTAGTAGAAGGTCGGGCAGGCATGGGGGACGCGATGATTGGCGCTAGATAAGCCTGCGGGCAAGCTCTGGTAGCATCCACTGCATGTCGGTTAAGCGAATTTCAATCACCTAGTTGGATGTGGCGGTGCTTGCGCCACTAGCGTGCGTGTGGCTTATGGGAGAATGTCCCTCCTGCCAGCAAATGTCATCGAACTGTGTCAGGCGCTCGTTCGCATTCCGTCGGTGAATCCGGATGGTGATGCGGGGACACCGCACACGGGGGAGCTTGCCTGCGCGGAGTATGTGGGGGCTTTTCTCCATGCTTGCGGGGCAGAGGTGGTGCTGGATGAAGTGGAGCCGGGCCGACCGAATGTGATCGGGCGCTTCCCAAGCTTGCCTCTAACCGATGGAGCCAGGAAGCCGCGCATCGTCTTTGGCCCACACACGGACACGGTGAGTGTGGGCGGGATGACCATTGAACCCTTTGGCGGTGAAGTGCGCGACGGCTGTGTCTGGGGTCGTGGGGCGAGCGATACCAAAGGGCCGATGGCGGCGATGCTCTGGGCGCTGTGGGAGATGCGGGAGGTGATCCCGACACTGCCGGTAGAGATCCACTTCGCGGGCTTCATGTCTGAGGAGAGCGCGCAGCTCGGCTCGCAGCACTTCGCCCAGAACCACGGTCCGTATGATTTTGCTATCGTGGGTGAGCCGACTTCACTGAAGACGGTGTTTAAACACAAGGGCTGCCTTTGGGCAGACATCCACACGCATGGCGTGGCTGTGCATGGAGCCACGCCAGAGCGCGGGGTGAATGCCATCGTCAAAATGGCGATCATCGTGCAGGCGCTGGACACGCAATTCCGCCAGCATCTGATCTCGGCGGGCAGTGTGGACGAATGGCTGGGGATCAACACGATCAACCTTGGCATGATCAAAGGTGGCACGCGGAGCAACATCGTGGCGGATCAATGCACACTGCGTGTGGACATGCGCACGACCCCCGGCCTGAACCGCGCAGGCGGCGCACTGGCCGTGCTGACGGAGTTTGTTAGCCGGATCGACCCCACGGCGACGATTGAGCCACTGCCAGAGACTTTCCCGCTGGATACGGATGCGGAGAATCCTTTCGTAAAACGCCTGATCCACGGCGGGGCTGACCTCACCGGTGCGCCGTGGTTTTGTGACGCGGCATACCTCTCCGCCGCAGGCACGCCAGCCATCGCCATCGGCCCTGGCAGCATCGCGCAGGCGCATACGAAGGATGAATTCATTAGCACGACTGATCTGGAAGAAGGCGCCGCTTTCTTCGCGCGATTCATCAGCCAGCTTGCTCACTAATTAATGAAACGCGCCGCCTGGATCATGCTCGGCGGCCTCATCGCGCTGGCGTCTGCGGCCTGGTTCTGGAGGCTCCCGAAAATCGGCATTGGTGACTTCTGTCTGCCTTTGCCTGATCTCACTGAATTCATGATGTCCAAGCCCGACTTCACACTCCCCTACCCTGCGCCGCCGCCACCCGCCAACTGGTCAAAGTTACCACCTGCTGAGCGGCTGGCGGACATTCATTCGCGTGTACAGCCATTGCTGATGGAAGAGCTCAAAAAGCTGGGTTTCAGCCTCGGCACACAGGCTTTCATGTGCGGCTTCAAGGAGAGTCGTGAACTGGAGCTATGGCTGAAAACAGCGCAGGAGTGGAAGCTCTTTCGCACCTACCCAATCGCCGCGCTTTCTGGCCAACTCGGCCCCAAACTACGCGAGGGAGACGGACAGACGCCGGAGGGCTTTTACTCCGTGAAAGCCTCTGCCATGAATCCAGGCAGCAGCTACCATCTCTCTATGAACATTGGTTATCCGAATGCCTGGGATGTGAAGCAACAGCGCACGGGCAGCTTCATCATGATCCATGGTCGAGATGTCAGCATCGGCTGTCTGGCGATGACTGATCCGGTGATCGAAGAGATCTATCTCATCGTGGAAGCCGCGCTCACCGCCGGTCAGACGGAGGTGCCTGTGCATCTATTTCCATTTCGTATGACGGATGAGCGAATGAAGGCGGCTGAAGGGCAGCCGGATTACGCTTTCTGGCAGGAGCTTCAGGCAAGACGTGACGGCTTCTAGCCATCACTCCTTGGTATCACGCCAAATCCAACTCAGGCTTGAAGTCAGCGGCGTGGTAGGAACTACGGACTAGCGGAGCGCTGGCGACGTGGCGGAAGCCTTTCTTGCGGGCGATCTGCTTGTAGTTTTCAAAGGTGTCGGGATGGATGTACTCGATCACTGGCAGATGCTGCGCGGAGGGGCGGAGATACTGACCGAGTGTGAGGACCGTGACGCCGTTTTCGAGTAGGTCATCCATGGCCTGAAAAAGCTCCACTTCCGTCTCGCCGAGTCCGAGCATGAGGCCGCTCTTAGTGGCGCATTTGCTACCGATCTCTGCGGCGATTTCTTTGGCACGCTTCAGCACATGCAGGCTGCGGTGATACTGCGCGCGGCTGCGCACGAGCGGGGTGAGTCGCTCCACGGTTTCAAGGTTGTGATTGAAGATGTGAGGGCGGGCTTTCATCACCACTTCCAGCGCATCGTCCTTATCATTGAAGTCAGGCACGAGGATCTCGATGGTGATCCCCGGCACGGCGGCACGCACGGCTTCGATGGTCTGGGCAAAATGCTCGGCTCCACCATCCTTCACATCGTCACGCGCCACGGCGGTGATGACAATGTGGTTCAAACCAAGGCGCTTCGTGGCCTCGGCCACGCGCTGCGGTTCGTCAGCTTCAAGAGCAAAAGGCTTGGCGGTCTTCACGGCGCAGAAGCCGCAAGCACGGGTGCAGCGATCACCGGCGATCATGAAGGTAGCGGTGCCCTGACTCCAGCACTCCCAGCGATTCGGGCACTGAGCTTCTTCACAGACGGTGTGCAGTTTTAGATCCGAAATTAGCGCCTTGGTGCTCCAGAAAACCGGATCACGCGGCAGCTTCACGCGAATCCATTCGGGCTTCTTGTCTGTGTGCAGAGCTGGGTCAATTTTGCAGGCCATGGGAGGACTCACGAATGGACGGCTAAGGCTGGATGACAACTAGGGATTGGATATGGCAGGAAGAAAGTCAGGAGGCAAGAGCAGGGGCTTCCTCCGGCTTTACGTCAGCCACGGACTCGGCTTCGGGTTCAGGCTCGTCCGCCAGCTCAGGCGCTACAGCTCGCTCAGGCTTATATTGATGCGCTTCATCGGCGGCGGCTTCCACTTCGAGACGGAGTTCTTCCATCTTGCTGGGGCGCTTTTCCTCAGCGGTCATGCGCACACCGACGGGCTTACTGATGCCGAATTCCTGCATGGACACGCCATAGATGACATCCGCGCGGCTCATAGTGCGCTTGTTGTGCGTGACGATGATGAACTGGGAGTTGTCGATGAAATTATCCAGCATCTTGAGGAAGCGGGAGATATTCGACTCATCAAGCGGGGCATCCAACTCGTCTAGCACGCAGAAGGGGCTGGGCTTCACCTGATAGATAGAGAAGAGCAGGGCAACGGCGGTCATGCTGCGCTCACCACCGGAGAGGAGGGAGATGGTCTGAAGTTTCTTGCCGGGCGGCTTGGCGATGATTTCGATGCCTGTCTCCAGCGGATCGGTGTCATCGGTCAGCATGAGATCGGCTTTCGCTGTCGCACCGAAGAGTTCGCGGAAGTTGTTGTGGAAGAAATTGCGCACGAGTTCAAAGGTTTCCAAGAACATGGTCTTGGTCGTCTCATTGATCTTGGCGATGACTTCGAGCAGCTCTTCTTTCGATCTCACGAGATCGTTGTGCTGAGTGTCGAGGAAGTTATGTCGCTCTTCGAGTTCCTCGAATTCCTGGATCGCATCAAGATTCACCGGGCCGACGCTTTCCAGCCTCTGCCGCAGCTCGCCGACGACTGATGTGACGAAATCCCAATCGGGCTGGCCTTCTTCACCAGGGATGGTGATGTCATCAAGATCGACCGCATCTTCATCGGCCTCGACTTCGACTGGTTCATCGACAGCGGGCTGATCTGACGGATCAGTCTGATCTGCCTCAGCCATAGTCGCCTTGCGCCTCTCACTGCGGCCACGGCCTTTCTTCTGCTCATCGATGCTGAGCATGAGGGCATGGTAGTCAGGCTCAAAGGCGCTGATGGGGAAGGAATAGCGCTCCTGCACCTGATTGATGAGGTTTTCCAAACGCAGATCCACACGTGTGAGCTGGACCTCGGTGCGGTTGCGTGACTCGCTCAAGCCGTTGGTTTGCAGGCGCAGTTGGACGAGTTGGTTTTCCAATTCAGTGACACGCTCAAAGGCAGCCGCGCGTTCTTCGGTCTTGCCTTGAAGGTGCTCCTCAATGGCGGAGATGGCACCGCGCTGGGACTCGACCTGCTCGGCGTAACGTGCATTCTCTGCGGTGCTCTGATCAATGCGGCTACGCCATGTATTAATCTCAAGATCGAAACGCTGAATTGCCGCCTGAAGCTCATGCAAGCGCGTGGCCATTGGGGCCTTCTGACGTTCGATGGACTGCAAGGCACTCTGCTCAAGGGCGAAGGCGGTGCGTAGTTCATTGAGGCGCTCACTGGATTCGAGTTCACGGCGCAAGAAGGCCTCCATCTCCAACTCCAATTCGCCCTCATGAATGCGGGCCGCCTCAACCTGCTCTTGGGCCACAGCTGCTTCTTCTTTCTGCCAAGCAATCTGGCCTTCAGAGGCTTGGATGCGGTTGGTGATTTGCGTCTGATCCCACTCGACGCTTTCAAGCTTTGTCGTGGCCTGCTGAAGTGCCCGCTGCACGACAGAAAGCTTGCCCGTGAGTGTGGAAAAACCTTCACGCACACGCTGACTCTGCTCACGCAGGGTAACTTCTTCCGTCTGCATTTCTTCCACCTGCTGGCGGAGCTGCTCCACGGCATCCTCCTTTTCCATGAGCTGCATTTCAAAGCCTTCCAGCTCCACACGCAGGGTGCGCACTTCAGCTTCGCGGCGCAGCATTGAGGATGATTCCTCTTTAGTGGCACCACCGTGAATGACTCCATCAGCCGCGATGAACTCGCCCTTCATGGTGGCGATGGCCACATCATGGAGCTGACGCTTCAGGCGCATGGCTGTGTGCAGATCTTCGACGATGAGCACGTTATTCAAAAGACGATCCGTCAGCTCCTGCACGCCCGCTTTGGCACGCACTTTATCGACGGCCCAGGCGATGCCGCCCTCTGGCACGAGCTGGCGGTCAGGCACAGCACCCATGGTGGCAAAATCATGCGGCAGTAGCGCGGCCTTACCGAGCTGCTTATCAGCAAGGCGATCAAGAATCTGAGAAGCCAGCTCGCTATCGGTCAGCAAGATGGCCTGAAGATGATCACGCAGCGCGGCCTCAATGGCAGCGATGAATTGCGGCTCCACCTCAATGGATGAGGCGAGAAGACCTCTGACTCCGACGGAGAAGACTTCAGGGTTATCCAGCCCACGTAAAACTTGCTGCGTGCCTTCGGCGAGTCCTTCGCCCTTTTGCAGAAGCTGCTCGATGATCTCGATGCGTGAGCGGCGCTGAGTGACACTGCGCTGGAGAGCGTGCAGTTCTTCATTGAGCGCATCACGCTGGCGGCGCTTTTCGATGATGTCGCGCGCACAGCTCTTGGCCTTCTCATCTAGCTCATTGCGCGTGGCTTCCAGGTCGTGGATTTCAGTCTGAAGATTGTCGAATTCGATCTGGCTGGCAGCTTTCACCTGAGCCGATGACTGGCGATCATGAGCGAGTGTCTCGTGACGTTGACGGTCGTTTGATATCTGAGTGTTCAGGCTGTTCGCGCGTGCATCTGCCGCTGCGATCTGGCCTTCAAACTGGCGAATACTTTCACGAACAGAACGGCGATCCGTATCGAGCCGACTGCGATCTGGCGTGATGGAGTTATGTATGGCTGCGTGCTCATTGAGCGCGAGCTGCCGAATACTAAGATTCTCACGAATCGAGAGCATCTGCTCGTCAGCACTGATCATCTCACGACGCTGCTGATCGAGGTTTTGCTGCCCTTGCTCGATCTGCTCTTCGTTCAGGCGGATGCGGCCTTGGAGTTCTTCGTTGCGCTCGTTGTTGAAACCGATACGACCTTCAGCGCTCTGCACTTGGCTGCGCAATTCCTGCGCTTGTTGGCGCACGGAATTGATCTGTGATTCGATGCTGTGATAGGCCTCACGTGTCTCACTTGCCTCGACCTCGGCGGTTTGTAGGCGGCCTTGGAGCTGCTCTAGCTGCTCGGACATCATGCGCACATGATTTTCTGACTCGGCCTTCTCAGCACTGAATTCCATGTAGTGCTTGTGCGCGAGATGCGTGTCAAGCATCCGCACGTCATCGAGCAGAGTCTGATAGCGCCGTGCTTTAGCGGCCTGACGCTGTAGCGTGCCCATCTGACGCTTCACTTCGGCGATCACGTCAGCAACTCGCAGTAGATTGGCTTCGGTGTATTCAAGTTTGCGCAGCGCCTCCTTCTTCTGGCCTTTGAATTTGGTGATACCGGCGGCTTCTTCGAATACCATGCGGCGATCTTCAGGCTTAGAACTGAGCAGCATGTCAATCTGGCCCTGCGCCATGATCGAGTAGGCCTGGCGACCGATGCCGGTGCCGGAGAACAAATCGTTGATGTCCTTCAATCGGCAGACGGTGCCATTGAGTCGATACTCACTGCGGCCATCGCGAAAGACGCGGCGGCAAATGGCGACCTCATTGTAATCCACGCCGAGTGACTGCTCGCAATCGGCCATGGTGAGGATGACTTCGGCCATGCCAACTGGCTTGCGTTTGTCGGTGCCGTTGAAAATAACGTCAGCCATTTCGTCACCACGCAGTGCTTTGGCGGAGGTCTCACCGAGCACCCAGCGGATGGCATCGACGACGTTTGATTTACCGCAGCCGTTCGGGCCGACGATACCAGTAACACCTTTGTGAAACTCGAACTGCGTCTTGTCCGCGAAGGACTTGAAGCCGTGAAGGGTGAGAGTCTTGAGATACATGGTGGCTAGGAAAAGGGTTGAACTTGTCGAATCAACCAGACCCAGCGCTATACCAGCAAGAGAGAAGACTTATTTTCCCTTATCTTGGGCTTATTTAGGACATCCTAAACAAGATATGGGATTTTCGAGGGGGTGTAGCCTGTGAATAAGGACGCTGACTGTGAACAAAAGACGCCGCTCAGTTCAAAACTCGCCTCTAAAAACACAGCGCGCACTTGGCGTCTCGTGGATCACGATTTCGGCGAGTCCTGGCAGTTGCGGCAATAATTTCTTCCACAACCAGCCAGCCATGTTCTCGATGGTGGGGTTTTCTAAACCTTCGATCTCGTTGAGGTAGCCATGATCCATGAGGTCCAGCAACGGCTTCATGGCGCGAGTGATTTCAGCGTGATCATAGACCCAGCCGATGGCGGGATTCACCTCGCCCTCGATCGTGATTTCGACTTTGAAGCTGTGACCATGCATCTTCGTACACTTGTGGTCAGATGGCAGATTGGGCAGCGTTTGAGCGGCTTCGAAGCGGAAATCTTTGATGATGCGGCAGCGCATAGGTCAGTTGGTGGCAGGTTTAGCGACTTGCTCTTTCGGCGGCAGGAAGGTGATGCGCAAGCGATGAACCGTGCCATCGAAAGGTGTGCTATTGGGGTAGTCCTTGATGCTCAGTGGACCAAAGCTCAATCCAGCGGCGATTCCGGCTTTGGGTTCACCCGAGAAACCGTTGGCAAAGGGAGCCGTGCCCAGCACCTCGCTACGACCTGGCACAGCGAGTGACATGAGACCATCAACATCCATGCCTGCTCGCACTTGGCAGCGCCCGGCGATCAGTCCATCGCCCGTTATGGTGGTCGGCCTAGCATCGGCAAAGAGGGTGAGTGACGGCTTACCCGCGACGAGGTGCAGCACATAGCCGATTTTGCTGTCGCCCTGTGAGACGAGTGTGCTGTCCTGATCCACGAGCGGATTGTATTCAAAGGAGGCCTCAATGAAAAAACCGCGACCACTGAGCGGTGGAGATTCGATAGCTTCCAATTCATCACCTATCTCCAACTTCAAATGCACCCCGCCATCAGGACTAGGGGCGGCTGCGATTTCTGTGACTGGCCGCGAAGCACGCATGAACTCCTTCGGGAAATAGGCGGCGATGTCTTGCTTCAAAACAGCATGCTCAGGCTTACTGGCGAGGTTTTCCCACTCGTGCGGATCGGCGTGATGATCGTAGAGCTCCTCCGTGCCATCAGCATAGCGGATGTAGCGCCACTGCTCGGTGCGGGCGGCATAGCTCACTTTGTCACCACCACCCATGGCTGTGATCGCAGGCCGCTCAATCAGAACCGAAGGATCTCGTAGCAGAGTCTCGAAACTTGAGCCATCGAGGTGCGCTGGCTTGGCAAGTTTGGTCAGGTCACAAAGCGTCGGATACAGGTCAACAAGAGAGACCGGCTGGTCACTCACCGTGTTTTCTTTCGTGATCCCAGGCGCGTAGATCGTGAGCGGCACATGAGTCGTTTCCTCCCAGAGCTTACCTTTGTGCCACATCTGTTTTTCACCGAGATACCAGCCGTGATCTGAGGTGAAAACGACGATGGTGTTCTTCGCATTGGGTCCAGCATCGAGAGACTCGATGACGCGCCCAAGCATCGCGTCACAAAAAGCCACACTCGCCAGATACGCCTGCACAGCTTCCTGCCACTTATGATGTTTCACGATCTCATCATGAGGGTTCCCCGGCTTCATGTGACTGAGGGCAAACTCAGGCACATCGGCTAGGTCATCTGCCTTCACCAAAGGAAGCTGAATGCTCGACAATGGGAACAGATCAAAGTACTTCTGGGGCACATACCAAGGCGAATGAGGGCGATACAAACCGACGGCGAGGAAGAATGGCTTGCTGCTCTTTTTACTCAGAAAATCAGAGGTCCATGAAGTCACCGCACCATCATCCGTCAGTTCATCTGGCACGTCGATCTTACCCCAGTCCCAATGCCAGATGTTCAGGCCATTGTAGTTCTGACCCGTATGCACGGGCAGATCAGGGATCTGCACACCGACCTCAGGAAAGCGTGTATTCCAGGCAGCATCCTGCTCGAATCCACGCCGTCCACCATGCCAGCCAGCGAGCCTGCCATCAGGACCGCCGTGATTCGCGTGGAAGATTTTTCCACCCGCCGCTGTCGCATAGCCCATCGCCTTGAAGTGCTCTGGCAAAGTCGGCTTGCCAGTAATCTGCACACTGCGCCGCCAGTCCTGTTCATTGCCAAACACGCCGCTGGAGGATGGCAACATGCCGGTCAGCAAACTCGTGCGTGAAGGATTGCACAGCGCGTAGTTGCAGTGCGCATTGGTGAAGCGCATCCCCAGCTTTGCTAGGCGATCCATGTTCGGCGTCTGCGCCTGCGGATGCCCCCCCATCCAGCCTGCATAGTCGCGCAAATCATCGGCGATGATAAACAACACATTGGGGTTTTCGATGGCACTGGCACTGCGTTTCTTCGGCTTCGATGCCGCGTGACACCACGCGGGCAGAACAGCAATCAGGACAGTTAAAACAAAGCGTCGGAAAAAAAACATTCCCGCACTGGAGCATCCCGCACGATGGAATGCAATGCTCGGCTCGTGCATCCGCCGGTGTCCTTGGCGGCTGGATGTCGCGGCTGACTTGCATTTCAGATTTCTGCTTTCCCATTTCTGGGTTAAAGGACTGCCTGTGAACCTTGCCACTCGGATCACGATCTTTCGCATTCTGCTCATCCCGATCTTCATCGGGCTAACGATCTATTATGGTGAAAGCGTGAAGGCAGGTGCGGCGAATGAAACGCTGCGCTTTTGGACCATCGCCAGCTTTGCCCTAGCCGCGATTAGTGATGCGGTGGATGGCTACATCGCGCGGCACTTCAATCAGGCAACTCGGCTGGGTGCCATCCTCGATCCGCTGGCTGACAAGCTGATGCTGCTTTCAGCCGTCATCGCGCTGAGCTTCACGGGCTGGCGTCAGCACTTTCCGCTGTGGTTTCCCACGCTCGTGATCTTTCGTGATTTGGCGAGTATTGGCGGTGCGTTTCTGATCGACTACCTTACTGGCAAATGCGTGATCAAACCACACTGGACAGGCAAAGTTTCCACCTTTGCGCAATTCGCTGCCGTGCTCTGGCTGATGCTGGATTTCCCTCACCTCATCTGGCCCACTGCTTTGGCCGGAGCTTTCACCGCTATCTCGGGCTTCATCAATCTCGCCGCCGCTGTGCGTCAGGTACAGCAGCATGAAGGTCAGGCCTGAAGTATTTCACTTCTGGGGACCAAACAATCCCACGCAAAGTTAACGGCGCTATCTCTTCAAAGTCTGAGAAACATCCTGAAATTCTGTTAAACCTGTTCTATGATCGCCGCCCCCGAACCTTACTGCTCCTGAATCATGCTTAAAACCGTCGCCATCGTAGGCCGCCCGAATGTGGGCAAGTCCGCTCTTTTCAATCGCCTCGCTGGCATGAACATTTCCATCGTGCATGACCTTGCCGGGGTGACTCGGGATCGTATCACCGCCGAGTGTCGGCGTGGTCCACAGACCTTCACGATCATGGATACGGGCGGGATCGGAGCCAATACCGAAGACATTCTGACTGAGCAGGTGCAGATCGAAGCAGCTATCGCTTTAGAGGTCGCTGACCTGCTTCTTTTTGTAGTTGATGTCTTTGAAGGCATCACCCCCATCGACCTCACGCTCGCCAATCTCCTGCGCCGCACCAAGCGCCCGGTGATTCTCGTTTGTAACAAAGCCGACTCTGAAAAACGCCGCCTCGGCTCCGCAGAGTTCACCAAGCTCGGCTTCTCTGATGTCGTAGAGGTTAGCGCCGTGCATGGCTTTGGTATCAAGGACCTCGTGGACATCGTCGCCGAGCGCTTAGAACTCACTCAGCAGGATGAAGCTACCGAAGAAGCCGTGCGCGAAGCCAAGTTCGCGGCGCGTCCGTTGAAGCTCGCGATCGTTGGCCGTCCAAACGCGGGCAAGTCCTCGCTCGTCAATGCCATCCTCGGCCAGGATCGCGCCATCGTCAGTGAAGTCGCAGGCACCACGCGTGATAGCCTGGACATCAATTGCACCTTCAATGGCAAGCGCTACCAACTCATCGACACCGCAGGTATTCGACGTCAGGCCAAGCTCGACGACGATGTGGAGATCTTCAGCGTCCAGCGCAGTTATCAAGCCATCAAACGCGCCGACATCTGCCTGCTTGTCATCGACTGCGCCGAAGGGGCCAAGATGCAGGATCGCAAGATCGCTCAGCTCATTTTAGAGGAGCGCAAACCGTGCATCCTCGTGATGAACAAGTTTGATCTCTATCACCCGAGTGCGAAACAAAAGGACCGCCTGGAAGAGCTGTCCGAGAAGATGCGTCGTGAGTTTTTCTTCCTGGAATATGCGCCACTGATCGCTACCTCAGCTAAGAACAAGGACAACATTGGCAAGCTGTTTGTACAGGTCGAAGCCGTGCGCAAAGGCTCGCTAAGCCGCATCGGCACAGGGGTGCTCAATCGCATGATGCAAAAGGCATTGGAAGACACGCCAGGGCCGCTCGGTCGCAGTCCGAAAGCCTTCAAACTGCTCTACGTCACGCAGGTGAATGAGGCCGAAGACCACAACGTCCCCGTGCCGCACTTCGTCTTCTTTGCCAACCGCGCCGCCAAGATGACGGATGGCTACCTGCGCTTCCTCGAAAGCGTGATCCGTAAAGAATGGCCCGCTCCCGGCGTGCCCTTCCGCATGAGCGTGCGTGGCAAGGAATCCAAAGACAAAGGCAAGAAATAGCGCCGCGTTTTAAAAAGCAGCACTCGCTTTTAACAGCCAAGTTCAGCAAGCACGCGCTCGCGAGTCCAGCCCAGCTCTCGCAGAGTGCGGAGACTGCGAGCATTGTCACGCTTGGCTAATCGGCGACCTGATTCATCAACAATAAGCCGATGATGTTCCCACTGTGGCACAGGCAATTTCAGCAGTTCGATCAGCATCCGATGCAGATGCGTCGCCTCCAGCAGATCATCACCGCGCGTCACTCGTGTGACGCCTTGCTTCGCATCATCGAGCACCACCGCGAGGTGGTAACTGGCAGGTGTGTCTTTTCGAGCCAGCACGACATCTCCAAAAATGTCAGGCGTGGCGATGAATGAGCCGCGTGCAGCATCCTCCCAGCGTAGATCTTGCCCCACGATTGACCGTGCTTTCGCCACATCCAGCCGCAATGCATAGGCCTCACCCTTAGCCATGCGTTCGGCTCTCTCATCAGCACTACGCAGTCGGCAGGTGCCAGGATACAGCGCGCCATCGGGTCCATGAGGAGCCTGACCAGCGCGGTCGATCTCCTCCTGGATTTCCTTTCGCGTGCAGAAGCATGGGTAGAGCAAACCCAGTGACTCCAGCGATTCAAGACCCGTGCGATAATCTGCAAAATGCTCTGACTGACGCCTCACGGGCTGATCCCAGCTCAGGCCAAGCCAAGCAAGATCTTCAAACAACGCCGCTTCATATTCAGGTCGCGAGCGAGTCGTGTCGATGTCTTCAAGCCTCACAAGAAACCGCCCGCCCTCTGCCCGCTCAGCAGCAAAGAGCGCTGCATAAGCATGGCCCAGATGCAGCCAGCCAGTAGGGCTGGGGGCAAAACGGGTGGTGTGGCCAAACATGGCCTT
The DNA here is from genome assembly GCA_945860295.1 of Prosthecobacter debontii. Lineage (GTDB taxonomy): Bacteria > Verrucomicrobiota > Verrucomicrobiia > Verrucomicrobiales > Verrucomicrobiaceae > Prosthecobacter > Prosthecobacter debontii_B. The sequence continues at coordinate 62,148 of CAMAQH010000022.1, forward strand.
TGCGTTATCCAGCGCTGGCGCTGCTGCAAGTGGCGTCGCAGGCTACCGAGATGGAAACTCCCCTGCTCTTATGACTTTCCCCGCACAAGAATTGCACTTTACGGCATGGGTTTGACGCTGACGGCTGGCGGCGACTAGCGTGCTCAAATGGATACACAACCGCTCCGCACTTCAGTCATCGGCAGCTACCCCTTCCCTGGCTGGCTAGAGTTTGCAGCACGGCATCTAGATCAGTTCGGCAGCGCCGACCTGAGTGAGATGCAGGATGATGCGGCCATGGTGGCGATCCAGGATCAGATCGACTCTGGTCTGGATGTGATCACCGACGGTGAGCAGACGCGCTTTGATTTCAATCTATCGTTTTACGGCTTCATCGAAGGCATCGCTCTCGAACCCGCAAGCCCGCGGCGCTTTGGTCCACCGGCCCATGATCAGCGCGGAAAGCATGAGATCGTCGGCGAACTGCGAGCGCCTCGTGGTCTGGGAGTCGTTGAGGAATATCTACGACTCAAGAGACTCGCTAGCAGCAGTGGCAAGCGTTTGAAAGTCAGCGTGCCTGGGCCTTACACCTTGAGCGGTCGCCTCGCGCCGAACCAGCAATACGTTGATCGTTATTCGATCACCGAGGCGCTCTTGCCCATTGTGAGACAAGAGATCGCTGACCTCACCGCCGCAGGTGCCGAAGAGATCTGCGTGGATGAGCCGAGCATGAGTTGCTACGGATTTCGTGAGGACACACGGCGCTTTGTCGATCTCTTCAATCGCACGGTGGAAACTGGTCGCGGCAAGACGCGCATCTGTACCCATCTTTGCTTTGGAAACTTCAAAGGCCATCCAGTTGGCTATCGCAAATACGCGCCGCTGTTTCCAGCCTTCCTCGATCTGCATTGTGATGAGGTGCATGTGGAGATGGCCAATCGCGAGTTCGCCGAATTAGAACTTATCGGAGAGATCGCAAGACACACGGACGTGGCCGTCGGCATCATCGACGTGAAGAGCTACTACATCGAGACACCTCAAAACGTGGCCGATGCCGTGCGTGAATGTTTGAAATATGCGCCAGCCAATCGCCTCGTTTTCGCGCCTGATTGCGGCTTGAGCCAGACCGCCCGCTGGGCGGCGAAGCAGAAGCTAGCCAACATGGTCGCAGGTGTGCAGATGGTGAAGGCGACACTGTGAACCTAGACCGGTTCTCAAAATGAATGTCTGAAACGACCGGCGAGCGAATGACGCAACCAATGAGACCATGCTGCCGGGGCCGAGGGAATCATGGATGGCAAAGACCAGCGGCACGTCTTTGGAGTGCGCCTGCTCCCAATACTGATTCAAGGCGTAGAAGTGGGCAGGTATTTCAAATGTCATAATTCCAGTTTTGAGAGACTTGGTGAGCCACCAAACCATCAAGATTCGCCGTCCGTCTCAGCCGGTCAGGAAAGTCTTGTCCGCCACATCGAATCAGATCAAACGGCCTTATGAAATCCTGAAGACGAACCTCTGAATTTCTAGAATTCCGCCGTTTGAATCACCTGACCGTATTCACTCACGATTTGCACATAAGCTCCGGCCATCACGCCGGCGTGGATGCGCTCATAAATGCTGCCACACCTATCATTGACAAGTCACCGCCCGTTCGTGATGAACTGCCGATGAAGGAAAGAGAGCACTGGCTGCAGCTACTACGCACAGCGAGACGACAACGTTTTCAGGGATGGAAGGCCAAACTGCGGCAGTGGCTCTGCCCGGTGGATTACTTGCGCACGCGAGAGATCCCAATCCTTCTAGAATTGTTCACCAGACATCAGGGATCAAACTTGAAGAAAGTTTTGGACGTCGGGTCACCGCAGTTGCTGACCTGCCATTTGGCCCGCATTCTGACAGGGACTGAAGTGACTTATGCGAATCTGTTTCTGCCTGAAGTGGATGACTTGCGGATGAGGCAAAGCGCCCTGGGTCTGGACAATCTGAGTGCGCTCCAGGTCGATGTGCGTCAGGCAGATTTATGGCCAGAGGCCAGCTTCGATGCCGTGATTTCCTGCTCCGTGCTGGAGCACATCCAGGACCGTGCTGGGGTTGCAGGGGATACGTTAGCCATCCAGAACTTAGCAACCTGCCTGCGCCCAGGCGGCCTGCTGGCTTTCAGTGTACCATTCAGCCGCATTGGCTTTGATGAATTCGTCGAAAATCCAGTCTATGCCGTAGAAGGTGAACAGACAGATAGCCGCTGTTTTTTTCAGCGCTTTTATGATGCCCAAACCATCGAGACACGGTTGATCCAACCCTCAGGCCTAGAGGTCCTGGAGAAAGTCTTTCTCGGGGAAGAACGCTACCAATATGACAGTCCGCATGATCGCCTAGCGTCTCGACTCGCTGGCCGTTGGACCCCGCTGATTCTCGGCCCTTTGTTTCCCTGGATCGCACACCAAGTGATGCTCCGAGCCGACGACTGGCAAAAGCTGCGCAAACCGTACTTGGCCTTCTATGTGTTGTCCAAGCCTCAGTCGAGGTGAAAAACACGCAATCAGATAGGTCACGAGCCAGCCGAAGTCCCCAAGTAGGATGAACAACCGGCAGCAGTGCGTGAGGTGAGCGATCATGCCGCGCGCCAAAAATCGAATGTTCAACAGGCGGTCGCCAAGCCAGCGCCCCCGTTCCCCGAGTCAGGTCCAGCAAGTACAGACGCCCAGCAGCCAGGCCGCTGAGAGCTGCTTTAAACTCATCATATATCCACTGCTCAGAACCAAGCTAGCCGAGTTGATCGGCGGAGAAATGGCTTTTGAAGGGGCCGGGTCGTGTTGACCCTGGGCGTGGCGCGGGGACGGGGTGTGAGGGGGTCTGGCTTTGCCGATCCCGATATGGAGGCCCTGCGGCAGAAGGTGAACGAGATGATTCTGAACGGGCGGAGGTAGATTCTCAGCATCGCGGGCGTAACGAGTATCGCCTCACAAAAGCCCGCCTTTTGCCATGCTGAAATCTATTTCCGTTCTCCTCACCGCCCTGCTGCTCGCGCCACTGGCCGCGCCCAACGCCGTCTGGGGCGGTTTGCACGCTGCCGAGCCGATTTCGCTCCCGCTGTGGGAGACGTCGCCACCTGGCCTTGTCGCCAACGCCGCGCCTGAAACGACCCAAAACGGCATCACGACCTTCAACGTAAGCGTGCCGGGCATGAAGGTCTATCTGCCCAAGAAGAGCAACGGCATGGCAGTGGTGTATTGCTCCGGCGGCTCGTATCGCTCCGTGTCCCACCTCAGTGATGCAGTGGGCAACGCGGAGTTTTTCGACTCACAGGGGATCGCGCTCATCGTGGTAAAGTATCGAACCCAGCCGCCATCACGCGGATACGACGCAGCGCTGATGGACGCACGACGCGCGATGCGCCTCACACGGCATCACGCACCGGAGTGGGGGGTTGATCCCGCCCGAATCGGGATGCTTGGTGGGTCAGCCGGAGCGCATCTGATCCTGCGCGTGGCCACAGGTGAGCATGGCGGCCAGCCGGAAGCGCAGGACCCGGTCGAGCGCGAAAGCTGTCGTCCGGCGTTCGCCGGCCTGCTTTGTCCGTGGCCTGGCACGAACAAGGCAGGAGATTTTTCCATCACGAACGAAACGCCGCCGATGTTTCTGTGCTCCGCGCGGGATGATACGGTGGCACCCACTGCGTTCGCGGAAGGCATCGCCCGCGCGTGTGAGAAAGTCGGAACACAATCCCGACTTTGGATCATTGAGAAAGGCGGCCACAGGTCGTTTCGGCTCGGAGTTCAAGGTGAAGGCGCTCAGTGGGCTGGACGATTCACCGAATGGCTGAAATCTCTCCCCTTTAGCCAACTCCAGACTAGTGCGAACAAACCATGAAACACATCCTCCTAGCCGCCCTGCTGCTCACTGCCAGGAAATTGCTTTTGAGGGGGCCGGGTCGAGTTGGCCTTGGGCGTGGTGCGGGGGTTGTGTCAAGTTGGCCCTGGAAGTGGCGCGGAAACGGGTTAAGTGCGTGGTTCATAATATGAAATTCAGGCATAGGAACACAGTGCAGAACATGGCTCCACAGAGGCTCATCAAGAGGATGAGACAGCCACGTGTGGTGCGGTTGTAAATGCGGTTATAGAGCGCACGTTTTGGATCGGTGAGCCAGCCCCAGCCACGCGGCGCTTTAAGCCCCAGGGAGTGACGGACGACCCGTGCTATCGAGGTGTGGGCGGCGATGCGTTTCTTGAGCGAGGGGATGCGTAGACCAAATTTCATGGGGTTAATGACCGAATCCGGAGCGTTGGATGGTGACGCAGGGAATGTTGGAGCGAGAGATTGCCAAGGCGAAGAAGGCGAAGGCTGAGCACTCGGGGGAGAATGGCAAGAGCCGGAGGAGGATTGGGTTTTGTGTGTGAACCACGCCCACCTCACTCCGGTCTCCAGAACAGCAGGGCTCCGGAGGTTTGTTCGTTGGTTGGCGCCGCCTTCAAAGCAGGCAGCAGGTAGTGCCCAGCGCCGATCAGGCCGTCCGTAAGTGTCGGTGTTTGTCTCAGCACGCCGCTGAAGTTTACTTTCCTCACCTCCGTCAGGTCCAGCAGTTCAAAACTACCACTGTAGGCTCCGGTGGTGGGCGTGAGCGTCACCTTCCATTTACGCGTGTTTGCTAACGGTGCCAGCACGCTGACCACGTTGGTCGCACTCACTCCCACGAACGCTGGCAGGAGAGCTGCGTGCACCGGATTGCCTGTGCTGCTATGCTCCACTTGCCAACGACCGTCCACGCCTAGCTCCAGTCGCGCAGACAGGCGGTTGGTCGTCGTTGGGGCCTGCCACGGATCGATCCTGAGCGTGCTCGTCACTGGACCGAAGCCTAATCGGTAGCCTACGTCTTTGAGTTGTCCCGCCTTTACCCAGGTCAGGTTGCTGCCAGCTACATAGGACTTTCCTGCGACTCGTGGATGCGGCACCAGCGTGAAGCTGCCACCAACGTAGCTGTCTTTTCTCAGGGCGGCATAGGGCTGCACAAAGAATCGGTAGCCAGGCTTCTCTGCCACGTCTGCTGCCACTCCGGCCGTGAAGGCGGTTCCATCAGCCAGCTTTCCTGTCAGGGTCATCTTGCCTGTGGCATCCACTTTAGCTGTTGCCCAACCCGATCCCACTGGCACGGCTTGCCCAGCTGGCAGAGCTGGTTCCAAAATCGCCGTGTAGCTGCCTTCCTGCGCCGACTTCTGCCCCGTGGGCAGAGTCAGCAAGCGGATGCCATCGTCAGCTCCGGCCACCAGAACGCCGGCGCGTCTCACCTCGACGTTCATTTCTCCAAACATCGACAGCACCACCTTCAGCTCATAGGCCACTCCAGCAACGGTCTTGCTCAGGGTTGCCGTGGCCAAGCGGCTCTGAGTGGACAAGGTCAAGTTGCCGCTGTAAGCAATCGCAGCAGACTCCTGGCCTAACCGTAAGCTCGCTGTGAACGTGCGGCTCGTCGCTGGCACTGTCAGAGTTAAGTGACCATTGGGAAGTCCGCTTTCAGGGTGCTTCAAAAGGGCCTCATAGCTCCCCGCCACACCTTCCACAACAAGTGTCCCTGGACGATGCACCAGCTTGTAGTTCGTCATGACAGCGCCCCCACTGGAAGTGATCGCATAGCTACCTACCGAGCTGGTCTTAGTGGCCGTGGTAGAAAGGCTGATTGGCTTGATGAGAATGGACTCAAGGTCGTTGTATACTCCGATGAATCCCTCAGAAAGCACGGTGAGCGTAGGGTTATCCTCGCCCACGAGGCGGCGCTTGTTCTCAGCGGTGACATAAACTGGGGCTGGATTGATGATCAGGGTGCCGGTCTTGGTCACAGAACCAGCCACGGCCTTCACAGGGTATTGCCCAGCGTTCTCAGGCAGCTCCTCGCTGTAAATGGTCCCGACCCGGTAAGTCACCACCACGTCGGCAGCATTGGCACCGGCGATTCCGACTCCCTGAGCTTGGCCGTTGTAAGTCTTGATGAGGTCCACCAGCGTCAGCGTCGTGGGATCAGCCTTCACCGTGATCGTGCGCAGCAGCGCAGGCGCTGCGGCAAAGCTGCCATTGCCTGCCTGACGAGCCTCCACCTTCACCGTTCCTGCCGAGGAAAGATTTAATACCCCATTTGCACCCAGCGTGGCTGGACCCGAGATCACCTGCAATGATACCGGCAGACCCGAAGAAGACGTGGCTGTGAGTTGAAGCGGTGACTGGCTCAGATAAACCATGGCCGGTGGGGCAAAAGTAATCGTTTGAGCACGCGGAGCAGGCAGCGACCCAAAGCCTTGCACAGCAAAGGTGATGGGACCATTGGCGATAGCGGTGCTAGCCAACTTCACCAGAGCCGTCCTCAATCCAGGCTGCGTGGGTGCAAAGCGAAGTTCAAAGGCGACCGAACCACCCGCTGGGATCACTGTTTCAGGCAGGACGCTGACTTGGAAGTCACCCATATGGGCACCTTCAATCTCGACGAGTGGATTGCCGGAAAGCGCCACCGGTTGAGAGCCAGGATTCAACACCGTGAACACCCGCGTCAGCACTCGACCGAGAGTGACATTGCCGTAGTCCGTGCCATTGTTAAATGCTAGTGTCGTGCTGCCACTGAAGATGGGTTGCTCAAGACCGCTGAGGCCAAGCACCGTGAGAGTGCCTGAGGCCGTTCCCTGATAAAGCGGGCTCTCAATCGTGGTGGTCACCGCGTAGCTGCCGGGCAGAGTTGGTGCCGTAGTAGAGTCTGCATAAAGTGTCTTTAACGTGAGATCAGAGGGTGTGGTGGAGACGATCACAGGACGTGGCGTGCCATTCGCCACCTGAGTTAGTTGAGCCAAGGTGATGGGCGATTCAGTCTTGGTGACCGTGAAGCTGCGGCTCACCTCTTCAGCAGCCAAGTAGTCAGCATTGCCCACCTGTGATGCAGTCACCGTCACACTGCCCGAAGTCGTGAAGGTGAGAACATTATTGGTGATCACGCCAGGACCGGAAGTCACCGCAAAGGTGACCGGATTATTCGAACCACCACCGGTGGCTGTGAGGTTGACCGAGTCAGTGGTTAGCTTGTCGGTGATGGCTGCAAAAGCAATCGTCTGACTGTCCTTGCCGATGACCAAAGTGCCACTGGCACTACCTTGATAGATCAGATCATTGATCGTGCCAATCACCTCATAACTGCCAGCATTCGTTGGCGCAGTGGAGGAACCAGCATACGTAAACTCAACGCTTAGTCCCAGTGGATCGGTGCTAGCCGTGGCAGCACGTGGCGTGTTGTTGAAGGTTTGTTCAAGGCTACCCAGCGTGACCGTCGCCATCGTCTTGGTGACGTTAAAGGTGCGATTGACATCCGGCGCTGCGAGGTAGTTGTCATTGCCGACTTGGGAGGCCGTGATGGTGACGCTTCCTGATGTGGTAAACGCCAGCACGTTGTTCGTAATCACCCCAGGTCCAGAAGTGACGGCAAACGTGACCGGAAGGTTTGAGCCTCCACCGGTGGCTGAGAGATTAACCGAGTCAGTGGTGAGCTTGTCAGGAATTGCGGCAAAAGCAATCATCTGGCTGTCCTTACCGATCACCAAGGTGCCAGTGGCACTGCCCTGATAGATCGGATCGTTGATCGTTCCAACCACTTCGTAGCTGCCCGCATTTGTTGGTGCAGTGGAGAAACCAGCATAAGTGAATCCGACAGCGAGATTGGCTGGAACCGTGCTAGCCGTGGCGATTCGTGGTGTGTTGCTGAATGTTTGAGCAAGGCTGCCCAGCGTGACCGTCGCTATGGTCTTGGTAACGTTAAACGTGCGGATGACATCGCTAGCAGCCAAGTAGTTGTGGTTGCCCGCCTGAGATGCAGTGATCGTGACGCTTCCCGAAGTTGTAAAGCTCAGCACGTTGTTGGTGATGATTCCAGGACCAGACGTAACCACAAAGGTGACCGGAATGTTTGAGGCACCACCGGAGGCTGTGAGATTGACCGAATCCGTGGTCAGTTGGTCCGCGATGGCAGCAAAGGTAATTGCCTGCGAAGCCTTGCCGATCACCAGACTACCACTGGCACTGCCTTGATACATGGCATCATCGATCGTTCCGACCACGGCGTAAGTCCCTGCCACTGTTGGTGCGGAGGACGAACCGTCATACGTGAACTGAACGACTAAACCTGACGGAGCCGTCGTTGCTGTGATAGCACGGGGCGTCGTATCGAAAGTTTGTGCAAGGCTTCCCAACGTGACTGCTGCCATCGCCTTGGTCACGTTGAACGTGCGACTTACATCCGGCGCTGCGAGGTAGTTGTCGTTACCCGACTGCGAAGCCTTCACCGTCACACTGCCAGAGGTCGTAAACGTAAGGACGTTGTTCGTGATGACACCTGGACCGGATGTGACCGCGAAGGTGACAGGAATGTTTGAGCCGCCACTGGTGGCCGAGAGATTAACCAAGTCAGTGGTAAGCTTGTCCGCAATGGCAGCAAAAGCAATCGTCTGCCTTTCCTTACCAATGACCAAGGTGCCAGCGGCACTGCCCTGATAGATCAAGTCGTTAACCGTTGCCACCACCTCATAGCTGCCAGCATTCGTCGGCGCAGTGGACAAACCGTTATACGTAAATCCAACAGTCAAAGGGTTTGGATCCGTGGTCGCCGAGGCAAGACGTGGCGTGTTGTTGAAGGTTTGCGCAAGGCTGCCTAAAGTGACCATCGCCAACGTCTTCGTAACATTGAACGTGCGGCTGACATCGCTAGCAGCCAAGTAGTTCTCATCGCCGACTTGGGAAGCTGTGATGGTGATGCTACCTGAGGTGGTAAACGTGAGGACATTGTTGATGATCACACCTGGACCTGAAGTCACCACAAAAGTCACCGGATTGTTCGAACCACCACCCGTGGCTGTAAGGTTAACCGAGTCCGTGGTGAGCTTGTCGGTGATGGCTGCAAAGGTGATGCTCTGAGCAGCTTTGCCGATCATCAGACTTCCAGTCGCACTGCCTTGATACATTGGGTCATTGATGGTTCCAACGACCTCATAGCTGCCCGCATTCGTGGGCGGCGTTGTCGAGCCTATATAGGTGAACTCGACGCTAAGATCAGCAGGGGTCGTTGTAGCCGTAGCTGCAAGCGGCGTGTTGTTGAAGGTTTGAGCCAGGCTACCCAAGGTCACAGTCGCCATCGCCTTGGTCACGTTAAACGCGCGAATAGCATCCGGCGCTGTGAGATAGTTGTCGTCACCAACTTGGGAAGCAGTCACCGTCACACTGCCCGACGTGGTAAAGGTGAGAACATTGTTGGTGATCAACCCAGGACCGGATGTCACCGCAAAGGTGACCGGATTGTTAGAACCACCCCCGGTTGTCGTAAGGTTAACCAAGTCGGTGGTGAGTTTGTCGGTGATGGCTGCAAAAGTGATCACCTGCGACGACTTACCGATAACTAACGTGCCCGTGGCACTACCTTGATAAATCGGATCAGTGATTGCGCCTACCACCTCGTAGCTACCAGCATTCGTCGGTGCTGTGGATGAACCATCATAGGTAAAGATCACGGTCTTGTCTGAAGGTTCCGTTGTAGCCGTGGCAGCACGCGGCGTGTTGTCGTAGCTTTGCGCAAGGCTACCTAGCGTGACCGTCGCCATCGCTTTGGTCACGTTGAACATGCGACTCACCTCCGGCGCAGCCAAGTAGTTGTCGTTGCCAACTTGCGAAGCTGTCACCGTCACACTACCAAAAGTCGTAAACATAAGGACGTTACTCTTTATAACACCTGGGCCTGACGCGACCGCGAAGGTGACCACATTATTCGAACCACCGCCCGTGGCCGAGAGTGTGACCGAGTCGGTGGTCATTTTGTCCGGAATGACTGTAAAATCAATCGTCTGACTTTCCTTGCCAATGACCAAGGTTCCCGTGGCACTGCCCTGGTAGATTAAATCATTGACCGTTGCCACCACGGCATACGTGCCCACGGTAGTCGGCAGCGTTGGCGTGCCTCCATAAGAGAACTCAACGCTGAGATTAGCCGGATCGGTGGTCGCTGTGGCAGCGCGCTGAGTTCCATCATAGGTCTGAGCTAGGCTGCCCAAAGTCACCGTCGCAGTGGCCTTGGTCACCGTTAGGTTGCGTGATACAGGCGTGGCGGGAACGTAGTTGCTGTCGCCTTCCTGCGAGGCCGTCACTGTCACACTGCCAGACGTCGGAAAAGTCAGAACGTTGCCAGTGATCACGCCCGGACCGGAGGTGACAGCAAAGGTCACTGGATTGCTGCTGGCTCCTCCCGTGGCGCTTAATTCCACCGTGTCCGTCGTCAGTTTGTTCGGGATGTCTGCAAAGGAGATTGATTGGCTAACCTTGCCAATCACCAAGCTGCCATTGGCGCTTCCCTGATACATCGGGTCATCAATCGTTCCCACCACCGCATACATTCCCGCCGCAGTCGGTGCCGTGGCAGACTCCTGATAGGACAAGTTCACCGTCAATCCCGCTGGAACCGTTATTACCGTGACCGAGCGAGGGGCATTATTATAGGTCTGCATCAGACTTCCCAACGTCACCGTCGCCGTAGCTTTAGTCACCGTAAAGGTGCGGCTCACGTCGGGGGCGGCTGAGTAACTGGCATTACCTGCTTGCGAAGCAGTGACTGTGACCATACCTGAGGTGGTGAAGCTCAAGACGTTACCAGTGATTACTGCCGGACCTGCGGTCACTGCATAGGTGACCGGGTTGCCTGAGCCCCCTCCTGTTGCCACTAGCTCGGCAGACTCGTTAGTCAGCTTGTCTGTGATCGCTGCGAAGTTGATTTCCTGAGTAGCAAGTGTCGTAAACTCCGCAAGCGTTGTATAACTCGTGCCTTCACTGTTAGTTGCATAGGCCTTAAAGCTGTAGCTCGTGCCCTTCGTCAGACCACTTACAAGAACGGTAAATTCACCGATGGTGCCAGTTGCCGTTAGCTTCGTTACTCCTGCTCCATCGATCAATGGGTATGCGTTGGTGCTGCTGGCAGCGTAAACCACCCCTCGTTCGGTGATCTCAGCGCCTCCATCGGAGGTGATGTTACCGCCGAGGGTGACTGCTGTTTCCGTAGGACTCGTCGTCGTCGGAGTGCTGACCACGGGTAGAGTAAGGAGGTCTGATTGGAAGGTCAGCGCTCCTCCAGGGCTGATCAACAGCCGGCCAAGGTAATCACTAGGCGTGCCAATCTCCGCACCCGCTGCTGGGCTCACTCTGAAAAGGTAGAGTCCGGCAGCCGCCGCTCCATCGACAAAGGTCGTCTCAATCGATGGATTGAAAAACGCGAAGCTGATGCCTGGCGCAGGACCCGAGTTAGGGAGCGTTCCACCCGTATGATAGGTAGCCCAGTGATTGGGCTTCGAGGTCGTTTGATCCACCGCATTTGCGTGGGTCACTCCAACGGTGCTAGCAGTATTAAATGCCGTCATTAGAGCGACTACCCTATTCGTGACCGCACCATGTGTGGCATTATTGGCGCGCATCCATGCGTCCTTGGTTCCACGGCTGCCATAGACTATTTTGGCCGGGTTGGTGTCGATGGCGTCAAAGGAACCGGTGGTGCCGACGGCGCCCCAAAACAAGTTATCACGTGTCGCCCAGTCACTGCCGTAAGTGGCAGTCAGATCTGCGTT
>CAMAQH010000023.1 GCA_945860295.1 Prosthecobacter debontii
CGCCCATGATCGCCTCCGGTGAATGGCCGCTTTTGGCGATTAACACGTCCAGCGCTTCATCGAGCGCTTTGTCTTCCTTCGTTTTGGGTCTTCTCATGTCTTCCTGTCCTCGGATTTGACCCTCCACACAAACTTTCTGACAGGCTCACCATGACTAGCTTTTTTTGCGCTTTTGAATTGACCACGTGCGCCTCAATCAATGCAGAACTGGCTTGGCACTGGGCTTTCCCCGCCCAAACTCCGGGCTGTGCACTCGGTAACCTACAACCTCATTTCCGCGCTCCAGTCGGCGCTTTCTCCAGACCGCGTCTTGACTGAGGCGGAGGATATTTTGCCTTATAGCTTCGATGGCACTGCTGCATTGAAAGTGCGGCCCGGTGCGGTGGTGTTTCCTCTCACTTCACTGGAAGTCGCAGCCTGTGTGAAACTTGCCAGCGACGCCGAAGTGCCTGTCGTGACTCGTGGCTCGGGCACGGGACTCAGCGGCGGCAGCGTGCCTATCTCAGGTTGTCTGGTCATCTGCCTGACTCAGATGGATCAGATCATTGAGGTGGATGAAAAGAACCTGACGCTGCGTGCTCAGTGCGGCGTCATCACCAAGGACATCGACGATGCAGCAGGGAAAGTGGGTTTGTTTTATCCGCCTGATCCCGGCAGCATGAAGATCAGCACGATCGGTGGCAATGTAGCCGAGAACAGCGGCGGGCTGCGTGGCTTAAAATATGGCGTGACTCGCGACTATGTGATGGGACTCACCGTGGTGCTGCCTGATGGCTCTCTGACGACTCTGGGGAACAAGTGTGTCAAAGACGTAGCAGGCTACTCGATGAAGGATGTCTTCATTGGCAGTGAAGGCACTCTCGGTATCATCACCGAGGTTACACTGAAGCTGGTGCCCAAACCGAAAGCGCGGAAGACCATGCTGGCGCTCTATGATTCGATGGAGGCTGCCGCTGAAACGATCAGCGCTATCATCGCCGCCAAGATCATCCCCTGCACGCTGGAGTTCCTCGACCGCGTGACGGTGCAGTGCGTGGAGGACTTTGCTAAAATCGGTCTGCCAACCGATGTCGAAGCCGTGGTGCTTATGGAGACTGATGGGCACCCTGTGGTGGTCGAAGAGGAGTCCGCCATGATGATGGAACTGGCTCGTCAAAATGGCGCGCGTGAAGTCCGAGCTGCCGCTGATGAGGCTGAGGCTTTGCGCCTAGCGACCGCGCGCCGCAGTGCTTTCTCCGCGCTCGCTCGACTGCGGCCCACGACCATTCTTGAAGACGTGACCGTGCCGCGCACCGAGTTGGCTCACATGGTTAAATTTATCCGTCAGGTGGCAGAGAAGCACCGACTGCAAGTCGGCACCTTCGGTCATCTGGGGGATGGCAATCTGCACCCCACTTTCCTCACTGATGAGCGTGATCACGAGGAGATGCACCGCGTGGAGGAGGCGCTCGAAGACATCGTGAACGAGACCATCCGCCTCGGCGGCACCGTGACTGGTGAACACGGAGTTGGTTTGGCCAAGAAAGCTTTTGTCAAACGTCAACTCGGTGAAGCCAGCTATGAGCTGATGCGCACCATCAAGCGTGCGCTTGATCCACAGGGCTTGCTGAACCCCGGAAAGATTTTTGATCTGTGAGTAAGGTGACGATCACTGCTGTCGAAACCATCTGCGCGCTCGGTGGATCATTACCCGAGTGTCTGGAAACTTGGCGTGCGGGCAAGTCAGGCCTCGTCGAATACAGCGGCCAGCTCTGTGGTCGCATCGCCGATCAATCGGTGATGAAAGGACGCCGCTATGGCGCTGCATCGAACCTCGCCGTGCATGTGGCGCGTCAGGCTGTGACGAGAGCTGGCTGGGATTCTGATCAAACCAAGAGCGCGTGGCTTTTCGCCGCCAGTAGTCGCGGGAATGCCGCGGAATTGCTTGGCCAGAATAAGGCTCGGCGTCCGGTGCGGCGCTTCAGTGCCAGCAATACGATTCACAGTGAGATCGCCGCTGCGGTGAGCATTGAACTGGGCATTCGCGGCCCCTGGCAGATGCTTTCCAGCGGATGTTCGTCCGGCCTAGATGCACTGGGCATGGCATGGATGGCACTGCGTACAGGATTGACTAAACGCGCTCTCATTGTGGCTGTGGATCTGCCGCTTGTGCCTAAGCTAATCCAAGCTTTTCGAGATACGCATCTACTCTCGACGAATGGTGTGAATGATCCGTTATCGACTATGACCACGGGCCTGCACCTCGGGGAGGCAGGCGTGGCAGTTACGCTTGAATTGACTGACAGCGGACTGGCTGAAATGACCCGCTATGCGGCGAATAGCGACGCTTACGATTCACTCATGATTCCTGATGATGGTGCCCCGCTGGCGGATTTGCTCAGCACGTTTTCTCGGCCTGCACTCATCTGCCCTCATGCCACAGGTACGCCAAATCACGCCATGGCTGAGATGAAGGCTTTACGCACTGCGTTTGGTGATGTGCCGCTCCTGCTATTATTGAAGCCGTTCACCGGCCACACCCTCGGCGCTTGTGGATTGCTTGATGTGGCCTTGATCTCTGCTGCATTGCCATTGCTCCCGGCAAACTTGCAAGGGCTCACGGGTTTGACTTCAGAGATGTGCCAGCTTTCTCAAGGAGACGAGATTCTCAAAATCGCCTCAGGCATGGGCGGTCACAATGCCGTCGTCGGACTGCGCGTGACAGGATAGGGGCACAGTAACTCAGGGCTTGAAGGGCAGCGGCTTATTAATCGTCTGCATGTCGTTGGTCGTTTGAGCAGCGGGAGGCAAAGCCGCGCTGCGTGCAGTTGCTGCTGGTGTGGCGACCTTGCTATCCGATTTAGGCTGGCGTTGAATCTGAATGATTTGATCTAGCACGCTCTTCACCTTTTCCACAAAGGCAGGGAGAATGTTGGGAACTTTACTGGTGCCGGCTAGACATTCCTCGAGAATGGGACGTGCTTCGTTGATCTTGTTTTGTTGTCCAAGACAGATTCCGGTCAGAAAGAGTGTCTGTAGAATCTCAGGATCAGTAGGCTTCAAAACTCGACGCTGATCGCGCAAGACCTGAAGAAAGATGGGCTCTGCTTCCGGCCACTTATTTTGGTTGAGTAGGGCGTTGGCGACTTCTCTGAGGATCTTCAGGCTCTCAGGAGTCTCTTCTTTTAGTAAACGGGTCAGGCTGGCATGAACCAGACGGTACTCTTTTTCAGCTTCCGTTAGTTGCCCTTGGTTTGTGAGAGTGCCTGCAAGATTAAGCTGGGTGTTCAGCGTCCTCGTATCATTGGGGCCGTAGGTTTTGACAGCTTTTGCAAGTTGCGTTCTTGCATTGTTAATCATGAGGGTTTTCGCCTCAGGTGAAGTCAATAAATCAGAGACTCGCTGAGTCGCTAAAACAGTCTTCGGATGCTGCTTCCCGAGTTGTTTTGTTAGCGCCGTCAGCACAGCGCGAAACTCAATTTCAGCCTCTTCAAGTGACCCTGTATTTTGGTAAGCGATCCCCAATTGGCTGCGTGTATCCAGGGTGTCTCGATGATCAGGATTGAGCAGGCGGACCCGTGCGCCGAGCGCGGGCTTAAGCACTGTCACCGCCTCGGCATACTTGTGCTGAGCATTCAGGCAGGTGCCCAAGTCTTGAGCGGTGTTCAGTGTTTCCAAGTGGTCAGCTCCGAGGACTTTAATTTCCTGCTCCTGAAGTGTCCGTAACTTAGCCTCAGCTTCCGCCATCATGCCTTGTTCGCGCTGGCATTGAGCAAGTTTAAGATGGCATGAAAGGGTCACTAAATGATCAACGCCAAGCTCCTTTTGGCTGAGTTCCAGCAGGCCAATAGCCTCGGCTTCGCACTCGGGAAACTTGCGCTGCTCAAACAAGTTTTTCACCAACTGATCTCGGCTACGCAAAGTGACCGGACTATCGACACCTAGCGTGCGCTTTTGGGTATCAATGATGGCGCGCCGAAAGGTTTCTGCGTCTTCAAAAGAATCCTGACTTTCGAGAATGCGCGCCAGGTTCTTTCGCACAGACACGGTCTTTACATCATCGGCTCCAAAGTTGGTTTCGGTGACTCGCAGAATATCCCGTAGTTCTTTCTCTGCTGCTGCATCCTGGTGGTCATCGTAGAGCGCTGCGGACAGCTCATTGTGATAATAAAGCGTGTAAGGATTGGTGACGCCCTCTGCCTGTAGGTATTCGCTGTGGATGAGACGAAGCGTGTTGATTTGCTCCTCTGGCCTGCCGCTGCGCCAGTGAATGTGTGCCAAGCTGATCTGAATCTGTGCCCATACTGGCAGATCTTTTTTCGGATCAGTCTCTCCCTGCGCGACTTGGATATACTTCAGCGCTGAATCATTCTGCCCACGCTCCAAGGCCGCCAGCGCAGCCAGTTGCAGAGCTGAACTGATGTCTGTGGGCTTGCGTGATTTAGCGCGATGCGCGGCATCTCCTGCCTGAAGCGCGAGTTCCTCTGCCTGCTGATACTGCCTGCACACGAAATCCGCTCTGGCATGCTCAAGAAGTGGCGCTTTCTCGTCTCGTCTCAGGTTCTCCGCTCGTTCGCGGATGGCTTTGGGAGATAGCTCCGGCGGTAACTTTAGCCGAGTCACTAACTCCTCGTAAACACGAGTGAAGCGCTGTTCATCACCGCCCTCCCCGGCCGATGGCCCCTGGATTGCATAAGCGGTGGGGAACTCACGCAAGAAGTCGTTAAAAGGCGACGCTTCAGCCTGAGCGCAGTTGATGAATCCCATGCTGATGATGAGAGCGCAGATTGATAGAGGCAGGCTTTGACAGCGAAAGAACATGACCCGTAGAGAGTGCTCGGCCCTGAGGGTGGGTCAAGGGCGCCGAATGACATCGGCAATCTAACGAGTTCGACATAGCCTGTCGTGACTTGCCTTCGAAGCCGTGCGTCACCCTTGAAGTGGTGCCCAATCGGCAACGGCATCTGGCAACTCCTCACCATAAAGGCGCTTGTAAAAGTGCCGTCGACACTGGGACTCACTGAGGTCTTTTGGTAGCGATGCCCAGATCATTTCCCTTGCCGTGGTGAGCATCGACATGCCCATCAGGAAGCGCTCTGAGCTGGTCAGCGCCATCGTGCGCTGGAAGATCATCTCATTGATCTCCGGCGCGGTATCCTCCACGGAGAAGCCCGTGTCAGCATATCTGTCAGGTTCAATCTGGCTGCCCATGAGTGGAGATAATCCATGTCACAGCCGGTTCCAGATCACGCGTCATACGCGGCTGGGCATAGCGGTTCAGCGCCATGTAGCTAGAGAGCATGTATTTGATACCCGCTTCCTCCAAGCGAGTCAGCAAGTCATGCAGGGTGTCGAGTTCTGCGCTTATGCCTCAAGCCATCTCCATCATCCGCTTCTTCTTTGGCTTGCCTGCACTGACGAAATCGACATCGGCGGCGATGACTTTGTACTCGGGGCACAGGGTATCTGCGTCGCAGCCTTGGCCGGTGACGTTGTTCACCATGGCTTCGGGGAAGTGGAAGGTGGTGTAGAGGATGCCGGGTTTGACTTCATCCGTGACGCGAGCTTCAAGTTCGACTTCACCGCGAGCGCTGAAGAGGCGAACTTTGTCGCCACTGCGGATGGATTTGCGCTTCGCATCGGTGGGGTTCAGGGCGAGCACGTCTCGGGTGACGATTTCTCCATTACCAGTGCGGCGGGTCATGGTGCCGCAGTTGTAGTGCTCCAATAGGCGACCGGTGGTAAGGATGAAGGGGAACTCTGCGCCGTTGGTTTTGAGTTCGGTGGACTCCTTCCAGTCGAAGAAGTGAAAGTGGCCCTTGCCGCGACTAAAGGTCTCCTGATGCAGGATCTGCGTGTCGGTGCCATCAGCGGCGATGGGCCACTGCTTGCCGTTGGTGCTGAGATTCTCCCAGGTGGCGCCTTTGAAGAAGGGAACTATTTGAGCGATCTCAGCGAGCACACCCTCGGGCGTGTAGTCGGGCTGTGGGAAGCCGAAGCGCTGCAAAATCTCACACATGATCTGTCCATCTGGCCGGGTGCCTGATAGTGGCTTCACGGCGGCGTTCACGCGCTGCACACGGCGCTCGGCATTGGTGAAGGTGCCGCTCTTTTCGAGGAAGCTGGATGCTGGGAGGATGACGTGAGCATACTTTGCTGTTTCGGTCATGAAGATCTCCTGCACGACGAGAAACTCCAGGCTCTCCATGGCATGGCGGACGTGATGCGCATCGGGATCTGTCTGCACGACATCTTCGCCCATGAGCCAGAGCGCTTTGAGTTTGCCTTCAATGGCGGCATCAAACATCTGCGGGATTTTCCAGCCGGGTTCAGTCGGAGTGGGTGCGCCGTAGAAGTCGGCGTAGCGTTTTTGGGCATCGAGATCGGCCATCTCGAAGTAACCCGCACCCTGATGCGGCTGGCAGCCCATGTCAGCGGCACCTTGGACGTTGTTCTGGCCGCGCAGTGGGTTCACGCCGACGCCTGGACGACCGATGTTGCCGGTCATCATGGCGAGGTTTGAGATGAGCATGACGGTCTTCGCGCCTTGCTCGTGCTCGGTGACACCAAGTCCGTGGAAGCTCATCGCCGCCTCACTGCTGGCGTATTCGATGGCGGCAGCGCGGACGAGTTCGCGATCTACGCCGGTGATTTTTTCCAAAGCGTCGATGTCTAGCGCGCGGAGACCTGTTTCAAATTCGGCCCAGTTTTCACAGCGCTTTTCAACGAAGTCTTTCTTCACCAAACCTGCGTCGAGGATGAAGCGCGCAAACATATTCAGCAACGCGATGTTGGTGCCAGGGCGAAGCTGGAGGTGATATTTGGCATACGGCACGAGTTCGATCTTGCGTGGGTCGATGACGATGAGCGGCGTGCCTTTCATCACCTGTTGTTTCATACGTGCTCCGGTGACTGGGTGGCCCTCAGTCGGGTTAGCACCAATGATCATGATGCACTTAGTGTATTCGAGATCTTCTACTGAGTTTGTGGCGGCACCTGTGCCGAAACTCTTCTGCATGCCCCAGGCGGTGGGCGAATGACAGACGCGGGCGCAGCAATCGATGTTGTTTGTGCCCATGACGGCGCGGATGAATTTCTGCATGAGGTAGTTCTCCTCATTGGTGCAGCGTGCGGACGAAATGCCAGCCACAGCATTGCCACCGAACTCCGCTTTGATGCGGGTCAAATTGGCGACGATGTGATCATAGGCTTCGTCCCACGTTGCTTCTTTGAATTGACCATCAGGCTGACGAATGAGCGGCTTGCGCAGGCGGTCCCGGTGATTGTAGAACTTGAAGGCAAAGCGGCCTTTGAGGCAGGTGTGCGCGTGGTTTACTTCTGCATCAAAAGGAGCCTGGATGGAGAGTACTTCATCTCCCTTCGTTGCCACATCGAGATTGCAGCCCACGCCGCAGTAGGTGCAGATGGTGCGCGTTTTCTTCGTCGCCTCGATGGATTTGGAGAAGAACTTGTCGCTGATGGCCGAGGTTGGGCAGGCTTGTGCGCAGGCACCGCATGACACGCACTCTGAGTCTTCAAAGGATTGGTCGAGGCCTTTGATGATGCGCGCATTGAAGCCGCGACCATGCATCGAGAGCACATGCTGACCCTGGACTTCATCGCAGGCACGCACGCACCGTGAGCAGTTGATGCACTTCGAGAGTTCCGAAGTCATGTAGGCATGCGAGTGATCTTTCGCACGATCCAGATGGTTCGCTCCTGCTGGGTAACGAACTCCGCGAATGCCCACTTTCGCCGCCACGGTTTGCAGTTCGCAGTTGCCGCTGACTTCACAGGTCAAGCAGTCGAGTGGGTGGTCGGTGAGTACGAGTTCGACGATGTTCTTGCGCAGGCTGCGAATCTTCTTCGACTCAGTGAAGACATGCATGCCCGCTGAAAGTGGCGTGTGGCAGGAGGCGACGACACGACGCGGCCCATCGGACTGCAAAGCGACTTCGACCGAGCAAACGCGACACGCGCCATAAGGCTCAAGCTGTGGTGCATCGCAAAGTGTTGGCACATGCCCGCGTCCGCGATGCCGGTCGATGTACTTCAGGAGTGTGTCGCCGGACTCGAAACGCAGGGGTTCGCCGTCGATGAAAGCTGTGAGTGTGGAGAGGTCTTGAACCATGATAATGAAAATAATGAAACGTTACGTTGGATGTGTTTCTGACGGAAGCACGGAAAGCACAAAATCATAGATGCGGCGCGCTGCGGCGAGGGCTTCGTCGAATTCAGCGCGGGTTGGATTTAGCGGTGCGAAGTCATCTGGGTAGCGAAACGTAAAGGCGAGGGGTGACAGTATTGAGGCCTCCGTTCTCCACTGCTGAAAACTGGCATTGATGGAAGAGCACAGTGGTAGCAGCAAGACCAGACTGTGTGTTTTGGTAAAGGTCACGGCGTGAGCGAGTAGAGAGCCCTTGAGGGCTTTTTCTGCGGCTTGCTGGCAATGATAAACACATGTGTCTAGCACCTCGTCGTCACCTGCGCTGGATCTCTCTGCGTTAACCAAAACGTGTGCTGCTTTGGTCAGCCAACGTCTGGTAGAATCAATCGCGGCCTGATCCATAGAGCAACCTCCCCTCATTCGCAATTTTGTAGCTCAGTGACGCTTTCACGTGCCGGAAGCGCTCAAATTCAGGTTTGGTGGGCACAAAAATATCGGCCGCCATCGAAACATCGAAGACGCTCATTTGCGCTCTTTGAGCACGCCGTAAGGGCGACTCTTCACTCGACTGTACGACGACGACAAAATCCAGATCGCTATCCTCCGTTGGCTCGCCCCAGGCATAGGATCCGAAGAGCCACACCTGCTCGGGTTTAAACTCTGCCACGAGACGCCTTGTGGCTTCCGCAATGACAGGCTGCGCATCCGCGATGCGGTTGCTGCTGGCCTGAGATTGGGGTGTGGTGAGGTCTTGAACCATGATGGGTTATTTTAGCACTGAATGCTGAATTTTATAGATGACACATCAGTGGGCGTCGAGTCTGGAAGTCACACCACGGTGACCTTTTCGACGCACTTCTTCGGGGAGATGACATAGAGCAGGGCTCCAATCAGTATCGTGACCAAGCCGGCCAGAGATTCGCGTGGCTGTTGGATCATCTGGTAGGTCATCATCCAGATGCTGATGCCGATGAAGATGAGTGGTGTGACTGGGTAGCCCCAGCAGCGGATGGGGCGTGGTAGATCAGGCTCTGAATGACGCAGCACGGTGAGTCCGCTCACAGTCAAAAAGGAGCAAAGCTGGATACTGAACTGCACATAGTTCAGCACTTTCTCAAACGTGGCCGTGAGGATCAGCGTGATGACGATGGCCAGCTGCGCGAGTAGTGCGGCCCATGGCACACCACCCGCCGTGACGGCGGCAAAGGGCGAGAGAATGCGCACGTCCTGGCCGAGCGCCACCGTCACACGCGGCCCGACCCAGGTCATGGCGCTGATGCTGGAGACGAGTCCGAGACAGATCAGGCCAGACATGATCCGGCCGCCCTGGGTGCCAAAGATGTAGTTCGCGGCGACATGCGCGACATCGACCTGACCGGCCAGTTCCTTCATCGGTGTCACATGCAGAAAGACGGCATTGAGTGCGATGTAGAGCAGGCTCACGAAGAACGTGCCGATGCCAATCGCGAGCGGCACATTGCGTTGTGGATTCCTGATTTCTCCGACGATGTAGGTGGCCGCATTCCAGCCTGCATACGAGTACATCACAAACACGAGACTAATGGCAAAAGGCGGGCTTGTGATCAGCGCGGCGTCTCCAGCAGCGGGTAGAAAGCTCACGGGTTGTGGATTCGCCACACACATGCCAGCAACGATGAAAACGAGGATGAGCACCACCTTCATCCACGTCGCCACATTTTGAAATCGTGCGCCGACATGGATGCCGGATGAGTGAATGATGGTGACCACAGTGACGACAACAAGCGATGCCGTCATGGGTGAAACGATGCTGGTGACGCCGCTGAGATACTTGCCCAGCGCCATCGCGGCCAGGGCAATGGGTGCAGCAAAACCCACCGTGCATGAAAGCCAGCCCGCGATGAAGCCAACACAGGGATGAAAGGCCCGTGAGAGAAACTGATACTCACCGCCCGAGCGCGGCAAAGCAGCCGCCAGCTCTCCATAGGCCAGCGCTCCGCAAAAGGCGCACAACCCGCCTATGGCCCATAGGATGACAATGCTAAAACCCGTCGGCAGATCCGTGACCTGATAGCCGAGGCTGGTGAAGATACCCGTGCCCACCATGTTCGCGATCACGATGGCTGTGGCCGTGATGAGTGAGACACCGTGAGGCTTGGTGGTGACTGGGTTGGCGCTCACGCGTTTGAATGGCGTCTTAAGTTGTCGCCGCCTTCTGGCTCACTACGGGCGGCTTCTTGCCGGGCTGCTTGGCATCTTTGCTTTTGGGCGCTGTTTCAACACTGCCATCAATGGTTGGCAGCACACGTGCGCCGTCAGCGGGGAAGGGGATCGGTGTCAGGCAGAGCACGTCGCCCTCTTTTGGCGCTTTGGGGGCTTTGGCGGAGATGACAATGTGTTTCTCCGTGCTGACCAGCGGCTCGACATTCAGGCGGCGGAGCGTGTTTTGCGGGCGGTCGATGAGAATGATTTCATTGCCTGCGCGCACCGCATTGCGTGGGATCACATAGACATCACTCAGGGCTTCACCAGCGATCTCGGCTTCGACAAAGGCACCGATGGTGAGCGGTGGTGAGCCATCGGCACGGCGGGCATACGGATCAGTCACTTGGGCCACGGCCATGGCCTGACGTGTCTGTGCATCCAGACTGCTTTCGACACGGACGATGCGGCCTTCCCAAATCACCGATTTACCAGCGGCGGTGGTCTTGAGCACTACCTTTGGACTTTCACCAGCAGGCTGATCACGGAAGGGCTGCGGTAGATTTAAGAACTGGCTTTCGCGCTCTGGCAGCGGCAGACGGATCTCCACATAATCCACGGCAAAGATGCGCCCGAGTGTGGTTCCCTGAGTTACGAACTGCCCCACATCCGCCATCTGCTCCAGAACCTGTCCGGCATACGGCGCGCGGATGACTGTGCGCTCCAGATCACGCTGTGCTTTTAGGCCGCGTGCTTTGGCGGAGGCGACATCGGCTTCAGCCTGCATGACTTGTGGTCCGCGTATGACGAGTGCCGAGGGTGCGCCTGAGCGGCCCATGGCCTTCCAGTTCTCGAGTGCCTGCTCGGCACGGGCTTTCTCTTCGGCCAGCGTCACTTCGGCCTGCGCCTGCGCGGCTTTGGCCACAATGATCTCCGTATCGTAGTCCACCGGGTCCAGCTTCATCAGCACCTCATCTTTGGCAAAGAAACCACCAGGGCGGAAGGAGGCGCTCATCTCGATGATCTTGCCACTCACTTCTGGCAGCAGCGTGCTGCGCGTGCGCGGCTGCACGGAACCCTGAGAGCGCACATAGAGTTCGTAGCCTCTCTTGTGCAAAGCGGTGCCCTCGACTCGCACCAGCGTTGGCGGCACCTCCACCTTTGGTTGCTCCGGCGGGTTCGAGATCAGCCACCATGCCGCATAACCGCAGCCACCCAGGATAAGAACAGGCAACAGAGCGCGGAGGATGGATTGAAGAAGACGCATCGAGGGGGGGCACAGAAAACTTAAACGCTTCTGATTCGCTCAAGATTCGGGTTTTGTCGAACGGAGGCTGTTCTCTACAGCATCGTGTGCTCCAGCCCCTGCACTTCTTTCTTCACCAAGGCACCGACGCGGTGTTTGGCCAGATAGACCTGCGCGGCGTTGATGCCGAGCGCTTCACTCGTCTTTTTCACACCCCAGCCCTTCATCACATAGCAGTCGAAAATTTGAAACTGCCGTGGCGAAACCTTGGCCTTCACCCGCTCCAGAGCGGCGGAGGTGATGTTGTCCCGCCATTCTTTATCCCAGATGCTTTCGAGCAGGTTGTCCTTGTCGTTGGAAAGACGCTCCAGGGCGTAATTCGACGTCTCTTCACTGTCGGCATTGCCCTGATCAGCGAGAGAAGGCTGGCGCTTGCGAGCGCGGAAGACATCCAGCACACGCCAGCGGGTCATCTGTAGCAGCCAGGCTTTAAAGGAGCCTGCGCGCGGATCGTACTGCCCCTTCTGGACTTGGCGGGCGATGGCGATTGTCGTCTCCTGTATTACATCAAAAGCCTCTTCACGGGTCAGGCCAGCTTTCGTGGCCACGCTGTAGATGAGCCGCCAGTAAGTCTGGTAAAACTCATTCCAAGTCTTTTGGTCCTCCCAGTTATTGAGTCGCTCGATCAGGCTTTTGCGGGTTTTTTCCCACAAGCCCTTTTCCTTTTTGATCTCTTCAGGGATATCCGGTGTTTCCTCCATCTTAACCGATATCAGCCGTTCACGGCCCATGTCAAACTGCGACTCAGCCTCGAAATGACCCGCGCTGAAAAAGTATTTCTATCGTGGAATGTTAGGCCGTTGTCAGCGGCCATCAGATGCATCGAAGCAAAATCTCAGGATTGAGGTTGAGTGAGTAATGAGTTTGGGCCTGAACTAGGAAGACGCATTCGAATTCCCTCACTCGGCCAAAAACTGCACGGCGTCGATGATGACGTGGCCGCGGGTACCGGTGTTGGTGATCTCGACCCATCCGGTTTTACCGACCTCGAACCTGTAGGTGCCGAGGAGGTGGAGGCCTTTCTTGCCAGCGGGCTTTTTCTTCTGATCGACGATCACCGTTGCGTCACCATCGGCGTGGTGGATGGTAACGGGGACGTTGGCGGCGCGGTTGGCGAGGGCGCTGTAGGTGATGGCGACCTGATAGAGTCCGGCTCTCGGCAGGACCGGGATGAAGCGGGCTTTTTGCTCGCCTTTGGCGGTGTCGCTGTCATGACGGTAGCCCTGTTCGACAAAGCCGGGGGTGGTGTCGCCGATGGAGTCGAAACCAGTGAGCTGGGCTTCACTGTCATCGACGATGATGCCGGGGAAATCCGCCTTTTTGAGTGAGCTGACCACAGGCATAGGCGGCGACTCGAAGTCGAGCATTTGATTGTCGGCAAGGAGGCGCGCCTTCAGCTTGGCGGCGTCGATGCCCTGGACGGTGCTGCCTTGCTCGATAGCGTGAACGGCGGCGGTGGCGGCGCTTTGACCGAGCACCATGAAAACAGGCTCCATGCGTATGCTGCCATAGGCGATGTGGCTGGCGCTGAGGCAGACGGGGACGAGCAGGTTGCTGCATTCTTCGGCCTTGGGCCGGATGCTGCGGTAGCTCACGGGATAGGGGCGGCTACCGAACTGCACGTCGCCTTCATTGCGGACAAAACCTTCCTTGGTGACGAAGCGCTGGATGTTATGCGAGTCCATGTTGTAGGCACCCATGCCGACGCTGTCTTCGACGATCTCCTGGCGCTTGCAGTTCTTCTCGGTCATGACGTAGTCGGAGATCATGCGGCGGGCCTCGCGCACATAGAGCTGGCGCGGCCAGTGGTCATTGTCGGCGAATTCGTCTTTGGCGAGCCCGAGTTTCTGGTAGGCGTCGCGGATCTTTTTTGGCACGCGGGGATGGTGGGCGTAGGTCCACATCAGGCCTTTCTGCCAGTCTTCGTGAGCTTGCCAAATTTTGGCGCGGGTGGCGTAATCCACCTCTGGGTAGTCCCAGTTCATGCCGATGAAGTCGGTACTGATGGCGAAATTATTATTGGTGTCGGTCTTGCGGTTTGGCATCCAACTCGGAGCCCAGGAAATGCGCTCGTCACCCGCCTCGACATTGCGGAGGGCCAGCTCAAACCAGCGCTCGTCGTAGTTGGCTGGCTTGACCCAGTCGAGGCGGTTTTCCGGCACGTCGGTGGTGGTCATGCGGAAGTTGTAAGCCTGCACTTTCTTATCACCGCTGAATTCCTTACCAGGATCTTTTTCGATGCCGGGCAGAAGGCCACTGCTGGGATCGCCAGGCTTCACATAGGGGTCCACGTTTTTGGTGAACTGATGGTGGATGGTGCGCGCGACCTGCACGCCGTTGATGACTTCGCCATAGACGCTGTTGGCCTCACGTCCGACGTGGTAGCGCACGCCAGCCTTCGACATGAGATCGCCCTCGTAGGTGGCATCGATGAACATGGGCGCGGTGAATGTGCGGCCGCTCTCCATAATAATCTGGGTGAGCTGTGTGCCGTCTTTGACCACGCCTTTTTTCAAATCTAAGCGCTCACCTAGCACCACCGTCACCTTACCCGCCGCCTCTTTGAGCATGGCCTCGTAGATCTCCGTCGCCACATGTGGCTCAAAGGTCCACATGGTGTCCTCGCTGCCGGTGTTGCCGTGTGGCTTCTTGGCAAAATAGGCGTCGCGCGTCTCGTGCTGCCACTTTGACGCATCTTTGTAATAACTGAAGACGCTAGCGTAGAACTCGCGGGACAGGCCGCCGATCGCCTTCTTGTTGCCGATGTCTGTAGCACCGAGCCCGCCCGTGGTGAGGCCGCCGAGAAACTTCGTCGGCTCGATCAGGATCGCTGTTTTCCCCATCCGCGCCGTCTGAATGGCCGCCGTGACACCACCCGAAGTGCCACCATAGATGACCACATCCGCCGCATCTCCCGCGAGTAGCAGACCGGGCAGAGCTAGGAGGCAAAGGAACGTTTGGCGCAGAGAGATGAACATGAGGCAGACCAAAGCGCTGAACGGCCGTCGCTTCTTTCGGGGATAGAGGCAAGACGAGCGCCTCGGCTTGCAGACGACAGGCGTAGCTTCTACCTACCGCTATCTCATGCCGAAAAAATCTGCCGCCAAGTCCCTGAAAGCTCCAGCCCTCTCTGATGTGATTCAAGTCCGCGGGGCGCGACAAAATAACCTGCGCGGCATCGATTTGGATCTGCCTTTGGGCAAGCTGACAGTTGTCACGGGACCGAGTGGCAGTGGTAAATCATCTCTGGCCTTTGACACGATTTATGCGGAAGGGCAGCGGCGCTATGTGGAGACGTTTTCTCCTTACACTCGGCAGTTTTTTGAGCGCATGGATAAGCCGAAGGTGGACGCCATTCACGGCATCCCGCCCGCCATCGCTATCGAGCAGACAAACAACATCCGCTCCACGCGCAGCACGGTGGGCACCATCACGGAGATCAATGATTACTTGAAGATGCTCTTCCCACGCCTCGCAGAAGCATCGTGCCCCGAGTGCCAGCGCCCGGTGCGGCCTGAGACGGCGGAGAGCATCCAGTTTGAACTGCTGAATGAGCACGCGGGTCAACAAACGGTCATCGGCTTTGGGGTTCCCGTGCCAAAGGACACGAAGATAGAGGACTTTTTTCTCTTTCTGCAAAGCCAGGGCTACCTGCGCATCTGGATTTATGGCGAACTTATCCGCGCCGATGAACCCGCGATGATGAAGGGCCGCAAATTGCCTGCTGTCGTGCTCGTCGTGCAGGATCGCGTGAAGCTGGAAGCCAAACAGAAGGCGCGCTTGAGCGAGGCGATCGAGGCGGCGCTGAGGTTCGGCAAAGGCCAGCTTAGTGCGGTACTTTCCGATACAGCCGAAGTTCTCTCCTTCTCCACCGACTGGCGCTGCGCCGACTGTGATTTGAAATTGCCAGCACCCACGCCGGGTCTGTTCTCCTTCAACAATCCGATCGGTGCCTGTCCGACGTGTAAGGGCTTTGGCCGAACTCTCGGACTCGATCTGCGGAAGGCGATGCCTGATGAATCATTGAGCATCAGTGAAGGCGTGGTGAAGGCTTTCACTGGCACGACTTATCGCGAGAGTCAGGAAGATCTGGAGCGCACAGCCATCGCCAAGGGAGTCGATCTCGACACACCTTTCTGCGACCTGCCGGCCGAGCAGCAGAAGTGGGTGCTCGAAGGTGTGAAGAACCCCAAGCGCGGCGAGTGGTATGGCGTGAAGGGCTTCTTCCAATGGCTGGAATCACGCGCCTACAAGATGCATGTCCGCATCTATCTCAGTCGTTTTCGTGCCTACACCACTTGTGGTGATTGTGATGGCGGGCGCTTGAAGAAGGAGGCTTATAATTTCCGCGTCGCTGACAAGACCATCGCGGATCTGTGGAATCTGCCGGTCATTGATCTGCTGCCTTTCTTGCAAGCGCTTCCAGTTCAGGAAAAAGACGGTGCCACCCGGATGCTACGGGATGAAATTTGTAGCCGTCTCAGCTACTTGGATCGTGCAGGTTTGGGCTACATTCATTTGGATCGGCAAACGCGCACGTTGAGTGGTGGCGAGCTTCAGCGTGTGAATCTTACGACCTGTCTCGGTGCCTCATTGGTGAATACGCTGTTCGTGCTTGATGAACCCAGCATCGGCCTACACCCGCGTGACATCGGGCGTCTAATCGGCGTCATGGAAGGCCTTCGTGACAAAGGCAACACGCTGCTTGTCGTGGAGCATGAAGAGTCGGTCATGCGTGCAGCGGATCATCTGATCGAGATCGGCCCTGGTCGTGGTGATAAAGGCGGCCTGCTCGTTTATGACGGTGATTTGAAAGGCCTGGAGAAGATGAAGGGATCTCTCACGGCTGACTATCTCACGGGGAGGAAGAATATCCCGGTGCCAGAGGTGCGGCGTTCTGTAGTTCCGCCTTCAGGCGGTTCCGGAAAAGGATCGCCATCAGCCAGACCGTCTAAAGGCAGCACTACAAAACATCTGATCATCAAGGGCGCTCGTCAGAACAATCTTCAAAACATCGACATCAACATTCCGCTCGATGTTTTTTGCTGCATCACGGGTGTCTCGGGGTCTGGTAAAAGCACGCTGATTCACGAAGTTCTCCACAGGAACCTGCAACGACTGCGCGGTGAAGTTTGTGAAGATGAGCCGGGTCGAGTCAAAGCCATCAGGGGTCATGAGAAGCTCAGCCAAGTGGTGATGGTGGATCAGTCGCCACTAGCACGCACCCCACGCAGCACGCCTGCCGTTTACATCGGAGTCTTCGATGCTGTCCGCCAACTGTTTGCTGAAACCGAAGATGCTAAAGCACTAGCCATCACGCCTGGATTTTTTTCCTTCAACTCCGGTGAAGGTCGCTGCGAACGCTGCTGGGGCACAGGCTATGAGAAGATCGAAATGCAGTTCCTGAGTGATCTGTACGTGACCTGTCCCGAGTGTGAAGGGAAGCGTTACCAACCTCACGCGCTCAAGCTTCGGCTCAATGATAAAAGCATCCACGACGTGCTCTGCATGACGGTCGAAGAAGCGGTGCAGTGGTGTCGTGATGGAGCCAGTGAATCCATCAAGACACAGCAGAAACGTTTCACCAATATTGCCGATCAACTCTCCATTCTCGTGGAAGCGGGGCTTGGGTATCTTAAGCTTGGCCAGCCGCTCAATACGCTATCTGGTGGCGAGGCGCAGCGTCTGAAACTTGTGGGGCATCTCATTGAGAGCGCCAATGAGAAGGAATCCGAAACGAAGTCAGCTTTGTTGTTGCTCGATGAACCTACGACGGGTCTGCATTTCGATGACATCGCTCTGCTGGTGAAGTTGCTGCAACGTCTGGTCAACGAGGGCAACAGCCTCATTGTCATCGAGCATAATCTGGATGTCATCCAATGTGCCGACTGGGTCATCGACCTCGGCCCGGATGCGGGTGTGAATGGTGGCAAGCTCGTCGTGGCTGGAACACCGGAGGACATTGCGGCGTGTGAGGAGTCTTGGACTGGGCGGTATCTCAAAGACAAAGCGCTCGGAGTGTCTTCGTTTGGAGCGCCGCTTTTAAGCGGCTCAGAAAAGCGTACGCAGACCCCCAGACCGCTTAAAAGCGGGACTCCGAACTTAGCTGCTAACTCGATCAGCATCCGAGGGGCTAGAGAACATAACCTCAAAAATATCAGTCTCGAAATCCCTCGTGATCAGTTCGTTGTCGTTACGGGCTTGAGTGGTTCGGGTAAATCGACGTTGGCTTTTGATCTGGTGTTTGCGGAAGGGCAGCGCCGCTTCCTTGACAGCATGTCGGTCTATGCGCGCACCTTTGTGGAGCAGATGGAGAAGCCTGAGGTGGATCTGATCACAGGCGTGCCGCCGACGGTGGCCATCGAGCAGCGTATCTCGCGCGGCGGTGGTAAATCAACGGTCGCGACGGTGACCGAGGTTTGGCACTTTCTGCGTTTGTTGTTTGCTAAACTCGGCACGCAGTATTGTCCGGAGTGTGACGTGCCGGTGGTGAAACAGAGTGCCACGGCCATCACGCAATCCATCGCTGATCAAGCTAAGCGTGGACCTGTGCATCTGCTTGCGCCGCTCATCAAGGCTCGCAAAGGATTCCACACTGAGATCGCGGAAGGTGCGCGCAAACATGGCATCGAGACGCTGCTGGTGGATGGTGAGTTCAAGGACACGCTGAACTTCAAACCGCTCGCACGATTCAAGGAGCACAACATTGATGCCGTCGTCAGTCGAGTGGAAAAAGGCGCGTCAGTAATTGAGCTGCGACCGCTGGTCGAGAAGGCGCTGAAGATGGGTCGTGGTAATTTGAAGCTGCGCTTTAGCGACAAGTCCACGCAGGTGCTGAGCACCGAGATGAGCTGCCCTTCATGCTCGCTTTCGTTTGAAGAATTGGACCCGCGTTTGTTTTCCTTCAATAGCCCGCATGGCTGGTGCAAGCAGTGTCGTGGGTTCGGCTTTGTCGTGGCGGATCATGGAGCCACGCCGCGCAATGATGACATGTCTCAACTCGCCGCCGAACTCGAAGAAGAGCGCCGTTTGACACGACATGATGATGACGAGGAGTCCAGTGAGCGCGTGGTCTGTAAGGCCTGTGCTGGCAGCCGCCTGAATGAAACAGCGCGCTATGTGAAGCTGAGCTGGAACCAGATTGTCGGTTCATCCAAAAAGAAAACAGCCGAGCCAACCAGCCTGCGTATTCAGGACATCAATCATCAGTCGGCAGAGGAGGCGGCTTTGGCTTTGTCCGGGCTTTCATTCACCGGCACGGCTGGAGAGATTTCGCGCGATATTTTGGCTGAGATCAAACAGCGGCTGCACTTCATGAAGGAGGTGGGATTGGGCTACCTGCAACTTGACCGAAGCGCCGACACGTTGAGCGGGGGGGAAGCGCAGCGCATTCGACTTGCTGCACAGCTTGGCTCGAATCTGCGTGGCGTGCTTTATGTGCTGGATGAGCCGACCATAGGTCTGCATCCGCGTGATAATGAGCGCCTGCTCAACACGCTCGTGGCCTTGCGTAATAAGGGAAACTCGCTGCTGGTCGTGGAGCATGATGACGACACCATGCGCCGTGCTGATACGATCATTGACCTTGGGCCTGGAGCAGGTCGATTCGGTGGCGAGATTATCAGTCAAGGCACTCTCAGCCACATCCTCAAAGACAAGAACAGCGTCACAGGTCGGGAGTTACGTCAGCCGATGAAGCACCCGATCAAGGGAGCGCGTCGTGTGCTGCCATCGGCCAACAAGAAGGAAGGCTGGCTAACTATTGACGGCGCACACGCGAACAACCTACGTGACATCCATGTCAGCATTCCGGTCGGGCGACTTACCGTGATCACGGGTGTCAGCGGCAGTGGCAAGAGCACCTTCATGCATAGCGTGCTCGGCCCTGCGGCTAAGGATGCGCTGAATAAAGACAAGAAGAAGACTGTGCAGCCGTGGAGGGCGGCACATGGATTTGATCAGATATCTGCGATGCATGAGGTGGATCAGTCGCCTATCGGCAAGACCTCACGCTCCTGCCCGGCGACCTATGTCGGTGTGCTGGATGAAATCCGAAAACTCTACGCTCAAGTGCCTTCGGCGCGTGCCCGTGGCTACGATGCTGGGCGCTTCTCTTTCAATACTGAGGGCGGGCGCTGTGAGACCTGCATGGGTAATGGCGAGATCAAAGTGGAGATGAACTTTCTGCCGACGACTCGTGTGCCTTGTGAGATTTGTCGCGGCATGAGATTCAACGGCGCGACGCTGGAGATCGACTTCAATGGCAAGACAATCGGCGATGTTTTGCGCATGAGCATTACTGAAGCTGCAGAGTTCTTTTCCAGTCAGCAACGCATTGCCCGACCGCTGCAATTGCTCGCCGACACGGGCGTCGGTTATTTGCAACTCGGCCAGCCAAGCCCGACGCTCAGTGGGGGGGAGGCGCAGCGCCTGAAACTCGTCACTGAACTCAGCGTGGGGCAGGGGAAGACGATCACTCAGAAGATGCGCGGACTGAATACCGTGAAGCGCAATCTTTACCTGATCGAGGAGCCAACCATCGGCCTGCACATGAGTGATGTGTCACGCCTGCTAGATGTGCTGCATCGTCTCGTCGATGAAGGTCATACCGTCGTCGTCATCGAGCATCATCCCGATGTCTTTGCTGAGGCTGATTACTTGATCGACATCGGTCCCGAAGCCGGGCCTGAGGGTGGTCATGTCGTTGCATGTGGCGCACCGGAAGAAGTCGCCAAGCACAAGACCAGTGTTACTGCGCCGTTTCTGCGGCGTGTGCTTGGGCTCTGAATTATTCCCGTGATCCTGGTATGATTTTTAGCTCCACGGGTTTGCTTTCGCGCAACACTGTGATGGTGGTTTCTTTACCGATTTTCAGCTCACCCATGAGAGAGGTGTAATCATAAATGTTGAGCACCTCTTTGCTGCCTAGTTTGATGATGATATCGCCGCCTTTCACCCCAGCTTTACCAGCTGGGCCGATGGGCGAGACACCACTGAGCTTCACGCCCTTGATGTCACCCTGCGAGTAGTCGGGAATTGTGCCGAGATAGGCCCTCATGCCGCCGCGCGTGTTTTGATTCTTTGGCGCTTCCATCGCCACATACTCGGGATTCGTGTCAGCGGTCGCGATTCCTCTCGCGAGCAGGCTCATGAGCTTGGCGATCTTCGTGGCGTTGTCGTAGTCGATCTTGTCGGCGGTATCACTCGGCATGTGATAGTCGGCGTGGCTGCCGGTGAAGGCGTTCAGGGTCGGAATCCCGCGCAGATAAAACGTGGTGCTGTCGGTGGGTAGATGCGCGTCGTTCTGCGTGGTAATAGGCAGACCGATAGGCGCGTTGCGTTTCTCGATCTCCTTCGGCCACCAGGTGCTGGAGCCGACGCCTTGCAGGACGAGGGTTTTCTGGAAGCGTCCGATCATGTCCATGTTCAAACAGGCGGCGAACATGCCCGTGAGTTTACCATTGGGATCACCGCGAAACATTTTGGCCAATGATTCGACGTAGTGATTGCTGCCGAGCAGGCCGAGTTCTTCACCTGACCATGCGGCAAAGATGACATCGCGTGTCAGCCTGATCTTGCCGTGCTTCTTTTGATCAGCCAACCACTGAGCGATCTCGATCACACCAGCGACGCCGCTGGCATTGTCATCCGCGCCATGATGGACTCGATTGAGTTCATCGCCTTTCGCACGCGAGTTGCTGCCACCTTTGCTGCCAAGATGATCGACATGCGCGCAGATGATCAGCGGAGCCACATGCGGGTCAGGTTTGTCTTTGGCAGGCAGTACACCGAGCACATTGCGTCCGGTTTTCTTCTCCTGCTTGATGTCGATGGTCGCTGCCAGCGTGAGCTTGCCGCATTCGATGCCGCCCATGAGATCGCCGGTGTCGAGTTTCTCCTGGAGTTCTTTAAGTGTCTTACCTGTGCTTTTCAAAAAGCTGTCCGCGATGGCATCCGTCACACTGATCGCAGCGATGCCGGAGGTGGCGAGTGAAGCATCGAAAGCCATGGGAACGAGCTGCTCCACGACCTTGCTGCTCGGGCCGCTGGCGATGATCAATCCGCGTGCGCCCTTCTGCCGAGCGACCAGTGCCTTGTGACGAAGGCTGGCATAGCGCGTGAGTTCATTGCGCCGATCCTGGTTCATGCCTTCTGGCAAATAGCGCAGCACAAGCACCCACTTATCCTTCACGTCGAGATGCGCGTAGCTGCTGTATGGGTCGAGCTTTTTACCGTCTTTGTCCGTTGCCTCGTCCGGTGTCTCGATGCCGTAGCCTGCGAACACAATGCCGCTCGCGGACACGTCACCGAGTTGAGAGAAGGAGAGGGGACGCCAGTCCTTGTCGGCGGTCAGAGATTGGTCAAGGAGGGTCAAGCGATTGCCATCTCCAAGTGCAACGCCCGCGGTGAATTCAAAGGGCTCGAACCAGCCTTCATCTCCGTATGCTTCCAGGCCAATGCCTTTAAAAACGTCTGCCACATACTGCGTCGCCAGCTTTTCACCCGGCGTGCCTGTGAGACGACCATCGAGTTCATCACTCGCGAGGTAGGTCACATGCTGGCGCATATCTGTCGGCGTGATCTCACCTTTGGTTAGTGTGAAATCGGGTGTTTTGACGGCGTTGACTGGTTTGACTGTTGAGCCAAGGCTCAGAGCCGCCCGTACATGATCATGGTTCCAGTCAGCCATGAATATCTGGCTCTGTGCATTCGCTGTGCGCCCGCTGGTCCATGAGAGTTTTTTGCCATCTGGCGTAAAAATAGGCAGGCCGTCAAAGCCATCTGTGGTAGTCACGCGCACAGGGTTGTGCTTGCCTGCGGCATCGACGATGTAGAGCTCAAAATTGGCGAAGCCGTTTAGGTTCGTGGTGAAGATCAGGTAGTCACCGCTAGGGTGAAAGTAGGGAGCCCAACTCATCGCTCCAAGCTTAGTGATGTCGCGTTGGTCGCTACCATCGGTATTCATCGTCCACACCTCAGCCACATCACCCTTGGGTGTGAATCGTCGCCAGCAGATGCGCTTGCTGTCTGCGCTGAAAAACGGCCCGCCATCATAGCCAGGCACGCTGGTGAGGCGCTGCACATTTGAGCCGTCCGCATCAGCGGTGTAGATCTCCATGAAGTACTGCTTGTCGATCTTAAGTCGCTCTTCGTCCTCCTTGCTCAGCTTGCCTTCATAGGCAGCACGATTGCTGGCAAAGACAATCTTCTTGCCATCAGGCGACCACCCGCCTTCTGCATCGTAGCCGCGGGTGCTGGTGAGGTTCTTGAGTGACTTGTCTGCCAGTGTGTATTGCCAGATGTCGTATTGCTCATCGTAGTCCCAGGCGTAGCGGCGCACCTTGGAGTTCTTGCGTTCTTCATACTCGGCTAGCTGGAGTTTTTTTGAATCAGGATCGGTGTGCGTCGAGGCAAACAGCACGCGCTTCCCATCCGGGTGAATCCACGCGCAGGTCGTCTTACCCATACCGGGGGAAATGCGCTCCTGGTCGCCCGTCTCAAGATCCATCAGGTAGATCTGATAAAATGGGTTCCCCTCCTCACGCTCGGATTGGAAGATCATTTTCGTTCCATCGGCATTGAAGTAGCCCTCTCCAGATCGGCGACCTTCAAAGGTGAGCTGGCGGATGTTAGCCAGGTAGTCTGCCTCCGTCTGGGCAAAAGCGGCGGCGGTAGTCAGGATAAGAAAGGCAAGGAGTCGCATGGTGGAATGAAGCAGAACATACGCGCCTAGCAGCAACTTGCAGTCAATGGATCGCATCTAGGAAAGACGACAGTGCCTCAGAGCACTTCCGTGCTTCTTAAGCAGGGTTGCAAAAAATGAGAAATATTTTTTCATAGCCACGGAAAATAGAGTGCTTGAGGATTGTCTAGTACTGCCGATTTATGATAACAAACAATCCATTCAAAAAAGAAGTTCTGAAATCACAGGCATCAGCTTTGGAGCAGCCGTGACGACCGCCCTGGAGGCCCCTCTCAAAGTCGCTCATGAGGCGGTTTATTGGGGACCAGAATCAACCGGGAGGTGAAGATACAAAAAGAGGCAGGTCGCAGGACCTGCCTCTTTCATAAGCCTGCAAGAGCTCTCGCTGTATGGCTTAAATGAAGTCGTTGATCAGGTTTTCCAGCATCTCTTGGCGACCGGAGCCGATGAGAGGCTCGCCGTTTTCGAGGGTGTAGGCTTCGAGTTCTTCAAAGCTGGTGGTGCGGGATTCGATCTTGGCTCCGATGCCGTTGTCGAAGGTGCTGTAACGAGCCTTCTTGAAGGCATCGAGACGACCGTCTTCGATGATGGCGGCAGCAATCTTGAGGCCACGAGCAAAGGCGTCCATGCCGCCGATGTGGGCATGGAAGAGATCAACGGGTTCGAAGGATTCGCGGCGCACTTTGGCGTCGAAATTTAGACCGCCAGTCGTCAGGCCGCCACTCTTGAGGATGACAAGCATCATCTGCGTGGTGAGGTAGATGTCGGTAGGGAACTGGTCGGTGTCCCAGCCGATGAGTTCGTCACCGGTATTCGCATCCACGGAGCCGAGTGCGCCAGCGGCGACGGCGACCTCCATCTCATGCCACATGCTGTGACCGGCGAGCGTGGCGTGATTAGTTTCGAGGTTGAGTTTAAAATGCTCCATGAGGCCGTGCTCGCGGAGGAAGTTCAAGCAGGCCGCAGCATCGCTATCGTACTGATGAGTGGATGGCTCGCGTGGCTTTGGCTCGATGTAGAAGGGGCCTTTGAAGCCGATCTTCTTTTTATAATCAACAGCCATGTGCAGGAAGGCGGCGAGGTGTTCGACTTCACGCTTCATGTTGGTGTTCCAAAGGGAGGCGTAACCTTCGCGTCCACCCCAGAAGGTGTAGCCCTCACCTCCGAGACGATGGGTGACATCCATGGCCTTTTTCACCTGAGCCGCAGCGTAGGCAAAGACGTTGGCGTTTGGGCTAGTGGAGGCACCCTGATTGTAGCGCGGATGCACGAAGAGACAGGCGGTGCCCCAGAGGAGTTTTTTGCCAGTCTGGTTCTGCGCCTTTTCGAGTTCATCCGCGACGGCGTCGAAGATTCGATTGCTGTCAGCGAGTGACTTGCCCTCAGGCGCGACGTCACGGTCATGGAAGCAGTAATAGTCCACGCCGAGCTTGTCCATGAACTCGAAGCAGGCCCAGACACGACGCTGAGCATTGGCGACGGAGTCCGTGCCATCGTCCCAAGGGCGGACAGCCGTGCCTGCGCCGAAGGGATCAGCGAGGCTGTTACGCATCGCGTGCCAGTAAGCGACGCCAAAGCGGAGGTGATCACGCATCTTCTTACCCGCCACGATTTCGTCGGCGTTGTAATGCTTGAAGGAGAGGGCGTTTTTGGACTTGGGTCCCTCGAATTGGATCTTCTGGATGTCTGGGAAGGCTTCGTTCATAGATTGAGTTGGGGCGCATTGGAGCCGTTTGGCCGCGTGGCGTCAAGCTCGTTCCTAAACGACGAATTACAGGCATAATCAGACAACTTGTATCTTTGACACGCTCTAAAAAAAGTGGCCCGGAGGGACCCAACCAAAATCCCTCCGGGCCTTAATTGACCGGGCTGCCCCCAACCATGAAGTGACAGTCCAGTTCGTTGTTATGAAGCTCGCGCTTCATATAGGAGCAAGAGCAGGTAGCAGGCCAAGTTAGGCGGCCAATTCACAGAATTTGTTACAACTCCGTTTTGATTGCTGCGAGCAGATCTTCGTAGCGATCAAAGCCCTGAAATTGAGGAAACTGAGTGCGGATATTTTCGGGTGCGTGCAAAAAGAAGCCCTTGTCCGCCTCACCCAGCATGGTGGTGTCGTTGAAGGAATCACCAGCGGCTATGACTTTATAATTCAGTGCCTTGAAGGCTGCGACGGACTTCTGCTTCTGGTTCGGTTGGCGCAGTTTGTAGTTCACGATGCGGCCTGTGGCGTCGCATTCGAGATGGTGGCAAAAGATGGTCGGCCAGCCGAGCTGGCGCATCAAGGGTTGGGCAAATTCTAGAAAAGTGTCGCTGAGGATGATGACTTGTGTCAGTGAGCGCAGCTCATCAAGAAAGGCTTTGGCTCCGTCCATCGGCGAGAGCGTGCCGATGACGTCCTGAATATCCGGCAGCTTCAACTCATGCTGATCTAGAATGGCGAGCCTGCCCTTCATGAGCACATCGTAGTCCGGCTCATCTCGTGTGGTGCGGCGCAGTTCCGGGATGTCGGTCTTTTCCGCAAAGGCGATCCAGATTTCCGGCACAAGAACGCCTTCAAGATCGAGAGTGATGATGGTCTGCTGCATGAGTACGCTTTTCTAGCGTGAACCGGCGGCGATGCAACTTTGATCCCAAGTTGAGACTACTCTTTGAAATACCTTTTCAATTCTTCATCGAAGTATTGTAGCGCGTTTTTGATGGGTAGAGGCACGCCGCCGCCGAGGGCGCAGAGGCTGGTCAGCTCCATGGTTTCGAGGAGGTCGTTGATGAGTTCTCGGTCGATCTTGTAGCTGGTGTCGGCACGGGCCTTGGCGATGAGTTCTTTGCCGCGCGTGCTGCCGAGGCGGCAGGGGAAGCACTTGCCGCAGCTTTCGTCGGCGGTGAATTGGAAGAGATGCTGAATGTATTCAATCATCGGTAGCGACTCAGGGATGCTGACGACGCCAGCGTGGCCGAGCAGGAAGCCGGCTTTCTTGAAGCTCTCGAAATCGACGGTGAGTTGATCAATGTGGCTCATGGGCACGATACCGCCGAGCGGGCCGCCGATCTGGATGGCTTTGATCTTGGTTTTGAAGCCACCAGCGAGGTCAATGACGGTTTGCAGCGGTGTGCCCATGGCGACTTCATAGATGCCGGGCTTCACGAAATGCGAGTCGAGTGAGAGCAGCTTGGGTCCGCTGGACTGTGGCGTGCCGATCTTCGCATACTCTTTGCCGCCGAGCGTGAGGATGGCGTGGATGTTCGAGAAGGTCTCGACGTTGTTGACGATGGTCGGCTTGCGGAAGAGGCCTTCGATCGTTGGGAATGGCGGGCGCGTGCGGACTTCAGGGCGCTGGCCTTCGAGGCTGGCGAGCAGGGCGGTTTCCTCTCCGCAGATATAGGCTCCGGCACCTTTGATGGCTTTGAGATTGAAGCTGAAATCGCTGCCGAGAATGTTTTGTCCGAGCAAGCCGATGGCACGCAGGTCCTCTATAGCTTCGGCGATGATGCGCACTGAATCTGGATACTCAGCACGGATGTATAAGATGCCGTTTTCAGCCCCAGCAAACCAGCCGGCGGCCATCATGCCGAGCAGGACGCTGTGGGGCTGTTTCTCCATGAGATACTTGTCGATGTAGGCTCCTGGATCGCCTTCATCGGCATTGCAGACGATGTATTTTACGCTGCCTGCGGCTTCGCGGCATGAGGTCCATTTGAAATGCAATGGGAAGCCCGCGCCGCCGCGTCCACGCAGGCCGCTTTCTTTGAGTTCGATGGCGAGCGTGTCGCGATCTTGAGTGAGCAGTTTTTTAAAGGGAGAGTAATAGGCGTCGATGCCAGGGAAGGGGGCAGTGAGCTGCGCTGGCTGGAGATGGGAGACGACTTCGTAGAGATCTTCGGAATCGCCTTTGCCGGTGGAGAAGAGGGTTTCCATCGCGGCTTCTGATTGGCCTGAGTAGTTGTTTCCTTGGTATTGAAAAGCTGCGCCCTGATGGCAGCGACCGAGGCAGCAGATGTGGCCGATTTCCTCCGCCTTGAAGCGTCCTTCCATCTGGTGATGTAGCTTCTCCTGAGTGCCAGCGCAGAGGCAGGCGGAACCGTTACAGAGGAAGACTTTTTTGTTCGCGTTTTCGGCTTTCAGGAAGTCGTAGGCTGACACGGCACCCATCGTCAGGGCATCGCCAAAGAGTGACTCTTTGCCAAGATCATGGACGTCGCTGGCGATCTCGGCGGTGCCTTTGTCATCGGCTGCTGCGACCATGCGCTCGAAGAGATTTTTTTCGACACCTTGGCGGAAAGAGAGATGGCTGAGATTTTTGGACATGAAATGGAACGTGAGTTGGTAGGGCCTTGATCTATCCGCGCTCGGGCCGTTCTGGCGAGCACAAAAATGCACTCGACGGCTTAACGTTTAAAAGAGACGACGACTGCGCTGCCGCCTTAGATAGGGCCGCCGAGTCTGGGGCGCACATCGGGATCAGGCAGCATTCAGACGCATGAGTGATCGGCGGTGCGACGCTGTCCCATGAGCTGCCGGAGCGCCAGCAGCACTAAAATCAGCACCGAAAAGCAAGCTATAGCGAACGCCACGACTTGCCAGAATGGAAGCGATGCCCACCCAACATCTGTCTTTGGCGCGAGCGTGCCCAACACCTCTTGAATGAGTGCTCTGGTAATCTTTGACTCGGCGGCGAGCAGTCCTTTTTTTAGCCAGAAGAGACGTGTCGAAAGTCGCAGGGTGAAGCGCTGCAACTGCTGCGCTTCATCCTCCGCCTGCTGGGCATCCTGGTCGCTAGGGTTGTGAGTAGCTCTTGCGGCAGCTCACGCAGCGACATCACGGGCGTGGGCTGGTGGGGTGCATGGGCTGGTTTGACGGCCTGCAAAATACTGCCATGAAGAAAGAGTGAGAGGTCAGTGGGACCAAGCTCGCTGTAGCCAGGCATGAGAACTGGCGGCGCATCCGCCAGCCGCGGGCCGCTTTGCAACAGGCCCTGCTGCTCAGGCGGTGAGGGCAGTAAGCTGTCTGTTGGCAGCAGGGAGTTGAATTGGCTACCGGGTTCTGAGATCCGAGGCAGGGCAGGGGCCTCGCGTTCCCACCTTGGCAGTGGTAGCTCTTCATCGATGGACTGAGCGCTAAGCGGTAAGGCTAGACCAATTGCCAGTGCGACGAATAGCGACTCCAGGCAGTGATCACATCTTGCGAGAGGCATGGAGGAGTGGTCGTGAAGGTGGACGCAGGCTGTGCATGCCGAGATCGGCGGCATCACCCAAGATGACTGGCGGTTGCTGTGTGAGCCGCGTTTCTTGCGTGGCGACAGATTTTAGTAGTGCCTCGATACGCTGCTCTGCGCCTTCGATAACGGAGGCCACAAGACCTTTGAGTAATGCTGTCCGCAGCTTTTTCAGAATGCCCGTCAGAGCCTGGTCGGGCAGTGCTTTTTCTAGCGCGTAGCCGACAGCAAAACTGGCCTCCTGGCGCAGTGTGTCGATGATTAGTACGAGGCCAAAGTCATTGCGACGCGCTATCTGATGCGTTTGAAAAGCACCATGATTGATTAGCCAAAATCTCAGATCAGGCAGATTTAGTGTTTTTGGTAGAGCACCCGCATAGGCCGCCATGAAGCATTGGGGGGAACTGGCGCGCAAAGTCATCAAGCACCGTTTCTAAATGTCGCGCATCGCGTAGGCTGAGACGTTGTGAATTGTCAGTGATGCGCTCCAATCGTACCCATTGAGAGCCTAGATAAGCTCGGATGGCTGCCGCCGAAAAACCGCACTTTAAGCAGACAGGCTGCCCTGAAGTGAGTGGAACAATGCGGACATTTCATTTAGTTAATTTTTCTTAATCTTTCCAGAGAGGCAACCCCGAACTGCTGCCAATCGCATGCGGGTAATGAATGCATGCCCGCTTGTCGTGCTTTGACTCCCCGGTTTTTTTCTTTGCAACGCATTCAGCCCGCCCCTATAAACTCGACACTACGTGCCGGGCTGCACTAGCGCCGTATCTTTTCTCCAATTCTAACCACCTGCATTTCATGGGCCACATCTACAACAACATCGTCGAAACCGTCGGCAAGACACCGCTGGTGAAGCTGAACAAAGTCACGGCTGGCCTCAATGCCACGATCGCTCTCAAGTGTGAGTTTTTTAATCCGCTGGGTAGCGTTAAGGATCGTATTGGCATGGCCATGATCGAGGATGCTGAGGTGCGTGGCATTCTAACGAAAGACACCGTCATCGTCGAGCCGACCAGCGGCAATACTGGCATCGCACTCGCCTTTGTGGCGGCGGCCAAGGGCTACAAGCTGATCCTCACCATGCCGGAAACCATGAGCACAGAGCGCCGCACGCTGCTCGCCCTGCTAGGTGCCGATCTCGTCCTCACCCCAGGTGCTCAAGGCATGAAGGGTGCGATCGCCAAGGCTGAAGAAATCGTCAAAGCCACGCCGAATGCATGGATGCCGCAGCAGTTTGAAAATCCAGCCAATCCGGCTATCCACATGAAAACGACCGCCGAGGAAATCTGGGCGGATACCGATGGTCAAGTGGACATATTCGTCGCCGCAGTGGGCACGGGCGGCACCATCACCGGTTGCTGTGAAGTGTTAAAGCCACGCAAGCCAAGTTTCCAAGCCATCGCCGTCGAGCCTGAGGCTTCGCCAGTCATCAATCAGACGCTTGCTGGTGAGCCTGTGCAGCCAGGGCCACATAAAATCCAGGGCACGGGTGCAGGCTTCGTGCCGAAGAATCTCCACCTCAAAGACGCAGCCGGAAATGCCCAGATCGTTGAGTGCGTGAAGGTCAGTAATGACGACGCCTTTGCTATGGCACGTCGTCTCGCTGCTGAAGAAGGACTCCTCGTCGGCATCAGCACAGGTGCAAATGTTGTGGCTGCGATTCGCATCGCCCAGCGTCCTGAGAATGCGGGTAAACTCATCGTCACCATCGCCTGCTCTACGGGTGAGCGCTACCTTTCTACTGCCCTGGCTGATGAAGCACGTGCAAAAGTGGGCGCTTGATTCGTCCAAACCTTATTTCTTTAAAACAATCCTCTCATGTCTAGCACCACCCACACGCCCGCTCTCGACCCCACTCCCGCTTGGGAGAAGTTTTTGGATAAGAATTTCAAGACACTCCTCCTCGCATTCATCGCCCTCGTCATCGCGCTCTGTTTGTATGGAGCCATCCAATACATGAATCGGGCCAAGGCTCTGAAAGCTGGTGAGGCCTATGTCTCTGCCAAAACAGTCGAAGATCTCGATGTCGTCATCCAGGAGCATGGCGGCACCATGGCGGCTGGAAACGCACTGCTAAAGAAGGCCGACTTGCTATGGGAACAGAACAAGAAAACCAGTTCAGTGGATATGCTGAATGAGTTCACCGTGAAGCACAAAGATCACCCACTCCTTCCACAAGCACTCTTGGCGCTTGGCTCCAAGCTTGAATCTCTCGGCAAGCGTGGCGATGCAAAACCCGTCTTCGAACGTCTCGTCAATGAGTTCGCTAAAACCGATGTCGGAGCACTCGCTGGAGTGCGTTTGGGTGATCTGCTTTGGGCAGATGGTAAGGAGGACGAAGCCAAGAAAGTCTATGAAGGACTTGCCGCTAAGTTCCCCGGTTCCGATAACGCCATCCTCAATCACGGTGAAACTCGCACGCAATGGATCGCCGCCAAGTTGCCGACTAAAGAAGTGGACGGACCACCAAAACCCAAAGTCGAAGCACCTACCGGAATGCCGAACATTCCTGGCATGCCACAATTTAATATGGGTGGACCCAAAGGCTTGTCTCCAACCGTCACCGGCGCTGGTGGCGCGACCTCTGAGGTGATCAATCTCACCCCAGGGAAGCCTTCCACACCGATCACCGTCACTCCAGGTGCCTCGATGCCTGCTCCCGCTCCCGTCAGCGTGCCGACTTCTGCGGTCACGCCAGCCGTTGCTGCTCCCCCTGCACCTGCCGCACCAGCCATCAAAATTGCTCCATCAACTCCACCAGCCCCAGCCGCTACGGCACCCGTCAAGGCATCGTGAGTTCGCATTGAACCTGATACATTTTAAGAGCCTCCAAGTCCGTTTCGGGCCTGGAGGCTTTTTGTTTCTCAGTCACTCAGTTCTTCCAGTTCAGGAGGCAAGCGGTCAGTGCTGCACCGATTCCCCAGAGCAGCCATGCGTCCGAGGTCAGGTAGGGATAAATCATCTTCTTCGCCTGCATCGTGATCTTGCCATAAACAAATGCCGCCAGCCCGATCGACCCAAAGATCAACGATCCAAAAAAGCAGCTTCAGAAGGCATCCGCAAAACTGTCGCTCTCATCCTGGCGCTGCAACTTGGAAAGACGATGCTGGCCAGGATCTACTTTGACTGAATTGCCAGTCACCCAGATCCAAAGTATTCAAGACTCACCAGATGCTCCGCGCTTTAATGAAATAAATGAAACGCATCCCTATCATTGACTCACACACTGG
The DNA here is from genome assembly GCA_945860295.1 of Prosthecobacter debontii. Taxonomy (GTDB): domain Bacteria; phylum Verrucomicrobiota; class Verrucomicrobiia; order Verrucomicrobiales; family Verrucomicrobiaceae; genus Prosthecobacter; species Prosthecobacter debontii_B. The sequence continues at coordinate 31,784 of CAMAQH010000023.1, forward strand.
CGGCGAGCCAACACGCGTCGTGCTCGGCGGCGTGGCGGCTGATGAATTGGAAACCTACCGCCGTGCGATTATCAGCGAGCCACGCGGGCATGAGGTGATCGTTGGTGCACTCCTCGTGGAGCCGAAAGACAGTTCATGTGTGGCTGGCGTGATCTTCTTCAACAACGTCGGCCTACTCGGCATGTGCGGGCACGGGATGATCGGACTCATCATCACGCTAAAACATCTCGGACGCATCGTAGCAGGCGAACATCGCATCCAGACGCCAGTCGGCATCGTCACCGCCACGCTGCATGACGATGACCGAGTCAGCATTCGCAATGTGCCATCCTATCGAAAAGCCAAGGCCGTGAAAGTAGGCAACGTCACTGGCGATGTGGCCTGGGGCGGAAACTGGTTCTTTCTCGTCGCCGATCTAGGGCTTGACCTCACAATGAAAAATATCCCGATCCTCACGAAGGTCACTATGTTACTGCGCGACGCCGTGCGCGCCGCAGGCTATCCCGAAGTCGATCACGTCGAGCTTTTCGCTGCGCCGCACGATGCCGCGAATCACAGCCGTAATTTCGTATTGTGCCCCGGCGGCGAATACGACCGCTCCCCCTGTGGCACCGGCACAAGTGCGAAACTCGCCTGCCTCGCAGCGGATGAAAAACTCGCCCCCGGTGAAGTCTGGAGGCAGGAAAGCATTCTTGGCAGTGTGTTTGAAGGCCGCTACGAAGGCACGACGGATGGCATCATTTCCACAATCACCGGGCAGGCTTTCATCTCGGCTGAAACCACTCTTATCCTCGATCCCAATGACCCTTTTCGACATGGTATATAGTTGGCGAAAATATGGGCGAATGAAGAGGGCTTTATTTTTAGCGACTCATTTTTTTTCTATCTCTGCTTGGAGCATCACGGATCTCCCTAAGCGCACCGAAAACACCGTCTTCCGAGACCGTGTGAAGGCTCACTGGCTGCCGGGCGGCAAGTCGTTCTGGTATCGTGTCCAAACCGGGCCGCAGTCGCACGAGTATGTCCTCATCAACGCCGAGAACGGTAAGCGCCAGGCCGCATCTGAACTCAAAGTTCTGGGCGTCGTCTCGGCAGAAACCAAGACCAGCGCGTTGAAGATCGAACTGCGATCCACGAAGCGCACGGGCGGGTCTTCCGGGTTCAAGTTCATCAATCAGCTCGGTGAAGATGTGGATCTCTTTTGGATCAATCAGCAGGGCGAGCACGTCCGCTACGGTGGTATCCGCGCAGGCACGGAGCGCGAGCAGCATACTTATGAAGGCCACGTCTGGCTCATCACCAGTCGCACCGGAGCGTGCCTCGCCATTGTCGAAGCGGAGGCGACCGCGAAGACGCTCATCATTGATGGTAAAGGTACCACGAAGGCCAAGGAGGAGCCCAAGAAGCGCGGCATACCTGGCAAATCACCTGACGGCTCCTGTATCGTTACGAGTGAGGCGGAGGCAGTCACAAAACGACAAATTACCATCGTCGATTCCTTGCCCAAAGACGGCCTTCAGCCGAAGGCCAACGTCATCGACTACACTAAGCCGGGCGATCCTTTGCCAAAGCCACAGTTGGTTATCACCAAAATCGATGGCGCGAGGATTCGAGTTGAGAGAGATCTGTATGAGAATCCCTTCACTGAGTCCGGCAAGCTCGATGTCACGTGGTCGCCAGACAGTCGAGAGTTTTACTTCGACTACAACCAGCGCGGGCATCAGCTTTACCGAATCCTCGCGGCGAATGCGGAGACTGGCGCAGTGCGTGTCGTCGTCGAAGAAACGTTGAAGACCTTCATCGATTACACCAAGAAAACTTGGCGTCACTGGCTGCACAGCAGCGGTGAACTCATCTGGATGAGCGAACGCGACGGATGGTGCCACCTCTGGCTTTACGATATAAAAACCGGCCAGCCCAAACATCAAATTACCCAAGGCCGATGGCCCGTGCGTGAGGTATTGCATGTCGATGAAGACAAACGCGAGGTCTGGTTCTTAGCGAGTGGATTGCAGGTCGGCGAAGACCCCTATCATGAGCATCTCTGCCGCGTGAACTTCAACGGCAACGGCTTCAAGCAACTTACGGCAAGCGATGGTAATCACCGCGTCGAGTTCTCACCGAAACGAGACTTCTTCATCGACACATGGTCGCGCGCCGATCACCCGCCAGTCACCGAACTTCACCGTAGTAGCGATGGTGGACTTGTGTGCGAGTTGGAGAAGGCAGACGCCACAGCACTACTCGCCGCTGGTTGGACAATGCCTGAGCGCTTCGTTGCGAAAGGGCGTGATGGCAAAACCGACATCCATGGCATGATCATCAAGCCGTCGAACTTTGATCCGTCGAAAAAATACCCAATCGTAGAGAATATCTATGCGGGGCCGCACGGTGCCTTCACACCGAAGGAATTTGGGAGGCTGCTCGGACATCACACGATGGCTGAGTTGGGCTTCATCGTGGTGCAGATGGACGGCATGGGCACGAATCATCGCGGCAAGGCCTTCCATGACTTGTGCTGGAAAAACCTCAAAGACGCTGGCTTTCCTGACCGAAGACTCTGGATCACAGCAGCCGCCAAAACTCGTCCCTGGATAGACCTGAACCGCGTCGGCATCTACGGCGGCAGTGCGGGTGGGCAGAACGCCATGCGTGCATTGCTCGATCATCACGACTTTTATAAAGTCGCCGTCGCCGATTGCGGCTGCCACGACAACCGCATGGATAAAATCTGGTGGAACGAGCAATGGATGGGCTGGCCAATCGATGAGAGCTACAAGCTCAGCTCCAACTTTGAAGACGCTCATAAACTGCAAGGCCAATTGCTCCTCATCGTCGGCGAACTCGACACGAACGTCGATCCTGCCAGCACCATGCAAGTCGTCGGCGCTTTGCAGAAAGCTGATAAGACCTTCGATTTCATGCCCATCGTCGGCACTGGCCACGGTGCTGCGGAGACGCCGTATGGGTCAAAGCTGCGGGCAGATTTCATGGTGCGGCATTTGAAGCCGTGAGCAATTAAGTCACTTCTGCTTAATCTCAAACGCATCCAAGCACGGCAGCGTGATCTGTGGCGGCATGCCGCCGAAGGGCTGATAGGCGGGAAGTTGGACGATGCTCATGCTGTGAGGTTGGCTGGCGATGAAGAACATCGCATCGGCGCAGTCGGCGCAGGTGATCATGGCTTCCTTGTGCTTGGCTGATGGCTGCACAGGGCGCTTTTTGACGAGCGGCGTGTCGGCCTCGCCCGGAGCGTATTCTGAGACGACGATACCGTGAGCATTGAGCTGCATGCGGATGGTGAAAAGCATGCCATGCACGGCCCACTTGCTGGCCGTGTAGGGCACGCCAGCGAAGGAGTCGTAGCCGTGTCCGGCCGTGGAAGAGACGACGACGATCTTGCCGCCGCCATTTGCCGCCATCGGCTTCGCGACGGCTTGGATCATGTTCGCTACACCAATGACATTGATCTCTATGACCTTCCGCCAGCTTTCCTCGCTAGCGATGCGTGACGGATCGGCATGCGCCATAAAGCGGTCTGGCGTGTTGATGCCTGCGGTGTGGATGAGCGCGTCGGGCGTGCCGTGTTTCATCACTTTCGCCATCGCTGTGGCGATGCTGGAGCTATCTGCTACGTCACAGACAATGGGGATGATGTTTGGTGAAAGCTCGGCGCTTTCCTGGAGTGGTTCCAGCGTACGTCCAAACACGAATGTCTTCGCACCGGCCTCGGCGAAACGCTTCGCCGCTGCCTGCCCCATGCCGCCGCCACCACCAGTGACGATCACGATTTTATCAGTCCAATTTAGATCCATGCATGAGACTATGCGAGGGGGCGCGATTCGTCCAGCTTGTGGCCTTGGCAAAATTTGGTGTACGTGCTGCCAAAGCGTCCAAGACGACAGCCCAATGAGTCGATTATATGTCATCTCATCATGAGCAAACACGTCACCATCCTCGGCGCAGGCGTCATCGGCCTCAGCACCGCCCTGTATTGCGCTCGGCGCGGCATGAGGGTCACGGTGATCGAAAAAAAGGCGCAGCAGCGGGATGGCTGCTCCTTTGGCAACGCGGGCATGATCGTGCCGAGTCACTTCACCCCGCTCGCCGCGCCTGGGATGGTCAAACTCGGCTTGAAGTGGATGTGGAATCCTGAGTCACCCTTTTACATCAAGCCGCGACTCAATCTCGATCTCATCACTTGGGGACTGCGCTTCTGGCAAGCTTCCACGAAACAGCGTGTCGATGCAGCAGCGCCAGTGCTGCGTGATTTGAGCCTGCTGAGCCGCCAATGTTTTGAGGAGATCGGACTTGATTTCGGTCTCGTGAAAAAGGGCCTGCTAATGCTCTGTAAAAAGCAGCAGACACTCGATGAAGAAGCTCACATGGCTGCACAAGCACTTGGCCTCGGCATTCCTGCTGAGGTGCTCGATGCTAAAGCCACCGCTGCGCTTGATCCTGCTGTGACGATGGATGTGGCGGGCAGCGTGTTCTTTCCCAAAGACTGCCATCTATCACCCGGACGCTTCATCACTGCGATGGAAGAGGAGCTGAAGCGCTGTGGTGCTGAGATACTCTGGGAAACAGAGGTTAAGGGTTTCCGTACAGAGGCAGGAATACTCAAATCCGTGCAGACGAACTGTGGTGAAATCACTAGTGATGAGTTTGTGCTTAGCGGTGGCATTTGGTCAGACGAAACTGCCCGCGCACTGGATCTCAAACTACCGATGCAAGCTGGCAAAGGCTACAGCCTGACGGTGAAGAATCCGCGCCAGCTCCCCGAGCTATGCAGTATCTGCACTGAAGCACGCCTTGCCGTGACGCCAATGGATGGAGCCCTGCGCTTCGGTGGCACGATGGAGATGGCAGGAATCGATGAAAGGATTAATCCACGTCGCGTGCGCGGCATCATCTGCGCAGTGCCAGATTACTTCCCGGCCTTTCAAGAAAGCGACTTTTCCGATATCCAACCCTGGAGTGGCCTCCGCCCCTGCTCCCCCGATGGTATGCCCTACATCGGCCGCACCCAACGCTGGAAAAATCTCACCATCGCCACCGGCCACGCGATGATGGGGCTGAGCTTGGCTCCAGCCACAGGCAGAATCGTCGCCGATGTGCTGGCGGGCGAGAGGTCACCCGTGGCGCTTGAGTTGCTTTCACCGGATCGGTATGCGTGATGAGAGGTAAGGTATCAATTTGAAGGAGAGAAATTAGCGCGGCTGAACGTTTGTGGGTGGCAGGTTGAGCGTCTGAGGTCATAGTCAGGTGTTCACTTTCTTTTACCTTTATGGACTCGCTTTTCTCATTGCCGCATCGCCCGTATTCATTTCCGCTTTTGGTTGAATTTCAGTCGCTACCAACCGCAATTTTTGGCGCTACTCTGTGATGGATTTGGGCGCTTTCGATTTTCAGCCGCGGACACGGCTCGTCTTTGGCAATGGCACGCTGGCTTGTGTCGGTGAGCTTGTGCATGAGTTTGGTGGCACTCGCGTGCTCATTGTCAGTGATCCTGGCATTGTCAAAGCAGGCTATGTTGCGCGAGCAGTGGCTTTGCTTGAGGCTGCAGGTTTAGCTGTGCGGATTTATGGTGAGGTGCGTGAAAATCCAAGCACTGAAGATGTCGATCGCTGCGTCGCCGTCGCTCGTGATTTCGAGGCGAACTTCATCATCGGTCTCGGTGGTGGCAGCAGCATGGATACCGCCAAGGGGTGCAATTTTATACTCACCAATGGCGGACGCATGCACGACTACTGGGGCACGGGAAAGGCCACGAAGCCGATGCTGCCAATGATCGCCATCCCAACCACGGCGGGCACTGGGAGCGAGTGTCAAAGCTATGCTTTGATTTCAGATGCTGAGACGCATGTGAAGATGGCCTGTGGTGATCCGAAGGCAGCGGCAAAGGTCGCTATTCTTGATCCTGAACTCACCGTCTCGCAGCCACACCGCGTCACCGTTTGCACGGGTATGGACGCCATTTCTCACGCGCTGGAGTCTGCGGTGACGAACAAGCGCAGCAGCATTTCCGCCATCTTTTCGCGGGAGGCCTTTAAGCTCTGCCACGCAGGCTTCAGCCGCGTCCTGCATGATTCCTCGGATCTCGATGCACGCGCCATGATGCTCCTCGGAGCGGCCTATGCAGGCACGGCTATCGAGAACTCGATGCTCGGTGCGGCCCATTCCTGCGCCAACCCATTGACCGCTAAGTTTCATGTCGTGCATGGGGAAGCGGTGGGTGTCATGCTGCCTCACGTCATCCGTTTCAATTCGGCTCTGCCCGAGATTGCAACCATTTACGAGAGCTGCCTTGATGGTGACTTAGCCGATCGCCTCAGCGAGCTGCTTTGGGAGGCTAAGATGCCTGGCAAGATTTCCCACTTCGGAGTCACGGAAGCCGATCTGTCAGATCTCGCCGAAATGGCACTGAAGCAGTGGACCGCTCAGTTCAATCCGCGCTCACTCACCATGGACGACTTCGTTGGCTTGTATCAAGCAGCTCTTTGATCAGGTGTGTTGGTGACATTCAGGAATCGCACGGTGATTACAGCCCGCGCCGCCCATGCTGTCGTGTGCGGAACTCAGCCGGGCCGCAGCCAAACTGGCGCGTAAACATGCGCGTGAAGTAGTGGCGGTTGGGAAAGCCGTTTTGCACAGCGACCTGATCAATCGTCTTGTCAGTGAGTGCCAGAGCCTCTCCTGCAAGTCGGAGTCGGGTATTCAAAACATACGCCGCCGGGGTGAAGCCTGTGTGCTCGCGAAAGGAGCGGATGAAGCGCTCCACGCTCATGCCCGAACGCTCTGCAAGAAAAGGATTCGAGAGATCGGAATGCGGAGCCTTCTGGATGAGTGCCAGAATCTCCAGCAAGCGCTCTGGCATCGTTTCTGGCACCGGCGCGTCCCACTCCGCAAAGATCGCGTGCAGCAGCGCGGCACTTTGGTGATGCACTCGCTGATCACGCGCAGCGCTGGCGGCCTGCTGATGGGTTTCAACCACCGCACTGACCAAGGCCTGAAGCAGAGGATTCATCGGCAGAGTCACAGGCGACTCCGTGACCTGCCCAGCCAGTCGATTCACCGTAAAGTGCAGCCAGAAGTGGCAAGCCAATCCAGGTCCGCAGCAGTCAAAGATCGTATTCGCAGGGATCAGCACGAAGCGCTCAGGACCGAGCGGAATGTCCCGTCCCTGAAAGCGCAGATGACAGCCCGGTTTCGGATTGTGATACAAACGCCAGAATGGGCTGTCCACAGCCTCGTGATTCCAATTATCCAGCGCCGCTTGAAAGCCACTTTCATGAATCAAAAAAGACGAAAGGCTGCCTCTGGACACACCTGAAAGACTAATGCCCCAAGGCGTGGTATAGTTCAGATACTTGTGGCGTTTTGGCATGAGGTGAAGCTAATCAGATACGAGTTGTGATAGAAACTTGCTATCAAATAGAATAAGCCTCGCACCCGCTTTGCAGGATAAGATACAAAAATGGCATAAGTAGGCATAGCCCGGCGGCGTTTAAACCGGCGACTTTATGTCGTCAATGTACAGGCTTCTCATCACCCTCCTGATTTCATCTTCGTTGCTCGCTATGGAAGCGGTCCTGCCAGATGATCATGCGCAACGCATGGCGCGTGGCCTGAAGACTTTCGATCAGCACATCTCCGCTATCTTGAAGCAGAACTGTCTCGGCTGCCATGGCGGTGAAAAGGTGAAGAGCGATCTCGATCTCGCCACGCGCGAGGATCTGCTGCGCGGTGGTTCGCATGGTCCGGTGGTGGTGCCGTTTGATGCGAAGAGTAGCTCACTGATTGATCAAATCAATCACGTCAAAGAACCTCACATGCCCGATGGCAAACCGAAGCTCTCGGAGCAAGTCATCGCCAAGCTCACCGCCTGGATCAACGATGGCGCACCGTATGCCGAGCCACTCATTGCTGGGAAGAAACCCAAGCGCGATGCCTCAGTCGTCACGAATGAAGACCGCCAGTGGTGGGCGTTCCAGCCTCTGCAGAAGGTGATGGCAAAATCCATCGAGGAACTGCTGCTGAGGAATGCGAAGGGCATGACCTTCAGCCCATCTGCTGACCGCGCTACTCTCGTCCGCAGGATGTCTTTGGATCTCACGGGGCTGCCGCCGTCTGATATGTCGGATACGTCCGACTTGTCTGACCTGCTGGACAAGCTGCTCAGCAGCCCGGCCTACGGTGAGCGCTGGGCACGTCACTGGCTCGATGTGGCACGCTTCGCTGAAAGCACCGGCTTCGAGCAGGACTACGACCGGCCCTATGCCTTCCATTACCGCGATTTTGTCATCAAGGCACTGAACGCCGACATGCCGTATGACCAGTTCGTGAAGTGGCAGCTGGCGGGAGATGAATACGAGCCGAGTAATCCACTCGCACTCGCCGCCACTGGCTTCCTCGGCGCGGGCGTGTTTCCTTCGCAGATCACTGCGAACGAAGTCGAGCGAACGCGCTACGATGCGATGGACGACATGCTCAGTACCACCAGCAGCGCCATGCTTGGCCTCACCGTGGGCTGCGCGCGCTGCCACGATCACAAGTTCGATCCGTTTCCCACACGCGACTACTACCAGATGCTCAGCACCTTCACGACGACGACACGCATGAACGTGGACGTGCATCCTGACGGAAAGATTACCTCCGCCATCACCACGATGGACAAAAAGAAAAGCACGCCCGTCGTGCCAGGTGCCATGCGCTTGATGATCTGCGGCGAGGGCTACGATCCCATCGTCATGCACACACAGGGCGGGCCGTTCTTTGACAAAACCTTCATCTTGAAGCGCGGTAATCCCGATCTCAAAGATGGCGAAGCCACGCAGGGTTTCCTTCAGGTGCTTTCACGCCCTGGTGATGGAAAACGCTGGCAGTGGCAGCCGCCGAAAGACGCCAAGACAACAGGTCGCCGCCGCTCACTGTCGAACTGGATCACCGATGTCGATCACGGTGCTGGCGCACTGCTTGCTCGCGTCATCGTCAACCGTCTGTGGCAGCATCATTTCGGCACCGGCATTGTCCCCACATCGAATGACTTTGGTAAAACCGGCACACCACCCAGCCAGCCCGAGTTGCTCGACTGGCTTGCGGGACAACTCATCGCCAATGGCTGGCAGTTGAAGCCGCTGCATCGAATGATCATGCTCTCCCAGGCCTACCAGCAAAGCACGCGACTTGATCCCGCCAAAGAAGCCTCCGATCCCGCGAATGCACTCTTCATGCGCCGCGTGCCACAGCGTCTCGAAGGCGAGGCGATCCGCGACTCCATGCTCGCTGTCAGTGGTTCCCTCGATGAGACAATGTATGGTGCAGGCACGCGCGATGAAAACAGCAAACGCCGCAGCATCTACTTCAACATCAAACGCAGCCTGCTGATCGGCAGCATGGTTGCTTTCGATCTGCCGGAGCCGCTTGTCAGTCAGGGCAGTCGCCCCACGACGACCGTCGCCCCGCAGGCACTCATTCTCATGAACAGTCCACAGGCGCGAACATGGGCGGGTGGACTCGCCAAACGCATCGTCAGCACTGGCGATATAAAGCAGCAAATCACGCGAGCCTATAGACTCTGCTTCAACCGCCCGCCCAATGCCGACGAACTCGCGCGAGGCAGCGACTTTCTCCAGCAAGTCGGTGATCTCACCGACTACTGCCAGGTGCTTCTGGGTTTGAATGAATTCATCTATGTGAATTGAACTCGATGATTGCCATGAACTCACCCTCACATTTCTCCCGTCGTCATCTCCTGCAACGCGTAGGCGGTGGCTTCGGCATGTTGGCCGCCGCTGTGTCGCTCGAACGCGACGGCTTTGCGGCGAACTCACTCAATCCCTTCGCACCGAAGAAGCCGATGCATTTGGGCAAGGCGAAGTCGATCATCTGGATCTTCACCAATGGCGGACCGTCGCAGGTGGATACATGGGATTACAAACCGGAATTGAAGAAGCGTGATGGAAAGGTTCTCGATGGCTTTGATCCCAAGACCGGATTCTTCCCCGGCTCCGTGGGGCCGCTGATGGCCTCGCCATTTGAATTTAAGCAGCATGGACAAAGCGGGACATGGGCGAGTGAGCTGTTTCCAAAGACCGCCATGCATGTCGATAAGATGTGCTTCATCCACTCCTGCTGGACAGAATCGAACAATCACTCGCCTGCGCTTTTCATGATGAACACCGGCGCGACGCGCATGGGCTATCCATGCGTCGGCTCATGGGTGAATTATGGCCTTGGCAGCGAGAGCGATTCACTGCCGAGCTTTGTCGTGATGAGTGATCCGCTCAATCGCGGCCTGCCTAAAGGCAGCGCAGCCAACTGGGGCGCGGGCTTCTTGCCAAGCATCTATCAAGGCACCTGGCTGAAGCCTACTGGCGCGCCTATCGACAACCTCGTCATGCCCGCCTCGCTAACCCCAAGGCGTCAGCGCGCGCAACTCGACCTGCTGGCGAAACTGAATCGAGGTGCTCTCGCTCAATCGCCCATTGAGAGCGAACTCAATGCACGCATCGAAAGCTTTGAACTCGCCTACCGCATGCAGACCGCTGCGCCTGAGGCATTCGATGTCAAAAGCGAGCCAGAGCATATCGAGAAGCTCTACGGCTTGAATGAAAAACACTGCGGCCATTTCGCTGCACAGTGCCTCAACGCGCGGCGCATGGTCGAGCGCGGCGTGCGTTTCATCCAGATCTACAGCGGCGGCATGGAGAACCAGCAGAGCTGGGATGGTCACAACGACATCGCGGGCAATCATCGCGGATTTGCCAATGAGAGCGACCAGCCCGTGGCGGCGCTCATCTCCGATCTGGAGCAGCGCGGGCTGCTCGATCAAACGCTCATCATCTGGGGTGGCGAATTTGGCCGCCTGCCCATCTCCCAAAAAGCCGCCAAGCCTGGCCGCGATCATAATCCGCACGCCTTCACCGTCTGGATGTGCGGCGGTGGTGTCAAAGGCGGCTACCACCACGGCGAGAGCGATGAGCTAGGCTTTAAGGCGGTGGTTGATAAAGTTAGTGTCCACGATCTTCACGCGACCATCTTAGCTGCCGCAGGATTGGACCACGAACGACTCACCTTCAAGTTCCAAGGACTCGATCAGAAGCTCACAGGTGTCGAGAATCCGAAGGTGGTGAAGCAAGTGTTTACGTGACTTGAAAAAGTGTTTCTCTTAGTGTGAATTATCGTGCTAATATCAGGGTATGAAGCGCAGATGGATCATTCGGTTGAGCCTAACGGGACTGGCTTTAGGGCTTGCCCGAGCGGGTTGGCTGAAGGTGGATGGCGACCCAGGACTGATGTTTATTTACTTCATTTTCATGGGGGTAGCGGTTGCATTATTGACGGCGAAATGGGTATTGCCTTGGATGATCGAGGTGCTGACAGCATCACTGTTTTTTCCTAGTGAAAAAGTTAGGCATGATGAGTCGGAGGAGGCTGAGCAAAAAGACAGTAACCATAGAGAGGATGGTTGATGCCTCACCAGCCCGATCAGTGCCTAGCGATCTCTGCGCGCTTGCGGAGTTGGCTGATCCGTTGGTGTCAGATGAATCCTCTGACGTTGTTTGGACTGGCAGCGGTGGCTGGTGTCATTTTGGCTGATTGGTGGAGCGTGAGATTAAACTTCTGGCTGATGGCAGCCGTGGTTTTCACACTTTGGTTTGGCTTGCGACGGAGCACGATATTCGGATGGGTGCCACTGGTTTTCGCGGCGTTCATGACGCTGCATGGCTGGCATTTACGACAGACTTTTTCTCATCCACTGCGTGAGCAATTGCTGGCGATGCCGGACCGTCCTAATCCGGTGGGTGTGAAAGCGCGATTGTTCCCATGGACGGAAGGGGCCGAACTGGATGAGTCGAGCGCTATCGGTGAGGTTATTGAACTGCGATGGGGGCGCGCAGGGATATACCGCGCGACGAGCGCTCAGGTGAAGGTGCGGCTACCGCGTGGTTGGCGTCTCACTGAACCGGGTGTGTATGAGATCGATGGGTTGTTAACTTTGCTCAGGTCGCCGCGGAACCCTGGGCAGTTTGATGCGGCGGGTTATGGTCTGCGCATGGGCAGTGTGGCGCTCGTGCAGGCTGATGGGGTCAAGCTCCTGAAGCCTGAGTCTTGGTCGTTGAGTTTTCATCTGCTGCACTGGGCCGAAACTTCACGGCAGTGGATCAGCAAGGCTTTGGCGCGTGGAATCGAAACTGAGGATCAAGCGACGGCTGTGCTCTTGGCGATGGCGCTCGGGGCGTCTGATGCGGCGGGCGAGGAAATTGAAGATGCCTTCCGCAATAGTGGAACATTACATATTTTTGCTGTCAGTGGTTTGCATGTGGTGATGCTCGCGGGTGTTGCTGCGTTTGTGCTTCGTTGGTTGGGTGTGGGGAAGTCACGGGCTGTTGCTTGGTTGATCGTGATCGTGTTTGGTTACGCCTATATTACTGGCTGGCGGCCATCTGCAGCGCGGGCGGCTTTTATGATCGCGCTGGTACTGATCGCACCGTGGTGGAATCGTAAATCATCGGTGCAAAATAGTCTGGGCGCTGCTGTGTTACTGCTGTTGGCGTATGATACACATCAGCTTTTCCAGCCTGGGTTTCAACTTTCCTTTGCAGTGCTCTGGGCCATCGCTTTTTTCGCTTCGCCAATGCTGAGGAGCCTGAATCCGTGGACGGAGTTGGACCCTTTTTTGCCTCCGCAACTGGCGAGTCGTCGTCAGCGTTTTGCGGCTTGGGCTCGGCAATCGCTGGCGAGTCTGGCTTGCGTGTCATTGGCTGCATGGATCGGTAGTTTGCCGCTGACTTTGGGGCATTTTAGGACGGTGACTCCTGTGGGTTTGGTGGCGAACTTGCTGCTCGTGCCGATCTCGGGATTCAGCATCACGGCGTCTTGTATTAGCGTGTGTTGCGCGGCGGTGGGGTTTAGTTCAGGGCAGGTTTTAGCAAACATCGTTAATGCATGGCTGGCGCGATTGATGGTTCTGCTAGCCACATGGTTTTCTTCGCTGCCACTGGCGAATTTCACACTCGATTTACGCTTTGAGAAGGAGCCACCACCTCTGGAATTACGCGTGTTTCATGTGTCGGGTGGTGGGGCGATAAGTCATCTGATAGCGGGTGATAAGCAGTGGCTGATCGACACGGGAAATGTCCACGCTTGGCGAAGTGTGCTGCGGCCATTCTTTAGAAGTCGAGGGATCAATCATCTGGATGGTGTCATCCTCACTCACAGCGACATCGCCCATGTCGGCGCGGCTGAGCTGGCGCATGAGTTTGGCGCACCACGGCTGCATACAAGTGTGCATGAGCCTTGGCCGCTTGAGGCCTCCTTTTCCAGTATTAACCGGCTGGCCCAAAAGGTTGCTGTGGACAGTCGCGGCTGGCATAGGCATCGCATGGATGATGTGATCGATATTCAGCCCGGTGGGCTTGCGCCTGCAACCGCGACAGTGCTGTACCCCATGCTTTCTGATCTGAGTGAAAAGGCTGATGATCGTGGACTCGTGCTCATGATGCGTCTCGGTCGCCTGCGTGTGCTTTGGCTGGGAGACGCAGGCTTTATCACAGAGAAGAAACTACTGGAGCGCCGAGTTCCGTTGGCCTGTGACATTCTGATTCGCGGTCAGCATTCGGCTGATATTTCAGGTCTTACTGAGCTGCTGATAGCTGCGCATCCGCAGGTGATCATTAGCTCCAATGACTCGCGTTTTCCAGAACAGACTCTGCCAGAGCGAGTGCGTGATTTCTGCAAAACTCAGAAGATCCAACTCCTCGATCTCGAAGTATCTGGCAGTGTGAATATCGGCGTCACTCAAACCGGCGCGGAGGTGACGGCTTTTCGCAGTGGTCAGGAGATTATTATCACTCCTCTAGTGCGATAAATGCAGCGTCACGCGGCCCTTGCAACATTGGCTCAGCGTGCTCGTTTGAAGACCGTCCCTATGAAGAATACAAACAGACTCCTGATCATGCTCGCTCTGAGCAGCGCTGCCACTTTTGCCGCTGATGATAAGCCATCTCCTATCGGCTATTCTGATACACCGGTCATCCCCGGCACGCAGTGGAAGGTGCATGACATCGATCGTCCGCGTCCTGAGGCAGTAAAGCCAGGTAACAAGCTGGGGCAGCCACCAGCAGATGCGATCATCCTCTTTGATGGTACAAATACGGATGCTTTTCAGTCCAAGAAGAAGGACGACAAGGGTAAAGAAACTGGCGAGATCATCCCTTGTCCGTGGAAGATCGAAAAGGGTGAACTGCTCGTCGATGGTGGCGACAGTTGGACCAAGCAGGAGTTCGCTAGTTGCCAGTACCACATCGAGTGGAAGAGCGAGCCACACACGAAGGGTAACTCCCAGAAGAAGGGCAATGGAGGCACCTTCTTCATGGATCGCTATGAGTGCCAGATGCTTGATTGCGATAACAACCCAACTTATGCCGATGGCATGACGGGCTGCATTTACGGACAGACACCACCGCTGGTAAATGCAGTTAAAAAAGCGGGTGAATGGCAGGCGTATGACATCATTTTCACCGCTCCTAAGCTGGATGGAGATAAGGTCATTGAGCCTGCTTATGTGACCACATTCGTGAATGGTGTTTGCGTGCAGATCCACACAGAAATCATGGGTCCGACGAAGCACAAGAATGTCACGGACTACACTGGCAACTTCCCCGCAAAGGCACCGATCCGTCTCCAGGATCACAAGAATGATCCGCCGATCCGCCTGCGTAATATCTGGATTCGCCCGCTGCCCTAATCTTGATCAGCAAGACCTTCCTCACACGCCTTGGCCTCTAACGTCAGGGCTTTTTTTCATGTCGCACTCTTCCTATAAAAAAACACCGCCTGTTTCCGGGCGGTGTTTAGTGGGAATCTGGACTTGAGAGGCCAGAAACAAATTACTTCTGTGGCACAGTCGCGATTGTCTTGAGCACGCGGCTGGAGATTTGGTAGGGACAGCCTTGGCTATTAGGCCGGCGATCTTCAAGGTAGCCTTTCCAGCCGTTATTTTTGAAGCTGTGCGGCACGCGGATGGAAGCTCCACGGTCAGCAATTCCCCATGAGAACTGGTCGATGGACTGAGTCTCATGCAGGCCGGTGAGGCGCATGTGATTGTCTGGACCATAGACGGCGATGTGCTCAGCGCAGTATTTCTCAAAGGCACCCATGAGGGCGAGGAAGTAGGCTTCACCGCCGACTTCACGCATGTACTTAGTGGAGAAATTGCAATGCATGCCTGAACCATTCCAGTCGGTGGCACCCAGCGGCTTGCAGTGATATTCGACGTCGATGCAATATTTCTCGCAGAGACGGTTCAATATATATCGGGCAACCCACATCTGGTCAGCACAGGTCTTGGAGCCTTTTCCGAAAATCTGGAATTCCCACTGACCTTTGGCAACTTCGGCATTGATGCCTTCGTGATTGATACCGGCAGCGAGGCAGATTTCGAGATGCTCTTCGACGATCTGACGAGCGATGTCGCCAACGTTCTTGTATCCGACGCCCGTGTAATAAGGGCCTTGCGGGGCAGGGTAGCCGTTCTCAGGGAAGCCAAGTGGGCGGCCATCCTGGTAGAAGAAATATTCCTGTTCGTAGCCGAACCATGTTTCTGCATCGTCCAGGATAGTGGCACGATCATTGGAGGCGTGCGGCGTGCCGTCGGCGCTATAGACTTCACACATGACGAGCACACCATTGATGCGGGTGCTGTCTGGGAAAACGGCCACAGGCTTCAGCACGCAGTCGGAACTGCCGCCAGGGGCCTGCTGAGTGGAGCTGCCATCAAATCCCCAATCAGGAAGTTCTTCCAGCTTCGGAAAGCTAGCGAAGTCCTTGAGCTGAGTCTTGCTGCGCAGGTTGCGGACTGGCTGATAGCCGTCCAGCCAGATGTATTCGAGTTTGTATTTGGCCATGGTTGTAGGGTTCGACTTGGATTAAGAAGCTTGGCGGCAGGAGACGATCCTCCCGCAGAAGCCGACTTTGAAAAAGCACAGGCCATGCCAAAATAGAAGCGATTTTTTTGGCTTGGGGGGAAGTTTTTCAGGGGTGCGTGGCCGCTTTAGAATTCACCGCCCAGGGCTAGGTGTAATTCTGCACGGTTACGCAAACGCTGTGCCTGCACGCTGATGAGGCTGCTGCGGGCATCAAAAGCGCGCTGCCGGGCATCTAGCAGGGTGAGTACTTCGGACAATCCTTTCTCATATTGGCCTTGTGCCAGCTTCTCTGCACGCTCGGCCTCAGTGGCGGCAGTAGTGAGGGCGGCGGCTTGATCACGAAGAAAACCATCGCCAGCCAGAGCTGTCTCGACCTCGCGAAAAGCGGTGAGGGCACTGTTGGTGTAGGTCTGAAGTTGTTCTTCGTATTTGGCCCGCGTTTCTTTGGAAGTGGCCATAATACGACCACCCTGAAAAAGACTCTGAGTCACATTGCTGGCGATGCTCCAGATGGCGGCTTCTGGAACGAGTAGCTTGTCGGTAGCCTGAGATGTTCGACCGCTCTCACCGGTCAGGCGGATACTCGGTAGAAAGGCTTTTTTAGCGGCGCTCTCGCTGCGCAGAGCTGCCTCCAGCCGCCGCTCTGCTGCACGTAGATCGGGGCGGCGGAGCAGTAACTCTGACGGTAGCCCTGCCGGGATGCTGCGGCGCAGTGTGGGCATGCGGGAAAGTCCCCGCTCGGTGCCTGCCGGGTAGCCGCCGAGCAACACTTCAAGAGTGCGGCGCGTCTGATCTGCCGTGGCTCGCCGCTGTTGGATCGTGGACTCTGCTCTTGCTAAATCAGCACGGCTCAAAGACACGTCGAGCGCCGCACGGTCGGGATCGAGTCCTCGCTCCATCTGTTTTTCCATGATGCTGAGCTGCACGCGGCGAGCCTGCACGTTTTGTTCGGCAAGAGTGATGAGTGATTGTACCTCTGTCAGCGTGATGGCCGCGCGTACCGTCGTTGCCGCCAGTGAAAGACGAGCTGCATGGAAGTCCTCTTCGACGGCGTAGCGACGAGACTTCGCCGCGCCACGCTCATCAGCCACGCGGCCCCAGAAGTCGATTTCCCAGCTCACATTCAGGGGCAGGCGGAAGCGGTTGTTGATAAAGTTTAGGCCCGCGAAACGCTGATCTGAAGGCGTCTGAGTTCGGCTGGCGATGAAGCTGGTCGAAATGCTCGGTAGCATGGCCGCACCTGCCTGGACGGTCTGCGCTTGAGCTTGGGTGACTCGTGCTTCTGCGGCCTTCAGATTCGGGTTGGCGGTGATGGCGCGCTCCACCAAATCTTTAAGTGTCTCACTATCAAAGTCACTCAACCAACCGGTCCCAGCAGAGGCTGAAATCGTGGGTAAAGCTGCCCAATTTTCAGGAGCGATGCTATGGACATTTGCCGTGTCATTTTTGAGCCGCTTCGACCCCAAAGGCTGCAGCAACCCGCAGGAGGATAGAATGAACAGAGACAGGATGAAACTGGAGGCGCGAATCGGCAAGAGCACAACGCGGATGCTGCATGTTCTCTGTGGTGCTCACAAGATGAAAAGTGCGAGCTGAAGCAAACGAGAGCATGAGTTCATATCAGTGCACACCTAGGGTGCAGGCGCAGAAGTATCTGGCTACCTAACGTCAGATGATGCCAGTTCGATGAAGTAATAACATCAATGTATCCCGGCACCTGTGGAATCTGCTGTGCAAAAAGGGTGATGTATGAGACTAACCAACCACTGCAGCAGGCTCCGGCAGCGCGCGTCCGATCTCTTCGACTCGATAACCGAAGCCGCTACCTTTGAGTGAGCAGAGATCGATGATGCCATCGCGACGGCGATACAGACCGGGGTGGATGCGCTCTTCGATGGTGGAGGCATCTGGATAAAACTGCATGGCGTTGCATTCGACGCCCTGGATAGTGCCGGCATGGGCGGCGAGTCTGACGTGTGGGATGATGGCGAGCATAGGATTCGTCAAATCTTGTACCATGAGCGGCATGCCGTGCGCTTTGGCCCAGCAGAGACTGAGCAGCGCTCCTGTTTGTGTTTTGCAGGTCTTCAAGGCGACGCCGCTCCAGCCGAGACGGCGACCGAGGCGGACGAACTCCCAATCGTGCGCGCTTTCATCGAGGAAGAGCGGCTTGCGTGCGGAGACGCTGTGGACGTCGATCTGATGTGTCTCAAGGTCATAGGGGAAGGGTTGCTCGACATAAAGCGTGCGGGCATAGATCTCAGGCTTTTCGGCGAGCAGACGGTCGATGATTGCATTGACGTAGGCTGGATCTTTGACCGTGCAGTTGAAGTCGGCGCTGAGCCAGCACACGCCATTGGCAAAGCCGATGCGACCTATTCGCACCATGCGCTCATAATCCCACTCGGCATCCGTGCCGCGCAATTTCACTTTGAGGCACTTGAGACCATCTCGCTGAATCCAGTCGGCGAGGAGGATGGGGTGCTCGTCATTGGGTTCGCTGCCATTCAGGTCGGCGGCTTCGAGTGCATCGACACCGCCGACTAGATGCCAGACGGGCAGCTTTTTCGGAGCCTGAGCGACGAAGTAATCCTGCGGATAGCGACCTGTGAAGTCGATGCCGCTGCCGGCCTCCGCTTGAATGAAAGCGCTGAGATCGCGATTCATGAACTCGGAGCCGTAGGTCTTATACACATCAAGTCCGAGCAGATTGCCAAAGGCATCATGAATGGCGATGTCGAACGCACTGAAGGCGACGAGTGAGCCGAGGTAAGGCATCTCGGGTCCACCAGCTTCGTCGTTTGCGGTCTTCAGTGTTTCAGCGAGTGGGCCGTGGATGAAGTCGGCGCCGATTTCCATCGGGTGGCCGACGAGTCCGCTAGCCACGAGACGATGCGCGAGGCGGATGGAAAAATCCTCCATGCGGCAAGCGCGCTCCGCCACACTAAGGGTGCTCGGCCAGACCCATGAGACACTCAGCGGAGTCTCGCCCCAGCCTTCTGCGGTGCGTCCGCTGCGGTCACTCGCGCATACTTTTACCCGCAGGCAAACGACGCTGGTGACTGTCTCTGGCCCAAACTTCAATGGCACACGCATGGTGACAGGAAGGAAATAGACGGAGGCTGAGGTGATGCGGATATCGCTGTTTTTCATGGGTGGTTAGAGAGGCTTTAAATGGATGGCTTGTTTTTAGAATTGAGTCGCAAGCTCGGCCGAATCTTCACTCAATCGAAATCGAGCCTAGACACGACTTAATCAAACATTATTCGTTGCTCTCGATGGCCCCGAAATCCACTTGGATTCTAACACTGATGATTCACCGCCTGCTGAACTGCATCAGTGGAGTGATTTTGCTTTGCTCCGTGCTGCTATCATTGGCCAATGCGAATGATCTTTTGGTCTCGAAACCGGCACCGGTCGATGCACCTGAACTGATTGTTCGCAGGGCGTTGCCAGCAAGCTCTACGTCCTTGATTTGTCCACCCGAGTCACTACCTGCGAAGCCTGCTGATGTGGTCGAGAAGCCTTTCCATAAAACACATCGGACCCCACGCGGAGTTAGGATGTGGAAGGTGTTTCAAGATGATGTGACAGAGCTTTTCCGCACCGAGATCCCTGACCTCAGTGGTCTGCCTCTCCTGCATTATGCCGTGCTTCTGGATGACGCTGAGTGGGTCGATCAACTGATCGCGCACGGTGCTGATCCAAATGAGATGACGCCGGGTGGTGACACCATTCTATGTGGTGCGGCGCGTCTTGGTTCGCTAAATTCTGCGCGTGCTCTTTTGTTTGGCGGTGCGGTGGTGACTCAGCCTGGATATGAAAAACAGCCGCCTCTAGCCCTAGCTTCCCTGAGGCGCGGCACAGACATGTTGCGGGCTTTGATCGCAGCGGGCGCGGACCCGAACACACGCTTCATCTCACCACCTACGAAAGCTTTTCTCGACCGTGTCACGATCAAGGATCTCAGGAACACGCTCGAAGATGATCGTGGCATCACACCATTGATCGCCTGTGCTTCACGGGGTGATGTGGAGGGGGCCGCAGAGCTGCTGCGCGCAGGAGCCAGCCCATCTCAGTGCACCACGCGCTACCACCGCTACCCGATCAATTTCGCCGCCACACAGGGCTACATTTTCCTCATGCGCATCATCCTGGGCCGCCAGCCAGAGTCTGAGCCGGAAGTGCTGGTGACGATTGATCTATCCGAGCAGCGCGCCTGGGTCATCAAGGAGGGTAAGGTGATCGACACTTGCTCAGTATCCACGGGACGTGAGGGTTTTAGGACCCCCGCTGGCCGCTATGTGATCACAGACAAACATCGTTCCTGGACCTCCACTCTTTACCATGTGGCTATGCCTTATTTCATGCGGCTGAATTGCAGCGCTATCGGCATGCACAGTGGCCACGTCACTGGTAGTCCTGCTTCACACGGCTGCATCCGACTGCCGTATGAAAAGGCGCAAAAATTCTTTGGTATCTGCCGCGTCGGTGATGAAGTGCAGATCGTGTATTGAGCCAATCTGTTTCGCGGTCTAGTTTTAGGGCATGAAATCAAACCGTCGCATTCTGGCTTGTGGCCAGCTTATTTCGTTAGGCATCGAGGCCGGTGGAACGCGCACCTCGGTGTTGCTGGTGGATGCTGACGATAAACAAATCATCGCCTTTGAATCCGGCCCAGCCGTGCTCTCACTCATGTCAGATCGTGAGTTGCAGTGGCATCTGCGAGACATCGCTGCACGGCTGCCGCAGACTCCATCGGCTATTGGTATCGGTATGGCCGGTGCTCGCTCTGAGGCAGATAAAGAACGGCTTCAGCGCGCGGCTTCACGAATTTGGCCAGCGATCCCTTGCATCGCGACCAATGATCTTGAGACCGCATTGGCCGGTGCTCCAGTGAGAAAGCAGGCTCTCTCGCGCGTGCTGGTGCTAAGTGGCACAGGCTCCTGCTGCTTTGGTCGCAGTCCAGACGGGCGCACGGCCAAGGTCGGCGGCCGTGGGCATGTCATCGGAGATCGTGCCAGTGCCTGTGACATCGGCCTGCGCGCGCTGCGTGCCATCATCGCTGATCTCGATTATCATGGCCGTCTCGGACCGCTCGGTGGGGCAATTCTTCATGCGCTGCTTTTCACAGAGCCGGAGCAGCTCATCTCCTGGTCGGTCATTGCCAGCAAGAGTCAGATCGCCAGCCTCGCCGTCACTGTTTTTGCGATTGCGGCAAAGGGTGATTCTTTGGCAAAGAAGCTGCTGTCTGATGCCGCAGAGATGCTGGCTGATGACGCCTGTGCTTGCGCGCAACAGCTCATCGGCGGCAGTGGCCCCGTGGAGTTCATCCTGAATGGTGGCGTGATTTTAAAGAACCCTGCCTTCATGCGAGATGTCTCTCGCCGTATCAAGAAAGGCTGGCCGCAGGCGCGCGTCACGCCCCTACTTCGATCCTCCGTCTGGGGTGGAGTGGAGTTAGCTCGGCAGGCAGCAGCCAGCCATGCGCCCGTGGCATCGTTGATCCAGAAATCCGCCTCTTACTTTGCTTTGCCAGAGGAAATCGCTGATCTTGCCGTGCTTGCGTCATCACCCACCGAGATGCGAAATCCGCGCTCGACGGGCTTGGATCAAATGCCGTTAGGCCGTGGCATTGACCTCATGCTCGCAGAAGATGCATCGCTCATGCCAGCGATACGCCGTGAGAAAAAAGCCATTACTCGTGTCATCACCGAAGTCATCCGCGCCTTCAAGAGTGGTGGCCGACTTTTCTATGCAGGTGCAGGCACCAGTGGCCGACTTGGCGTGCTCGATGCCAGCGAGATACCGCCCACTTTCCGTGCGCCGCGTGAGCAGGTGCAGGGCATCATCGCCGGTGGACAGCAGGCACTCTGGAGTGCCGTTGAGGGCGCTGAGGATGATGTGCAGGCCGGTATTTTGGCTATCCGGCACCGCGCCGCAGGTGCCAAAGATGTCGTCATTGGCATCGCCGCGAGTGGGCGCACGCCTTTCGTCTGGGGTGCCCTGCATGAGGCTCGTGCGCGTGGGGCATTCACCGTGCTGCTATGTTTTAATCCTGCCATACGTCAGGCCGTGAAGCGCCTGTCTGATCCCTCGTGGAAGCCTAATTTGCTCATCATCCCCAATGTTGGCCCAGAGGTGCTCACAGGCTCTACGAGGCTGAAATCCGGCACGGCCACCAAGCTTGTCCTGAACATGATCACCACTCTGGCGATGACGAAAGTAGGCAAGGTGGTCAGCAATCTAATGGTCGATGTGAACCCTTCCAACGTGAAGCTGCGCGACCGCGCTCTGCGTATTCTTTGCGATCTCACGGGCTGCAATCGTCAAGAAGCCAAAGCAGCTTTGAACCATTCTGGTTGGATCGTCAAAAAAGCCTACGAGTCTCTGCAACGGAAAAAAACATTGGTCCGTCGAGCTTGACCTGCGAGCGCATTTTCTCATAGGATATGAGTCGTATGAAAAAGCTCCCTCTCTTCCTCGCCGTATCGGCCCTCAGCTTGCATAGCAGTTTTGCCGACTGGGTCATCAGTCAGAAAACCACTACCGAAGGCAAAACTCAGGACATGGTGATCAAGGTTAAGGGTGACAAGACGCGCGCTGACATCGGCGATCAGATGAGTGCTATCACTGATGCCTCGAGTGGCGAGATCACCATGTTCATGCACTCGCAGAAGATGATGATGAAGATGAACGCCGATAGCATGAAGGGACTCATGTCGCTGGCCGGTCAGTTGCTAGAAAAAGCTGCACCAGCCGCCAAGCCTGAGGCCACTGGTCAAATGGAGAAGGTCGGAGACTATGAGACTGAGATCTACACCTGGAAGAGCAAGCTTGGCACAGGCAAGTTTTGGATTGCCAAAGACTTTCCTGGATACAAAGAAATCAATGCCGCGCAGGACAAGTTGACGAAAGCCATGGGTAATCCCGCCACGGCTTTTGCACCTCAGAGCGGTGACTTTCCTGGTATGGCTGTCAAATCTGAAATGACACTGATGGGTAAGGTCATCATCAGTGAACTCGTCTCAGCTAAAAATGAACCTGTCGCTGACTCCACTTTCATCGCCCCAGAAGGCTACAAGGAAATGAAAATACCGTCTCTGCCGGGGAAGTAATCGGTATCAGACCATCCGCATCTTGGTGAAGGGATTGCCTTCATTCTGATCGATGCGTTCGGGGCGGCCTTTGTATTTATAGACGAGTCTCGTGTGGTCCATGCCCATCAGATGCAGGATGGTGGCGTGCAGGTCGTGGACGTGGAGTTTCTGATCCACAGCACGCAGGCCCAGATCATCGGTGCTGCCGATCACTTGGCCGCCTTTGATGCCGCCGCCAGCCATCCACATGGTAAAGCCGGTGGGGTTGTGGTCGCGCCCATCACCCTTTTCACTCATGGGCGTGCGGCCAAACTCGCCGCCCCAAATGACGAGGGTTTCATCAAGTAAACCGCGTGCTTTGAGATCCATGAGCAGACCTGCCACGGGCTTGTCTGTTTCAGCGCAGTGTAGGCCATGGTTTTCCTCGATCTTATCATGCGCGTCCCATTTGCTGCCTGTTCCGGAGTAGAGCTGGATGAAGCGCACACCACGCTCGACGAGTCGCCGCGCTAACAAACAATTGCGGCCAAAGGTGGCTGTCTTTGGGTCATCCATGCCGTAGAGTTTCTTGGTTGTCTCACTTTCACGCCCCAGATCCACCGCCTCGGGAGCCTGTGCCTGCATGCGGAAGGCCAGTTCGTAGGCTTTGATACGGGCATCGAGTTGGGTGTTGTCTTGGCGTGAGGCACCATGCTCACGATTCATCTGATTGAGAAAAGCCAGTTTTGAATGTTGGCGGCCTTCGCTCACACCTTTTGGCGTCATGAGATTGGCAATCGGTGTGCCATCTGGCTCGAACTGCACGCCCTGATAGAGCGCAGGCATGAAGCCGCTGCCCCAATTGCGCACGCCATTGACGACTTGAGCGTCACTGTCCTTGAGAACGACAAACGCAGGCAGGTTTTGGTTCTGCGACCCGAGTCCATAATTCACCCAAGCACCGAGAGAAGGCCGACCACCAAAAATACTGCCGGTGTTCATTTGGCAGACACCACCCGCGTGGTTGATGCCATCGGAAACGCAGGAACGGATGACGCAAAGATCGTCAGCCATGCGCGCAGTATGCGGCAGCCAGTCAGAGATCCACAGGCCGCTTTCGCCATGCTGCTTCCACTCGCGCTTATCCGCCAGCAGGGGCGCACGGCTTTCGCCCATGGCGGTGATGACGCTGCCAAAACTGTCTGGCAGTGATTGCCCAGCGAGCTTTCGCATCAGCGGTTTTGGATCAAACAGATCCACATGGCTGGGTCCGCCCTCCATGAAGAGGAAGATGACGCTCTTCGCCTTACCTGTTCGGTGAGCCAGCTTAGCCGACATCGGATTTCCCGCCTGTCCGCCTGCATCACCGAGCGCAGCCATGGCCGGATTTTCACCGAGCAGATAGGATAGAGCGAGCGAGCCAAAGCCGCCGCCCACGCGGCGCAGGAAGTCACGGCGGTTGGTGAGGATTTCGTGATGAGGAACAACTGGCATGATGCCTATTACAGGCGCAGCGGCGGACTTCTTGGACAGAAAAAAATGTGACTTTATCCCTGCAAGGTCTCTACGCGCATCCAACTCGGCTCGCCGCGCACGCAGTCTAGGGCGCGAATGGCCTCCAGCGCCTTGAGCATGTCGCCCAGTTTGGCGTCATGGATCATGAGGACGAGGCTGGTGCTACCGCTGGTGTCTTCAAGGTCTTCCGGCTGGATCATGGAGGAGATGCCGATATTTCTCTGGGCGAGCGCCGTCGCCACTTGAGCTAGCACGCCGGGCACGTCATCGACGGTCAGGCGCAGGTAGTAATGGGAAATGGTTTCCTCCATCGGCTTGCTTTTGCCATACAATCCGTGTGGCACAAAACCGCTGTGCCGTGCGCCAAAGACGATCACGGCAGCAGCTTCACAGAGATCACTGATGACGCTGCTACTCGTCGGGTCCTGACCGGCACCGCGTCCGTAAAAGAGCGTCTCGCCCACGATGTCGCCATTCACGAGCACGGCATTGTAGCTGCCACTGACGCTGGCCAGAACATGACTCAGCGGCACCAGCGTCGGCTGCGTGCGCACCTCCACCAGGCCCTGCTCATCTGCGCGGATCACGGAAAGCAGCTTGATGGTGTAGCCGAGTCGCTTGGCAAATTTGAAATCAGCGATGTCGATCTTGTCCACGCCTTCGACATGCACACAGCCTGTCGGAATCCAGAATCCGTAGCTCAGTGAGGCGAGGATGATCGCCTTATGCGCCGCGTCCCAGCCACTGACATCCAGTGTCGGATCAGCCTCGGCATAGCCTTTTTCCTGAGCCTCGCCCAGCGCATCGGCATAGCTCAAGCCAGCTTGCGACATGCGAGTCAGGATGTAATTGCAGGTGCCATTGATGATGCCGTGGATGGACAGGATGCGGTTCCCAACCAGCCCCTCTTGCAGCACCTGGATTATCGGGATGCCGCCCGCGACCGCCGCTTCAAAATAGATCGGCACGCCGCAGTCTTCGGCCAGCGCGAACAGCTCCTGCCCGCGCTCTGCAAGCAGCGCCTTGTTGCCGGTGACGACGATCTTTTTTGCGCGCAGTGCCGCACAAACCAGATCATACGCCGTGGTCGTGCCGCCGATGAGTTCCACGATCACCTGGATATCAGCGTCGTTGATTAAATCATGCCAGTCCGTGCTGATCATCTCCGCAGGCACCGCCACATCGCGAGCACGGGATGGATCACGCACCACCACGCGCTTCACTCGGATGTCCGCCGCCGTGCGCTGGCGAATGAGGTCGCGGTTAACATCGAGATTCTTGAAGACTCCCGCCCCCACATTGCCCAGCCCAGCTAGGCCGACATGAATGGTGCGAGGTTTGATGGGTGCGGACATGGATTTCAAAAGGATGGGAAAGGGCAGCTAGAGATGCATCGCCCGGGCTAAAGTTCAAAGGCTAAGTCTGATCAGTGCTGAGCACTAAGTTTTCATCTTTCGGTTTTCAATTTTCAGTTTTCAGTCCTGCCCCCATGCTACGTCCTCTCTTCCACCTCATGCGCTTTCTTTGTGCTGTCGGATCGCTGTGCTGGGTCGTGCAGCGTTTGCGGGTGGAGGAGATCATGTCTTTCCGGTGGTTGTCGGTGGATCTGCGCTGGCTTTTGCTGGCCTTCATACTTGGCGGTATATCACTGCTCGGTTGGGCGGGGCGCTGGTGGTGGTTTCTCTGGGTGTATGGCTTGCGGGCGCGGTTTGGCGAGCTGCTGCGGCTCACACTCTTCGCTGACTTCTTCAATCTTTACTTCATTGGGCCGCTCGGTGCCAATGGTGTGCGCTTGTTCGGGTTGAAGAGCAGCTTTCCTGAGCAACGCGGTGCCATCGTCGGCTCGCTGTTGCTGGATTATGTGGGTGGGTTGTTTGGTGGCATGGCGCTCTATTGGGCTTTCTCGCGGAGTGGTGCGTTGCCTGTCAGCATCGTTACTGTGGCGGACAAAGCGGTGCCACTGGTCGTTGTCGTCATCGTGCTAGGATTCGGGGTTATCATGGAGCCGGCTTTGCAGCGCATAATCGCGCGCATCCCTGGCCTGCTGCGGCTCTCGACATGGCTGTCGCCCGTCTATGCAGCCACGTTTCGGCATCCGTGGTTATTCTCAGGCTTCGCTGTTTCGGTGCTGAGCACGGCTTGCACCTTTGCAGCCTTTTGGGCGGCGGCGAGAGCTGTCGGTGCTCTCGTGAGTCTGCCACAGATGTTTGGCCTCATGCCTGCGGTCGATCTCGTGGCGTCGCTGCCCGTGAGCATTAACGGACTCGGAGTTCGTGAAAACCTGATCGTCGAATGGCTCGGCGGCCAGTCTGATTGCGGCCCATTGCGTGCGCTTGCTGCCTCGTTGCTTGGCTTTGCCGCCATCGGTATCTGGGGGCTGATCGGTGGGATTTGGATGTTGGTTTGGCGCAGAAGAACTCATCCTTGACCATTCCAGCCAGTTGAACCACTCTGCGCGCCCTCTTAACCTAGACCTACCTAACTAATGCCCGCTAAAATCTACACTGAAAAGGACGCCAGCCTGGCGCCACTCAAAGGCAAAATCTGCGCCGTGATCGGCTTCGGCTCGCAGGGCCATGCTCACGCTCTGAACCTCAAGGAAAGCGGCGTTGAAGTCATCATCGGTCTGTATCCCGGCAGCAAGAGCCGCGATGTCGCCAAGGAAAAAGGCTTCAAGGTGTATGACACTGGCGAAGCGGTGAAACTGGCTGACGTGATCTTCGTCGCCGTGCCAGACACCAAGATCCCTTCCTGCTACAAGAAGGACATCGAACCGAACCTGAGCAAGGGCAAGACCCTCCTCTTCTCCCACGGTTTCGCCATTCACTACAAGACCATCGTCCCGCCAACCGATGTGAACGTGATCATGGTGGCCCCTAAAGGCCCAGGTCACATCGTCCGCCGTCAATACACGGAAGGTAAAGGCGTGCCAGCCCTCATCGCCATCCATCAGGATCCGACCAAGAAGTCCAAGCAGATCGCTCTCGCCTGGGCTCATGGCATCGGCGGCACCCGTGGTGGCGTGCTTCAGACCAGCTTCAAGGAAGAAACCGAAACCGATCTCTTCGGCGAGCAGACCGTTCTTTGCGGTGGCACTAGCGCGCTTGTGCAGGCTGGTTTCGAAGTGCTGGTCGAGGCCGGCTACTCCCCTGAGATGGCCTACTTCGAGTGCTTACATGAGCTGAAACTCATTGTCGATCTGATGAATGAATCCGGCATCGCTGGCATGCGTTTCTCCATCTCCGAAACCGCCAAGTGGGGCGATGTCAAAGTTGGCCCTCAGATCATCGACGCTGGCGTCAAGAAGCGCATGAAGAAGGCGCTCAAAGAGATCCAGAATGGCAAGTTCGCCAAAGAATGGGTCGCTGAATACGAGAACGGATACAAGACCTTCAACAAGTTGCTCAAGGATGGTGAGAAGCACCAGATCGAGAAGACCGGTGCCCGCCTCCGCGCTCTGATGCCATGGATCAAGAAGCGCGATGTCAAAGGCCAGCAGGCTAGCTATTCATAAGCGAAGCGCGGATACACCATCCGCCTCAGTCACTTCATAGCGCGGGTCGAAAGGCCCGCGCTTTTTTTATGGTGCGCTCTCATCAGCAATGCAATAACTGATCGAGACGCTCGTTGCGATGTTCTTCGAGACCAGGGCGGATGCCGCGCAAATTTACTTCACTGGCCATTCGATGGGGGGCATGGGTACTTGGGGTGCGATTGCACAGAACACGCAAAAAACGCTACAACTCCTTTCGTGTAAAGAATCTAGCACGAAGTCGGATACGTGATTTCCCTGAGTCGAGCACAGATCTGACAGCCTCATTTTGTGCTCGTAATCGGGGTTCGAAGAAAGGCGATAAGGTCGGCCATAATTTGGTGATTGATGGCGGCTTCAAGACCTTCAGGCATCAATGAGAGCGGCTGGCTTTGAAGTGTTTTGATTTGGTTGCGCAGAACCGTCTTCTGCGTGCCATCGATGAGCTTCATCACGACGCTATTGGCACTCTCTGAAGCGAGTAGGCCGTAGATCTGCTCGCCAGTGTTGAGCGTGCAGGTGTATGGATTAAAACCCGGTTGGATGTCGGCGCTGGGATCGAGGATGTTGCCGAGCATTTTCTCTGGCGGATGCTCGACGATAGAGAGCAAGTCTGGACCGAGTTCGCGGCCTTGAGCACCGCGTTTGTGACAGGCGGCGCAGATGAGGGTGTAGGTCTGCTGGCCTTTTGCGGGATCGCCTTTCAGGGTCAGGGCGGGAAGATAACTCTCGACGACTTTGCTGCGCGCGGAGGATGCGGTGTCGAAGACCTTGGCGGCGAGTGAGGCGATGCGTTTGGAGTCGTGCTTGATCAAACGTGCGCGCTGGGTGGTGTCCACGGCGGAGGCGGAGAGTTCCTTACGCTCAATACGTTGAACGAGATCGAAAGCCCACGGCTCGCGGCTCATCCAGGCGGTGAGTGCGAGCTGTTTTGTGGCGGGACTCATCGTGGGCCAGGCCTTGGTAAAAGCGGCGGTCACCTCGGGGGTGGCGATGATGGCAAGGGCGCGGATGGCGGCAGCCTGGGCATCGGCAGGGTGCTTTGGATCAAGCCAGGCGGTGAGCAGCGGCAATGCCTCGGCACGCGAGGCGGGATCACGGCTGAGGAGCACGGTGGCAGCGATGCGTTCTAGGGCGGGTGCGTTCGTGTCGGCGGCTGTGCCGCGAGCTTGCGCGGTGATCGCGGTGGCTTTGGTGAGCAACTGCGCGAGCGCATCTCCGGCAGAACCAGTGCGGAGTTTGCCGAGCGTGCTGCCGCTCTGTGCGAGCTGAACATGCAAACGTGCGAAGGAGGTGAGTTGCTCTGGCGTGTAGCGGCTGCCAGTGGAGGTGAAGATGGGTGCGAGCAGCGTCACGATGGCGTCGCGATCATTCAACCCGAGTGCAATGGTGAGCAATGTGTCAGCGAGTGCGCTCTGTGGTTTGCCGGCTACTGCTGCGATTAACGCGCGGATGTGTGGTGTGGCGGAACTCATCACGGCTGTGACAATCATGGGATCATCGGTATGGGCGATGAGCAGGCGGCCCAATGTTTTGCCAGCGAGTGCGTCTTTTGATTCACCGAGCGTGAAGGCAAGCTGCATCTGCACCTTTGCATCCTTGTCATCCACGAGACGCACGGCGGCGGCGAGAACCTCGGGCGTGAAGCGTGTCTCAGCGAGGCGCAGGGCATTCTCGCGCACACCGGGATTGTCGTCGCCGAGAGCGCGGGTTACCGTCGCGGATTTGAGTTCGCCAAGGCCATCGAGCACACAGAGCGCGTGCAGTCGTGCGAGGGGATTTTTGCTTAGCTCGACCAAGGCCAGCAGAGGCGCGACTGTGGATTTGTCCGCACGCCAGAGCAGGATTTGATGCGCCTTATCACGCCGCCAACCGTTGGTGGAATCGAGAGCGGCGACGAGATCGGATGTGCTGAGCTTGTCGAAGCGCACGGGCTTGAAATCAGCCATTCCGTTGCGGCTCACACGATAGATGCGGCCCCGGTCATCACCGAGACGATAGTGCGGGAGCAGTTCGTCTTTGCCTTCTTTTGGCAACCATTGCGGGTGCTCGATCATGAAGCGATACATGTCCGCGATCCACAGCGCACCGTCGGGTCCTTCACGCACCATCACGGGGCGGCACCAGCGGTCTTCACTGGCGAAGAAGTCGAACTTCCCTTCACCGAATACTTGCTTCGCAGCGAAGCTCACACCGTTGTCGGTGACAGCCATGTGCTGCACAAGATTATGCACTGGCTCGCAGGTGAAGGCGTCATTGCTGCCAGGCCCAAACAGGATTTGGTCACGATAAATCACGCCGCTGCACGCCGAAGTGAAGTGTCCCATGGAGGCGGTGAAGTCGTGATAACGCTTCGTCCCCTTGCTCGCAGGATACACGGGCGGACTGTTCGGAGGCGTGAGCATCTGCACACGTGTCTCATCCACGCCGTAGTGCGGATTGCGCCTCAGGTATTGCTCGGGCAAAACGTAGTGCCAAAGCGGATGCGCGTTTTGCGTGCCGAACCAGCGGCCCCAGTTGTCGCGATTGCGCCCGAACTGCGTCGGTCCACTCTGCGGTTCCAGTTCGCCCGTGTCGGGGCGGAAGCGGAAGTCGCGCGCGCCGACTTGGATCTCCTGCCCGTTGCGCAGCGACTTCAGTCGAGTTTCTGCTGCGTATTTTCCGTGGTGTCCGCCGATGGCGAGATAGACCCAGTTATCGAGTCCCCAGCGCAGCCCATTGCAGCGGAGTTGTTGATTGCCCTCCTGCAATCCGCTGATCAGCACTTCTTGTTTGTCGGCTTTGCCATCACCATTCGTGTCTTGCAGGAACAACACATTCGGTGCGGCGGTGATGATGACGCCATCGCGCCAGGTCAGGATGCCATTGGGAAAATTTAACCCATCCGCGAACAGCGTGGACTTGTCGTAGCACCCGTCGCCATTCATGTCTTCGAGCACGCGCACTCGGCCACCGGGCTTGCCATTGCCATCCATGCCGAGCGGATAGTCCGACATCTCGACGACCCACAAGCGTCCGCGCTCATCCCAATCAAAGGCCACGGGATCAATCAAGAGCGGTTCTGCTGCAATGATCTCCGCTTTGTATCCCGCAGGCAGATGCACTTTCTTTAGAGACTCGCTCGGCTCGAGCGGCTTAGGCACTGACAAGGCGGCTTCCTTGGCCCGTTGTTCCGCAATGCCAGACACTTTCCAGAAGGCTGCGATTTCTGCTGGCGTGAGAGCACGCTTGAAGACAGCGACCTCATCAAGTTTTCCCTGCAACTGATGACCAAAAACCAGATGCTTGTTGTTCGGCTGCATCGGAAAGGCTTTTGCGATCTCGGGCTTCTCTGCGCCATCCAGATGCACGCGCACTTTGTTACCATCCCGCAAAAGTACAGCAAAGTGCCAGTCATCCGCACGCATCGTGTTCTTCGAGACTTCGCCGTCGAGCACAAGCTGCGCGCGATGTTCACGGGACTGCTTTGTGCCAAGAACTTCACCACCAAGTCCGGCCACAAGTGTGCCACTGCGCTCGCTCGCGCCACTGGCCTCACCGAGCCAGAACCACAGGGCGATCGAGTAATGCTCGCCCAAGCCTGCGACATCCGCCTGCATGTCAGCGCCCGCGAGATGCAGCGCGCGATTGATTTGCTTGGGACCGGAGAAAGCGGAGGGCGTCAGCTTCTCATGCAAGCCAATGCCAGTGCCGCTACCGACACCGGGCAGAAACCAACTCGCTCCATCACTGATGTGTGCGGAAGCACCGCCAGACACAGCATTCACTGCCGTCGTCCCATCCACGTCATTGAGCCGCCAGTAAGCTGCGGGCTTCGCGCTTAGCACTGCCTCGGCATACGGCCCGTGATCATCTTGCATCACGCGCCGCTTCTGACCGGTGACGCCTTCCAGAGCGCTCAGCAGCGCTGCCACGATCTTTGTCTCTGCTTGCACCTCAAGCCCAGCTGTGCGCGCGGGCCAAGTGGTGTAACCGCCCAGCACATGTTGCTCGGGCGGTGGAATGTAGCCCTCGGCACCATTGGCTAATTCGATGTTGAAGTGTGAAGTAAATGGCGACTGTGCTTTAAGCTTCAAACCCGTCAGTGCATAGACTTCGTTAGGCAGTGTGGCGATCGTCAGATCGCCGATGCGGATGGCTTGCAGCACGAGTTCAGTCTTTTGTTTCTCGTGCAAAAGAATCGCCTCATTTGCATAGATGTCAGCCTTGTCAGTAGGTAGCTTGCCTTGCAGTGCCTCGACTCTTTTCTTTGCCCATTCGATACGCTCTGCATCCGGCACGCGATAGTTGAGTGGCAAAGTCTTCTGCACAATCCCAAGCGGCACATGATTGTGCCAGGCGATCTGTTTATAAGCCTCCAGCCCCTTCTGCGCGACCGCCTCAGAGTAACTTTGCAGGGTCAGTTCCTTTTTCTGCGGTGAGCCATAGTCCATCCACATGAGATCACCACTCGTCCCCTGCGACATCATGGCAACGAACGGTCCTTCGCTTGAAGCCTCGCCCAGCAGCTTGGCGA
This sequence comes from Prosthecobacter debontii, assembly GCA_945860295.1. Taxonomy (GTDB): domain Bacteria; phylum Verrucomicrobiota; class Verrucomicrobiia; order Verrucomicrobiales; family Verrucomicrobiaceae; genus Prosthecobacter; species Prosthecobacter debontii_B. The sequence continues at coordinate 64,358 of CAMAQH010000023.1, forward strand.
TGTGGCGGCTGAAGGCACCGTAGTAATCTGCCGAGAGCAAAGGCGAGCCGAAGAAATGCTGCGAATAGTTCGCCATCAGTGCGAGCGGTTTGCCATCACGAGTCTGCACGGCGAGCACGCTCAATCCTGGATCGACTGGACCTGATGGACCAATGATGTCGGCGCTAAGATAGCCGGGGTGCATGTTGGCTAAAACAGTTGGATTGCCAAAGGGGTCATTGCTTTTGGTCGGATGAATCCAACGGCGATTGTGTGTGTGCTCCCAATCATCCACGGAACTCCAGCCGATGCGTGCCGGCTGTAAATTTTTCATCGCCGCGATGATGGATTCGGCCAATTTGGCCGGTAGCCACGCGACATAATCAGGATCTTGTCGGCTGCCGAGACAGGCCATAGCTGACACTCCGCTATGCGTGTGTGTGGCCGAAATCATGATGTGATTGGTGCTAAGACCCATCGCTTTGGAGGCTATTTTTTTGGCCTCGTCAATCAAACCTCTCTCCATCATGCAGGTGTCCACCACACACATCGCCATCTGCATCGAGCCATCATCTAATGCGATGCAACGCGCATAAAGCGGGTCCACTGCCCGCTGCGCTATTCGTTCCGTAAACATGGCATTCACGCGCACTGGAAGCTTCAGCGGCGTGATGTCCACCACCGCAGCACCTGCACGAAAGGACTGCGCGTCTGCGGCAAAGGCTGAATTCAAAACGACCAAGGCAGAAACGAGAAAGACGAGAATGGATTTCATGACTGAAGAGTCGTGGGTTTGATGATTTCAAAGATGCTCAGGACAGCGGCGCGTAGTCGATCTCCAGAAACTCCGCGACCTCCGGCAGCCAGATTTCTTGCACAAAACGCGCATGGTCGTGATGAACGCAGTAGATTTGATACGCTGATGCATCGGCAAATTCCATTGAGAGACCAAAGGTGAAGGCGTTCTTCGCTCCAATCTGACGCAGGCACTCGAAGTGCTCCACGCCGGGAATACTGGCAAGCTCGCGGGCTGCGTTCATGAATTCCTGCTCTGCGGCAGAACCGGCGGGATGTTTTAATCGAAAGACGACAGTGTGGCGAATCATTGTGGCAAAGAATGGATGTGGCTCCGAGTATAACGCGATCAGTGAGCAAATAGCTCACAGAGGATAGCGGGTCGCAAAACTTGCAGGCTTTACCTTCGCGACTAAGCAGTCAGGTAAAATGCTGGATCGCCTGTGAGTTTTGAGCACGCAGACTGGGATGCTCATGGAGATCTACGACATCATCCTTCTTGCCGACGAACGCCACGAAGTGCCAGACGAATCGAACTGGTATCAGCCGTAGTTGCTTATTGAGGAGCGGCTGTTAGTCACCGCACTGCAAGTGCGCGGAATCTTCGCGCAGAGGGTGGTGTGGTCGAATGCGGATTTTGATTGGAATTGCGCTCGTGCTGCGGATTTTCGCTCGACATGGGATTACTTGATAGATTCGCTGAGTTTACTTCTTGGATTGACCGTGTCGAAGGTGGACTGCGGCGTTTTCAACGTGCCCGAACTGGTGCGCTGTAATGTGGACCAGCACTGCCTGCGAGACCTCGCTGAGCGCGGGGTGAACTTGCCGGTGACGATTTTCATCGAGCGTGGAAAAACGACGACGCTGCGTAAGGCGATGGTGGTTAAAGGCTGGATGCGGCGAACTTGGGCGCCCATGAGGCGGTGTTGGCGAGCTTTCGCTGATGGTGATCGGTGGTCGCTGCACTCATGCGGTGAGGAATATCTCGAAGCCGGACGATTTCCATGTGCAGGACGACCACGGCGGCACGGTTTACCTTCATACACCAACAGCGGCTGAGATCGCGTTCGCTGAGCACGCTGTCGCGACATGTCCACAATCCCCAATGTATTCTCGCGTGGATGCGGTGCACGGTGATTCCGGGGCGCTTTTGCTGATGGAACTGGAACTCGTTGAGCCGGAGTCGTTCTTTCGGTTTCATCCGCCTGCGGCTGATGCGCGGGCGGCGGCCATCGCGGAAAGTTTGTGCTCCAAATGACTGGATTGAGTTGGCGAAGAGAGGAAAGTTTTACAAAACTGCAACGAACGCTTAGCATGGCTGAATGCTCCTGAAATCTCATGCCTCACTCCGCCGCTTCATTGATGATGTGGGCACCGTGGATGCCGTTGGGATTGAAGAGCGCGTAGCAAAGTTTACGACACGGAGTCTCAAGAAGAAATCGAAGCTCTTTGGCCTGAAGCTCGCGGCTTCGATGATCGATCTCACGACGCTAGAAGGGAAGGACACAGCGGGAAAGGTGGCTTCACTTTGTAAAAAGGCGATCACGCCGCATGAGGGCATGGACGTGCCGAGCACGGCGGCGGTGTGCGTTTATTCCTCCATGGTGCGCCATGCCAAGCGCCATCTCGTTGGCACGAACGTAAAAGTCGCGTCAGTCGCCACAGCATTCCCATCAGGTCAGGCACCGCTGCGCACGCGGCTCGCGGAGGTGCGCGCTGCGGTGGGTGATGGCGCGGATGAAATCGATATGGTGATTAATCGTGGAGCGTTCCTCACCGGCGAGCTTTCGCTGGTGCAAGATGAGATATCACAAGTGCTTGAAGCTTGTGGTGATGCGACACTGAAGGTTATCCTGGAAACCAGTGAACTGGAAACTTACGACAACATTCGTGTGGCTTCTTTCCTCGCGATGCGTGTGCTGCGGCCTGGGGATTTCGTCAAGACGAGCACGGGCAAGACCTCAGCCAATGCGACGCTCGGTAACAACCAGGTGATGCTGGAGGCGATTCGAGATTTCTATCTTGAGACAGGTATTCCTATTTCAATGAAGCCTGCTGGTGGCATTCGCACCGCCAAGCAGGCACTGCATTTTCTTATCGCCGTGAAGGAGACACTCGGGGATGCGTGGCTGAACAATACTCGTTACCGCTTTGGTGCCTCCTCACTGCTCAACGATCTGCTGCGGCAGATCGAGAAGGAGCTCACAGGTGCCTATCAAGCGCCGTGGAATTTCAGCGATGCCACGGAGGGTTATTAACTCATTTATTGTATGGCTAAAAAAATCACTAAGCCCACCCCCGAACTCGTTTTTGGCGATCTGTGGGAGTTTGATCCTGCGCCGGAGACGGCGGACCCAAAGCTGAAGAAGCGCTACGATCTCTTCATCAATGGCTCTTTCGTTCCGCCGCGGTCGGGGAAGTATTTCCCGACGATCAATCCGGCGAATGAAACGATGATCGCTGACATCGCACAGGCGGATGCGGCGGATGTGGATGTGGCCTGCAAGGCGGCGCAAAAAGCCTTCACCAGTGTGTGGGGTAAGATGCCGGGCAAGGAGCGCGGGAAGTATCTGTATCGCATCGCGCGACTGCTGCAGGATCATGCGCGGGAGTTCGCCATTGCGGAGACGCTGGATGGCGGGAAGCCGATCAAGGAATCACGCGACTTCGACATCCCGATGGCGGCGGCGCATTTCTTTTATCATGCGGGCTGGGCGGATAAGCTGGAATATTTGGCACCCGGCAGGCAGCTCGCACCGCATGGCGTCGTGGGGCAGGTGATTCCGTGGAATTTTCCGTTGCTCATGCTTGCGTGGAAGATCGCGCCAGCACTTGCAGCAGGGAATTGTGTTGTCTTAAAGCCAGCGGAAACCACCAGCATTACGGCGCTGAAGTTTGGTGAGATCTGCCAGGAAGCCGGACTGCCGAATGGTGTGGTGAACATCGTCAGCGGGGCAGGGGAGACAGGCGCGGCGGTGATCAATCATCCGCTGACGACGAAGGTCGCTTTCACTGGTAGCACAGAGGTCGGGAAGATCATCATGCGCAGCCTCGCTGGCACTGAGAAGAAGATGACCATGGAACTTGGAGGCAAGGCCGCGAACATCGTCTTCGATGATGCGCCGCTCGATCAGGCGGTGGAGGCAATCGTAAACGGCATCTTCTTCAATCAAGGCCACGTCTGCTGCGCTGGCTCTCGTTTGCTCGTACAGGAAAGCGTGGCGGAGCAAGTGCTGGCGAAACTCAAGCGCCGTATCGCCGTGCTGCGAGTTGGTGATCCGATGGACAAGAACACTGACCACGGCGCGATCAACAGTCGCGAGCAACTCGCCAAGATCACCGAGTTGGTTAAGTCTGGCGTCGCAGAAGGTGCAGAGATGCATCAGAGCGCATGCCGATTGCCGACGAAGGGCTTCTTCTTCAAGCCAACGCTGTTCTCCGGCGTCAGCATGAGCCACCGCATCGCGCGTGAAGAAATCTTCGGTCCTGTGCTCAGCATCCTGACCTTCCGCACGCTCGAAGAAGCCGTCGAAAAAGCTAACAACACCGCCTTCGGTCTCAGTGCCGGCGTGTGGACCGACAAAGGCAGCCGAATCCTAAAAATGAGCACGTTGCTCAAAGCCGGCGTCGTCTGGGCCAACACCTACAACAAGTTTGATCCGACCAGTCCCTTCGGCGGCTACAAGGAGAGCGGCTTTGGTCGCGAGGGCGGCAAGCAGGGACTTCTTGATTACCTCAAACAGCCATGAAGCTAATCGACACTCGAGCTAATGTGACGACGTTGCGCTTGATGCTGATCCTACTGGGATGCTCCGCCCAACTTTTGTGGTTTTGGTGCCTGTTTTGGTTTTCGAAGGAATGGAGTGATCTGCATGGTTACAATCAACTTGCTGGCCTTACCTTCAGCAGCCTCGCGCATCTTGTAATTGGCTCTCTTTTGTTGGCCGCTGCTTATGCAAAGATCATGACTTATGCTTTTGCTGCCTCAGCCGCTGCGGCTCCGATCTCACATTACATAGGCGCATCTCAAGAGCCGCCAGCCTGTGACATTTTCTTTGTAGCTCCAGCCTTGTTCATTTTGGTATTTGGACTTCACGAAAGCTTCAGCAAACCCACTTGAAATCATGTCCCAACGTCTTCTCATTACCAAAACCCCCAAATGCTACGTCGGCGGTGCGTTCATCCGCAGTGAGAGCGGACGTGTGGCTGAACTGCATGACGCTTCTGGCGCGTTCTTTGCCAACATCGCACAATGCACGCGCAAGGATTTGCGCAATGCTGTGGAAGCGGCGGCGAAGGCTGGGCCGGGCTGGGCGAAGCGCACGGCTTTTAATCGCGGGCAGATTCTTTATCGCATGGCGGAGATGATCGAGGCACGCAGCCTTGAACTCGCAGAGGCGATCATGCTTGGCGGCGGTTCTAAGGCGGAGGCGGCGCGCGAGGTCGCGGCGAGCATTGAGCGCATCGTTCACTACGCGGGCTGGACGGATAAATACGAGCAGATTCTCGGCAGTGTGAATCCGGTGGCTTCACCGCACTTCAATTTCACGGTCACAGAGCCGATGGGAATCATCGGTATCATCGCGCCGGATGATTCGCCTTTGCTGGCGCTGATCTCACTGATCCTGCCTGCGATCACGAGTGGCAATTGCGTGGTCGCATTGGCCTCGCAGACGCAGCCTTACCCGAGCATCCTGCTGGGTGAAATGCTGGCGACTAGCGACCTCCCTGGCGGCGTGGTGAATTTGCTGACGGGACAGCGCAGTGACCTGATCCACACGTTTGCCACGCACGAGCATCTGCGCGGAATCAGCGGCGTCGTGAATGCATCGGATCGAAAGCAGCTCAAGCTCGGGGCTGCCGAAAGCGTGAAGCGAGTGCGGTTGCAAAAGTCGGAGGAGGCTATCGATTGGTTCGCCGACTCCGCACAGGGCCTTTACGATATCCGCGAATGGATCGAGTTCAAGACGACTTGGCACCCCATCGGTGCTTGAGGCGAGTCGCCAAAAACAAAGAACGGATCGGCGATTTGCACCGATCCGTTCGCATTTGATAGGCCTGTCTAAAGATTGATCAAATCGACACTGGCTGGCCCGTGGTGGCGGAGGTGTAAATGGCATCGATCACCTGCATCAGGCGCAGAGCCTGCTCAGGTGTGTTGAGTGCGTCAGCGCGGCCTTCGATGGCCTCGATGAAGTTCGCGGCAGAACCAATTCGGCCCATGTCTTCGCAGGCCGGGGTGGTGATGCTGCGGTTCACGCTGTGGCCATTTTCCTGCACGTAGAGTTCACAGGTGTCGATGGCTGTGTTGTCGAGTCCATCAATGCCAAAGAGACGCTCGACTTTGCCACCCGCTTTGGTGCCTTGGAAGACCACAGAGACTTCCTCACGCTTGACCATTTCAGCCCAAGAAACTTGGAGAGAGAGCACTTGGCCGGTTTTGAATGTCACGAAACCGTGCGCTGCATTTTCCACATCAGTGGTGCCACCGACGCGATCAGGAATCCCCCAGGGGCCTTTGAATTGCTTGTCTTCAATGAAGTCCGAGAAGGTCTGGCCGAGCACATGAGCTGGCTCTGGATAGCCCATGAAATACATGGCGAGATCCACCATGTGCAGCAGGTCGATCAGCGGGCCGCCACCTGAGAGTTCCTTGGTCGTGAACCAACCACCGAAGCCGGGGATGCCCGTGCGGCGAATCCACTTGGCCTGCGCGGAGTTGATTATGCCCACCACGCCCTGGTTGATGTAGGTCATCATGGCCTGCGATTCAGGCCGCGCGCGATTGTTGAAGTTGAAGAGCACTTTTTTTCCTGCCTGCTTAGCAGCAGCGATGATTGAATGCACTTCATCAGCACTTAGCGCTGGAGGCTTTTCACAGAAAACATGTTTGCCAGCGGCGAGGCATTGGAGTGTGAGCGGTGCGTGAAATTTATTCGGAACGATGATGCTTACGGCTTCGATCTCTGGACTGTCGGACAGCATTGCTTCTACGGAATCATAAGCCTTCGCGATGCTCCATTTCTCTGCTGCCTTGGCTGCTGCGCCGGGAGCCGCATCTGCCACCGCTACGATTTCCGCACCTGCCTGGCGGAAGCCCGCCGCGTGATACTGTAACATGCCGCCTGCTCCGATGACTCCTACTTTGGTTGACATAAATTTGGGTGATTGATTGGGTTGATTATTGGAGAGCTTTGGAGTGCGAGAATGGGAGGCAGCAAGCGCAGTGTCAAGACTCGAAGCAGCCATTCATGTGGAGCTTTTTTCTGAATCACTACAGATGAAGTGAAATGGCCTTATTATGCCACTACCTGACATTTCCGATTCCGAATGGTCCGTCATGGAGGCGCTCTGGGAGATTTCTCCGCAGACCGCTTCTGAGCTGACCAAGACGCTGCGTCCCACTATGAACTGGGCGGATAACACGCTGCGCACACTTCTCGCGTGTTTGTTGAATAAAGGTGCGCTGAAGACGGGCTTCCAGTTTTGACTTCCAGCGTTACGACAATGGCTTTACCCAAACCGATCAATTGCCAGCAGGTCATGCTAATCCTAAAAGCGTGAATGGAAAAGATGACACATCGTCGCGAAGGCTCATAGAATGGGCCGATGGAGCGCAAAATCATCCCCGTCGAAGCTCACCCAATAGGTGAGGCTGCAATTGCCCCTTCTGGGCCTGTGGATCGCTGGCCTTTGGACA
>CAMAQH010000024.1 GCA_945860295.1 Prosthecobacter debontii
CGCCCATGATCGCCTCCGGTGAATGGCCGCTTTTGGCGATTAACACGTCCAGCGCTTCATCGAGCGCTTTGTCTTCCTTCGTTTTGGGTCTTCTCATGTCTTCCTGTCCTCGGATTTGACCCTCCACACAAACTTTCTGACAGGCTCACATACGGCGGACTAAAGTCCACCCTACATTTGATCTCAGGCTCCAGGCTGCTACAGGGCAGGGATGCAGCCACGGAAGTTTGTCCCTCACCCATTCACTTACCACCAAGAGCTGGAGGTGCGTATCGAAAACCTGACCAATGAAGGCAGCGGTGTGGCGCGGGTGGATGGTTGGGTTATCTTCGTGCCCTTTGCTCTGCCGGGTGAGTTGGTGAAGTGCCGCGTCTTCCGCAATCACAAGAACTACAGCAATGCGGATCTGGTCGAGGTGCTGGAGCCTTCCTCTGAGCGGGTGCAAACGGTGTGTCCGCTCTTTGGCACCTGCGGCGGCTGTCAGTATCAGCATCTAGCGTATGACAAACAGATCGCGTGGAAGCAGCGGCAGGTGGAGGAGCTACTGCTGCACATGGCCAAGATCGTACACCCGGTGCTGCCGGTGATCGCCTCGCCGAAGCAGTATGGCTATCGGTCAAAGATCACGCCGCATTTCCATAAACCCAAGGATGGTGAAGTCGCCGCTATCGGCTTTCTCCGTGTCGGCACACGCAATGCCATGGTCGATGTCGAGCAGTGTCCCATCGCCATGCCGGCGCTGAATGAGCAACTGGTCCAGGTGCGTGAGGCAGCGCGTGCAGGCAGCTTTAAGAATGGTGCCACGCTGTTGATGCGCGCCACCGCTGCGGGTGTGCTGACACGAGCAGATGCCATCGCGGTCGAGCAGGTGGGTGATGTGAAGTTCGAGTTCCAGGCGGGTGACTTCTTCCAGAATAATCCCTTCATTCTGCCCGACTTTGTGGCTTATGCCGTGAGTGAAGCCAAAGCCAGCGGTGCTAGTTTTCTCGTGGATGCGTATTGCGGCAGCGGATTGTTTGGCATCAGCGCGGCCAGGGAATTTCAGGAAGTCATTGGCGTGGAGCTTTCGGAAAGTGCTGTCAAAAAAGCGGCGCACAATGCGAAGATCAATCACCTCACGAACTGCCAATTCATCGCGGCTGATGCGCGTGAGATCTTCGCCCAAGTGCCACACGCTGGGAGCGACACGGTCGTCATCATCGACCCGCCGCGTGCGGGTTGTAGCGCAGAGTTTCTGGAGCAACTCTTCACCTTTGCCCCGAAGCGCGTCGTCTATATCTCCTGCAATCCGGCCACGCAGATGCGTGATCTCGCGCTTTTCACCACCGCCGGATACAGCCTGCACAAGGTGCAACCTTTCGATCTCTTCCCGCAGACCAAGCATCTCGAATGCGTGATGACGCTATCCAAGTAAGACCGTCTTTTCTTCATTCGACACGCTCGCTTCCCGCATACAAAATCTGCGCCTCCCCCACCCAACTATGTCCTCCATTTTTGAACTCTTTTCTCTCCAAGGTAAAACCGCTGTCGTCATCGGCGGCACAGGTGAGCTCTGTGGAGCCATCGCCAGCGGTTTTGCCAATGCCGGTGCTGAAGTCGTGCTTGTGGGGCGTGATCCTGCAAAGGCTGAGAAGGGCCTGGAAGCCATTCATGCCGCTGGTAGCCAGGGTTATTTCGTCAGTGCTGATGCCTCACGCAAAGCCGATCTGCAATTGCTGCTCGATCAGGTTCTGGAGCGCTCGGGCGGCTGCCAGATTTTGGTCAATGGCGCGGGTGTGAACTCCGCCACGCCGTTCCTCGACATCTCTGAAGACGAGTATGACCGGATCATGAACATCAACACCAAGGGCGTGTTTTTGGCCTGTCAGGTATTCGGTAAATACTTTGTCGAGAGCAAGGTGCCAGCCTCGATCATCAATCTCGGCTCCATGTCCGGGCTGCTGCCGCTGAGTCGCGTCTTCACCTACAGCATGTCGAAAGGTGCGGTGCATAATCTCAGCAAAAATCTGGCCCGCGAGTGGGCACCGTTCGGCATCCGCGTGAACACATTGGTCCCCGGCTTCTTCCCCGCTGAGCAGAACCGCAAAGTGCTCACACCCGAGCGTGTGGAAAAGATCATGGGACACACGCCGATTGGCCGTTTCGGTTTATCCAATGAACTCATCGGCGCAGCGCTCATGCTGGCCTCCAATGGTGCCAGTTCCTTCATCACCGGCCATGAGATGGTGGTGGATGGCGGTTACAGTTCGATGACCATTTAACACTCACGGCCATGCCTGACTGGACCCCTCCTCAAAGTGTGAATCTCGTGGACCTCGGGTTCATGGATGCGCGCAGTAAGCTCATCGATCTAGCCGCTTTTCTCGATCGCGTGCAGCGCGCTGATCAGACAACCGACTTTCGCGTGCAAGCGCTGAAGAACGCCATCGCCCTTCTGTCTCTCGATGAACCCAAGCGTGCCCAAGAAGTACTGCTGAGCTTCAGCGATCCAAGCACGGAACCCATCGCCAAGGCCACCATGCAGGGAGCCATTGGAGCGCATCGGGGATGAAGAAGTTCACGGTAGTTTACAGTGGTTGACGATTGTTTAGCCAATCCGCTGACGCTTGAGCGTCTCAGTCTCTGCCAAAAACCACTGTCAACCATCGTCAACGGCGCGCATCGCCCTCAATCACCGTCAACTTCCCCTACCTCCCCATGAACTACATCGAACCCCACGGACACATGGTCAGCCGCACCACGGATGACTATGAGCGCATGGCGCTGGCGGGCTGTCAGGCGATCTGTGAGCCGGCCTTCTGGGCTGGGTTTGACCGCGCTTCAGCGGATGGCTTCTATGATTACTTCCGGCAGATCACTGAGTATGAGCCGAAGCGCGCCGCTCGGTTTGGCATCAAGCATTTCTGCTGGCTCTGCATCAACCCAAAGGAAGCTGAGGACATGAAGCTGGCTGAGGATGTGATGGCGCTCATCCCGCAGTTCATCGACAAACCCGGCGTGCTCGGCATCGGCGAGATCGGGTTGAACAAGAACAGTCGCAATGAGCTGAAAATCTTTGAGCAGCATGTGCAGATCGCTCAGGATTATGATCAGCTCGTGCTCATCCACACGCCGCATTTGGAGGACAAACTGAAAGGCACACGCCTCATCGTCGAGGCGCTGAAGAACTTCCCCAAGATCACGCCGGAGCGGGTGATCATCGACCACGTTGAAGAGCACACAATTGATCATGTGCTCGACCACGGTTTTTGGGCGGGCATCACGCTCTATCCTGAGAGTAAATGCACGCCGCATCGCGCGATCGACATGCTTGAGCAGCGCCAGGCAGAGCGCATCTGGATGAACAGCGCCTGTGACTGGGGCATTAGCGATCCACTGGCTGTGCCAAAAACCATGCAGGCCATGCGCCAGCGGGGTTGGACGCCTGAGATGATCCAGCGCGTCTCCTTCGACAATCCATGCGCTTTCATGGGCCAGAGTAGCAAATTTGCGCTCTGATTTTTATTTCCGGCTCAGCTTATAAAACAGCCAACCACCGATGCTGATGAAGAGCACGTTTGGCAGCCACATGACGAGGTGCGGCATGGCGTTGGGCTTGTCATTGAGGGTATCTCCCAGAATGATGAAGACGATATAAACAACGGCAGTGATGAGGCTGAGGGCAAAGCCCGTCGAAGTCTCACGACGCTGAGCCGTGACGCCGAGCGGGATGCCGACGAGGGCAAAGGTGAAGCAGGCGAGAGAGAAGCTGTATCGCTTGCTCAGCTCGGTGCGTGAGAGGCAAACCTGAATGTTATCCATCGGCTTGGTGGTCACGGTATCCACGTGCTTGTTGACCTCCTGCCACAAGGCATCGGTCGTCTTCATGCTGGCATTCACGCGCACAGTCTGATCACGCAAACGTGAAAGTGGAAAGCTCAGGGCCGTTTCGGCAGCTTTGAGGAACTCGATCTTGTCCACCTTCTTGTCGGGCGTGTGGCTGATCGCCTCGATCTCGGCATCGTAGAGATGCATGGTGAAGTCGAGCACGCCGGGCTGAGTTTCCAAAACGGCACGCTTCGCCCGCACGACACGTTTAGCCATCGTGCCCTCCAACTCGATGATCTCCAAGTTCTCGAGATTACGCCCGTCGCGCTTGCCAGTGTGAATGCGGAAACCGGGCACTTTTTCCAGCACGCGACCTTCCTGAAAGAGTGCCTCGGGATTCTCCAGAGCGACCTCATAAAAGAGCATCTTCATGCGGTTTTTTGCCATCGGTGCCAGATCCACATTCACCCAGAAGCAGATGCCGGAGAGAGCGATGGCTAGGGCAAAAATGGCCGCACTTATGCGTGGCATGGACCAGCCCGTCATGCGCATGGAGACGAGTTCATTGTCCGCTGAAAGCCTGCCAAACACGAGCAGGATACTAGTGAGAAAGGCCCAGGGAATGGTGAAAATGAGCGAGAACGGAATGATCAGCACGATGAACTCCGCGATGACTGAAAAGGGCAGTTGGGTGTCTCCCAAAAGTTCATCCAGCTTTTTGTAAACATTCCCCAGAACCATCACACCACTGAGTAGCAGCACCCCCATCAGCGTAGCTGATAGGACTTGCTTACCGAGATAGCGGTCAAAGATGCGGATGAACATGCAGGGCAGGGGATGTTTGCGGAGGTTTGAGTCGTTGGCAATTCTTTGCGGTGGTTTACCAAACAGCAGCAAACCTTTGTTAATCTCTTCCTTATATCCGCTTCCACTCGGCTAGGACTTGCGGCAAGAGCTTGTGCTCGGCCTGCTTGATGCGCTGGTGCAAGATCTCGGCGGAGTCGCCGACGAGGATGGGAACTTTGGCTTGAGCGAGGATGCGCCCGGCGTCGATCTCGGGGGTGACGAGGTGCACGGTGCAGCCGGTTTCGAGTTCGCCCTCATCGAGCGCCATTTGCACGGCGTTAGCTCCTTTAAATTTGGGTAGCAGGGAAGGATGCACGTTGACCAGCCGATCCGCATACAGGCTGAGCACAGGCTCTTTGAGGATGCGCATGAAACCGATGAGCACGACGACGTCCACCTCTGCCTGCTGCAAATGCTCGGCGATAGCTTGCTGACCTGCGTTATCGAAGCGACGCGGATTCGCACCGCCCTGCACATGCTGCGTGGGGATGCCTTCGGCCTTGGCCAGTTTCAAAAAGCGTGAGTCGGATTGATCCGAAATGGCGATGACGATTTCGGCCTCCAAGGTTTCATGGCTGATGGCATCGACGATGGCGCGTAGATTTGATCCTTCTCCTGAGCCGAGCACACCAAGACGCAGGTGTTTGGGCTGATCTCCCGTCGCGGTCATTCGCTCGATGGTTTTCGTCGTGGAGCGTCCGGCGACGAGCGACAGGATCTTGATCTCGGCACCGACTTTGTCCAAAGCTGCGCGCTCCTCGGGATTCAAGGAATCTGCGGTGTAGTCGCCGCCTTTGGCATAAACGTGGGGGCGGATCGCTTCGATGAGTGCTGTGGCGCGTTTGTCACCGAAGACGACGACGGCATCCACCGCGCGCAGAGCGGCCATGACTTCAGCACGGTCACGCTCGCGATTGATAGGGCGGGTAGGTCCTTTGAGTTCACGCACAGAGGCGTCTGAATTCAGTGCCACGACCATAGCATCACCGAGTGCGCGGGCTTGGTTGAGATAGCGCACATGGCCAGCGTGCAGGAGATCAAAGCAGCCGTTGGTGAAGACGAGTTTCTTACCCTGCTGATCCAACGTGTCACGCAGCTCACCCACTTCAGCGGGCGTCATCGGAGTGTAGGAATGGTCTGGCTGCATGATGGGATTAGCAGACGGTTACGCCTTCAGCGCGCATTTTGCGGAACCACTCGACATAAGCTGGCACGCCTTGGGCGATGGTGGTCTTGGAGCGGAAGTCGAGTAGCTGCTGGGCCTTGCTCACGTCTGCTGAGGTCAGCGGCACGTCACCCGGCTGCTCGGGGAGCTGGTGAATGATTGCCTTTTTACCGACAGCGGCCTCGATGGTGGCGATCAGAACATTCAGCGTCACGGTCTGCGAGCCGCCGAGATTGAAGATGTCACAAATGGGGCCTGTGCGGTAATTCAGCGCGCCGATGATGCCGGAAACAATGTCGCTAACGAAGGTGTAATCGCGCGCCGTGTTGCCATCGCCATATTTGTCGATTGGCTTGCCATCTTCAATCAGGCGGCTGAATTTTGAGATGGCGAGATCAGGTCTCTGACGCGGGCCATAGACGGTGAAGAAGCGCAGGCTGATGGTCTTGATACCGTAAAGGTGGCTGTAGTTTGAGCACATCTGCTCGCCCGCCATTTTGGTCATGGCGTAGGGGCTGATTGTTTGCAAAATCGGGTCAATCTCGGCAAAGGGCACTTTCTTGTTCACGCCATAAACGGAGGAACTGCTGGCGAAGACGAAGTGCTTGCAGCTGGTGCGCCGCGCGGCTTCCAACAAGTTGAAGGTGCCTTTGATATTGGTGTCGATGTAGAGCTCAGGCTGCTCGATGGAGGGCCGCACGCCGGCGCGCGCAGCTAGATGGATGACGGCATCAAAGCGGCCCTCTTCAAAGACGCGTTGGACTCTGGCGGCGTCTGTCAGATCCCCCTCATGCACGGTGACTTGATCGGCAAAGCTGCGCACGTTGGCGCGTTTGATGGCTGGATTGTAGTAGTCGTTGAAGCTGTCCAAAATGGACACTTTTCCAGCCCCGCTTTGCAGCAGATGTTCGACGGTATGCGAGCCAATGAAACCGGCTCCGCCGGTGACGAGGATATTCATGAGAGAGTACGATTCAGGCGGTGCCACCTATTTGCAAGTAGTGGGTGGATTTGTTAGCTTTGATGACGGCACGCTGACGCCTGCCGCTACAAGTCCTTCACTTGGCGGTGATGGCGAACGCGGTAGCCGCGATTTTTGAGGAGCTGGATGAGGCCGTCGTCGGAGGTGAGGTGCCCGGTCCCGACTAGAATCATCGCGTTCTCACCTTTCTTCAGCATGGCGTCCAGGCGGTCGATCCAGGCGTGGTTGCGGTCTTTGAGAAAGAGATCCATGAGCTCGGGGTAGCGCTCGGCTTCACGAAAGAGCATCTCATGCAAGGCATCGAGCTCGCCATTCTTCCAGGCGCTGATCATCTTTTCATACTCGCGTGAAAGCGTGCTCACCTCGGCCATGGTTTGCTCGATCATGTCTTTCTGCTGAGCCTGAGTCAGCTTCGAGAAAAGCTGGAGTTGAAACTCCACGGTCTCCAGTCCCTCCCCTGGTTTGCCATCGCGCTCAGCTCTGGTTTCAAAATACTGATCCACGCCCATATCTGGCTTCGCACCCAAGGCTGCGTATTCGGTGGAGGTGATGATCAGTGACACGAACCAGGGCCGAGAGCGATTGAGCGATGAGGCCTCGATCCCGTGAGTGGAGGCCCATTGACGCACCGTTTGCCATGTTTCCTGGGTGATATTCGCCTCCAGGGAAGTGTCAGCCGCATAGGTCCCGAGTTGGCGCATGCGCGAGGCCATCGCAGGTCCATTGCCGGAGCCGGGCGGCAGTTCGAGGACGATTTTATCTGAGCGATTGTAGGCTGCCTCATAGCCTGGTGAGAGTGGGTAATCGCTGTCCCTCAGGACATGAATCGTTCCGCAGAGGAAAAGCCGTCCAGGTTGGCCTTCACGATCCACCACCCAGATTGAGCCTGCTTCTTCAGCTAGATCGAGATTTTCTGCCTGCGCGGCTTCCACCGACACAGGCTCACGTTGGCAAACCGTGAGAAGGGTCAGGAAAAAGAGTGAAAGCAGACAACGGACAAGAAACACAGGGATCCAAACACCCAGCAGGATGGCAGAGCAACCGGGAAGTCACGTGTTTTGCCAGGGTGCCCTTATTAAAGCTCGATCTTCACCGGCGGCGGTGGCTTGAGCTTGATGGCGGGCTGCTCACCCGTGTCTCCGCCGTCTTCTGGACCGATGGGTACGGCTCGGCGGATGGGGCTGCCGTCATCATTGACAGGCCGCGCGCGTAGCACGGGTTGCTCGGAGTTGTAGGGATCTGCTCCGACGACGATGGGGTCCTGAATATGCACGGCTTCCAGGTGAGCAAATTTATTTAGATCGGCAGGCAGGACGGTTTCGCCGAGAGTCGTGATCTGGTGGTGAAAAGCCGCGAGATCAGCCGGCAGCCCATCTCCCGTATGGACAGGACATGTGGCATTGAAAGGTGTGCCAGGGCGCAGGTACTCGTAGTAGGTGTTGCGGACGGATTTGGAGACGCCGTCAGGGCCTTTGATCTTCTCATAACAGAAGTCCGTGGCGCGCAGTCCGCTGCTGCGACAGACCTCGACTCGGTCGGCTGACTCAGGCGGAGTGAAGTCCTGCGCGGTGTGGCCTTTGACTGAGGCATTGATGATGTCAGTCCAGATGGGCAGGGCGACTTTGTTGGAGAAGGCTTCAGGATAAATGGTTTTCTGCTTATCAAATCCGACCCACACGCCGCAGGTGACTGAGGAGGTATAGCCGAGGAACCAGAGGTCTTTGTATTCGTGATGCGTGCCGGTTTTGCCAGCGGCTGGGAAATCCCCAAGACCATATTCAATGGAGGGTGAGCCGGTGCCACGATGCAGGGCTTCATCCAAACAAGTGTGGGTCTGCCATGCGGCGATTTCGTCCATAGCGCGCACGCTTTGCAGCGTGGCTTCATCGAGCTGGAAGACGGTCTTGTCGTTGGCGTCTGAGATGCGCTGGATCAGGTGCTGCCTGGCTGGGCGTTTACCGCCGGTGGCAAAGCAGGAGTAGGCCAGGCACATCTCATCAAGTTTGGCTTCACTGGCTCCGAGACAGGCAGAGGCGGCATCACGCAGCGGTGAGGTGATGCCTGCTTTAGTGACGAAATCTTTGAAGCTGGCTTTGAGCAGTCCGCGCTCCAGAGCCACATTTTCCCCGAGGCGCACGGTGGCGGAGTTACGCGAGGCGGCGAGTGCCTCGCGGACGGTGATTTGTGTGCGCGACCATCTAGGATTCGGCACCTCCAGGCCATACTCACCGAGGATGCCAGTGAAACCGCCGATCATGACGCGGTCATTGCCGAGTGGCTCGTCGGGCAACGTCGTCATCGGGAAAATGTTCGGCTGATTAAAGGCCGCCGCATAGACGAATGGGATGAAAGCTGTGCCGGTGGGGCGGAGGCTGTCAGTGGCGCGGTTGTATTGGCTGTCGTTAAAATCACGTCCGCCGACCAGGGCCAGGATGGAGCCATCTTTGTTATCCATGACGATGGCGGCACCCTGCAAGTACTCAGGTTTCGGGCGCGGTGTCGTAGCGTCGGGTCCACCAGCAGAGATCTTTTTGCGCCAGTCGGTGATCGTTCCACGAAACTGATCATAGGTCTGGTGGTCGTAGCCAGGGTGCTTCTCCACCTCACTAAGGCGCTTCTTCATGACCTGCTCAGCCTTGGTCTGGAGTTCTTTGTCGATGCTGGTATAGATCTTGAATCCGCCACTCAGCGCGCGCTCTTCACCCACAAGCGCGACGACTTCTTCACGCACGGCATCAAAGGCATAACTCAGTCGTGGGTCTGTGCTTTGCGGTGTGGTAATGATGGGTGTCTTCTTGATCTCATCTGCTTCTTCACGCGAGACGTGCTTTTCGATCACCATGCGTTCGAGCACCCAGTCACGCTCCTTTTTGGCACGCTCAGGATGGCGGATTGGCTCGATGTTATTCGGACTCTTGATGAGGCCTGCAACGGTTGCGGACTCGCCGAGAGTCAGCTCTTTGGCATCTTTACCAAAGTAACCTCGAGCTGCGGCCTGGATGCCGTGGAAGTTTTTGCCGAAGAAGATGCGGTTTAAATACAGCTCCAAGATCTCTGATTTCGAGAAAGCGCGCTCGATGCGCTGAGCCACGAAGGCCTCCATGAGTTTGCGTTTGTAGCTGCGCTCCATCAGCCCAAAGGTCTGGCGGGCGAGCTGCTGAGTGATGGTGCTGGCTCCCTGAGTGACTTCGCCAGCCTTGAAATTCAGATACACGGCTCGCACCAGCCCGATGTAATCCACTCCGTCATGCTGGAAAAAGCGGCTGTCTTCCTGTGAAACCAGCGCGTCGATAAAATGCTGTGGGATGTCCTTGATGGAAACTGGCGTTCGATTCAGCACATAGATGCGGGACAACTCCTCACCATTCCGGTCATAAATCAGACTGGCTGCCTCCAGCTTCTTGAGTTCATCGAGATCATACGTTTGCGCCTTCTGGCGCAGCGGACTCACAATCACGGCGTAAATGCCGAGCAAGGTCACACCCATGAGCAGAGTTAGCGCCATGAGCGCACTGAACCACACGCGGCGGTAAAAGGGCAGCTTCAGGCCGGATTCGCCGCGCCAGTTGGTATTAGGATTCGGTTCGAGACCAAACATAAGAGGTGGCTTGTGATAAAAAAGAAAACCTAAAGTAGCCATACCACGCCTGCCCGCTAGCTTTTTCCCGTGCCTCATCTTCATCAGCTCCTGCTCGACCGACTCGCCTCAGCGCAGCGCCTCACTTTTGCTGAGGTCATGGAGCTAGCGCTCTATCATCCCGAGCACGGCTACTATGGATCCGCGCCGCGTCGCATCGGCCGCAGTGGTGACTTTTACACCGCCGTCAGCGTCGGACCACTCTATGGCCGACTGCTCGTAGCCCTGGCTCAACAAGTGCGTGCGGAGATGGGCAATCCATCCGAGTTCATCATTATCGAACAAGCCGCACATGACGGCCAACTCGCTGAGGATATCCTCACTGAAAGCACGCTGGACTACCTCATCGTCGAGCCAAACCCACGCTACGAAGTCGTGCAGCGTGAGAAACTAGCGCGCTTTGCTCAGCGCGTCCGCTGGGTCAAATCACTCGCAGACATACCCGAGCTGCCCGCACTCTTTATCTGCAATGAACTCCCCGATGCCATGCCCGTGCACCTCATCCGCTGGACTGGCTCTGAGTGGCAGGAGTTGCAGGTAAAGGCGGAGGCTACGGGCGCGTTGTCTTTCTCCCTCGGCCCCCTTTCATCCCTCGAACTCGCCGCTGAAGTAGCGCGCCTGCCGCTCGATCTGCCCACTGGCTACACCACCGAGATCGGACTCGCTTCGATCCAATGGATGCGTGAGCTGGCTGTCGCAAAGTTTCGCGGCACCGTGTTCATCGCCGACTACGGCTTCGATCACCACGAGCTGTATGCGCCAGAGCGCCACACCGGCACGCTACGCCGCTACCATGAGCATCAGACCGACGACCGCGTTCTAGAAAACCTCGGCGAATGCGACCTCACCACGCACATCAATTTCACCCGACTCAGTGAGATCGCCGAAGCCGCCGGCATGACCCAGCGCACCTATGAGCATCAGGGCCGCTTTCTGGGAAAACTCGGATTGCCCTGGCTAGCAACCCTGGAAGGCCACACCCCAGATGCGGCCACACAAGCCCTCCTCCGCCAGTATCACTCACTCACGCATCCCGCTTTCCTCGGTCGTTCGTTTCGAGTGCTCTTGCTTGGCAAATGAACCGTTCTGGGCATTCTCATGCTAGCACTCGTCGATGAGCGGCTACTCAAAAAGATTTAAGCCCTCCAAGCTGCGAACTATCACATGAGAAAGCACGCCTGGCACGCACTTAACAAGTGACCGCCTGCCGTCGATTCATCCCCTTTCCGCAATGCCATTTTCTCACATTATGATTCGGGCATGGCGCTACGTTGCATCCAATGGGACGAAAACAGACCCCAACGATGACCTTTTTGGCGGCTCGGAATTCCATGAGTTTGTCAAAACTCATACCTCACGAGCCCATCCTAGCACAATACGAGGGAAAGAATCAGCGCGGAGGGTAGGTATCGGGCCTTCAAATGGTCGTGTGGTTTTTGCAACTAACGCCCCGTATGCATCCAGCGACAGAAATTCTTTGCACCCCAATATTCAGAGGTGTAAATCCGACCAAGCGCATCCGTTTAGGCCAAACTTGTTCGATAAACGTTACCTATTCTAACCATGAAAAAAATCCTTTACATTGCTGTCCTCGGAACGCTCTCTACATCCCCACTGTTGGCTGAAGACAAGGTTGATTTTGAAAAGCAAGTTTTTCCCATTATCAAAACAAGCTGCGTGACCTGCCATCGGCCCGCCTATGATGAGACCAAAGACGGTCAAACTCGGACCAAGAAACCAAAAGCAGGGATCATTTTTTCAACCAAAGAGGGCATTCTAACCGCGAAGGATGAAGACGGAGAGTTAGTCTTAGTGCCGGGAGATGCTGATAAGTCGCGAATGTTGCAGGTCACACTGCTTCCTGTCGATGATGACATGCATTTCCCCCCGAAAGACAAAGCACCGCAGTGGACAAAAGTAGATCAGGAGCTTTTCGCGAAGTGGATCAAATCAGGCGCAGATTTTGGTTCATGGACCGCTGACCCTGCTCCCAACGAGGCTCTCGAATGGGATGGAAAAGAGAAGCCTTAGTTTTAGCGACCCTTCCTAAACCGACTATAGTGCCCCCATTGAGGACTGCGTCTTTCCGGTGAAGAAACCCTTTGGATGTCGGCCCATATTACCATTTCTTCAATGCCCACCCTCCTCACATCGGCATGTATTTTTTAATCTACGTCAGTATCGCTGCAAAACGGTATAATGGCACAGAGCTCAAAGGCTTCTTGCAGGAGTGGAGAACCAATAATGAAAGAATGGATCTCACGGGGATGCTGCTCTACAAAGACGGCAAGTTCATGCAAGTGCTCGAAGGGGAAGAGGAAGCGGTAAAAAAATTGTCGTCAAAAATCGACCGTGACCCAAGACACACCCAAGTGAACCTGCTTTTGGAAGGACCCGCGACATATCGTGAGTTTCCGGACTGGTCGATGGGATTTACCGATCTCGACTCTTCTGAGATTACGAGTGTCGCCGGGTATTCAGAGTTCATGAACACTCCGCTCACCGCAGACGCCTACTCCACGAGCCCGACGCGCGCTCAACGATTGCTGCGCATTTTTAAACGGTCCTAGCGCTCTCGCTAATCACCTCACTGGGTCTGCTCAGCCTCAAGCAGAATGTTCTTGTGTCGCAACACCTCCGTGAGTGCGGCCACCGTGGTTGCTCTGGCCTGCGCGGTCATCTGCTCCATTTTGGAGTGCACGGCAGCATCCTCTTGGTTCTGAGCCTCGCACTGTATACTATATCGTCAGCACTTCTACTTGAAGACCGAGGAAAGGCGGGGACGTGGGTTCCATCACGGATTCTTTTTGATCTGCCGAAAAATCATTGATGCCCGCGGTTTGCTCACGTCTCTGCAAATGAGTTTAGCACACATTGAAACGTTTCCTCCTCATTCTCGTAAAATCCAATGATGATGCCTAAACCGGTGAATATCCAGAACGCACCGGAGGAGTCCAGTCTGTTGTTATCGTGTGTCCTCAACGTGGCGGAATAAATCGGACAAGCATCCGCCAGAGCAACTCGAACTCAATTTTGACGCGCCGCCTGCTCCGCTTCGAGCATTCGAGCTCCTCGCAGATTGATCATAACAGCAATTTAGTCCGGCCCCTTGCGTAAGCTTTTCTCATTAATGCCCACGAGCTTCCACTCGATAATTGTGCGCCGCGCAAGACCGCGCTCCGAAGCACGCTTCACCATCTTGTCAAAGGCAACCGAGCCCAGACGCAACAAGCTGCTTCAGCGACTAAACTCCTTGGCTCAAGACGCCACGCCTATCTCTGTGGCACCGGCACGTGCATTGAGCAGACATGGCACTCGACCTCGATGTTCGTGTGACACTGCCAGAGGTTTAGAGACAACGCTAGCGTTGCTTCTCCCAACCATGCACATACTGCCTTTGACCGGAGGTATTGCTCCACTTCACGTCACACTGAAATGTTAAAATGATCAAAAAGAAGCCCAGTTGGCCTACACGGTCGTTATCAATTCCATGGGCAGTAATTTCACCTTCGGCTAACCTAGCGATAGTGAAAACATCTGCCTTGTCTGATCAACAACCTATTTCTAATTTCTAGCTTGCTGGATTGTCTAAATTAAGTTGTTGTAGAACTCTAACCAAAAAATAAAACCCTCAGCGCCGTCATATTAACACAACCCAACTCAACAAAAACATTAGCCTATGAACCTGACTCCAAAATCCCTAATCTCCAAAGCATCCGGGCTTGCTCTGCTTGGATTGCTATTCACCAGCAACACATTTGCCGCTAGCCCAGGTGGTGGTGACCTCAAATCTGACGATATTGTCGGAATCTCCTTCTGGATTATTTCGATGGCACTCGTGGCGGCGACTGCCTTCTTCTTTTTGGAGACACAGCGAGTCACCCCGAAGTGGAAGACTTCCCTCACGGTGTCAGGCTTGGTGACGATGGTAGCTGCCACGCACTACTTCTACATGCGTGATGTGTGGGTGGCCACAGGCAACACACCAACCGTTTTCCGCTATATTGACTGGTTGATCACGGTTCCTCTCCTGATGGTCGAATTTTACTTGATTCTCTCAGCAATCACCAAAGTTCCTGGAGGTGTATTTTGGCGCTTGATGATCGGAACTATCGTGATGCTTGTTGGTGGTTATTTGGGCGAGGCCGGTTACATGAACGCCTTGTTCGCATTCATCATAGGAATGGCTGGCTGGGCATTTATCCTATGGGAAATCTTCCTCGGTGAGGCTGGAAAGATCAATGCGAAATCGTCACCTCCAGCGGTTCAGTCTGCTTTCACCCTCATGCGTTGGATCGTTGTGATTGGTTGGGCGATTTATCCGATCGGATATTTCCTCGGCTATCTCACCGGAGCGAGTCCAGAGAAAAGCATGGTACTCTTGAATGTGGTTTACAACCTTGCTGACGTGGTGAACAAAATCGCCTTCGGGGTGATCATTTGGACCGCTGCGACGAGCGAAAGCGATAAAGTCCTAAACTCTTCCAAAGCTTGATCGAGTTCGCAAGGACGGGAGTTGGATGCTGGTTGCTACAACTCCCTAACCTTGACGAAACACAGATCATTTTGTGCCGGCACCTGACGGTGTAGGGCAATTCATTGTTTCTCATTCATGAACGCTCAGCCCCTAACATCTTCTGGTTTGTCGTCGGCAGTGGCAGACGATTTACTCGATAAAGTGGAGGGGGTGATGCGTGGCTTGGTCACTCGCGGGGAGCCTGATGGAGGAGATATGTTGTCGGATTCCGCCCGGGCCGCCGTCGGCCATCTGGCCGCAGGTGGTCTACGGGTGCGTGCGCGTCTTGCTCTCGAAGCAAGCATCGCGCTCAGCCTTTCATCGCAGGACTCCATTAAACTCGCTGCAACTGCCGAGCTTTTGCACAACGCATCGCTTGTGCATGATGACTTGCAAGATCGCGAAAACCTCCGGCGAGGCATTCCGACAGTGTGGGTGGCCTATGGCGACGAAGTGGCGATTTGCGCAGGGGATCTACTCCTGTCTGCCGCTTATGGTGCGCTTGCAGCGGTTAGTAATACTCGGCTGTTGCCGGATTTGATCGCACTCGTTCATGCCCGCACGGCGCTGGTGGTAAGCGGTCAATGCGCAGAGTTTGCTGCAAAGCGGCAACAGGTCACTGACATGGCGGTGTATGAGAAAATAGCTGTTGGGAAATCTGGCGCATTGCTTAGCCTGCCATTGGAGCTGGCCTTGGCAGCGGCTGGTAAAAAGGAGTGGATGGGCGAGGCGAGGCGGGCGGCGGAGGCTTTTGGCATTGGCTATCAGATCATGGACGACATCGAAGATGTTGAAAGTGATGCCGCTGGCAATAACGGGCCGCGTGCGGTCAATGCACTTTTGGTTTTGAGGGCTGCGGGCCATGGACTGAACGCCGAGAAGGTCGCTCGTGAGATCGGCCTGGGGCATCTGCGCACGGCGACTGCATTGGCGGATTGTCTGCCGAACGGAGCGGGCGCATTCCTTCGAGGTCTAGCCTTGGCACTGTGCCAACGGCTTTAGATTTGAGGAAAGTATCTTTATGCAGGCAATTGTCATTGGTGCAGGTTTTGGTGGAATTGCGGCAGCGATTCGGCTACGCGCAAAGGGCTATGAAGTCACGCTGATGGATCGCTGCGCAAATCTTGGGGGCCGTGCCCAAGTGTTTGAACGCGACGGGTTCCGTCATGACGCTGGGCCGACCGTCATCACTGCGCCCTTTTTGTTTGAGGAGCTGTTTGAACTCTTTGGCGAACGGTTCTCAGATCATGTGAAGCTTGTTCCACTCAAACCGTGGTATCGTTTTCACTACGATGATGGCAGTCATTTTGACTACGGCGGCACGCTGGAGGAAACGCTTGCTGAGATCGCTCGGATCGACCCGCAGGATTGTGCGGGCTACCTTGCCCTGCTGGCACATTCCAAGCGCATCTTCGAGGTCGGCTTCACGGAACTTTCCGCGCAGCCTTTCCATCGCTTCATGACGATGGTGCGCCAGATTCCAAAGCTGATCGGGCTGCGTAATTATGAAACCGTGTGGGGCCTAGTGTCTCGGCATCTCTCCAATCCAAAGCTCCAGCAAGCATTCTCAATCCAGCCACTCCTAGTCGGAGGCAATCCTTTCGACACAACCAGCATCTACGGCTTGATCCACTATCTTGAGCGGGAGTATGGCGTGCATTTCGCGATGGGCGGCACAGGAGCGATCACACGCGCGCTTGGAGATCTGATGGAGCGGCATGGCATTCAAATTGAGTTGGGCTTAACCATAGAGAAGATTGATGTGCAAGGAGGCGTCGCAAAGGGTGTCATGCTGGCTGACGGTAGCGTACGCGCCGCAGATGTCATCGTTTCCAATGCCGATGCGGCGCATCTCTATCGGCACATGATCCAGCCGTCCGTCCAAGCCACCTTGTCTCGACTGAAACTTGCCGCAGCGCATTATTCGATGGGGCTATTTGTCCTCTATTTTGGAACTACGCGGACCTACCCCGAAGTGGCGCACCACACCATCTGGATGGGTCCTCGCTACCGCGAACTTCTGGAAGACATCTTCAATCGCCAAGTGCTGGCAGACGATTTTTCCCTGTATCTGCATCGTCCCACCGCCACCGATCCGAGCTTTGCGCCGCTGGGTTGCGATAGCTTCTACGTCCTTTGTCCGGTGCCGAATTTGCAGGCAAAAGTGGATTGGGAAATTGAGGGGCCGCGACTGCGTAACCGCATTGTCGCCGCGCTGGATCGCACGATTCTGCCGGGTCTCGCCGAAAGTATCACCGCCGATTTTTACAAGACGCCAGAAGACTTTCGCAGCGATTACCTGAGCGTCCACGGCGCGGGATTTTCGGTGGCACCCTTGTTCCGGCAGTCGGCTTGGTTCCGCTTTCACAATCGGGCGGAGGGGATTAAAAACCTTTATCTCACGGGCGCGGGCACCCATCCGGGAGCCGGAATGCCCGGCGTGCTGTGCTCGGCAAAAGTCGTGGACGCACTCATCCCCGCTGCGAAGACGAAATGAAGCCGCCAATCGATGCAACCGAAGCTCTCGCCGCTGCCAATGCGGCACTCGCTGCGAAAGGTCGTAGCTTCCACTGGGCGCGGCGACTTCTCGGAAAAACCCATGCTGAGAGAGCAACTCGCCTCTACGGATTCTGCCGCCACCTCGATGATCTCGCTGACGAAAGCACGTCTGCGGCGGATGCGCGGGAGAAACTGGATGCGGCCAGCGTTTCTATCGTCACGGGTATATCTGCCGATCCTGTGATTCGCGATGGAATCCGCTTGATGAAGGAATGCCACATTTCTCCCGAGATCGCACTGGAACTGATCGCGGGAGTTCGCTCCGATCTTGATAGGGTGCGGATTGCGGATGAGGCAGAACTTTGCCGCTACTGCTACCGCGTGGCAGGCACGGTGGGCGTGATGATGTGTGGAGTTTTGGATGTACGCTCGCAGGTGGCTCATGCCCATGCGGTCGATCTTGGCATTGCCATGCAGCTCACCAATATCTCCCGTGACATCGCGGAGGATGCTGCTGCGGGCCGTCGCTATTTGCCAGCATCCATGATCGGCGAGCTGCTGCCGAGTGAGTTGATCTTTCCCTCGGAAATGCTGCGGCCGAAGCTTCGCGAATGCGTGGCGACGCTGCTGAGCCTAGCGGATCGGTATTACGCGAGCGGGGAAAGCGGGCTGTCGTATTTGCCGGTCCGAGCGCGTTTTGGCATCCTCGTAGCAGCCCGCGTCTATCGGGCGATCGGCACGCGGCTTCGCACCGCCGACCACGCATTCTGGAATGGCCGAGTTATGGTGACTGATCGCGAGAAAGCGGCGCTCACCGCCCAAGCTCTGCTGAGTACGCCGTTGCGGAGCGCGTTTTGGAAATTTCCATCACATCACGATGCCAGCCTGCATGGTGCCTTGCTCGGCTTGCCCGGGATTGAAACCCGCCATGCAAACTGAGTCCGACATTCTCATCCTAGGTGGTGGTTGCGCGGGACTGAGTCTCGCACTGAGACTCGCGGCTAACGGGAGTAATTGTCCGAGCACCATCATCCTCGAAAGCCGGTCACACTATTCCAATGACCGGACCTGGTGCTTCTGGGACGATGGTTCAGCACATTTGCGCGAACTCGTGCAGCATCGCTGGCCAATGGTCACGCTCGCGCACGGCGAACACCGAATCAGCGTCGATTGCCACACCATCCCTTACGCAATGATTCCGGCGGAGAATTTTTACGCTCATGCTTCTGTGACTCTGGCAGAAACGGCGCGCGTTACCCTCGCGATGAATGAGCCAGTCATCGGCGAGCCACGCAAGGAAGGCGGGTTGTGGCGGGTCGAGACGCGCTGCGGCTCACGCTGGGCGAAGCGGCTCATCGACGCGCGGCCCCAGCGAATGCCGGAACGAGGTGCTGCGGTGTTGTGGCAGTCATTTTATGGCCATGAGATCCATTGCGATGCGGACTGTTTCGATCCCGGCGTGGCTCGGCTGATGGATTTTTCACCGAGCAAAAATAGGCGCATCGCTTTTCTTTACATGCTGCCCATTTCGCCGCGCCGTGCGTTGGTGGAAGTCACGGTTCTCGCGCCCGACCCGCTCGGCCCCGAAGATCTCGCGGAAGAACTCGCCGCCTTCATCCGGCAACAGGTCGGAGAATCGAGTCATGCAGTACTGCGCGCTGAGCATGGGGTGTTGCCAATGGGTCAGGCCGCCTTTGATCGCGGTGCGGATGTTTCCCACGTCCGGGTCGGCGTAGCGGCGGGTGGTGCCCGAGCAGCCTCGGGCTTTGCCTTTCAACGCATCCAACGCTGGGCAAACGCATGTGCCACCGAATTGATCGCAGGCCAGCCGCCGCTGTTGCATCCGTCCGACCCGTGGATCACCCGTGCGATGGATGCGCTCTTTCTCCGTGTCCTTCGCGCCCACCCGAAGCGGGCTCCCGAGCTTTTCTTGGCGCTATTCGCAATTCAAGATCCCCGCCGGATCATTCGTTTCATGAGCGATCATGCGGTGATGGCCGATTACGCCGCCATCATTTTGGCGCTGCCACCATGGCTTTTTCTGGGTGAAATCCCCCAAGCGCTATGGCCTCGACCGAGCTTACGGAAAGGAGATCTAGGCAAATGAACGCGCTGCGAATCCAAGGCCTTGCCTTCAGTGTCGGGGCAATCGTGCTGGCGATCGTGGCCGTTACCGCTGCGCGTTTCGATCCGCAGGTCGAACTGATCGTCGTCGCGACACTCGTCCTTTTGCTAGGCGTTCCCCACGGCGCACTCGATACGGTTTTCGCGCGGCAGCTTTACGGCATTCAGACGCCAGGCGGCTGGTTGCGGTTTGCGGTGATCTACGTTCTTCTTGGCGCATCGGTCGTGGTTTTTTTTAGGCTCGCGCCCGCAGGATTCCTAATCGGTTTCTTGCTAATCTCGATGCTGCATTTTTCCGGCGACCCCGCCGCTGGCACGCCATGGTTGGCGCGTGCGCTCTATGGCGGTGCGATCATCGTTTTACCGACAGTGCTTCACGCCGGGGAGATTACGCGGCTTTTCGCGCTGCTTGTCGGCATCGATGCCGCGACGCTTGTTACGCCGTTTCTAGGTTTGCTCGCATGGCCCTGGTTGATCGGCCTCGCGCTGGCCGCATTCCAGCGTCTGCCAAAAGATTGGCTCACGGCCCTGGAAATGGGTGCGGTCGCGGTGTTGGCAGTGCTCGCCCCGCCGCTGATTTCATTCACCGTATTTTTCTGCGCCATGCACAGCGCCCGCCACATTTTGAGGACGATCGCCTACTCGGGCCGCTCCTCGCCAGGACTCATCTTTGGGGCTACCTTGTTGCCCATGCTTGGTGTTCTGGTGGCATCGGCTGCTGCATGGCACTTCCTCGGTGGCATGCCCATCAACGGGGCGGTCATGCAGCTGGTCTTTGTCGGCCTGGCTGCAGTCACCGTTCCGCACATGGCCCTCGTCGAGCGAGTCCGGCTGTCGGGCTGGTTAATGGGATCTGCATGTCAGGTGAGGGTCAGGTGATTCATATTGCGCAATTCCAGAAAATAAGAACCTCATGCTTCGACTATCTTTTGGTAAAGTTTGCTGAGCTTCTCCTCTCTAAGCATGAGCTTTGCCAAAGTCCCCATCTAACGACTCACTGGGTCCCGCACGCGGCCACAGGCAGTCACGGCATTAGGCGTTGCCATGCCGGGCACTTTGGGAAAGCGAACTACGGCGGCGTGAAGAGCGGAGGTGGCGAAGAAGAGGCAGGCGATGAAAAGGAGTTTCATGCGAGTCTTACGGCACGAAACGTCTGAACTTGATCAAATCAGCTCGCGGAGAGGCAGCGCGCCGCCTTCGACGAGGTAATGCGGTCGGCCTTTGGTGTCGGTGA
Organism: Prosthecobacter debontii; assembly: GCA_945860295.1. GTDB lineage: Bacteria > Verrucomicrobiota > Verrucomicrobiia > Verrucomicrobiales > Verrucomicrobiaceae > Prosthecobacter > Prosthecobacter debontii_B. The sequence continues at coordinate 20,811 of CAMAQH010000024.1, forward strand.
CGGTGGTGGTGGCCACATCAATGCCGAGATTGTGGTACAGCGTGGCAAAGACCTCGGCGAAGGTCACAGGGCGGCTGTCGGCTTCACCACCGAGGCGATCCGTGGAGCCGATGACCTGCCCCATCGGCATACCACCACCAGCGAGCAGTGCCATGGCGACGCGCGGCCAGTGATCACGGCCGACTTGCTTGCTGATGATCGGCGTGCGGCCAAATTCACCCCACACCAGCACCGTGACGTCTTTATCGAGACCACGCTGATGCAGATCCTCGACTAGCGCGGTGATGCCTTTGTCGAAGACGGGGAAGTCCTCGCGTTCGCGGGAGAAAATGTCGTTATTGGCTCCGCCGTGCCAGTCCCACTTGCTGTAGTTCACCGTGACGACACGCGCGCCGGCTTCGACCAGCCGCCGCGCGGTGAGGAAACTCTGAGGCACGCGCGGCGCACCATTTTCGTCGATGCGCTTCACGGTGTCGCCCGTGCCGTAGCGCTCGACGAGGCGCGGGTCTTCTTTGGAAAGGTCGAGCGCGTCGGCCAGCTTCGATGACGTGAGCACGCCCATGGCCTGCTGCGTGAAGGTGTCCATCGCTCCCATTTGACCGCTGGCATCGATATCGCGCCGGAATTTGTCGAAGCTCGTGAGCAAGCGCGAGCGATCCGTGAGACGATCATAGGTGATGCCCTGCAATGTGAGATCGCTGCGACTCGGGCCGACGTGGCGGAAGGCGGCGCTGGCGGAGCCCAACATGCCAGGGCCGGGCTCGTTGTAGGGGCCGTGCGTGCAGTCGTAGCACATGCTCACGAACGGCGGCACGGCGGGATCAAAAGCGCCCTTCAGCTTGCCTACCACGCTGCCGAACTGCGGCCAACCGCCGGGCGGGACGGTGCCCGCACGATTTGGGAAGCCAGTGTAGCATTGGATCGCATCGTGTCCGGCCTGTGCGCCGACGAGTGAGCGAATGATGGTGAATTTGTCCATCATCTTCGCCATGCGCGGGAAGAGTTCGCAGATCTGAATGCCATCGACATTCGTGCCGATGGGCTTGTGCGGTCCGGCGATCTCGCTCGGTGCATTCGGCTTCAAATCAAACATGTCCTGATGTGGCGGACCGCCGACGAGATAGATCAGGATGACCGACTTGTGCGAGTTGCGGATGCCCGCCTGGTTTTCTAGCGCCAGCAGCTTCGGTAACGACAGGCCGAGTGAGCCCAGACCGCCGATTTTGATGAAGTTGCGACGCGACACACCATCACAGAAGGCGCTGCGTTTTTCGGCGGGAGCGAGAATCTTGAGCATGGCAGGACGTCGATGGACGCCGAACAAGTATGGAACTCGCGCCTGCTTTCTTTCGTTTCTGTACGAATCGCTACTTGCCAAACTCACGCGCAGTGCGCTCCGGCTCATCGGTGAGCACTTGATAGTCGGGAGTAAGTTGTAGGTTTTTATTCAGACGCGGAGCGCTGCGTTTCAGACGTCATGGAACGCCTTCACTAATTAGGGGATCATGTATGGGAATGAGAAAGCCGCACGCGACATGTGCGGCTACTTCCCACCACGAATCTTAACGCCCACCCACGAAGGGATTCTGCGTGCGTTCGCGGCCGATGCTCGTTGCTGGGCCGTGGCCGGGATAGACTTTCGTGTCATCTGGCAGCGGCCAGAGCTTGGTTTTGATGCCGCTCTCCAATTGCTCAAATGAGCCACCAGGGAAGTCCGTGCGGCCCACGCCATCGAGAAAAAGCACGTCGCCACCAAAGAGGAGTTTTTGATCAGGCAGATAAAAGCATAGGCTGTCTGGCGAATGGCCTGGGACATGAAACAGCTCATAGAGTGAGTCGCAGACGCTGATCTCAGGCTTTCCGGCCAGAATTTCATCCACGGTAAACTCAGGTACAGAGAAGGCGCTGCCTGTCACTGCGCCGTAAAGCAGCTCAAGCGTGAGGTCTTTGGACAAGGGGGACCAGGCATGGACCTTGCAGCCGTGCTGCTCCCTGACGGCGGCAGCATCCTGCACATGATCAAAGTGCTGATGCGTCAGCAGTAGCGCGTCCACCTTAGATCCGCGCCGTTTCAGCCAATCGGCAATTCCTTCAGGTGCATCGACCAAAAAGGTGCCTCCTGGAAGGGTGAAAAGATAGCCATTGGTCTGGGCGATGCCGCCAGTGAATGTAGAAATAACAAGCATGGAAGAGACGATCTGCGGGAAAGCGTTGGACATTTCAAGCCGCAAACCACAAAATCGTCAGCGATAATCCTCGCTTCATAGCGTAATAGTTAGCCCCTCATGATGATTCGCAAATCCTTGTCCATCCTGGCTGCCTCTCTGGCATCCGTCTCACTCGTCGCTGCTCAAGCAACCACAGAGACCAATTTTGGCCAGGTGGCCATGCATGTGGCTTACATGCTCCAGAGTCAGCATTATTCACACCGGGACTTCGATGACGAACTCTCCGGCAAATTGCTGCATAACTACCTGAACCTGCTGGACTTCAAGCATGTGTTCTTCACTCAGGAAGATGTGGATACCTTCAAGTCCAAGTATGACACGACGCTCGATGACCATGTTTTGATGCGCAACGTCACTCCAGCCATAGAGATTTACGACATCTACAAACAGCGTGTTCAGGAGCGCATCGCCTTCATCAAAAAAACAATGGAGAGCCATAAGTTTACTTTTGATTCCAAGCGCACTGTTGAACTAAAGCGTGATAAGGCTCCCTACCCAAAGAACGGCGCGGATCAGGACAAACTCTGGATCGACATCTTGGAAGACAACATGCTCCAGGAAAAACTCTCGGATGAAGCCAAGGTCGTGGAGGCAAAAAAGAAAGCCGACAAAGCCGCAAAGAAGGCCGCTGAAAAACCAGCCGAAGCCACTGCGGCCAAGCCTGGTGAAGCCACTAAAGAAGTTGCTGTAAAGGAAGATAAAGACAAAGACCTTACCCCAGAGCAGCGCGTGCTTAAAGACTACGAGCGTCTGATCGAAACCATCAATGAAAATGACCAGGAGGCCATTGTGGACTATTTCCTGTCCTGTCTGTCCTCCGCCTATGATCCGCACACCGAGTACATGAGTGTGCAGGAGACAGACAGCTTCAATATTCAGATGAAGCACAAGCTCGTCGGCATCGGTGCTCTTCTAGGAGTCATCGACGACGTGGCCCAAATTCAAGGCATCGTCGTCGGTGGACCTGCGGATAAGCAGGGTGAACTCACGCTTAATGACAAGATCACCGGAGTCGCTCAGGGTGAGGCCGAATTCGTGGAAACGAAATACATGAAGCTGCAAAAAATCGTGGATATGATCCGCGGTAAAGATGGCTCAACCGTGCGTCTGCGCGTCAATCCAGCTGCCGATCCTAGCGCGACAAAAATCGTCACCATTGTGCGCGGAGCCGTTGAACTGAAGGAAAAGTTAGCCAACGCCGAGCTGCTACTGACGCCCTCTGAAATGGGCGAGCCATTGAAGATCGGTTGGATCAATCTCTCGTCCTTCTATGCTGATATGGAAGAAGGAACGGTGAGCACCACGGATGATGTGCAGAAGCTGCTGGCCCGCCTGATCAAAGAAAAGATCGACGGACTCGTCCTCGATCTGCGTGGTAACGGCGGGGGTTCTTTGGAAGAAGCGATCCGCCTCACGGGCTTGTTTGTGCCTGCGGGTCCAGTGGTGCAGGCCAAAGACTGGCGCGGCTCCATTTCATTCCGCGAGTGCGAAAACGAGAAGGCTTTTTATGACGGCCCGATGATCGTCCTCACAGACAAAACCAGCGCCTCGGCCTCAGAAATTCTTGCCGCTGCCCTCCAGGATTACCGACGCGCATTGATCGTGGGTGACAAGTCCACCTTTGGCAAAGGCACCGTGCAGACCATTCTGCCAGTCGAGCGCTTCATGCCTTTCTTCGCTAAAAAAGACCGTGCAGGAAATCTCAAAGTCACCATCCAAAAATTCTACCGCATCGCAGGCGGCTCGACTCAGCTCAAGGGTGTCGAACCTGAACTCGTGCTGCCATCCATTCGCGATGTGCTCGACATCGGTGAAGGCTCTGCTGACAATCCGCTGCCTTACGACACCATTCCTGCGCGCAAATACAACCTCGTCACCAAGAACCCATTTCCGCTCGAAGAACTGCACAAACGCATGGATGAGCGCATGAAGACGAACCCAGAATTTCAGATCATTGTGAACGAGTCCAAGCGCCTCAAAGAGCGCATCGACAGCAACACACTCAGTCTGAATCTTGCAGATCGTGAAAAGGATACGGCAGAGACAAAACTGCGTCGTGAGAAGCAGGATGCCGAGCGCGAAATCCGCAGCAAGGCTGTCACCGCTAAGCTCAAGGACGGCGGCTTCAAAACCTACCATTTGACGCTCGACAACGTGAACAAGCCAGAGCTCGTCATCGAGTCCGACTTCAGTCGTGAGCAGAGCACCGGCATGAGAATGGCCAAGAAAACTGACGACGAAGACGCAGAGCCTACCGGTTCCAAATTTCCCTATGGCCTTGAGCCGATGAAGCTCGAAACAGTCAATATTATGCGCGACTTCCTTGAGCTCACCACCAAGCAGCCCACCACAGCCAAGACCGAAGAGAAGAAGTAAGTCGGCTGATAAACACTGTGAAAAACCCAGGACGCTAAGTTTTGGGTTTTTCTTTGTCCGGTTGGCAGACAGGGTTTTGGAGTAGCTGGTTCCGCCCTGCACCACTCACCCATGATTTCCGCCCCAGCCACGTTTACCCGCGAAAGCCGACTGAACGAGATGATGATCTGGGTCTGCGGCACCTTGCTCGGCGTGCTCGCGGCTGACGCCGTCATGGGTTCCTACAACGCGGGTATTTCTCCGCTTAAACCGATTCTCTTTGTCATGCTCGCCGTAGCGGCATGCATCGGCTTATCCATGCTGAATAAGCCGCGCTTTGCACCCGTGGCACTTCTGGTTTTGCTATTGCCACTTGTGCGCATTTTTGACGCCGTTATTTTAGCTCGCACAGATGTTTCATCCATCGGGCAAGTGGGCATGGACATGATTACTGATCAGGGCCTGCGGGCTGCGCGCTGGGCGGCGATTTTGGCGATCTGCCTGACCACAGGTTCTGAAATCTATGAGATGCTCGGGCTGGCAAAATTCTCCAGCATTCCTGGCCGCTTCTCGGGCTTCAATGGGCACCCAAATTTTCCGCCTCTGCTGCTGTTTGAAATGCTCGGCTTTGTCTTTGCATTCTCTCCGAATTTTCGACTCAACTGCGTGATCATGGGTGTCGCCTTTGTCGGTGTGGCTTTGACTTATGGACGTAGCGGCTTCGTGGTGCTGGCGCTGATGGGTGGCTTTTATATCCTGATGAATGCGCGCAGAAATCTGGGCTTCCTGATCGTCATCGCGGCCATCGCGATCCCCTTGGTTGGCGTGGGCTTTGCTATTTTTCAGAGCCAGACTGAAAAGGGCGTCGTGAAGGATCGAAACATGTCGGAGCGACTTGAGGCCATCTACAGTTTCGATCTTGATAAGCTAAAATCCCCTGAGCGAGTGAAGGATCTCTCAGATGCCTGGGAAGGAGTCATGGCAAAGCCCATCTTTGGTCACGGCACAGGCGTGTCTGGCGCTCTATGGGCACCGCACAACGAGAACATTTAGATCTGGCTGGAGTTAGGCATCCCCGGCCTTCTGCTGTTTGTCGGCACTCTCGGTGCACTCGTCATTCGCAGTATCATGACAGGTGGTCGTGCAGGTTATCTTCTCTTTGCCATTCTTGCATACACACCCGCAGGTCAGGGCCGCATCAAGATGCCGCACTTCTGTCTAGCTTAGAGCACGGCGGCCGTGCTGCTCTGGCCTGAGCGCTACCGTTTTGTCCTGCGCCACCAAGCGTAAATGAGCGGCGATAAAAGCAGCAGCCACAGCGGGCTAAAGCCTGGCTCCTTAGCTTTGTTCGGTCCTGCCGGGATGGCAAAAGGGCGGCTGTTTTCACCGGGGAAAAGAACCTGCACTTTTGGTTCGGCCAGACCTGACTTTTTCAACAATAAGATCAGGCTGACTTGAGCCTCTGCTCCAAAACCGAGAACAAAATCCTGCGCTGTTGTGGGCACCGTTCCCTTGAGTGTAGCGAGCAAATGAGCCTCAGTCGTTTCAGCGGTCAGTGCCAGATTCGTCGCTCCATCCATCGCCTGCCAAGTGGTTTTGGGCAGCGGCAGCGCCTCATTGCCGAAAGTCAGTTTGAGGTTTTTCGCCAGATAGTCGGTGGCCTTTTTCAGACTTGCTTTCACCTGCTCTGGCGACTGCTCCAAATACCAAGCAGCGGCAACGGGCGGCAAGGATGTGGGTTGCGTGGAAAGGATCACACGCGGGTCCACATTCACCTTCAGTTCAAAGCTGCCTGCCGCATCAAAGTCAGCCTCAATCGTCATGTTCGGCACCTGATGCGCCTGTGCTGTAGCGCAGACGATCAGGCTAAGAATGAAGCATCGAATAAAGGCAATCATGCAGACAAGTTCGGAGCACCGCCTCTAGGCGGCGCAGGTACATTCTCCAACACAATCTTGTGCATCTGCCGTGCCCTTACTTTTTTGCTTTCCGTGTCTCAAAGGTGAAGGCCTTTTCAGGATTCATGCGCGCATAGTCCGCAGGCGTCGGGCCACCACCAAACTGCTTCCAGTATTCTTCAGCGAATGGATTCAGCTTCGGTCCCACGGCCTTCTCATTCAGATCGATCTGACCTTTGAGCGAGTCCCACCAGGCGTCATAGCTCACGAGCATTTCTTTCATGACCTCAGGCTTTTCAGCGGCGATGTTTTTCGCCTCACCAGGATCAGCTTTTATATCAAAGAGCTGCCAGCCGACTTTTGCGTCGGGATTAGCTTTCGCTTTTCCTGGGCCTACAACTTCACTCACCAGATGATACTGCGTGGTGCGTGCAGCAGCATTTTTGGTCTTGGCCGCATTGTAGTCCGTGCCCTTTGGCCAGCGTCCGGTGTGGGTAAAAAGAGTGCGATCCTTCCACTCAGCCTTTGGATTCTCAAGCAGTGGCAGCAGACTGCGGCCTTCGACCTGCATCTCCATTTCAGGCGTGAGTTTGGCACCAGCAAAACCCGCCCAGGTGCGGAAGACATCCACATGCGCGGTCAGCGCCGAGCACTCAGCAGGCGCCAGCGTGCCAGGCATACGCCAGAAGGACAAAGCTCGTGTGCCGCCGACCCATGGTGTGCCCTTGGCTCCATGCATTCCTGCATTGAAAACCTTCACACCAGCTGTGCCGCCATTGTCATTCATGAAGACCACGAGCGTGTTCTTGGCGATGCCCCACTCGTCGAGCTTGGCCATCAGTTTGCCGACGTTTTGGTCGATATTATGCAGCATTCCAAAGAAGCTTTCCGTGTCTTCACCCAATCCCTTGCCTTCGTAGAGTTTCTTGTCCTCAGGCCGCGCGATGTAAGGGCCATGCGGCGCGTTCGTGGAGATGTGGCAGTAGAAAGGAGCATCGCCTTTGACCGACTCGATCCATTTCGTCGCCTGGGCAAAGAAGACATCCGTGCAGTAGCCTTCCGTTTTCTCAAAATGGTCATTGTGCAGGATCGCTGGGTTGAAGTACTTGTTGTTTGGAGCATCTCCACAACTGCCGGGATAGGTTTGGCCAATGCCGCCGCCGCCATGGATGAATTGTTCATCAAAGCCACGACGATTCGGGCGATACTCGGTCTCATCACCAAGGTGCCATTTGCCAAAAATGCCGTTCGTGTAGCCAGCATCTTGCAGCACCTGGGCGATGGTGATAGCCTTCAGATTCATCCGCTCGCGCTCCAAGATGGTGTGGGTGATGCCATTGCGAAACTCATGCCGCCCGGTCTGGATCGCGCTGCGAGTCGGCGCACAGGTTGGACTCACCATGAAGTCACTGAAGCGCACACTCTCACCGCGTAGCTTGTCGATATTCGGCGTTTTGAGAATCGGGTTTCCATTGGCCGAGAGATCGCCGAAACCTTGATCATCCGTCAAAATGAAAAGGATGTTTGGCTTCGATCCCGCCAGTTCAGCCGGGCTGAAAGAAGGCAGGGAGAGAAGGCACAAAACGGACAGGGCAATGGCTGAAGGGCGGCTCATGGGCGCTCTCTAACGATACTTTCTCAGTAAAGCTATCTCCTCTTTTACTCCTTCGTCTTCGTCAGCTTCACAAACACTTAACAAAGCCGCTAAGGACAGGTTTGACATCTAGCCTGTAAAGTATGAAACCGGAGGTTGTTATTTCTCTGCCAACAGCTCCACCCTTGAGCCAACGAGTCCATTATTATGCTGAGTCCTAGACCACGCCCATTCGCGCCTCGAGTTTGCCTTCTCAATTGTGCCACTGGCGAGCGCTCCATCGTGGCCGCCACGCCCTTCATCATTGGGGCCAATGCCGCCGCCGATTTCCGCACCAGTTCTCTCGATTGCCCGCCCGTGCTCGGCACGATCCAGCAGCGCGGTGATGAATTTGAAGTCACCATCAATAGTGATGGCACAGCACTCGTGGATGGCGCACCTGGTTCGCAATTCACGCTGCATTTGGGTGAAGAACACACGCTCACTGCCTGCGGTGAGGTGCTCGCTTTCAAATGCCTCGCCGATCCTCAGGAGTGGCTGGCTTATGAGCACGAAATGTTCTGGCACTTCTTCGATGCGGAAGCGCGCCAATGGTATGGCCCCTTCAGTCCCGAGGAATTGCGTGATCATCTGAAGAAGCAAACACCAGATCAAGCCGCTGAGAACTTGGTCATGCCCGCTGGCCTTCGTGATGTAGGATTCTTTGTCAAAGACGTGCTCCACGTCTTGCCCGAGCGCGTGGTGGCCGCTGCCACAGATGAACTCGTGCAAGCAGTCCACGCCGAGCCAGTAAACACCGAATACGGCGAGTTCACCTGCCCGGTCTGCTGGTTCAAATTTGATCGTGGTGATGCCATGAACATCTCTGTCCACGCAGCCCTGCGCGGAGATCCACTTTTGGGTGAAGACGCCATGCAGCGCTTTCATGCCACACGCTTCACGGATCGCGGGCAGGCAATCGATGCTATGGGCATCGCTGCGCCTGATCTCGCCTGCCCGCACTGCCGCCGTAAGTTACCACCCGGTTTCATGGAAACGCCGCACCATATTTTCTCCATCGTCGGTGCGCCATCATCAGGAAAATCGTATTACCTCAGCGTGCTAACACGCACGCTTCAGACCAGCCTGTATCAGAATTTCGGCGTCACCTTCCGCGATGCTGATCCTTCGGAAAATGTCATCCTCACGCAGATGCGTACGCAACTCTTTTCCGCATCGACACCAGAGGACGCCTTCCTCGCAAAGACCGAGTTGGAAGGCATGTTGTACGAAACGCTGCCGCGTCTCGGCAGAAAGGTGCGTTTGCCGAAACCCTTCGTCTTTAAACTCTCGCGCCGAAACGCTCACGACACGGATTTCTCCATCGTCTTTTACGACAACGCGGGTGAGCACTTTGAACCCACGCGCAACAGCGCCGATTCACCCGGTGCACAGCACATCGCTGTCGCCTCTGGCATCTTCTTCCTCTTTGATCCACTTCATAATACGGAGTTCCGCCAGCGGCTCAAAGGTGTGCGCGACCCACAGATTCAGAGCCGCCGACTCGATCAGCAGGATGTCATCCTCGCCGAAACCGAGGTGCGAATTAAGAACGTACTCGGTCTCGATTCGCGTCAGTGCATCGACACGCCTTTCGCTGTCATGGTCGGCAAAAGCGATACCTGGGAGCCGATGCTCGGCCCCGAGCCTTTACTGCCTAGCATCGAAAAAGGTGCGCTCTTGCCAGACAATATCCAGAGTAATTCCGAGCGCATACGCGAACTGCTTCTCGAGCTTTGCCCTGCCATCGTTTCAAACGCTGAAGCCATTTCCTCCAATGTCGCCTATTTCGCCATCAGCCCCCTTGGTTGCTCCCCGGTCCAGTTTACCGACATCGAAGGCCACATCCGTATCGGCCCCGATCCACAACAGATGAAACCCAAAAACGTCGAAGTGCCGACCCTCTGGGCCATCTCCCAAATCGCCCCTGAAGTCGTGCCCAGAAAATGAAGTTGGCAATGGTTGGCTGTTGATTGCGATGGATTGACATTGTTTCCAAGTCACCAACAACTGCCAACTATGGCAAACCACAGACAACAACCGCAAACCTACCCACCATGGCCTGGCAACTTCTCTACACTTCAGCCCCTCGCTTGCTCGAAGCCGGTCGCACCGGCTTTGGTACAGTGGCGCGGCATCGTGGTGTCGGTGAGTTAGTGGCTGGTGCGGTGGAGCGCGTGTCACAGTTTGCCCGGCAAGCTGGACTGGGCGCGCGGCGCGTGATCCACAGCCACCGCATCATCACGGCCGGAGCCACTCAGGTGCATGTGTTCAGTTGCATCCGCGATGCTGGCTCTGATTACACAGGTCGGACAAATCATCTCGCGCACCATCTCATCGCTGATCCGCGTGAAGTTCGTGCCGCCGCAGAAGTCGGCATCACGCCCGCAGACATTTTGATGCAGATGAAATGGCGCACGTCCTGGAGCGAGCCACCACGCTTCTTGGAGCCTTCAGAAGAGATCACTTTCACCAGCCTTCGCGCCCGTGCTTTTGGTTCGGCGTGGGAGCGTCTCACGGGGCACTCAGAACTCAGCGCTCTGCCATCTCAGACCACGCGCTGCTTTGTCATCCTGCCGGGTGAAACCGATGCCCTGACTCTGTTTCAGGAATCTCTGAGAACGATGGGCATTCAGGCCGCGCAGATTACTTTTACCACGCATCTAGAACCCACGGATGATGCAGCCGATTTCCGCTGGGTGGCCATGAATGCAAGCTCACCCCTCAGGCACCAGGCAGATGGCATCGCGCGCACCGTTCTCGATCTCACGCAGCCACAGTCTTTACCAAAACTAGGCGCAACAGCCGTCAGTGCACCTGCTCGCACCTCCCGTGAAAGCTTCACACCGCTCCATGTCACGGCGGAGCAAGATGCCGAAATGCGCCATGCGCCTCAGTCTTCCATGCCCGGCAGTTTCATGGAGTCATTGCATCCGCTTCCGCGCGCTCGCTCTGGCCGTTTTGCAGGTATCGCACTGGCTGCCATTCTTGTGGTCGGGTTGGGCATCGCTTCCTATTGGTGGTTAGATCAGCAGACGCAAAACAGCCCGGCACGATCCGCTGTCGATCTCGCCAAGCGGGTGGATGACCTTTGGCAGAAGCACCACCTCAAACTACCCGCCACAGCCACATGGCTGAAAAGTCAGGCCAGTGTCGCGCTCACAAATTCACATGAGAAATCTCTGCGCCTTCTTGCTCAGGCCCTGCGTGAGCCACTTCATCCGCTAGAGATTCCGCGTCCCGAGTCCACCCAGGACGAGTTCATGGAGATGCTGCAAAGTTTCAGCCAATGGCAACAGGCTGTCGTTGAGTCCGTGCGCCGAGACACCTGGTCGCGTGATGCTCCGGCTGAGATCAAAATCGAAGCGCGTGTGCAATTGGATGCTGAAGAGCGGCTGTGGAAAAGCTTCGCCAAAAACCTCCAACGCGCTCCAGCGAATACCGAGCTACTCAAGCAGGAGATCAGCACGCAAGCGTTGAAACAATTGAACAAGTCCGCACCACCTGCTGGTGCTGCGGAGGATTGGCGTGATGTGGTTTCCTTGACCACTCATCCCGCACCACAATGGCTAGATCTCTGGGTTGGCATTTCCCATCTGCCAGCAGTTCCCGCACCACTTCAGAAATCTGATCAAGCCCTACTCACTGCGGCTGCCGAAGACAAGAAATCTCCCTCATGGTTGCAACAGCAAGCCACCAAGAGACTCACACAAATCAGTGTAATGAATCAGAGTGACACCGACGCACTTAAAGCGGCAGAGGACATGCTGAAGCCGACCGCATCTCAGCTTCAGGTGCAGTCTGCTGATGGCCCTAAGTCATCACATTCGCGCTATATCGTCATTGTGACGGCAGAGGTCGATTTATCGAAGGCGTTGCAAACGCTGCCCATCCTGCCCGTGCAGGACGATATGCAAATCATCGTAGGCAGTGCCGGTTTTGCTGAGACCAATCTCGTCCGCTGGCGTCAGATCGGTAGTCCCGGCGTGTATCGGAAAAGCTTCACTGACTCCGCCACGCTTGAGATCAAAGATGGGCGTCTCATCAAAGCCCCCTCAGACAAAGACTCCTGGCGCATCATCGGACGCTCATCTACTGGCGCTGATGTCCTCTTTGAGGTGCTGCTCATTACCCAAGAAAAAACACCAACGGAAGTCTGGCACGCTGACGCCTCATTCACTTTTCAAAATCAACATCACAATCAGCGCACCGTTCTTGATGATGCCGCAGCGAGTTGGTTGGCTAAAATTTCCCTCAGCGGAGTTCAGCCGCATCTCCGCTTGCAGAGTGTCGATGATCCCGCACATCGATTCCGCGTCCGACTTGATGCACGAGCTGCCGTGGTCGAGATCGAAACCAAGCAGCAAAAAATCACCGCCACCACCGCCCGTGTCAGCAGCCTCAGCACTGAGATCGAGGACCTGAAGCAAGGCATCCGCATTGATCAGCAGCGGAAAGCTGAAGTCGCTGGGGGTAAGCTCGCGCGCCGAGAAAAAGAGGACAGCATCATCCGCTTAGAGACCGGCATTTCTAACAAAGAACTGCGCATCCTCGAGATGGAAGAAGAAATGCGCGGCCTCACAGTGGCGACAGCGAGTCCTGTCTCCCTCGTCGGAATCCCAGCGGGTCAATATGTCCTCGTCGCCGTTGTTTTCAGCTCAGATGGCAGCGAGACTGCCCTCCGACTCTGTGAGCTGACCATCACCTCTCAACAAGCCAAGAACGCCCCGTGAAAGCCGCCTCTCAGACCATCGAAATCCTGCGTTCCTCTTTGCAGACAGGCCTGCTCTCAGGCGCTGTCGAATCAGCCGCCGCCTGTTACGCACGGCTTTGTGCTGATGCCGACCGCCGCTTGGAAATGATCGCCACCATGATCGAAAAAGGCAGCGATTACCAGGCGCTGCAAACCGCCGAGCAAGAGCCGCCACTGCTCGATCTCGTGGCCATTCTCAGCTTCGGTGGTGAAAAGGCGTGGATGGACTTCTGTCAGGCTCATCAGCTCCCCATCGCTCAGCGGCTTGATGCTAAAACCGTGCAGGCACTCGACCGCCTTTATGCTCAAGGCGTCACCGCCAACCACCCGTTGTATAAAGACTTCCGCGCCGCTGTTCTCTCCCGTGAAGATGAGAAAGCACTACGCATCGTGCGCACCATCTTGAAGCTGAACCCGAGTGATGAGAATGCCAGATCAGAACTTCTACGTTTGGAGAATAAGCATCTCCAAGACCTGCTGGAGCAACTCCGTGCGGCGCTCAAAACTGATGACGAAGAGCGGATCGCTAAGCTCGCCGAATCACTCACCCGCATCTCTCCCGAGGCGAAGCTTCGCAGCCTGCCCGAGTTCACGCAGGCAGATGCCATTCGCCGCGCCTTGCGCCGCCGCCAGACGGAAGAAAAAATCCCAGCTCTGCTTGATGAAGCCGCCGCGCTCCGTGATGCCAATGACTGGCGCGGAGCCGCACTCGCTTTGGAGATCGTCCGTGAACTCATTGAGACACACGACATCGATCTGCCATCAGGCAGTCTCAAAGATCAACTGGAGAGCCACACTGACTTCGTGCGCCGTGAGCGCGCCGCTGCGGAGCGGAAGCGAGCGTTTGAAAATGCCCTCAGTAGCTTCACCGCTTTTGCTGAAGAAGCCGACACGCGATTACTTACAGGCGCAGGAATCGCCTTTCGCGAGATCTCTGGCATGGACGAGGGCTTTATCCGGCGCTGGCGTGAGTTGGAGAACTTTCAAATGCCAGTGCCAGATGCCACGCTGAATCGCCTGCGCCAGACGGGTCAGTCGATCCGTGCGCGTCTGGATCAGATGCAAAGCCGACGCCGCACTCGCTCGCTGTTGTCCGCAGCTGCATTGATTGCCTTTTTGCTAGTGATTGCAGCCCTCGCTGCGCATGGCTGGCGTGCCCGTGCCTTTACTGATGAGCTTGTCAGCTATCGTGCCCGCCAGCTCTGTGAGCCTGCGGAAAAGCTGATCGCAAGTCTCCGGGCTGATGAAGCACCGATGCTGCGTTGGCCTTTTCTGAAAACGAAAATCGAGGAGATCGAAGTCTGGACTCGTCAGTCACGCGACCTGAGCAAGCAGGCGGATCAAGCACTCACCCAACTCGAATCTGAAGCAGCTAAAGGCTTCAGTGACACCGCCCCGACAGAAGTGCTCAAGCGGCTCGAAAACACCCGCACACTCGTCGGCCAACTTCCCGGAGATGTCGCCGCGATGGCGAACAATCGACTGACTGCTTTGAAGTCAAAGTCCGAGCTGATGCTCAGCAGCGTCAATCAAGAGCGCAGTGGCAGTGGCCGCAAAACGCTGGATGAAATCACGCTGCTGCTGGAAAAAGAATTCAACTATGAACGCCCTGCTGCGGCTGTGGCTGCTGCGGTTCAAAAGCTTGAACCGATGCTGGCCAACCTGGAGATCTGGATGAAGCCCGAGGTCGATTCATTGCAACTGCCCGCTGATCTCGAAGCCCGAGTCAAAGCCGTACGAGTGCGAGTGGCTGGTTTCAAAACCGAGCTGGATCGCTTTGCCAAAGTGCGTGAATCAAGCACCAGCGCACTCACACTCGCCGAATACAAAAAGTCGCTGCTCGCTTGGCAGGACATCCGCTTTGCAGAGGCCGCGTCCGCTTCCTCCATGCTGAATGCAATCCCGACGGAAGAGCAGTTTCTCGCCAATCTCATGACAGGTGGCGACCTCTCTGTGTGGAAGGCCGCAGTTGATGATGTGGCAGGATTAAAGATGATGCCGGAGGCGCCCATGGATAGTGATTTGAAGATCCTACTGAGCTTACGTGATGACCGCTATTTGAATGGCGTCTGGGAGAATACAGTCGTCGATCACGCACGCGGTCAAGCCACGCGCAGCGTGTGGTCGCAGGGGCCGCTGGAAGAAAGCCGCGTCGGTGACACAACCCGGCGCTGGAGTGGCCTGTGCTATGATTCACACACTGAAGATACAGGAGCCGCCTTTGTGAAGAACGACTTCAAACGCATCTCCGTCGGCAGTAGTGATCAGGGCCAAAGCGTGCGCACCTCAAAGCTCAGCAGCACCACTCAGTTCATCGATAGCCTGCAACTTGATCGCATGACCGATTCCACGGGCGAGCACTGGCAGCGGAATGCCTTGGAGGTCTTTGATAAAATCATGCAGGACAAAGCGGCACCAGCCTTGGTCAAAGCTCACGTCTTGATCGAACTTGAACGCATCACCCGCACCCAGCCATTGGCTTGGGGCTTGCATCTCACGCCGACTTTGAGAACTGACCTTGCTGACCTGCAAAAAACTATCGGTGGTTATCCGTTGCGCAGTGAGGACTGGATGGTACAAAAAGTACGCGCAACGCTGGGTGCAGCATTGACAAAATTCTTTGAGTCTCATCAGGGTCGTCAGTATCAAAAAGAAGCGCAAGCTCGCCGCGAGTTGCTGCGGGACATTAGCCTAGTCGGATTAAAATTCGGCGGCTATATCGAGAGCGATCTCTCACTTCATCTCAACAATGCAGCACGCGCCCGCCCTGAGTTGTGGCTGCTTGGCAAAACTGGCCCTCTACACATCGCTACGGACAGCAAGACCGCACCCATCAGCGCACTGGCATTGAGCCCAGTCTTTTTTATACCCGCAGATCGCGCAGCACTCATGCAGCGCTATCAACTAGTCCTGACCGGCACAGTCACTGCCGCCCCTGCACCAGCCTCTGCGGAGACACCCTTTTTTAATGCGCGGTAATCATGTCTGAAGAACTCCAGCTTCAACTTCAATGGCGTGGCAAGAGCCATGGCCCGTGGACTTATGCGGAGATCCAGACGCGACTGATCGAGGGCGAAATTCACTCTCTGTATCAGGTGCGTGTGGATGGCGTTTGGCTGCCGCTGCGGGAGCACATTGAGAAGGTCGAGTCCGCAGAGTTACAACGACGTGCGACTGAAAGGGCGGCGAGTATTCGCCAGCAACCCGTCGAGAAGATCGAACCCCTGCGTCAGCGTGTCAGCGGGCGAATCGGGGAGCAGGTGAAGCGCCCCGATCCTTTCTCCAATCCACCCCCCGTATTCGTGAAAGGCACTTCTTCGTTTCTGTCGCCTGCTTTCACCGCTTCAGAAATCGCCCCGACCTGTTGGTTAGCGGTGGCTGCCTTTGTGGTGAGCTGCTGCAGCTTCGTGCCTTATTTAAATCTCGTGAGCTGGCTGCCCAGTCTGGTGCTCGGTCATCTGGCACTCGCACAGATTCGCCGTGATCCCAATCTGGACGGTCGCGGACTCGCCATCGGCGCAATCGTGATCGCGTATGCCATGCTTGCCTTTGCGGCTTTGTCATTCCTACTCTCACCCAATCTTTTCTACCGCGTCTTTCCAATCGCAGGCTGAAGCTTGCTCCACATTACCTCTGCCATGTCACCTGATTCAACCTCCTCACGCGAGTCCCTTCCGGGCGCTAATCCTTTTCAGACGTCCATGCTGATGCTCGACTGGTCGCGCTCTGACCCCGAACGTCGGCTTGGCTTCAAGCCGGGCCGCTTCACCTCGCCGAACAAACTTTTGTCTCTCATCGTCGGGCTAGTGGCGACGGTAATTTTTTACGCGGCGCTATATCTTGGGCTGGCTGTCACTTCTGACATGCAGTGGTTGTTCGACATGTTTACGAAACGTGGGCCGTGCCCTTACCCCACGATGTTTCTCTTCTTCTGGGCCTTGTCTTTGCTTCTCTTCAAATGGCGCAAATTGGCGCTGCAACAGAAGGCTCTCTTGCTGCCCGTAATGCCGCAGCAGTCGGACTTCGAGCTGACTCCAGCCACGGCGCGTGCAGTGCGTGAGCGCATGAGTGCCATCGTGGATAATCCGCATCACTTCATCCTGCTAAACCGCATCGACCTCGCACTAGCGAATCTGCATAACATCGGCCAGACGGCTGATGTGGCAGCGATTTTAAAAATCCAAGCGGAGAATGACGAAGCGCAGATCGCCTCAAGCTATGCGATGACGCAAGGCTTCCTCTGGGCCATTCCGGTGCTGGGGTTCATCGGCACGGTGCTGGGACTAGGTCAGGCCATCGCCGCTTTCGGAGCAACGCTGAGAGCTGGTGGTGACTTGGTGGCACTGCGACACTCGCTTGAGTCCGTCACCGCTGGTTTGGCCACCTCATTTGAGACCACTCTGGTGGCGCTGGTCTGTGCGCTCATTCTTCAGCTCATGATCAGTTGGCTACAAACTTTAGAGTCTGAGTTTCTCGACTCCTGCAATGAGATCTGCCACAAGAACGTAGCTGGCAGACTGCGACTCAACGCCCATTGATTCATGAGACAACGCTTTGGCAACCATGGTGCGGGAGGCGTGAGCTTCTTCGGCTTTCAGTCTGTGATCACGGGCACTGTGGGCTTCATCATTGTGCTCACGTTGTTCTTAGCGCTGTGCGTAAAGGACATCATCCCGAGGCCGCATGCGGAAGGTCAGCCACTGGCGAAGCGTGAAGGTGATCTGCACTCCATGCAGTCGCGCATTCTCTCACTGAAGAAGCTCGTCGGTGATCTGCAAAAACGGCCCGCTGATGATGAAGCGACACTGAAGCGTATGATCGGTCAGCTTACCAGTACTGTGGCGCAATTGCAGACGCCGCCGACGCCCGGTCTGGGCCGTGATTTCGATGCCACGGCGATGGATCGTGAGCTGCGTGATGCGAAAAAGAAGCTGCTGACGAAGCTCGATAAGATGAACGCCTCCATGCATGACGCGGAGTTGCTTTCCTCAGGCATCAACAAGGACATCCCTGATCTGGAGAAGAAGGTGAAGGATGGGCAAAGCTCCCTGCAACGCATGCACAGTCGCCGCAATGTGATCAGCCTGGTGCCGGAGCGCATGGATACAAACAAGGAACCCGTGCTGGTGCTGGTGCAAGGCTCGCTGATTCGCTTTCAACGGGCTGATGGCGTGTCAGCTTCGGCAGGTTCTATTCCTGATTTTGTGAACTACTTGCGATCTGTCACGGCGGCGACTCACTACGTTGTCTTTTACTTCAAGCCATCTGGCGCAAATCACTTCGAGTCACTGACCAAACGTGCACGACAGGAAGGCTTTGAGATTGGATACGATGTCATCCCTGAAGACATGGACGTGGAGTTTCACAACAACGTGCCGGTTTCAAAACCATGAGGAAATTCCAACAGCCCAATTCGGAGAACATGGATCTGCTGCTCGACACGCTGTGCGATCTGCTGGGAACGCTCGTGCTCATCGCCTGTCTGCTGGTCGTGACCATGCAGAATGAAGATGGATCCGAGCAGAAGAAACCAGCTATCGCCTCGGGCAAAGAAGCGGGCATCCTGGCGGAGAAGCGCATCGAGATGGCCCAGGCTGAGCTGGATGGTTTGCAGAAGCTGCGGGCTCAGTTGCAGAGTGAAGATGATCCTTCTCTGCTGCCGCTCATTAACGAGTTGGAGGCTTTAAAAAAGACGGCTGAAAAGCTGAGGCAGGACAAGGCAAAGCAGGATGAGATCGCTTCAGAGAAAGCGAAGCAGATGGCGCGTGATATCGGCATCGAGGTGGCCCGGTTGCGTGAGCAGGATCAAGAGATCGAGAAGAAGCTCGCCATCGCCAACAAGAACACTGAAGCGGCGAGGCAGGTGAAGTCTGCGCTGGAGAAACAGCTCGCTGATCTGCAACTGGAGCTGGAGAATGTGGACGACCTCAAGATCGAAAAGCTGCGCTTTCCGCGTGAGCGAGCCATCAACAAAAACGCCGCGCCTATCATCGTGCAATACGGTCAGGTCTTTCCGCTCTTTGATGGCGGTGGCAATCCCATGCCCATGGTGCGCCAGGTGCCTTCAGCGGATGGCAGTTTCACGGCGTTTGCCAATCAAGGTCAAGGCCTGAGTCCGAACCTGCAAGCCAAGCAGTTGCGTGAGATTTTAAAGCAACTCGGCAGTGGGAATCGTTACCTCACGCTCTACGTCTATCCCGACTCTTACGCGACGCTGCGTGAGTTGAAGAAGCTGATCTATGAAGTCGGTGTCGATTACGGCATGGATCTGCGCAAGGAGCAAAGCGTCCTCATCTTTGATCCCAAAGGCGCCAAGCCTGCGCCGCTCTGAGCTGGAGCGCCGCTCCTGTCATCCGCAAGACATCACATCGGCTTCCCGTTCTCTGTCCATGTCCCAGCCATCCATTCCACGTCGTCAGTTTCTTGCTCAGAGCACTCTTGCCGCCGCTGGTGCGTTAGGGTTTCCTGCCATTGTCAGTTCGCGTTCGCCGAATGCGAAACTGAACTTGGTTTTCATCGGTGTGGGCGGGCGTGGAGCTGCGAATGTGCAATCACTGGTGGGCGTGCCTTTGATGCGGCCGAAGAATACGAGGGCGGGTGAAAATCCCGCTCCGATGCCTGAACCGACAGAGAACGTCACCGCGATCTGTGATGTGAATGGTGAGAACTTGGACCGTGCTTCTGTTGCTTTTAAAGGTGCCAAAGCCTTTCGCGACTTCCGTAAGCTCTATGACACGATCAAGGAATCAGAGATCGACGGTGTGGTGGTGAGCACGACTGAGCACACTCATGCGTATGCCACCATGCCTGCGCTGAAGATGAAGAAGCCGGTGTATTGTGAGAAGCCGCTCACACGCGATGTCGCTGAAGCGCGACTTATTACCCAAGCCGCCGCCGAGGCTGGCGTGGCCACGCAGATGGGCACGCAGATTCATGGGATGCCGAACTATCGCCGTGTGGTTGAGCTGATCCAGAGCGGCGCCATCGGTAAAGTGAGTGAGGCGCATGTCTGTGTGTCACGTGCTTGGGGTTTGCAGAGCAAGGCGGATGCGGAAATGAACAAGGACATCGCCTTTGTCACAGAACGCCCGAAGGAAGAGCAGACACCGCCTCCGTATCTCGACTGGGATTTGTGGCTGGGGCCAGCACCGTATCGCCCTTACAATGAGATCTATTTCCCAGGTCCGAAGTGGTATCGCTGGTGGGATTTCGGTAATGGCACCATGTCCGATCTAGGCAGCCATTGGAACGACCTGCCCTTTTGGGCGCTCAAGCTGGATGCACCGCTCAGTATCGAAGCCTTCGGTCCCGAGCCACATCCAGAGATCGCCCCAGCCACGATGTCCGCCGTTTATGAATACGGCGCTCGTGGAGAGATGCCTGCCTGCAAGCTGCACTGGCATCAGGGCACAGATAAGCCCGACGTGTGGAAGAACGATCCGCTCATCAGCCAATGGAACAGCGGCGTGCTCTTCATTGGAGACAAAGGCATGCTGCTGTCTGACTACAGCAAGCACGTGCTGCTGCCTGAGGCTTCCTTCAAAGACTTCCAACGCCCGAAGCCATTCATCGCCGACTCACCCGGCCAGCACATCGAGTGGCTAAATGCCATCCGCAACGGAACGCCTACTGGCAGTCCTTTTAGTTATGGTGGGCCACTGAGCGAAGCGAATCATCTCGGCAACGTGGCCTTCCGTGTTGGCAGCAAAATCCTTTGGAATACCAAGGCCATGAAGATCACCAATAATGAAGCAGCGAATCGCTTCCTCAGCCGCGAACCGCGTGCAGGCTGGAAGCTGGTTTAAACCTTTAACTCCATCACATCAGTCACATGCGCCCCATCTATTCTCTCCTTCTGCTAGCTTCCTTTGCCTCAGCCGCCGACTGGCCTGAGTTTCGTGGCCCGGATAAACAAGGTCATACTTCTGCTGTCGGACTGCCCACGGAATGGAGTCCGAACTTCAGTAAGAACGTCCTCTGGAAAGCTGCGCTGCCAGGCATCGGTTGGTCATCGCCCGTGGTCATTGGAGATCGAGTTTATCTGACCTCTGCTGTCGCTGTGGGCGGTGAGGAGAAGCCTGTCGTGGACCGTAGTCTGCGGGCGCTTTGCGTTTCAGCGACCGATGGAAAGGTGATCTGGAATAAGGAAGTCTTCGCTCAAATAGCCGCCACAGCGCCGAACATTCACAAGAAGAACAGCCACGCGAGTCCAACTGCGATCTTTGAGAATGACCGTCTGTTTGTCCACTTCGGACATCAGGGCACAGCCTGCTTAAATGCAATCGATGGCAGCACCGTGTGGAGCACCCGCGACTTTGCCTACAAGCCTGTGCACGGTGCTGGTGGCAGCCCGGTGATCGAGGGTGATTTGCTCATTTTCAATGCGGATGCGGAGAGTGACCCAGCCGTGATCGCGCTCGACAAAGTGTCGGGCAAGCAGCGCTGGAAATTCGCGCGTGTCAGTGATGCGAAACGCAAGTTCTCCTTCTCCACGCCACTCGTGATTGAAGTGAATGGCAAGCGCCAGCTCATATCTGCTGGCAGCGGCGTGGTGAACGCGCTTGACCCAGTCAGCGGTGCCGAAGTCTGGAAGGCACGCTACGATCAGGGATACTCGGTGGTGCCCCGCCCAGTGTATGCGCACGGCATGGTTTTCATCGCTACGGGCTACGACAAGCCAACGGTGATCGCTGTCCGAGTGGCTGGCACTGGAGATGTGACGGACACGCATGTGGCCTGGAAGCTGGAGAAGTATGCGCCGCACAATCCGAGCATGGTGGTGGTGGGTGATGAACTCTATCTGGTGGCCGACAACGGTATCCTCTCCTGTCTCGATGCAAAGACAGGTGCGGCACATTATCAAGAGCGCTGCACCGGCCCGATCAGTGCGTCCATTCTATCGGCAGATGGCAAATTGTATCTCCAGGATGAAAAAGGTCTGGGTGTGGTGGTGAAGCCAGGCAAGACCTTTACCGTGCTCGCCAAGAACGATCTCGCCGAGCGTTCACTCGCCTCCTACGGAGTAGTGGGAGACGACCTCCTCATCCGCACCGAGCAGCATCTCTGGCGCGTGGGGATGCAGAAGTGATCGGCTTTAATTCATTCAAAGGCCCAAGTTTCAGGCGCTCAACTTTGTTTCTAGGTTGATACACTTGGATATAGAACCACTCGGCCATGAATCACGCAGAGTCGTAATCTCTCCGTGATGAATGACCTCAATGCCCCAGAAATGCCGCCTCTTCGTCAGCGAATCGAGCAGGCCTATCTCCATGATCTAAAGGCTGAAGGGCGGCCTCCAGTCTCCATTTTTAAACTCTGTCAGAGTCTCGACATCACGGAGCGGGATTTCTTTTCCGAATACTCCACGTTGGAGGCTGTGGAGATGCACTGGTGGCGCGACATGATGGATAGGATCATCGTGTCTGTAGAAAGCGGTGCCGAGTGGTCTGACTTCAGCGCAAGGCATCGGATGCTGGCATTTCTTTTTGCCTTCACGACTGCCGCGCTCGATCACCGCAGCTTGCTATTACTCAGATTGGGTCATGCGGGACCTCTGAAGTGCATACCTGAATGGACCGCCTTAGAGCAGCGCTTTGAAGAGTTTTCAAAAGCTATCCTTATGCACGGTCGGCAGCACGGTGAGATCGTCTCACGCGGACCCGTCAGCGCTGTATATCCGAAAGCGCTGCGACTACTGCTGCGTAGCGTCGTTGCTTTTAATCTCAAGGATGACAGCGCCAAGTTCGAGCGCACGGATGCGTTTATCGAAAAATCCGTGGCGGTGTTCTTTGATCTGATGGGGCGGCAGGTGCTGGACTCTGGTTTTGATCTCCTCCGTTTCCTGCTGCCAGGAGTTACCACGCGCGCCTAATTCATGGCCTCCGAAAAAAACACACAGGACAGCATACGCAGCACGCCCCTGAGCCGCATGGCGGAGCTAGCGGGAACTGGAGCACGAGTCGGGCTGAACTATCTGAAATACTACGGGCAGCGTGCCGTCACTCCAGAATCCGCAGCCACCTCTCTGCGCGCTGATTTAGACGAGGTCAATGCCCGCGCTGTGTATGCAAGTTTTAGCAAACTCAAAGGTGGGCCGCTGAAGCTGGCGCAGATGCTCAGCATTGATGAAAATTTGCTGCCTCCAGCCTATGCCGCGCAGTTTGCCCAGGCTCAATACTCAGCACCGCCACTTTCCTGGCCACTGGTGCGGCGGACTTTGGAGCGTGAGTTCGGTCAGCCTGTGGAGGCCCTGTATGATAGCTTCACGCACGAGGCCGCTCACGGAGCCTCCATCGGGCAAGTGCATGTCGCCACACGCGCTGGGAAAAAGCTGGCTGTCAAAGTGCAGTATCCTGGCGTCGCTGAGTCCATGCGCAGCGACCTCCGCGTGGTGAAGCCTGTCGCACTTCAAGTCTTGGGTTTACGGGAAGAAGACATCGCTCATTACTTCACCGAGGTGGAAGCGCGGCTACTGGAGGAAACTGATTATGTCGCCGAATTGCATCGCTCGCAGGAAATCGCCGCCGCCTGCGCCTCCCTTACAGGCCTGCATTTCCCCGCGTTTTATGCTGACCGCTGCTCACGCCGCGTGCTGACCATGGACTGGCTCGAAGGACTTACGCTGGACCGCTACGCCGCCAGCGCTGCCACGCAGCCCGAGCGTGACCGCATTGGCCAGATCCTGTGGGACTTCTACATGTATCAGATTCATGTGCTCAAGCTCTTTCATGCTGATCCGCATCCGGGAAACTTCCTCGTCGGTGCCGACGGGCAGGTCTGCGTGCTCGACTTCGGCTGCACCCGGTCCATCACGCCTGAGTTCCACGCCCTTCAGTTTACGTTTTTGAATCCAGCACTTTTGGAATCTCCCGCCGAGCTAGAGACCTCACTGTGCGCCATGGATGTCCTGCTACCTACTGATAGCGCCGCTCAGCGCAAGAAGCTCACCCATCTCGCCCGCGAATCCATCGAGCTGCTCACCCGCCCCTTTCGTGCAGGCCGCTTTGACTTTGCCGATCCGACCTTTCTCCGGGCTATGTACGAGATGGGCGAGGTGAACCGCCAAGACCGCGACCTGTTCAGCATGCGTGGTGCCCGTGGCCGAGCCGAATCTGTGTATATCAACCGCGCTTTCTTCGGCCTCTTCAGCCTGCTGCACCGCCTGCGTGCTGTGGTGGAGACTCGCTAATGGCTTATAGGTGCAAAATGAATCACGCGGCTAGTGCTGCGTAGAAAGCCTCTGTTTGTTCGGCGTTGGGGATGACTTCAATGAGGACGGGACCGCCGGGTAAGTTGTTGATGTGATCAGGTTCGGTAGCGCAAATGTAGGCCATGCCCCACATCTGCGCCCAGGGTTCAAAGCTGACTCGGTGTTGGTTCTCGACGATCTGGCGTGCCTCCTCAGGCAGTGCACGAAGACTGGCAACTCGGGAGAAGATTTTGCCGCCGCCGTTGTTGATGACGACGAGGCGTCGATTACCCTGAGGCAACTGAGGCATGATCCACGGTGCAGCGAGATCATACAGCGCGCTGAGATCACCGATGATGAGCCAGGAACTGCGCGAACTGGCGCTGACGCCTAACCAAGAGGAGACAATGCCGTCGATACCGTTCGCGCCGCGATTAGCGTAGAATTCGACGCCCTGCTCAGAGCAGGACATGGTGAGATTCATTTCACGAATGGGCAGACTGTTGCCGATGAACACGCGATCAAAAGTGCTGAGTCTGGCGGTGATCTCACGCATCCAGGCTGGCTCGGAAAGTGGATGTTTTTTCAGTGCACGCGGGATGTCATTCTTCTCACGTCCAGGTTTGGCTGGCGGCAGCTTGCGTGTGGCGAGTGCGTCCAGGACATTCCACGGCAGGGTTTGCACGTTCTTGGTTCGAGCTAGGCCGGAAAAGGGCAGTCGTGAGATGCTGGTCACCCACACTTCGGGTGCGTTTTCCAAATCCCGCCACCAACGTGATGAGGGGATGCAACCGATGCGAATGAGTTGCTTGATTTTGAGCGTGCGAAAAGTGGCCTCAGCGGATGGCAGGAGAAGGTGATCGAGCTTTGGCCGGTCTGGCCAGGTGCCCCAGAGATTTGATGTGGACTCAGCGATGACGGGCAGGCCGAGCTTGACTAGCACCGGCGCGACCTCGCGTGCTTCGGCGGGATGCAGGCCACAGACGACGATGGCGGTAGCCTCACGCGAAAGCATGAATGTGGGTGCATTGGCAGTCTTGGCGAGGCGTTGCGGGTGATGAGCCAGGAAGTCGATGCCTTCCTGCATGGTATCGAGTGGCTCGTCGAGGCAGACATTGATGTGTAAGGGCTGCGATCCTAGACGCGTGGGCCAAGATAGGCTGGCTCCATCTTCGACATCCAGACAAGCGCTGACATAGCTGCCGAAGAGATCCTTTTGCTCAATGGCCTGAGGCGCGCCACTGCCACGGTATCTGCGCGGTCGGTCAGCGGTGATGAGGACCAGCGGCAAGCCTTGATAATGGGCCTCGATCACGGCCGGCAGTAGCTCGGCGGCAGCAGTGCCTGAGGTGGTGAGCACGGCCACGGGCTGGCGATCTGCCTGGATGCGACCGAGTGCGAAAAAGGCGGCGCAGCGCTCCTCGAAGAAGCTCCATATTTTGATGCCTTCACTCGCCATGAGAGCGGTGATGAGCGGCGCATTACGTGCTCCAGCAGCCACACAAACCTCAGCAACACCCATGCGCGCGAGCGCGGTCAGGGTGCTGCGGATGATGCGGGCATTCATGGTCTATTCCAGAATCGTCTGCGGCTTAAACACGCGTAGAGCTGGCAGGTCGTGGAGGATGTTGGAGCTACGCATCAAGGTCTCACCGACGAGCAATGCGTCCGCACCGCAGAGGGCGAGTCGCTCGGCATCGGCCACGGTTTTGATGCCGCTCTCTGCGACGAGAATGATGTCGTCAGGCACTTCCTCCGCCAGTTCTTCGGTGGTGGATAGATCGACGGTGAAGGCTTTTAGATTGCGATTGTTCACGCCGATGATACGGGCATCGGTTTCGAGTGCGCGCTCGAGTTCGGCCATGTTGTGGACTTCGACCAAGACATCTAGCTGAAAGGTATGCGCGGTGTTTAGAAGATGAATGAGCGTTGGCTGATCCAATGCGGCGACGATGAGCAGGATGGCATCAGCACCGGCGACGACGGCTTCGAAAATCTGCGCTTCATGGATGATGAAGTCCTTTCGCAGGCAGGGAATATCGACCTGTTCGCGAATGAGCGTGAGATAGTTGAGGTGACCCTGGAAATACTTTTCATCCGTGAGGATCGATAGCGCAGTGGCACCGGCTTTTTCATAACCGCGTGCGATGGTGAGTGGATCGAAGTCCTCGGAGATGGTGCCTGCGGAGGGTGATGCGCGTTTGATCTCGGCGATCATGCCCAGACGAGTGGGATCGTTGCGCAGCGCATCAGCAAGCGAGCGGAAGTCGTTTCGGAGCGTGGCAGCGGCCCGCAGTTTTTCCATGCGCGGCAGGAGTTTTTCGACCTCGGTGCGCTTATGGGCGATGATTTCGTCCAGCTTATTCATAGGGCGCGGAAGATGGGGCGCAAAGCTCTGGGTGCAAGCGGCCTGATGTGAAGCAGGATTTATCCTGTTTTTCAGGGAAGGCGTAGTGAAGTCCGCCTCATATGGCTTTGCGCCTTGCACCCAGCGCGCAACTCATTACGCTCGCGGCCTTATGGCAAAACCTGCACTTGGAAAAGGACTCGGCGCACTCATCTCGACCCCGCAAGGTGGGTCTGGGATGCCACGGTTTCCCGCATTGGCGCAGCCTGCGCCAGGAGATGTGGTGAATCGTGTGTCGCTCGATCAAATCGTGCCCAGCCCTTTGCAGCCGAGAAAGCATTTCGTGCCGGAACAACTCACCGAGTTGATGGAGTCGATCCGTGAGCATGGGATTATTCAGCCACTGATCGTCCGCCGTGTGGATGGCAAGTTAGAGTTGATCGCGGGTGAGCGTCGCTTCCGTGCTTCGCGTGAGCTCGGGCTGAAGGAAGTGCCAGTGATCGTGCGCGAAGCTGCCGACAAGGATGTATTGGAAATGGCGCTGATCGAGAACCTTCAGCGTGAGGATCTGAACCCCATCGAAGAAGCCAGGGCCTATGAGCGCTTGGCGCGGGAGTTCAGCATGAAGCAGGAGGACATCGCCAAGCGTGTCGGTAAAAACCGCGCGACTGTGGCCAATGCCATCCGTTTGTTGGACCTCGCCGTCTCCGTTCAGGACATGGTTTCTAGTGGCAAAATGACTGCTGGTCATGCGAAGGTATTGCTCACGCTAAAATCTGCAGATGCGCAGATGAAAGCTGCTGATGAAATCTTAAAGAAGGGCCTGACCGTTCGCGCCACGGAGAAGCTCACGCAGAGCATCCTAAAACCGCCTGTACCGAAGCCGCAGATCGATGACGCCGAGCTGACTCGTGCGATCGAAACGGTGGAGCAACGGCTGATGCAGCACTTGTCCACGAATGTCACCGTAAAGCATGGAGAAAAGAAGGGGCACATTGAGATCGATTACTATGGTGTCGAGGATCTGAATCGCCTACTCGATCTCATGGGCGCGCCGCCGGAAAAAATCGAAGAGGAATGATGAAGCAGGTATCCAGTATGAAGATTGGATTCATAAAGGGCTTGTTCCTGTGGCTGTGCTTCACACTCGTTAGTTGCGAGCAGGCGGCGCATCCTGATCAGGCGGGTATTGAGACGTTTTTGTATCGCTACTTCTCCACTTGGTCGGCCAAGGATATGGATGACTACGGCTCCTGCTTTCACCCCACAGCCCGCATCAGCTTTGTGGAAAAAGGCGGTCAGTGTGGTAGTCAGGGGCTCACGGACTTTTTACACGGTCAGAAGATTGGTCACGAGCGCTCGCCAGAGCCGATGACCGAGGTGCCAACTAAGATGACGATCGCTGGAGATGCACTCGTCGCTCAGGCTCAAGTGCGATGGCAGCTGACCAAAGGCCGTGAGGTCATCACCGGCACAGATTTTTTCACGCTGCTGAAAACACCTGACGGCTGGCGCATCGCTGCGTTGGTTTTTTACAATGATTAAACTCTGACGGATCATTTGCCCTCCTGCCATGTCCAAGACTACACCCCAATCCAGCACGTCACTCACTCGCCTTTATCTCGGAGCAGCATGCTTTCTCGCCGGAGCGGTAATGATGGTTATCGAGATCTGCGCCTTTCGCCTGCTCGCGCCTTTGTTTGGAAACAGTGTCTATACCTGGACGGCGCTTATCGGTGTGATCCTCGTCGCCTTTAGTGTCGGCGGATTCATGGGCGGAAAACTCTCCGATAAATACTCCAGCATGAGCCTGCTTGGCTGGCTGCTGGCTGGGGCTGCGGTGTTGACATTTCTGATTCCGCCGCTGCATTTGGGGTTCGGCGAGAGCTTCACTTATGGGGGTCTCATTGGCGGATCAGTGATGGTGTCTCTGTTTCTGTTTGCTCTTCCGGGAGCGCTGCTAGGTGCCGTGTCACCGGCGGTAGTGCGTTTTTATAGCATGACCTTTAAAGATACGCATGTCGGTGCGGCGGCTGGTACGGTAAGCATGCTGGGATCTCTGGGCAGCTTTGTGGGCACGTTTCTCTCGGGCTTTGTGCTGCTCTCACACTTCGGTGTGCGCAGCATTTTTATCGGCTGTGGAGTGCTGCTCCTCGTGCTGGCTGTGCTGGCCTTTGTGCTGGCAAAGAGTGGGCTGAAAACGGCAGGTGCTGCCGCTGCTGTGGGTATCGTCGCCGCCATACTAGGAGCGCTGACGCAGGACAAACCGGGTAAGGGCGTGATCTACGCGCAGGAGTCGTTTTATCACCGCATCGAAGTTTCAGAAACTGGCATAAGCCCGCATCGCCAGAGATTGCTGAAACTGGACTCGACGGCTGAAGGTGCCATGAACCCTGACTCAGGAGACCTAGTGATGGACTATCAGCACTACTGGCGGCTGCCACTGCTGAAGGACAACGCTCAGCTCGAAAGCGCGCTCTTCATCGGTGCTGGTGCGTTTGGGATGCCTGAGCAGCTTTCGCGTGAGTTTCCCAAAGCTCGTGTGGATGTAGCTGAGATCGACCCGCAGGTGATTGAAGTGGGCCGAAAGCTTTTCAAGCTAAGCGAGCATCCGCGCGTGCAGGCACACGCTGGAGATGCACGCCACTTTCTGCGCACGCAGCAGGATCAGCGCTGGGATCTGATCTTTGGTGATGCCTATGCCGGCGTACGCTCCATTCCATCACATCTCGTGACGAAGGAGTTCTTCCAGCTCGTCTCAAATCACCTGACTCCACAGGGCATCTTTGTCATGAATGCGATTACGGCAGTGCAAGGCGACAAAGCTGAGTTACTCAGCGGTCTACTGGTCACTCTGAAGACTGTCTTTCCGCATGTGGAAGCCTTTGCCGTGCAGGGGCCGCGTCAGATGACGCAGAACATCATCATCCTAGCCTCACGTCAGGACTGGAAGCCCTGGCTCACGGATCGTTTTCATGCGGCTGGTACATGGCAGAGTCGAATTCTCAGCAGCTATGTCGCGAGCAACCAACTGCCGCAGCAGGGACAGGTTTTCACGGACGATTTCAATCCCGTGGACCGCATCATCGCGCGTGGATTGATGGCGGAGTAGAAACGAGTCTTGTCATAGGCTGTGAGAGTCACTAGGCTCTACTCACCCATGAAACGACTCCTTCTCTCACCTCTACTATGCCTTGCCGCTTTTGCTGCCGAACCCTTGCCTGAGTTCAAAGGCAGCATCGAAAAACTAGACTCGGCACTGGATGCTCTGCTCGCACCTGAAACGAAAATCGAAGTGCTGGCCAGTGGCTTCAATTGGTCTGAAGGCCCTGTTTGGAAAGATGGTAAAATTCTCTTTTCCGACGTACCGGAGAACACGGTCTTTGCCTGGAGAGAAGGTGACGCGGCAGCATCCATCTCGCTTAAGCCCAGTGGTAGCCTCAGTGGCGAAGGCCAAGGCTCAAATGGTCTAGCCAAAGATGCAGCAGGGAATCTGATCCTCTGCCAGCACGGTGAGCGCCGCATCGCGCGCCTGGAGAAAGATGGTAGCTTCACCTCGCTGGCTGACAAGTATGATGGCAAGCGCTTCAACAGTCCGAATGATCTAGTGATCACGAGCAAGGGCACGATCTTCTTCACTGATCCGCCGTATGGGCTGAAGAAAGGCACTCCGCCAGATGCGCCCTATCATGGGATTTATCGCGTCGATTCGGATGGCAAGGTGAGTCTTATTATCGAAGACATCAAATGGCCCAACGGCATCGCTTTGAGTCCTGATGAAAGGACCCTCTACATCGCCGTCTCCGACAAAGACGAGCCGCGTGTGATGGCTTATGACATGGAGCCGGAAGGCACCGCGAAGAGTGGGCGAGTCGTCTTCGCAGCACGCTCCCTCAAGTCACCCGAGCGCAAAGGCGGCTGCGATGGCATGAAGGTGGACTCGCTCGGAAATATCTGGACCACCGGTCCTGGCGGCGTGCTGATCATCAGCAAAGAGGGCAAACACCTCGGCTCTATTTTGACTGGCCAGGCCACGGCCAACTGCGCGTGGGGCGGTGATGACAAGAGCACGCTCTACATCACGGCGGACATGTTCCTGCTGCGAGTGAAGACGAAAGTGAAAGGCTTCTAATGATGCAAGTGGTGCTGGCGATGTGCCTTCTGCTGGCTGCTATCGAGTTGCCAGCACTCGAGGTGCAGTCACACGGATTACTGTTTGAAAAATGGCTGCGAGACACCTTCTTCGGCGGCTATGAGCCGAACGGCTACTCGCAGAAGTGGGACATCCCGGCGGCGGCCAATCCTGATCATGGTGGCATCCCGGTGAATCCCAAGGCTATCAAATATGGCACGCCCATTGGACTCGGTGATGCGCTACGGCAGTTTGAAATTGAAGAGCCGTTTTTTTTGATCGCAGGCTTTTGGGAGCAGGTCACGCCCGAAGAAAAACGCTGGGTGAATGTGCAGGCTGTGCGGGTCGAGCCGGAGGTTTGGCGCGCACTTTGGGGCGATCTTAAACGCAGTGATTTGGACAGGCTCGTCGCGGTGATCAAAGACAAGTCTCTGACACTGGCGCAGGCGCGGGAACGTGTGAAAAAAATCAAAGCCGAGGCTCCTTACACGACCTCGGTGATCGAGCTGAATCCCAAGATCGACAGCAGCCAACGACGGCTTCAATGCAGTCTGCGCTTTTCAGTCTTCTTTGATCATCTCGCGCCGAAGGCTGATCGTGCTGTGCAGGAACACCCGACTATCTTTGGTCAAAGTGTGCTGGGGCGATTTGAATCAGCGCCGCGTGTGATCACGCAGGAGAAGTAATCGTCACGCCGTCACGATTTCCGGTTCCCCTGTGCGTCCGTCGGCAGGCGGCTGCGGTGGGCTGAGGAAGGCCATGGAAAAGCGCTTGAAGACAGAGCACGCTGACACATACAAGAAACCCATGAAAAAGAGTCCAAGGAAAGGCAGCGAACCCCAGTCTTTTCGACCGACAGCGAGCCATAGCAGATAGCCAAAGTAGCCCACAAGTAGAACCTCAATCCACAAGCATACTGACTTGCTGGCTTTGTAATGGAAGGGCTTTTTTGCGGGCTGCGTCCGCTTCACGACACCGTATTTCGGCGTACGAACAAAATCAGACTCCTGCCCCAGCAGTGCCTCGATGACTGCCTTGCTGTTGTTGATCGACATGCCGACGCCCAGAGCCATGAAAAAGGGGATGTAGGGGATCGTTTTCAGCCAGCCCCAGCGGGTTTGTGCGCCTTGAGCTGTCAGGTAGAAGGCAATCACTGTGACGGTGGCAAAGAAGAAGACGGGCAGGTCCACGAAGAGCGCCTTTTGCCATGAATGAGCGGGCAGAAAGTCCACGGGATACATGAGCACGAGGGAGGCCAGCGTGAGTAGGTTGGCGAAGTTGGCTCCGAGCTGAGCCGTGGCTTCGAGTTTCTTGTGAAGTGGAAAAGAGCCGCGCCAGACATGGCCGAGCATCTTTTTGCAGACCTGGATGGAGCCTTTGGTCCAGCGATGCTGCTGGGATTTGAATCCATCCATGTCCGGTGGCAGTTCGGCCGAGACGACGATGTCGTTGAGATAAATGAAGCGCCAACCTTTCATCTGCGCGCGGTAGGTCAGGTCGAGATCTTCCGTGAGCGTGTCGTGCTTCCATCCGCCAGCGTCGTCAATCGTAGTGCGTCTCCACAAGCCTGCGGTGCCATTGAAATTACAAAACTCGCCCCAGCGGCTGCGTGAGGTCTGCTCCAGCATGAGGTGCCCGTCGAGCAGGATGGCCTGGAGACGTGTGAGTAGTGAAAACTCGCGATTCCGATGTCCCCAACGCGCCTGGACGATGCCCACCTGTGGATCGGTGAAGTGATGGATCATGCGGCGCAGGTAGTCAGGCTCAGGAGAAAAGTCGGCATCGAATATGCAGATGAACTCGCCCTTCACCGTCGCCATACCTTCATCCATCGCTCCGGCTTTGAAGCCGCGACGATTCGTGCGGTGTCGATACTCGACATCGAAACCCCGAGCCCTCAGCTTTTCAGCGTGCGTCTCACCGATCTCTGCGGTTTCGTCGGTTGAGTCATCCAGGATCTGGATTTGCAGTTTGTCCTTCGGGTAGTCCAGCGCGCTGATCGCGGCGGCGAGTTCGTCCATCACATCTGCCTCGTTGAAGATGGGCAGTTGGATAGTGACGGTGGGCAATTCTGTGAATTCACTGAGGGCCGTGGGGCGCTGTTTACGGTACTTCCAGTAGCCATACAGCACCTTGACTTTGTGCGCCCCAAAGGCGGACAAACCGAGGGATACAAGGATGTAGCTGGTGAACCAGAGAAGTGTTTCCCACCGAATCATAGGGGCCCCAGTTGAGGGGATGGACCAATCAACGACGAACACTCCGCGTCAAGTTGCAATCCCGATGCCCCGATCACTCTCAAAGCTAAGTAGTACGATTCAGGAAAAGGATTTTCTAAGATGGCTGGGAAGGCTGCCGAGCGCTTCACGATACTTGGCCACAGTGCGGCGAGCGACTTTGATCCCTTGCTTGTCGAGGATCTTCGCCAGCTTGTCGTCGCTGAGTGGCTTGGATTTGTGCTCGTTTTTGATGAGTTCAGCGATGGCGTTTTTGACGCTGGTATTGCTGAGATCCTCCCCAGAATCCGTTTTGACACCGTGGCTGAAGAAGAATTTCAGCTCAAATACCCCATGCGGACTGGCCATGTATTTGCCTGAGATCGCACGACTGACCGTGGTCTCATGCACACCTACTTCATCTGCCACCGTGGCCATATTGAGTGGGCGCAGGAAGCTGGTGCCCTTTTCTAAAAACTCGCTCTGATGGGCGAGAATCTGAACCGCGATTTTGTGGATCGTCTGTTGTCTTTGATGGATGCTGCGAATAAGAAACTTGCCGCTGCGAATCTTGTCGCGGATGTAATCCCTTACTTCACCGCTGCTGCTCGACTGAGTGAGCATGTCTTTGTAGGCGTTGCTAAGGCGCAGATGAGGTAATTCATCGTTGTTCATGACTGGCACCCACTCACCAACTTGGCGCTCCACGATGATGTCTGGGGTGACGTAGTTGTTCGAACTGACATTGAAGCGCGAAGCTGGGCGCGGGTCCAGTGTGCTGATGAAGTCGGCAGCGCGTGAGATCTGCTCGATAGGCATGCCCATTTTACGAGTCAGGATCGGGTAGCGCTTATTCGCCAAGTCATCGAGATGAATGTCCACAAGACGATAAGCCAAGCTTTGCCGCTTGCCGAGACGGTCCAGTTGGATCAGCAAACACTCGCGAAGGTCATCAGCGCCTACACCGACTGGATCAAAACTGATCAGGAGCGCCTTGGCAGCATGCAAGTCATCCAGCGGGATACCGTGTTGAAGGCTAAGGTCCTCAACAGCAGTGTGCATAAAGCCTCGATCATCAAGACTGCCGATGAGAAACTCGACGTTCTTGATGAGAAGTGGATCTCTGATCTCAGAAGTGCGGAGTTGTGAGATCAGATGAGCTTGAAGAGTCATCGGAGCCACGATTGAATCCATCAAGAATTGCCAGCGCTCCTGGTCATCTGTGCGGCGGTTGGGGGACTGCATCCGGCTTTGCGCCCAATACTCCCGCCATTCCTCATCCATCTGAGAAAGTGTGTTCAGTTCATCACGATCAACTGGGTCTTCGGGAGCAGTGTCTTGCAGAGAAACTTCCGGACTTTCAAGTTCTAGCACCGGATTGATGTTGATCTCCTGCTGGATGATCTGACGCAACTCCAAGGTTGGAGCTTGCAGAATCTGCAGGCTCTGCTGCATCTGCGGTCCGATAGCCAGTTTTTGAGTCTGGGTCTGATATAATCCTTGGTTTGCCATTAGTGGTTAGCGGCATCCCTTTCACCGTCAAAAGGGATTAGCAAGCAAAGATCGGGCCACCGTGACCAAGTATTTTTTGAGATGGTCGCATCTATTCAACACAGAGCTCCAAAAGTATGGGAGAAGAGGGGAGATTTCGCGCTAACAATCATTGTTTCCAGCGAGCGAATTCCATATTCTGTTTGCCTATGGGATATGTATCTTGGATTATTCAAAATGCGCTATTGAGGTGGACCCCGAAAATCGGGCCGGTAGTGAAGTTATGAGTTTATGGTGGTTACGGGTTGGGAGCGACAACCCAGACACCCAAAAACCAAGTGAAAGCCAAACGTAAAAGACACGACCCGCAGTTCAAAGCCCGAGTGGCTTTGG
>CAMAQH010000025.1 GCA_945860295.1 Prosthecobacter debontii
CCAAAGCCACTCGGGCTTTGAACTGCGGGTCGTGTCTTTTACGTTTGGCTTTCACTTGGTTTTTGGGTGTCTGGGTTGTCGCTCCCAACCCGTAACCACCATAAACTCATAACTTCACTACCGGCCCGATTTTCGGGGTCCACCTCACTCGGACGTGGCGACGGCGCGGACGCGTTGCTGACTCGCGATGGTGTGACGCTGGCTGGTTTCCGCTTTCGTGACGAGCTGCGCGGTGAGTCGGTTGATGAAGTCCGAACGCTCCAACAGCGCGGTGTTTCCGTTCACATCCTAAGCGGTGATCGTGAAGCCAAGGTGGAGCATATAGCGGCTCAGCTTGGCTTGAAAAAAGAGGACTGGCAGGCAGGTCTGACGCCCGAACAAAAAGCAGCGTGGGTGACGCAGCAGAATCACGATGACACGCTCTACATTGGAGACGGAGCCAATGATAGTCTCGCATTTGACGCTGCCCTTTGTGCGGGAAGTCCGGTCACGGGCCGCAGCTTCCTGGAGCAAAAAGCAGACTTCTTTTTTCTGGGTCACAGCCTGCGTTTTGTCAGTGGGCTGATGGATGTCGCCCTTCTGCATCGACGCGCCACGCGCCGTGTGTTTGCCTTCTCGGTGACCTATAACGTCGTCACCGTCATTGCGGGTCTCATGGGACATCTCAGCCCTCTTGCCGCCGCCATTCTCATGCCACTGAGTTCGGTGGCTACGTTGAGCATCGTGGCACTGACGTTTGCTGGTAAAAAGTAGACTTTAAATAAGCCATCGTTGGTTAGCGATCTAATCCCAAACGATCAAACTGCGGGCCACCTCGCCACGCTCTAGGGCTGCGTAGGCTTCGTTGATTTCATCGAGACGCCAAGTGCGGGTGAGCAGTTCGTCGAGCTTGAGCGCACCTGTTTGATGCAGATCCATCAGCCGTGGCAGGTCGATGCGTGGCCGCATGGAGCCGTATAGGCTACCCTTCAGCGTCTTTTCGGCATAGAGCAGTTGGTTGGTGTTGATGCGCGCGCGTGCATCCCCACGGCTGATACCGGTGACGACGCAGGTGCCGCCTTTGCGGAGGGAATCAAAAGCTTGCTCAATAGGCTCTGGCAGGCCGATGGCTTCAAAGGTGAATTCCGCGCCGAGTCCGCCGGTGAGTTCTTTGATCGCTTTCACGGGATCGCAGGTGCTGCTGTCGATGAAGTGCGTGGCACCCATCACGCGAGCATGGCGTTCTTTGCCCGCCACCGTGTCCACGGCGATGATTTGCCGCGCGCTGATCATGCGCGCTCCTTGGATAATGTTTAGCCCGATGCCGCCGCAGCCAAACACCGCCACTGTTGCCCCAAGCCGCACCTGTGCCGCGTGAGTGACTGCGCCGATGCCGGTGATGACACCGCAACTAATCAGCGCCGCTTTCCACAGCGGAAAATCAGGGTCGATCTTCACCACCGCACCCTCAGGCATGGTGGACATGGAGCTAAAGGTCGAGACGCCGGCGTAGTGGAGAATGCTGTCTCCGCGCGAGTTACGGAAGCGCGTCTTGCCATCCGGCATCAGACCCGTGAAACGCATGGCGGTGCCCAGATCACATAGCGCAGGCCTGCCCTGCTGGCAGAAGTCGCAGCGCCCGCAAGAGGAGCGCCAAATCGGTATCACGTGATCCCCTGGCGCCACACTGATCACACTCGGACCGACTGCCTCCACGATGCCCGCCCCTTCATGCCCGAGAATTATCGGCGTTGGCATGGGCAGGTCACCCTTCATCACATGAAGATCACTGTGACATACCCCAGCCGCTTTCATTCGCACCAAGACTTCACCCGCCTGCGGCGGAAGAACCTCGACCTCCTCGATGACGAGTGGCTTGCCTGATTCATAGAGGACGGCGGCGAGTGCGGTGGGCATGGGGAAAGCAGAGGCAGACGGTATCTCCAGCAAGCAGAAAATTCGCTTTCTTGGCCTCAGCGCGTAGAGCATGGCGTGAGGCTTCAGCTGAAGGCGGACTGCGACGATGCAACTAATCCACAAATCAGGAGGTGCTAGAATACTTGGCGCATCAACCCGTTGTGCAATGAACGGTCTCCTTTGCGCGGCAATGTAGATGGGGTTTTGACACGTCATTCATAGCGAAGAACACGCCCCCAAAAGGCGGGCAGTGCAAGGCTGAAGCCTTTGACAGAACTGACTTCAGCCCCCTCTATTGGCCACGCTCACCCTGGATGTATTGAGGACTTCACTCGCACACCCGGGCTGGGTTTCGTCACGCTTGTGGTGCTCCAATTGCGCGTCATGCTTAGCAGCCTGGAATTGTAATCTCGAAGAGCTTCTTGAGGCGATCGATGGGCCTGCGGAGGCTTTTGTCATGGCCTCAGCGCTGAGTCAGGCGCGGGCCAAGCTGCTGTGGCATGGACTGAAGGGCCAGCTTGGATCAGCCATACAAGCTTTGGACGGCTGCTTTAAGTGTTCCCGATGTCTGAAACGCCCAGCTAGCGCAACACGCCCAAGCCTCTGACAAAACTTGTGAACTCTTTAACTTAACGACATTGACTGCTTATTTGTTAATCTTGCAAGTTTGGTGGCGGTTGGAAAAGGTAGTTACGCCAAAGACCCGCATCACCTTGGTGGCCATCTTCTGCTGCGTGGATGATGTTTACCATCTCCCGAGAGCTTACGTAGTGCAGGCGAAAACCTTCTTTTTTTGCAAACTGCAGTAGTTCATCATGAAAACGTTGGCACTCCGCGCCCAGGACCGATGCATGGTTCCGTTCCGGAGCACCATGGGTGTGTAATTTAATGAAACACCAAGACTCTGCGCCCTCAACGCCAATATGCGTATCACTCCATTGTTTAAATCGTCTGAGTGTCGGGGGGTTGACCGGCCCGAGGTCCGAATTTTCAACCCTAGGCAGCACGCCCCATTTACGCCGACTCCAATCCAGCAAGAGAGGGCCCTGGACCAACAAAAGGTGATCCATATTTCCACGCATGGCTGAGGTATTATTTACGCCTGTAGCAACATGTGTGCCGCGGTGATGTGAACAGCCAGCTAATGTGCTTTGAGAATAGTATAGGCGGTTCACGATTGGGGCCTGAGTGCGATGAGGAGCAGATGGCATGGTGAGGTCTGCGTAGCATCCAGCCTGTTTAAGAATAGCCAACTCACCGCGAACTCCACAACCCTCTCCTTTTGGGTCAGAGTCATCAAGCGCCCAGTTGCCATGAATAAATCCGAATGCAGGGTTTCCAGTGGCATCGTTACCGAGCAAACCATGTTTGCGCAAATTCACTTTTCCCAACTCAATGGTGTTACAAAAGTTGTCCGCATTATCACGATCATGATGAAGATGGATTTCGGTTTCGTTCATCGTTTTCACGCATAGTTCTGCAAGTGAATGGATCACATCAGTGTCGTATTGCTCAATGGGGTAGAAAAAGGTATGCCGCGGTGTCTGCCCATCATGATCTTTATTTGAGCTGAGGCGGGGAAGACATTCATGCCAGATTGCCATGCGACGCATCGCTCCGGCTTTATTTGTGTGATGAAAAGGCTCAAAATGGTCGCAGACTGACAGCATGACATCGGTTGGACGACATTTTGGTCGAGAATTAAGATGCGAGTAGAAAGGCAGTAGCCATTTATGAAATGCTTTGAACATAATTTATGGGTCTATTTCCAGCGTTTAGACCAGTTTCAACAAGAGTTCAAAAGTGATGAACGGCTTTGCTTGAGTGTTGGGTTATGATCGGGGAACCATGAAGTCACCGCCATGCTCGATTATATTTGAAATTTAACTTGCTGATTAGATAAATAAATTTTATCTAGGAAGTATTGGCTTTATACAAATAAAATTTCACTTATCATGACAGCGCTTTTTAAATCCGCCAAAATTTTGTGCTCACTGGTTACTACAGTTCTAGTCATGAATTCCTGTTCTACAGGAACTTTTCGTACATCCAGTAGTGCAGGTCCCTTTCGTTCACCAGGAACAACTGACTTAGACATTGCATCGCAGGAGTTAGCCCGTGCCGAAGCATTAGATGAAAATCCCGAGACGCCTTATTTTGGCCGAGGCCCGGTTCAGCGTAAGACGATATCTCCAAGAAATAGCGGTGTTTCTCGTGGACTCTAAGTTTCAAAGATCTCCCCAATTTTGAAGTACTCCTACCATTCTCGTGCTAATCGTGGTTTTTCACTCATTGAGGCGTTGTCCTTTCTTGTTTGCTTAGTTCTTCTAACTCTTTTGATCTTGAGTGGATTAAAACTTGATTGGCCAGCTTCCACTATTTTCAACGAGCCTGATGTTCCTGAATCCATTCCAGCGATCATTGATGAGCCATTCAAAGGCTGATATCTTAACTACAATTCAATAATTGGATTGCCCGAAAGCGTTTTTTCTCACAGGTTCGCAGAAATCGGTGATTGCTACACCTCACGAAAATCGTTAGAAAATTCTACTTCTAAAAAAGCCCAGCAGCATCACATTGGGTTGGGTTTCAGGCAATGGTTGTTAGTCAAAAAGAACTCGAATATTTATACTTAAGAAGATCTAGGGCTGCTTGAAAATGTGTCTGTTGTTCAAAATCTAAATATTCTGGATAGGGGTTCCAGCGAAATTTGGACAAATCAGAATTCCAAGGTCGCCTCGTTTCGAGTGATAATTTGCACATGAATTCATTCAACTTACGACAGGATTGGATGTAGGATATGTTCTCGCTTGCCCAGAGACGGGGTTGAAAATTCGCTGAACGCTCCAAAAAATCTGGCAACTGACGGTAAAGCTTTCCAGGGTCGAAACGCATTCCAGTCATTGAGTTAACGTGGGTAAGTGCGCCGACATGAGCGTCTTTCCTGATGCCAATAGGACAGTCAGCAAACAGAGATTCAGTAGCAGCCACACAACTTCCCTCTCTACGAGATAGAATGACGGCGGCACGAGAGTCGCACTGCATTTCATGGACCTTTTCAACAGGCAAACTTTCGTAAATTTCAAGGTCTCTGCGGACGCCGAGTGAACGCGCTAAGTGCTGAAGACTCTCTTTAGTATAAGTTCCCTCACGTTGACCTATGAGGACAATTCTAGCAGACTTCGGAAGAAAAGGCAGGGCCGCGAATAATTCAAAGTGCCGCTTAAAGGGCGCCCAATTGGCCACCATAAGAAGATCAATCTGACGCTGGTTTCGTGGCTTTGGATTGAAGCAGTTTGGATCTAACCAATCACAGGCGGAGAGAACAGGCGGACAGACAATACGCTCATTGAAGGCGACCAATTTTTCAATCTCGGCATTTCCGCTGGGCAAAACCACGATCGGGCCAGGAACACGCGCCAATATTTCGTTTAACAGGCGATAGTCGGTGGGGGACCAACTCGTGCCCCAGATCACGTCATAGCTTTCATTGAAACTCTGCCAGTCATCGATCTGCGTCAGTAATCGAAACCAGTTATACTCAAACTGAATCAGCAGCACGCCTTTCTCACCCCCTGGGCCTGGCTCCTTCAGCAATAAGCTCCGATTGATCTGGGTCTGCTCCTTTAGTTTATCGAGATATCGGCTCCACCCCTCAGGGTTGAGTTTCTCACGAACTGCAATCACTGGAGTTGCAGGCTGACCGTGCTTCCAATGCTTCCATAAATAACGTGACTCACTGCGTTGAAATGCAGAGGTCTCCAGTTGAGCTTTCCGTTTAGGTTCCTTTGTGAATGCAGCTTGTGATCGCAGAAATACAGATGCTAAATTCCGCAAATGGCTGCTATTAGAAACCGAATCTTTCAATTTGTGGCGTAATAGGGTCAAAGCGGAAGTCATGAGTCGTCTCAGTTACTCTTTTTGTAGGCAGCAAATACGGCGAGATGCTGAGAGGTTCGTCCTGTCTCGGTTTCCTGGCTCACTAGCTCCCATTCTTTTCCCGCTAAAATACGGTCTAGCCTTAGCCATGGCCTGAGGAGTGCCACAGGATTTCCTGTCTCTCCTGGGAAGCTGTAACCATAGCCACGCCCCCCTTCCTCGTGACTGTCATGCAAAGAGGCCGCATAGAGCCTATGGGCAGGTCCTAAAGCTGGAGAATTGAAATCGCCGGTCACCAAAACGGGTATTTTTTCAGCGGTCATCCGTTCCACCAATTGACGATTCAAAGCCAACAAACCGTCCCAATACTTCTGATACTCGGCCCGTTTGCGCCCCCACTCCGTGCCGGGCAATCCAATCACGCCAAGAAGGAAAGCGCCTCGACGGTAAAAACTAAGGGTGTCACGAGGCGTAGGCAAGTGGACGTTGTACAAAGCAAGAGTCCCAGAGGGGCCATCGATTTCAAAACGCGCAGCAACTGTCACTGTTTCAGATTTGGGCAAACTGAGCGAGACAGGGAAGCTGATGGACTCAGTGGCGCGAACCGGGAAACGGCTAAGAACGAGAAACTCACCCATACTAGCAGCAAGCGGTAGATCCGCATACTCTGGGGCAGCTTGATAGCTGACCAATCGGCGAGCTGCGTCCTGAAATGCGATCACGTTAGGCTGCACCCTGTTTTTGAAAGGTTGCAGGCTTTGTCCACCAGCCTGTCCACGATTCCAACTGAGCACTCGGATTTCCGCCTGTGCTTGAAGGTCTGATTTGGGCGTAATTAACTCATAGCCAAGCCACGGCCCCCAATAAACGAGGATCAGTAACAAGGCGCACAAACCGTAGCTAGGCCTGACCACTAGCAAAAGCGGGGCCATGATGGCTAGCGGTAGCGCCCAGATCCACCCTGGTAAGTAGATTAAAAAAGCGGTCATTAGGTTGTGTTGGCCAATCCACTCTATTGACAATGCAATCACGATCAATCCGAGTGCTGCAAACCCACTTAAATAAAGCGTGATGGTTCGAAAAATCCAAAATAATACGGCTTTTAAGTTAGGTGGCATGTAGGTGCGTTAATAGACGAAGAAGCAATGGGCTGTGGCATATACTAAAAAGCAGGCTCGCTTGCGCTCGCCTGCTTTTATTTCTTGTGATTTTGTGGTCCGATCAAGTGATCGTTTTAGATCCTCTGAAAGATAGCGATGTTGGGTGCATAACCCCAAGGCTTCCACTCGGGGTGCTCATGTAGAATCTTTTGACAGACGCGATTTACGCCAGGGAATAAGTCCACGTCATGAAAGGCGACCATGCCACCAACAGGCACCAAACTACCCCACGCG
Organism: Prosthecobacter debontii; assembly: GCA_945860295.1. Classification (GTDB taxonomy): domain Bacteria; phylum Verrucomicrobiota; class Verrucomicrobiia; order Verrucomicrobiales; family Verrucomicrobiaceae; genus Prosthecobacter; species Prosthecobacter debontii_B. Next base: position 7,170 of record CAMAQH010000025.1, read on the forward strand.
ATGAAGTCGTACCAAGCATGCACGTATTCGTGGATAGCATCAATGAAGACAAGGCTCACGGGCGCGCCTCCCCAACTATCAAAAGCTGGATCGGACGCGGCACGGATCATCCGCACGTTTGACAACCCGGCCGTGTGAGTTTCAAAGTAAGCCAGATCCTTCGGATGACCGCCGTCACCCAAATAAGGATCGACCGCGATGACTTCACGCTTGGTGGCGCCAGCCATGCCGCGAGTAGTGATGCCTCGGAAGCTACCGATCTCGATGATGGGATGCGGCATCGATTCCGTGTGTTGGAGCGCGCCGATTAGCACCTTGAGCTGCTTGGTGGTGACCGAGGTATGCTCGAGTCGTTCACCGTATTCTTTTTCCACCTTAGCACCTGATTTTTCAAACGGCGGGATCAGCGAGATCTGGGTGATCTTGGCCATCATTTGATGATAGCGACGGGGAATCGTCCAATGAAACAAACGGCTCATGCTGAACCGATGATGATTGCGCCACTCAGAGGGCTTTTGAGCAGGACTGATGGTGTTCATGTTTTGGGGATAAAGAGCTGGAGAGCGTAAGTTGGTAAAATCAGCCGTGGGCAATATAGAAACTTCAGTGAAGTTTTGCCGATTTGGCTTGGTATCACGAGTGAAAGCGTCAGTTTGGAAAAGGGAAAGAGCAGATGTCAGCGAGTTGAATCCTTGAACAATCGTTTCCAAAGACCTTTAGCACCCATTGCCCACACGCGCCGCAAGATCGTGCGGGTGCGAATCCAGGCCCAGGTGCGCCAAAAACGGAAGTTGACGTGGCCGAAAAAGAGCGGCGGATGACTAGTGTCGTGCCCGAGTAAAGCCACCAGTTCTTTCATATAGGGACTGCGGTCATGAACGATCTTAGCGCGCGCAAACCCACCTAGTACCACCGGATAGTTTGTGCGGAAATTATACTCCGATGGCAGAATGTAATGTCGCACCTCCGAATGGAACAGCGTATGACGGAACGCTGGCTGATCTGCGGGACGCTTGTGCCGAAACACCTCCAAATAGCTCCGCTCCCATTCCTGAAAAAAAGCTGCCGTCCTTTCATTTTTACGGTAGATCACCACGCCTGTATTCAGTGCCGGAAACGAGTCTGGGAAATCCTCAAACGCGTATTCGTTGCGGTAAACTTCATGGGCTACCGCCAGATCGTATTTTTCCAGTGGCCAAAAGATATCCGCACAAGATTGGCACATCCACGTGTCTGTATCCAGAAACAACGTCTCCTCATAAGGCGACTCCGCCATCGAACGTATTTTGGCCGGCCGGCCCATGCCCTTACCGTCCACGGGAATGACTCGCTCAAACACACCTGCGGGAGGTGTTTGATCGGTGAAAATCGTCATCGGAAACCCCGGCATGGCAAGCTGAACCGATGCGGCTGACTGCAAAGCTTCCTGCAGATACTTCATGCCCGTAGCGACGTAGATGATTCCCTGTTTACTCATGACTTAGTTGAAAATGCAATCAATTTAGAAACGCCATCTTAGAGCCCCAAGCAATTGCCATCCCGATAGAGGATCGTCGTTTCATCAACACCTAATCCAGCAGGCTTCAATCCCTCCAGACGCAAGGCGCGAAATCCTTGGGCAACAATTTGCGCAATCCCCGCCTGGTAGCGTTCGCGTGAGGAATCATCCCAAATCATCACGCCATCCGTGGCGAGATGAGGCAAGCTCGCCATCGCGCATTCGTGGCGCATGCGACCGTCAACGAGGATCACTTGAAAAGGCCCCCCCGCCATCGCGGCCGCGCCAGTGTATTCTGGTCCCAGGGGCTTATGAAGCAGGTGAACCTTGGGATCGTCACTGACCAATTGAGCGACCCTCTCAAGCCAAGCGGCGTCATGTTCAATTGACGTCACCGAACCAACTAGCCGACTGAAGAACGCGGTCGAATAACCACTGCCGAACTCCAGCAGATGAAACTCAGACCGCAGCCGTCCTTTGAGCAGGGCAAGGGTTGGATAATTCAGAAATGCCAAGGGCTTGCCCTTCGCATCCACCGGCAGATTGCGCAGGAGCGAGTTTAGGTAGCCCGTCTGCCTCAAATAAGATCCGGTATTGCTTAAGAGATGCCTAGCGCGCCACCACGAAGCCAAAGATGGCAAATGACGTTCGATCAAGGCGATGAGAGTGGGATTCATAATGAGGACTTCGGGTACTTAACTGTATGTTTGCAACTGATGTGTGCACCATACAGTATCTAATTTTGCGACGCGTCTGGGCGCCAGCTGCGGAAAAACGCCTAAATCAGAGAAATTCCCGTAAATATAGCCAACATGCTTAATTACGGAGTCGCAGAGTCCAGCGCGCGATGCGGACGGGATACCATGCCGGAATGTTACGCCAGGAAGAGGGGATTGGCTGCTTAGTTCTATTAGTTATTGCGCTGTCGAAAAGTGAAAGTTAGAAGAACGACTCGTGTTATGCGCGTTTTGTTAACGCCAACCAGCCGCGAGATATCCCACGAACCTCGTCGAGGGCCCGAGAGAGATCTTCCATGCTGAGTGCTGCGGCGCAGGAAGCATAAAGCGAGGGATTTCGTGGGCGGATGGGGATGAACTGAGTTGTGTGCGTCGTGCTGAAACGATCTTCCATGACTCTAATAACATCTTCTAAAATTTTGCCGGATGACTCATGCAACTCGACAAGCAAATCGGCCAACAACAGTTCGGGGCATGCCGTTGGATCAATTAATTCCGTCTCGGCCCCCTCAATATCACAAATGATCAAAGACCGGCCCGGTGATGCTGACAATAACTCACCTAAAATTCGGTGGTCACAGAACTTGCGCATGATTAAATTGGTCACTTGATTCAAAATCGCCAGTCGCCGCTGTGCGCGGATGGCCAGGGGATCAAAATCGAACGAGTGAACCTCAGTTCTTGGCAATTTTGCGGCTAGCAACACGGCATAATAGCCCTCGGCCGACCCAATGTCGATAATGGTCGCGGGTGATTTTGACAGCACTCCGTGCCAAAAGTCATGCAGTTCACACTCGTAGCTGCCAAGCCACTTGGGAAAAATTGGACCACAAAAACCTATTTCGTCCAAGTAGGGCAACCCTTGAAAAGGCCCCGACAAGACAAGAGGCGTCCCATTGCCAAATAGAATGGGCCTGATTTTCTTCTGGAAGGAACCAAAGCGGACTTTACAGCGCTGGTAAAAGCGATAAGAAACCACATATTGCACCAGAGTGGGGCTTACCATCAAAAGCAGAGGCTTGAGTCGACGCCAAATTGTAGTTAACATAGATTTATTTAAACGAATTTGTGGCTTAGGATCGATGTAGGCAACAGCCTATTCTACACCCTCACGAGCGCGCTCACTAATCATAAAATCGCGAGGGGGATATCCGCCTATCATTGAGCCTCATAAGTCAGCTTGCGCTTGAGGCCGCGAGGTCCCATCGCTCGGCATCCGTTGCACAAGTGTGCGGAAGCGTATCCAGGCTCACGAGCGCCACAAGCGGAAATAAATCTTACCGAAATAGAACGGGCAAATGTTAGTATGGAGACCCGGTAAGTCTGCGAGCTCTTGAATATACGGGCTAAGATCATGAATGATTTAACTGCTCACAAGCCACCTAACTGATTACAGCGGGCGCCTTATCGAGATTTACATTGAGAAATATATTTGAATGAAGGATTTCACACTCGAAGTTATAATAATCCGTGCAAATCTAACTAGGTTTAAGTTTAGCACTGAATCGTTTCAAATAACAGTTCAGTCAAAAGTAGGACAAGCTAACTCTAGAAGTTGAATATTCCACTCAATTAGGACAACCCAATAGAAACTCTATTTTTGGAGAATACGGCTACCTATTCGCGGCAGCGTTACTTTAAGGGTTTCGGTATGCCACTTCCGATAAAAAAGTAGACGAACAATCTGTGTCTTGGCAAATGCAAGCCTGCTATGCATGTCAGAAAGCTGAAGAATTGCACGCAAACAACCAGCCTCAGCAAGTTTTTGAATTGCCTCTTTACCCTCCATACGCGAATTGGCATCTCGCAAGATTACCGAAATATTGATGCCAAGTTCTTGAGTCCACATGCGGATCAGTAAGCGTGTAAATTCTATCTCGCTGATCTTAGCAAGGCGGCGCCGATTCTTAGATGCAACCGCCTCGCCGCTGGGAGTTTGAATCTTGTTAATGAACCGGCTGAAGGTGGCTAGCGGCTGTGGCTCATACCAGCAGGCCTGAGTAAAAGAAGACGCCCTGCCTATTTCGGCGATATGAACGTGAAATATCTCCGAAGACATAGATAAGTCGATCCCCTTATTTAGGACCCAAAAGTAACTAAGGTTACCCAAGGAAAATGTTAAAAAACTTTCGTGCACCCTTTCATCAATATTAATAAGTCGAGCTTCATTTCCATACATATCACGCATCGGTTCGCTGGGATTAACAGTCGTGCTGCCATCCGGATGAACGTCTGTCATTCGGTAATTACGCACCAGAACAAAGCATTGAGACTTTTGTAAGGCTTCAAGATTGGCGGCCATTAGTTCGGGATCGAACCAGTTATCATCCTCCAGGACGCAGGCATGTGTCGCTTCAGGAAAGATGGATTGTTCCTGAAAGGCAAAGTTGATGTTCTTTATCCTTCCAAGGTTGGCAGGATTAGCCTGATAGGCGATTCGCGAATCACCCAGTTCTGCAACAACTTGCCGTCCCTCTAAGCTAGGCGAGTCATCAAAAACCACTGCTCTCCATTTAGCGCAAGTCTGATCTATTAAGCTACGCAGAGCCCGCTCCAACATAACAGGGCGCTTGTAGGTAGTAATTCGGACTTCTATCATAGAAAAAAAGATTTTAGTAATTATCTATAAAACGACTTCCGGAAACTTTGGTTATTTTTAAGGAGGGGCGCGGAATTCCGCTCATTCAACTGGAACGAAAATGCTGAGTCTGTCGAAGATGGCCTCAAGAACGCTCTCAGGCTTGATCTCCTTGAGACAACGCAATTCATACGGGCAAGGACTGAGTAACCCACATGGAGCACAGGGAAGTTTTGTTCCGAATTGGATTGCTAAAGGATACGGAAAATGAGCCGCTTCATACCCACCAATAACAATGACTGATGGTAGTTTGTAGGCGTGCGCTAAATGCATTCCACTAGAAACAGGTCCAACAAAAATAGTAGCCTCCCTAAAACAGGACACATACTCTTGAAGAGTCGTTTTCCCAACCAGTGAAATCCAACCGGGATGACTAGGCGGAGGATCAAGAGCGTTGTTCGTGCGTACTTTCCCCTGTTTCTCCGAACCTCTGCCCCAATTCGCCGAAAAAGTCGTAATTTAAAACTTGCATTCAGTCGTGCCGCCAACTCATTCAAAACTGGGCGTCGTTTATGGGGAATGCGTACTCTAGCAAGGCCCCCAATAGCCACAGGGTTCCAGACCCGGAGATTGTATTCAGGTTGAAGATTGATTACACAGGCGAGACTGCGGTAAACAGCCTCCCGCAGAGATGGCCGGTTCTACCGAGTGTGCGCTGCAGATTTTTTTTTCCAGGTAAATCTGTGGCCAACTGGCCAGTATTTTCTTCATCGCCTGCGTTTTGCGATAGGCAATCACGCCACCGTTGATGGGGGCAGACTCTTCGGCAACGTTTCGACTTTCAAATCGGAACGCCGTGAATCATGCACCACCGCGACCTCAAACAGGTCGAGAGCATCGAACGCATCCCTGCAGATATGCGTTTCCGTGTCTAGATGCAGCGTCTTTTCAAAGGGCGAACGCAGCATTGGCTCAACCACATAATGAAAGGAGCGCTGCGCGATCTTAACTGGCTCCGCATACTCAAAATACTTAACTGGTGGGTGGTTCACAAGGTCCGTGAAAATCACCGCCGGAATGGTTGGTAAGACTCTAGCGGCACTCTTAAGTGAATTGACTGATTCTTCTATATGACGCTCACCAGTGGCGACGTAATGCAGGCCGCAGTTCGGATTCATGGATGGTAATATCATGAGTGGACAAGTGCTTTTTCGTTAAATGCGCTCCAAGACCTCCGATAAAGTAGGCCTACCGCTAGGGCTTTGGCGGCAGCGATGCGGCAGCGGTTGTTTGGCAGATGCTGCCAGGCTTGCCAGCAACCAGCCTCGGCAAGGCATTGCAGGGCATCTAGGCCCTCTGTCCGTTTCCGTATCATCGCTGACTCAATGATTTCGTTCATACTTCGTTTGAACTCGATTTTCCAAGCACGACAAAGGTGCTTGGTGAATTCGATTTCGCTCACCTTGGCGAGTCTCCTTTGTCGAGTGCTTGCAGGCGTCTCCGTGCGCGGTGTTTGGCTTTTGTTGATGAAGCGGCTGAAAAGAGAATGCGGGTGCGGTTCGTACCAACAGGGTTGTTTAAAAGTAAGAGCGCGCCCTGCTTCCATGACCGGTCCGTGTAGCCGTTCCCCTGGGTAACTCAAATCCACTCCTGCATTAAGTTTCCAAAAGTAGCACGAGGTTCCAAGCGTAAAATTGAAGAATGCTTCCTTGATTCTTTCGTCAAAAGGGATCTCGCGCGCCGAGTCGCCGTAGAGGTGCCTCATGGGCTCCTCGGGATTCGGAGTGAACGAGCCGTCATTCATCACATCCACCACATGGTAGTTTCGGACCATCACGGCGTGCTTGATGCGACTTATCACTTTGAGATTCTCCGCGAGCCAGCCTGGCTCAAACGCATTATCATCTTCCAAAATACAGGCATGAGTGCTGATAGGAAAAAAAGCTTTTGCTGAGAAGGCTTGGCTCAGATTCAGTACCATCCCCAAATTACATGGATTGCATCGGGCCTCGATACGGCGGTCATCAAGACTCGCCACCACAGCCTGCGATTCAAAGCCACTTGAATCATCGAGTACGATGGCTCGCCAGTCAGTATGGGTTTGAACGATTAATGAGCGCAGAGCTCTTTCTAACAGCTTGGGGCGCTTATAGGTAATGACGCGGATTTCGATCATTCGGTGGGATTGTTCATCTGTAAAATTAAGGCCTCATAAACTTGTTTTGGGGTGATCTGATGAAGGCATTTTTTCTGATAAGGACAAGGCTCCCGCAACCAACACGGAGCACAGCTAACCTCAGTGCCGAGCTGGCGACTGAGCGGGTAGGGGTAATGGGCCGCCTCATAGCCCCCGATGACGATGACGGAGGGACGCCTGTAAGCGTGGGCTACATGCATACCTCCTGAGGGTGTACCAACAAAAGCATCTGCATTTTGGATCAGAGCCACATACTCTAGAAGTGAAGTCTTCCCTGAGAACGAGTGAAAACCTGCGTGCTTTGGCTGCTCTTGAAAAACACTTTCCCTTCCTACTTCAAGCACGGCCCATTCAGAAGGCAGTGACTCAACGAGGGCCTGCCAGTAATTATTTGGCCAGTCCTTGTTAGAAGTCCAGCCACTACTGTCTGTCTGGATGACAAGTGTCACCTGACCGCAAAGCTCGCGGACCAACCAGTGCGCCTCGGGAATCCTGGGCAATTCGATGGCGTAGTCAGGAAGATCAAGTCCAATCTGCATCGCCATCTGCCTGTTCAGGGAATATGGCGTCTTGTGCGCGTAGGTAAACTCAAATCGCTCATCGTCAGATGCTGGTGCGAACTCGACCACCCTGTGCAACCCCGGCGCATTTTCTAGCAGCGTGAAATGCCTTGAATGAAAGACACAGTCCCAAGCTGGATACATTCGCTTGGCTGCTTGCGTTACTCCAAGCGCCATAATCTCGTCTCCCAAGCCGCCAGCCCTTGAGGCAATGTGCCGGGTTTTGCATCGCCGTATGTCCTCTGGAATGGACAACCTAGAGTGAAAAGGACGCTGACGGGTCAGCATTGCAGCCAGTTTCATGATGGACGATCTTGCTGTCATCCTGTGTCTTATGATTCTGTCCACACACTCAGCGTCGGCCTGCAGGGCCTTTTTCAAATTGAAAAATAGCTGAAACTCCGAGAGTCGGCAGCGATAGAAGGAGAAAAGGCTAACACAATTATGCCAGCTATTATTTTTTTAATCATAGATCAAAGACTACAAGCATTTATAAATGATGGCGCCTACGTAAAAATAGAGTGGACTAAATTCAAATTCGTGTGAGCAGGATCTTACCAGAAACGGCTTGTATCATTGGATCAAAGACCTGCGGGCCGAATGAGAACAAACTAAATCCCTCATCTATGGAATATTTAATAATCTTATGGTAATCTGAATCGATAATACCATTATTTTGACGATAATTAATAACAAAGGCTTGACATGATGGCGTTTTATTTATCCACTGGACTATCGCTGAATAACTTATATTATAAGAAAATAGCAATAGATCTACGGGAACAATTTTATCTTCACAATTTTTTTGGTCACTGATAAACGCGGGAATCATCTCTTGAACGCACCCCGATACATAGTGTCGAAAACTTCCCTCCCAATGCTCCGGAGTCTCAGCAGCAAATTGGCAGTCAGCCAAATAAAAGTGGCGATGTGGGTAATGTTTTTCTAGAACATCCAATTGCTCACGCTCCTCCAAACCACACGCCAAGACATGCCTAACCGCTTGGACCGCAAAAAGCGGCTGATAAAAAGTTATGATTTCCTTTTCTTGTCTTGGCATCAATTGCCAAATGTCATTCGAGAAATGAGTTTTGACAAATTGGTCAAAGGTGCCGTGGTGATACTCTTGTCTAATGTTCGAGTGGATGCGATGAACACGAAAACCTAGGCGCTTGATCGTCTGTCTGACGGTTCGTAGTACGGTAGTTTGAATTCTAAATTTTTTAAATATTCCTAGAACACAAGCGGCAATAATTGAAAGCTTTTCCCCAGAAGAAATTTTCGCATAAAGAGCCTGAACAAGTAATAATAAATACACATCGTGGGCCCGATCTATTTTCTTCTTAAGTTTCCAGTGGAAAGTGGCCCGCTCTTCATGCGCGATAGATTTTTGGAGAAGTGTTTGAACGCGACCTAAAAAGGGTAGCGAAACTATGCGTCCGTGTAGTGCAATTTTCGCCAGAAAGGGAGTCTCTAAGTCAATGGCAACTTCCATTCCACCGATTCGCCTTAGGTCCAAAGGGCATGCCAACAAAACTTCCCTTCGATACAATCCGTAAATTGCATGCAACGCATCTCTAGCAGACCAGGCAAAAATGTTACGCCTAACCGTCTGCCAAGACCTCTCTCCGCGAAGATCATTCAAAATCACGGTTCCTACATGGTAACCAGCTTCATCTTCTCGTTTAACATCTGATGTGGCGCAAACCACATCAGGATTAAGTTCCATATGTTTAACTAACTTGGCTATGTAATCGGAATCCGACAACCAGTCATCATGCGCCACCCAAGCGAAGTAGTGTCCTCTCGCGGCCTCCACGCAGAAACGAAAGTTGTCGATGAATGAAATTGTTCGCTCTTGCCGCACACAATGTATCCTTTCATCACATGCAGCAAAACGCTGGCACAACTCAGCCGTCCGATCATTCGAGCAATTGTCCGAAACGACGATTTCCAAGTAGGGGTAGCTTTGCTTTAAGACAGACTCAATACATCTACTCAAGTACTTATCCCCATTTAGAACTGGAATTCCTATAGATACGAGTTTCGTTTCACTTATACTCATGGCTACGTGACCTTGATCTCCAACGGTTCTGATACAAGATTGCTTTTTGACAGAGTAAATGCAAGCTTGAAGGAGGAATTTTGAATACTGCGTCTTGTATTCATCCACAAATTAGAGCAGCAATAGAAGGCTGGGTAGTTGCTCTTCACTCGAGGCGCTTCAGCCAAGCACCTGGCCAGTGCGAAATATTTTTACCCAATTCACTTTCATTGAAGGGCCAAGCGGGCTGTTCAATCACGAAATTCGCGTGTTTGGCAGCGAATTCTTCTGCGGCGGCCATGGGGTTGTCGTAAATCCATTCTGGGTTGCCACGTGGCACATCACTTACCATGGCCATGAGACCGTCCGTGGCCACAATATAGGAATCTATCGTGACGAAATCATGATAGCAATTGAGCTCATCAGCCACGTGACGCTTGCTGTGGTCAGAGTCCAAAATCACCAGGACCTTGGAACCCTCAGGAATGCGTTCTTTAACCTGGGCAACAATCTCTGCCGCAGTCGAACTGCCCTCGATGAGATCAATGCGCTTGCTCAAAGGATGCTCTTCGATGGCCCTGCGGTTGTGCGGTCGAATCTCGATGTCCACCCCGATTACCCGCCCCATAGTGCCCATCGCTTCAAAGAGAGAGGCGTAAAGGATCAGCGATCCGCCATGAGCGACTCCCGTTTCCACGATTACATCTGGTTTGACTTTAAAAATTACCTCTTGAATCCGCATCACGTCTTCAGGCAACTGGATTAACGGACGACCTAACCACGAAAATGTGTATGAATATTTTGCATTCCATCCCAGTTTCACCCAGAGATCGGAAACAAGATCGAAAGCTTCGACGCTATAAAGCGAAAGTGATCGTTCCCCTTCTGCCGTAATTTGGACGAGTGTTTTCGTGTCAGTATCGATGTGTAGTTTCATAAATTTAGAGGGGCATTAGTAGTGGCGAGAAACCCTGCTTCGCGAGGGTGGCGCGTATTTCGGATATGTAATTGGGATTTGCCACAAGGATTACAGGGGCCCTCGCGACTTTCGGATCATCAGGCGCAATCACAGGAATACCAGTACCGGGAAGAAACATCCCTTGTTTGGATGGATTAGAATCAATTACAAAAGTTGGTGGAAAGGTAAGTAAAGCGTTTGCCAGTGAAACGCCCTTTGCTCCGGCTCCCCAGATGGCCCAACCTTGGGCAGCGCCCGCTTCTTCAAGCCTTGCGATCACTTGGCTGCATGAACTGACAAAACTCTCTGCAAACATTCGTAGCACCGGACCATTTTGTGAATGCAGCGCTGTAACCGCAGGATCAATTTCACCAGGCCGCAACTCCAACGCCTGGTATTGACCACCAAAGATGAATCGATGTTGCAGCACCGTGAAGCCTGCCTGCTCCGCTAGTTTGCGCAGAGTTCGCGTGGGGAAGTAATTGCAGTGTTCGTAAAATACATCCCAGAACGCGTTGTGCTCCACGATCCACTCCAAAGCCGGTGTCTCCACATAGACGGCGGAACCGCCACCCGCAGTGGCGATGGCGTGCAGCAACCGAAAGAAATCACCAATGTCAGGAACATGTTCCACCACATGGCGACAGATGACCAAGTCGATTTTTTGCGTGACATCCGCCGGTGTGACGTAGCGTTGAAAGAAGGTGACTCGCTCATTTGCTTCGCTGCCCCCTTCTTCATATGAGGTATCATAGCCAAATCCCTGGGCATTGGCGCGATCACAGAGCAAGGTCAAAAAATCTCCCTTGCCACAGCCTACTTCCAAAACTGCGCCGCCAGCCAGGTTGTAACGCTCTGAAAGCGTATTCGCCGTCTCGCTTAACATCGCGATGAAACTCGCCGAAAAGTTCTGCCTATTTTCATAGCGATCATCATACGGAATCGCGGCGGCATCGAGAATGGCGTTAAAGACCAAGCCGCAGTCGTTGCATTCCCGCAATTCCATGTCCCGCCGCGCCACATGCTTAGCAGCCTCCGCAGTCTCAAATCGGTAATTTAGAATAACCGGCTGTTGTGCGAGCAAAAGACTCTCGCCAAGCGCTAATGAGTCACATCCTGGACAGGAGGTGCGCGCTGGCGGGTGAGTGGTGGCAGAAGACATAAGCCTCACTAGGCCGCCATCGGCATACTTTGAATCAGTTGTTGCAGTCCAGCATCCAACTTGGTGCGCGGGGACCAGCCTATGCCACGCAGGCGCTGAGTGTTGGCAATAACCAAGGGCGTGGGATCATCACTCAATTCCGCAGCATGTTGTACCAGTGCTGGGTCCACATGCAAGAGTTCCGCTATCCGCGTGGCGAGAGCCGTGATGGATATTCCCTGGCCCGTTCCCACATTGACCGCTCCCGTCATCTTGGTTCCAATAACCTCACAAATCGCCGAAGCCACATCGTCAATGAAGACAAAGTCCTTAACGCTATGCGGCGTGCGCAGAGCCACGCACTTGCCAGCTCTCAATTGCTGAATCAATGAACTGCTGATGCGACTTGGATGTTCGCCCGGGCCATAGGGATAAAACAAACGCAGCCAAGTCCATACCGTCGAAGGGTTTCGGCCGTTATCACGCAGCCATTCAAACAACGCCACCTTGGCGCGCGAATATGGAAATGTCGGAGTGAGTGGCGACAATGTCTCGTTCAGTGGCTCTGTCGATGCCGCATACTCGATGCAAGTACCCATGCCGACAATGTGCTTAATACCCAACTCTTGAACTCTTTGAAACCACGTTTTGCTTTGTTCCAGCCACACCTCATTTTCGGGTGAAGTGAGATAAACCCCCGGAGTTGCAATCCACGCCAAGTGAACAACCGCATCTGCTTCGAATTGCTCCACCTGTCGCCAAGGCGTCCCCTGAAGATCGCCGCTTGCGATCTCGGTGTCGCCAGTCAATGCCGTGACATCATTTCGGCACAATGCCAGCACGCGATGCCCACGTTCAAGCGCCATGCGGCAAAATGCGCGTCCCACAAAGCCTGTCGCGCCTGTGACGAAAATCTTCATGCAAGTTCTTGCAGCAGCGGCAGGCCAGTATCCCGCGCTGACAGGTTCCGCACTGGCAGCGGCCAGACAATACCTACCTGCGGATCATCGCAGCGAAGTCCGCGTGCGAGGTCGCCATAATAAAATTCCGACATCAGGTAAAAAAGCTCACACGAATCTTCGAGGCATTGGAAACCATGCGCAAAACCGTGCGGAATATAAAGCGCATGCATGTTTTGCGCAGACAGCTCAATCGCCTGCCACTGACCGAAACTTGCTGAATCCGGTCGCACATCCACCAGCACATCCAGCACTCGTCCCGCAACGCAACGCACCAACTTTGCCTCCGGCTTCGGATCGGCTTGCCAGTGCATGCCACGCACACTTCCCTCATTCTTGGTCATCGTCTGGTTCTGTTGGACCCAACGGGTATTCAAATCATGCTGGGTAAACTCTTCCTCGCAATACGTCCGCGCAAAGTAGCCTCGTTCGTCACGCCTAGGCTCCGGCTCGATGAGCCACACTCCGTCCATCTGGGTCGGTGTAAACTTCATGCGATGCGAAGGTCAGGCAGTGGGATCGCAAACTTGCCGCCAGCATCGCGGTAAGCCTGCTGCTGAGCCATCACCTCTTCGGCGAAGTTCCAGACCAACAACAGCGCGTAGTCCGGTGCACGGGTCACCAATTCCTCGGCAGACACAATCGGCACGTGAACCCCAGGACTCAGTTTGCCTTGCTTATGTGTGCTACGATCCGCGATGAACTCCAGCGTCTCAGCGGCAGCGCCCACATAGTTGAGCAGCGTACTGCCCTTGGCGGAGGCTCCATAGGCTGCCACCCGTTTGCCGGACGTTTGTTGCTCTTGCAGAAACTGGATCAAATCAGCCTTCACCTTCTCCGCTCGATCACTGAAGCGCTCGTAGTAGCTTGTGGAGGTAGCACCCAATTTCGCTTCCTCCTCAAGTGTTGCCTTCACACTCTCGCGAATCCGCTCAGCGTCACGATGACACGCGAACAAACGCAGCGATCCGCCGTGAATATCCAGCCGCTCAACATGGAAAATACCCAAGCCATGCCGTGCGAATAGGGGCACCAGAGGTGTCAGTGTAAAATAGAAAACATGCTCGTGGTAGATCGTATCGAACTCCACCTTGTCGATCATCTCAATGCCATAGGGAAACTCCAGCACGATCCAACCATCGGGCTTGATCAACGCTTGGAGACCCGCCACAAAGTCATTGGTGTCCGGCGCATGAGCAAAAACATTGTTGCCTAGGATTAAGTCTGCAGCACCGCGCTCTGCTTTGAGATCCAAGGCGGATTGTTTGCCAAAAAACTCACAGTGTGTTTCCACCCCGTTATCACGCGCCACCTTGGCGATGTTGGCCGCAGGCTCAAAGCCAAGGCAAGGCACACCCATTTCGACGAAGTTTTTCAGCATGTACCCGTCGTTGCTTGCCACCTCGATGACAAAGCTGCTCGCACCCAGTTTTTTCTCTTCTCGGTAGCGCTGCGATGCCTCGCGCGCGTGCCTCAGCATGTGATTCGAAAACGACGAGAAATACACGTAATCGCTAAACAACGACACTGGCGGCACGATGTGCGAGATCTGCATCAGCCAGCATTTGACACACACGTTCACGGCTAGCGGAAAGCGCGGTTCAGGTTTCGAACGATCTTCCGGATTCAGAAGATTATTAGCCAAAGGCTGCGTGCCCAGGTCGATGACCGGATGCAGATCGGAAGAACCGCAAGAGCGGCAGTGCTTATTACCCATGCGATTTTGGCGGTTTTAGGATGCCCAAGCCACACCGGCGCGGCCCGCATCCTGAGTGTAAGAGGCAATCTGTTCAAGCGTCATATTCAGCATCGCTGAATGGTCCTTCTGTCCTTCATGTCGTGTACGATACCACGCTGCAGATTCTGCCACAGTCTTTTGAAAATCCCAGACTGGTCTCCAGCCAAGCTCTTCCTTCGCCTTGGAATGATCCAAACTTAAACGCGCAGCCTCGACATACCCAGGTTCCGGCGCGACTTCCAAATCAAACGCTTCTGGCCAACCGATAAGCCATGCGTCAACTAGTTCTAGAACGGTACGTTCGGCTTCAAAATCAGGACCAAAATTGAAGCTCAATAGTTTCGTCTTTTCGGGCTCGGAAAGCAACTGTTGCCCTAACGCAAGATAACCGCTCACCGATTCCAGCACATGCTGCCATGGCCGCGTGGCAGTAGGTCGGCGCAGCACCAGGGGTTGGTTCTTCTCAAAGGCCCGCACGGCATCCGGAATGATTCGATCCTCGCCATAGTCGCCGCCACCGATGACGTTGCCCGCACGTCCCGTGGCGATAGGGCCGAGGCCATCTTCCTTGCTAAAGAAGGAAGAGTGCCAGGCCGCGACCACCATTTCAGTCGCTGCCTTGCTCATCGAATACACATCGTGCCCGCCTAACGGATCAGATTCGACAAACGCGCGCCCATTGTTGTCGTTGCGGTAGCATTTGTCGCTCGTCACAACAACAACCGCAGCCGAACACTTGGCACTCCTCACCGCTTCCAGCAAGTACATCGTGCCGAGCACATTGGTGGTGAAGGTATTGACTGGCTCACGATAAGACAATCCCACAATCGGTTGGGCCGCCAGATGAAAAACCACATCCGGTTGAAACTCCGCCACCACCTTGTTGACGGCATTGGCGTCACGCAGATCACGTATGACCGAGTTTACAAAACAATCCTGCGGCAACATAGCGAACAGATTGTCGCCTTTCACCGGCGGTAAAGAAAAGCCGCAGACTTCAGCCCCCAAAGAACGGAGCCAGAGACTCAGCCAACCGCCTTTGAAACCGGTGTGCCCCGTTAGCAGCACCCGCTTGTTTTGATAGATCCCGCCAAACATCACCAGATTTTCCAAGGTGCCTCTCCGGCATCCCACATTTTATTCAAGATTTCGAATTCCCGATAGGTGTCCATGCACTGCCAGAAACCTTGGTGTTTGAAGGCGCGCAGTCGGCCTGCACGGGCAATGGATTGCAAGGGTTCCCTTTCAAAGATGCAGTCGTCGCCCTTGAGGGTGTCCCGAACGGATTTGTCGAGGACCATGAAGCCACCATTGATGAAACCCGCCTCCTGTTCAGGCTTTTCCTGAAAGGACTCGATGGTGACGCCATCAAGACCCAGTTCACCAAAGCGACCCGCAGGTTGCACGGCGGTAAGGGTGGCCTGCGCTTTTTGGGCGTAGTGGAAGGCGACAACGTCACTAATGTTGGCGTCGGTCAAACCATCGCCATAAGTCATGAGCACGTCTTCATCCCCAATGTGATGCATGGCGCGCAAAACGCGGCCACCTGTTTGAGTGGACTGCCCGGTCTCCAGGAGGGTCACCGTCCAATCCTCTTCCTCATGCGATTTGTGATAAGTGATCTGTGGGTTCTGGCCGAGCTTCAGGGTCACGTCGCTGCGGTTCCATAGGTAATTGCGGAAGTAGTCCTTGATGACTTCCCCCTTGTAACCCAAGCAAAGCACAAAATCGGTGAAGCCATGCTGGGCATAGGTTTTCATGATGTGCCAGAGGATGGGCTGGCCGCCGACAGGAACCATGGGTTTTGGCCGATATTCAGTCTCCTCGCGCAGACGCGTTCCGAGACCTCCGCAAAGGATAATGACTTTCATGGGAGTTGGGAAAGAGTCCAGTCTAGGCGTGGGCGGACCGGACCTGGAATATGACCAGAGTACCCGCTTCGTTCTTGATCGAGGGTTTCGTGAATAGGGTCAACAACATTGATGCAGAGGGCGTCTTTTTCCCAGAAGGCGACATTCACTCCTTTGCCCGTGTAAGTGAGAGCAAGACCAACAAAATAGGCGCCATTGTTCAAGAGATTGGCTGGAACATGGCAAACTGCTTCGTAAACCCCGGGTCGAAGACCTAGGTTAGTGGAGCCAGGCAAAGTGACAAAAACGTAGTTTCCCGAACTATCTGTAAAGTGGAAATTTGGATATGGGGCATGGTTAGAGTTACGATCCAGTCGATATTTCATTCGGACGCGAAATGGAGACCGAATATCGATTTCTGGCACTGGAGTGCCGACGCTATTCTCAATCGCACCTGAAAGAAGGGTGGCACCCAACCCCGAAACAAGCTTTTGGCGGTTTTGAAAATCTACACAGTAGGGACTGGCCTTACCTTTTGTGTAATAAGTCATCACTGCGTCCGAAGCACTCTGGTCAGCTGTGAGTTGGCCTTCCTCGAGCACCACAGCGCGTTGGCACAATGAGCTGATCATGCCCATGTTGTGGCTTACAAAAAGAAGAGTGCGACCCGAAGATGCAACGTCCTCCATTTTCCCAAGGCACTTCTTTTGAAACTCGGCATCACCAACAGCAAGGACTTCATCGATGACCAATATTTCGGCTTCTAAAAAAGCTGCTACGGCAAACGCAAGCCGGACAAGCATGCCACTAGAGTATCTTTTTACGGGGGTATCGATGTAGGCTGCGCAGCCAGAGAAATCGACAATTTCATCAAGTTTACTATTTATTTCATGGCGACGCATACCAAGAATTGCCCCATTGAGATAAATGTTCTCACGGCCGGTCAGTTCGGGATGAAATCCAGTTCCAACCTCAAGCAATGAGGCGATGCGGCCCTTCACTTTAATGCTTCCTGATGAGGGCGCGGTAACGCGGGAAAGGATTTTCAATAACGTACTTTTGCCTGCACCGTTCCGACCAATGATACCAAGAACCTCCCCCTGCTTCACCTCGAAGTTGATGTTTTTGAGGGCATAAACATAGTTGGAAGCTTTGTCAGAAGGGCTCTCTGCATTCTTTGCCTCCGTTTTCGGCTTTTCCGCTTTTCTCGTCCGGTCATTGACCTGGCCTATCAAGGCATAAGGGTCCTCCTTGCCACGTACCTGGTGCCACCAGCGGTTAAGATCGTGGGAGATCGTGCCCGTGCTTACCTCGCCCAGGCGGTAGAGCTTGGAGAGGTTTTCGACTCGGATGACTGTATCTGACATACTAATAGGGACACTAAGTGCTAGGACACGGCAGCGCCAGGAGAGAGTGCGTCTTTCAGGAGTTCGACGTATTGCCCCCAAGCCCCTTCTTTGATGCGATGAATCTGTGCTGCACGATCCTCCCAATCCGTTTTTTGCACCAGTGCCTGAATATCAGTTCCAGGTTTTACAACCAATGAACCAAACATCGCAGCCGTTTCGGCTCTTCCGTCATGTTGAACACAAATGCTTGGAATTCCTAGAGCGCTGGCTAGACCGCAAGCGTGAACTCTAGGTGAGATCACCAATTGACAGTCCTTCAAAAACGCCGGGTAATCATTGCTGTCGCCAGAATACCAAATGTCCAATCCCTTACGCCGAGCCAGAGCCACATCATCGATAAAATGGCCTATCATGCGAACCTCATACTTTTCGCTGAGCTTAGCAGTTTGTTCAAGCAACCACTCACTGGTCGCTTTCGGGACTCTCTGCCACTGGGTTTCGCTGTCTTGAATGATGATCGCTATCCGCGTGATCGAGGGGGTTGGCGGCGGCGCATTGTGGTTTCCGAAGGCGTAAATCGAAGGGCAAGGCAGCAGGTGAGCTTTGATGTAGCGACTTATGGATTCATGTGTTTGTTGATCTCTACAAATTACCAACCGGCTTTGCTTGCGCATGACCTCTAGGATAGGACCCTTGAGTGAAAACGGGCTAGCCGAACCTATGCCAACAAAGGCCGTTGGTAGATTTTGCCTGATAATCATGTCTAACAGAGGGCCCGCCCGCCTGCCTCCGCGCCATTCTGGACTTCCAGCAATTACTGCGGCGTCCACAAGCCCCGGAATAGACTTCATTAATGAGTTCTCTTGAGGACGCTTGATGCCGGCCCACGGGAAATGGTCGGTCCAGCGCAGCGGACAAACCTGTGGATTCCGGTTGTAAATGATCGAGTTAAAATCGATTCCGGCGGCTTTGATAATGTTCTTCGTTCCGAAACTGATGAACTCATCGCCAATATTCCACTGCCGAGTCGTGGAAAATAGAAGATTGAGACGTTTATTTTCAGGCATTTGAAGAAATTATTACGATTTTAAGCGGACCACACAAGGAGAGGCGCACTGACTCCTGGGCGTTTTGCAGAACCAGAGGGGTAAAGTGCATTCGGTGGCTCGATGTGAGTGAGGATGGTCTCAAAACTCACCAGACGGTCCAGGCAGACTATCCAATCCTTAATGCCCGATGAAATTCGTGGACTAATCCAATAGTGCCCGCCATTTAACACGCCCGAGGGAATTGTGCAACTGAGAAGATGGCGGCCGCACCCAAGCGGAATCAGCCGCCCCTCACCATCGTCATGATAACTGGCAAAGGCGATGGCGCCAGAGGAGTCATGAAGGCAGAAGCCCACGCGTAAAGTAGGACTCTCAACTTCGATCCGAATCTCCATCTCCACATTCAACGGCAGATGTGTTGGGCATAGGCCAATAGCCTCCCCTGCGGCTGACTGGCAGCGCACCCTAAGCAAACGCAGCCGGTGATCACCCGGGGAGGAATCGGCTTCGGCTGACCAATTCCGGGCTGCCAAAGAAGAAAGAACCCGATCATTGTAGAATAGGATGCCATTGTTGGTAAGACCTTCATACTCCAAACAGCCGTTTTCCAACACAATGCTACGATTGCACAGCGCAGAGATGACTTGGAGGTTGTGAGACACGACTAGCACAGTTGTTCCTTGGGACGTCGCACAGTCTTCCATTTTCTCAATGCAGGTGCGCTGAAATCCCGCGTCACCGACGGCAAGCACTTCATCCACAATGAGTACATCACATGAGAGATGAGCGGCAACACTGAAGGCAAGCCGCACGTACATCCCGCTCGAATAACGCTTTACCGGCGTGTCAAGGTAGGCGGCGCAGCCGGAGAAATCGACAATTGCATCCATACGCTTGGTAATCTCATGGCGTCTCATACCAAGAATCGCGCCATAGAGATAGACGTTCTCCCGTCCGGTCAATTCCGGATGAAAACCTGTTCCTACTTCGAGCAGAGAGGCAATCCGTCCTTTTACCTTGATTCCCCCCTTTGTTGGTGCAGTTACACGTGAGAGTATCTTAAGTAAAGTGCTCTTGCCTGCGCCATTACGGCCAATAATGCCCAAAACCTCACCTTGTCTCACCTCAAAATTGACGTCTTTCAAAGCCCAAACGTATTCTTTAGATAAGGCACTGTCGGAAAACGCCGGGTTTGCGACCCCATCTTGCTTAGGCTTCGCCACCTTTCTGGTCAGGTCATTGACCTGGCCGATTTTGGCATATGGATCCTCTTTGCCTAACAATCGGTGCCACCAACGGTTGAGATCATGGGAAATCGTGCCCGTGCTTACCTCGCCCAGGCGATAGAGCTTGGAGAGGTTCTCAACGCGAATCACAGGCGAACTCATCAGGAGAAAGATTGCTGGAAGGAAAAAGCGTGACGATTCATGCTCGATTAGCTAAGACAAGCGAGAGCCTGCGCTGTCTATAGTCGTCAATTCTTTGATCGAGTACCTTAACAAGCAGCCAAGAGAGCCCAACGCTCAATATCATAACCGAACCTGCATGATAAAGTGTGCCAAAATAAGTCTCGCCCAGGAAATTTTTTACCTGAGGAAGTTCGAGTGATCGGATCACTGTGATGTGAATTAAATAAACCGGATAGGACAGATTCCCTAACGCTCGGTCCCAATGAAAAGGTGAGCTACGAGCAAACAAGACTGGGATTGCCAATGCAGCGAATCCAAACAAAAGAAGGAGCGTCGCCGTGTATGAGAATCGATTCCAAAACCCGTAGAACAGCATTAGACAAGCAAACCCGATTGTTATCACAGTTTGTATTTGAGGAGACTTCGTAGCTTTGACCCAACTCGGGTTTCGGTAAAGACGATAAGCCAGAATACCAAGTATAAAGTATCCGAACTGCAAGGGTGCCCAAAAACTGGAGGCCACTTCAGCAAATTCTGGCAGGTTAGCGATTCGCCCAATAAATGGTGCAATCAGCATCGAAGCAACAGCTGCAGCCATTAACACAGGGGTTTTGTGGCGAATTAGAAATGGTGCTGCTAGATAGAAAATCAATTCACAGGATATTGACCAAGCATGCGACATCGGCATTAGACTCCACCCTCGAACACTACCGTTCGCAATAGGGCCGTCATACCAAAAGGCAGAACCTATTGAGTCGAAAGAAAAAAGGTGCACAGCATCGACACCAAAACCGCTGATTTGTGCTGCCGCCAAGGACGCAATCGAAGCCAGACGTTCGTGCTCGTATAGCCAAGAGATGAGGCCGGGCCACTTTGACCATGGAGTGCCAAGCGCGATCGGGAAAAACCATGAAGCAGCAAGCTCCAATGTGAAAATAACCCACAATAAAGGATAAATACGTAGCGCCCTGTTTGAATAAAAAAGCCTTAATCCAGCCCAGCCAGGCTGATTATATTTCTCAGCTAAGATCATAGCCATATAGAAACCAGAGACCACAAAAAATAACTTCACAGCCAAGTTGCCAGGCAATATGAACGCAGTGTCGCTCGTCCGAAGTGTATGAGCCGCGACAACAGCAAAAGCCAGGAATAGACGAAGGCAGCCCATGAATAAATCGGATCTAAACTATGCGTTTAACAGTGGCGCTAAAAAGCAGTCGCTAAATTTTCAGGCTTCAGATTCTTCGTCAGACAGTATCCATGAAAGTCTTCTCGACCCGATTGAAAATGATAATACCCATGAAGAGCACTCCAGCAGTGACAGCGGCCGAATATCCCAACAACGGCCAGGAAAACGAGCCGGCACCAAGATAAATCGTTCGGAAGGCCTCAATGACACCGGTCATCGGATTGAGTTCTAGCCAAAGGCGGTACTTTTCAGGAACCGTCGAGAGTGGGTAAACGACTGGAGTGGCATACATGGCCAGTTGAACGCCAAAAGTGATGAGAAAGGCGAGGTCGCGGTATTTGGTGGTCAGGGAGGAAATGACGATGCCGAATCCAAGCCCAAGTCCGCCCATCATGAGGATGAGCAGGGGCGTCCCGACCAAAATGCCGCCCCAATTTGGATGAATGTCCGCACCTTGAAACAAGTACCACAGTAAGGCGATGACGAGGGTGGCAAATTGGATGACAAACTGGATCAAGGTCGAGACGACGATGGAAAGTGGCGTGATTAGACGCGGAAAGTAAACTTTACCAAAGAGATTCGCGTTGTCTTTGAAAGTGGTGGAGGTCTTGTTCAGGCAAGTTGCGAAATAATTCCAAGGGGTCGTGCCAGCGAGGTAAAAGAGCAATGGAGGCAAACCGTCAGTCGAAATTTTTGCCACACCACTGAAGATGATGGTGAACGTTAAGGTGGTGAGAAGAGGCTGAATGAAGAACCAGATGGGACCCAGAATAGTTTGCTTATAAACCGCAACAAAATCTCTAATCACAAACATCCAAAGCAGATCCCTGTAACGCCAGAGGTCTGCTAAATGTAGATCAAACCAGCCGGATTTGGGTTGGATGAGAAGATCCCAGGATTCGTCAAGTTCAGCGGGCATTTTTAAAGAGTAAGTTACAGTCTTATTTTGTTAATTTGGGTCTCATTAGGATGCCCACCCAGTCATCCTAGCATTCAAGCGGCACGAGACTGAATTCTGCATTGCAAATACGCTGCCGCCCTTGGTCGCACTTGTGATGCGATTGGAAAAAACGAAAAACGAAAACACTGAGACACTAAGGGATAATCCGCGGCGGATTAATGGGTGATCGAGAAGGCTCGATTTAAAGAAAGCGAGAGAGTAATTTACTGGTCAGAACACGATCTGCGCGGCGGTGCAGGCTTTGGGCAGTTTTGAGCCGACGGCGCAGTTCAGCTCTCTGCTCGCGAGTAAAGATTCGATCATCTTCGGAAGTCCGGGAACAATCTAAAGAAACGGCGCCTGACTCAGCGGACATTGAGCGCTCAATTTGCAGCCCAGCAGATTGGAGCTTTTTTCTCAGCCCAGGCATAATGCCCTCCTTCAGAATAATGCTGAAATTGGTCTCGGCCTCGTAATAGTCCCTTCGGTCTCCAGGAATCCATACTTGCCTCAATGCATGCCAAGAACTGAGCTGACGGACAACGATGCTAGCGCTTGCCTTGCTGACTGATAGACTTAGAGCGATGTCCTCTAAAGCCATCGGTTCAGGGGTGAGATAGAGCAACGCATAAGCTCGACCTATCATGCGTCCAAGACCGAAGGAATGCGTGGTATTGCCACCTGCCTCGACAAAGCGACGGCGCTCGCTGAGCCATGATCGAGTGGTTAGTGTGGCAGATTCCATCGTTTAGAATAAATTAAACGTTCTGAACGTAATGCAACCCTTTGATTGAAAAGATTTTGCTTATCAGTTTTTGTATTGCCTGCCATTTGCTGACATGCCATGTGGTGGGTTATACATCAGCAAATATCATGGACGCCTCTCAAGTATTAGTAGCCTCTGGCGTCACCGTGGTGATACCGGCCTACAACTATGAAAAATATCTTGCCGAGGCGGTGGATTCTGCGTTGAGCCAAGACTATGCCGGAAGCATTGAGGTATTGATCATTGACGATGGTTCGACAGACCGAACAGGAGAGATCGCACTGACCTATGGGAGCCGTGTGCGCTATCATCGTAAGATCAACGCCGGACTTTCTGCTGCTAGAAATACAGGCATGGAGTTGGCACAGTATGACAAGGTGTTGTTTCTGGATGCTGATGATGTGCTTGAGCCTAGTTGTGTGAGACGATTGATGCAGACTTGGAACGAAACTCATCCCTCGCCTGTTGTGATAGGTTCAAGTGGTAAAATGATCAATGCCGAGGGAGGTTTCTACAATGCTTCCGAGAATCTAGAGGGGAGTTCAGAACTGCAAATTCTAAAGACCAGAGACTTTGTTCTGCGTAATCGATTTTCGCCAATCGTTTTGGCAGATCGGCATATTCTGTTAGGCCTGCGCGGGTTTGATACTGACTTGAAAGCTTCTGAAGATCGCGACATGTGGATTCGTGCCTCCACAATGGGTCAAGTGATCAAACTGCATGAGTGCCTGCACAGGAAAAGAGATCATGGCAGTAATATGTCACGGCAGGCAGAACAGCAGACTTCATGCATTTTTCAAGTTTTGAAGAAAGCTCAAAGTAACCCTAGTATTAAGCTGGACATTACCGATTGGCGAGAGGCCCATGCAGTGTGTTTCTATCAATCCGCCCTCATGCACCTAGCGGCTGGAGATCGACGGATGGCTTGGAAGCAATGCCTGCGATCAATCGCCACATCTCCTTGGCTGAGAAGATGTCAGGCAATCGAGTTGCCAGTATGCGTCCGACAAAAATTTCTACTGTTATTACTTTTTGCTAGATTGAGAGATATCTAAAATGGGTCGAAAACTTCCCCATGAAACATCGAATTAAGCTTCTCCAAATTGTAGATAGTCTCCACCCAGGGGGCATGGAGAATATCATGGTGCAGGTATGCAATGGCTTGGACCCAACACGATTCCAAGTAACAGTTGCCTGCCTTAGTTCTGCGGGGCCTTTTGCAGAACGTTTGGATAACAAGATCATCAAGAAGTCTCTCGATAAGCAGCCTGGTTTTCAGCGGCAGACCGTTCTAAAGCTGCGCGAGTTGATGTCCGAGGGTTTTGATGTGATCCACACGCACCATCTGGGCGGGCTAATTTATGCGGCACTGGCAAAAGGGCTTGGAAAGGGGCCCAAAATTGTGCATTCGGAGCACATTCTTTGGGATGCCGCAGAGCTACACTGGAAACGGCAGTTGCAACGCAGGATTCTCTACCGCCTCACCGCCTGTATCTTTACCGTTTCCAACCAGCAACTCATTCAAATGCGGGATTTGGGGCATCGGCATTCCTGGCAAACCAGCTTGATTAATGGAGTCGATGCCAGCCGTTTTCAGCCACCCAGTTTAGCCAAAGCTCAGCACAAAAGTGCCTTGGGACTAGATCCTGATTGTTTTTGGATCGGTAAAGTGGCCAGGTTTGGAGAGACTAAACGCCATCGTGAATTGATAAGCGCTTTTGAGCTCGCAATTCTAAAGGAACCTCGGTTGAGGCTATTACTCATTGGAGATGGCGGGCTGGAAAAACAAGCGGTTCTCAATCAGATTGAGAGTAGTCCTGCGCGTGATCAGTTTCGCTGGGTAGGATTTCAGCAGGATCCCGAACCGTGGTATCAAGCCATGGATGCACTGGTCGTGGCATCCTCTTTTGAGGGGCTGCCGAATGCGGTCTTAGAGGCGATGTCCTGCGGACTACCAATACTTGCCAACGATGTCTGCGGTTTACGGGAAGTGGCCGAGCATGGGGCACACGGGTGGATTGAAGATTTGTCTAGTGTGGAGCGATTGGCAGACGGGCTTGTCAAGATCGCTCAAGCAGACAAAGCCGAACTGCATCGAATGGGGGCTGCTGCCACAGCGCATGTGCGCGAGCGATTCTCCATGCAAGCCATGCTGAAGAAGTATGACCAACTCTACACTGCCGTGGCCGAGGGAAGAAAGACGAATATTGAGACGCCCACTCATCGCGGACCGATTTAACTAACTTAGCGTTTCCACTTTTCTATGCCCACCACTTCTTTTCGCAGGCGCTGCACATGGCTTGTGTTCATCCTGAGCTTAGCCATAAGCCTTGTTTTCGTGACGACCAATGGCGCGTGGACATCTGATTTGGGGGGGGATCCAGATGAAGCTGCTCACGCTGTCACAAGTCTCATGGTGCGCGATTTCCTGGCAGGGGGGTGGCAGCGGCCTCCACTTGCTTTTGCCCAGCAATACTATGCCGATTTCCCCAAAGTCGCCCTGGGGCATTATCCTCCAGGCTTTTATCTTTTGGCGGGGCTGTGGTTATTGCCTTTGGTTTCAATCAAAAGCTTGTTGGTGCTCCAAGCCATCATCGCTTCATTTTTATCAGCGTTGATTTACCGCCTTGCTTCCAAACTGGTATCCATACCTGCCGCGATCACGGCTGGATTGCTAATGGCGGCGTTGCCCCTGTGTCTGAAACAAATCCAAATTGTCATGTCAGACAATTCAGTGGCGCTGCTGGGTTTGTTGGCAGTGATGCTGTGGAGGGACTATTTAAATCGTCCATCGATATGGAGATCACTTGGGTTTGGTTTGCTTGCCGCGGCAGCGATCTTAACCAAGGGCTCAGGGATGGGACTCTGTGTCGTGCCGCCCCTGGCGACAGTTCTTGTAGGACGCTGGAGTTTGCTAAAACAAAAATCATGGTGGCTTGCAGCACTTCCCGTCGCTCTTCTGGCAGTACCATGGATGATCTACTCCACGAAAATCACGGCAGAAGGTATGACGCAACTTCCGCTGCAGGAGTTCTTTCAAGAAGCCCTGATCTACTACAGTAAAGCTTTGCCGCACACGCTCGGTTGGCTGTTTCTGATTCTAGCGTCCGCAGGAGTGGTCTGCATGGTTATCCACAGCACCAAAAAATCAGCACTAGCAGCCTCCCTCTGCGCCATGTTGGCCGGAGCGCTACTAATCATTCTATTTGTTCCAGTAGGTCTCACCGAACGCTATCTGCTGCCGGCCATGCCGGTTTTATTGATGGCTGTCGTGTTTATTACCGATCTCGTCTGCAGTAGGCTGTTCGCGTTTCGATGGGTGGCCTTTTTTACGATTATGCTGGGCGGTTATTGGCTCGTCGCTTCTTGGCCACAAAAAGAAGTTCAAGGGTTTGGAACTGCCGTTAGTAAATCTGGCATTCCCACATCAAAGGCTGGTGCTGCCAATTGGCTAGTGGCCTCTGATCCACGGGGTGAGGGCGCGATCATCGCCGCAGCGGCGTTCAATTGCACCACTCGTAGTCCCTCTATTTTACGCGTTTACCGAGGCAGCAAAGAACTGGCTTCCAGTGACTGGATGGGGCGTGGGTACACCCCAGCCTTTCAAAACGAAGGTCAGCTTTTAGACCATCTCGAACGATTGAAAATCCGCCGTGTCTTTCTTGATTTGTCCACCACAGGAAATCAAAATAAAGAACACGAACGTCTGCTCGAAAGAGCTCTAAACCAGGCACCTGATCGCTGGACTTTGGACTTCAATCAGAAAATTATCCGCAGCCCGGGACAAAGCGGCGCGCTTCTGGTTTACAAGCATCTTTGAGACTGAAAGCACAGACGAGTCGAAAGACATCCGCTTAGATGAACACGCCGAGCTGGAATAGTTGGCGCAGCGATCAGTCACGATGATTAACTCTCCTCAGACGGTGATCTGTAGCCAGTTTCCCTTTGATCTTGGTGCTTCAGACGGGCATGTGTCAGCTCACAAAAACATGGCCACCTTCCGCACCGTCAAAGGCTTTCGCGACTTCTTCCCCGAGGAGTGTGCGTTGCGTAATTACATTTTCGAAACTTGGCGCTCCGTCGCCAGGCGCTATGGCTTTGTGGAATACGAGGCTCCCGTGGTCGAGAGCACCGACCTCTATCGCAAGAAAAGTGGTGACGAGATCACCAGCCAGCTCTTCTGCTTTCTCGACAAAGCTGACCGTGAAGTCTCACTGCGTCCTGAGGTGACACCATCCCTGGCGCGCATGGCCACGGCTCGGCAGCGTGATTTCAAGAAGCCGATGAAGTGGTTTCAACTCGGCTCCTGCTTCCGCTATGAGGAGCCGCAGGAAGGCCGCACCCGTGAGTTTATCCAATTCAATGCTGACATCCTCGGTGATGCCAGTGCAGGCAGTGATGCGGAACTGATCGCGCTGTCGATTGATGTGATGCTGGCCTTTGGCATCAAGGCTGAGGACTTCGCCATCCGCCTGAGCAACCGTCAAATCTGGACGCAGTATCTTGAAGAGAAAAAGGTGCCCGCTGAGCATTCCGGCACCTTCCTTCAAATCGTGGACAAGATCGAGCGTGCTAAACCAGAAGAAACGGCCACAAAACTCGCAGCCATTGGCCTGTCGCTCGATGACGTGCGCGCCTTTATGAATGCTGCGGATGAAAATCACCCGGCCTTTGCGGCTTTGCGCGCAGATCTCACGGCGCGTGGTCTTTGGTCCTATGTGCGTATCGACGCGGGCATCGTTCGTGGTCTAGCTTACTATACCGGAACAGTGTTTGAAGTCTTCGATCTCAAGCATGGACTACGCGCCGTGGCTGGCGGTGGTCGTTATGACAAGCTTTGCGCACTGATGAGTGATGGCGGCGTCGATATGCCCGCCGCTGGTTTTGCGATGGGTGATGTTGTGCTTGGCATCCTGCTTTCCAAGACTCCTAGCGCTCAGTTTGGCATCACTGAGTATCTCAATTCTCAATGTGGCGTGGACGCTTACATCGTCATTGCTGATGAAACTCAGCGTGCTCATGCATTGGCTGCCGTGCAGGCTCTTCGTTGCGCCGGCGTTCGCTTGGACTACAGCATGGCCGCGCAAAAAGTGGGCAAGCAGTTTCAGGCCGCTGAGAATCAAAAGGCGCGCTTCGCCATCGTGTTCGGAGCCGAGTATCCTGAGGTGCAGATCAAGAATCTCGTCAGTCGCGAGCAGACAGTGGTTTCTGCCGATTCACTCGTCAGCACCATCGTTGAAGCCTCAAAGCGGCCCATCGCCGGGCCGTTGCTGGCTTAATATCAGCCGCCGCGTTAGCCGCTGACCCAGTCCTTGAATTAGATCATCTGACTCTTGAGCCTTCGCTTGCGGAAGATGCCCTTACCCTCGCGATCACCTTCGCGATCTCCTGCCGCGCCTTGTTGTTCATCGCCAGTGCGGTGTTCTCATTCGTAGCGGACTTGAGCAGTCGGGGGATATGTCTTTCTACTGCTTGACCGCAAGGCTGTGACTTTAAGAATGGCCGCTCCTCACCGACTCCAT
The DNA here is from genome assembly GCA_945860295.1 of Prosthecobacter debontii. GTDB lineage: Bacteria > Verrucomicrobiota > Verrucomicrobiia > Verrucomicrobiales > Verrucomicrobiaceae > Prosthecobacter > Prosthecobacter debontii_B. The sequence continues at coordinate 35,654 of CAMAQH010000025.1, forward strand.
GTCATCCGGCACCTCCTTTCCACAAACACCACGCCTAGCCATTGTTGGCTCCGGCGCCGTGGGCAGCTACTATGGCGGAAGATTGGCGCAGCATGGACATGATGTGCATTTCCTCATGCGCTCGGACCATGAGCCGGTGCTGCTCGGCGGTCTTCACATCACCAGTCCGCTGGGTGCTGCACATGTCCAGGTGCTGGCGCATCAAAGCACGGCGGAGATAGGACCTTGTGATCTCGTCATCATCGCGGTGAAAGCCACATCCAATGCCGCCTTGCTGGACCTGATCCCGCCGCTGCTGCATGAGAAGACGCTGCTGCTCACACTGCAAAACGGGCTCGGTAATGAGGAGTTCCTCGCGCAGCATTTCGGAGCAGAGCGTGTGCTGGGCGGCTTGTGCTTTGTGTGCATCAATCGCACCGCGCCGGGTTGCATTCATCACATCGCGCAGGGCAGGATCAATCTCGGTGAGCACACACGTCAGCCACTTGAGCGCACTCGGCAGATCGCAGAGATGTTTCAGCAAAGCATGATCGAATGCGTGGTGGAGGAAAGCCTGGTCGCAGCGCGCTGGAAAAAGTTGGTCTGGAACATTCCTTTCAATGGCCTGTCCATCGCCAGCGGTGGTATTGATACCGCAGCGATGCTGGCTGATCCAGCGCTTGAAGCCCAGGTTCGGAAACTGATGACGGAGATCATCACGACCGCACGCCGTCTGGGCCATAGTGTGCCCTTTGAGCTGATCGACGACATGATCGAGCGTACGCGCACGATGACGAAGTATCGCCCCTCATCACTCATCGACTTTCAGGAAGGCCGCGAAGTCGAGATCGAACCCATCTGGGGCGAGCCGGTGCGTCAGGCTGAGTCAGCAGGTCTGGAGATGCCAGCAGTGAAAGCGCTCTATGAGCGGTTGAAAGAGAGAGTCCGCGCGCGAAAACTTGTCCCATGAGTCTCACCCAGATCGAACAAGCCCGCCCTGACACTGCCATCGTCCTAGGTTCTGGACTCGGCACCGTGGCGGAGGCCTTTGGCATTGAGGCAGAGGTTTCGTTTGCCGACGTTCCAGGACTGAGTGCTTCCACGGTGCCCGGCCATGCGGGACGGTTCGTCTTGTGCCGAGTCTCTGGCAAACCTGTGCTCATTGCTCAAGGGCGACGTCATTTGTATGAAGGCCTGAGCGCTCATGAAGTCACCGCAAGTATTCGCTTCATGCACGGGATGGGTGTGCGGTGTGTCGTGCTGACGAATGCAGCCGGTGCCATCAAAGACACAATGACTGTGGGTGAGCTGATGCTGATCACAGATCAACTGAATCTCCAAGGCACAACACCGCTGCTCGGCGGCCCGCATTTTCATGACATGAGTCAGGTGTACTCGCTGGCCTGGAGCGAGCGTTTTGTAAGGGCTGCGGCACAGCTTCAAATGCCACTGCATGAGGGTGTGTATGCGGCATTGCTCGGGCCGCAGTATGAGACACCGGCAGAGGTTCGAATGCTGCGCACCTTGGGGGCCGATGCCGTGGGCATGTCCACCGTGCTGGAGGCGATCCAGGCGCGTGCGCTGGGTATGGAGATAGCGGGCATTTCGATGCTGACGAACTGGGCTGCCGGTTTGAAGCCACAGACGCTGGATCATGCGGAAGTCGTGGCGGTTGGGAAGTTGGCGGCGGTGCAGCTTGCTGAGTTGTTGCGCGTTGCACTCTGAGCATCGGGATCAACACCCGCGGGTGTGGCTACCTTCTTAGCGCTACGATCAATTCATCGAGCGTATTCACCACCTGCTGCATCTCGGTTTGGGTCGGTGGATCACTCACCACGAGATTGAGCGTCGCCGCGGCATTCGAATTGGCGCTCGTGCCAATGATCGCACTCGCTAGGGCCGCGCTCGTCACTTCTCCAGGCGGTCCCTGGGCACCACCTGCTCCATTGGGACCCTGCGGCCCCTGGTCAGCTTGGATCCCCTGCATTCCTTGGACGCCTTGGACACCTTGCTCACCCACTGCTCTTGTGCCGCCAGCCGGACCTTGCCCACCCGACTCAGCTTGGATTCCTTGTGGACCTTGAGGGCCAACCGGCCCACCAGACGGATTAATTCGTTGAAATGACATCCTGATACACTGCGGCAAGTCATGGCTCTAGTTCCGCGGGGCGGCGAATGGCGCGCAGCTCGAAAGAATTCATGCCAGGATGATTTTTTTCTTGCAGCCCACCCCCCAAACAAGAATAAAGTTCCTATTAAATTTACTCCCGCCACCTCAACCTATTTCTGCCAAATGAAACCGAAACGCCCATCCCGTTTTAAACTTTTGTTAACCACCGTGTTCTTAGCGTCGGCTTCCGTGCATGCTACGGACGCGCTGGCTCCGGCTCCGGGTTATGCGCCTTCGCTGAGCTTCACCGAGAAGCGCACGGAGAGAGTCGTCGTCAAATCCGATCCTGATGATGCTTCGATTCAATATGCGGAGGTGACGGCGGTGGACACAACGAACCTCGTGGTGGTCGCCAACATCACTGGTATCGCGTCGGCCTCGATCAATGCCGATACGCCCTTCAGTCTTTCCCTTGGCAACCTCGTAGTGCAGGGAACGCTCGGTGACGATCCCGCGTTCATTGCGGGCAAGACTAGCGCGTTTTTCCCGACGCATGGCTGGGATGAAAACAATCAACCCGTGGGCACCGAAGGCATGAGCCTGAGCTGGACTGCGACGCGCCTGACCATGAAACTGGTCAACAGCGCGAACTCGCCTGCTGACCAGGGACCGTATTTGCCCGCCTACTCCTCGAACTATGCTGGCGAAACGAACCCGAGCCTGCGCGTGCTGAGCTCGCTCACGCTTTTCTTTGGCGACTGCGAGGGAGACATCCCGGTGTTCATCAAAGGAACGGCCGTGACCACGAGCCAGCCTTACACCGTGAGCGGCTTCTCGGACACGCAGGACATCACGCAGACCGATCTCAGCGGCGCGGTTGACCTGACGGCTCCGACCGTGGCTCTGGGTGGCACGACCTTGCAGGAAGATGGTAGTGCGCTGCTCAAAGGCACGGCTACCGATGGTTTTGGATTGGAGAGCTTGCAGATCACAACGACGCCAAACGATCCCTCAACATGGCAGCCTTTGGAAGTTGGCGGTGTGGCACCTCTGCCAGACGCGGAAGACGACTGGAGCGGCGGCACCACAACGTGGTCCTATGTTCTACCAGAGATAGGCTTTGGCACCACGACTTTCTGCGTGCGCGCCAACGATCTGGGTGGCAACATCTCGCCAGTGACTATTTTCAAAGTGCAGAAGGCGATGCCAGGTTCGCTCACTGGTCGCTGGGACTCGCTGCTGACCGCTGGGAACCACGCACCCGTCATCACAGGAACGCTGACGTTTAACTGCACTGCACTCGGGGTTGTGACTGGCAAGATCAATCTGAGTGGTCGCAGCTACTCGTTCACTGGCACCTGGTGCGATGGGCACATGCAAGCACGTGCACCGCGAGGCGCAGGCAAGAGAGCGCTGCTCATTGATGCGGATTGCGGCGACCTCTATGCGGACAGTCCGCAGGGAGCTTGGCTGACGGGGCGCGTCACGGAAGAGGGCGTGCCAGTCGGCTACGACGAGTACCTCGGCGAGGAAACCGGAGTGCTGGCCTGCATCGATGCCTTCCGTTCTCCCTACTCCGCGACCAAGCGCCTGGACGCCAGCATCACAGGATCGTATAACTCGCGCCTCCTCGGCGCGGATGTGGTTGGCACCTCGTTGTTCTCGGTCAACATCGCCGCCTCTGGTGGTGTGATAGTCATGGCCAAGCTCGCTGATGGTACTGCCGTCTCGTGGAGCGGCGTGCTTGGAGCAAGCGGACAGGTTCCCTTCTATAGCTCGCTGTATGCTGGCAAAGGTTACATCGCCGCACGCTTCGGTGTGGACGGCTTCTGGTGCGGTGCAGACGTCGCTTCCTGGTCGCGCCCAGCGAATTACGGCACAGGTTTTGCTGAGGGGTTCAATTTCGGAGCCCTGAGCGTTCAAGGCCAGCGTTACGTCGCACCCGCGAAGGGAGCCATGCCACTCGATCTGGCAGCCGATGCCAATAACGCCTACCTCGAAATTGATGGCACGGCCGCCGTCAGCACTTGGTGCACCGTTGATTCACGCGGAAGAGTCTCCTTTGACGTGCCCCCTCCAGGGATCAAGACTCTCATCAATCTCGCCACAGGCGCGGTCACCGGCGCCGTCACAGTTAGCGTCAAACTCGCGAACGGAAATGGAAGCAACAAGATTGTGCCATTTTTCGGTTTCATCATCGGCAACGAAGCCTTCGGCTACTATGTCACCTCCAGCCTGAATGCACCGGCCACCTTCGGTTCCATGCACCTCGCGCCTTCGTCACCGCCCGAAAAAGAAGTGGTGGAAGATCTTTGGCATTAGTTCTCAGCGCTGGCGAGCAGTCAAGGCGTAAGGTAATTCAAATGGCGAGATTCCAGTTTTTAGAGACTTGGAGAGCAGGATGAATAATGAAGGATGAAGGAAGCGGATCAGACTGACTCCTGAAACCTGAATAGGAGATTCTGAATTTCTAGAATTGGGCAATATGACCGCCTGACCCTCAAATGACCCCATTTACAGGCAAGGCCGTGATCGCCAGATGGAAGGACTGCCACGCCTAATGCTCAAGCTAAACTCAAGGCTTACTTTTGTTTTCATTGACAAAAATGGCCGTTTTGTTCATCACATACGTTAATTGTTGATTTATTATGCTTCACCGCACCCACCACCGCATCGCCTTTAGCCTCGCCTTCGCGGGTCTAATCCTTTCTCTCGGAACTCTTGCTCAGGCGCAGACGAATCAACGCGGCGAACTCTTCCCTGAACAGGCTTTTAAGCGCATCAGCCGTGGCCCCGAAATCCCGGCAGCACTTGGCGCGCGGCTGCCGCAGGTCGCAGCTTGGTATGACCGCTCCGCCGACCAACTGAGCGAGATCTGCCAGCAGGACAGGCACCTCCGCATGGATCTCCAGGGGCGACTCCATTATGTCTGTGAAGGCCTGCTGCCTCTGCAAAATCGAGTCGTGAGCGCCACGACTACGAGCGCTGGCACCAACAGCGGCACACTTTCTGTCACCGATACCTTCTTGCTCCATAGCAAGCCTGGTGCCTCCAAGGTCATCTACCTGGACTTTGATGGTCATACCACCACGGGCACGAACTGGAACAGCAGCTTCACTGGCGGTGCCAATATCGTCACCCCGCCATACAGCACGGATGCCACCGTCTCCGCGGCCTACTCGACGATCGAACTCGACAACATCTATTCCATCTGGCTGCGAGTCGCAGAGGACTACGCGCCTTTCGATGTCGATGTCACGACCCAGGACCCCGGCCTTGAAGCGCTACGCAAGTCCACTACCACTGATACGCAGTTCGGCGTCCGTGTTTGCATCGGCGGTAGCAGCTACACCTGGTATGGAGCTGGGGCAGGCGGTGTCGCCTACTTGAATTCTTTCAGCTGGAATTCCGATACGCCATGCTTTGTCTTCACCGAGCAGCTCGGCAGCGGCAATGCCAAATACACTGCCGAGGCCACCAGCCACGAAGCTGGGCACACTTTCAACCTAAGTCACGATGGTCAGATCGCCCACGATGGCATCGCCGCCGTCGGCTACTACGAGGGTCATGCGGACTGGGCACCCATTATGGGCGTCGGCTATTACAGGGAAGTCTCCCAGTGGAGCAAAGGTGAGTATCCCTTCTCAAACAATACCCAGGACGATACCGCCATGATCTCTGGCGTGGTCGGTTACCGCGTGGATGCCCACGGCGACAGCATCACCACGGCCAGCGCTTTGACCAGCAGCAGCCCTACCGCTACGGGCATCATTGAGCGCCGCTCAGATGCCGACCTCTTCGCCTTCACTACCGGAGCCGGCCTTGTCAGCTTTACCGTGACGCCCGCTGCCTCTTCGCCGAATCTGGACGTCCAGCTGGCTTTGTATGACGGACTTGGTAGCCTCGTCTCCTTCGTGAATCCTACTACCCTCGGTGCCACGCTGAGTAGCACCCTCGGCCAAGGCACGTATTATCTCGCCGTCGATGGTATCGGTTCGGGAGATGCCCTCACGGCTTATAACGACTATGGCAGCCTAGGCCTATACAGTCTGACTGGCAGTGTCGTCCCTGCCACTGGCGCAGTGCCTATCGCCGTCGCAGACAACACTGCCCCGACGACGGGCACCGCCCCGCTGGCGGTCATCTTCTCCAGCAATGGCAGCTACGACTCAGACGGCAGCATCGCCAGCTACAGTTGGGACTTCGGTAATGGTGTTACCTCCACCGCTGCGAACCCTGTCTATTCCTTCACAACGCCTGGGAGCTACACCGCATCCCTTGTCGTCGTTGATAACAGTGGGCTCTCTTCAGTCGCTGACACCGTCACGATCACGGTGCAAAACAATAATTTTGTTTATGTGGCGAACATTGCCATGAGCACCAGTAGCAGCAAGCAAGGCACGCAAGCCACTGCCACTGTCACGGTGCGCAATCAAAGCGGTGCCCTCGTCTCTGGTGCCACGGTCACTGGCCAGTGGAGCGGCCTCACTAGCAGCATCGTCTCAAAGAGCACTAGCCGTCAGGGCACTGCCGGCCTTACCTCGGCCCGCACAAGGAGCGCAGGCACATTCGTCTTCACCGTCACCGGTATCACTTTCACAGGTTCCACCTACAGATCTGCTAGCAACACCGAGACCAGCGACTCCATCAGCAATCCCTGATCGAGGGCTGGGTGCAACGGGCTGACAAAATCTAGTAGATGGGGTCAGGTCGAACGGGGCAGGTGATCACCTGAACCTATTCATTGACCCCATTGATGGGATGAGTGACGGAGGATGAAGGAAGCTGATCAAACTGCAAGGTAGGCTCCAGGAGGTGGGCGTCTGAAGTTTAGATTTCCGCATTTTGAATCACCTGACCAAACCATGACCAAAGACCCGAAATAAAAAACTTTAAGACACGGCAAAAATAAAAGACAACAGACCGCCACTTCGGGCGTTTAGTGAGTCGACATAGTGACCAAAAGGTCACAGCTCCAGATCCAACTCATCCCTACCTATGAAAACACTGCTCACCCTCCTCGTCATCGCCACTGGCAGCATTGCCGCCGCCGCCGACAAGTGTCCCATCAGCGGCAAAGACGCTGATGCAAGTATCACAGCCAAAGGCAAAGACGGCAAAACCGTGGCCTTCTGCTGCAACAAATGCAAAGCCAAGTTCGAAGCCAAGAACAAGTAATCAGTCATTCAACAACTTCCCTAGCGGAACCGGAATCCCCGGTTCCGCTTTTTTATTTCTGTAGAAGGATGAAGTGGTTCATGGCGTCTCCTCCTTCAGGGCCTCCAGCCGTTATTCAAGCTTGCCAAATTCCGCCACATAACTGCTGAGAATGTCCACGGCGAAAAAGCCTAGATCAGCCCTTGCTGCTCCAGTTCCGTGAGCTTCCGCTCCCCCGCAATCACCGCCGCCTTGCGGAGCTGCGCATAGGCACGCTTGAAGTTGTCGAAACGCTGAATCCAGCGGATATCGGGGCTGTTCATGAGGAGAATGCAGAGGCAACTTGGGGCGGAGGAAAACAGAAATCATCACAGCTCCCCGCCTTCATCCTTCATCCTCATTCATGCCTTGGCAGGCGCGGCTACGGGGCGTCTTCGCCTAGATAACTTGACAGACTCTTGCGCAGCTCGGTGCGGGCGCGGAAGAGCAGGCTCTTCACAGCGGGAAGGCTCATTTTCAAAGTCTCGCAGATCTGCTCGTAGGGCATGTCTTCGTGACGGCGCAGAACGACGGCGAGCCGTTGCTTCTCGGGCAGGGCGGCGATGGCTTTATCGAGCGCTGTTTCCAGCTCAGACTGTTGCGTGAGATGATCAGGTGCAGGCGCGGTGAGGTCGGTGTATTGGCGCGGCGGATCGTCATCGTTCTCGTTTTCCAGAGGCACCTCTTTTCGGCGTGAGCGGCGGCGTGTCTCGTTGAAGACGAGGTTCCGCATGATGGTGAAAAGCCAGGTCGTGAACTTGGCACTCGGCTCATAGCGTGGGGCACTCTTCCAGACGCGGATGAATACCTGCTGGGCGATGTCGTGCGCGTCATCCAGATTGCCGAGCATTCGCGCAGCGGTGCCGATCATGATGCCCTGATGCAGCTCGACGAGCCGCTCAAAGGCTTTCACATCACCCTCCTTCACGCGGAGCATCAGGCGCACGTTCTCTTCGTCACACGACTCCTCTACCGCGTCAGCAGACACGTTGGGCATTGGGCTGGCGGGCCATTCCGGTTCCGGCATGACAAGGGAGGTAAAGAGACTCGCGACGCTAGCGGTAGTCATGGCCGCGTTCAACCCCGCCCTCTGAGAATGGTTGTCTGGAAAAGTATTCAAGAGAGGACTTTGGACGAATCAAAGACGGATTGGCAAAGGAATGGTGGCAGTGAAATGATTTGGATCAGAATCAGTCAGGATTTCTTCATTCCTTTGCCGACAAGCCTCAGCTTTCGGTTTTGATTGAACCTCACCACCGCAGGCAGCGCGGCCAGCCTATTGCCAACAAGCCTAAGCTTTCGGTTTTGATTGAACAGCCATCATCAGTTGCCCATTTCATGCGTGAGCCCTGCCAGCACCCGCGTCATTCCTTGCGCGCTCCCGCCCTCTGCGCTTAGTGGCGCCCCGTGACCTTTCGCCATCCCAAACACGACGTTTTCATCCCCGATCAGACTGAACCCTGGACTGCGCTGCGGCGTGTGACGCATCTGGGCATCGTCTCACATCAAGACGATCTGGAGATCGCCGCTTACCACGGCATCACCGAGTGTTTTAAATGTGAGGACCAATGGTTTGGGGGTGTCGTCGTCACCGACGGTTCTGGTAGTCCGCGCAAAGGGCCGTATGAAAAGTACACGGACGAAGAGATGCAGCAGGTGCGCCTGATTGAGCAGCGCAAGGCGGCCTATGTTGGCGAGTACAGTTTCATGGCCCAGCTCGGATATCCGAGTGAGGAGGTGAAAACGCAACGCAACGGCCCCGTGGTCGAGGACATCAAATTCATCCTGGAGCACGCACAGCCTGAGTTTCTCTACCTGCATAATCCCTGTGACCGCCACGACACGCATGTGGCCACTTTTTTTCGTTGCATTGAGGCTGTCCGCGCGCTGCCACCGGAGATGCGCCCAAAGAAAGTCTATGGCTGCGAAGTCTGGCGCAAACTCGACTGGCCGGTCAGTGAGGACAAAGTCATGCTTTGGGTGGACAAGCACCCGCACATGCTGCGCCCGCTGCTCGGCGTCTTCGACAGTCAGATTAGCGGCGGCAAGCGCTACGACCTTGCGGAAGAAGGTTTGCGCCATGCTAATGCGACCTACTTCGACTCGCACACCACGGATAAGACGAGCCTGCTCTCCTTTGCTCTCGATCTGACACCCCTCGTCGAAGATGACCAGCTCGATGTGCAAAAATACACTCTTGGTTATATCCACCGTCTGGAAAAGGATGTGGCGGAGCGGATGGCGCGCTACGTTTGACCCCACGCCATGCGTTACCTTACGCCCAGCCTGCTGGCCTTGTTACTGTTTGGGGCATGTGCGCCAGTGACTCCTCATGGCCCGGTGGATGCAGGTATTCTGAAAAAGATGGATGCGCAGGCCATCACACGCGCTGAGTTCCAGAGGCGGCTGCAGTCTCCTGCGCTGCTGTCATCGCTTGTGCCTCCACATTCGGGGATCACGCTGCCCTTCAGCATGGTCTCCGGCACACCCTGCATCCAGGCAGGCATCGGCGCAGGAAAGACCCTGCAGATGATGATTGATACGGGTGCTGCGCGCATGATGATCCATTCGCGCACCGTGGTGCAGCATCAGTTCCCGGTGGTTCGCTCGGATCAGGCACGGGTCACCATGATGGGTGTCGCTGGTAGTGAGCAGGGCCGTCTTGGCCTCGTCGCGCCATTGCAGTTGGGGGCTTGGCAGATGCAGGGCTACCCGTGTTTTATCAGGACACAAGAAAGTCGGCTGCAGGGTGCCCAGCCGACGACAGACATCCTTGGGTTCGACTTGCCAGCGCGCGTTTGTTCCTACCTCACTTTTGATTACCTCGAGAAAACTGTCACCTTTGCCTTTCGTGAAACTTTCACTCCGAAGGCAGGCCTGAGTTCGTCATCAGCACCGCTGAGCATCACCCAGGGTGTGCCATTCATCCAAGCCAATGCCAAAGGTGTCAGCTGGCAGTGCCTTGTAGATACAGGCTCATTCAACGGCATCGAGATCGATGAAGCGCTTGCGGCAAAACTCGGCGTTCAGGATCAGGGCACACCCGTGAAAGGTCTGTATCTAATCGCCGTCGGCGGCACACTCAGCTCAGAGACCGCCAGGCTCCGCACCGTCACACTTAATGAAATCAGTCTCATCGGCGGTAAGCACACAAAAGCAGAAGTGGACATCTCGCCCGGCTTGCCGCGTGTCGGTTCTTTCTTCCTCAAAGACTACCGCGTCACCTTCGACTTCCGCCGCAGGCGTCTCTGGCTTGAGTGGTAGGCGCAGATACGAGCCGAGCCTAGAGAGTGTGTCAAACCTGACCGAGCAGCGCCGTGCCCAGCAGTTCAAGGTAGCGGCTTCTGGTCTGGGCCACGAATTCAGGCGCGCAGGTTTGATGGTTCGCGGCATCTCCAGACCACAACCACGGCCGCAGCATGGAGCTGGCTTCCTCCAGCGAAAAAACGCCAATTCCCGGCACCATGCTGGCGGTGAGCAGTCGGCTGTCATTGCCGGTGAGGAAGACACGTTTGCCCATAGCTGCGGCAACGACGGCCCCATGCACACGATTAACCACTGCCAGCGTGCAGCGGGAATAAACATCCAGGTAGTCCCGCCAGTTCCGGCTGAGGAAACGCGGAATCTCCGGTAAAAGTCGTGCGGCCACTGCATGTTCGTCTTTGTTATGGCAGACCATCAAGCAGGGTTCAGCCGCCGCCAGCCGCCGCGCCTCGGCACAGAAAGCTTCCTGCCATTTTGCGGCAGCGTTGCCGCCTGCGAAATCATAATGCCCGCCGCCATGCATAAAATTCAACGCCACAAACTCCCCCTGACGCGGGCTGATACCGGCCAGGGCAGGGGCAAAGATCGAGGTGCAGGGTAGCAGCGGAACGTCATGGCCACATGCGAGCACAATGGCGTGCGCCAAGGGGTCGCGGGTCGTTGTCAGGACCGTATCACGGGTGAACTCGGTGATGAACTGGCGGCAGTCCTGGTCCGCCACGATCTCCGAGCCGTCACTCCCCCAGGGCTGACATGCGCCTGCGGCCAGATTCATGAACGGTGGCATGGGCTCACAGAGTCGCCAGCGCCGGGTTACCATGGCTAGCCACTCCGCCTCTGAGCACTTGGAATACTCATTGATCCAGTAAACCGGCGCCCCGCATTGGACAATTAAGTCACTGTCAAGAATCATGTCCGCACGCGGATTGACTGGCAGCAGGTCGATCAAGTCAGCCAGCCGCCGCCGCCATGACAAATAGTTCGGCAGGTCGCGGGTCAGTAGATCAAGTTGGGCCCAAGTTTGACCGCGAACTGCCAGCGGGAAATGCTTGTGCAGCACGCGCTCTTCAAAAGGACCGTAAATCTCCCTGAGCAGGCTGACTATACCTGCGCGCGCAAAATCATCCCCAACATTGTGTTCGAGAGTCGAGATAAGGCAGACTTTTTTCACGGGCGGCAAAGTGATTGAATCATATGCCGGAGCGCACGCGGGGACAATGGTGTCTTTGGCAGACCAACGACTCGATTAAGATAGGCGCGATCAGCCTCAAGCCAGGCGATGGGGGCCGCAGGATGGCGCAGGCTCGCTTCAAGTCTTACGGTGGGCAGCGCAGCGAGCGCAGCCTGGGCATTTTTGGTGTGAGTGGCATCCTCGCCAAAGCCAACATTAGAAATGAGATTGCCAGCCGGAATGATACTGAGCCCACCGCGGAGCAATTTGGCAAAAGCCCACTGATAATCCCAGGTGTCAAGCCTGCCGGAGGCGACTTTGTCAAAAACCTTGCGCCGCCAACTGGCCTCAAAGTTCTCCGGGCAGAGTTCACGCAGCCGTCGGGAGTTGCGTAGTTCGGGCCAAGCACGCATCTCCACATCATAGGCACTCCATGCGCGCCGCCATGTGGCCCACCCCCAAACCGGGCCGAACCTAGAAAAATAATAACTCTCACCCGTCCTGCTCTTCCCAGCCAAGTTGCTGCCACAGATTTGCATGACATCCGGCACACCTCTATAGCGTGCCAGCAACGCCTCACAAAAAGGGAAAAAGGACGTGTCGGGCACGCAGTCATCTTCAAGGATGATACATTCTTCATGCCGCGAAAAAGCCCAATCCAGAGCGCCGGCCACCCCTTGGCGGCAGCCCTGCCACAGGGCGGAAAACCGGGTTTCCAGTCGGCAATCCCAGTCAACGGCCGCCATGACCAGCTCGCGCACCGCCTGGCACTGCGCATCTGTCTCCGGACCATCCGCAGCCACGAGCAGAGTCTTGGGGCGGACTTGCCGCAGGACCGCCAACACCGCCTGAGTGTGCGCTGGGCGCTTGTGAACTAGAAGTAAAACTGGTGTCTGACAGCCTAGTGGGCTGCTGGCTCCTTCAAGGCACCTGGAATGACTAGCCTGGGTCGTGGAGTGTATCAAAGCCATCGAGCAGGAGATAGCCGCAACCCAAGTCGATTGCAAAATAATTGAAGCTATTCACTAATGCTATATATTTCTAAGATTTTAAACTTAAATCATAAAGTTATACATAGTGTTACTATTCTTTTGAACTTAATAACTTAGTTTTAAGGCAGTTAAGATGGGCGGTTGAAAAAGCCCCAGCGGCCACCTGCCTGGCGCGGGCAGCTAGTCCTTTTGAGTGTGTGGATGCACCAAATATTTTGAAATAAATAGCTCGACACCTTGGGCTGTGTCGTTATTGGGTGGGGGTTTTTCAGGTTCTTCCTTTCTTTTCAGGTTCTTCCTTTCACTAGAAAATATGCTACGCTCTAAGCCACCAAGCCCACGCACGGTCACTTTAGACCCAGCCGTGGTGATCTGCGCCGTCCAGGCGCAGCCAGCGGGGGGTGCCCGCCTGTGCTGCCCCCGTGCGCATGGCGCGCTGCTGGAGCGCTATTTTTTGCGTGCTGGCGCCCGTAGCGCTCCCAAGCGCAAGGCGATGCGACCCACGCTGCCCCTCCTGAGCGCCGCTTGGCGTCTCCCGCTTGTCCAACAGGGCACAGCCCCATCATTTCTCGCTCACTCGACCCACTTCATGAAAACGCTCCGTCACTTGACACTCACTCTGCTCTTCAGCCTGCTCGCACTGCCAGCCGTTCATGCGGCGCCGGCTGAGACAAGCCCCGCGCCAGGCAAGCCCAAACAGCTTGCCTCCCCGGAACAGGTGCCTCAGGGCTTGGAGAAATCCGACTGGTCGAGCATCCGTGCAGCGTATGAGGCAGGGCGTCATGCCTTCCAGCCCACGGCCAGCGGCTGGCAGGCGCGTAATCCGGGCCAGCAGTGGACCACCCAGTTTGACCAGCGCGGCTTCCTTGCACAGCCAAAGGCTGGCGGTTGGACCTGGGGGCTGGAGTTGCAGAGCTACGGCTTTGGGGAACAGCAGACAGCCGTCGGCGGCACTCCGGCGGTGAAGGCCGAGGGTCAGCGCCTTTCCTATCAGTGGGACGCCACCGTGCAGGAGTGGTTCGTCAATGACCAGCGCGGGCTGGAACATGGCTTCACCATCAGTCAAAGGCCGGAGGCTGACCCGACGCTCAAGTCTTCAGACTCAACGCTCAATTTTGTCATCGCCACCCGTGGCAGCCTTTCCCCCCAAGTGGCAGCCGACGCACAGGGTGTGTCGTTCCAAGACAAAAGTGGGGCCACGGTGCTGAACTACGCTGGATTGAAAGTCTGGGATGCGGACGGCAAGACGCTGGCATCACGCTTCGAGCCTGCCGGTGAAGGCCGCGTGCGGCTGCGGGTGGACGAAAGCTCAGCACGTTACCCCATCACGATTGATCCCATCGCCCAGCAGGCGTATTTGAAGCCAGACGCCTTTGGCACGACGCAGGTGGGCGACTTATTCGGCTCTTCGGTGGCGGTGAGCGGGGATACGGTGGTCGTCGCCGCGCGTAGTGAGAACAGCAGCACGACGGGGGTGAACAGCACGCCCGATGAGGCTGCCGCCGATTCTGGAGCAGCTTATGTCTTTGTGCGCAGCGGCGGCACGTGGAGCCAGCAGGCTTATCTAAAGGCCAGCCAGGTCACGGCGGGAGACAATTTCGGTGGTTTCTCCGTGGCGGTGAGCGGGGACACGGTGGTCGTTGGGGCTAACCTAGAGGATAGCAGCACCACGGGCGTGAACAGCACGCCCGACGAGTTGGGCGCAGATGCAGGTGCGGCGTATGTGTTTGTGCGGAGCGGAACGACCTGGACCGAGCAGGCCTATCTGAAGGCGAGCCAAGTCACGGCGGGTGACCAGTTTGGCGTTTCGGTGGCGGTCTCGGGTGACACGGTGGTCGTTGGGGCTAACTTTGAGGACAGCAGTTCCACGGGTGCGAACAGCACGCCCAATGAAGTGTTTGGTGTAGCTGGCAATGCCGGAGCAGCCTATGTGTTTGTGCGCAGCGGAACGACCTGGACCCAGCAGGCCTACCTGAAGGCCAGCCAAGTCTCGGCGCTTGACCAATTCGGCGCCTCGGTGGCGGTCTCGGGCAACACGGTGGTCGTCGGGGCCGCCCATGAGGACAGCAGTACCACGGGGGTGAACAGCACGCCCGACGAGTCGGTCTCTGCGGCCGGAGCGGCGTACGTGTTTGTGCGCAGCGGGACGACCTGGACCGAGCAGGCCTATCTCAAAGCCAGCCAAGTCACGGCGACAGACTTTTTCGGTAACTCAGTGTCAGTCTCGGGCGATACGGTGGTCGTCGGGGCTAACCAGGAGGACAGCGGCACCACGGGCGTGAACAGCACGCCCGACGAGTCGGTCTCTGCGGCCGGAGCGGCGTACGTGTTTGTGCGCAGCGACGGCACATGGAGCCAGCAGGCCTATCTCAAGCCCAGCCACGTCACGATTGCAGATCAGTTTGGCTTCACGTTGGCGGTGTCGGGCGACACGCTGGTGGTCGGGTCTCATTTTGAGGACAGCAGCACCACGGGCATCAATAGGACGCCCAACGAGAGCGACTTGAGTGCCGGGGCGGCGTATGTGTTTGTGCGAAGCGGGACGACCTGGAGCCAGCAGGCCTACCTCAAGGCCAGCCAGGTCAATACGCAGGACTATTTTGCCCGATCAGTGGCGGTGAGTGGAGACACGGTGGTCGTTGGGGCTCCCCAGGAGGACAGCAGCACCACGGGCATCAACAGCACGCCCGATGAGGCTGACAGCTCAGCCGGGGCGGCCTATGTGTTCATCGGACTCGGCGCAGGAGCACCCGCCCCCACGGTGACGGATGTCAGCCCCGCTACCGGCACGACCGCAGGCGGCACCAGCGTCACCATCACCGGCACGGACTTCACCGGAGCCACCGGTGTGACCATCGGCGGTGCAGCAGCGACGAGTGTGACCGTGGTCAATGACACGACGATCACGGCTACTACGCCTGCGGGCAGCGCTGGCACGGCCAGCGTGGTGGTCACCACCTCTGCCGGCAGCAATGCAGCGAATACGCTCTTCACGTATGCGAACCAAGCGCCGGTGATCACCAGCAACGGTGGCGGAGCCGCAGCGGCGATCAATGTGGCCGAGAATGCCACGGCCGTGACGACGGTGACGGCCACGGATGCGGACTCAGGTCAGACGAAGACCTACAGCATCAGTGGTGGTGCGGATTCGGCTCAATTTAGCATCAACTCCAGCACCGGCGTGCTCACCTTCCGTATTGCGCGAGATTATGAAAACCCTGCTGACGCGGGTTTGAACAATGTCTATGATTTGATCGTGACCGTGACTGATAATGGCACGGGCAGTTTATCGGATAGCCAAACGCTCAGCGTCACCGTCACCAATGTGAACGAGTCCAACGCTCTCTTAGCGATCGATAACACGGGCGCGAACGATCCAGTCAACATCAACACGGGCAGGAACTGGAATTTTAGGATTTCAGCGGGTGCGGGTGGCGTGGTTAAGATTGATCGGGCTTTGTTTGGTCTCAATAAAGGAGTCAATGCCGTAGAGGACATTACGTTTAAAATTTATAGCGGACTCGGCGGTAACCAGGTCGGTAACACGGTTTTGCGTCAGGCCACCTTGACCTCCCTTCAAGTTGATAATTTTTTCACAACCCAAGAAGTCTTTGCCTTCGACGAGCTCACTTTGACTCCCGGGGATTACTCAGCAACTCTGACAACCCTAGCGCCCTCGGGAAACACGGATTACGACCTGAAGAATGGTAAAATCGCCATCTATGATGCCAGTGGTTATGTGGACGCCAATAGTACGGTTTTATCATCTTTTTATTGGGTTCAGGACAGCAATGACACCGGCACTGCTGGCACAAGCTTTGCGGTAAACAGCAGCCAGCCAGCTGGCAGTGCGCTGCAAGTGGCGGAAATCTCCGTTTTTAATGGTGCCACAATTTCGGACCCTGCACTGGCAGATGGTCAGCTTTCAGCCGTGAGTTTTGGTTCAGCGAATTTAGGCTCTACGGTAGCCAAAACCTTCACCCTCAAAAATGAGGGTCTAGACACCCTGACGCTCTATGGAATCAGTATCACTGGTAGCAATGCTGATCTTTTCAGTGTCACCACCGCACCCGCAACTTTGAGCTTGGCCGCAGGTGCTAGCACGACATTCACGGTATCCTTCAGTCCGGTGGTAAGCGGGGCGGCAGTCGCGGCCATGTCCATTGCCAGCAGCGACCCAGATGAGGCCTCCTTTGACTTGGTCTTAAACGGAGCAGGTGGTTCTGCGCCGGTGATCACCAGCAACAGTGGCGGAGCGACAGCGGCCATCAATGTGGCAGAGAATAGCACGGCAGTGACGACGGTGACGGCTACAGATGCAGACGCAGGTCAGACCCAGACCTACAGCATCGTCGTCGGTGCGGATTCGGCTAAATTTAGTATCGATCCTTCGACGGGTGTGCTGACCTTTGCTTCAGCGCCAAATTTTGAAGTGCCTACGGATGGGGGAGCCAATAACGTTTACGAGGTGACGGTCAAAATTGTCGATAATGGCAGCCCAGTCCTGGATGATACGCAGGCACTCAGCGTCACCGTCACCAATGTGAATGAAGCGCCGGTGATCACCAGCAATGGTGGTGGAGCAACCGCGGCGATCAATGTGGCCGAGAATAGCACGGCCGTGACGACGGTGGTCGCAACGGATGCGGACGTGGGTCAAACCGTGACCTACAGCATCACAGGGGGTGCGGATTCGGCTAAATTCAGCATCGTCGCTGCGACAGGCGTGCTGACTTTTGCCACAGCGCCTAATTTTGAAGTGCCAACCGATGGGGGAACTAATAACGTTTACGACCTGATCGTGACAGCCACCGATGACGGAAGTCCTGTAGGCACCAAAACCCAGACTATTGCTGTCACCGTGACCAATGTGGACGACGCGCCAGTGATTACCTCCAGCGGCAGCGCAAGCTTCGCCGAGAACGCGACCGGCACTGTCTATACAGCCGCCGGGAGCGACCCGGAGAGCGCAGCCCTGAGCTATACCCTGGGCGGCACGGATGCGGGTCGGTTCGATATCAATGCAACTTCCGGCGCCGTCACCTTCAAGGTCGCGCCCAATTTCGAAGCTCCTAGTGACAGCGGGACGGACAATGTCTATGACACCACTGTCACAGCCTCCGATGGCGGCCTGAGCAGCGCGGCGCGGGCCGTCGCCATCACCGTCACCGATGTGAATGAAGCGCCGGTGATCACTAGTAATGGTGGCGACACGCCAACGGGCATCAATGTCGCCGAGAATACCACGGCCGTGACCACGGTGACGGCCACTGATGTGGACGCAAGTCAGACCAAGACCTACAGCATCGTCGTCGGTGCGGATTCGGCTAAATTTAGTATCGATCCTTCGACAGGCGTTCTGACATTTGCTTCAGCGCCTAATTTTGAAGTGCCTACGGATGGGGGAGCCAATAACGTTTACGAGGTGACGGTTAAAATTGTCGATAATGGCAGCCCAGTCCTGGATGATACACAGGCGCTCAGCGTGACCGTCACCGATGTGAATGAAACGCCGGTGATCACCAGCAACAGTGGCGGAGCAACCGCGGCCATCAATGTGGCCGAGAATAGCACGGCCGTGACGACGGTAGTCGCCACGGATGCGGACGTGGGTCAAACCGTGACCTACAGCATCACAGGGGGTGCGGATTCGGCTAAATTCAGCATCGTCGCTGCGACAGGCGTGCTGACTTTTGCCACAGCGCCTAATTTTGAAGTGCCAACCGATGGGGGAGGTAACAACGTTTACGACCTGATCGTGACCGCCACCGATGACGGCAGTCCTGTAGGCACCAAAACCCAGACTATTGCTGTCACCGTGACCGATGTGAGTCCGGCACCAACGCTGGCGGCCATCAGCAAAAGTGGCACTGAAGACACGACCGTGACTTTCACGGCGGCGAACTTCACCAGCGCCTTTACCGACCCTGAAAGTGGCTCTCTTACCAGCATCAGGGTGGTGACCCTGCCAGCGACGGGCCTACTGAAACTCTCTGGCACCAACGTCACCGCCAGCCAAGTCATCACGCTGGCCAACCTCGGTAACCTGACCTACGTGCCGGTGGCCAATGAGAACGGTGACAAGACTTTCACAGCAACGGCCACGGATGGCAGCCTTACCTCCCCCACTGCGACGGTGACGATGACGCTCGCGGCGGTGAACGATGCGCCGGTGATCACCAGCAACAGTGGCGGAGCCTCCGCCGCCATCAGTGTGGCTGAGAACAGCACGGCGGTGACGACGGTGGTCGCGACGGATGTGGATCTGCCTGCTCAAGGCATCACTTACAGCATCAGTGGCACTGATTCGGCTAAATTTAGCATCGTTCCTGCGACAGGGGTGCTGACTTTTGTTTCAGCGCCGAATTTTGAAGTGCCAACAGATGGCGGAACTAATAACGTTTACGACCTGGTCGTGACAGCCACCGATGACGGAAGTCCTGTAGGCACAAAAACCCAGACCATTGTCTTGACCGTAACTAATGTGAATGAAGCACCGGTCATCACCAGCAACGGCGGCGATACGCCAACGGGCATCAATGTCGCCGAGAATACTACGGCGGTGACGACGGTGGTCGCCACGGATGTGGACGCAAGTCAGACCAAGACCTACAGCATCGTCGTCGG
>CAMAQH010000026.1 GCA_945860295.1 Prosthecobacter debontii
CAAGGCAACCAAGGTGACCAGGGGCCGCAGGGAAATCCAGGAGAAGCCGGTGGTCCACCAGGGCCGCAGGGTCCCACTGGAGCAGATGGTGCCCAGGGACCGCCTGGAGAAGTGACGAGCGCGGCCCTAGCGGGTGCGATCAGTGGCACAAGCAGCAACTCGAATTCCGTAGCGACGCTCAATCTCGTGGTGAGTGATCCACCGACTCAGGCGGAGATGCAGCAGGTGGTGAATAAGCTCGATGAGCTGGTCACGGCGCTGCGGAGGTGATCTCCCTGAATACTTTCAACCCCAGCGACGGGCTCCATTTTCCACAAAATTCAGGCTTTCCTAAATCCTCGTAGCCCTTAGGCTCTGCTCCGTGATTTCACAACGCATGTACCTCAGCATCTGGTTTGGCATCCTCATGGGCAGCGCTGGCTGCTCCTCCACTAATAAGCAATCCTCTGACACACACCTGACAGAGGGCAGAAGGGCAACCCTGGTCGAGGACGCTTTCTTCCAGAATAATCCGCTGGCTAGGAGGCTGATCAACCCATCCTCCATGCCAAATGTGCCGCCAGCCGGGGCCAGGGTCAGCTACTCCCAGGTGAACATCACCCAACCGGTGCTGGCGATGACTTTCGACGACGGCCCACACCCGACGCTGACGCCTAAGCTGCTGGACATTCTGAAGGAGCGGAACATCAAGTGTACTTTTTTTGTGGTCGGTAGGAATGCCAAGCTGTACCCAAAAATCATTCAGCGCATACTCGCTGAGGGGCATGAGATCGGGAATCATACTTGGACGCATTGCAGCCTGACCAGTCGCTCTGACGCGCAGATCCGCTCGGAACTCCAGCAGAGTGAGGATGCGCTGTTCGCTGTCGCAAATTACCGTCCGCATCTCATCCGCCCGCCCTATGGAGCGATCAATACACGGGTGAAGCAGATGATGTTCACTGAGTTTGGCTACTCGACGATCATGTGGTCGGTGGACCCGCAGGACTGGCGCAGACCGGGTGCGTCTGTTGTCACAAGCCGACTGGTTAGTGGTGCGCGTCCAGGTTCCATCATGCTGGCTCATGACATCCACCCGCCGACCATTCAGGCCATGCCTTCGATGTTTGATCAACTGCTGGCCAAGGGGTACCAGTTTGTCACTGTCAGCCAGCTTTTAAACGTGGAGAAGGCTTACATGCCCGTGGGCGTCGTCATCCGTCCGGCAGTGCCGGTGGATGATAAAGATCCGACTCCACTGCCGCAGTGATCAGAAAAGGATAGGGGGTGAAGGGATGAACGTTCTAACAAGACGCGAACACTCGTGTGATAGTTGGCAGAATCAGGCCCCTTATTCATCCTTGATCCTTCATCCTTTATCTTTTCCCCCATGATCGGCGATACCTACTTCCACTTGCGCACGCAGCTCGATGCCGAGCTGGCGAAGCTGGGTGTGGTGCTGCGTGATCTAGGTGAGGATGGCGAGTCCATAGCGATCGTGGATAACTTGGCGGCTAGCCTCAAAGAGCCCTTCGTTTTTGTCGTGGTGGGTGAGGTGAATGTGGGCAAGTCCACCTTCCTGAATGCGCTGTTTGGTCAGGACTTCTCCCGCACGGGCGTGATGCCAACGACGGGAAAGATCCTGTTCTTTAAACACGGCCCCGAGCACCTAGTAACACCGATCACAGCGACACTTGATGAAGTTCAGGTGCCTGCGGAGTTCCTGCGTGATTTCCACATCGTTGATACACCGGGCACAAACTCCATCGAGAACGAGCATCAGGAGATTACTGAGCGCTTTGTGCCAGTCTCAGATCTCGTGATCTTTGTCTTCAGCGCCATGAATCCCTGGGGGGCCAGCGCTTGGCAGTTCTTGGATAAAGTACACAAGCACTGGATGCGCAATGTGATCTTTGTGATCCAGCAGTCTGATCTGCGCAGCCCAGAGGAAATGAAAGTGATCATCGACTACATGGGCCAGCTCATACGGCAGCGCTATGGCCGGGACTTTCCGATCTTTCCGGTCTCGGCGAAGAAGGCTTACCTTGCGCGCAGCTCCGGTGTTGACCGTAAAAGGCTGATGCAAGAGAGCGGCTTTCATGGCTTGGAGGATCACATCTCTATACTCGTCGGGCAGAGCACCACGCGGCTGAATAAGCTCAGCAGCGCCATCCGGATCGCCAAGCAATTGCTGGCGCATCTCAACGAGCGCATCAGTGCCACGGCACGCCATGCGCAGCTTGCGGCAGCACTTGTGCAGGAGCTACAGACGGAGCGTGAGATGCAGGTGGATCGCACGTTGAAAAAAGTCCTGCCTGCGCTGGATGCCACGGAGCGTGACTATTATGAATCCAGCCTGCGTGTGGCGGGACTCGCGGATGATGCACTGACCACCAAGCAAGCTTTTACCAAAGCTGACCCCGAAGAGGCTGCGCCCACATCCGGTAATAAAGCGCAGAGTCTGGATCATCGTTTGTTTCAGTATCTGCAGCAACGCAGCGGAGATCGCTGGCGTCATATGGGCATCATTATGGAGGAGGATTATCTCCAGTATGAGCGCTTCATCCATGCTCAGGGGCGCGGCAGTTTTTTCCCGGCGGATGATAAGCTGCCCACAGAAAGTGATACGGAGATCCGCCGCCTTTTCAGCACGCACATTGACAGTACGATCCGGCGCTTTGTGTTAGGCCTGAAGTTGGATGAAGCCA
The DNA here is from genome assembly GCA_945860295.1 of Prosthecobacter debontii. Classification (GTDB taxonomy): domain Bacteria; phylum Verrucomicrobiota; class Verrucomicrobiia; order Verrucomicrobiales; family Verrucomicrobiaceae; genus Prosthecobacter; species Prosthecobacter debontii_B. The sequence continues at coordinate 2,688 of CAMAQH010000026.1, forward strand.
TCGAGCCAGGCCTGCTCGTCGCGCGCCGTCGTGCGCGCTGGGTGCCATGGCTGGCGCTGCCGGCTGTTCTTGGGATTGCTGGTGGTTGGTTTTTTGAGGGGCCACTTGGAGCAGTCATCGCTGCGGCAGGCGGACTTCTGCTCTTAGGTGTCGCTTTCCTAATCACTCACGCTGCGCTGAATACCGCCCGCCGCACGCTGATCGAACGCTTAGAAAGTTCTGCCAAACCCCTGCGCGAAATGTTGATCGAACAAGTGCGTCTGGATGTGGAGACGCTCTTCAGCCGATTCCTGCCGATCCTCGGCCCAGCCCAGGTGAATGCCGCCGCGCGTGAGCAGCAGATGCGCGTGCAGACCGAGCGCCTGCGCTTGATGAGTGAGGCTATGGACGTCGTCGAGCGGGAGCTAGCTACTGAGAAGTTTTCAATGCTTCAGTAGCCACTCCAATGAGCGGGGATTGAAGTCAGCGAGGCATTCCCAATGGAAGGCGTGACCGGCGTTGTCGTAGAGGTGCAGGTCCGCGCCAGGGATGGCGGCGGCGACTTCCTCACCCATCCAACGCGGAGTGAAGGTGTCGTCTTTACCGCCGATGACGAGGGTCGGGCACTTCACGTTTTTGAGTTCACTGATCGTGTTGTGCGTGATTGCAGCGGCGCTTTGTGCCTCTGTGGCATGCAGCGGCTGCGGTGCTGAGTTGGTGGCGGCGTCTTTGAGTCCCTGCTGCATGTTGTTCCAGCAGTCATCGTTATCGAACCACGGCTTGGTGAAGATGAGCATCTGAATCCACTGCATGAAATCTTCCGGGCGCATCGTCGCCTTGGCCTTCATCAGGTGCTGCCAGGTGTAGAGTCCGAAGCGATCCTGACGCGCCCAAGTACACATGAGGATCATGCTCTTCACTTTCTCCGGGTGACGCAAAGCAAGCTGCTGGGCGATGACGCTGCCGAGTGAGCAACCGACGACGCGTGCCTGCTTGATGCCGAGCTGGTCCATAAGTCCGGCGTAATCGTCCGCCATCATCGCGCTGGTGTAGGGGCCTTCCGGTTTGTCAGTCAGACCGACGCCGCGATTGTCACCGAGAATGCAGCGGAAATGCTTCGACCACTCAGCTGCATGAGCCTCCCAGACGCCACCTGGAGCGGTGACGCCCATGATGCAGATCAGCGGATCACCGCTGCCGCGTTCTTCGTAAAACATCTGGATTCCGTTGGTAGTGACGTGAGGCATGATCGTGGTGGGGTTGGATTGAAAAAAATCGAGGGCCGCAAGTCCTAGCCAATGCGCCGGAACTTGCCAAGGAAAATGCACGCTTATCCTTCAATCTGCGGCGGAGGCATCTCTGTCGGCTTGCTGCGGAAATCACCGCCGTAGAGATCAATCGCGCGTTTGGCGATGATGTCGATCATGGCGGGTTGCAAGGTGCGCGCCGCGACATTGGAGACAGCGACGCCTGCCCAGACCATCGGTGATTTATACTTCACCACCTGCCATACGGGCAGCAGGCGCTTGTACCATTTACTCACTGTCTGCATTGATTCATGAGTGGCGATCTTGTGCGTCATTTCCCAAGTCTTCAACGCTGTGCTGGCACTCACATCCACCAGCCTGCCGATGGATCGCGTTTGCAGAAAGTCTGCCACATCAAGTGCAGCCAAATGCACGGCGCGTGAGAACTGGCCCAAGCCTGGCCCGAGCAGTGGGTCGGGGTGCGCGGGGTGATAAATCGCTGCGATCTCACGCACGAGTTTGGGGATCTCTTCGACCAGCGGCGGCAGCCATTCGGGATTGATGCGCTTCTGCCAGCGCAGCCGGTTTTTACAATCCTCCACCGCCTTCTTGGCCGCGATGTCTTTGGGGTTGTCCCCCAGCGCTGTGTAGTCTGCTACGGCCTCGCGTGCGGCTTTCAAATCCGCTACAAATCTCAATGCCAGCCACAGCAGCCAAGTCGCCACCCCGCACACGAATCCGGCGGCGAAGGTGAGGAAGTAGAGCATGGGGATGTTTGCGATTGTTAGATGTGGTTGGCAATGGTTGGCGGTTGTTTTCAAACCATCGCAAACAACGGCTAACCAATGCAAACAACTGCCAACTTCTTCATCACATTTCCAAGAAGTTCTTCAGCAGCTTCTTCCCGTCCTGCGTCAGGATCGCTTCAGGATGAAACTGGACGCCGTGGATGGGCAGTTCCTTGTGGCGCAGGCCCATGATTTCAGATTCGTCATCGCTCGCCACGGCGGTGATCTCCAGGCAGTCCGGCAGTGTGTCACGCTTCACCAAAAGAGAATGATAACGTGTGGCGGTGAAAGGCTCGGGCATAGCTTTGAACACAGATGTTCCATGATGCTGGATCAGCGAAGTTTTGCCATGCATGAGCCGCCCGGCGCGCACGACCTCTCCACCGAAAACGTAGCCGATGCTCTGATGTCCAAGACATACACCCAGGGTCGGAATGCTCTGACCAAATTTGCGGATCACGTCACAGCTAATGCCCGCCTCCTTTGGCGTGCAGGGACCAGGGGAAATGCAGATGTGATCCGGCTTCAACTTCGCGATCTCTTCCAGCGTGATCTGATCGTTGCGATGGATCTGCATCTGCGCGCCCATCTCGCCAAAGTACTGGACGAGGTTGTAGGTAAAGGAGTCGTAGTTGTCGATGATCAGCAGCATGGCCTCGGAGTAAAAGTTGACGGTTGTTTAAAGTTGTTGAAGATGGTTGGCGATAGCTTCTGCAAACCACTGTAAACAACAGTTAACCATCGTAAACCACTGTAAACGGCTTGCGACTGGCTTTTCACAGCAGCCCGCACTCCTTGAAGCTGAAATAGGGCTGTGAGCGGCCCTCGGCGGGCGTGCCGACGATGAGGTGATCGACGAAGACGATGTTGAACAGTTCGGCGGCATCTTTGAGGCGGCGCGTCAGGCGCTTATCGGCATCACTGGGTGCTGGGTCGCCGCTGGGGTGGTTGTGGACGAGGATGAAGGCGAATGCTTTGTGGGTGAGCACCTTTTGAATCACCTCACGTGGATGAGCCATGGATTCGTTCAACGTGCCACGAAAAAGCTCTTCATGACGCATGAGGCAGAGTCGAGTATTCAAGAGCAGGATGCGGACAGACTCATGATTGAGTGCCTGAAGTTCGGAGCCGATGTATTTGTAGGCCAGATCGGGGCTGTTCAGAGGCACCTCACGCGCCTCCTGCTGCACGGCGCGTCGGCCCAATTCAAAAGCAGCCGCAAGATGCGCCGCTTTCGCAGGCCCGAGTGCCTTCATCTTCACCAATTCAGCAGCCTCGATTCGAGATAGATTGCGGAGCGATCCCTGGTCATGCAAAAGACGCTGAGCCACTTGAATCGCATTCTCGCCTTTGATGCCCGTATTGATAAAGATGGCCAGCAATTCCGCATCCGACAGCACTCCAGCTCCGAGCCGCAGCAGACGTTCACGCGGCCGGTCTTCTTCAGGAATGTCGTGGATGCGGGACATGGGATGGGGAAGGGGAAGTGGATGGTTGGCGGTGGTTTGCAATGGCTTGACCAAATAACTGCAAACCATTGTCAACCATCGTAAACAAAGGCCAGCTTCTTCTAAGCCTCTATCTCCACCCGATACCTCGGCAGAGTCGGATCGACTTCCTGACTGTAGGCATCGATGCCACCGGTAAGACATTTGATGTCAGTGAAACCGTGACCGATGAAGTAGGCCACGGCATCCAGCGCACGGCTGCCGGTGTGATCGTAGAGCACGATGGGCGTGGTCTTGTCCCAGTTTGAAAAAACATGCTGCACCAGCTCTTGCGTCATGAGTTGGGCACCAGGGATTTTTACCGCGTCATGCTCCTCACGAGTGCGCGCATCCAGGATTTGCAGCTTTGTTTCAATGCGTGCTAAATCGGCGAACTCACGTGGGCTGATCTGCAATTGCACATCCAGCGTGTGACTGTCCTGAATGTGCTGAATGACCTCTGTGACCGGGATGTTCTCATTGCGCGCACAGACTTCAGCCAGCGTCTCTGTGGGACTGAAGGCACAACTGCTGCACCCTCCGATGTGATAGCGGGCAAACAACGCACGCTGGGCACTGGGATAGCTTTGCAGCACCTGACCAAGCGTGGTTTCAGGCATCAACGGGGGAAGAACGGCGGTGGGCATGGCAGATGAATAACGCATGTGAACCATGACGAAACAGTAAAGTTCAAGTGGGCAAGACGCGCGGACACGCTAGAATTCCGCCCTCATGCTCGAACGTGAACCTCGCATCTATGTGCTCCCCACGATGATGACGGCAGGAAATATCCTGTCCGGCTTCATCGCCATTCTCCAGATTTTCAAAGGTCGTGAAGGTGAAGTCACCGTGCATTACTACTGGGCCATCATCGCCATCCTTGCCGCCTGCCTTTTTGATGTGCTCGACGGTTTCGTCGCGCGCATCGGTGGTCAGGAGTCGCCTTTTGGCATGCAACTCGACAGCATCGCCGACATCGTGAGTTTCGGCGTAGCGCCAGCACTTCTGGTGCATGACATCGTGCTGAAGGACATCGAAAAACCAGCAGGGCTCGGCTGGCTGATCGCCTCAGGTTATCTCGTGTGCGGAGCTATGCGGCTAGCACGCTTTAACTGCCTTTCTGCCACAGATGACAAGACCAGTGGCAAGCACTTCCGTGGCTGCCCCATACCAGCCGCCGCTGGCATCACCGCCTCACTCACTTTACTCATGCTCTGGCTTGATGAAGGCAACAAGGAGATCGGCCCCTGGAAGTATGGACTCGCCGCCCTCATGGTGATGCTCTCCTTTCTCATGATGAGCAATCTTGAATACCCGAGCTTCAAGTCCATCAACTGGCGCACCCGCCGCTCCCCGGCCTGGGTGCTCGTCTCCATCATCGTCGTCGCCTTCTCGGTTCAAAACTGGCAGTGGATGCCTTCGGTGCTGTTTGTTAGCTACCTGATCTATGGTCTCGTTCGCCCCTGGGTTTCACGCCGAGTGCGGCAGCAGATCGAGATCGAATACGAAGCGGCAGGCACACCCGAAGATCCCATCACCAGCGACCTATCGGAAACTTCAGAAAACAAAGATGCCGTGTTGCCAAAGGATGCGCCTTCGCGCATCTAGCGCACCCTTTCCCCTATACTGAATGGCCGATTTTTATCAGCACGCGAGACTGCCCACGCTGCATCACCTATCCACGCCGGATAGCACCGCTCGCGAGGCAGAACTCGTCGAGTTAGCTACCAAGCGCCCTATCGCACTATTGCTGCCCGCGCTGCATTTAGAAATGGAGCGTCCTGCGCTGCCTGCCATACTCAGCCAAGTGGGTGAGGTGCCGTATATCTCCGAAGTCGTGCTTAGCATGAACGGCATGAACGCCGCCCAGATGAAGTCAGCCAATGCCACTTGCCGGAAATGGCTGGGTAGCAAAAAAATGACCCTGCTCTGGAATGATGGCCCGGCTTTGAAGGCTGTGAATCACCAACTCAGTGAAGCCGGTGCCCAAGGTGGAAAAGGCGCCAACATCTGGATGGGTTTCGCCTATCTGAAAGCGGCGGGGCACGACGGCATCGTCATCAGTCACGACACAGACATCTTGAATTACAGCCCCAGCCTGCTGGCGAAACTCGGCTACCCAATTGCACACCCACGCCTCGGCTACCGCTTTGCCAAAGGCTACTACAGCCGTGTCGCAGACCGACTCTATGGTCGAGTCACTCGGCTGCTTATTTTTCCTCTGATCCAGGCCTTTCAGGAGGTGCTCGGTGCCACACCATTGCTTGAGCATCTAGAGAGTTTTCGCTACCCGCTTTCAGGTGAGTTCGCCGGCGACTGCGACACGCTCGCCAACTTCAGCATCCCCTCAGCCTGGGGCCTGGAGATCGCCATGCTTTGTGAGGTGCACCGACAGCTTGCTGTGAATGAAATGTGTCAGGTCGATCTCGGCTTTCACTACGAGCACCGGCATCGCCAGCTCGAAGCTGGCACGCTGGAGCACGGCCTCGTCGGCGCCGCAGCCGATGTCGCGCGCTGCCTTGCCTACCAGGTCCTGCGAGACTCTCAGGAAAGCGCTGCGGAGTCCCTGCTTAGGCTCGTGCTCGAGCGCTATCGCAACCGCTCGCTGGAGTGGATGGACCGCTACGAGCACGTCGCCCTGCTCAATGGCCTGCATTACGACCGCGCGGAGGAGGCACTCGCCGTCGCCGCGTTTAGCGAGGCCTTGCTGGTTCTCACGAAAAGCGTCGCGGCAGAAGGACTCCACGCCCCGCAGATGCGCCCGGCACCCGCCGCAGCGCTCAAAGAATATCCCGATCTAGGCCGTCAGATTCTAGCGGCGGCAGTCCCCTCGTAGCTTGGGTATGGTTGGCGTCAAAAAAGATCGCTAACACTCAACGTCGTATCGCCGATATCGCCCGAGCTTCCGCAAACCACGCGGGCGTGCTAGTGCCACACCCACGCTACGTCTGCTCCTCATCACGCCTTTTCAAACGCATCTGCCACACGCAGGAGTGTCAGTTCATCCAGCGGCTTACCGATGATCTGAAGGCCCACTGGCAGTTGCTTGCCGCCTTCTTCAGCAGTGCCGCAGGGCACACTGATCGCAGGCAGACCCGCGAGATTCACCGGGATGGTGAAGATGTCCTCAAGATAGGCCGCCAAAGGATTGTCCTTTAGCGCGCCAAGCTTATGTGCCGGAGTCGGGCTCGTCGGGCTCACGATCACGTCCACCTTTTCAAAAGCCTTTTCAAAATCCTGCCGGATCAGCGTGCGCGCGCGTTGCGCCTTGAGGTAATAGGCATCGTAATAACCGCTGCTCAGAACATACGTCCCGAGCAGGATGCGCCGCTTCACTTCAGGACCGAAACCCTCCTCACGCGTCATCATGTATTGCTCCATGAGATCATTCGCTGCCGCACTGCGGTGGCCGTAACGCACGCCGTCAAAACGCGCGAGATTGGTCGAAGCCTCCGCCGGAGCGATGATGTAATAGGTACTGACACCCACATCCGTGTGAGGCAGACTGATTTCCACTGGGATCGCGCCCAGCGACTCCAGTTTCTTGATCGCTGCATTCACTGCTGCCGACACTCCGGCATGAATGCCGCTGATAAAATACTCTTTCGGCAGACCGATGCGCAGACCTTTGATGTCCCGGCCAATCGCCGCCGTGAAGTCCGGCACCGCCACATCGAGCGAGGTCGAGTCCCGTGCGTCTTTGCCGCAAAGATGGTTCAGCAAAAGGGCCGCATCCTCGACCGTCTTCGTGATCGGCCCGATCTGATCGAGCGATGACGCAAAGGCCACGAGACCATAGCGCGAGATGCGGCCATAGGTCGGCTTTATCCCCACACAGCCACAAAGGGCCGCCGGTTGACGGATCGAACCGCCGGTGTCTGAACCCAGCGTGGCAATCGCCAGATTCCCGGCCACCGCCGCCGCACTGCCGCCGCTGCTGCCGCCAGGAATGCGCTCCAAATCACGAGGATTGCGTGTGACACCCAGAGCTGAGTTTTCGGTGGAAGAACCCATCGCAAACTCGTCCATGTTCATACGCCCAAACGGCACAGCACCGCCAGCACGCAGTTTGGTGATCGCGCCAGCGTCATACGGCGCCGTGTAATTCTCCGCCAGCATCCGTGAGCCGCAGGTGCATGGCTCGCGCAGCACATTCATGTTGTCTTTGATCCCAATCGGGATACCGCCCAGCGGTTGGGAAAGATCCGCTTTGTCCGCATCCACCAGCGCCTTTTCCAAATCCCAGGAAAGGTAGGCTCCGATCGAAGCATTCTGCTCATCAATGGCCTTGGCGACATCGGTCACGATGTCACGCGGGGTGATTTCTTTAGCAAGCAGCTGCTGACGCAGCGCAGTGATGGTGGAAGTGGCGAGGGACATGAAGGGGAAATAACGAATGACGAATGACGAATGACGAAACCAGAGGGATTATTCGATGACTTTGGGAATCTGGAACTGATCCATCGCCCGGCGCGGGGCATTCGAGAGCGCCTCATCCTGCGTGAACCCAGGCCGCGCCACATCAGCACGCAGCACATCAAAGACTGGCATGGCATGAGCACTCGGCTCCGCCTCCAGCGTATGGGAGCTGAGCTGGTCGATGTGACCCAGAATGCGGTTGAGCTGATCCTGATACTTCACCGCCTCCTCCGCCGTGAGGGCGAGACGTGAAAGCTTAGCGATGTGGTGGATGTCGATGCTTGGGGCTGGCATGGCTGCTTTGTAAACCGCAGGGACAGTGGCGCAAGGCTGAACCTCATTTGCAGCATCGAGGAAAAGATGCCAGGCATGTAGAGACTGGATTGCCTATACCTGAGTTTGTGAAAGAGGTGCTGCGTAAGTCGCTTGGCTGACCCACAGGTTGTGTGCTTGCGTGAGCTACTGAAGGCGATGCGGTGAGGTGATGACGCAAGACGCTGATCCCACTTCTTTTCGAGCAGCGCCTTGGCTTTATCGGCAACGGCGGGCACGATGTGAGGTCGCGACAGCCGCGCCAGCGCTTGTGCCTGCACTTTTACCACGGCCCATGAATCCTAATTGCAACCTGCGGCTTGCAGGTGTTGATCTTGCTCATGCAACCCACTCTGTGCATCATCGGCGGCTGCAACGGCGCAGGCAAAACCACGCTGGCGCGCGAGCTACTGCCAAGGCTTGGCTTGATGCGTTTTCTCAACGCCGATGAGATCGCGCGCGGGCTGTCACCGCTCGACCCTTCGCTGACGGCCTTCAAAGCCGGACGCCTGCTCATCGAGGAAGCGCGTGCGTTGCTTGCGGCCAAGGCGAGCTTTGCCATCGAGTCCACGCTCAGCGGCAAGACGTACGTTACGATGATTCGGGAGGCGAAGGCGCTCGGCTATCGCTTCGTGCTGCACTATATCGTGATCGACTCGGACACGCAGGCCGTGGACCGAGTCGCGTTGCGTGTGAAGATCGGTGGGCATCATGTGCCGGAGGACGATGTGCGCCGCCGCTTCGAGCGCAGTCGGAAGCATTTCATCGCCGACTACCTGCCGCTTGCGGACGAATGGGTGCTGTGGGACAATCAGTCGCCGCCGCATGCGCGACTCGCCGACAGCAACACACACACCGTCGAACAACTTCACGCCATGATCAACGCCACCACTCTCCAGGAGACGCCTCGCCGCGAAATGTCCGAGATGTCCCGCATCGGCCTCGAAGCCGGGCGCGTGGCCACGGCGAAGATGCTCGATTACTACAAGCGCATGGGCATCAAGGTCACACCGCAGATGACGCTCGCCCCCGAACGCAAGCCGCGTGCGCGCAAGGTTAAGAGTGTTTGATGGAATGAATCGCTGTGGTGCCTGAGACGCTAAAGTCTGTCAAAGAAGGCTCGCATCACTCACGCCCGTCAGCTGATCTCACTTCTTCTCCAGCAGCGCCTTGGCTTTGTCCGCCGTCATTCCCATGGTGGGGAGGTCGTAGTCGAGGGTGTCGCCATTCGCTTTGAAGCCGTTGCCATCGGCATCGATATAGATGGGGTTGTTGTAGGCGCAGGGGCGCATCTTGGCGTAGTCGCTGGTGCCATAGCCGATCTTTGAATCACCATTTTCATTGATGGCGACGACGATGAGGTGCGCGTCATGTTGCAGGGGGACGTGGATCTTTTGGTCAAACTTCACGACGCCGTCTTGGAACATTTTTGGGTTCGCGGCGCGAGTGAAGTTGAGCTTGGGATCGGGGCGGCTGTTTACCAGCACCTGCACGCGATTAATGTCGATCCAGTCGGTACATTGCACGCGCACTTTGAGGTCGATGCCACCTGTAGCGCGGTCGTCATCACCGGCGATCTTGCCGTTCTGCGTGGTGACTTCGAGGAAGGGGCCGGTGGTGAGCACCATGTTGCCTTGCTTCACACGGGGAGCCAGCTCTGCCCAGTCGATCTTCGCTGGTTCATCCGTGCTGCATGGGATGTAGCCGCGCCAGCAGCCGACGCCATTTCCATACACGCTGTGCGCATCTGCCACACCGACAGCGACAAGGCGGTGACCCTGATTCAAAAGCTGACGCCAGACGAATTCGCGCATGCTGCTAGCCTTAGCGGCGAGTGAGCCGGGAGCGCGGCTAACCTTAAAGGGTGCATCGTGGAGGATGTCGGTACCGGGACCGTTTTCGGTTTCAGTCGCATCGATCATGCCACCGACGCCGACGAAACCGCCATCGGCGATGCCGTCGCCATCGCGGTCGATGAACATGTTGCTGAGATCAGGATGATTGAACTGGATGTAGCGATCCGCACGCTCGCCCTGCCAGCGGCGCAGAGTCAGCGCAGTGATTCGTGGGTCATCATTCCACACAGGCGCACCGCCGTCTTGTAGCAGCGGATCAGGCTCGAAGGGAAAGGCATTGAAGTGCTGGCGGCTGCCGGTGAGTTCCATGCCTTTGACAGTCTTGATGAAGGACTCCAAGCCGAGTGCTTTGATGCCGGGTTCCCAATCGTAAAGTCGGTTATGTTCCGTGGTGGGTGCGAACTCCAGATGCTCAGCAGCGATGTTGATCAGTCGGCCATCCGTGTCGCAAACGTTGTCACCACTCTGCGTGCTGTGATTGTGGAAGTCGCTGCTGATCCAGCCCTTGGTATCGACGAGGCGCTTGAGCGTGCCTTTGAAAACGAACTCCTGACCAGCGGCAAGCGTCACTTCTTTGGACAGATGCCCATACTCAGGACCGCGCACGACGATGACGCGATATTTACCGGTCGGAAGCTGCTGGGTGAACTGGCCCTTCTCGCTGTGATACTGATCCACGCAGCCATGCGCGCGGTGTTTCGGGCCGAGGTTGAGCTTCGGTGCGCCAACATCCAGCGGCTCAAAGTGTGCTTTGCAGGGAATGGACTTGCCCGACTCATCGGTGATGTCGAAGCGGATGCGGCTGGCTTCTGGTAGCGTGAGTTTTGGGGCACTGGTTTCACCTTCAGCGACGGTGAGAGAAACCTTTGCCTGCGCGCGGCCAAGGTCATCGATGAGTAACTCCACGGGTCCGAGAGATTGCTTGAAGCTGTATTTGCCATCCGCATCGGGGTAAGCCGTGAGTGACTTCTTGCCATCAGGGATCGTGATCGCCACCGTTGAGATGCCTTTGCCATCGGCTCCGACAATTTGTCCGCTGACCCTGCCGAGTTTCACGCCCTTCACCGCACGCGCTTCACCCACCGCCTGTGCTGGAGAGGTGCCGACGGCAAAGATGCGTGAGATGACGACTTCCTGCTTGGCTGCCAGCTCGATGGTCTCTTCAAGCTTCTCGATGCCCGTGACATTGAGTGTGCCGAGCGCGTAACCGCATTTGTGCGCGGGGTTGATGGCGTCTGTCCAAAAGATGCCGTCCGAACTTGTGCCCGTGGAGTCAAAGCGCGTGAAGTCTGACTTCGTGTTCACCTTCTGCGGCTTATCCGATTCATTGCGCAGGATCGTGGTGATGAAGATGCCTTGGATGCCATCTTTGACGCGATACTCGTGACGTTTGAACACACCGCCGTTCTTTGCGGCAGTGGTCACGGACTCGACTGCGGCTTCGCTTTCACTCTTGGTCGCCACGGTTTTGACATACGAGACCTCGCCATGACCGCAGGGACCATAAACCACGAGCTGATCATTCGCTGCGCCACGCAAAGTCAGATCATAGAGGCAGCCTGGGGTCACGCCATCTGGCCCGTAAAAGGTGCTCATGTTTGCCCGGCGCAGTGGCGCGTTCTGTGAGATCACGGCCTCCACTTTGTCGCTGCGCAAAACGAAGTCGCCACGGATGCCATCCGCCTCTTTGCCTCGCGGTAGTTCTTTCTCGCGACCGAGCGCGGCTTCAAAGACTTCGGCACTCCACGCGGAGGCACAGGAAAGAAATAGGATTGGGAGCAGTAATTTCATGGTCGGGAGATTTTTAGCGATGCTGGGTGATTGCTACGGGTCGCGGCAAGACAATCTAGATGCCTTCTTTCAAAAACAGCGTTGGCCCATATGAATGGGCAGCGCATGATAGGCGGCTCATGAACCCAGCACGCACCGATTCTCTTTCCTCTGACTATGACCTCGTGGTGGCAGGTGGCGGTGCAGCGGGCTTTTTTGGAGCCATCACTTTTGCTGAGGCTTGTCCAGGCTCTCGTGTGGTCATTTTAGAAAAAAGCAGTCAGGTGCTGGGCAAGGTCAAAATATCCGGCGGCGGGCGCTGCAATGTCACTCACGCCTGCTTTGATCCGCGCGCTTTGACGAAGTTTTATCCACGCGGATCGAAGCAGTTGATCGGGCCATTTCATCACTGGAGTCCGACTGACACGATGGAGTGGTTCGAGGGCAGGGGAGTGCCGCTGAAGATCGAGGAAGATGGCCGCGTGTTCCCGAAATCCGACAGTTCCCAGAGCATCATGGACTGCCTCACAGGAGCCGCGCGCGCTGCCGGCGTGGTGGTTCGGACAAGCACGGCTTTGGAGTCGGCTGAAGTCGGTGAAGAGGGTGCTTTCGATCTTCGACTCAATGGCGGCGAGCGACTGCATGCCAAGCGGTTGCTGCTGACTTTGGGAGGCACGCGCAATCAATTCGGGGCTGATCTAGCTGCCAGTTTTGGTCACCGAATCGAAGAAGCTGCGCCTTCTCTTTTCACCTTCAAAATTGCCGATGCTCGGCTTGCCGGGATTCAGGGTTTGTCGGTGCCAGAGGCTACAGTGCAGGTAAAGTCGGTGGAGCCGAAATTAAACCTGCAAGCCGTGGGTCCAGTGCTCATCACGCATTGGGGATTGAGTGGTCCTGGCATTCTCAAAGTCTCCGCTTGGGGTGCTCGGGAATTGCAGAAATTGGAGTATCGTTTTGATGTCCTAGTGAACTGGTGTGGTCAATTGAGTGAGCCGCAGATCTTGCAGCGGTTTGATGAGCTGCGGATCGAGTCACCGCGCAAATGCATCACCAACGATCCCCAATTTGGGATGCCGAGTCGCTTGTGGAAGTGTTTGTTAGAGTTCGTGCTCGGAGATGGTTATGCGGATCTCAGCGAGCTGCGCTGGCCACATCTGCCGCGTGATTTAGCGCGGCGGTTGGCTCTGGAATTCGGAGCCTGTCGTTTTCGGGTCGATGGCAAAAGCATGAACAAGGATGAGTTTGTCACCTGTGGTGGTGTGCATCTCGGCGACGTGCAGTTCAAGACGATGGAGAGTCGCCTCATTCCGGGCCTTCACTTTGCTGGTGAAATCCTCGACATTGATGGCGTCACCGGCGGCTTCAACTTTCAAGCCGCCTGGACTACGAGTCGCCTCGCCGGTGAGGCGATCGCGGCTTCGATCAACTCGGCTCAGAAATGAAGGTCTTTTTTCTCTCATGGCATCAAGGCACAAAAAAGGGCGAACTTGCGTCCGCCCTTTTCAGTAGTCTGTGACTGATCGTTTATGCGATGTCTTCACCCACGGCGTAGCGCACGAAGCGGCGGACGACGAGGTTTTCACCAAGCTCAGCGATCTTGCTTTTCACGAATTCGCCGACGGTAATGTCGGAGTTTTTGATGAAGGCTTGCTCAAGCAGACACTGCTCGGAGAAGATCTTGTCGATCTTACCCTGCACAATCTTATCGGCGATGGCTTCCGGCTTGCCCTTGACCTGATCGAGGGCGATTTCGCGCTCCTTGGCAATGAGGCTTTCTGGGATCTCTTCGCGTCCGAGGAATTTCGGATTGGAAGCGGCGATGTGGAGGGAGATGTCCTTCACGAAGGCCTGGAAGATTTCATTGCGAGCCACGAAGTCGGTCTCACAATTCACTTCGATGAGCACGCCGATGCGGCCTGCCATGTGGATGTAAGAAGAGACGATGCCTTCTTTGGTCTGGCGGTCAGCCTTCTTGTCAGCCTTGATGGTGCCTTTTTTGCGAAGAATGATTTCGGCCTTTTCGAGGTCGCCATCGGCTTCCTTGAGTGCGGCTTTGCATTCCATCATGGCGGCGTTCGTCTTTTCACGAAGGGCCATGACGCTTTGAGCGGTAATTTCTGCCATAAATCTGTGAATGGGGGAGGGGTTGAGATTACTTTTTCAGTTCAGCGGCTGCGACGATCACGGGATCGATCAGCTTCTGGAGGATAATGCGGATAGAACGGATGGCGTCATCATTCGCAGCGATCGGGTAGTCGATGAGGTTCGGGTCGGCATTGGTATCGACCAAAGCGACAATCGGGATGCCGAGGCGGCGGGACTCGTGGACGGCGATGTGCTCACGGGCTGAGTCCACGATGACGACAGCGTCAGGGAACTTGTCCATGCCACGCACGCCACGGAGGTTGCGCTCAAGTTTGATGCGCTCGCGGTTAAGGCTAGCGAGTTCCTTCTTGGACATGAGTTTGAACTCAGGCTTCTTCTCGATCTCTTCCAGGTAGCAAAGGCGGGCGACGCTCTTGCGGATGGTTTCGAGATTGGTCAGGGTGCCACCAAGCCAGCGATGATTGACATAGAACTGACCGCAGGCGTCAGCAGCTTCGCGGATGGCTTCTTGAGCTTGGCGCTTGCAACCGACGAAGAGCATGCGCTTGCCACGGCGGGCGAGGTCTGCCAGGAATTCAGCAGCGACATCGATCTGCTTGACGGTTTCCTCGATGTTGAGGATGTGGATCTGGTTGCGGGAGTCGAGGATGAACGGCTTCATCTTCGGGTTCCAACGCTTGGTTTGATGACCGAAGTGGACTCCGGCTTCGACGAGTTCGGCGAGGATCTGGGACATGTAGTATTTTGAGGGGTGCTGGTCTTCCGCACGCTGGGTTTAGGGAACGTTGCGCTCAAGGCAGTGAGCCTTGATCCGGGAGACTGGCGGGGTGTTGGTTTCTGAGAAATCTCCCAGCCGACAAGTGCCGGGCAGGAGGGCGCGCATGGTAAAGGCGAAGTCCATCACGGCAAGCGGTTTTTACCAACGAAAAGGGGAGGTGCAGCAATCTGCGCCTCCCCTGAATTCTGGCCGATTTATTGGCTGCAAACTTACTTCCCGCTGACATCAAAGCAGAACAGCAACTCCTGATCGCGCAGGTAGAGCTTGCCGCCGCTGACGACGGGGTGGGTCCAGACCATGCCCTTGGGATTACGCTGAGTCGTCTGTGGCCCGAGAGTGAAGCGGCCCTGCTCGTCCCAGCCTGTCGGACTGGCTTTGATCAGGACGACAGTGCCGGTCTTTTCTTCCAAGAGGTAGAAGCTGCCGTCGGCATAATGAATGGCACCTTTGCCGAGAGCTTTCTTTTCGGTCCACTTCACCGCGCCGGTTTTGAAGTCCATGCAGGTCCAGCCGCCCTTGTCGTTGTAGCCGTAAAGATTGCCTTCCACGAGGATGACGCCGCCGTGATGGTTCACCATGTCGGTGCTGGCGTAGAGTTCTTCCACGGCATTGCCTGCGCCGATCTTGATCGACTTGCAGCCGACGCCGTAACCTGCGGCGACGAAGACTTGGCCATCTTTAAAAATAGGTGTCGGGATGACGGCGGTCTTGCCAGGGAACTCGGTCTTCCAGAGCAGCTTGCCATCGGCGGCGTTCACTCCGGCGATGCTCTGCATGGTGAGCTGGATAAGCTGACGCGCGTCGTTGTGAGAGACGGCGATGATACTGGAATACTGAGCCGGGTCGGTCCACTCAGTGGACTGCCAAGCGGGCTTGCCGGTGACTTTGTCAAAAGCAGCGAGCGTGCCCTTTGGCCCACCAGGAGTGGCGATGACGAGAGCCCCATCGACCAGCGGGCTTTCGCAGTAGCCCCAGCCGGGGACTTTGCCGCCGAGTTCGATCATGCTGGCTTTCCAGACTTCCTTTCCATCGGCTGCGCTGAGGCAGACGAGGTTGCCCTTGCCGCTCATGGCATAAATTTTATCGCCATCCACAGTCGGAGTCGCACGCGGGCCATCGCCCCAGCCATTCGTCAGGAACGCGCCGATTTCAGCGGACCATTTTTCTTTGCCCGTGGCCACGTCGATGGCGATGACGTACTCAGTCGCGTCACGAGCACCCATCGTGTAAAGCGTGCCACCGACGATTGCAGCTCCGGAATAGCCGAGGCCGGCGTCTTTATTCATCCAGACCTGCTTAGGTCCAGCGGAAGGCCATTTATTTAATAGGCCGGTTTCAGTGGAGACATCCGAGCGGTCAGCGCCGCGAAAGGTGGGCCAGTCGGCGGCCTGAGTGGAGATGGCGATGAGCAGTAGAGGGAGGAGATGGATCTTCATAGCGGGTAAGCAGAACGCTAGATTCAGCACTGAATCGTCAGCAAAGACGAGAAAAATTTCATTCCTAATTTCAAGATCATTCCTTTACGTCATGGCGTCTTTGCGTGAAAACCTCCCCGCTCATGTCTCAACCCACCCTCATCCTCGGAACTCGCGGTAGCGAACTGGCTCTGACCCAAACTGAAATGGTCACGCAAGAACTGCTGAAAGCGCATCCCGGCTTGAAAGTAGAGCGCAAGATCATCCTGACCAGCGGTGACAAACGCCAGGACCTGCGCTTCTCCGAGTTCAGCGACGTGGCCCAGGTGGACAAAGGTATCTTCATCAAGGAACTCGAAATCGCTTTGGCCAATGGCGAGATTGATGCTGCCGTCCACAGCCTCAAGGACATGCCCTCCGATCTTGCTGTTGGATTTCAAATCGCCTCCGTGCTGCCGCGTGCGCCGATTGAAGATGTGCTGATCACTCGCGATGCCTGCACTCTAGAAACGCTGCCCCAAGGCGCGCGAATCGGCACCAGCAGTGTCCGCCGTGCCGCTCAGCTCAAGTGGTTGCGGCCTGATGTCGAGATCGTGGAGATCCGTGGCAATGTGCCGACTCGTGTGAAGAAAGTGCTCGGCGAGCAGCCGCTGGATGCCGTCATGCTAGCTGCGGCCGGATTGATCCGACTCGGCCTGATGCGCGGCGACCGCATCGAGATCGAAGGCCAGACCATTCACGCGCTGACACTCGATCCCGTGAAGTTCCTGCCAGCCGCAGGGCAGGGGGCCATCGCCATCGAATGTCGTGCCGGAGATGACGCCACCTTTGCCAAACTCCGCGCACTCAATGATGCCGATACCGAAACGCGCGTCATCGCCGAGCGCGAGTTTCTGCGCCTGCTCGGCGCAGGCTGCCAGACGCCTGTCGGTGCGCATACTTGGATCATGGGTGACCAACTCCACTTCGCGGTTCGTGTCTTCGATGAAGCGGATCTTTCCACCAAGCCGAAGGAACTTGTGATGAGTGGTCCGGCCACTGAGCCGAAGCAGCTCGCTGCGAGGCTTGCTAGCTCCCTTTGATGAGTATGTGAGGTCATTGCATTTCCGCACTTGCCATCTAGGGGGCGACTCCCTAGCCTCCGCGCTCATGTCTGACCAAAAATCACCCGTCGATTGGGAACGCCTCGAAGCGAAGCCTGAATTCCGTGCTCTTCTCAGCAAAAAGGCGCGCTTCATCATCAGTGCTACGATCTTCTTCATGAGCTATTATTTGGCTCTGCCTATCCTCGTGGGTTATTTTCCTGAGCTGATGAAAATGAAGGTCTGGGGTGAGGTGAACATCGCCTACGTCTTCGCGCTTTCTCAGTTCTTCATGGCTTGGATCATGGCCTTCGTTTACGTCCGCGCCGCGACTGGCTGGGACAAATCTGCCGCCAGTGTCATCAGCGATCAGCGCTGATCAGAACTTCGTTATTCATCATTCCCCCTCTTCCATGTCCATCTCACTCATCATGTTCCTCAGCTTCGTGGCCTTCACGTTGCTCATCACTTTCTGGGCTGCCAAGCGCAACACAGGTGCCAGTGCCTACTTCGCCGCTGGGCGCAATATCACAGGCTGGCAAAACGGTCTCGCCGTCGCGGGCGACTACATGAGCGCGGCTTCATTTTTGGGTATTTCAGGCATGATCTGCTTCTATGGTTACGACGGCTTCATGTATTCCGTCGGCTTCCTTGTCGCCTACATCACCGTGCTTCTCGTCGTCGCTGAGCCGCTGAGAAACGCAGGCAAATACACCATGGCTGATCTTCTGGCTTACCGCCTGAAGCCACGCCCGGTGCGTGCGATGGCGTCTCTCAGCACGCTGACCGTCTCGACCTTTTACATGATTGCTCAAATGGTGGGTGCAGGTGTCATCATCAAGCGACTCATCGGACTCGACTTTGCTCCTGCTGTCATCGGCGTCGGTGTGCTCATGCTCGTCTATGTCGTGTTCGGCGGCATGTTGGCCACGACTTGGGTGCAGATCATCAAAGCCCTACTGCTCATGGCGGGTGCTATCTTGCTGAGCTATCTTGTCCTTCAGTTTCACGACTTCAGCTTCACGAACTTCTTTAATGCAGTCTCTCACGCTGACTATGCAGGCACCGCAGAGCCAAAGAACCTGCTCGAACCTGGCCTGAAATATGGCGTCGCCGTCGCCGGGCCATGGGGGCCGTTGGATCTCGTTTCGCTTGGGCTAGGTCTCGTGCTCGGCACCGCAGGCTTGCCGCATATTCTGGTGCGTTTTTATACCGTGCCGGATGCCAAAACAGCACGCTCCAGTGTCGTCTGGGCCATGGCCATCATAGGCGTCTTCTACATCATGACCACCTTCTTTGGCTTCGGTGCTGCGACCATCCTGAAGAAAGCCCTCATCCTTACCGCTGATGGTAAACCCGACACCAACATGGTGGCTCCCATCCTCGCCCAGCAGCTCGGTGGTGAACTCTTCTTCGCCTTCATCAGCGCCGTCGCCTTTGCCACCATTCTTGCTGTGGTCGCGGGTTTAACCATGAGTGCTAGCGCCTCATTTGCGCATGACTTTTATTCAAACGTCATCCATCACGGCAAAGAGAATCGCCCCGGCCAAGAAGTGAAAGTGGCACGCATCACCGCTTTTGTCGTTGGAGCCATTAGCATCGGCATCGCCATCTACCTCGGCCCCGGCGTGAATGCCGCTTTCCTCGTCGGTCTTGCCTTCGCCGTAGCTGCGAGTGCCAACCTGCCGGTCATCATTTTTAGCGTCTTCTGGAAGCGCTTCAACACCAGCGGAGCCGTGGCCGGACTCACCGTGGGACTTGCCTCCGCCATCATCCTCATCCTGCTCAGTCCGAATGGACTCTTCGGCAAAGCCGGTGCCATTTTCCCGCTGGAGAATCCCGGTATCGTCAGCATCCCGCTTGGCTTTCTCGCGGCCTATCTAGGTACCATCCTCACACCGCGTGATCTTGAAGCCGAAGCCAAGTTTGCTGAACTCACCGTCCGCGCCCACACCGGCCTCGGTGCAGAGAAAGCAACGGCGCATTGATCTGAGAATGGCTCTGACATGATCAAACTCATCCTCTGCCTCACCCTACCGCTCTACTTGCTCGACCAATGGTCGAAGAATTGGGTCGTCGCGAACTTCGATCTGCATGGTCGCGAAGATGAAGTGATCAAGGGCACCTTCTGGCTGCACCACATCGCAAACACGGGCGTCGCCTTTGGCTTGTTCAATGGCACGCAGTATGCCAACTACGCCTTTGGAGTGATCTCGCTCTCAGCTTTAGCTTTCATCATCTGGATGTATCGCAGCGGGGCATTCCCCGGCTGGATGAGCAAGACAGCCGTGGCTCTGCTCATCTCGGGTATCTTTGGAAACCTCACCGATCGCGTGTTCCGTGCTCATGATGATGGCAAGCTCTTCGGTGGTGGTTTTCTCGATGGCTATGTCGTCGATTTCCTGCGCTTCGATTTCGGCTTCCCTCCCTTCAATCCCTGGCCGTCCTTCAATGTCGCTGACTCTTGTGTCGTCGTCGCCGCTATCCTTCTGGCGCTGGCTTCCTTCATGGAGCAACCGCCGAAGAAGACCGTGGCAAAAAACTGAAGTGGCTGTCATACATGCTTCAGGTCCGGGTCACTCACCGGGAAATGAATGGAGCGCGAAACTGCCGATCAACTCGAAAGCCTGCACCCAGAAGCCTTTGGCTGGGCGCTTCACTGCTGCGCTGGCGACCACTCCCGGGCGGAGGATGTGATGCAAAATGCTTATCTCAAGCTGGCCTCAGATCGTCTGAAATTCGCCGCATCATCGAGCTTCAAGACTTGGTGGTTCGGAGTCATTCGACTCACCGCCCACGAGGAATTCAGGCGGCTGCGCTATCGGGAATCTTTGCTCGGCAAGCTGCTGCTTCAACTCAGCGGAGACAGTCACGATCCGCGCCCCTCGCCTTCAAGGCAGGTCGAATTGGACGAACAAACGCTGCAGCTCCGAGCCTGTCTCTCCCAGTTGCCGGCACGGCAGGCAGAGGTGCTGCATCTCGTCTTCTACCAAGACTTATCTATTAGCGAAGCCGCCGCCATCATGAAAGTCAGCATCGGCTCCGTGCGCCAGCATTACGAACGCGGCAAAGCTCGAATGCGCAGCCTGCTACAACCCAACACCGATCATGAATCCTGAACCCGATCACGACTTACGCGCGCGATTCTCCGCTCAGCGCCGTGCCGATCAAGAGCACGCCCCTGCATGGCATCCGCGTGTGCTTCAGGCCGCATCAAAAGCGTCCGAATTCCGCCTGCCATGCTGGCTGCCGATCACCGCCGCTGCCTGCCTGCTGCTGAGTCTGACTCTACTACAACGATCAGAAACGCCCGACCTCGTAGCAGCACTGCCTGTGCTGTTTGAGGAGCCCGATGAGCCGCTCTTTGCCAGTCTCGATAACACGTCAGCCAACCCCAGTGATTTCCTTTTGCCAACTTACCTCACCATCCAACTACCATGAAACTCATCCTCAGCTCATTGCTTATTTTAACCACTCTGGCTCAGGCCGGACCCGAGGCGTGGTTCCAGCATGGACTCATCATGCCAGAGGCCATCGCCACGCTGAAATCCGAACTCGAACTCACCGCCGATCAGGAGTCGAAAATGCAGGCTGTCGTCAGTGAAGCGCGTGCCACCGCCGAGCCTCTGGAGCAAGCCGTGAAAGAGCAGCAAAAAGTCTTTAACGACACTCTGCGTAATCGCGAGAAAAATGCTGATGCCGCGAGTGCCGCACTTACCCATCTTCTGGAGTCCGAGGCTCCGGTGAAGCAACTGCAACTGCGCACACTCGTTCAGTTGCGCGACCTCATGACGCCCGAGCAGCAAAAGAAAGCCATGACCTTGGCCCTGCAAAAAAATGTCAACAAGGGCGATCTCGAAGCTCGCGTGAAGACCAAGGCCGAGAAGCTACGTGCGGCAGTCGATTCACTCGGAATCAAAGCCACTCAAGCCATGAGCGAGCGCGGTGGAGAGATCGAATCCATGATCCGTGGCGGTGAGTGGACTCAGGCTGAGCAAGCACTCGATAAGCTCATCATCGAAAGCGGAACCAATGAACCCGAGACCACGGAAGCCCTGGATTTCAGCAAATACGAAACCGGCAATGTGGATATCGAAGTCTTGAGGCAGCGTCTTGATAATGTGCAGGCCAATGCCCAATCAATCATCTCACTGCCGCTCATTCGTCAGTTCATCAAAGCTAAGGAAGCGCTGGAACAAGCCAAGAGTGCTCAGGATGCTGAGTTGGTTGGCCGCATCCTCACCTGGGGTGAAAGCAAACTCGCCAAACAGTAATTCCATGCGCTGTTTGATACTCTCGATCTGCCTCGTTTCGGCAGCACATGCATTGACTCCTGCTGATGCTGAATCACGTCTGAAGATGGCCATGCAAATCGCCCGTGAGCGTAATGATCGGGCTCTCGTGTCTGAAGTTGAAAAGCTAGGTCGTCGCTTCAAAGAAGCTCTGCCCGCAGACGCTGAGGTGCAGATTGCAAAGCTGGAAATCAAGGTCGGCATCGATGCAGGCGGCTGGTCCATGGCTGGCCAGCCACTGGCTCATCCCACGCCGGAGATGATCGAGAAATACAAGCCGCTCGTTAAGCAACTCCAAGAGGCAATGCAAACCGATGATCCTGCAAAAGTGCGCGCCGTGACCGCAGAGATGCTCGTCGTGCTCGGTGATCAGGCCGGCGTGCCCGACGGTCGGCGCATGGGAAAGAAGCCGAAAGGCACACAGCTCACCGAAGCTGCAGCGACGAAACTTTTCCTCGATGCGCTGAAAAGCCTGGGCCGCCCACTGCGCTCGCTCATGGCTGGTGAGCCACTGCCAGATCAGATGCTACGCCTCTACGGCTACGCGCTCCAGGCTTGTGCTCACATTCAGCCTTTTGTCGTGAAGCATCAGCCAGACGCGCTGCCAGAAATCACCAAGCTCGCAGCAGGCTGTGCCAAAATCCTCACAACCTTGCAGCAGCCAGAAGGCCATTTTCCTTTTCCAGATCTACGCGGAAGAAACATCCGCTTTGGCGACATGATCACGCGCCAGCTTGATGCAGGTAAAGTTGAGGTTAAAGACGGCTGGCTCATCACTGCCGATCCTGATGGCGGATCACAGTTTGATACCAGCGTCTGCGGCATCGCCATGTTGCACGCGGGTGAGGTCTTCAAAAACGAAGCCTGGATCGCCGCTGGCAAGCGCGCCGCCGAATGGGCACTTCAGCAAAAATGCTGCGCCAACTTTAACTACAACGCCTTCTCCGTCTCACTGCTCGCCAATGCCTATCGTCTGACCAAGGACGAACGCTTTGTCAAAAGCGCGCTGCACAAATTTCGCGTCGGAGTGGCACCTGGACAGGCTCCAAATGGTCGCTGGATGGACGCCCACAATGCGCGCACCGTTTATCACATCATCATCCTGCGCTCGCTTGGTGATCTCGCCGCGGTGGTCAAAGATGAGCGTGCTGAAGTCGATGCCGTGGCCCGGCCCGCGATCAAAGCGCTGCTCAACGAGTTTGAGGCCATGGGCATCACCGTCGAAGCACTTCCTGAGATGCTTACCGTGTCAGCTTTGTATTCTGATGATGCACGTCTTAAAGCTGCCGTGTCACTGATGGCCAGCTCACTGATCGAGAAGTCAACGGATGGCAAACAAGTCAAAATGGGCGCGCAGCCAAACCAACTTGCGGTCGTGCCGCAGGTTTCGATTCCCTGACGACTTGCCACAGTGCCATCACGGCCTAGCCTGTGATTCATGGACACCTACCTCGCCTTCGTCACCCCAGTGCTCACCGTGCTGTGGTCGCTGATTTGCTTGCGCATTTACACGATGATCTCTGTCGAAAATCCAGGTCAACGGCGACTCATCGCCATCAGCGGAGCCGTGGGTGCCGCGCTGATTTATGTGTTGGCCTCGCATGTGGTCGCCATTATCGAGGCACCCCTGGCCAGCGACGCTCCGCCTGCCGATGAGTCTCGGGTTCGAGTGCAGGCGAGACCTTGAATTCAGATCGACCTTGGAGGCTTGCCGTGCGGCGAGAATTTGATGACCCTACCGGATGGCAACTTCGCCCCCGTGGCGATCCATTCACGCAGCACCTGCACGTCAGTTTGACGGATCGCATGGCCTGTTGGTGGCATTGCGCCGGGGACTTCATCTGGGAAAGTTACATCTTGATAGATGCGGCTTAGATCAGGCTTTCCTGGCACGATCCAGCCACTATGGCTGGTGAGTTTCGCCAATGCCTGAGAGTCCTGAATCGACGGCATGGAGGAAAGCCGATTGTCGCCATGACAGTGAACGCCGTTGGTTTCCAGAACGGCCTGTACTTTGGCAAAGGCCGGGTCAATCGTTGCAGCCGAGTGATCGGGTGAGGCACAGCAGGTGATGACCAGACAAACGCTTACGCCGAACCAAAGATGATTGTTCATACGCTCATTGTCTCATTCACGGCATGATCGGTAAACGATAAAGGCTGTGCTTCACTTGCGCAGCTGAACGTCAGTTTTGATCATAGATCTGAGCGCTTCGGTTGAAAGCCTGCGCGCTGTGAGCTGTATATATCTCTGTGTATTTTTCAGCATTTAAATTCGTGATCCTCCACGCGCTGCCCTTTCTGGCATTCGCTGTGGGAACACTCGTGGCGAAGGACGATGGGCCTAAGCCTGTGCCGTGGTCCTTCCGTCCGCTTCAGCGCACCGCAGTACCAGTGGTAAAGAACACGAATTGGCCCATAACTCGCATCGACCATTACATCCTCGCCAAAATGGAGGCGGCAGGAGTTCAACCGGCCGAGCGCGCTGATGACCGGACTTTAGGTCGTCGCTTAGCCTTTGATCTGACCGGCCTGCCGCCCGAGAAATCTCAGATCTCAGATTTCAAATCTCAATTAGCCAGCCTCCTCGCTTCACCGCACTACGGCGAGCGCTGGGCACGCCATTGGCTGGATTTGGCGCGCTACACAGACATCACTCCCGATTGGCTCGACTCCACCAAGTACGCCTATCTCTACCGCGACTGGATCGTGCAGGCGCTCAATGAGGACATGCCGTATGACCGCTTTATCATTCGTCAGCTCGCCACCGATTACTTGCCGGAGTGCGGACCTCCGGATCTCGTTTCCATGGGCTTCCTCGGTCTAAGTCCTTCCTATTTCAAGGAGCTGCAACTGCCACCCGAAATCATCAAAACAACCGTAGCCGATGAATGGGAAGAGCATGTCGATGCCATTGGTCGCACCTTTCTCGGCCTCACCGTCGCTTGTGCACGCTGCCATGATCACAAGTCAGACCCGATCACTGCGCAGGATTATTATGCGCTAGCTGGCGTATTTGCTTCGGTGAAAATGTCTGAACGGCCGATGATGAGTGAGGCCGTCTGGAAGCCTGTGGAAAAAGCCCGCGCCGAGGTGGCAGCGCTTCAAAAGCAGCTCGCCGAGTTGAAGAAGAAAAAGCCCAAGGATCTCGCCGAACAAGCGAAGGCGATGGAGACTAAGATGACGTCGATCCAGACGAGTACTCCGCATTACAACATGCCGATGGCCAATGCCGTGGTCGATGCTGCGCTGCATGTGGTGGAGGCGGATAACAAAAAAGGCACGAAGCTCGATTTCAGAATCGGTGCGGCCCGCGATCTGGAACTCATGAAGCGCGGCAACCCCAACGACATTGGCGATTCCGTCCCCCGCCGCTTCCTCTCCGCCTTTCCATCAAAGTCCGGCAAACCTCGCCAATTTAACACCGGCAGTGGGCGCTTGGAGCTTGCCCATGCCATCGTCGAAGACGCCGCACCTCTAACTGCTCGCGTCATCGTGAACCGAATCTGGAAGCACCACTTCGGGCGCGGCCTCGTGGACACGCCGAGTGAGTTTGGAAATCTCGGCGAAGCACCCACGCATCCCGAGTTGCTCGATGATCTCGCTGGTCGCTTCATCGAAAACGGCTGGTCTCTCAAATGGCTGCATCGCGAGATCCTCAACTCCGCCACCTGGCAGCAAAGCAGCGTCTCCCCCGGCAATGAACAGCGCGATCCCGAGAACAAACTCTATGCCCGCATGACACGTCGTCGTCTCGACTGGGAATCCTGGCGTGATGCCATCCTCACAGTCACCAGCGAACTCGATCTCCGCTCCGGTGGACCAGCCGCTTCGATCAGCGATGCCAAAAACCTCCGCCGCTCACTCTACGGTGCATCCGACCGTCAGGACATGGACCCCATGCTCCGCATCCACGACGTTCCAGATCCTGGCGCTCACAATCCCTGGCGCACCGAGACCATCACGCCCTTGCAGGGCCTCTTCGCCCTCAATTCACCTTTCATCCAGGCCCGCGCCGACGTTCTCGGCCCATGGGCCATGAGTCAAAGTGTGGATGAAATCTACACGCGCCTGTTCCAGCGAAAACCCAGTGCCCACGAGACGGCTGTGACGCGCGCCTTTGTGGCGGGCCGTGAAAAAGACGCCGACGTGTGGTCGCAGTATGCCCAGGCTCTGTTGGCATCCAACGAGATGCTGTTTGTGGATTGAGGCAGACTGGCATTCTGCTTTGTTGAGGCATTCGTCATCTATTTGTTCGGCTACTCGGTAGTCGTAGCTCAAGTACGTGGTCATTCTCCAGGCATTGCCACACCTGCAATCTATGCGCTTGCGCTAGTCATCACTGCCATGTTTTGGACAGGGCTAATGCATGAAACGGGCGCATGACTATACTCGCGACGTCTGTTACAGGGCTCACTCTGGAGAAGCGGCGGGGAAATTGATTTGCCTATAAGCGAAGCGAAAATTACCGAATGATTGAGCCAATAACATTCATCCAAAAGGTGATCGGCTTCCATTGGCTCAGCGGCTTCAATTTCAGGCTCTCAACCTTCAACTGACAACTCTCAACACTGTTTCTAAGGTTGATCAGTCCTCGTCGCGGGCGGTTTGGCCCTGGGGGCTGAGGAGGATGCGGAAGCCGATATCGGGGAGCTGGTCGGTGATGAGGACTTTGCGACGGTGCGAGGCGAGGAGATCATTGGCGTCCTTGGTGGTGTAGGCTCCGCCACGGACGACGCCTTCTCCTGGGGTGGTGGACCAGGGGTCGGAGACCCATTCCCAGACGTTGCCAGCGAGGTCGTGAAGGAGGCTGCGGGTATCTGCACGGTAACTGGCGACGGGGGCAAGGGTGGCATGACCGTCATCGTAGTCGGGAATGGATTTTTTGCCGGTGGGGTCGGCGGTTTTGTCGAGAAAGTTACCCGTCCTAGCAGGCGGCACGGGGGTGAAACCCCAGGGATAAAAGCCACCGATGCGGCCACTGCGCTCGGCGGCGGTGATGCCGATTTCGCGGGGGAGATTGGCGGCCATGCTCCAGTCGTCGTCTGTGGGCAGGCGGTATTCCTGATCGGGTTCGAGCAGGCCTTTGCCGCGCTCGCGGTCGGTGAGCCAATGGCAGAATTGCTCGGCCTCGCTGCGACTGACGTGTGTGACGGGGAGTGTGAGTTCTTTGTCGAGAATGCGGTTGGGGTTCGGCGGCAGCTTGGTGCTGAGGACGAACTCGACGAAGTCGCTCCGGCGTGTCTCGGTGGCGGCAAGCATGGCTCGGCCAAGCGGGACAAGTTTGATGCGGAGGCTGTTTTCCCATGGTTTACCGAAGACGATGGCGCCGGTGGCTCTGAGGCGGAGATTGAAGCTCATGGACTGGCCTTCTTTGAGGCTGCCTTTGACGAATTCGCTCTTGTAACCCGGGAGGCGAATTTCGAAGTTGTATTTGTCGGCGCGGGTCTTGTTGAGAGTGAGTGGTGTGCGCCCCACGAGGAGTTCGCCGTTGAGGACTTCGGCTCCGCTGGGGGTGCTGTTTAGAATGAGGCGACCGTAGGATACGCGGACGATTTCGGTGCGCACGGCCTGACGACCTGGGGTGGGGATCATGCCGAGGGGCAGGCGGACGGTGGCGGGTCGCCAGGCGTATTCGTGATCGATGTCGAGCCGCCCACTCTGGCGATCTCGGCTGGTCATCCAGGCGCAAAAAGCATCGGCATCTGCAGCGGGCACGAGGACGCAGTTGAGGATCTTTTTGTCGGGGGAGATGAAAGGCACGACATCGAAAGCAGCCGCGCGTAGAGAGGCCTCCAGGAAGGCGCGGAAGTGGGTGACCTCGACCGGCGAGTCGGCGATGTGGCGGTCTTTGGCGTAGCTGAACCACTGGCCGTAGATGTTTTGCCAGGGCTTACCGTTCAGCGGCTGAATGGGCGCCGGAGCGGCCTTCAGCGGCAGAGGTAGCTCGTACGCCCACTGGTGTTCATACTTGCCGGCGGTGAGCGCGGCCCCGGCGAGCGCCGAACCAATGATGGTAAAGAAAGCGGCGCGACTGAAACTGCGAATGAAGCTCTCGGGCCGCTTTTGACCGATGTGCTGGAGGGCCTCTGCGAAGTCGCCAGCAGTCTGGTAGCGCTCTTTGAGATCGGGGGCACAGGCTTTGCAGATGACGCGGTTGAGATCGAGCCAAAAGGGCCATTCTTCATCACTGAGATTGGTGGGGACTTCGGGGAACTCCAGGCGGTCTTTGCCGCTGCTCATTTCATAGAGCACTTTGCCCAGGCTGTAGATGTCTGCCTGAGCGGTGCCGGGACCTTCAGGCGGCACGAAGCCCTCGGTACCGACGAAGGTGCGCTCGCCTAATCCAGCGACGAGGCCGATGTCGGCAAGTTTGCAGACGCCACCGCAGAAGATGATGTTGGAGGGCTTGATGTCGCGGTGGGTGAGCCCGCGATTGTGCATGAAGTAGAGAGCATCTGCGAGATAGACGCCGGCGTCCCGACAGAAGACAACGTCGAGTCGGCCATGGCGTTTCATGTCGGTGCCGAGTGTGCGCGGGACATAGGTCTGAACGCTCTCAAAGTTAGGCCCTTCTTCGGCATCGTCTCCCAGCTCCATGACGCAGTAATAAAAGCCGCGTGCTTCATTCCAGCCGACATGCAGGACATGGACGAGGCAGGGATGGCCGCGTGAGATGGGCTCGAACTGCTGAATACCGAGGAACTCGCGGTGGAAGGTGCGGGTGAGCTCGAAGTCCTCACGCCAGACGATTTTCACGGCGCGGTAAGCTCCGGTGACGCTCTGCGCGAGCCAGACCTCACCATAGGCACCGGAGCCGATGCGCTTGATCAGGGTGTAGTCGGGGATGACGAGATCGTCGCGGTGCGATGGCGGGCCGCCATCCATGGGCCGTGGGCCTTTGGGCGCAGCACGCGGTGGCGCGGGGAGTTCGACGATGGTCTCCGGTTGCTGGGGGGCCGCTGCTTCAACGGGCGCGGGTGCGTCCGCTGGTGGCAGGTCGGGTGTGTCGTCGGTCATTCGGCAGTCGCAAGGATACGCAGTCTGTGCGCGAGACACAACATTCCTGTGCAAGTAGATGACAAAATCATGGTGAAGATGGTGGGTTAGGCTGCGTTCTTTGTTTTCCGATCCGCCTACCCTGCATGAAATACACACTGATCCCGCTTTGCCTACTCGCTCTCGTCTCCTGGATGAGTTACGCCGCTGACCCTGCTGCTGCGCCAGCGCCACTGAAGGTGCTGATGATCACGGGCGGCTGCTGCCACGAGTATGAGAACCAAAAGATGATCTTGGCGGAAGGGCTAAGCTCACGCGCGAATGTGGAATTCACCATCGTGCATGAGGAGGCGAGGGTGAAGGATGATCGCACGCATCAGATCAGCATTTATAAAAAGGCGGACTGGGCCAAGGGCTATGATGTGATCCTGCACAATGAGTGCTTCGGCGCGGTGACGGATGTGGCGTTTGTGGATAGCATCGCGAAAGCTCATCACGACGGCGTTCCAGCAGTGATGCTACACTGCTCGACCCACAGTTACCGGGCAGCGAAGACGGATGAGTGGCGTAAATGTGTCGGCCAGACTTCGATGAGCCACGAAAAGAACCGCGATCTTCATGTGAAGAACATCAAACCGGAGCATCCGGTGATGAAGGGTTTCCCGATGGAGTGGCTGGACGCCAAGGATGAGCTGTACAAGAACGAAAAGCTTTGGGAGAACTTTGTGCCACTGGCGCAGGCGTATGGTGAAGATACGAAGAAGGATCACTGCCTGGTGTGGGTGAACACGTATGGCAAAGCGCGTGTCTTTGGCACGACCATGGGCCACGGAAATGAGACGATGAGCGATGCGGTGTTTCTAGATCTCGTCGGACGCGGTCTGCTCTGGGCCTGTGATAAGTTGACTGCTGAAGGCAAGCCTGTGGCCGGCTACGAAGCGCGGCAGAAGTGACAGATCACTCAGTCTTTTCGGGCACACGTTCAAAGCGTGTGCTCTTGGCCAGCAAATAGTAATAACCAAAGACGCTACCAAGCAGCAACAGCAAAACGAGCAACGGCCAGAGACCAGGAATCCAAGGTGGCTGTAGGCGCGGGCGTGACATGGTGGTGTGAATTTACAAACGAGCTGCGAGCGTGGCGATGGAGTTCTTCAGCAGAATGAGTCCCGTTTCCTGACTCTTCTCTGGGTGGAACTGCACGGCCATGAGCTTGTTTTTCGCGATGCCTGAGATGAAGGGCACGCCGTATTCAGTGCGGCAGAGCGCGAGTGATTCGTCTGCGACTTCGGGGTAGTAACTGTGTACGAAGTAGAGGTGCGCGGGATTCGGCAAACCCTGCCACCAAGCTGATTCGCGGGTCTCCCACTGGACTTGATTCCAGCCCATGTGGGGAATTTTTAAACCATGCGCGGCGTCGAACTTGCGCACGCGACCGGATACCACGCAGAGTCCATCGACGCCGGGTGATTCCTCACTGGATTCAAAGAGGAGTTGGTAGCCGAGGCAGATGCCGAGGTAGGGGCGCTCTTCTTTGAGCCAAGCTTTTAACGGGTCCCACAGGCGGCGCTCTTTGAGGATACGCACGCTATCACCAAAGGCTCCCTGGCCTGGAAAGACAAGCACGTCGATGGCGTCGAAGCCGCTGGCCTCAGTGACGAGTTTGGCCTCAGAGCCGATGGCGGCGAAGGCATTCAGGACGCTGCGGAGATTCCCAGCGCCGTAATCAAGCACACCTAGATTCATGAATCAGAGAACCTCTTTCGTGCTGGGGATGCCGATGACTCGGGGATCGTTCCGTGTGGCCATGTCGAGTGCACGAGCGAGGCCTTTGAAGATCGCCTCAGCCATGTGATGAGCATCGCGTCCACGACGAATTTCGACATGCAGTGTCGCGAGCAGGCTGGAGGAAAACGCGCGGAGAAACTCTTCTACGAGTTGATAGCTGAAACGATTCACGCCTCCGATGGCCTCGACACGCTCAGGCGCGTGGTAGCTGAGAAAGGCACGACCACTGAGATCGATCGCTACTTCGGCCAGGGTTTCGTCCATGGGAAGAAGCCAGAAACCATAGCGGGTGATGCCAGCTTTATTTCCCAACGCTTCACGGAAGCACTGACCGAGCACGATGCCGGTGTCCTCGACGGTGTGGTGATAGTCCACTTCGATGTCGCCCACGACCTTCACGTCGAGATCAAAGAGGCCATGCTTGGTGAAGAGGGTAAGCATGTGATCAAAGAAAGGCACGCCAGTGTCGATCTGTGATTTGCCGGAGCCATCTATGACCAATTCGATCTGGATGTCTGTCTCAGCCGTCTTGCGGTGCTGTTTCGCGGTGCGAGGAGTTTGCATGAAGCGGCTATCTAACAACACTCAGCGCAGTGGTCAATATGGGGTTCATCACCAATCGATGTCTGCTGTGGTGTGAATTGGGATGGGTCGATTTTTGGCAATGCGTAGTTTTGGGATCGGCAACAGCGGAGGTTTTTTTCGATGAAGAGCGGCTTTCCCATCCCAGGGCGATTCATCTCGCGCGGCTTGATGTTTTTATCGTAATCCCGGACTTGTCCGCTGATGGAGGACACAGTGCATGGACAGGATGGAGACCTGCGGACGCGAGGCACATCTCCGGCCGCATACTATCGCAACGGATGCCAGCCAGATCGAGTACGGTGTGGAAGGTTTACCTAGCACTGATCGGCTGCTCCAGGCGGCTTTTCATGGCTTGGATCTTTGTCTTTTGCTGTCGCGGCGTGGGCGACTGGGAGATGCTTGGGATCGACCTAGCTAGCACTTATGGAGACTCGCGTCCGATGCTGAACCCCGCCTAGCCAGAGGTGTGCTAGAACCGCCTGAAATTCTACGATGATGGCCCGACCAGCAGCTACTCCGCCGTGCAGTAGGTGACGGCGAGTCCGCGAGGTGGGAGCCGTTGACAGTTGGCGACGGTTGTTTCCCCTAGCCGCTCAGAAGGTGGGGCGCGGGATTGATGGTGGCGCGGTTCTCGATTCGCCCTCCCCGAACCCGGTGTGCTGCAGACAGCCCGCCCTGTATTTCAAGCGCTGCACATGGAATGTGCGAACCTCACGCCGGCGTGCTGACGCCCACTGCTTGGATGAATTGCTGCTGGCGCTGAAGCGCTAGGCGGTTGAGTGCGCTTTTCGCGCTAGAGCGTATGATTGGGATTCAATGAAGCATGCTCACGCGTGAACTACGAACACTGAGTGCTGTGCGGCAGCGTTGGGTGGTGGGTTCCAAAGCCTGTGGGATGTCATGTTAGGCCCAGCCGTTGCCTATGGCATCTGTTCTCCCAAAATCAGGTTCATGTGGTAAGAGCCTCGCTGCTCTTTGTGTGGCCGTAATCCAGGGTTGCTGATGGAAAATGCAATGCTAAGAGAAGCTCTATGCACCGTGGATATGGCCCCCGAATGTTTTCCAAAATTGTCGCGCTGACTGTGCTCACGCTGGCACCTTCGCAACTCTTGCTGGCGCAGTCGTCGGTAATCGTGGTGGACAGTTTTAACCGCAAAGTTCATGTGGCTGGAAATGCGAACCGTCACTGCGTGGTGGGTGGTCTGGCAAAAATCGCCACGGGGATGGTGACGCTTGATTGGGCTGAGGCCTCCAAGGCGGGTGTCAATGTTCTGGCTCCGGTGCCGGCATATGCGAAACAGATCTCGGGTAACAATTCCCTGGGCCTTCAGCCGGGTGATAAGCTGACGCTGCGAGATCTGATCTACGCGACGATGATGGGAAGCGACGATACGGCGGCGATCACGCTGGCTGACTTCGTGGGTCGTGACCATCTCTACCGGCTGGGAAGGCAGGGTGATCCGCAGGCGGAGTTTGTGCGACAAATGAATCAGCTCGCTGCACGTGAAGGGGCGACTGGCACGCGTTTTGGCAGCCCTCACGGCTATGAATTTACCCGTAGCACGCCTTATTCGACGGCAGCAGACATGGCGCGGCTGACGCTCTATGCGGTGTCGCGCCCGGCGATGCGTTTTTACACGAACCAATCCACACGCAAGATCACGGTCTATCGCGCTGGCGGCCAGCTTTCGGTGCCGGTGACGAACACGAATCAGATGCTGGGCGTCTCTAACGTGGATGGGGTGAAGGCAGCGAGCACGCCGCGCTCGGGCGGCTGCGTGGCGCTGTCTGCCGAGCGTGCGTCATCCGTCCATAAACAGGCAGATGGCAGCAGTCTGGTCTATCGCCACCGTCTGGTGGTGGTGGTGATCGGTTCGTCGAACCCTTTTGGTGAGGCGCAGGCGCTGCTTAGTCAGGCCTGGAATGCCTATGACCGCTGGGTGGCCTCAGGCCGTCCGATCACTGATGAGAAGCAACTGCTCAATCACTTCTGATTAGCATCAGATAACGATCTTTTAATTAACGCTACTTTAACGACACATATGCGAATCGGTATCCTCAATAGCGGCGGCGACTGCCCCGGACTCAATGCAGTGATTCATGGTGCCGTGGGCGCAGCGCACACGCTGGGCTGGGAGGTGGTAGGCTTTCGTGATGGTTTTGAAGGGCTGCTGCCACCGGGAGATTACATGATGCTGGACCCTTCCCGAACGATCGGAATCATGAAGCTGGGGGGCACGATTTTGGGCACGACGAACAAGGGCCATTTTGTGGCTAAGGTAGGCGAAGGCAATGTGTCTGAAGTGCCAAAGGAGATCGTGGATAGGGCAAAGACGACTCTCAAGCATCTGGAGATCGGCGCGCTGATCGTGGTGGGTGGTGATGGCTCGCTGACTACGGGCCTGCAACTTTATCGAATGGGCGTGCCAGTAATCGGCGTGCCGAAGACGATCGACAATGACATCCAAGCAACGGCGATGTCATTCGGCTTTGATTCCGCTGTCGCGACGGTGGTGGATGCGCTGGATCGTCTGCACACGACGGCGGAGAGCCACAAGCGCGTGATCGTGCTGGAGGTGATGGGCCGCCATGCTGGCTGGATCGCGCTATATGGTGGCATGGCAGGCGGTGCGGACGTGATTTTGCTACCTGAGATTCCATTTAACATGGAGCATGTGGCCTCAGCGATCCGCCAGCGTGATGCTCGTGGGATGCATAGCACGCTCGTTGTGGTGGCTGAAGGTGCGCGCATGGAGTCAGGTGAGCTGTTAAAGAAAGAAAAGATCTCCAGCAAGGGTGAGGATCGCCTGGGCGGTATCGGCGAATATGTGGCGAAGAGGATCGAGGAACTGACGAACAAAGAAACACGCTCATGCACCTTGGGGCATCTCCAGCGTGGGGGATCGCCCACGGCTCTTGACCGCATCCTGGGTGTTCGTTTTGGTGCTATGGCGGTGAGTTTGATCGAGCAGGGTAAATTTGGCCGCATGGTCAGCTACCAGCAGTATCAGGTGGGAGATGTGAGCATCGAAGAAGCTGTGAATCAGCTCCGCACGGTGCAGCCTGATAGTGAGATCGTGAGAGCAGGCCGTAGCATCGGCATCTGCTTTGGCGATGCTCCGCCGATGAACTGAGGCGGCGAGCTTTGAAGTTTGAGGCTTGGCATCCGTCTGCGATGCTGCCAGCATGATGGAATGATTCTTCGTGCGCAAAGTTTGACGAAAAAATTTCCC
This sequence comes from Prosthecobacter debontii, assembly GCA_945860295.1. Classification (GTDB taxonomy): domain Bacteria; phylum Verrucomicrobiota; class Verrucomicrobiia; order Verrucomicrobiales; family Verrucomicrobiaceae; genus Prosthecobacter; species Prosthecobacter debontii_B. Next base: position 36,820 of record CAMAQH010000026.1, read on the forward strand.
GGTGTGACGGCGCTGAGCGCCGTGTGCTTTGATTTAGCCAAGGGTGAAATTCATGCACTGTGCGGTGAGAACGGGGCAGGGAAGAGCACACTGATCAAGCTGCTCTCGGGTATTCATCCGCATGGCAGCTATGAGGGTCAGTTTGAGGTGCAGGGCGTGGAGGCGCGCTTTGCAGGCATGGCAGATGCGGCGCGTGCGGGGATCTCAGTGATTTATCAGGAACTGGCGCTGGTGAATGAGATGACGGTGGCTGAAAATATCTTCCTCGGTTGTGAGCCGAGGCGCTGGGGTGGTCTGCTCGATTGGGGTAAAATGCGGCGTGAGGCAAAGGCGCTAATGGACCGCTTTCAAGTCGATCTGGACCCGATGCTGAAGGTGGCGGATCTAGGCGTGGGCCAGAAGCAACTTGTGGAGATTGTGAAGGCGCTGGGCAAGGATTCGCGTGTGCTGATTCTCGATGAACCGACGGCGGCTCTGGCTGAGCACGAGGTGCGCGTGCTGCTGGACATTCTGCGTGATCTTCGGCGGCGTGGCATCGCCTGTATCTACATTTCGCACAAGCTTGATGAGGTGTTTGCCATCGCGGATCGGATCACTGTGCTGCGAGATGGGCGCTCGATCTCGACGCTGGAGACGCATCAGACGAGTCGTGTGGAAGTAATTTCAAAGATGGTTGGGCGGGAGATCGCAGATCTATTTCCGCGACGCGCGCCGGCGCTTGGTGAAGTGTTGCTTTCGGTCGAGCATTTATCGGTGAGGGATGAATCCGGTAAGCTTCGGCTGCATGATTTAAATCTAAATCTGCGTGCAGGTGAAGTGCTTGGTATCGGCGGACTTATGGGCGCTGGGCGCACCGAACTGCTGATGCATCTCTACGGCGTGTGGGGCAAGCGTGTGGCGGGCAGCGTGGCTTTAAGCGGCAAGCCTCTACCGCTCAATGATCCTGCGCGGACACTGCGTGCCGGGCTGGCTTTGGTGAGCGAAGATCGGCGGCGATACGGCCTAGTGATGGAAGAGCCGGTTGGCTTTAATCTCAGCCTCTCTAGCCTGGATGAAGTGACGCGGCGTGGTCTCGTGAATCGCAGTCTGGAGACACGGCGGAATCGGCAGATCTATGACAGGCTGCAAGTCAAAGCAACGGGGCTGGAAGCGGTCGTCGGCAAGCTTTCAGGTGGCAATCAACAGAAGGTCGTTCTCGGCAAGGCGCTGCTAACGAAGCCGCAAGTGGTGATGCTGGATGAACCCACGCGCGGCATCGACGTCGGGGCAAAGATTGAGATTTATGAGCTAATCAATCGACTCACAGCAGAGGGAAAAGCGGTGCTCCTTGTGTCTAGCGAGTTGCCGGAATTGATCGGCATGAGCGACCGCATCTTGATGCTCAATGAAGGTCGAGTCGGCGGCACTTTTACACGCAGTGAGGCGACGCAAGAGCGGCTGATGCAGGCGGCGATGTCAGTGGCCTAAAGGAGCACGAAAAGGCGCTCAAGGGTTTCCCCCTGAGCGCATGGATTTGGTGTCGGAATGATTACTTCTTCAGCAAATCACGGATTTCAGTGAGGAGAATAATGTCCGCAGTCGGTGCTGGTGGCGGCGCGGCAGCTTCTTCTTTTTGCAGCATTGCCATGAGCTTGTTCGCTGGCTTGACGATGATGAAAAAGATGACGGTGGCGGTGATGAGGAATCCGATGACAGCATTAATGATCATGCCGACGTCCAACATGTTGGCGACCTTGACGCCTTTCTCATCGACAAACTCACCAATCTTTAGGCCGAGTGAGACGTTTGGATTGCCTCCGAGGAGTTTTAGAATGGGCTCAATAATGCCTTTGGTGAAAGCTGTGACGATGGTGCCGAAGGCGGCGCCGATGATGACACCCGTGGAAAGGTCAACGACGTTGCCTTTGAGGATAAATTTTTTGAACTCGTTGAGCATAAATAGGTGATTTTGGTTAACGATGGAGGGCTATGCGATATGAATTTGGCGGATGATGCCAGCATATATTTGACCAAGATTGGCGGGATTGGTTTCAGTGGTCATTCGGCGCATTACCTCAAGAGATCGGTGATCGAGCCTGACACGCAGGCAGTGATCACCGGCTTCAAAGTCTGCTGTTTCTTCTGTGCGCAGGGTCTCTCTAAAAGCGGCTTGAGATGGGCGGTAGAGCGCGGCTCGGCCAATGTTCATTTCGATCAGGTCGGATGTCGCTTTGCCTGTGAGTTGACTGATGCCGACATAACAACCTAGCTCCACGGCTCTGGCTGAGGCGCAGCGGTTTACGCGCTCGACTCCGAGCTGTGTCTCGGTCGCGCTCGGGCACAGAATGAGATCCACTGCCCGGTCTCGCAGACGTGATGACAGCTCAGGGATTTCGATGTCCAGGCAAATGATGACGGCGATGCGAAAGCCGCCAAAGGTCCAAATGCTGAGTGTGTCTCCCGCCTCAAAATCCTGCTCCCAAGGCGTGAGATGGAGTTTGTCCTGATAGAGCAATGCGCCCTCGGCAATGATCGGCGCACGGTTTCTCAGTTTACCTTCGCATGTTCTCACGGGAGCGGTCCCCAAAACGACTGCTTTGCCGGGATTTGATAGACGAGCCTGAATCTCAGGCAGGAGTTGATTCCAAAACAGATCTGCTATTGCCTCCAATTTTTTACCCTGGCCTGCACTGATCAGTGGCTCCAAGGCCAGCCAAGTGAATTCTGGCAGCACGACGAGATCCGCTCCTGAGTTCCATGAGCGTTCGGTCATTTCGATTACCTTTTCGACCAATGCGGCTGGTTTTGTGGCCGCTAGGCCAGGGTCAAAGGTGTGTAGATCGAGGGTCAGGGATGGCATGGGCGCGGATGTTAAACCAGAGTTTTGGTCCAAAAGGTAAGTGTTTTCGGTGATTCAGATACTTCATGAATCTCTTTCCAGACAAATGTGGCCTGCCATTCCGGGTGCTTTTTATAGCCCTGTGCTTGCCAAAAGCTATCTAGGGGTCGGTAGCCTGTGGGACGCGCAGGGTGATCCAATGGCCGATCCACAGCACAGAAAGCAGATGTCTGGGTGCGAAGTTTAAGGGCATGATTCTCACGGTGCTCGAAGAACTGTTTTCCAATGCCTCGTCCGCGATACGCGGGCAAAAGAATCGACTCGCCGAAGTAGCAGATCAAAGCAGGGTCGTAACCTGCCTTTTGAAAGCAAGCGCGAAAGGCGGGCTCGGCCTCGCTCATTCTCAGGCAGGTGGTCGCGCCTACCGCACTGTCTTTATCCATTGCCAGGATCACGAGGCTGTTGGGTGATTCCTCATATGATCGCAAGTATTGCCGCTCATCATCGAGATTGCCTTCGTAGAGGTAGGGATACTCACGGAAGATTTTTAGGCGTAGAGAACCCAGCGCGTCTAAATATGGTTTAATTTCGGAGCTGTAGAGGTGGAGTAACTGCAGATTGGGCATTTTTAATTTATCTTACTTGCAGGACAGGCTGATAAAAAGAATCTTCTTAAGATTCCATTAACGGTGACGATATTGTTACCAAATCGAAAAAAGGGTTGAACGCCTCGCACAAGTATAGTTAGTATGAAAAAATAACAAAGGTTTCTAGACCACAAAAATACTTAATTTGTAGATGGGTATAAATTTCACTCTAAACAGGCAATCAAATGATGCTGGTCATGGCTGTGGCGTCGTGGTGCGTGAGAAAAGTGCTGCATCAAAAGAGGCTCTACTTCGAATAGATTCGCAAAGACTGATGGATGCATGGCCTGAGGGTATCTACTTAACCGATGCGGCTTGGAATATCTGTCACGCGAATCGGGCTGCTCAAAAGCACCTGGCGCTGAGTTTGGAATGCTTGCTTCATCGGCCTCTTGACTCGCTATTTACGACTCCCCTGCGGCGTCGAGTGATTCTTAAAGGTCTTGATATTGAGCAGCGCGCCATTCATCTTTGCTCGGATGGAAAAACTTTTCCGGTGGAGTTAACGTTTCAACCCACTCATAACGGCGGGTTGCTAGTCATAACGCGTGAAATAGCTGAGCAGATCGAAGGCGAGTGCTTGTCCCGCAAGCAGGCCGACTACTACAGGACACTTTTTGAGAACACTCCTTATTGTGTTGTCACGTTTGATGCGAATTTCGCTATCGTGGAGGTGAATCAAACACTCAGAAAAATACTGGGCTATGCTGAACGGCACCTTTATCAGCGGGAGCTCAAGGACATTTTCGCTTCTGATAGTCACGGGGACGTTATTGAGTGGCGTTCTGAGGGGGCTAAAGGGGAGCGATTTTCTCGGGAGATTGTAATCACGCTGCGGAAGCGAGATGGTAGGAATCTTCTCGCGCAAGCTGTGGTGACGCTGATGCCTGATCAGCAGGTTTCAGGAGCCTATGGGATCATCATTTTAAAAGACGTCACGGCTCGCCATGAAGCGGAACTGGATGTAGCGCGGCAACATCAGTTTAGCGACAAGCTTTTGAGTGAATCGGCAGCTACGATAGGCGCCCTCGACCGTGATGGACACATCGTCATGGTGAATCCCGAGGTCGAGCGAATCTCCGGTTACAAAGCTTCAGAATTGATAGGCCAATCCAAGTGGGACTGCGGACCACTCGACTCAAAAGAGGTGCCCATAGCGAGTTGCCGAATGAAACAGATCATGGAGGGCGCGGAGCGTGTGACAGGTGTGTCCCGGGTGCGAGCTAAGGCGGGTGAGTTGCGCAACATTCAGAACCACACAACTGCTACACGAGATGCTATGAGGAAGATCGAAAATATTATCAACACAGCCGTGGATAGTAAGGAGTGGAGCCGTCTTCAGCAATTGATGATGGAGACGGTGGAGCAAGAGCAGGCTCGGATAGGGCACGATTTACATGACGGAGTGGGGCAGTTACTCACAGGCGTTGCCGCAATGACAGAGTCTCTTCAGCGTGAGTTTTCCGGTCCGCAAAAGGATGCTGCCGCGCGCATCTTTGAGCTTGTGCAGCAGACCATTCAGCAGGTCAGACAACTTGCAAGGGGGATGTCGCCTTCGGCGGTGCAGGCGGGTGGTCTTGCTAATGCCTTGATTCATTTGGCCGATACGGTGCGCACAAATTTCAGACGTGATTGCGTAACCGAGATCGCATTTGATATGGAGTTCGGAGACCGCACGCTCTCAGGTCACCTATTCCGAATTGCTCAGGAGTCGGTCAACAATGCGATTCGTCATGGTAATCCGAAGCATATCCGCATCAAACTCAGCACAAACGGCATAGGTCATGGTTTGCTGGAGATTTTTAACGATGGCGAACCTTTTGATCATATTCCTGATTCGTCAGCGGACGGCATCGGGCTAAGTGTCATGAAGCACCGAGCTAATCTAATTAATGCCGAAATAAGTATCACCAGTCCCGCTGGCGGAGGCGTAAGTTTTGTTTGTAAATTTCCGCTGCCGTTACAGCACATCAATCACCCCTAAAACTAAACCTAAAAGACAAACACCGTGAAACATAAAATCTATATCCTCGACGACCATCCAGTCGTCATTGAAGGACTCAAAAAAATACTGGAGGGTCTGGACGATCTTCAAGTCGTCGGCACAGCCGAGGACTCAACTGTAGCGATGGAGCAGATTGCCAAGCTGAAGCCTGACGTATTGATTCTAGATATTACGCTCAAAGATCGCAGCGGAGTGGATATGATAAAGAAGATCAAGCAGGCCTTTCCTGAGCTCATGGTGCTGGTTTATTCTATGCATGACGAAAACGTTTATGCCGAGCGCAGTCTGCGCGCGGGTGCCATGGGTTATGTCATGAAGGGTGAGCCTGCATCTCGTTTGCTCATGGCTATCCGCCAAGTCGTTGGGGGTGGGTTCTTCTTCAGTGCTAGTTTGTTGGGCAGCATCGTCTCTGGTGGTGGCCCGCGCTCTGGCGCACGTGGTGAGCCTGGGCGCATGCTCAGTGACCGCCAGCTCGAAGTCTTTGAGATGGTCGGACGTGGTTTCGACTCCCATGAGATTGCTGAAAAGCTTACTCTCAGTGCTAAAACGGTGGACGCTCACAAAGCTAACATTCGTCAAAAACTCGGTCTCGACTCCGCTCGTGAACTCCTCATGGAAGCCGTGCGCTGGGTGGAGAAATAGGATTAGCTGCCTGTTTAGTTAGTTCGAAAAACCGTCCGAGTCAGGGGTGACTCGGACGGTTTTTTGTTAATATGAATCAGTGAAGGGAAAGCCTGACTAATAAGGAGCGTTTGCTGCTCATGCCTCCTAACCAGCGCCTCGTCTCACTCGATGCTTTCCGCGGATTTATCATGCTACTCATGGCTTCTTCAGGTCTCGGTTTAGCGAAGATGGCCCAGACCCAGCCCGACTCCTGGTGGTGGCAGCAGATCTCGTATCAGGTTTCGCACGCCCCATGGCAGGGTTGTGCTTTTTGGGATCTTATTCAGCCCAGCTTCATGTTTATGGTGGGGATCGCCGTGCCGCTCTCTGTGCGGCGGAGGAAAGAGCAAGGGCAAGGGTTCTTTGGCCTGACATGGCATGCTTTGACTCGCGCAGTGATCTTGGTGCTCCTGGCAGTTCTGCTCTCTACAGGTTCCAAAGATGCTCAAACGAATTGGTCCTTTCCCAATGTGCTCGCCCAGATTGGCCTCGGCTATATCTTTCTCTCCATACTCGCTCGACTTGGTTGGGAATACTGTGCGGCGGCGGCAGTCTTCATCCTAGGCGCATATTGGATCTGGTTTTTCCAGTACCCACTGCCCGGCGCAGGTTTTGATTTTGCAGCGATCGGTGCCTCTGATAAAGACCTGCTACCAGGATTCTTCGGCCATTGGAGCAAAGGATTGAATGCTGCTGCTGACTTTGATCGCTGGTTCCTCAATCGGCTGCCTCAAGCGCAGCCCTTCATCGTCAATGCGGGCGGTTACACCACGCTTAACTTTGTGCCATCACTCGCCACCATGCTAGGCGGCGCGATTACTGGAAATTTTCTCCTGACTAGCACTCGCAGCCCTGGTCAAAAGTGCGGGCGACTGCTTGCTGCTGCTGCCGTTTGTCTTCTGCTCGGCACGGTCATCGGCATCGTTGGTTGTCCCATCGTGAAGCGCATCTGGACGCCTTCCTGGGCACTCTTCAGTGGTGGTTGGGTGCTCATCATGCTGACGTTCTTTTATTGGCTCGTCGAGATCGCTGGGCAAAGGCGGCTCGTCTTCCCACTTGTCGTCGTGGGCATGAACAGCATCTTCATTTACGTCATGCACAGCCTCGCCGCAGGCTGGATTCGTGATCAGCTCGCAAAGCACGGCATGGCCTCCTTCTTTGCCTTGCCCTGGGGGCCAGTCATTGAAAAAGCCAGCGTTCTCGCCGTGCTCTGGCTGCTCTGTTTTTGGCTCTACCGTCAACGAGCCTTTCTCAGGCTCTAGTTATCAGATCGGTGTCGAATCATACACGACCACGCGGTCAAAGAACGGCTTGCAGGTCTCCACGAAGTGCTTGTGATCAGGGCAATCCCTCTGATAGAAATCGTGGTCAGCTAGGGTCTTGAAGCTTAGCGTCAAAGTGTAGCTGAAACTGTGATCGGTCACGGGCCGCTCTTCTGTAGGTGCGGGTTTGCCGACTGTGCCAGACGCGATGTAGCCCATCTTGGGTAGCTTGCTAAGCTCCGCTTCAAAGGTGGCGATTTGCTCGGCGGAGAGATCCTTCTTTAGCCAGAAATAGACGTTGTGGTTCATGGTGAATCCGATCATGCCGCGCTTCATTCTACAGGCAAACAGGAACTCGGATCAAATCTCAAACATCACCGAGTCACGCTTCTCACGCTCCAGCACATGGGACAGAGTCGTCGTATTGAGCCACGCATTCACCTGCTCGCGTAGAAGGGAGAAAGTCTGTCCGAGTCCGCAGCCCCCGGCGATGCCGCAATCACAGGTCGAATTTTCTCCACATGCACAAGCCATTGGGATGAAGGCACCATCGATCAGCGTGATTACCTCTCCCAGCGTGATGCGCGATGGTGTCTTTTGAAATTGATAGCCACCGCCCACACCGCGCTTACTGCGTAGAAGCCCGCCGTTCTTGAGTGCCAACAGGATCTGCTCCAAAAACTTGAGCGGGATGCGCTCGCTCAGGGCGATGTCTTGGATCGCAAAGGTCGGCGTCTCCGGATCACGCGCCATCGCCAGCAGCGCGCGCATCGCATATTCGGCCTTCTTCGAGAGTTTCATGCGGTCTGTCATAAAACCGTCATCAAGCACGATCAAGGGAAGTGTGGATAATCCGCCCCATAGCAGGCCATGCACAGTTTCGCTGACTGCTTAAATCTCTCGCATATCCCCGGGCCCCTGTTCATCATAGAGGTATGTCCAACCGCCTACCCACTGCCAGCCAGCGCCGCCGCCATGCGCTGATCTCGGCATGGCGTGGTGTCGATGAAGGGCCGATCATTGAGCTGCCGACATTCAGCGTCGCTGATCTCGTTGGTAAAGTGGTGGCTCAGGCGGGTATTGGCGACCGCTTGAAGCTTGAGGAGGTGCTTGCCGCTTGGCGTGACATCGTGGGCGACTTCCTCTTCCAGCATTCGCGGCCCGACTCAATCCAGCGTGGTGTGCTCATGGTTCGCGTGTTGCAGCCCACCGTGCATCACGCCTTGGCCATGGAGCGACCGCGCATCTTGAAGCGTCTCCAGACCCAAATGAAATCTGCGGGTATTAAAGATGTGAGACTTAAACATGGCTGATCCCTGACCCGCATGGACTGGAATGATTGGCTGACTATCCTGCGCTGGCGCGCAATCGAAGAAGGAGACACTGACGCAGTGATCCTGAGTGAAGGACAACGCCGTGAAGCCACTGGCAGGACGCGTGCAGGCATGACCTCTGAGATGGTGACGACCGATCGTGTGGGTGACCGCGAGTCCGCTTTTCTATTGCGTAGGGCACTTTGGCTGGAGCATGAGCTTATCGGTTGGAGCGGTATTCTCGTGCGTGTGATGGAAAGGCTTAATCCTGTTAAAGGGCGTCGCTTATGGATCATCGCAGGCTGGTTGGCGGCTTTCATCATTGGTTATACTCTGGCCGGACTTGGGCAGGAGGCAGAGTTCAATCTCCTCGCACTCCCCCTCGTCGGTGTTCTTGTTTGGAATGGCGTGATCATGACCGCCGCGCTGCTCATCGAGTTTAAGCAAGAAGGCCGCAGTCGCAGTCTGGAGTGGCTCGCCAACCGTCTCACGCCAGCTGCCAACGATCGTAATGGCGATGCCGAAGCTTCCACGGGCATGACCGTCGATCAGCGCTTCGAGCAGCTCACTCACGCGCCAGCTTTGGAGCGCTGGCAGCGCCGTTTCCGTGCTTGGTTACACATCGCCGCAGCTTTGCTGGCTCTGGGCAGCGCCATCGGTCTCTATGCGCGTGGCTGGTCAAAAGAGTATCGCGCGGTTTGGGAAAGCACACTTCTGAGCAAAGCCAATGCACAGACCTTTTTCGGCAGTCTTTTCAAGCCCGCCTCGTCAGTCTTGAAGTTGCCGCTGCCATTGACGGAGTTAGCCATCATGCACCGCACCCAGGGTCAGACTGTTTCGCCCGCACCAGCACTGCCGTGGATTCATCTGTATGCAGGCACCTTGCTGCTGCTTGTAATCATACCCCGACTCAGCTTAGCCTTGCTGAGCGTCTGGCGTGCTCATGCTGTCATGCAAAAACGCATGCGTTCACTCGGCTGGCAGAATTTTCTCATCAGGACCTTGCGTGCCGTCGAAGGCGGCCAGGAGATCATCACCGTGCTCATTCATGCCACGGATGCAGCGCCCACGCATCGCGAAGTCTGGTCGCGAGGCGTGCGGGAGCGTTTTGGCCGAATGACCGAACCTGAGATGATCCATGTGCCTCTCGGTGATGAAGATGATTTCGTCTCCGCATGGAAGCCCGCGCACCCACGCGTCGTCATCGTCTTCAATCTCGCCACCACGCCCGAAGCTGAAGTGCAGCGCCGCTTCGTTCTCGATGTGAAGCAAACCCTCGCCAGTCGCCAGCGCGATGCTGAACTTCTCGTTCTGCTTGATGCCACCAGCATCAGCAACCGCTGGTCACCTGAGAAACTGGCTGGTCGAGAAAAGCTCTGGACCGAGATGCTGCAAGGCGCAGCAAACGAAATCATCGTGGCGGCGCGTCGAAGTGGCGTCTGAATTCATCTTCCCCCTTTGCACCGCGCATTGCCTGCTTAAAATCCCATCATGCCATCACCCCTGGGCATCACACCGCCAGCCATGGACATCGTCACCCTCAGTCTCATCTCGCATACGAATGCGGGAAAGACCACTCTGGCACGCACGCTTCTGCGGCGGGATGTCGGTGAAGTCCGCGATGCCGCCCACGTCACTCTTTTCAACGAATCCTACACGCTGCTTGAGCAGGATGCGCGCATGCTGCGCCTCTGGGACACGCCAGGGTTTGGCGACAGCGCGCGCCTTCTGAAGCGTCTGCGTCGTGAAAAAAATCCCATATTCTGGTTCCTCTCTCAGACCTGGGATCGACTCACGGACAAGCCTCTCTGGTGCAGTCAGCAGGCTTTAAAAAATGTCCGCGATGATGCCGATGTCGTGCTTTATCTCGTCAATGCGACTGAGCCGCCAGAAGTCGCCGCCTACATCACGCCTGAGATGGAAATTCTCGGCTGGGTCGGCAAGCCGGTGCTTGTTCTTCTCAATCAAACCGGACCAGCGCAAGACCCCGCTATTGAGGACTCTGAAACCAATGCTTGGCGTGATCATCTGAGCGTCTATCCCTTCGTGCGCGATGTCTTGCGGCTCGATGCCTTTGCTCGTTGCTGGGTGCAGGAAGAGCGTCTCATGGAGGTGCTCGCGCCTTTGATGAGTGAGGCCAAAGTCGAATCTTTCAAGCAACTCAAGCGTGCATGGCATCAACGCAATGTGGACATCTTTCGCCGTTCGAGTCGTGTCCTCTCCGAGCTACTCACCGCTGCCGTTGTCGATGGCGCAGAGGTTCGCACTGAGACCTTGCTTGAGCGTGTCGGTATTGGTCGCAATGAACTCAACAAAGAGTATCAAGAAGCGCGTGAGAAGCTCGCAAATCGCCTCGCTGATCGCATCGTTGCCACCACGAATCGGTTGATCGAGCTGCATGGTCTCGAAGGCGAAGCTGCGCGCGCTCTAGGCACGCTAGCCCGTGAAAAATTTCACACCCCGCAGCAGGTGCCCGAGGCCATATGGAGCGTCCTCGGCAGTGTCGCCGGTGGAGCCATGGGCGGCCTCATTGCCGATCTCAAAATGGGTGGCATGACCTTTGGTGGCGGCGCGCTTGTTGGTGGCATCGCCGCAGGCATCGGCGCTTATGCCTTGATCAAGAGTTACAACCTCGTTCGTGGCAGTGATCATCGCCTGCACTGGTCGCGTGAGCATTTTCGTGAGCAGGTGCGTTTGGCCATGCTCACCTACCTCGCTGTCGCCCACTTTGGTCGTGGTCGTGGCAAGTGGCAGGAGAGCGCCGAGCCTGCTCACTGGAATCAAGTCATCACTGAAGTGATCGATGAACATTCAGATGGTGTGGATCGCTTGTGGAAGGAGGGTGTTGAGAAAGGTGCGCTGCCTGACGCTCTTTCTAAGGCCGCTCAATCAATCATTCACGACAGCCTCATATGCGTTCTTGTGCGTCTGTATCCGAGTATCCCGCTGGCTATTTGAAAACGATCTCGTGAAAGCGTGAAAAACCCGTTGCGCACTTCGCCAGCCTTTGCCAATGTCTCTGCCCGCCAGAACTGGCGGGCACGGCCCGATAGCTCAGTTGGTAGAGCAGGGGATTGAAGATCCCCGTGTCGGCGGTTCGAATCCGTCTCGGGCCACCTCTCTTTATTTTTTAAAGTGAGGTGGCGTTTTTCAGATTTCTGAATCAGCGGATCGCGAAAGATGCCATCAGATTAGGGCGTAGATTGCGACCATGCTTACACTCTCCGGCAACACACACGGCAAATTTTGCGACGGTTTTTCCCGCCGTGATTTCTTGCGTGTCGGTGGCCTGGCAATGGGCGGGCTTTCGTTGCCTGATTTGCTCAAAGCAGAAGCTGAGGCAAAGACGGGCCGCAGCTTCAAGTCGATCATCATGATTTACCTTTGCGGTGCTCCACCGCACCAGGACATGTGGGATCTGAAGATGGATGCGCCGCTGGAAATTCGCGGCCCCTACAAGCCGATATCGACCAATGTGTCGGGTATTCAGATCTCTGAACATGCGCCGCGTCTGGCTAAGATGATGGACAAGCTGGTGCCAATCCGCAGCATGTATGGCTCACCCAATGGAGCGCATGATTCCTTTATCTGCTACACAGGTCGTCCGCCGCCGCCCAATGGTGGTGGTGCGCCCACAGGCCGCGCTTCAGATGCGCCATCGCTCGGTGCGGTCGTTTCCCGGCTTAAGGGGCAGGGCGATCCTGCACTGCCTGCATTTATCGGACTGTCCCCGAAGGCTGGGCATCCTCCGTATGGATCGCCGGGACATCCGGGTTACCTCGGAGCTTCGCATTCCGCCTTCCGCCCGAATGGTGCTGGAGTCGAGGACTTGAAACTCAACAACATCTCCATGAGCCGCATGGATGATCGCCGCGCTTTGCTTACGGGCTTTGACAAATTTCGCCGTGACATGGATCACTCAGGTCTGATCGAGGGCATGGATTCTTTCAATCAGCAGGCCTTCAATGTGCTGACCTCCAGCAAGCTGCTCGACGCTCTCGACATCAGCAAAGAGTCGCCCAAAATGCGCGAGCGTTATGGCAAAGGCGATCCGAAAAACTATGGCGACGGCGCGCCGCTCAATCTGGAGCACTTCCTCATGGCGCGTCGTCTTGTCGAGGCTGGAGCGCGCGTCGTGACACTGAACTTCGGTCGTTGGGATTTCCATGACAGCAACTACCCGCAGCTTCTTCGTCATCTGCCTCTATTCGATCAAGGCATGAGTGCGTTGGTGCAGGATCTGCATGATCGTGGTCTGGACAAAGATGTGGCCGTCGTGGCCTGGGGCGAGTTTGGCCGCACACCGACCGTGAATGCTCAAGGTGGGCGCGATCACTGGCCGCGTGTCGGCGGTGCGCTGCTCGCCGGTGGTGGGTTCAAAACTGGCCAAGTGATCGGTGCCACAGATCGTCTCGGCGGTGAACCCTCCGAGCGCGGCGTGCATTTCGGTGAGGTCTTTGCTTCGCTCTATCAGTTCATGGGCATCGACCCAAATAAGGCCACGCTAAATGATCTCTCTGGTCGCCCGCAGTATCTCGTCGATGGCTGGCAGGCGATGCCTGAGCTGGTTTAGACAGCGCAAGAATCTGCACTGAGTCCTCGTATCGTCCGCATGTCGCCGCTGCATCCATCGCACCTGCACACCCGCCGAGAAATGATTCAGGCGGGCGCGATTGGTTTGCTCGGGCTAGGTATGAATCATCTGACGGCGCTTCAGGCGCTCCCGGCACCAAATGTGCGACAGCCACGCGCGAAGTCGGTGATCTACATCTTCCTCTCCGGCGGACTCGCGCAGCATGAAAGCTTCGATTTGAAGCCGGACGCGCCCATGGAGATTCGCGGTGAGTTCAAACCGATCCGCACGCGCACGCCCGGCACGCACATCTGTGAGCATTTGCCAAACCTCGCGCGCATCTCAGAGAAGTGGTCGCTCGTGCGCTCACTCACGCATGGGAACAGCGATCACTCGCAGGGCCATCACATCATGCTCACGGGCCGCACCGATGTCCCGTTGGGCTTTGATCCGAGCAAGCCGAAGAAGTCCGATTATCCCTCCATGGCTGCGCTGGCGACCGCGCTGCTGCCGCATGCGAACAACCTGCCTCCCGCGATTGTGCTGCCTGACAAGATCGTGCATCGCAGCGGCAGGACACTTGCGGGACAATTTGGCGGCATGTTGGGGTCGCAGCATGATCCGTGGTTCTTGGAAATGTCGCCCTACCACCCAAAGCATTACGGCTCGTATCCAAAATATCTGTTTCATCACGAAACGGGTTTGGAGAAGGATGCGAGCATGCGCTTCCAGGCACCGCATCTGTCATTGCCACAAGGCCTGACACTGGATCGTGTGATGGATCGCGTCTCCCTGCGCAATTCTCTGGAACAGCAGACGGAGGACCTCACGAAGATCGCTGGTGACGTGCAGTTTGATGCCACCCGCGAGGCCGCCATTTCTCTGATGGGTAATGCCCGTGTGCATGACGCCTTTGCCTTGGACAAAGTGTCCCCCAAGCAGCTCGATCGCTATGGCCGGCACAGCTACGGCTGGTCCCTGCTCATGGCGCGGCGTCTGGTCGAAAGCGGCGTGCGTCTCGTGCAGGTGAACCTCGGCAATAGTGAAACTTGGGACACCCATCAGTCAGCCTTTCCGAACCTGAAAAACTTCCTTCTGCCGCCGATGGATCAGGCCGTCAGTGCGCTCATTGAAGATCTCGACGCCAGCGGCTTGCTGAAAGACACCCTCGTCGTCATGGGTAGCGAGTTTGGCCGCACCCCAAAGATTTCCAAACTCAGCGCCGTCGCCCTACCAGGTCGCGATCACTGGGGCCATGTGCAGAGCCTACTCATTGCCGGTGGCGGCATTCAAGGTGGCCGAGTGATCGGCAGCAGTGACAAAATAGGTGGTTATCCCGCCAGCGACGCTCAGACACCCGAAAATCTCGCCGCCACCATTTATGAAGCCCTCGGCCTGCCGCGCGATCTCATGTGGCACGACTTCACTGGCCGCCCACACACACTTTACATGGGTTCGCCCATCCGTGGCCTGTCTTAGATTCGATTGGCAAATGGATATGGGGCGGGAAATCACGGTTCACCATACTGCCAGCCTCTTCCATTTTACATTCTATCGTTCTACTTTTGGGTTTTGGCATCGTGCTCGTCATGGAATGAATTGGAAGGTTGGTTGTCACAACTTGTCATGACACGAATCTCCACTCCTCTCAAAGAATGGTGAGGGTGCCCAGGGGTGCAGCAGTGATTGTTGCGCAACAAGATGCTTTGTGTGGAAGCTAATGGTGATGACAAGCACCCACTGGTTGACACGCTAATCATGGCGATGAACGCAATCCCAAATCCACCTGAAACGCCCACTACCACTAGCGCATTTTTGAGATGCCACGGATATTTGGACCAAAAGGAAAGTTAGTTGGCGAGGGCTAGGTCGGCCTCAAAAGAGGCAGGGGATTGATACGAGAGCGAGGACTGCAGGCGCTGCGTGTTGTAGTAGGAGTCGATGTAAGCAAAGAGTTCGCTGCGAGCATCGGTAGCGTTGACGAAGCGTCCATTTTGCAGCATCTCGGCCTTGAGCGTGCCCATGAACGACTTTGTCCAGGCGTTGTGATAAGGATTGGCCCGAGCGGACATGCTCTGACGCATGCCCGCCTGCGATAGAAGCTGGCGGTAGGAGCGGCTGCCATACTGGCTGCCACGGTCACTATGGAGCCGAGCGCAGCGAGACAGCCAGCCGTAGGCTGCCCGAAGGGTGAGCGTAGCGAAGCAACATGAGGCCGCCCGTCATGCGCCTCGAGGCAATGGCTTTTTGCAAGGCGGAGACGACCAGATCGCTGCGCAGATGGTTGGCGAGTTCCCAGCCCACGATGCGCCTGGAGCATAGATCAATGATGACGGCCAAATAGAGCCAACCATCGGTGCTTGGGATGAAGGTGATGTCACCAGCCCAGACTTCCTTCGCAGGCATTGATTGATCCACCAGCAAGTTAGGCGAGGGCAGATCAGCACGGCCGTCACTGGTTTGCGGCACATAGGTCTTGGGCTGGATGGCGATCCAGCCCTGCTCCAGCATGAGGCGGCGCACACGGTCTGGTGCACACACCAGGACATCGGCGGCCAGTTGCTTCCAGATGCGCCGGTAGCCATAGCGGCGGCGATGGTGATGAAAAATGAGGCCGATAGCAGCACTGATATCCACATCGGAGCGCTGGCCCGCTGTCGGAGAGGCGGCATGATAGTAGCTGCTGCGCGGCACCTGGAGGCTCTGGCAGATGAGACGCACACTGTGGCCCGTGCTGAGAGGTGGTCCCCGTTCTTCGGCCAGGATTGCGTGAAGTTAAGCTATGGTGATCACGGCTGTGGGTGGTGATTGATTCGGAGTTCTGGGGGCGTTTGGCAAGGGCTTTGCTCCGCATTTTGCGCTGTTCTCAAGAAGGCTGCGAGCGGAGCGAGTCGCCTTCTTGAGAACAGCTCAAAATGCGGTCGCCG
>CAMAQH010000027.1 GCA_945860295.1 Prosthecobacter debontii
CTCCGGCGAGTTGGGTGCCTGCGGCCAACCAATTTGCGATCCAGTTCGGATCGCGATTTTTTTGATTGAGCGCATGCGCTCAATCAAAAAAACAACCCCAGACCAAAACATAACCAAAGACCCGAAACACAAACTTTCGGACACGCCCTCCCAAGGGGTCGAACAAAAACATGGAAACCCGACTGGAATTTACGATTATCCGACAGGAAATCGCGGACACCCGACTGGAATTCGCGGACACCCGACTGGAATTCGCGGACACCCGATTGGAATTCGTGGACACCCGATTGGAATTCACGGACACCCGATTGGAATTCGTGGACACCCGATTGGAATTCGCGGACACCCGATTGGAATTCGCGGACACCCGACTGGAATTCGCGGACACCCGATTGGAATTTACGATTTTCCGACAGGATATCGCGGACACCCGATTGGAATTTACGATTTTCCGACAGGATATCGCGATCATCCGGTCGTATTTTTGGCCCTGCTGCGGGTTCGGTGAAGGCTTTTTAAAAAATAATTCAGGCTCCGGATCTGCCCTACTAGCGATCTGGGCAAGGACCATGAGCGGTCAAAAAGTGATTGGCATGAATTTTTAAGCTCGACTCCGCCTCGACTCGAACCCTAAAATAATCCAACTCCAAAGTATTCAACCTGAATGATCTATAACGCGTGGAAGCTGCGCAGAGTAAGTTCAGGCATGGGTTATTCGATAATACACCCTTTTAATCTTACATATAATATTAAACCGGGTCAGGTGATTTATATTGCCCAATTCTAGAAATTCAGAATCTCCTACCCAGGATACTGCATGGCCGCTTGATCAGCTTTCGAGCAGCGGACATGCCCGCAATGTGCCCGAGAGAAGAGGCAACTTACCCCTAGCTCGTGACAACTCATCATATATCCACTGCTCAGAACCAAGCAAATAATTAAAAACACCCAGTAGAGACGAATTATCTTTTCTGGGTATGCACTTTACGCCCCTGGCTACCATATCATGTGGTTTTGGCATTTTTCAGAGGCCTGCCTCCTATCAAATCCTTCCCCCTCACTGGTTCGAGAACCACAGCTTGCTGCAAAAGCCGATAGAAAAGCAGGCCGCGTGACTTTGATGTTCGCCTATTGAAACGGAATGTGAACTCATCGAGATAATAGTCCAAGTGATCAGGACGAACGGCCCCCTGATGAGTTCCCAACAGCCATCGTTTGAGCAGTGATGCGGTAAGATTGATCTTGGGAAGCAGGTTCTCACCCAACTCGGCACTTTGACGGATTACTTCGTGGCTGTAGCCAAGCTTCTTCAATCCACTGTAGGCTTTCCATCCATCGGTTTGAACAAGCGTCCCCGGTTCAACGATTTGAGCGAGAGCGGGCAAAAGATTCGCCGCCGATGCGTCGGCGATGCGAACCATCCGTATCCTCCCAATCTTCTTCCCGTCTGTTTGGACTGCAATCATCACTAGACTCTTGCCCGCCGCTCCTCGCCCACGCTTGCCTGGACGGGGACCACCGATGAAAACTTCATCGATTTCAACAACTCCGCTCAGACGATCTCGACCGGGCCGCACCATAGCTCGGCGCAACTTGTGTAGCCAGTTCCAAGCGGTCCGGTAACTTCCCAAACCTAATATCCGTTGGAGTCCCAAAGCACTGGCTCCCGATTTCTGGTTCGTCACGTCCCAAATGGCTTCAAACCAAAGTCTCAATGGCTTGTGCGTGTCCGCAAAAAGGGTGCCTGAGGTTACCGAAAAATCGTGTTTGCATGACGCGCAGCGGAAGATGGATTTTTGCAGTTCCCAAACATCCCTGGCCGCGCACGCAGGACAGGTGACACCCTCGGGCCACCGTAATTCCCTCAGATAAACACGACAAGTTTCTTCCGTCGGGAATCTGTCACGCATTTGCAGTGCGGTTCGAGGTAGGTCCACCATGCTCACATACTACATATGGTGCCAAGGGGTGTAAAGTGCATACCCAGATTATCTTTAATCAGTCATAATTAGGGATTGGTGGTTATGCACTGGCAATCGATGCCTTAGTCGGCATAAGCGACAGAACCGTGACTTCGCCCTAGCTGCGGTCGTGGCCATGACTTTGCCGTGGCGACTCTTGCTCAGGCTCTTGGCGCCTTCGTCTGCATGGTCACGGCTTAGCGCGCCAGTAGCTTGGCTTTGTCCGAGGCTGACACTGCTTTTGGTTCGCCAAATAGCATGAGCACAGTGGCACCATCGCCTTGGATCGCACGGAGTTGCAGCAG
This sequence comes from Prosthecobacter debontii, assembly GCA_945860295.1. Classification (GTDB taxonomy): domain Bacteria; phylum Verrucomicrobiota; class Verrucomicrobiia; order Verrucomicrobiales; family Verrucomicrobiaceae; genus Prosthecobacter; species Prosthecobacter debontii_B. Next base: position 2,267 of record CAMAQH010000027.1, read on the forward strand.
ACGCTTCGATTCATGGCTGATCTGGAGGTCGAGTTGGCGCAGATAGCGGCGGATGAAGGGAGCTTTAGGACGCAGTGTTACGGTAGCCACTCCGGGACTGTCTTCGGCTTCTTTGACTAGGAAGTGCCGTGTCAGATCTTCAGGTGAGGCTTCGCGCCCGCTCAGAAAACGCGCCCACATGCGGTAACGAGGATCATCTTCCGCCAGCACTTGCCAAGGGGCGTCGGCTGATTCGCGAACCCGGAATTCTTTGGCATCATGTACTAGCACGGCGGCCACAGGCGTGCCGAGTTCCCAGCGGAAGGCTCCATCTTGAAAGCGCCAGAAGCGGCCCGCTGCGGTCACCGGTTTTTTTAGCGCTGGGATGGTGCGGGTCTGCTGGAAGGCGACCTCCATGTCAGCCATGCCCTTTTGCGCCTCAGCCCAAGCCAGCATGATCGGCGGCAGCGGAGCATCTGGTTTCGGCAATGTCACGGCCTGAGGATAGGCAGCGCTGCTGGCCATCAGAAGAAGAAGGAAAAGACGAATGATTGGATTCATGGTAGCAGAGATTTGATTTCACGGACATGAACGCGCACATCAGGCGCAAGCAACAGCGCTGACACCACCACCACACGCCGCGCTCCTGCGCTGATGATCTCCGGCAGTCGCGATACATTCACACCGCCGATACAGAAGATCGGCAGTGACACGAGCCGATGCGCCTCAGCAATATCATGAATACCGATGGGCACATAATCAGGCTTGGTGCCGGTGGCATAGAGCGGACCAAAGCCGATGTAGTCAGCGCCCTCCGCCTGCGCAGCGACCGCTTGATCAAGGCTGTGTGTGGACTTGCCAACGAATGTCCCCTGCCCCACCACGGCACGCGCTTTAGCCACAGCCTCGTCATCCTGACCGACATGCACACCCTCACTCCCGATGACTGCCGCGACTTCGAGATGATCGTTGATGATCAAGGGCACGCCATACTCACGCAAGATCGGCTGCATGAGTCGAGCGAGTTTTTCGATCTCCTGCGAGCTGTGCTTCTTGGCCCGCAATTGCAGCAAATCCACACCACCTTCACAAAGCGCAGCCGTCATGCTTTCCACCTGCGCGGGCAGGACATAGCCGAGATCGAGGATGCCATAAAGGCGGGCGTTTTGCAGCGCGGCGAAGGACGAGGTTGGGTCAGGCATGAGCAGGCAGAGGGATCAGCAGCAGCGCAGTGAATTCAAGTCCCGTTCTTCGTCTTGACGCGATGCTCGCCTGCGACACCATCACTTCGGCGCGCGGAGCGCCCTCCACCATGGTCCTCACGATTGCCATCATTGTACTCTTCGGGCTACTCCTGATGATGCTGGAGACTTTCGTCCCAGGCTGGATCGCTGGCGGCATCGGCGTGCTTTGCTTGATCACGGCAGTGATCTTGGCACTGACTTCAGCAGAACTCGCCACTTGGCCAAATTGGGGGCGCACGGCTCTCGCCTGTGGCATCGTTATCGGCTCAGTCGGCGTGCTGCTTGCCTGGATGCGCTTTTTTGCAGTGAAATTCTGGCGTCGAAATTTCACCCTGGAGGCAGAGATTCAATCGCCATCCACGACTGAACACCCCCAGTCAGGTGAAGAAGGTATCGCCCTCACTGAGTTGCGTCCGCTAGGACGCGCGGAGATCTCTGGCAAGCGCTGTGAAGTGCGCTGCGAAGATGGCTTTGCTCCCGCAGGATCACGACTCCGTGTCACTGGCAGTGAGCCCGGAAATCTTCTCGTTCGTTTGCTTTCATAACACCCTAACCCACACTCCACACTACAATGCCTATAATAAATCTCTTCCTCGTCGGCGGCGCCATTGTGCTCGCGCTGATCATCTTTCTGATCGTCGCCAAATTCTTCAATCTCTGGCTGCGTGCGAGCATCTCAAATGCACCAGTAAGCATCGTCAATCTCCTGGCCATGTATCTGCGCGGTGTGCCCAATGCGCTGATCGTGGACACACGCATCACGGCATCGAAAGCGGGCATCTCAATCAACACGGACCAACTGGAAGCGCACTATTTAGCAGGCGGTGAAGTCTCCCATGTCGTGCTTTCACTGATCGCTGCGGACAAGGCAGGTATCCCCCTCGATTTCAATCGCGCTTGTGCCATCGACCTTGCCTGCAAAGGCACCTCAAAAACTGTGCTCGAAGCCGTGCGCACCAGCATCAATCCCAAAGTCATCGACTGTCCGCACCCTGACATGGGCCGTGGCGGCAAGATTGATGCGGTGGCCAAGGATGGCATCTCTCTGCGAGTTCGCGCTCGCGTCACCGTCCGCACCAACCTCGACCGCTTCATCGGTGGTGCCACGGAGGAAACCGTCGTCGCTCGTGTCGGTGAAGGCATTGTCACCTGCATCGGCTCATCGGCCTCCTACAAAGACGTGCTGGAGAATCCAGACAGCATCTCCAAGCTCGTGCTGCACAAAGGTGTGGATGCAGGCACCGCGTTTGAGATTCTTTCCATCGACATCGCTGACATCGACGTCGGCGAAAACGTCGGAGCCAAGCTGCAAGCCGAGCAGGCAGAGACAGACAAGAAGATCGCTCAAGCCAATGCCGAAGTGCGACGCGCTGCCGCCGTCGCAGTGGAGCAAGAAATGGCCGCCCGCACTCAAGAGATGCGCGCCCGAGTCGTCGAAGCCGAAGCGCAAATCCCGCTCGCCATGGCTGAAGCCTTCCGCAACGGCAACATGGGCATCATGGACTTTGCCCGTTACAAAAATCTCGCCGCTGATACTGACATGCGCTCAAAAATTGCCGGAGTCAGCACGAATGCGAGCCAGGGCTAAATCAGGCAGAACAGAAGCTTTCTTTTGAAAGCTGGCGGTAAGCACCGCGTTTCTGGCAGCCACCTTTGCCATGAAACGCCTTCGCCTCGTCACTTGCCTATTCCTTGTCAGTTCAGCTCTCTTTGCTGACGACGCCTCTGACATCCTCGCTCAATCAGGCGTCAAAGGTGGTATCGTGGTGCATGTGGGCTGCACAGATGGAAAACTGACTTCAGCGCTGCGAGCTAATGAAGCCTATCAAGTGCAGGGCTTAACCAAAGATGCCGCAGCGGTATCGGTGATCCGCGAGTCCATTTCCAAAACCGGCGGCTACGGCGCCGTCGCGGTGGACCTGTGGAATGGCAAGCACCTGCCTTACATCGAGAATTATGTAAACCTGCTCGTCATCGAGGACGCGGCATCCGTTTCCAAAGAAGAGATCGACCGCGTACTCACACCCCTGGGCGTTGCGATGGTGAAGAAGGGTGGCATATGGGAAAAGATCACCAAAGCCTGGCCCAAAGACATGGATGAGTGGACGCACTACGCCTACGACAGCAAAGGCAACCCCACCTCCAAAGACATGCTCGTTGGACCGCCTTCACGCATGCAGTGGGTGGGTAATCCGCGATGGAGTCGCCATCACGACCGCATGTCGTCGGTCAGCGCGAAGGTCAGCGCCGGCGGTCGCATCTATTACATCATCGATGAAGGCAGCCGCATCTCCATCCTGATGCCTGCGAAGTTTGTGCTGATAGCGCGTGATGCCTTCAATGGCACCGTGCTTTGGAAAAAGCCCATTCCAGAATGGAGTACGCATCTCTGGCCGCTCAAATCCGGCCCCACGCAGCTCACGCGCCGCATCGTGGCGATAGGCGACAAGGTGTATGTCACCATGGGCATCACAGATCCGATTTCCTGCTTGGATGGAGCCACCGGCAAGGTCATCCGCGTGTATGAGCAAACCAAAGGCGCGGAGGAACTCATCATGCGCAACGGCACTATCTATGCGCTTGTGAACAAGGAAGCCTGGGTGCTGAACAAAGACTTCGCGGTGAAAGCACAGAGTGATCAGCAGCGCGTGACCACCGAGTTCAATTGGGATGGCAAACCGCGCCACCTTCTAGCCATCGACGCCGACAGCGGCAAGACCCTGTGGGAGCAGGAAGACCGCATTGCACCGATCACGCTGACGCTCGATGACAAACGTGTCGTCTATTACAACGGCGACGGCATCGTCTCACGCAACGTGAAGACCGGTGCCGTAAATTTCACCACCGACCCCACCAAGCGCCGTGCGCTTTATGAGTTCAACTTTGCCCCGCGCATCCTGCTCCATAACGATGTGATCATCTACGCGGGTGGTGACGGCTCCATGAAGGGCATGCACGCCGACACTGGCAAAGACCTGTGGACCGCGCCGCATGAAAAGAGCGGCTATCGCAGCCTTGAAGATGTGATCGTGGCGCAGGGCCTCGTATGGAATTCCGGCAACGCCAGTGGCAATCAAAGCGGCGAGTATCGCGGCTTTGATCCGCTCACCGGCGAGAAAAAGAAGAGCTTCTTCCCCGATGTGCCGGAGGGCACCTACTGGTTCCATCACCGCTGCTACATGGGCAAGGCGACAGAGAAATACATCATACCCAGCCGCACCGGCATCGAGTATGTCGATATGGAAAAGCAGCACTGGGACCTCAATCACTGGGTGCGTGGAGCCTGCCTCTACGGCGTGATGCCAGCGAACGGATTGACCTATGCCGGACCACATAACTGCGCCTGCTACCCGGAAGCGAAACTCGACGGCATGGCCGTCATGGCCAGCGCACCTCGTTACCCCATGCCTGCGAACACGCCCGACGATAAGCGCCTCGTCAAAGGCCCCGCGTATGCCGATGCCATCGACGAAGTCGAATCCGCTGTCGGCGACTGGCCTACTTATCGCAGTGACAACGCCCGCAGTGGTTCAGGGAAATCGGATTTAAAAAAGGACCTCGGCATGGCCTGGGAAGTGAAGCTCACTCCTCCGCTCAGCACCACGACCACCGCCGCAGGACTCACTTTTGTCTCCGAGGTCGATAAGCACACACTGCATGCCTTTGACTCCGCCACTGGCAAACCAGCATGGCATTTCATCGCTGGTGGCCGCATTGATTCACCGCCGACGTATTGGAACGGACGCGTGTTCTTTGGCGGCAAAGATGGCCAAGTTTATTGCCTGCGTGCGAAGGACGGCGCGCTCGTCTGGCGCTTCCAGGCAGCGCCGGTGATGCTCAGCCACGGCGCTTGGGAAATGATGGAAAGCGTGTGGCCTGTGCATGGCAGCGTCTTGGTCGAGAAAGGCCTTGTGAGCTGTATCGCCGGTCATTCCTGCTTCCTCGACGGTGGTCTGTGGTTTTACCGGCTCGACGCCAAAACCGGCGAGATGCGTGTGAAGCAAAACTACGACGACAAAGACCCCGACACCGGCGGCGACCTCAATGACCGCCACAAGTCGCTGCAAATGCCCGTCGCCCTCAACGACATCCTCAGCAGCGACGGCAAGTGGACCTACCTGCGCACGCAGAAGATCATCGACGACGGCAAACGCGTCGAAGTCGGCCCGATCAGCGCCGACTTTGCCAAACAAGCCGGAGCGCATGAAGGCGAAGGCGCGCATCTCTTTGCGCCGATGGGCTTCCTCGATGACTCGAACTTCCACCGCAGCTACTGGGTCTATGGCAAAAGCTTTGCCGGAGGTCACGGCGGTTATTTCCAAGCTGGCAAGTATGCGCCTGCGGGGCGCATCCTCGTCCACGATGACAAAAACGTGTACTCGTATGGCCGTGAAGCGCAATACTACAAATGGACCACCACCATGGAGTACACGCTCTTCTCCACGCCCAAAACACCGCCAGAACAAGCCTACACCCTTGCCGAAGCCACCACACCACGCACCGGTAATAGCGTCGTCTTAGGCCCTGATGGTCAACCTCTCGCGAATCAACCCAAAGGCCTGGAAAAAGAAGGCAAGGCTACGAAAAAGGGCGACGGCAAAGGTAAGGGAAAGGGCAAAGGCAAAGCCGCACCCGTCGTCGCCAATGCACCCATTCCCGGCTCCGTGCTCTTCCCCGATGCCGAAGCGCTCGATCCCGCCGAAAGCGCCCTTTCTGTCGAAGCCTGGGTCCTGCCAGACACAGCCAGCGGCACCGTCCTTCACCACGGCGGTCCTTCCCGTGGCTATGTTCTCGACATTCGCGATAAGAAACCGCAGTGGCACATCCGCAGCGATGGCAAACTCATCACCATCGTCTCCGCCGAAGCCTTGACCGAAGGCTGGCATCACCTCGCAGGCACCCTCAGCACCGACGGCAAAATGGCGCTCTATCTCGATGGCAAACTCGTCGCCGAAGGCGCTGGTGCCACCGTGGATGCCAAACCCGCCCGCCCCATGTATCTCGGCAACGGCGAAGGAGCCACCGAAGGCAGCGCCGGAGCCTACAGCGGCCTGCTGGATCAGTTCGCCCTCTATCACAAAGCACTCACGCCTGCCGAAGTGCAGCAGCGCTTCGAGTCACCCGATGCGCCGCCCGCCGACGCCGTCCTCGCCTGCAACTTTGACAACGGCGACTCACGCGACAGCACCGCTAACAAACTTCACGGCATCGGTGCAGGCGTAGAAACCGGCAAAGGCAAAGTCGGAGCCGCCTTGTGGTTCAAGCCTGCTGCCAGTGGCAAAGGCGGCAAAGATGGCGACAAAGCAGGCAGCTTCGTTAAACACACCTGGGACCGCTTCGTCCCCATCGTCGCCCGCAGCATGGCCCTCGCCGGAAAAACCGTCCTCGTCAGCGGTGCCCCCGACACCATTGATGAAGAATACGCCTTTGAACGCCTCGCCGCCAAAGACCCCGCCATCCTCAACGAACTCAACGAGCAAAACGAAGCCCTCGAAGGCCGTCGCGGCGCCAAAATGTGGGCCGTAAACACCGAAACCGGCGAGCAATCCACCGGTCTCGAACTCACCAGCCCACCCGTCTGGGACGGCATCGCCGTCGCGCAGGGCCGCGTCTATGTGAGCACGATGGATGGTCGCGTGCAGTGCTTTGGGAAGTGATACCCCGCCAATGCGTGTTCGTTTTCTTCTCGGGGTATTTTTTGCCTGCTCAGAACTTGCAGAAGAGTTGAGTCATCCTTGAGCAAAAGGTAACGAAGCAAACCCACATTTATCTGGCTGGGGAAATCCCCATCATTTGCGCCTCTGCTCTTGAAAAGCCTCCGCGCACTGCCATTCTCCGCCCCTATTCGCCATGGCCTCCCCTTCTCTGCTCATCTATCTCGACGGCAAACTCGTTCCTGAATCCGAGGCTAAAGTCTCCGTCTTCGACCACGGCCTGCTTTATGGCGACGGCTGTTTTGAAGGCATCCGCATCTACAATGGTCGCGTCTTTCGCCTGACTGAGCATCTCGTCCGGCTCTATGAAAGCGCGCGCTCGATTTGCCTCACCATCCCGATCAGCATCGAAGAGATGGAGAAGGCCACGGTCGAAACAGTGGCTGCCAACAACCTGCGCGACGGCTACATCCGCCTGCTGATCACACGCGGCGTAGGACCGCTCGGACTTAATCCTTATCAGTGCCCAAAAGCAGGCATCATCATCATCGCCAGCGGTATCACACTCTACGCGGCAGAAAAGTATGAGACGGGCTTGAATTTGATCACCTGCGCGACACGCCGCCCGACACCAGCGGCTCTCAGCCCGCAGGTGAAGAGCCTGAACTACCTGAACAATATCATGGCCAAGATCGAGTGCATCCAAGCCGGATGTGAAGAAGGCATCATGCTCAATGAACAGGGCTACGTGGCCGAATGCACGGGCGACAATGTCTTCGTGATCAAGAACGGCCAAGTCTATACACCCACCATCGCCAGTGGTGCCCTCAATGGCATCACCCGCATGGCCGTCATCGAAGTCATGCGTGAAATGGGCCTCCAGATCCATGAGATCACCATGACTCGTCATGAGATCTACACCGCCGACGAATGTTTTCTCACTGGCACCGCTGCCGAGGTCATCCCTGCCGTGCAGTATGACCGCCGCCCTGTCGGCGATGGCAAGCCAGGGACACTAACGGCTGAGATCATCAAGCGTTTCAAGGTGCTAGCGAATAGCACGGGTACTCCAGTCCCATACCAATGACGAAATCCAAATGACGAACGCTTGCGTTCTCCACTCGTCATTCGTCACTCGTCATTCTTCATTCGTCATTTATGCTCGAATACCAACGCCTCCTTCATAAAGTCCTCACCCACGGCAGCTACCGTGAGGACCGCACGGGCACTGGTGCCTATTCCGTTTTTGGCGAGCAGAGCCGCTATGATCTCTGCGCAGGATTCCCCATCGTCACCACCAAGAAGCTTCATCTTCGCAGCATCATTCATGAACTTCTTTGGTTCCTCAGTGGCGACACCAACATTCGTTATCTCCAGGAAAACAAAGTCAGCATCTGGGACGAATGGGCAGATGAAAATGGCGACCTCGGCCCCGTCTATGGTGCGCAGTGGCGACGCTGGCAGGGTGCACCCGGAGCCGAGCCCATTGATCAAATCAAAAAGCTCATCGAAGGCATCAAGACCAATCCCTACAGCCGCAGACACATTGTCAGCGCCTGGAATGTAGCTGTCGTCGATCAGATGGCATTGCCACCCTGCCACTGCCTGTTTCAGTTCTTCGTCGCCGAGGGCAAACTCAGTTGTCAGCTCTACCAACGCAGCGCCGACCTCTTCCTGGGCGTGCCCTTCAACATCGCTAGCTACGCCGTCCTCACCCTCATGGTCGCTCAGGTCTGCGACCTCCAGCCCGGCGAGTTCGTCCACACCTTTGGCGACCTCCATCTCTACTCGAATCATATCGAGCAGGCCAAGCTCCAACTCACCCGCGAACCACGTGCTCTTCCCGTGATGACATTGAACCCCGACGTGAAAGATCTCTTCGATTTCAAATACGAAGACTTCACTCTCGAAGGTTACGATCCGCACCCTGCCATCAAAGCAGCGATCTCCGTGTAGCATTGAGCACGGACTTCCAGAATGGACTACTACGCTACTTGATCTGTCCCATTGCTGACGAGACATTCTCCACGCTTAGTAATTCTGGCAGAATAACAGGCTCCGGTTTGCCGGGAAGATAGAGTACATTCACGGGCACGGCGGCTTTACCAAGATCAGACAAGGCTTTGGTGATGCGCGGGTCTTCGTTGGTCCAATCGGCCTTAAGCAGAACAATCTTCTTGTCGGTGATGAGCTTCTGCAAAGCAGCATCTTTATAAACACGCTTGTTCACTTGGCAGGTGAAGCACCATTTGGCGGTGTAGTCGATATAGACCGCCTTTCCCTCAGCGCGCAATTGCTCAGCTTTCTCTGGTGACCAGGCTTCCCAGGTCAGCCCCCCTTCGACATGGCTAGCTTCACTGGCTGCACCTTTCTCCACCTTTGGCCAACCAAATGTTAGTCCACCGATGAGGCATCCAAGAGTCAGGATGACGGCGATTAAACGAGTGCGTGCAGGCTTGTGCGGCAAGGACCAGCGGCCATAGATCCAGCAGCCGAGAGCGATGATGACGAGACTGAAAAGCAGGAAGAGCATGGGCTGACCTTCGATCATGCCCGTTAGCACCCAGGCGAGGAAAGCGACGGTGCCAAAGAGCAGGAAGGACATGGCTTGTTTGAAGCTTTCCATCCAAGCACCGGGACGTGGCAGGGCTGAGACGAGACTTGGCACAAGGGAAAGCACGAGGAACGGACTGGCGAGTCCAATACCAATCATGGTGAACATCAGCATCGCTTGCAGTGCAGGCAGCGTGACGGTGTAGCCAAGGGCTGAACCCAGAAAAGGTGCTGAACAAGGCGTGGCCACAACGGTCGCGAGTAATCCAGAAAAGAATGATCCACTGAGACCATGCTGGGATTGAAGATTAGCACCAACGCCAATAGCTGAAGCACCGATCTCAAACAGACCTGCCATGTTTAAACCAAAGATGAGAAAGAAGGCACAGAGACCATAGACGAAGCCGGGGGACTGAAGTTGAAAGCCCCATGTTTTCCCCAAAGCGATGACGAGTCCACCCAATGCCCAGAAGCAAAGCAAGATACCAAAGGTGTAAGCAAGACCGTGCAGTAAGACCTGCTTCTTATCTTCACCCGCTTGCTGAACGACACTCATGATCTTGATGCCGAGCACCGGAAAAACGCAGGGCATGATGTTGAGGATCAATCCACCAATAAAGGCAAAGACAAGATAACCAAAAAAGGAACGCTTGACGGGTTTGCCGACTGATTCAGTCACTGGTGCTGGAGCAGGGGTTGTAGCCTTACCAAATATCTCTGCCATGGCTGGATCAATCTCGGCCTTATCCGCCATTTCGATCGTCAGTTTCGCTTCAGGCTTCACTGGCATGCAGTTTTGTGGATCGCAGGTAAGAGCATCCACTTTAACAGAGATCTCCTGCGCGGCACCTGGCTTGCCAGCAGGTGTGATCTTGGCTGGTAGATACACCGTGCCATCGTATCCGTGGGACTTCTTACCATCTGTGGACTCCACTTCATGAGTGTCTGGCCAAGGCAGTTCTTCAATGGTCCATCCCTCTGGCAACGTCCACTTAAGGCGCGTGGGTTTTCCGATCACATCCGGCGGCAAAACTTTACCATAAGTATGCCAGTGCTCCTGATGCACCAGTTTCACCGCCACGCGAAAGGATTGACCAGGAGCGGCAACTTTAACTTCAGAGATAATAGAGGCAGTGACCTTGGCCGTATCCTCACCACCGGCTGGATTGAGCTGGCCACTCGCCGGGCGCAGTAAGAAAAGAGAAAGTAGGAGGAGACGAGTGACGGGGTGATTCATATGATTCAGCTAATACAAGACAGCGGCTCATTAAATATTCCAACACTGTTATCAAACCCACGAAAACTCGCATGTTACCTGTGATGTTTGAATACTCCATGCCAGCGGACATGAGAATCCATAGGCTACAGCGTATGAATGCATGATGCTGAAGCCACTCCTTCTCCTGAGCCTCACCGCGCATGTTGCTGGTGCGCTGGATTTTGTAAAAGACATCCAGCCCATATTTGCTGAGCACTGCTATTCCTGCCACGGTCCACACAAGCAAGAAGCTGCGCTGCGACTTGATCACAAACCCAGTGCGCTGAAGGGCGGTGACTTCGGTCTGGCAATCAAACCCGGACATGGTGCTGAATCTGTTCTCGTCCTGGCTATCGGTGGCAAGATTCCAAAAATGCAAATGCCACGCAAAGGTGATCCCCTGACGCATGAGCAAATTTCGACAATCAAAGCGTGGATCGACGCGGGTGCCGAATGGCCGGATAGCGCCAGCGTAAAACTACAGACGAAAACGGATCACTGGGCTTTCAAATCACCCGTGAAACTGCCCACGCCAAAGAACGCGACGCATCCCATTGACGCCTTCATCCAACAGCGACTTGCCAAAGAGGGAATGAAGCCTGCCACTAAGGCTGCGCCAGCGACACTGATACGCAGGCTGTATTTAGATCTCGTCGGGCTACCGCCGTCATCGGAGGAGATGGCGCGCCACAGTCAGACCGGTCTGACGAGTCTGACCTCACTCATCGACGAACTCCTAGCCTCAAATCATTACGGCGAACGCTGGGCTCGCCAATGGCTTGATGCCGCTCATTACGCCGACTCGAACGGTTATGAAAAAGACCCGATGCGATTCATTTGGTTCTATCGAGACTGGGTAATCAATGCCTTCAATCGCGATCTGCCTTATGATCAATTCATCATCGAGCAAATCGCTGGAGATCAACTCCCCAATGCCACTCAGGATCAAATCGTGGCCACAGGATTCTTGCGCAACACCATGATCAATGAAGAAGGTGGAGTGAACCCAGAGCAATTCCGCATGGAGGCGATGTTTGATCGCATGGATACCGTCGGCAAAAGCGTGCTCGGCCTGACCATCGGCTGCACTCAATGTCACAATCATAAATACGATCCAATCACTCAAGAGGAGTATTATCGGATGTTCGCCTTCCTGAATAACGACAATGAACCCTGGCGCGTGGTTTACACGGCAAAGGAACAAATGCAGCGCACTCAGCTTCTGCTACGCATCGGCGAATTGGAATCCAAACTGATGCACGATCATGGCGACTGGAAACAGCGCCTGTCGCAATGGATTAGCACTCTCCATAAGCCCGCAAGCTGGAGCACGCTCCGCTTTGTCGATGATCCATCCGGCGGTGAAAAAGCCATCGTTCAAGCTGATGGCAGCATCTTAGCGCAAGGCTACGCGCCGACTAAATCGCATGCGAAGTTTGTCGTAGATTTAAAAACGGCAACGACGATCAACGCCTTTCGTCTGGAGCTGATGAATGATCCCAATCTGCCCGCCTACGGCCCTGGGCGCTCGCAAAAAGGCACAGCAGCACTCACAGAGTTCACTGCGGAGATGAAGATCAACGGTAAGATGACATCGCTGAAGTTTGTCAAAGCAACTGCCGATTTTGGTGAAACAGAGAATAGTCCTTTGGCGCCTTTTGCGCGTGATCAGGATTTGGAGAAAGACAAGCGTGTCACAGGACCAATCAGCTACGCTATTGATGGAAACGACAAAACAGCCTGGGGAATCAATGCAGGACCAGGTCGCCGCAATGTGCCGCGCAATGCAGTCTTTGTTCTGGAGAAGCCGATTCAAGTGAAATCCAAAGATGAACTCACTGTCGGCATCAAAATGAATCATGGTGGATGGAACAGTGATGACCTGCAAACCATGAACCTGGGGCGATACCGCATCAGCGCTAGCTCCGCAGCAGATGCCGAGGCCGATCCCCTTCCCCCGCAGATGCGAGAGTGGATTAAAAAAGGCCGACTCAATACCGAACAGGAACGGGCACTCTTCACTCAGTTCCGCACCAGCATTGCCGAATGGAAGCCGATCAATGAAGAGATCGAAGCTTTATGGAAGCAGCACCCTGAAGGCACCACCTCTCTCGTGCTCGATGCACGCGAGCAGCCACGCATGACCGCCGTGTTAAAGCGCGGCGACTTTCTAAAGCCTGCTGAAACCGTCGAAGCGGGTGTGCCTGCGATGCTTAATCCGCTGCCAAAGAAGGCAGACAGCTCTCGCCTCACCTTTGCTCGCTGGCTGGTTTCCCGCGAGGCCCCGACCACTGCGCGCGCCATCGTGAATCGCGTCTGGCAGTCTTACTTCGGCATTGGTTTGGTCGAGACACCTGAGGACTTCGGCACGCAGGGTGCCAAGCCTAGCCACCCCGAATTACTCGACTGGTTGGCCTGCGACTTCATGGATCACGGCTGGTCGCTCAAGCACCTGCACAGACTCATCGTCACCAGTGACACTTATCAGCAAGACAGCAAAGTCAGCGCCAAGCTTCTCGATAAAGATCCCTACAACCGACTGCTTGCTCGTGGTCCGCGATTCCGCGTCGAAGGCGAGATCGTGCGCGACATCCAACTCGCGGTGAGCGGCTTACTCAATCCCGCCATCGGCGGTCGCGGAGTGATGCCACCAGCACCTCTGCACCTGTTTGAAAAGCCCGCAAGCTACGCGCCTTTTCCGTGGAAGGTGGAGGCGGACTCACAGAAGTATCGCCGCAGCGTTTATGTCTTCCGCCGTCGCAGCACCCCATATCCCTTCCTCAGTACCTTTGACGTGCCGAATGGTGAGGCCTCTTGCATCAAACGCGCCCGCAGCAACACGCCCCTACAAGCACTGATGACGCTGAATGAAACGCTCAGCATGGAAGCCTCTGAGCATCTGGCGAAACGCATGACCGACAGAGCGAAAGGCGACGATACGGCTGCCATCATTGAAGGATTCAAACTCTGCACCTCGCGCTCACCGACAGCCAAAGAGCGGTCCCTTTTACTCAGCCTTCTCAAACAGCAACGCAGCGCTCATAAACCCGACTCCATCCCACCGATGGTCACACTCGCCCGAGTGCTGCTAAATCTCGATGAAACCATCACCAAAGAGTAACGTCATGAACTTCACCCGAGAAATTCAATCCGAATACGCGCGCTATTTGTCTCGTCGCTGGTTCTTCAAAGAATGCGGCGTTGGCATGGCCTCACTCGCTGCGATGGATCTCATGCGCACGAATGCAGCGCCTGCACCGATCAGCCCTCTCGCTCAAAAGAACCCGCATTACGGAGCCAAGGCAAAGCGTGTGATCTACCTTTTCATGGGCGGCGCGCCGAGTCATCTGGAGCTGTTCGATAACAAGCCCGAACTTGCCAAATGGGACGGTAAGCTGCCACCAGCAGATCTTCTGAAAGGCTATCGAGCGGCTTTCATTAATCCGAACAGCAAACTACTCGCCCCCAAGTTTAAGTTCGCCAAGCACGGTCAAAGTGGAACTGAACTGAGCGAGCTGCTGCCACACACAGCCAAGATCGCCGATGATCTGACAATCGTGCGCTCAATGAAGACGGATGCTTTTAATCATGCGCCCGCGCAGATCCTGATGAGCACTGGATCACAGATCTTTGGACGGCCCAGTTTTGGTGCATGGACGCTTTATGGACTCGGCACAGAGAACCAAGACTTGCCTGGATATGTTGTCATGCAAAGCGGGCAGAAGGGTCCAAGCGGCGGCATGTCGAACTTCGGCTGTGGCTTCCTGCCCACTGTTTATCAGGGCGTGCCTTTTCGCAGCAGCGGCGAGCCTGTGCTCTTTCTGAGCAATCCCAAAGGCGTGACTGACACCCTTCAGCGGCAGACATTGGATACTCTGAAAAAGCTCAATGAAGAGCGGCTCAATGTCGTGGGTGACCCTGAAATTGCTTCGCGCATCAATAGCTTTGAACTTGCCTACCGTATGCAAAAGACGGCACCAGAGGTCATGGATATTGGCCAGGAACCACAGCACATCCTCGACATGTATGGAGCCAAACCGGGCGAACCATCCTTTGCCAGCAACTGCCTACTGGCGCGACGCTTGATTGAAAGTGGTGTGCGTTTTGTTCAGCTTTTCCACGAAGCTTGGGATCATCACGGCGGCCTGACTGGTGGGCTGAAGCAGCAGTGTGGTCTAACCGATCAACCCTGCGCTGCTCTGGTACAAGATCTCAAACAACGCGGCTTACTCGAAGACACGATTGTCATCTGGGGCGGAGAATTCGGACGAACTCCGATGGTGCAAGGCGACAGTGATGGGCGCGATCATCACCCGAATGCTTTCACCATGTGGTTCGCTGGTGGCGGGATGAAGCCAGGACTCACTCTCGGAGCCAGCGATGAGTTTGGTTTCAATGTGACAGAAGACGCTGTGCATGTGCATGACCTTCATGCCACGCTTCAACATCTACTCGGATTTGATCACACCAAGCTTGCTGTGAAATTCCAAGGACTCGACATGCGCCTCACCAACGTGCACGGCGAACTGGTGCCGAAGATGCTGGCATGAGGCCAGAGCAGCCGTTTAGCTGCTCTGGCTCAAAATCTACATTCTCAAGCCTCGGTCGTTGCATCTTCAGCCGTCGTATCAACGACCTCTGTCGATTCATCAGTTGCGACGTCGTCAGTGGTAACTTCTTCCTCTTCTGCGATCACGGTGGCCACGTCTTGAATGGTCTCATCTTTCTTGAGGTCCATGAGCTTCACGCCTTGAGCATTGCGACCGGTTTCACGTATACCTTTTTCACCTCCGACACGGATGCGAACGTTTTGACCTTTGCTGGTGATCAACATCAGTTCGTCATCGTCATGCACAGCCATAGCCGCAGCGACCTTGCCCGTTTTTTCAGTGACATTCAGAGTGGTCACACCTTTACCACCACGATTGGTCAGACGGTACTCTTCAAAGGGTGTGCGTTTACCCAAGCCTTTCTCGGAGACGACAAGCAACTGTTTGTTTGGCTCCACAGCGGTGAGGGACACGAGGTAGTCACCTTCTTCCAGACGGATTCCGCGAACACCGATGGAGTTACGCCCCACTGGGCGGATGTCTGTCTCTTCACATTGAAGGCACATGCCTTCATGGGTGACAAAGCAGACGTTACTCTTTCCATCCGTTAGCACCACATCGACGAGATCATTCCCTTCTTCGATGTTGATCGCGATCATGCCTGCCTTGCGGTAGTTTTTGAAGGCCTCTAGCGCCGTCTTTTTCACCGTGCCATCGCGGGTCGCAAAGAGCACGAACTTCTCTGGACTCCACATGGCTTCGTCCTCCACGCCTTGGGCTTCGAGGCGCAGGACGCTGTTGATCTTCTCTTCAGGTCCGAGATTAAGCACGTTTTTAATACTGCGTCCTTTGCCTGTGCGCGGAGCTTCTGGGAGCTGATAGACACGCTCAACATAAACGCGACCGGTGTTTGTGAAGAACAGCAGGAAGTCATGCATGTTCGCGCTGAAGAAGGTTTCGACAAAGTCATTCTTATCTTCCTTCGTCTGTGCCTCACGGGCTTCCATGCCTTTCAATCCCTTACCGCCACGAGCTTGCAGGCGGTATTCGGTGGTGAGCGTGCGCTTCACATAACCAAAGTGAGTTAGGGTAACGATGTTCGCATCATTCGGGATGAGGTCGATAGTTTCAATCCCACCACCAGTGGCATCAATACGAGTGAGACGACCATTGCCATGCTTGGATTTGATGACATGCAGTTCGTCTTTGATGATGGTCAGCACGCGATACTCATGAGCCAGGATGTCCATGAGATCGGTAATCGTGGCCAGCAACTCATCGTAGTCGGCTTTGATCTTATCCCGCTCCATGCCCGTGAGCTGATAGAGGCGAAGTTCCAGGATCTGATCCACCTGTGTGTCTGTGAAGACATAGCGCTCACCCTGAATGCTAGGCTGATTGCGTAGCAGGATGCCCAGCTTCATCGCCGTCTGGGTGCTGAACTGATAAGCCTTAAGTCCTGCACGAGCTTCATCGCGATTGCGGCTATCGCGGATAATCTTGATGAAGTCATCGAGATGACCTAGCGCGAGGAGATAGGCTTCAAGCTTCTCCGCCTGTTGCTCGGCTTTTTTCAAAAGGAACTTCGTGCGGCGAATGATGACCTCACGGCGATGCTCGATGTAGCAAGCGATGGCATCTCTGATACTGAGCACACGCGGACGACCGCCATCAATGGCGAGCATGTGGATGCTGAAGCTACTTTCCAGCGCAGTGAACTTGTAGAGATTGTTCAGCACGACCTGCGGCCGGGCATCGCGCTTCAGATCGACCACCACGCGGGTATTTTCATCCGACTCATCACGCACGGCAACGATATCAGTGATGATCTTTTCATTGGCCAATTCGGCGATGCGCTTCACCAACTCCGCGCGGTTCACGTTGTAAGGGATTTCGGTGATGATGATCTGCTCACGGCCATTATTTTCCACGATCTCTGCCTGACCACGCACACGGACGCTGCCATGACCGGTTTCCATGTATTCGCGGATTCCATCGAGTCCGTGGATGACACATCCCGTTGGAAAGTCGGGGCCTTTGATGAACTGACTGAGCTCAGTATTCGTGATCGCTGGATTGTCGATCTGCGCACACACGCCATCGACGATTTCGCCCAGATTATGCGGCGGCATATTCGTGGCCATACCGACGGCGATGCCTGTGCCGCCATTGACCAGTAGGTTTGGAAACGCTGCGGGGAAGACGGTTGGCTCAGTCAAACGTTCATCATAGTTTGGAACGAAATCGACTGTGTCCTTTTCCATGTCGGACATCAGCGTGCCGCCTAAAGGCGTCATACGGGCTTCCGTATATCGCATGGCAGCAGGCGGGTCACCTTCCACCGAACCGAAGTTTCCTTGAGGATCGATCAATGTCTCACGCATGGCCCAGGGCTGGCCCATGTGAACGAGTGTCGGGTAGATAACGGCTTCACCATGCGGATGGTAGTTACCGGAGGTATCACCGCATATCTTCGCGCACTTCATCTGCTTCTTGGGCGGATAAAGACCGAGTTCATGCATGGCATAAAGAATGCGGCGCTGAGAAGGTTTCAGCCCATCTCGCACGTCCGGTAACGCACGCGAAATGATGACCGACATCGAGTAGTCGAGGAACGAATTTTTGACCTCGTCAGCGACGGAGATGGGGCGGGTGTTAGATTCTTGCATGGACGGAAAACGAAATGGCTAAGTGGAAGAAAGAGAGGCGGGAGAAATAATCAGACGTCGAGGTTTCTCACATTCAGGGCGTTCTCTTCGATGAAGTGCTTCCGAGGCTCGACGACGTCACCCATGAGGATGGTGAAGATACGTTCGGCTTCTTGGGCATTGGTTTCGTCGAGTTTGATCTGAAGAAGGGTGCGCTTGTTAGGGTCCATGGTGGTCTCGAAAAGCTGCTTGGCATTCATTTCACCCAGACCTTTGAATCGCTTGATCTCCATGCCGCGCTTACCGATTTCCATGACCTTATCAAGGATGCCGGGGATGCTGAAAACAGGGTGAACCTTGGCGTTGTCACCATCGCCTTCGATGACTTCAAAGAGCGGCTTGTCTTGGCTGCTGAAGTGATCGACATGCAGGCCGAGTTCATCGAGTTGCTGGAAGCGGCGCTTCATGCCATGGGCTTCGTGGATTTCGATCAGGCGAGCGCGGCGATGTGCTTTCGGAGCGGCTTGACCATCTGGATCAGCCTCTGGTTTGCCAAAGAGATGCAGGTCATTGTTCTCACGGGCAAAGGTAGCGAGCTGCTCATTGCCGAGGAAGTACTGGATGTTGACCTCATTACCTTCACGAATCACAACGAGGTAATGCGGCAGGTTGCCGGTGACTTCATCTCGGGCTTGGAGATAGGCTTCAAAATCAGCCCCGTGGCGGCGGATGATGTCGGCAAACTTTGCCACGGGCACGAGCTGATCAAGAATGGCTTTCAATCGCTCATCAGCCACAAGACTACCGTCGGCGATGTTACGCAGACTGATTTCTCCCGACCCCATCTCAAGTAGCATCGCTTCCATTTCAGCATCGCTCTGCACATACTCTTCACGCTTCTTTCGAGTGACCTGATACAGTGGCGGCTGGGCAACATAAATGTGCCCGCCTTTAACTAGCTCAGGCATCTGACGATAGAAAAACGTGAGCAGCAATGTGCGGATGTGAGAGCCATCCACGTCAGCATCGGTCATGATGACGATTTTGTGGTAGCGCAGCTTCTCGATATTGAAGGAACCTTCGACCTCACTGTCGCCACCGATACCGGTGCCGATGGCGGTGATCATGGTCTGGACTTCCTTGTTTTGCAGCACCTTCTCAAGCCGAGCTTTTTCGGTATTGATGAGCTTTCCACGCAGCGGGAGGATGGCTTGGTTATGGCGATTTCGGCCCATTTTAGCGGAGCCACCAGCGGAGTCACCCTCGACAATAAACAGCTCTGTCTTCGAGGGATCACGCTCTGAGCAGTCTGCCAGTTTCCCCGGCAGACCACCGCTGCTCATGGCGTCTTTGCGGATGGCTTCACGCGCTTTACGAGCTGCCTCACGGGAGCGCGCTGCGATAATGATGTTGTTAATCACCGTCACGGCGATTTCAGGTGTCTCATCGAAGAAGCGCATGAGACCTTCATAGACGATGGAGCTAACCACGCCTTCAACCTCACCATTCACGAGCTTCACTTTCGTCTGTGAATTGAAGCGCGGATTTGGCAACTTGACGCTCAAGACGCAGATCAGACCTTCGCGGCAGTCATCGCTTTCGATGTCGGGCAGCTTGTCTTTAAAGCTCTTTTGATTGTTGTTGATGTAGGCTTTCACCGCGCGGGTAAGCGCTGCCTTAAGACCGCTGTAATGCGTTCCTCCATCTGGATTCGGTATAGCATTGGCAAAGCACAATGTCTGCTCACTGAGTCCCTTGTTCCACTGCAACACGCAGTCCACTAAAATGAACTTATGCTTGTCATCAATAACGATCTCACGGCGGCCTGCGAGTGCGATGGCATCAGGATGGATCTTGTCTTTATCTGCGCCCAGCTCGCGCACGAACTGCTTCACACCTTCTTGATAAAAAAGCACGTCCTGGCGAGGCGTCTCTGCGCGTTCATCGGTCAGAGTGATTTTGATCCCTGGATTTAGGAAGGCAAGCTCGCGCAAGCGCACCAGCAAGCGATCAAAGACATAAGTCGTGGTAATGGTGAAGATCGTGGCATCAGGAAAGAAAGAGATTTTAGTGCCTGTGGCCTTTGGATCATCCAGATCACCCAGCACCGTCAGTGGCTCTGTGGTCTTGCCACGCTCGAAGCCGATGGCGTAGATCTTACCATCGCGGAAAACCTCGCACTTGAACCAGTCAGACAAAGCATTCGTACACTTGGCCCCGACGCCATGCAGACCACCCGAGAATTCATACGCGCCATCGCCAAATTTGCCACCCGCGTGCAGGCTTGTAAGCACAAGCTCCACGGTCGGAATTTTAGCCACCTTATGCATCTCCACAGGAATGCCGCGCCCATCGTCCTGGATGGTGATGGAGCCGTCCGTGTGAATGGTGATCCAGATGTTTTTGCAGTTACCCGCGAGATGTTCATCGATGGAATTATCGACCACCTCAAAAACGCAATGATGAAGACCGCGTTCATCAGGATCTCCGATGTACATTCCAGGACGGAGACGAACGGCTTCGAGCCCTTCCAATTTCTGGATTTGATCGGCCCCGTAAGCTTGATCAATGGCTACGGCGGTGGAGTTTAACTCGATGGAGTCAAGGGTTTCGTCTGGCATAAAAGTTATCGGTTACCATCGACTGAGTCTGTCCAAATTAACCACTTCAGAAACGTGCTCGATGGGCTGGCCGAGAGGGTAGCAAGCTGCACTCTCGTGCAAAGACTTTTGTGTCTTTATATAGGTCTTTTTTTGGACTGCAAAAAGATTGAAAGATTTGCCCTGTTTTGCATCTCCGAGTGGGAGGGATAAGCAAGATTTGGATAAATGTCCCAGTCTTAAGCGGCGCCCCAAACGCGGTTACTCAAAAACTGCTTCGATCACATCGCCGCCAGAAGGGTCCACGAGCTGGCTTTTGACGAGATCAAAGGACGTGCCGTGCTGATAGGGCTGGATGTAAAGTTTCTGTTTTCGACGCAGTAAGTTTTCCTTCACGGTGATGATTTGTTGAAAGTCCACATGATCCTGAAAATCCGAGAACCAGTAGAGAGCATCTGCCTGCCGGACCTGCTCGCTGAGCATGGCTAACCAAGTGTAACCAAGACCCACATTGTGAACGAAGAAGGTCTGAGATCGCCGAGACAACAAACGATAAATGCTCTCACTGGGGATGGAATCCGAGGCGGAAAACTTGAACTTGCGACCTTCAGCCAAGGTAGCTCCTCCGAGGCGCCAGAAGCGCTCAAACTCACCGCTTGAGGTGCGATAGACTTCCTCACCATCCAGTCCCTTCGCTGGCGGTGCATCTAGCCCGCAGCCGAAATACAAAACGACGATGCTATCACGCGCCACTTTGTCCACCTCCTCGATCACACGCGGCAAAAACGGAGCCATGGAACTGGAGACATCAAGGATGAGCGCGAGTTTCTTAGCCTTGATC
Organism: Prosthecobacter debontii; assembly: GCA_945860295.1. GTDB lineage: Bacteria > Verrucomicrobiota > Verrucomicrobiia > Verrucomicrobiales > Verrucomicrobiaceae > Prosthecobacter > Prosthecobacter debontii_B. The sequence continues at coordinate 23,594 of CAMAQH010000027.1, forward strand.
TCACGGCCAAACATAGACAGCGGCTGAAACACCATGCCGCCTTTTGAACCCAGTCCCATACCTTTGCCAAAGCCACCCCCTGCCCCGCCAAGTCCCAGCGAGCCACCCATTTTACTGCCAGAAAGCAGATCACTCGACTGCGGCAGATCCAGCAGGTCGGGGACATCTTCTGGCAGGACGATGTCTGAGATTGAGTTCATGCTGACGATCTTCCGCAGCGGTGTCTTCTTCAGCCATGGACTCTTCTTTTGCCGAATTTTGTGCTGAAGTTCTTGGGAGGCATCTGCTCCCTGCTTGGTGCCTCCAGGAAGAAAATCGACCTGACTGTCGAGTAATCCGTTACTCACCACGAGGAATCCGCCAGTGCCGATCAAGAGCACATGAACCGCTAAACTAATGGCCAACGACCTTCCTCCCCAGATTTCCCATTTCTCCCATAATAGCCCCTGTTTCTTTGGCTCCGCGAGTGCTGGCTTATCGGCGCTTACATCTTCAGGCGCTTTGGCTTTTTCCGACACATCTGCCTCATGCGTCTCTACCACGATTTTTTCTGAAGCAGGCGGCTTGGGCTGGGCCACCTCAGAGGGTCGTTCTTTCACGGCCACTGCCTTTTCAGCGACTGGTTGCAAATGCGGTGTGGATTTCGATTTCGTGAAAACGACGCGCGTGTTGGTTTCCTCTTCCGGCTCTGCTGCAGAGGACACACTGCGGCGAATAAGGCTGCGAGTGCGACTCGAGATATCACCGCGTGTCTCCACCTCCACAGGAGTCGCCACGATCTGAGTCGGGACCGGCATCTCCATGGGTGCCATCGGTGCTTGTGGCGCGTCGGGATCAAGACTCAGCAAGTCAGCCCAGTCATCATAAAAAAGTTCAGCGTGCGTGCTTTCATCCTGCGGAGCTATCTCCTGAGCCGGAGGCTGGGTGCTGATGCGCGTCTGCCTGCGCTCGGCCACCTCTTTCCAGAGCGCAGCTTTCTTGGCCCGCTGCACCTCATCAGCATCGCCACCAGCGGTTGGCAGGTGTTGAAAATCTTCGGGCTGGTTTTTGTTAGGCATGCAACTGGAACACGGATGAGGGGAGTAAAACTCGAGCGCGCGAGATTGCGTGTTTGAGAGAGTTCACGCAAGACATTCCTGCTTGTATGGATGCGGCCTTCTGCGGAGTTGATTTGAATCCCATCAAGCTTCGGCTATGCATACGCTGCCATGATTCGCCTTTCATTTCTCCTTACCGCACTGAGCCTGCTCAGTCTCACTTCCTGCACCACCACCAGTGAGGTCAGCCTCGACTATGTTCCCAACCCCGGCCATGTGCAGCTCGGAGCGGCTGAGTTTTCCACACAGCCCTTTGTGGATCGACGTGACATGGGCGCCATGGAACTCGGAATGGTGCGCACCCAAATCGGCACACCGATTGAAAAGGTGCTGACAAAAGTGCCCATAGCCAGCGTGGTTTCAAATGCCTTTGCCTACGGACTCCAAGGCCGCGGGATGCTCGCAGCACGCTCCGCTGCGCGCTTCATCATCACAGGTGAGGTGCTAGACCTGCACTGCCAGTTACTCATACATCCCTATGGTTACGCCAAAGTGCGCGTCAATGTTTTGGAAGCAGACAGTGGTCGCATCATCCACAGCGCCATCTATGAGGGAGAGCGCCAAAGCTCCGCCTATGTGCCAGGGAGTGGCACGCCTGTGCCCGCACTGCGTGATCTCACCTCCGGCGCATTGCAAGACGCTGTGGACCGTGCTCTCGATGATCAAGCCATGCGCAGCAAATGCAGCGGCGGGCGCTCCGGCGAGACCTCAGGCTGGCAACCGGGCATGATTTAATCTTCACCACCTACTTTATGAGCACACAACCACCTCTTAGTAACCGAGTCGCCATCATCACTGGAGGTGCTCGTGGTATTGGTTACGCCATCTCTGAGAGACTGCTGCAAAGCGGTGCCTCTGTCTGCCTCTGGGATGTCGATCCAGATGCATTGGACGGAGCTAAAGTCACGCTCTCCAGCATCGGCCCGGTCGCCACGGCTCAGGTAGATGTCACGGATGAAAACTCCGTCGAAGCCGCCACTCAAACCACGCTGGCAGCCTTTGGCAAAATCGATCTACTCGTCAACAATGCAGGCATCGCTGGCAGCAATGCCAAACTCTGGGAAATGACTCCCGCAGACTGGCGGCGAGTCGTGGACATCAATCTCAACGGCCCCTTCCTCACCTGCCGAGCCATCGTGCCGCATCTGTTGAAAAATGGCTATGGCCGCATCGTCAACATCGCCTCCATCGCTGGTAAAGAGGGCAACCCAAACGCCTCGCATTACAGCGCCTCAAAAGCGGGTGTCATCGCACTGACCAAGTCACTCGGCAAGGAATTGGCCACATCAAACATTCTCGTCAATTGCATCACCCCTGCTGTGATCGAGACAGACATTCTAAAACAGCTCACGCCTGAGCATGTGCAGTACATGTTGTCGAAGATCCCGATGAATCGTTTCGGCCAAAAGCATGAGGCCGCAGCGCTCGTCGCCTGGCTCTGCTCAGAAGACTGCTCGTTCACCACAGGTGCCGTCTTTGATCTCTCAGGCGGACGCGCGACTTATTGAGGTGAGGCAAAAGTTTCATGGCCAAGTCGCATGATGTGCAACTCATCTGCAAGTACCGGGTTTCCCTGCATCTCATGAAAATACTTTTCCTGCTCACCACTGTTGTCTTATTTTCTGTCCACGCTGATGCCGACTGGCCACGACTGCGCGGAGTCAATGGTGATGGCAAGGCCGATGGCAGCTTGCCCTTTAAGTGGAGTGATACCGAAAACCTCAAGTGGAAAGCCACTCTCCCAGGCCCCGGCTCCTCCAGCCCCATCATCATCGGTGACAAAGTGTTTATCACCTGCTGGTCAGACTATGCCGATGGCACGGGAGATGACATGAGCAAAATGGTCCGCCACCTTATTTCCATCAACAAGACCGACGGCAAAATCATCTGGGACAAAACAGTCCCTGCCGTGCAGCCCGAAGATTTCGCCAACGGCATGCTCATGGAGCACGGCTACGCCAGCAGCACGCCCGTCAGTGATGGCAGCAGCGTCTTCGTATTCTTTGGCAAATCCGGCGCGCTCGCCTTTGACATGGACGGCAAGCAGCTCTGGCAAACCTCTGTCGGTACAAACTCTAACCGGAAAGGCTGGGGCAGCGCCTCCAGTCCCATTCTGCACAAAGATACGGTCATCATCACCGCCTATGACGAAGGCGGCGCGATGGTCGCGCTCGACAAAAAAACAGGCAAGCAAATCTGGCGCGCACCTGCCGATGGTCTGGACACCATTTACAGCACACCGCTCATCTCAGGCGGAGACCTCATCATCCCAGTCGCCAGCGAGGTCTGGGGTCTGAATCCTGACAGTGGCAAGCTGCGCTGGTATGCCACTTATAATATGGGTGGCAATGTCTCCCCCGGCGTAACGGTCGTCGATGGAACGCTGTTTGTAACAGGTGGCTACCCCACCGCAGGCACCGCCGCCATAAGGCTCGGCGGCAAAGGCGACATCACCGCTGCCAACACCCTTTGGAGCATCAACAGCGCCTCCTACATCCCCACGCCCATCCATCACGAAGGCCATCTTTACGTCGTCAATGATGCAGGCTTTGCTATGTGTATCGAAGCCAAAACAGGCGAAGAAATCTACCGCGAACGAGTCATGAAAAACAGCGTTGGTCAGAGTGGTGGCGGGCGTCGCGGTGGTGGCAAGCCCTTCTATGCATCACCCGTCCTCGTCGGCGGTAATCTCTACTGCCCGAGCCGCAAGAATGGCGTCTTCGTCATCGCCGCCAAGCCCACCTTTGAAGTGATCGCCAAAAACACCTTCGCTAGCGATAGTTCCCAAATGAACGGCACGCCTGCCTTTGATGCCAACCGCCTTTACCTGCGGTCTGACAGGGCTCTCTATTGCATTGGTGAGTAATGCTACAGGTTTGATTTGCACTTTGCAGATTCGCCTCAGCATGACTTGATCGCATAATCCCTCGGCCATGCGATCTCGCTACTCATTCCGCGACGCTTTGGCTACCAGCCATGCTGATGGCACTGTCACCATGCTGTTCGGCCAATCGAATGCTCAAAGCAAGACCGCCAATCTTGTCGCCCTTTTTTGAGCAACCTCTGTTGGCCCAGGAACGAGCAAGCGTTTACCTTTCCGAAAAAAAATCTGGACGACTCCAGACCGTTGTGTGCTCGCAACAGGACTCGCCAAGCGTAAACTTTTCATCGGAACGTGACCCTGCAATATCTGCGACCCGTGAACAAACAACTAGCCACACTAGACATCTCTCGGGGCGGTGTGCCGAGTCAGAAGTAAGATGTCGTAGAGCGACATTGCGACGAATTTGCAGCTACTTTTCACCGCTCTCCAAAGGCTCTCTATCAAATAGTAGGTAAGCTTGGAGCTCATACACTCACGCTTCAATTGACGCTCATTGAGTTGAATCCCACCTGCCCAAAAGGCAATGCCGCCATGACACTGATGAAGCTCGCCGTGAGTCCAGTCGCCCGACTAGCCAGCTTTTTCATCAAGGGAAGCGTAGCTATCGAAATCAAAGTCATTGAGCCCAGATGAGGTCGAGCTTTCTTCCAATTAGCCGACAAAGAATCCGACAGACTCAGCTTCCTCGATAACCGCGAATTCCAGCCCTACGACCATGCCGTGAACACTATCCATGAATGGGCAATCCAGATCGAAGAGATGACCCGAACCCCACGAGGTCAGAAGATATAGGACTAAGTTTCATGACACTAAGACCTTTTTGAGCAGTCGCGGCCATCATTGGCCGAAGCGTGAATTTTACTACCGTAGTGGCCATGCAAGACGGCGGTAAACAGCAACCTTCTTGTGCAGTCGGCAGTAGCATCCATACTGCTATATCAAGAAATGAAATGAGGATGATCTGCCTGCCCCTTGCCCCCAATTTGATGTGAATGACAATTTATAAGAATGACAGTGGCTCGCACATGGGATGCCGGGATGGTTGCATGATGTCTTTGCAGATCGTCGGCAACTGGGTTTGATGCGCGAGCCATGGAACCGCTCCCAATAGCACTGTTACGTCGTGCGCCAACCCTCTTGGGCAGGCCTGGTTTGCTATGTGTTTTTGCTACCAGCCTTTCACTGTGCGCACAAGAACTGCCGGTGCGAAGAGTCTTCCTCAATGAACTGCTGTCTGAATCTCAGCTGCTGACTGAGCAGTATGAGCGCGCTTTATCCAAACTTGAGTCTGAACTCGCTGCTGCCGCAGACTATGAAGACGCCAGGCTTGTGCAGCACCGGCGTGATGAGTTAAAGGCTATCTACATGCAGATCGGTAAGAGCGATACTTTGGCGATTCCACTGCCATCCGACAAGGCTCGACTCAGCGGCACGGCAGAGGCTCGCGGTGATCTACTGACAGGCTGGCGCACGGCTGGCAGCAGCGCCGAGTGGTCAAATCTACGAGTCACGCCGGGCTCTTATTTTCTGGAACTCGACGCCAGTCTCACAGAGCTGCCAGGTATCTCTGGCAGCTCGCTCTCGAGCCGTTCGCAGCCACAAGAAAAAGTATCGTTCGGCTTTTATGAAGTCTCGCTTCTGCAAGGCGCGCAAGAGAACCGCCGGACGTTTGATATTACTCTAAGCAAAGATGAGGCGACTTTTACGCCTCTGCGCATTGGACCCGTAACCTTCACCCGCAGTCCGGTGACGCTACGGCTGCTACCAGCGGCGGGCTATCCGGCCAACTTAGTGCGACTGCGCCAAATGCGCCTCGCGCTGGCCCAAGACGATGTGATCACCGCCGCGCCCATGGCCGATAACGGAGAGTCTTTAAATCAAGCTAAGCAGCGCCTCATGGATGACCTGGAACGAGTTCAAAAGACGGTACTTTCCGCCTATGATACGAAGCTGAAAACGCTGGCCAAGATATCTGCCGAAATGGGAACTGAAGCTGCTGCCGAAATAAAAAAACTTGAAATGATGCGAAAAGCAGATGCCTCAGGTGCCCATGAAAAACCGCTCTTCCGAATGCTCACCAAGTCGGGTGGTGTGGCTGGCTTTGAGGACATCGAAGGTGTAAAAATCATCGCGACTGGAACGACTCAAGGTGATCGCCTGACGATTGAGCATGATGGAAAGCAGATGGCCATTCGACTCTTGTGGGTGGAGTGTGCGCCGCTAACTGAGGCTGGTGATTCGGGCAAAGGTTTTGCCAAACATTTCGGCATCTCCACAGACAATACAGCAGCGCTGGCACGCGCGGCGAGAGAGTTCACCATGGGCTATCTCGAAGGCAAGCCTCTGCGGCTCCTGATCCGTCCAGGTAAGGACAAAGATGGCAGTCAGGCTGCGCTAGTTTTTCTTCCTGAAGTCGGGCTTTTTCAAAACGTACTAGTGGACCAGGGCCTAGCCGCAGTGCATCCACCGATCAAAGATGTTCCACGTGGCATGATAGAAAAAAGTTTACTGAGCAACCTACTCGAACGCGAGGCGGCGGCTAAGCGGCAAAAAAATGGGGCTTGGGCTCTGGGATCGGAGGATCAATGATGAATCTGAATCGTCGATTCATATCCATCGCGGCACGGCGTCTGGCATTCGCCGGACTGACTTTTCTCGCCAGCTCAGCCATGAGCCAAACGTCTCCCGCCATCGAAGCCAGCAGTGCCGACTCAAAACTGCGGCAGATGGAAACGATCTATCAGCAGCAGTTGCGTGCGCGTCACATTCCAGTGCTCGGGCGCTATCTGACTGAACTTCAAAAGCAGGCTGCAACTGCAACCGATCCCAAACTCTACACGGCGGAGATTCAGCGTGTGCAAGCGATGATCAGCGCTGGCGGCGTGCTGAATTTAAATTCCGTGATGAGGGAACTCAATCCCGAGACAGCGCCCGCAGCATCTGCGCCTGCTGCCATTCGTCCGGCGCGTGCCGTCACCACCCTGACTCCCGCCTTTGCCCGCAGCATTCAGCCTGTGCCTGAAGGCAGCGCCAGCCCTGATGCAGCCGCCATCGGCCAGATCGAGTGGCGAATCGAAACGCTGCCAGCAGGCACCTATGACTTGGTGATTCAGTATGCCTGCCCGACCGCTAAGCCTGATCTCTTGATCGAGGCTACCTTTGCTGGGAAAAAGATCTCGAAGAATCTAGACCCATCCAAAGCAACCAAGGACATCACGAGCTATAGACTCCTCCGCCTCGGCCAAATGACTCTGGATAAAACCACTTCCGGTGAGACGCTCAAACTCACCGCTGGCGTTGCGGGCAGTAGCAGCTTCTTTGTGCGAAACTTTGTCATCGCGCAAACGAAGCCAGCCGAGTGAATCAGGGGATCTGATTCAATGTGTAGGCCATGAGCCGATGCCACAATGGCGTGCCATCTTGAGCCACTATTTCAGGCAGCTCGAACTCATGCACATAGCCTGCACGCAAGTTCGCACATTCCACCGTCAGCACCGATCCATCACCTGAAAGTTGCCACGCGCTCAGTTGAAGCGCAGCCGGATCCACCTCAGGACTGCCATACTTGGCCGTGTAGGTGTAAGTGTAGCTCTGCGCTTTCGTAAGCGACCAGTTAGCAGCGCGTACTGGCTGTGTGAAGGTGAAACGAAAGCCATCTTTGAGCGCCTCTAGCTTCTGCACTTCAAGTGGCGTTTTACCGGTCCAGACAAGACGTTGCAGGCCAAAAGAACGATTGCCGTAGCTGTTCCATCCACGATTCGATTGGCCGACGATCATAGAGCCATCAGCGAGGAAGTTAAGCGTGAGAGTTGCGCTTTGCAGACCACTGATAAAGGGGAAGCACGCGCCCTGATACTCGCCACCGACCTTCTCCATGAAGACACGGTTCACGCCAGAGAGCACGAATTCACCGACGAACATTTGTTTCTCAAACGGGCCAAATTTTCCACCTGTCAGATCACAGCGCAGACCGGTCGTGCTTTGACCAAATTTCACATACGGCAGCCACACGGCAGGCAGGCAGTAACCGGGCACCTGAGTCACGGCCTCGGCCACCGTGATTCCATCGAGCACTTTGGCAGAAGGCTTCACGGGAGAGTCAGCACGCTTTGCGTCTATCAGTGAGTCCGCGTGACCAAAAAAGGCACCTTTACGAATGTGCATGATAGGACTCGTTGGCGTCCAGTTGCCCTGCTGATCCGTGCCAAAGATGTCGCCCTCTGCATTCAAGCCGATGCCGCACGGGCTGCGAAAACCAGCACTATATCCCACGGCCTTCGTGCTGCCTTTCGGAGTCATCACTGACCATCCACGCCAGAGCGCATGCTTGGCTTCATCCCCGGCTCCATCCCACTTCTTGCCCATGCTGCAATTGAGCGTGTTGTGCATGTTTCCAGCATGATCAAAGACCGGTCCATAAGCATACTCATGGTAGGCTCCTGAGACGCCCCAGCCATGAGCCACGCAGAGATACTCATCTGCTGTGCCGTCGTCATCTGCATCACGCAGTCGTGTCACTTCGGAGCGCTGAGTCACATACAGCGCGCCCTCATGCCAGGCTAGGCCGAGGATTTCATGCATGCCTTTAGCAAACAACTTGTAGCCGAGGTTTTCCGCATTCGGTGGCTCAGCGGATGGATTCTGAATGATCCACACCTCGCCTTTACGAATCGATACAGCGAGCTTGCCATCAGGCATCACGGCTAGGCCGCTAGCCTCCATGTTTATGCCCTTTGGTAGCTCATAGCTGAGGGTGCGATAATACTCAGACGAGTCCTGGGCGTGGAGAGCCGCGCTCAAGCACATTGCCGCCAGAAACTGAAAACTGAGAACTGAAAATTGAGAACTGAAAACTGGTTCTACCATGACAAGACCTCCTTCTTCTCTTCACCGTTGATATTGATCGTGTGCTCGAAACACTTGCCATTCAGCGTCGGGCGCAGCGTGTCCTCGACAGATTTACCGTCGCTTTGGTAGAGGAAAGTAGGCACACCTTGTTTGTCGAGTTTGTAGCCCATGAACTCGCGCGTCCCAGGCTCCACTGACAGCGTCTTGATTTCAGTTCCGAGCGGCTTGATTGGCACCATCTCACGGCTTTGCCAGTTGCTCATGGCATCCAGGAATCGTCCTTTCCAAATCAACACCCAGCGCGATTGGGCGGCATCAAACACGGCATGGATACCCTGCGGAAAACCAACCCCAATGGCATGAGAACCTGCACCCTCGATGAAACTACGAAAGACCAACGGCTTACCGAGCTTCTCGGGCTTCAATTCAAAATCTTCAGTCGATATCAATCCCTCTGGCAAGGGCTGACCTTCGATCTCTTTGAGATAAGTCCAGATGGACTCAATCTCTTGGTCTGCCTTCTTCCGACCGATGAACATCGGTGGCATCATCGTGCCCATTTGAGTAGCCTGCGGATTGAGAAGTAGCTCTTTAAAATACTCCGGCTGCAAGCGCTCCACCGTGTGCGTGAGTCGGATCACTGGTGGCCCGAGTGACTTGCGATCTTTTAAACCATGGCACGCGATGCAAGCCAGCCCCTTGGCTCCCATTAAAATACGTCCAGCTTCCGCCCGATGATGTTTCAGCAGACCGCTCACATCAATCGTGACCGGAGTCTCGCGCTTGTCGGTTTCTGGCAAAAGATCAACGAGCATCTCCGTCTGCGCCTGACCGAAGTTCGGCATCCTTGTGTCCATGTAGGGCCGCACGCTGCCGCCTTCAGCATAGAGCACCTTTTGCAGCCATCCGCGCGTCAGCTTGCGCCCCACGTTGTCGAGATTCGGTGGCAGGTACGCCAGCTCACCGAGCGATTCCGCGCTGCCATCATTGGAGCCAAAATACTGCGCGCGCGGATCTTCGGGACCACCCTTGCCATCGCGATCATGGCAGGCGTAGCAGTTCAGTCGGCTCATCTGCCAGTCCACTTTCTGCGCCGCCGTCAGCACCGGCGCATTCTGTTTTTGAATGGAATTGATAGCCAATCGCAGCGCGCGCTTCTGCAGGTCATTCAAGTCATAGCGTGGAACGCCAGTGGGCTGTTTATCAGCAAGGCAGCCATTCGTGGGCTTCACAGCAGTCAGACTGGTCGGGCGAGTCGGACCAGTCTGACCAGTCTGATGGCATGCGACACAGTTCATGCTGGCAAACAATGCCTTGCCCTTTTCGACGCCTTGCTTCGGTATCTTCAGTGCAGCACGCTCGGTCGCTTTCTCCGCAGTGCGCCCGCTATGAAGATAGGCAGCAATGTCTGCTGACTCTTGCTCACTGAGGCGCATGTTCGGCATCCGTCCCGATGGGCGATGCGACAGTGGATCATATAGGAAATGTGCTAGCGAGTTCACATCATAGGCATCAGCCAAAGAAATCGGCACTGAGCCAAGCCCTGGCTTCTCCAACCCAACTTCAGCAGAGATCTTGGCAGGACGATAATCCGTCGCCGGTTGATGACAGGCCACGCAGCCGACCTTGTGATAAAGCGAGTTGCCGTGCTCCTGATCTCCCGTAACGGAAGGCGTCAGCGTGCCGCCTGAGGAAGACTCGCGTCTTCCGCTACGCAGGCCGCTCAGATATTCCGTCAAAGCTTCGACCTTCTCCACATCACCTTCTTCACCTGCAAAGAGACCGGGCATTTGCGTGCCTTTTTTCCGATGCTGTGGACTGCGAATCATAAGCCAAAGCGTGTCAGCATCCAGGCGCGAACCCACAGCATTAAGATTGGGTCCAGGCTTTACTGACAAGCGCTCCTTCCATGAATCCGGCGCGCTGTGACAGGCCGTGCAGTTCAGCTCGGCAAGAAGCAGGTAACCGCCCTCGACTACATGCTCATCAGGATCTTCAGGCAGATAAAACTGATCAAAGTTGAAGACGTAAGCATGCTTGATCGGCTCAGCTTGGAGCGGATGAGCTCGCGCTGACAAGGCGCTGAGGAGGAAGATGATCGAGAGCAGCGCGCAATGACGAATGATGAATGATGAATGACGAAATAATGGCACTGCACAAATGGCAAAAGGCATGATTGGTTCGGATTTCGAGCTTCGGATTTCGTCATGCTTCATTCTCACACGCCCATCTTCGCACGCTCAGCATCTAGTGCTTTAATCCACGGGCCGATGAAGTGTCCGCTATCGTGATAAGTACGGCCTGAATACATGTGCTGGTCGATCACGCAGGGTTCATTCACATAGATGCCTCCGCAGATTTCGAGGTCGAACTTGCACTTCGCCACGGTGGCCATGCGCAGCCCATTGACGATGTTCGCACGCGCTGGGATTTCAACGCCATGACAGACGCTGGCACAGGGCTTTTTATTGTCCCAAAACCACTTGGTGAGGCGGATGAGATCGGCGTCCTCGCGAATGTATTCTGGAGCGCGGCCACCACTGAAAAAAATACCCACGTACTCCTCAGGCTTGACGTCAGCAAAGGTGATGTCGGCATCAATCGAGTAGCCTTCCCACTCCTTCGTGATCGTCCAACCGGGCTTCACTTCATGCAGCACCATCTGATACCTCCGCTTTTCCGGCGCGGCGATAATGGGTTTGTAGCCGCTCTCGATGAGGCGGTAATAAGGATACAGAGTGTCCACGGTTTCCGTGGCGTCACCGATGATGAGGAGGACTTTGGGTTCGGGCATAAAAGCAGGATTTTGTGAGTGTCGGTTGAGTGGATTAAATCAAGGCATCAAGATGGTTCTTTGCTCGCAAAATTTCAGCAGTAACCTCTGCCGACGTTGGCATAATAGGGATGCCGCGTGGAGTTGGGTGCATGAAGATTTCCGTGGGGCCTGTGAACTTAATTTCTCTGAGTGCAGCCAGCAGAGGCTTCCAATCCAGTTTGCCGCGCCCTGGAAGCTGCTGGATCTCATCTTCCTTCGGCATCGGTTTCATACAACCCAGGCCGTGTTCCCAGGCATAGAAGAGCGTCATCTTCTGGTCTGTATGCTTGATAAGATCAGTTAGCAGGGCGGTGTCTTGCGGAAGATGATAAGGAGCCAGGGCGATCCCGAGCCCAGGAATGTTGCGGATGTCATCGGCCAGCCAGCGCAGTGAGTCAGGCGTGTCGATGAGATTGTTGATATGGTTCTCGATGCCAATCTCGACTCCATGCTCAGCCGCGATTGCGGCGTGCGGCTTCATCTTCTCCACGAAGTCCTTCACGTTCTTCTTCAGTTGTTCAGGCGTGACCTTGAACTCCCCAGCCCCGCCTGTGACGATGAAAGATCCACCCAACTGCTTAACGAGCTTGATTTCATTCGCCAAAGCAAAGGGTCCGAGATCATAGCGCGTGGTGCCACCAAAACTGATCATGTGATCCTTGAGCATCGCCTCAAATTTCTCCACGCCGATGACGTCCAACTCCTCGCGCTGTGTGCCGTGTTTTTTTGGCCAAAGTTCGATACCAGTCGCACCGGTCTTTTTCGCCTCTGGCAGGATTTCGGCCAGAGGCAGATTGCCATACATGCTGGAGGCCAGCATGTAGTTTAGATTCCACTCGTTTGTAGCAGCGCAGGCTGGTACGGCTGCGAGTGCAGTCAGGGATTGGATGAAATGACGACGGTTCATGGCGTGCTAATAAAACCGCAAACTCTCCACATCTTCCTTCAGCATTCACACCTACTTCCTCAGATTTTGCGGCTGATCAGAATCGAATAAAGTCGAAGAGGCGAGTGGTCTGCGACACACTTGCACTCCGTTTAATCTACTTCATCGGATGCAGCTTCAGCAGCTCGTCCGTCGTGAAGAGCATCATGCGGCCGGGGTTGGCGGCGCGGACGGCTTTGACTTCGGCGGGGGTGATTGGGTCGGCTTTGTTGCCGAAGTGGTTGCGGACGAAGGTGAGGACGTTGGCGAGTTCTTCGTCTTTGAGCATGCCGCCGAAGGGAGTCATGGGGACCTGGCCGTTGTATTCTTTGTCGCCGACTTTGATGGGGCCCATGAGGCCGTACATGGCGATCTTGATGAGGCGATCGCGGTCGCTGGTGACCCAGGGGCTGTTGACGATGCTGGGAAAGGCGGGATCGAGGCCGGCACCATTTGGCTGATGACAGGTGACGCAGTGGCCTTCGCGGAAATAGACTTCCTGACCGGCGGTGAATTGGCCTTTGGCGACTGCGCTGAGATGCGCGGGCGGCAGGACGGCTTTGTACTCGGGGCGCACGACTTCGATGACGCCAGCGAGGCGATCCGCAGCGGTTTTGGCGGCGGCTTTGTTCCAATCATCGAGCGGGAGCTTGGAGGCGATGGCGACGATGTTTTTCGCGGCGGGAATGTTCGGCAACCATGAAGCGGCGACGATGGCTTCGAGGCGCACGCGGCCGTGTTCGTCCGCAGCGGCTTTTTCGAGCAAGGCGACGTGATCGGCAATGCGATGCGTGTTGTAGCGCAACACACGCACGGCGGCGGCGCGGGCGTGGAAGTCGCTGGAGGCGAGAAGTTCGCGGAGCAGGCCTTCATCGGCCTGATTGAGGCCCCAAGTAGTCCAGAGAGCTTCGAGCTTGGCGTGCGTTTCATTTTGCTTGGCAGCCCAGGCTTTAACCGCAGGGAGGACTTCGCTGGCGGGACGACCGCGCAGCTCACGGCGGGTGCGGTAGCGTTCACGCAGCTCGGGGGCCTTCAAGTTTTCCAATAGCGCGGCGATGGGGGCTTCGGCGACGGGCGCGGCCTTCACGAGCGGGCGGCTCGGATAGGTGATGCGGTAGATGCGGCCATGCACATGATCACGCAGCGGATCGCGGGCGTTGTGCTGCATGTGGCCGATGAGCACGTTGTGCCAGTCGATGACGTAGAGGCTGCCATCGGGTGCAAATTCGAGATCGACGGGGCGGAAGTTGCCGTCGGTGCTCTTTAACAAGTCGTGGCGATGCGCGGTCTTCCAACCGGTGCCGTCGTCTTCGATTTTCACCTGCTTCACGCCGAGGAAACCGATGGCGTTACCGTAGATGAGGTCGCCCTGCACTTCGTCAGGGAAATGGCGGCTGCTGACGATCTCGAGGCCGCTGGTCGGACGCACTTTGTGGTCTGGTGGGACGAGATCGGCGGTGGAAGGCGTCTTGCTGCCAAAGGCGGGCTTTACTTCGACAGGCAGAGCCCAGTTCATGGTTGTGCCAGAAGTGTGGAGCAGGAAATCCTGGCCCCATTGATCAAACGTGAAACCCCAAGGATTCGGGATACTCATCTGGATGGTGCGCTCCAGCATGCCACGCTGCGGGCTATAGCGGAAGAAGCCGCCATCGACGCAGCGCACGGGGCCGTAGGGCGTTTCGATGTTTGAGTGGAGGAAGACGCCCTCGCAGAGCATGAAGGCACCGCTTGGGTCGGCGGTGAAGGCACTGATCGCGTGATGCGTGTCATGCGTGTCGAAGCCGCCGAGCACGATCTCCATGCTGTCGGCCTTGTCGTCGCCGTTGGTATCGCGGATGAGCACAAGATTCGGCTCCTGCGTCACATACACGCCTTCCGGTGCAAACTCGAAGCCGATGGGCAGATGCAGCTTGTCAGCGAAGACGGTTTCCTTGTCGGCTTTGCCATCACCGTTCGTGTCTTCATAGATGAGCAGCTTGTCGTCCGGCATCGCATCACCGGGGCGATAATGCGGATAGGTCGGCATTGTGGCGACCCACAGGCGGCCTTTGTTGTCGAAGCTCATCTGCATCGGGTTCGCGAGGTTCGGGAATTCTTTTTCGGAGGCGAAAAGCTCGACCTTGTAGCCCTCCGGCACGGTGAGGGACTTCACAGCTTCTTCGCCATAAAGATACTTCTCGCTGCCGTTCTTAGCGCTCGGTGCGTAGTTCGTCGGCACGGGTGGTAGCACGTGGGTCTTGCTGTCATCGACTTTGATCTCGGTCGTTTTGCTGCTGGCGACGTTGTGGATCAAATCATCGCGCAGCGCGGTCATCTCGCGGGTCTTCTTGATCTCATCGGGATAGTTTTGCGGGCCATACGGACTGTAGCGGCGGCCATGGGCATGCACGCCGTTGAGGATGTTGTAGTCGCTGTTCCAGAACCAATCCCTCTCCTTCACCGCCGCGAGCACTTTAGCCGGATCAGCCTTCGATTCGCGGCTCTGGTGGCCGTAGATGCCTGTGGCGAGTAGTTCAGCGATTTGCTCATAACCTTTCTCCGTCGGCACAAAGCCACCGGAGGTGAAGGACTCGCCGCCTTTGGAGTAAATCGACTTCGTGGGCGAGAAGAGATCGATATAAGTGAGCTTGTGCTTCTTCGCGACGTTCTCGATGGCGGCGGCGTAGAGCAGCAGGTTGGAGTTCTCCACGTCGCCCTTGGGCAGATCACGTTTCGCGCTTTGATCTTCATACGCGATGGGGCTGGCGAGCACGATTCGCGGCGCAGCCTTGCCGTTGTAGGCCTTGCTCAATGTGTGAACGACCCACGCATCGAGTTCCGCCTCAAAGTTGCCCACTTTGCTCGGGCCGTCGAAAGACTCGTTGTAGCCGAAGAAACCAACCACTGTGTCCGCCTTCAGATGCGTCAGCCACTGATCCGGCGTGGCGTAAAAGCCCTGGCCGTTGTGAATAGGCTTGTCGGGATGGAATTTCTCCGCGCCGGGGAATGCCCACTGCGACGCACGCGATGGATGCGGACGGAAGCCCGGTGTGTCGCCGACGTGGCCCATGTTACGGAAGAAGAGGTCACGGCCGGGGTAACGAAGCTGCAGTTCCGTCTCGATGCGGCTGTACCAGGTGTCACGCTCAGCGAGGCCATTACCCACCAGCACGATGCGCTCGCCTTTCACCGGTGGTGCGACGTTTTGATCGCGAGCCGTCGTGGCAGCCGCAGGCTCTGCGCTGGGTTGATGCGGAGCCGCTGCGGGCTGCTCATCCTTCTTCTTATCCTTTTTACCGTCGCCTTTCTTGACGGCTTCTTGCTTCGCTTTGTCCTCAGGAAGGCCCATGGATGGGCTGCTGCCCGTTGCGAAGTCACCGGGCTTCAAGTTGCGCTGCTTGTAGTATTCGCTTTTGACTGCGGAGTAAAAAGTCGGGTTGAACGGGTCTACGAAGGCCACATCTGCCTTGGCAGGCACTTCAAGAGCGAGCAAATGATGCGCCGCGTTCACGATGAGACGGCGCAGGTTTTCATCCGCAAAATCGACTGAGGCACCCATGGTCGTGCAGAAGGATTTACCCTTCGTCAGGCCATCCGGCGCGGTGTAGCTATGCAGCCATGCCAGCGGCATCATTGGCTCGTTCTTTTTGCCTGCGACTGCCTTCGACTTCGGATCGAGTGACTCCGTGACCTGACCACGCAGCAGAATGGTGTCATTTTCTGGTTTCAGATTCACCACGCCATAGACATCTGTGGTTCCAAAAATCTCGCCTACGCCACGCAACACGGCATTCGAACCATTCGCAGATTCCACGACACTGCGCGTTCCTTCTTTTTTGTGTGAACCATGATGATTCACCCATTTCTCACCGAGGATTTTCAGCCCGAACTCGCTCCACTTGAAGTCGCCCGTCTTTGCACCGCCGCTGAAGGCATGCGTCGCCGTGCGGAAACCGATCACCGGCTTGCCCGCATTGAGGAACTTCGCGAAGTTCGCTAGGTGCTCATCCGACAACTGACGAAAGCGAGTGCCGATGATCAAGAGGTCCGCATCCGCCAGCATTTCGGTGCCACGGATATTCTTCTGGTTGTTTGGGTCGATATAGCCCGCCTTTTCGTCCGTGGAGAAAAGTACGATGCAATTGAAGCCATGCTTCTTGGCCAAAATCTTCGCCAGCATCGGCATCGACTCCTCCGTTCGGTATTCTTCATCGCCCGCCACCAGCACGATTTTCTTCCCACCCCCAGCTCCACCGGGATTCGCAGCGATTTCGAGGTATTCCTGCGCGGACGCGAACGAGCCTAGCAGAGCGAGTGATAAGAGGAGGTGCTTCATGGGTTGATACAGGCGAGAGTCGATATACCGCATGACGCAGCAAAACCGGACAATAAAAAAAGGCTTGGCTAAAATTTTATCTCAGCGTCCTGGGGACAAAGACCCACTGCATGCCTGCCGCTTTCGCTGCGTCGATACCTGACTGACCGTCTTCGAGCACAAGGCAGTCTTTCGGTGCGAGTCCCATGCGCTGGGCGGCGAGCAAGAACATGTCGGGAGCGGGCTTACCGTGAGCGACGAGTCGAGGCGTGATGATGATGTCATCAAAGAGATGCAGCAGGTCATTCGCGGCGAGGCAGCCACGAACAATGTGCTCCTCACTGCCAGAGGCGACTGACATGGGAAGTTTGCCATGCATTGAGCGGGCAAAATCAGCCACAGGTTTTACTGGCTTTACTTGTGGAAGGAGTGTCTCAAACAACGCTGCTTTGTAGTCTGCGACAGCATCGGGATCGATGGCGGTTTTATACTCGGCATTCAAGAGTTTCACGACATCTTGCTCACGCACACCCGCCTTGGAATAGAAGTAGTCTTCGGTGAACTCAAAAGGTGCTTTGTGATAATTCAAAGAGGCGACCCAAGACTGATAATGCAGCGGCATCGAGTCAACGAGTGTGCCGTCACAATCAAAGATAATGCCGAGAAAAGGATGGTCAGGAATGATGAGCATGAAGATTAAAAAGGTACGCGGTCCAGCCGAAGAGAGCGCTCTACACCCAACCTTCAACACAGAACTTCTAGGACACGGAATGCGGCCCCTTGGTCACCAGCAAAGCATGAAAAAATTCGAGACAGAAGAGCGGAGAAAGACCTCTCCATAGTTTAGATTCACCTGACCTCTCCATAGTTTGGATTCACCTGCTATCGCTGCCCGCTGCCCGCTGCGCAGATGCTCACGTTGACACCTACATCACCATGGCTATAGCATTGACAATGGGAGAGATGCATCGCCAAATCCAAGATTTTCCGAAGCTCTGCGAGTCTGAAGAACTTGTTTTTATCTTCAACCACCTCCTGGCAAACCTACCTGCGCAGCGAGTCGAGTTCTGGCTGAAGGAGCCTGATAGCGATAAGCTCCAACTGGCCTGGAATCGCAATACCAAAGGTTTGGTCAGCTATGACCCACCTATCCAACTGCCCATCACTGAAGGCATCGCGGGTTCCGTTTTCCGTGAACAGAAAGCCGAGGCGGATGTGGGTCTTTACCGCAGTAAGGAGGCCAGCCCCAATATCGATCAAAAGATCCATCAAAGCACTGGCTACCATGTCTCTGTTACATTCTCGTGGGGAGAAAAATGCCTGGGTGCGTTGAGCATGGTTCAACTGCTCAATGAGCCTTTAGCCAATCCTCGCGCTTGTGGCTTCCCCTCTGAAGTGAATTCCGCTGATGGCGAACTCTTCAAAAATCATCGCGCTGATTCGGGAGTAACGCTGTCAGGCCTAACAGTGAGCAAACAAAAACGCGGTCTACAAAATAGGGATGAAATTGCAATTCACAGCGCGAAGGCGCTTTGCCAAGGAACCCAACCGCTTCTGGCATTCTCCTCATGAAAAATCTCCCCACAGCCTTTCAACAAAGAGCGTTATGGACAGCCCTTACTGCTTTATCACTGACCGTCATCGGCGCGCTGGCGATTGGTTTGGTTTATCTGGGCACGCAGGTGATGGGCTACTTGCAGCCAATCCTGGTACCTTTTGCCGTGGCAGGTGTTTTGGCTTACCTGCTGGAGCCAGGCGTGGCTTGGCTACAGCGGCGTGGATTAAAGAGGCAGCCATCAGTGCTGCTGGTGTTTTTGGTCTTCAGTTTGGTGCTAGGCGGTCTTGTGTCATGGATCGCGCCGAAAATCGGTGAGCAAACAGCCAATCTAGCCAAGAAGGTGCCGGGCTACACGGTGAAGGCGCGAACGGCTGTGCTAGATTTTGCGACTAGTGTGGAGCGTGACTACGGGATCACTCTTCCGCATGTGCCGACTGTGGTCGCAGAGACACCTAAGGCGACGATTACCGAACCCATGGATGCCTTTGATCTTGATGTGAAGGCACTGCTCACAGGCGACTGGGTGACGACAGCGCTACCATCAGTTCTGAAGAACGCAGGCAAGTTCCTCAGTTCGAGTGTTGGTGGGTTTCTCGGTGCGTTTGGCTTTCTGCTGAGCCTGATTATCGTGCCGCTCTATCTGTATTATTTTCTAATCGAGAGCGCGAAGATTAAGGAGCAGTGGTCGGACTATCTGCCCTTGCGAGCCAGCGCTTTTAAAGATGAGGTAGTGAGCTGTGTAATGGAGATCAATAGCTACCTGATCGCTTTCTTCCGTGGGCAGTTGTTTGTAAGCGTGATCAATGGTCTAGCCACGGGTGCAGGCTTGATGATTGTCGGTTTGGACTTCGGATTGCTGATCGGTCTGGCACTGTGCGTAGCGGGTATCATCCCGTATCTTGGGATCGCTCTGTGCTGGATCCCAGCCGTGGTGATCGGTGCCGTTCAGAGTGGTAGCGCCATGATTCCTAGTGATCCGTGGTGGGCGCTACCACTGGCGGTGACGATTATCTTTGCCTTAGTGCAGCAAATTGATGGGCTCTTCATTACACCGCGCATCGTCGGTGAGGCAGTCGGGCTGCACCCGATGACGATTATCGCCAGCGTGCTCGTTTGGGCTTTGCTGCTTGGCGGCTTGCTCGGCGCCATCCTTGCTGTGCCAATGACAGCTAGCGTGAAGGTGCTTTTCCAACGCTACATCTGGCGAGCGAGGATCGCTCCACAGACAGTCGGCGGCGCGCGCGCCAGTGAATAAAAAAACGCACCCTGATTTCAGGGCGCGTTGGGGGGTCGAGGATACGGGAGAAAGTGTTTACCAGCGCAGACGTGCCCCGGTTTTGAAGGTGCGCGTGACATCACCAAAGTCAGCTCCAATGTTTAGATCAAGCTGCGGCATGACGCGGAAATAACCGCCAATATCGATTATCTTACTGTCATAGTCGCTGGTGCTGCTGACGGTGACACCGCCCTGGAGTTCCAGCCAATCCACGACTTGATAACGCAGGCTTGGACGGACGTAAATGCCGCCATCCGTATAGCTTATCTTGACGGCTTCTGCGTTAAAATTGGCATAGATCAGACCCATCTCGGCAACGAAGTGAAACTTGGGTGTGATGGCCATGAAGGCACCGCCACCGATAGTGATCGTTGAAAGCTTGTATTCAGCATCAGCCGCGCCTTTGACCGTCTGGTCTGTGCTGCCGCTGGACCAATTAAAGGAGCCTTTCAGGAAGAAAATGGTGGGCAAATCCATGACCAGAGAGACACCAAGACCGTGACTGCCTTTGATGCCTTGCAATTTGGAATCGACGAAGCGGTAGCCGACTTCAGCGTAACTGTAATTCAGCAAGGGTGTGCCGCCACCCATGCTTTGCTGGACCGTGCTGTCCCAACTATTGGCCTGAGCGGTCTGCTCATAGCCGTAATTCATCGGGGCCTGCTGCGCCGGATCCATCATGGTCGGTCCTGCATAAGGGGAGCCAACCGATGGCGGCGGTAAAGTCGGAGCCATGCCGGTGTAAGCAGGCGGCGCACCATAAGATGGAGGCGGCAACGAAGGCATCACCGGTGGTGTAGGTGGAGCCATGGAAGCGCCGAGGCCTGCTCCAGCGGACGGATAGCCTGGTGCGTCATACTGGGCTGATAAAGAAGTGACCATGATGGCCATCATCAAAGTGGAGAGAGCAAAAGTGGTTTTCATAGACTAGCTTAGTAGACCCTAAATATACAGATAAGTTAAATAGTCTTTCAAAAACGCGGCTTCATCAAGTAATTTATTTGTTTCTCGTTTTTTGAGTCAGCCCAAAACTTGGCTGCGATAATCCAGTGGTGTGCAGGCAGTTTTTTAAAGTGCCTTGTTTAGCCAATTACTCTCTAGCAATGACCGCGAATCCACTGCTGCGAGTCCCAAAAGTAGTGGGCAGACTTATCCTAGCGCTACAAGCCTCTATTCGGCAGAGGCCACGGGCGCAGATGCAGAATCAAGCAAGGCTTGCAGCGGTCGTGGAAAGACGCCTAGCACGACAATAGCCACGGCAAGCAGCACGGCACCCGCTTTACTAAAGACGCTGAGAGACAAGTTCTCTGGGCAGCCAACCTCAGAGCTGTAAATGGCTAGGATGGTCTTGAAGTAATAGTAGAAACCTGCGGCGGCTCCGATCACCGCACAGGCCAGAGCACCCCAATAAGAGTGATCAACCAGGCCGAGGAAGACGAAGAGCTTACCCATGAATCCAGCAGTGAGCGGCAGACCCGCCAGTGAAGCCAAGGCGACTGTCATGACCAAAGCGAGCAAGGGAGACTTCTTGGCTAGGCCACGGAAGTCGCGAATGTCCTCGCCGCCACCGTTCACGCGCAGAATGGCGAGAACGAGAAAACCAAGAACGGTCATCGGCAGGTAGGTGGCGAGATAGAAAGCCACGACACCGCCAGAGTTGAGATCCATGCGTGCCGAGTCACGACAAGCGAGAGCGAGCAGCAAGTAGCCAGCATGGCTGATGCTAGAATAGGCGAGCAAACGCTTCACACTCTGCTGGAACATCGCGGGGAGACTGCCGAGCAGAACTGTCAGCGAACCACCGACAAGCAGTAAGCCCTGGATCTCTGGAGCAATGATCGAACCATCTCCGAGAAAGCTGTTCACGACGCGAGTCAGGACCACAAAACCTGCGGCTTTGGAGCCGACTGAGAGAAAGGTCGTCACAGGAATGGGTGCGCCCTGATAGACGTCAGGCACCCACATTTGGAAAGGAGCAGCCGCTACTTTAAAACCTAATCCGGCGAGCAAGAACGCAGCGCCCAAAAGCACAGGCATTTTTGCCGTTGCTGGACTCGCAAGTGCTTTGGCGATGCCATCAAAGGTGAGCGAACCCGTGGCTCCGTAAATCCAGGCGATGCCATACACCAACACACCTGTGCTGAGTGCGCCGAGGATCAGGTATTTGACGCCGGCTTCGAGAGCAAGAGCACTTTTACGCGCATAGGCGACGAGCACATAGAAGCTCACGGTGACGAGTTCCAATGCCACGAATACGGTGACCATATCTTTGGCGGAGGCCATCCACATCATGCCAGCGCAAACAATAAGCGGCAGGCTGAACATTTCAGAGACACGCCCATCGACGGTGTATTTTGTTAGATACGGAGCGCATTCGGAAGTTAACCAGAGCACGATCAACGTGATGACAAGAGCAAAACCCTTGTAGAAAAGCGCTAACGTATCGAACTGGTGAAAAGGCCGCACGAACTCAGGCAGCATGGCCGCGTCTTTGTTCGCAAAAATGAACAGCAGCAGAGCGAGCAAGACGCCACCCATGCTGATCCCCGCCAGCGTGCGGCGCGCAATGGTGGGCACGAAAGCCTCAAGAACCAGGAGTAACAACCCCAGGATAGCTAAACCGACTTCAATGGAAAACACGCTCATGGATCAAGAAAAGGTTCAGTGGGCTGCTGTGGCAATGCCTGCTGCAAGATCGGTTTTGATCAGGCCCAACAAGAGCCAAGGACAGCAACCAACGATGAGCAAAGTGGCGGCAAGGAGAATGAGTGGCACACGCTGAGAGAAGGACGTATCTGTCATGAAAAGGCCAGATGCGGCCGTGCCATGGAAGATGCTGCGGTAGGCGCGCAGCATATAAACGGCGGACATGACGACACCCCAGAGGCCAATCACCACGCTCCATTGCAACATCCCAAATTCGGTCGTGCCGAACTTGGTAAAGCTGCCGATGAAGACCATGACTTCACCCGCAAAGTTAGCGAGACCAGGAAGGCCGATAGAAGCAAAAGCACCAAAGGCAAACAACACCGTGAATGTCGGTGCATGACCTCCGAGACCACCAAGTTTGCTCAGCTCCAGAGTGCCCAGTTGGCTACGCAGACGCCCAACGAGGGAAAATAACAAGGCGATACTGATGCCGTGAGCAAACATCAATAGGACCGCACCACGCAACGCGATTTCAGTGCCAGCGGCCAAGCCGAGAAAAATGTAACCCATGTGCATCACGGACGAATTGGCGAGCAGGTCATCCAGACGCTTTTGATTGATGGTGACAAAGCCCATGACCAAGATGTTGCCGATTAGCATGTAGAGCAGAGCTTGGTGGACCCATGGCACTTGAACGCCTTGTGGTAGCAATGGCATGGCGATGCGCAGGAGACCGTAAAGGCCGAATTTTTTCAAGACTCCCGAGTGCAGCATGGCCACAGGTGTAGGCGCAGTCGCATAAGCTGGAGCCGCCCAACTATGCAGGGGAAAGAGACTGACCAGCGTGCCAAAACCAAGTAACAGGACGAAAAAGATCATGCCCTGTTTGTCCACAGGAAGCGGTGTCGCGGCGGCTTGTGCGCGCAGTGCATTCAGATCAAAGGTTAGCTTTCCACCGCCACTGTATTCGAGCACCAGCCAAGCCAAGCCTGCGAGCAACACAAGGCTACCAGCACCGAGATAAATGGTAATCTTCCAAGCGACTGCTTTGCGATGATCAGAGTCGCCATGGCCATGCAGAGCGATCATCAAGAAAGTCGGAATCAATGCCAGTTCATGGAAGGCGTAGATGAAGAATATGTCCGTGCAAAGGAAGGCTCCCAAGGCACCACCAGCGATGAGTAATGAAGCGATGTGATAGAGCGCAGGCTTCTCGGGACTGATTTGCCAGACGGCAGCAAGCGTCACCAAAGTTGTAAGTAACGCCAGGATCAAAGCCACGCCATCAGCACCCACACCGAATGAGATCGCGGGATTTTCCAAGACGACACGGGCGCTTTCAAAAGCAAAGCCAGCTTTACCGGCTGAAGCAGATTTGAACTGAACCACGAGGCTTAGCACGATCAGCAGATTCAAGATGGCCGTGCCGACTGAGGTCGCGCGAGTCGGCGCTCCGAGCCAGATGGCGAGAGCTGCGATGAGGGGTAGTAAGATGACGATTTCGAGCAAACTCATTTCTTTTCTCCATCAATGACCCATGTGCGGCAGCACAAACACAACCAGATAAATGACCATCAGCACACCCGCGCCGAGCATGAAAGTATAAGCCTGCAAATGACCACCGGTCAGCACACGAGCCGCGGAGCCCAGACGTGTCGCAATGAAAGCAGGCAGTCGGGCCACAAGGCCGTCCACAAAAATGCGTTCGATGCCGGTCACGACCCAAGCAACGCCATCTTGGAGAACTTTTACCAGCACGGCGTAGATCTCATCAAAGTAAAACTTGTTGGCGAAGAGCTTGATGTTCAGCGGGTCTTTGTCCTTACCGCGATAAAGAACGAAACCAGAAACCAAACCGATCAAAAGTGCCGAGATGGAAGCGATCATCACCGTCGGGTGCTCTTCCGCATGATTTGGCACCATGGCTTGCAGAAGTCGAGTGATCGGTCCGATAGGAGAAAGCAATGTCAGTCCGGCGAGCACGATCAGCGGCAGCACCATGACAATAGGAGCCTCAACAGCATGATGTGCGTGGTCCGTGCGCGGCTTACCAAAGAAGGTCACGACAAACATGCGTGTCATGTAAAAGGCCGTCAGCATCGCTGTCGTCACCCCGACCCAGAAGAGTGGGCGGCAGGCCTCAAATCCAAGACCCAGGATAGTTTCTTTGCTGAAGAATCCACTGAATCCTGGCACACCCATGAGCGCCGCAGTGCCGACGGCAAAGGTCGCGAACGTGACAGGCATGTGTTTCATCAAGCCGCCCATTTTCCACATATCCTGCTCGTGGTGGCAGGCATAGATGATGGCGCCGGAACCGAGGAAGAGCATCGCCTTGAAGAAAGCGTGCGTGTAGAGGTGAAACATCGCTGGGTGGCCTGGACCAGCCTCATGATGCGCACCACTGACTTGCATAGCCAGCAGGCCGACGGCCATCACCATGTAGCCGAGTTGTGAAAGGGTGGAGTAGGCCAGCACACGCTTGATGTCATTCTGCTGCGTAGCCATCAGAGCGGCCATCAGAGCCGTCAGACCACCGATCCAAGCCACAATGGTTGCAGCATCAGGCGAGGCTTCGATCACAAAGCTGCAACGAACCAACATGAACACACCCGCAGCTACCATCGTCGCGGCGTGAATCAGAGCAGAGACAGGAGTCGGGCCTTCCATCGCATCTGGCAGCCAGACATGCAGTGGAAACTGCGCGCTTTTACCGACAGCACCCATGAAGATACCCAGGGCAGCGAGCATCATGAAGGTCGTGTTGGCCTTCGCCATTTCATGCAGTGGACCTTCGGCGAAACCTTCCTTGAGGCCGATGAAGCTGACATCACCATGATTGGCCATGAACAACATCAAGATGCCGATCATGAATCCAAAGTCGCCGATGCGGTTCACCAAGAAAGCCTTC
Organism: Prosthecobacter debontii; assembly: GCA_945860295.1. Lineage (GTDB taxonomy): Bacteria > Verrucomicrobiota > Verrucomicrobiia > Verrucomicrobiales > Verrucomicrobiaceae > Prosthecobacter > Prosthecobacter debontii_B. Next base: position 48,851 of record CAMAQH010000027.1, read on the forward strand.
TTCGAGGCCTCAGCCGCTGAGGGCTTTTCAAACCAGTGACCGATGAGCAAGTAAGAACTTAGACCCACGAGTTCCCAGAAAATAAACATCATGACCAAGTTACCCGCCAGCACAATACCGGTCATCGAGAACATGAAGAGAGAAAGAGCACCAAAGAAGCGCACCTTGCCATCATCATCCTTCATGTAGCCAAGGGAGAATATGTGAACTAGCAATCCGATGGAAGTGACGATGAACATCATGCCGCGGCTTTGTTGATCAATCAGCGCGTCGATCACTAGGCGGATCTTTCCGACTTCCAGAAACGGCAGCAGCAACGGCGTCGAATTTTCCGTGCCTAGCATCATGAAGCTGACCACAAAGCAGATCGCAGCGGAGAAAACGGAAAGCGCGATACACGCTCCTTTGAGCACCTTATTCCCCAGCAGGATCGCCAGTGCCGACAACAATGGCAGCAGCAGCAGCAGGGTGGGGAGGGATGATGAATTCTGATCAGGCATGAATAAAAAGAGTTAGCCTTGGAGCTTCGAAACAGCTTCGACCTCGACGCTTTGTTTCGAGCGGAAGAGAGCCACGATGATGGCCAAGCCTACTGCCACCTCAGCGGCTGCAACGGTGATGGTGAAAAACACGAGTGCCTGCGCCGAGTAGTCCGGTAGACCCTCTACCATATGGAAGCGGGAGAAAGCCACGAGGGTGAGATTGGCTGCGCTCAGCATCATCTCCAGACACATGTAAATGATGATAATGTTCCGGCGAGCAACGACTCCAGCGAGTCCGAGGGCAAAGAGCGCACCACTGACAATGAGATAATGGTTCAGTGTGATCATCGTGCGACCTCCTTCTCACGCTTGCTCAGGACCACCACGCCAACGGTGCCAACGAGCAACAACAGCCCGATGACCTGAAGATGAAAACCATACTGCTTGAACAGCGTCAGGCCCATGAGCTTGGCATCTGGCAGCGTGCCAGCTTTGAGGTCATTGGAGATCGTGGGCAGATTCCCCTTCCCTGTGGCCATCTCAGTGCCGACTTTCTGCAGTGTTAGTGCCACATCGCTCGTGGTTTTATCTCCGAGAGAGAGGCTGCTGCTAATTGTCGCCACCTGCACGGCCAGGACCGCCGCTAGCACAATGCCACCGATCACGGCTGCGAGATTCGGCTTCTTGTCCGACTCCACTTGGATGTCCAAAAGCATGATGATGAAAAGGAACAGCACCATCACCGCACCGGCATAGACCAGTATCTGAATAGTGCCGATAAAGTAGGCATCAAGACTGATGAACAGAGCGGCTAAGCCGACAAAACTCATGGCGAGCGACAGCGCACAGGTCACCGGATTACGCGCGGTAACCACCATCAGGCCAAAGCCAAGGGTGAGAGCAGCAAGGAAGTAAAATAGAAGGATGGGCATCGGTTACTTCAGTTCGTTCCATTTGTTAACGAGACCCACGCGCACGCCGCCGATCGCATAGAGCTTATCTTTGTCATGCATCAGTTCAGCACGCGACTCGCCTGTGATGGCGTAATCTTTGCGCAGGTAGATGGCCTGCTCGGGGCAGACTTCTTCGCACATGCCGCAGTAGATGCAGCGGGTCATGTCGATATCGAACTCTTTCGGGCGCTTCTCCACCTTGGCCCATGGGTCATCGCTCGGGATCTCGCCCGGCATGATGCGGATGGCTTTCGGCGGGCAAATAAATTCACAAAGTTGGCAGCTCACGCAGCGCTCGCGGCCTTGCTCATCAGTGACCAAAGCTGGCGCACCACGATAGTAGTCGGGCAGATGTTCATCCCACTTTTGTTCGGGATACTCCATCGTCACCTTGGGTTTTTTACCGGTGATCTCCAGAAAGGTTTTCAGCGCATGGCCGAGCGTGATCTTCAGGCCTTTTGCAAAGGTGGAGATGAACCACCTTTCATGCCAGGCGAGTTTAGGACGTTGAACAATGATCGTTGCCATAAATGGGGGGATTTACTTTAACGGGAACCAAATCATGAGCGCCGCCGTCAGGAGGACATTGGCTAGGGCGAGTTCAAACATGACCATCCAGCCCAGTTTCATGAGTTGATCGAAGCGGAAGCGCGGAAGCGACCAGCGAATCAGGATGAAGAAAAGAATGAAGACCACGATCTTCACGAAGAACGTCGCGATATGCAGCGCACCGAGCCACAGCGGTGTGTCTCCCGGCACATAACCTAACCCAATGAGCGAACCAAAGGGGATGCTCCAGCCACCCAGGAACAGCGTTACCGCCATGCCCGAACCGATGATCATCGCTGCGTATTCACCCAGGAAGAACAGAGCAAACTTCATCGAGCTATACTCCGTGTGGTATCCAGCCACGAGCTCCGTTTCACATTCGGCTAAATCGAACGGCAGACGATTCGTCTCGGCAAACATCGCCACGACGAAGATGACAAAAGAGATCATCATCGGCACCCACAGCAACCAGCGGGAGAAATTCCAACCATTGGACCAGGGAGCACTTTCACCCCAGAGCGGCAGCAGCAGCCAGCCATTCGCATCTTGGAAGATTGACATCTTTGTCAGGTTCAACTCACCAAATACCATCAGCACAGGAATGATCGAAAGCCCGAGCGACAGCTCATAGCTAATCATCTGCGCCGAAGCGCGCACGCTACCCAGGAAAGGGTATTTTGAGTTCGATGCCCAGCCCGCCAGCACGATCCCATACACTCCGAGAGAGGCGATCGCGAAGGTGTATAGAGGCCCCACATTCAGATCGGCGATTACCATCGGGATCGGAGCCACGGTGAAAAGCGGCAGTCCCACCCAACCGAGCAGGCCATTAAGGTCAGCCAGTCTTAGTTCCGAGCCAAAAGGCAGCACTACGCTGGTCATCAGCGCGGGCACCATCGTCAGCACCGGAGCCAGCCAGTAATAGAATGTGTTCACCGACTTTGGTGTGAAGTCCTCCTTGAGGATGAATTTCAAGCCATCCGCCATCGGTTGCAGCAAGCCGCCGATGCCAAAAATTTGGATGTCCTTCTT
>CAMAQH010000028.1 GCA_945860295.1 Prosthecobacter debontii
GGTGATGGTGTGTTTCATGGTGAGCGGGAAAATGGCTATGGGTTGATCCGCTCCACATCGACATACAGCGCTCGCAGATTCGGCGCGTCGTGGATGTAGAGGAGGCGGCCCGGGCTCACTTCGCGCAACGCGGTGTAGTTGAAACCTCCTGAGTCGGTGATGACGGTGTGATGCGTCCAGGTTTTGCCTTGGTCGGTGCTGAACATGAGATTCGACCCAGGGCGGCCGTAGCTGCATGCGACCACGCCATTGCTCATGACCACCATATCAGGCGAGACGCTGCCTTCCTCGAGCGTGATGAGCGGGGTCCACGTCTTGCCACCGTCGTGCGACCAGGTCTGCCGCAGCGGCTGAAAAGAGCTGGTTCGCTGAACGGCCATCATCTCGCTGGCTGAGAAACGCACCAGGGAGGGCTCCTGACCATCGCCGAAGGTGGAGAAATGGCTCCAAGTCGCGCCGGAGTCGGAGGATTTCATGAGATAGCAGGCTCCGACACCCTTCTTGATCGTCGCGTAAACCACCGCCATTACTTGATGGTTCCCATTGTCGAAAATATCCCGGTCGAAGACGGCGGTCTGCCCGGTTTCCACGGGCAAATGGATGAGGTTCTCGAATGGAGTGAAGGTCTCCGCCTGTGAGTCAAACCGGTAGCTCATACCGATATAGGTGCCAGCCTCATACCTCACATTCCAACGCGACACACCGAGGATGTGACCGTCCGCCAGTCGCACGTGTGGCTGGGGCGCGAAGGTTTTGAATTGCAGGTCTTTCACCGGCTGCCAAGTCTTGCCAGCATCCGTGGAGCGCAGCACGCCATAGGGCTCAAACGCGGCGTCAGGCCCCTGACCGACGCTCAGCATGAGCACGCCTTTGCCCACATCGTAAAGATACGGGCGGGTGGGCGGAAGTGGTCTGCCCTGCTTTGCATCTGGCACAGCGATGCCGGTCCCGGGATCGTATGCGCGGACCGGATGACCGCCGTGTCGCGGCTGGTCCCATCCAGGAGTGGGTGGGATCTCCCATGGCTCGCCGACAGTGATCTGCAGTTGCGGTTTGGTTGGCTCACCGGCTCGCTTGCGAAGCCCCAGTCGCACCGATTGCCAATGAGCAGCGCCCATCCATCCTGGGGACGTCGAGCCAAACTGCACGAAGGCTTCCGCATTCTCCGCCTTTTTCCAGAATGCGCCTTCACCGCGAATCATAACCTTCCCATCGGCGGCGATGCTCATGTTGCGATCACGGATAACGAGTTGGTAGGTGTGAAACTGGGTCTTCGCATCGAATAACGCTACTCGATCATGAAATGTCGCGATCTTTTCCGGCACGAGCAGGAGTCCTTCCTGATGCACGCCATCGCTCACGATCAAACCCACCGGCACACCCTGCTGCGCGGGCCACATGGCCGAGCGGCCTTTTCGGGCTGCTACAGACTCCACGCGCACCGTGGCTTCGACGACGATCTCAGTGCCAGGCTGTGGCTTCCATGCCGCGCGAAAAGCACCATCAGCCGTCGCCGAATCATCCACGAGATGCAGCGCTCCATTCGCCAGCGTAGCCTTCGCCGCAAGTTCGCCGACGGCTTTCCATCCCTGCTCCTGCGGCAGCGATCTCGCTTCGTAATGAACAAGCCAGCTGATGGATTCATCGGCGGCCTTGACTTGGCCGATCGAGGCGAGGAGTGCTGCGAGGAGGAGTGAACTGAGTTTCATGGCGTGTGCGTTGGTGGTGAGGAGTGGGAGGGTGTGTTTCATGGTCTTATTGAATTGAAAGGAAATTGGTTATTAAAGCCCATTTGTTTAAGCCGTCGGTCCGATTGGGATTGAGGGGGTGCATCTCCTGCTTCGCGAGCTTCTTCTCCTTGGCGGTCTTCTGAGGCGCTTTCTTTTTTCTTTCTTGGCGTCTTGGGCTTTCATAGTCAGATGGTGTTGTTGGATTTACCGTCAGCGAGTGAACGGCATGGCGCTGGTTTAGCGTGAGTTTGAAAAAAGGGCAGTCGCAATGATGCGCCTACCACTCATCCGTGCGGAAAGGCTGCGCGGGCAGACCGTCCTGGTTGAATAAGTTTGCCCACTGGAAGGCATTGCTCCATGCGTAGCGCACGGCGGCGGGTTGCGACACGTCCTTGCTCGAGACCACGACGGTCTTGCCCTCAATGACGGCATCGGCCCAGACGAACTTCTTGTCCGCACCGGCGAGCATGAAGCCCTGCAGCTTGTCGCCGTTCTTGAAGGCGAGGCCCTTGCCGGTGTGGGTGAATTTCACCGTCACCTGACCGCCGCTGATGGCGTGCGAGGCATACATCGGCCCGAGGAACTCGGCCTTGCTGCCGTAGGCCACGCTCTGCGCCACCTGCGCGGCACGCGCGCCATACGCGGACTTCAACACCGGATGAATGCCCGCACCGAGATCGCTGCTGATGACCATGTGCGTGTTCGGGTACTGCATGAAGCTGGCAAAGTAGGCATGGCAGTAGTCGAGCGCGGGCGGTGCAGGCAGCACCGGCGGCTGCGGGCGGAACGGATCGGCCTTGGTGTTCTGCGGATGCGTGTAATCCCACGCACAACCACCGCCACTGGGTTTCTGCACGTAGATGAACGGGAACTCGCCCTGGCCCCAGGCTTTGCGCCAGCCCTTGATCAAAGCGCCCATGACTTCGTACTGCGGTGCTCCCACGATGTTCGTACGGCTCTCGCCGTGATCCCACAGCACACCGGTGATGGCATAACCGACATACGGACGAATGAACGCTTCAAAGAGCTGGCCGATCTTGCCGCTGTTTGCCTCACCGGCCTTGCCCACGCCCTGCGGTCCGCGCGGTCTGCGTGGCGGCTCTTTGCCGTCCTTCTTCGCGGCTTCGACCAGCAGCTTCCACTTCGCCGCTTCCGCCCTGTGAATGACCTTCGCCGCATCATACTTCGCTTTCTCGGCCTCGTAGTTGTACGTCGCCGCAAATTTCTTCACCACCTCGGCGCAGGCCGCGTCGCTGCGATACATCTCCTCGCTCAGCCAGAAACCCGACGGCGTGCCGCCCACGGCACCGACCATCAAACCCACCGGCACATCGAGCTTTTGTTGCAGCGGGAAGCCGAAGGAGAACAGCAGCGCGCTGAACTTCGTGATCGTCTCCGGCGTGGCCGTTTCCCACGTAGCAGCGGCGTCTCTGCGCAGCAGGCGCAGCTTGGGATAACTTTTCTGCGCTGCCGCAGCGAGCACCGCATCATCCTTCACATAGCTGCTCACCACCATGTCCATGTTCGACTGCCCCGAGCCGACCCACACCTCGCCCACGAGCACGTCGTCGATCTTCGTGTCATTCACCGTCAGCACCTGCGGCTCCGCATTCACCTTCAGCGCGTCCAGCTTCACGCGCCATGCGCCTTTGTCATCAGCCGTGGCCGACTTCGTCTGTCCGGCGAAGGAAACCTCCACCTTCTCGCCCGGAGCCGCCGTTCCCCACACCGGCACCGCCATGCCACGCTGAAGCACCATGTGCGGGGTGAAGACCTTGGACAACTTCACCTCGGCATGAAGCGCGGAGGTCAGCAGAAGGAGTGAGAGGAGAGTGAGAGACGATTTCATGAGGGAAGCCATTATTGATTGATAGGAAATTGGTTATTAAAGCCCGTTGGTTTGAGCCGTCGGTCCGATTGGGATTGAGGGGGTGCAGGGGGAGAAAGGGCTAAAAATCGTTTCATTGGTCGTCATTGTGTTATTGATAATTGATAATTGATAGGAAATTGGTTATTAAAGCCCGTTGGTTCGAGCCGTCGGTCCGATTGGGATTGAGGGGGTGCAGTTGATTTCATGAGATAGCAGGCTCCGACGCCCTTCTTGATCGTCGCGTAAACCACCGCCATTACTTCATGGTTCCCATTGTCGAAAATATCCCGGTCGAAGACGGCGGTCTGCCCGGTTTCCACGGGCAAATGGATGAGGTTCTCGAATGGCGTGAAGGTCTCCGCCTGTGAGTCAAACCGGTAGCTCATGCCGATATAGGTGCCAGCCTCATACTTCACATTCCAACGCGACACACCGAGGATGTGACCGTCCGCCAGTCGCACGTGTGGCTGGGGCGCGAAGGTTTTGAATTGCAGGTCTTTCACCGGCTGCCAAGTCTTGCCAGCATCCGTGGAGCGCAGCACGCCATAGGGCTCAAATGCGGCGTCAGGCCCCTGACCGACGCTCAGCATGAGCACGCCTTTGCCCACATCGTAAAGATACGGGCGGGTGGGCGGAAGTGGCTTGCCCTGCTTTGCGTCTGGCACAGCGATGCCGGTCCCGGGATCGTATTCTCGCACCTCATGACCGCCGTGTCGCGGCTGGTCCCATCCAGGAGTGGGTGGGATCTCCCATGGCTCGCCGACAGTGATCTGCAGTTGCGGTTTGGTTGGTTCACCGGCTCGCTTGCGAAGCCCCAGTCGCACCGATTGCCAATGAGCAGCGCCCATCCATCCTGGGGACGTCGAGCCAAACTGCACGAAGGCTTCCGCATTCTCCGCCTTTTTCCAGAATGCGCCTTCACCGCGAATCATAACCTTGCCATCCGCTGCGATGCTCATGTCGCGATCACGGATCACGAGTTGGTAGGTGTGAAACTGGGTCTTCGCATCGAATAGCGCTACTCGATCATGAAATGTCGCGATCTTTTCCGGCACGAGCAGGAGTCCTTCCTGATGCACGCCATCGCTCACGATCAAACCCACCGGCACACCCTGCTGCGCGGGCCACATGGCCGAGCGGCCTTTTCGGGCCGCTACAGACTCCACGCGGACCGTGGCTTCGACAACAATCTCAGTGCCAGGCTGTGGCTTCCATGCCGCGCGAAAAGCACCATCAGCCGTCGCCGAATCATCCACGAGATGCAGCGCTCCATTCGCCAGCGTAGCCTTCGCCGCAAGTTCGCCGACGGCCAGCCAGCCTTGTTCCTGCGGCAATGATTTTGCATCGTAGTGAACGAGCCAGGTGATGGGTTCTTCGGTGGCTTTGACTTGGCCGAAAGCAACGAGAAGCGACGAAATGATGAGGATCGGGTGTTTCATAGGATGTCTATTTTCCATTGGCGTAGTCGCGGAATCTCGCGTCCAGCGCCTCGGGCTTCGGCTGCCCTTTCGCAAAGTAGAAACGGTAGCGCAGGGTCAGGCTGTCGCCTTCCTTGATCGTGTAGTCACCGGCACCGGCGGGCTTGTCGGGCTCGAAATCATGCAGGCCGAAGGGATTCACGGCGAAGAGTCCGTAGTCGCGCGCGTGCCAGGTGGTGGGAGAGCGGAAGTTGCTGGGATGGCTGAAGATGACGACGCCGACGGCATTGCCTTTCGGGTCGGGGCCGTAGTAGCAGACCCAGTTCGCGTGCTTGCCCCAGATATCGAGATCGCGGACGCCGTTGCTGTTAAAAGCGTGTCCGGTGGATGGGCCGGTGTTCACGCCGCTCTTGCTGCTGTTCATGCTGAGCGATGGGCAGAGGCGCAGGGCCATGGTGCCTTCTTTGGTGTCACCGATGAGGACATCGCCTTCAGTGGCCTTGAGCGTGATGTCGAAGTCGAGTGTCTTCTCGCCCTCTGGCAGCGCGGTGATGGTGATGCGGCGCTCGTCAGTCATCACGGTCTTGTCGTCCGGTCCGATCCATTGCGTCGAGGCAGTGAAGCGCCCTTGATTGCCAGCCGCCTGCACATCTGAGAAGCCGGAGTGAACTTGCTTGCCGAACACTTGATACTCCGCCCAGAAGTTGATTTCATTGATCCGCGAATGCCCAAACCACAGCGAGCGATGATGCGGATGATCCACAAACATCGCCTCGCCCGGCACATCCTTTTTCATCGGAAACTCCCGCGATACATTCACACCCGCCGCACCGATGAGCGGATACATGTAGGGCCGCGCCACCTCCTTGGTGATGTATTCCGTGAAGACTTGCCCATCGATCTCGACGCTCATGCCAGCGTCACTGGGCTTCAGTGAAACGGTCTGTGTGTGGGCGAGCAGAGGGAGTGCGACGAGGGTGGTGAGCAGGATTGCGATGGGCTTCATTTTTGGAATCGGACGCGTGCTAGGTAAATCGCGCATGGCAGCTCTACATGGCGGTTCGGAGGTGGATTGCCGTCTCTATCCTCATGCGAGGAGTAGTAGCTGACCCACAGTTCATCTTTGTGCCACACCATGCCTGCATAACCCGTATCGCTGCCGCCGCTGGGGAGTTTCAGCGCGATGTCGTAGTGCTCGCGGTCCATGCTGGCGATCACGGTGGAAAAAGGCTGCCGATAGCTGCGGCCTGCCGAGATGAGCGAGCTGTCGGGCAGCACGATGAAGTTCGGACCGCCAAAGCGGTGCTCCGTTTCATGCCAGCGCCATTCGCGATACGGCGGCTTGCTGCTGCCGATCCAGCCAAAGTGGTTGCCGCGTTCGCGCCGCACCATCGCGATCATTTCACCATCCGGGCGAATGCGCACGGTGGCTTCGTTGGGACGGCCCGGCACGTCGAGATGTGTCACCAGTTCCCAATTCAAGCCATCTGTGCTGGTCACGAGCTTGACCTTCCACGGATAAGGACCGGGCGGCACGGGGCCGTTCGTTTCCGCTGTCTCCGCCACCTTGGGGTCGGGGTGTAGCGCACGCAGGTAAGGATAGCTGATGCCGTAAGCCTTGCCGTCGTGCCAATCGACGCGCCAGAGCCATTGGCCCTCTTCGAGAACTTTGGCCGGCTTTGTCCAGGTGATGCCATCGGTGGAGAACATCACACGCGGTTGCTTCGTCTTGAGCAGCGCGGGCTTGGTCCCCTGGTTCCAGACCGAACCTCCCGCGATGATCATCAATTGCCCATCCGGCTTGATGGAGAACTTTGGATCACGCAAATCCACACCTTCCTCATCGATCAGCGCCGCCGAGGTCCACTCGACGCCATCGGGCGAATGCAGCACGCGCACCTTGCCGTCATCGCCAGCATGCGCGATCCCCTCGCGGAAGCAGCAGAACCACTGGTCCCGAAAGCGGGTGAGATCGGTGAAGGAGTTGTTCTTGGCCCGGTCCCAAATGCGCTTCGATTCGACGAGGACGGGCTTTCGATCCTGCGCAGAAACGGAGGGCGCGAGGCAGAGAAGCGCCGCCAGCGGAGCCAGCAACAGGGTGCTGATGAATGTGACGATGTGCGTCATGAGTCGCGTGTGAGTTAAGCCGCCATGACGATTACCGCAGCCAATCCAGTGTGATGCGGCGGATGCGGAGGCGATTGAGAGCACCGACTTTGCTGTCGCCGGCGCAGTAGCCGATGAGCATGGCGTCGCCGATGAAGTGGATGGCGGTGTAGTGGTAGAGGCCTTCGGGATCGCTCTCGATGAGTTTGCGCTGTGGCCAAGTTTTGCCGCCGTCGGTGGAGATGGCGGCAACGAAGGGATTGCGCTTCTTCGGTGGGAAGGGGAACATGCCGGAGTGATCGTTGAAGATGGCGAGGAGGTCGCTGCTGCCGGGAAGGCGCTTGATGCTGGCGGGGCCGTTGGGGGATTTCAGCTCGGTGGGTTCGGGTGGCGTGAATGTTTGGCCCGCATCGGTGGAGCGGAAACTGTATTGCATGCCTTGATCGGTGCGGGACCACGAGAAGAGGCTGCCATCGGCGAGTTCGACGACGCCGGGCTCTTGCAGGCCGCTGCCGCTGCGCACGGGCATGGCCCACCAGCTTGAGGATTCGGCCCAGGTGCTGCCTTCGTCATCGGAGTAGAGCCAGGTGGCGATGGCGCGTGCGTCCCATGAGTTGCTGGTGTGCGGATCGGTGCCGCGTGAGCGGTGAAAGGCGAGCGGGACGATGAGGCGGCCTTTGGCGGTCTGGATGACGCGGTCGTTGTTCAAAACGAAGTAGCCGGGTGCCTGCTGGATGAGTTTGGGCTCGGTCCACGTTTCGCCATCGTCGGTGGAAAGGCGCATGTGCGGGCGGCAGTCGATCCAACTGTTTTTGAGGCAGTAAAACATGGCGAGCTTGCCGCTGGCGAGGCGCAGCAGCGACACGCTCATCACGTTGTTGCCCGCGGTGTTTTCCACGACGGTCACGGGTGCGCTCCAGGTGCGGCCTTGATCATCGGAGTGGATTTTGACGAGGCGTGCGGGACTCTCATCGCCATTACCGCCGTAGAACTGCGAGTAGATGAAAATGACACGACCTGAGGCGAGCGTGGCGAAGGAACCTTCGGAGTTGCGCGGGTGCTCTTTGGAAGGTTCGACGTTGAGCGTGACAAGGCTCTCCGCATGCAGCGAAAAGGCGAGAAGGAGGAAGAGAAGCGTTTTCATGGCTGGTAAGGCATTCACCAAACGGTCCACCCGCCATCGACGGCGAAATTTTGGCCCGTGATGAAGGTTGATGCATCACTGAGCAGAAAGGCGACGGCTCCGGCGATTTCGGGTGATTGGCCGACACGACCCAGCGGCACCTTTTGGCTCAAGCGTTCGATGAAAGCAGGCTGGTCACGTTGGATCGTTGGATTTGGAAAAGGACCAGGGCTGATGGCATTGCAGCGCACGCCGCTTTTACCGAAATGCACAGCAAGGTAACGCGTGAGCTGCTGGATACCGGCTTTGCCGACGCCGTATTCGACGGGGTTCGGATTCATCGGGGCCTCGTAGATGCTCGGATCAGGCGAGACCGTACCGTACATGCTGGAGAAGAGCACGAGACTGCCGCTGCCACGCTCCGCCATGGTATTGCCGATGGCTCGGGCGAGCGTGAAGGTGGCGGTGAGGTTGCCGTGGTTGGCGTTATCGAAATCGGCGGCGGTGAGGTCGTCGAACTTTTTGGCCGTGGAGGCATACGTCATGACGACAAGGCCATGCGGCACGCCACGCGCGGCGATTTGATCGGCGACGAATTTTTCGAGTGCAGGGATGTCAGCCGCATCGAGATCGGCTGCGGTGACTTGAGGGCCGTTTTGGGCTTTTCCGGGCAGATCCGCGCACAAAACGGTCGCGCCGAGCTCCGTGAGCAGTTTGACGACTTCCTGGCCGAGATAACCGGCACCGCCGATGACCCAGACGTCGCGATTTTGGAGGCCAAATGGAGTGCTCATAGTTTGCCGATCTGCGCGGTGGTGAGGCCTCCATCAATGGTAATGATCTCGCCGGTGATGTAGCTGGCGGCGGGCGAACAAAGGAAAGCAACGGCTCCGGCGCAGTCAGATGGCTGGCCGACTTTGCCGAGTAGGATTTTCTTTTCGTAGTGCTTGAGCAAATCGTCGGCGCGTGACTCAATCCAGGTGCCGGTGAGCGGTGTGCGAATGAGGCCCGGAGCGATGCCGTTCACGCGGATGCCATGCGGCGCGAGTGAGACCGCGAGCGAGCGAATCATCATGACAAGGCCACCTTTACTGGTGTCATAGGCAACACTGTCGGCCTCGGCTTGGAAACCATTCGTCGAGCTAACGATGACCATGCTGCCACCACCACCGAGGTCGATTCGCTTTTTGGCAAAGGCTTGTGCGAGGAAGAATGTGGCTCGAAGATTGAGCGAAATGGTCATCTCCCACTCGGTGGCGGTCATTGCAAGGAACGGCGTATCAAAGAAGCTGCCGGCATTGCAGATGAGAGTGTCAAGCGCGGGCTGAAGAGCGAAAGCGGAGTCGATGAGCTGTGCTGGAGATGATGCGTCAGATAAGTCGGATCGGACATATCCGACCGATCCAGGCATGTCTTGAAGGCCATGTCTGACGACGGCAGTACCGCAGTCCTCCAAGCCCTGAGCGATGGCGGCACCGATGCCCTGTGAAGAGCCGGTGACGAGGGCAGCGTGGCCCTCAAGAGAGAATGCTTTCATCGTGGAGCTTCAGGTAGTTCAGCGTGTTGGTGCAGGCGATACGGGTGACGGTTTCTTCGCCTGCGGCTTTGAGGGCTCTCATCTCGGCTTCGTAGGTGCTGATGAGCTTCACGACCTTGCCGCTGATCTCGGCGGCGTAGCTGTAAAAGGGTGAGTCACTGCCCCACATGAACTTGTGCGGATACGCGGCGGCGAGGTCGGCGATGACGCGCGCTGGGTTCGTGTAGTCGCTGTCAAAACGGCGCTCGCGTGGGGCAATGTAGGGGAGGTCATCGACAGCGCCGACGCAGTGGATGCAGTGAGCGGAGTTGTCGAACCAGGCGTTTGGCAATGCTTGGATGCGGTCGAGGCATTCTTTGTCGTAGCGGCAGGAGTGCGCGGCGCAGAAGCGGATGTCGGGATTGGCTTCGGCGATGTCGATGATGTCATGCGCCTGTGCCCAGATATCGTCTTTGGCGACGCTGCTGTGGATGATGAAAGGCACGTCCCATTCGCGAGCGAGATCGAGGAAGACTCGGCCTTCATGCGCGAGGCGTTTGATGTCGGCCTGGATGATAGTGCTTTGGATTTTGATGCCGTGGAATCGGTATTCGCTGCGCAGCTTGATGAGCTCAGCGGCCTGGGCGTCGGTGCAGCGCATGGGATCAACCATGACAAAGGGAAGGATGCGTTTGCCCTCTTCAGGGAAGAGCTTCTGGCATTCATCAAGCAGGCGGCGGTTCTCAAAAGCATACGGCACGGATTCGAGCCCACCTTTACCAAAGCCAATGCAGCCACTGCGGAACTGCGTGACGTCCATGGCGGCATAACTCACGAAGGGAAACGCGATCCAATGCGTGATGCCAAGCGCGCCGCCTTCCTGCTGCATCTGCACGAGCTGCTGAGAATAGGGGAAGTCGCCGTGCAGGTAGAAGAACAGGTCGGCACCGAGGTGATTGTGGCAGTCGATGAGCATGGAATTAGAGATTGAAGCTGAAGTTCGTTCGCGATAGCCTGCTTGCATGTCTGACCGCCAACTCAAAAATCTTCCGCTGGCCGAGAAGCTGGAAATCATTCGGATGCTGACGCTGGAAGTGGACCAAGCCGATATCCTTGAAGTGATGAATGCACGGCAGGAATATCATCTGGCAACGCCAGTCTTTGAGCCTGGGGCTTCCGAGGCCCTGATTGCCGAGCTTCAAGCCGCTGCGTGAGGTCATGTTATTCCCTTTTGATGCCCACCAGAGGCCGACACTACCGGTCCGACTGAGTGTGGGTGATGCTTTTATTGAACGGCCAGCACTGCTGGACACGGGTGCCGATGTAAATGTGCTGCCTTGGAGTCTTGGTGTGGCCTTGGGCCTGGAATGGCGTGAAGAAAAAGCCACGCTGAGGATTAAAGGTGTGCCATCAGGCGCTGCGGCCATGCCTGTGCTGATCAGGCTGACGGCAGGCACACACCAACCCGTCACGCAGGCATTTGCCTGGTGCAGTTCGGATGCAATACCGCTGGTGCTTGGGCAGACCAATTTCTTCATGGAGTTCGATGTCTGTTTCCTCAGGTCTCGATTGGAGTTTTCGGTGGTTGCCAAGGCTAGGTGATCAAGCACGCTTCACGGCGACGTCTTCGATCTCGTAGCGAAGGCTCGGCGGAAGGCAGTTGGTAATGGTGGTGCGGGCGGGCTTGGGATCGGAAAAGTATTCGCGGTGGAGCTGGTTGTAGAGCACCACATCTTCGGCATCGCGGACGTAGTTTCGCGTTTGCACGACATGCGCGAGATCGCTGCCCGCGGCTTCGAGTACTTTGCGGAGATTCTCCACACCACAGCGGAACCCGCCTTCAAAGCTGTCGCTAACGATGTTGCCCTTTTCATCGACGCTGGCCTGGCCGGAAACGAAGATGAGATCGCCCACGACGACGCTCGGGCTGAAGGGCAGATGCGCGGTCGGCGTGTCGGGATTGCATGAGTACGAGACGAGGAGATGAGTCATGAATCGAGCGGGTAGATTGGGCGGCGAATGTGCTTATATGGCAGCGTTTTGAGGTTGCTGCTGCAGGGGCCGGGCGTGTCCACCCAGAACATGCGGGCGGCGATGGGATCGTAGGCCCGACGATGCGCGACGGCTGCCTTCACGGCGATGACGGAGAGCTTCGTGGGCTCGATGCCCTGGCTGCGCCACTGACCGAGATCAAAGGGCGGTGTCTTGATGCAGGTGAGCAGAATGGTGATGCCTGCGTGACGAACGACGGCACTCGGCCCCATATCGAAACGATCACCGCACATGCTGGCCAGGTGGCTTTGTTTGTCTTCGAGTTCGAAGCAGCCGCCGCTGAGGGAGATGACTTCGATTTCGAGATCGACGGGGCCTGAATCCAGTCGGCTGCCTTTGCCACCGATGCTGAGCGTGACTGTGGAGCCGATGCCTGCGGCACGAGCTTTTACGACGGCAAGGGCATCAGCGATGCAAATGGCGCTGTTGGCGACTTCATATTCGATCAGTGCCCGAAGTAGACCTGTGCCATCACCAGGAGCACCGCCGCCGATGTTGTCGGAAGGTTCAACGAGGACGGTGAGGCCGCTGGTGAAGCTGGGGAGCTTTGACATCACTTCGGCGAGCGGCGGATCGGTGACGTTGCCGAGTTCGCGAAGCTCCTGGGCTTTGTCGGCGAGCTGTTGGAGGTCATTTGAAGCCTCCACTTCATCGGTGCCGCTGGCGACGAAGCTGACGCCTGTGTGCTCGGTATCGGCAAAGGAGAATCCAGCGACGACACTCACAGAAGTGATTCCTGGGCGAGCCTCTATTTCGCGAGCCATGCTTTCCAGGGTAAGCATAGGATCATTCGCGGTAGCGGTGCCGGTAGGCGGCCACATCAGCGGAGTGACGAGGCATTGCTGCTTTGGCAAAATGCCTGTGGTCAGCGCCTTTTGAAGATACTGCGCAGCGATGCAGGCGGCTTCACGACCATCGGTGTGTGGGTTTTTGCGATAGCTGACAAGGCAGTGCGAAAGCGCTGCCATGCGCGGTGTGAAGTTGGCGTGAAGGTCGAAGACGCCGAACAGGGGCACGTTGGCAAGGCCAGGCAGAAATCGCAACTGCTGCAAGACTTCGCCTTCCACATCTTGAAGCGATTGCGAAGTCATCGCGCCATGCAGGACGAGATAGATGGCATCGACGCCTCTTTCTAGGTGCGGTGTTGCGTGAGCCGTCAAATCGGACAGGAAGGCTTCAATCACCGCATCTTCAACGATCGCACTGGGTTGAGCGCGATAATCGACGGTGGGCATCACTTCCCAGCCGAACTCACGAGCGCAGGCGAGAACTCCTCCGAGAGGGGAGCTATCCCCTTCGCAGCGGAGCATCTCTTCACCGCGCAGAATCTGGAAGTCGGAGAGGCTTGTGGTTCCATCCAGAAACGTGTGCGTCTCATGGAACAGGCCGGCGATGAGGACACGATTCTTCATGGAAGGTTAGGCAACTTTCCACTCGGCGGCGTGTTTGGCGAAGGCGGCGGCGGCTTTGACTAGCGCTTCATCGATGTCCTGCTGGCGGTGGGCGAGGCTCACAAACCAGAGGCCGCGTTCGATGGCGCGGACGCCTTGTTCGAGGAGGCAGGTTCGTAAATGGGTCCAGCGCGGGGCGTCCTGGCGGCGGACGTAGTCGCGGTAGTCGTTGATCGGGCCTTCGGCGGCACCGGGCTTGAGCATGACGGCGTGGAAGGCGGGGCCGGGGCCTTGAGGGCGCAGCGGGATGTCGTGTTTGTCAGCGAGTGAGCGCAGGCCGGTCATGAGTTGCTGACCGAGGTCATTGGCGATTTTTGGGTGGGTCCCCCCCAAACCAATGATGTGATCAAGACACCATTTCGAGGCGGCGAGACAGAGTGGATTGCCATTAAGTGTGCCTGCGTGGACGACTGTGCCATCGATGATCTTTTGCATGGCGGACTTTTTGCCGACGAGCGCGGCGAAGGGCACGCCACCGCCGATGGCTTTGCCTAAAATGGTGAGGTCAGGCGTGAAGCCGAGATACTCCTGCGCACCGCCGGGAGCGAAACGGAAGCCGGTGATGGTTTCATCGGCAATCATGAGCATGCCGTCGCGCTCGCAAAGTTCGCGGATGGTTTCGATCAAACCGGGAACGGGCTCCATGCAGCAGGTGTTGCACATAACAGGTTCGAAAACGATGGCGGCGATCTGTCCGTGATGAGCATCGACAATGCGGCGGAGATGCGCGGGATCATTCCAGCGAGCAACGACGAAAGTTCCAAGCACTTCGGGAATCACGCCTTGGCTGGGGTGAAGGCGCGTGGGAGATTCGTCATCGCCCCATTTGTCTGCCGGTGGGCAGAAGCCGACGAGACCTTCGTCGGCCCAGCCATGATAAGCGCCTTCGAACTTCAGGATCAAAGGCCGACCGGTGTGAGCGCGTGCGAGCCGGAAGGCAGAGAGAACGACCTCGGTGGCGCTGTTGTTGAAGCGCACGAGTTCGGCACCGGGCATGAGTTTTTGCAGACGCTCGGCGACGTCTATCTCCAGTTCGCATTGAGCGGCCCAGTGAGTGCCAAGTTTGGCTTGTTCACCGATGGCTTCAGCCATGCCAGCAGGGGCGTGACCGTAGAGAAGAGCACCCTGGCCGATCTGGAAGTCGATGTATTCATTGCCATCGACATCCCAGACGCGGGAGCCGCTGCCGTGAGAAAAGTAAAGGGGCACCGGCTGCTCCATCTTGCGGATGCCGCTGTTCACTCCGGCGGCGATGCTGTTTTGGGCGCGATGGAAAAGCTTTCGGGATTTGGCGTAGCGGTCAGTCATTGGGAAAGATTAACGGTGGTAATCGTCATTTTATTTTGATTGACCCATTCTGAGAGACGAGCGCTAAGTGCTGGTCACTCGACGGCACCAGATGCAGAAAACAACTCTCAATACTCCGAAAGTGCCCAAGCGGCTATCCCTCTCCGCGCTAACGATTGAAAGTCTGCGTGAGGGGATCGAAAGCGGACACTGGCAGGATCAACTGCCTGGCGAG
Organism: Prosthecobacter debontii; assembly: GCA_945860295.1. Classification (GTDB taxonomy): domain Bacteria; phylum Verrucomicrobiota; class Verrucomicrobiia; order Verrucomicrobiales; family Verrucomicrobiaceae; genus Prosthecobacter; species Prosthecobacter debontii_B. The sequence continues at coordinate 14,789 of CAMAQH010000028.1, forward strand.
CGAGAACTGTGTGAGACACTCCAAATCAGCCGCCGCACGTTGCGCTTGGCGCTAGATGAATTGCAGCGGCAAGGCGTGCTTGAAGTGGTCGGCAAGCAGCGCCGACGCATCATGGGTCAAAGTGTCACGCCTCTGAAATTTAATGCCATGAAGGTGATTGGGGTTCTCACACCGATCTCATTTCTTTCCATGCCATCACCGATCTCTTATGTGATGGACACACTCCGAAGCCGTCTGACGGCCAGCGGATATGAGGTGCAGTTTCACATCCATGCCGCCTGCTACAGCAGTAGTCCTGCAAGGGTGCTGGCGAAGTTTTTTGCGGATCATCCCGCGACCGCCTGGCTGGTGCTCAGCGCTCAGGTGCCCATGCAGCGTTGGTTGGACAGTCAACGCTTGCCTTGCCTGATTTTGGGTTCTTCCGCGCTTGGCATCACCCTGCCATCGGTGGACACAGACTTTCATGCATCCTGTCATCACGCAGGCAGCTTGCTTTGGAGAAAGGGGCATCGTCGCATAGCGCTACTGCTACCCAAAGGCATGTATGGTGGTGACATCGCGAGTGAGAAAGGTCTACGGGAGGCATTGAAGACGATGCCGGGCACGCATCTGCGCGTTCTGCGTCACGACACCACCACGGCCAGTCTTTGTGCTTTGCTGGATGATACACTGCGAGCCGCCGAACCACCGACCGCCTACATCGTGGCACGAGCAGCCCACGTCCTCACGGTCATGATGCACCTCATGCGTCGTGGCAAACGCATTCCCCAAGATGTCTCTGTGCTCTCACGCGATAACGATCCCATCCTAGAGGCCACAAGTCCATCCGTTGCGCGCTACAGCATTCAGCCGAAACAACTCGCCACCCGCATCGCCCAAGCCCTGCGCCAGCTAGCCGACTCTGGAACGATAGAGAATCAGAACATTCGTCTCATGCCCGAGTATCTGGCAGGTGACTCGATTTGAATCGTGCCGTTTTTTGAATCCTGCTTGCTACCAGATTCCTGTTATCCTGCAGCATCCGCGTTGCTCCGCATCATCCTGTGTCCCTTTTTAACATAAAACTCCAGGTAGTCCGAAGGCACGCTTCTGGGTAGTTGGGCTTGTGACCGATAGCATGAGGACAACGTGATCATCAGCCGCATCAGCGTTGCTCATTTGATTGATGTGCATTTCGCTGGCTGCAAGGCCAGAGTGTCCGCGTTGAAGGCGTTGGACCTGTTGAAGTAGGTGTGGATCAGCTTTTCTCTATGAAATTTCTCAGCTTGTTAACTCTGATGATCGGCACAACTAACGCCGCCGATCTAAAACCCGCGATCTCAGGCATCTGGATGATGGGTCAGTCGTTATGCGATGGCTCGGAGTCGCTGCCCATCGTCACCACCAATGACACGGGCTGGGGCAACTATGCATTCCAACGCGGTGTGCGGACGTGGTTGGCGAATGACCATGCCTCGACGCCGGAGATGCGGCCCGCAGATCAATTCGCACTCGTTCCATTGAAGGCGACGGTGTATGGCGGACTGGGTGAGACGGTGGCGAATGGGATGGCGGATCATTTGTCCGCAGCGCTGCCCGCTGAGAAGAAGCAGGCTTCGCGTTTCCTTGTAGCCTGTGCGGGCCAAGGTGGAAGACAGATTCAGGAACTTTCGAGTGCGGATCTTTCGACCGATCAACGCACGCCGGAGTCGCGGCGCAATGGTGGTGGTTATTACAAGACGAGCCTCGACGACGCGCGGCGTGCGGTGGAGCAGGCGAAGGCCTTGGGCGCGAAGTTTGAAGTGAAGGCGCTCTACTGGATGCAGGGCGAGGGCAATGGCGGACCGACGGGCGGCATCGTTCCGGCGCGGTGGGATGCGGAGATACCACGCAAGCGGGGCCTCGCGTGGTATCGCGATCAACTCATCGGGTACCGCAAGCAGTGGTCGGCAGACCTTTGCACGATCACCGGACAACGCGGTGAGCTGCCGATGTTCACCTATCAAACCCTCGGCCCGTCAGGCGATGCTCAGCTCATGGCGGCGGATACGGATGCTGCGATCTACCTCGTTGGGCCGCACTACGCTGTGCCGAGCGCTATCAATAGTGTCTATCCCCCCGGTCGTCACGGCGATCCGATTCACCTCTCCGCCGATGGTGAACGCTGGTGGGGCGAGCAGGTCGGCAAGGTGATGCATCGCGTGCTGCATCAAAAGGAGGACTGGCAGCCGCTGCGTCCGCGCAGTGCGAAGCTCGATGCAACATGGGATGGAGTCGTGATCGAGTTCAGCGTGCCGCGACCGCCTATGGTGATCGATACGAGCTTTCTCGCGCGGCAGGAAATCGCGACGAATGGCGGCTTCACCTCACTCGCTGGCTTTCAAGTGCGCGGTGGTGATGGCGGAGCACTCGCGCTCACGGCGGTCGAAGTCATCGCACCTTCGCAACTACACATCCGCTTTGCCAAAGCGCTGCCTGCGGGTGAAAAATGCCGTGTTAACTATGGCCATCCTTTCGCGGCGGCTTTGGGGACGATTACGGCGATCCGAAAGATTGCCGATGGCAATGAGGAGATGGCGCTCACGCGGAGTTTTACCGAAGTGCTAAAGCCACTGACTAATGAAGGCGCGTTCCTCGTGACAAACACATCCGGCACGAACACCCGCGTGCCGATCCGCAGCGTGCGTGAAGAAAACGGCGTCACCGTGTTGCGCTACGAGCCGCGTGAGCTGCGCAACGGAACGCCTTTTGCCATTGGGCAGCCCGTGGTAGCGCAGAGATCGTTTAGCTATGGCAATGTGAGAGACTCTGATCCCGAGCGGTCGATTTACACCTTCGGCGATGCCAGCTACGGCACGCGCGCAGGGCAGGCATATCCGCTGTGGAATTGGTGTGTGTTGTTCTCAGACTTGAACGTTGAAGCGCCATGATACGATTTCTGTTTCTGCTCTTGCTGCTGACCTCTCCAATCATCGCAGCGGAGCTTTTTGACGAGACAAAGGTGAAGACGTTTTTCGCCTTCGACAACGGCGCCATCCCGCACACGCAGAATCTGCGACTGGAGATGCGACAGCCTGTGCGGCATGAGGCGAACCCGGTGGTGAAGCGTGGCAAGCCAGGGACGCCAGATGCGCATGGTGTGCAGTTTTATGGCTCGGTCATTCGTGACGGTGGGAAGTATCGGATGTGGTATGTGGCGTTTGATGATGCGGTGAAAAGCAAGGTGGCCTCGGAGCGCTGGCGAGCGGCGTATGCGGAAAGCGCGGATGGGGTGAACTGGACGAAGCCAAATCTGGGCTTGGTGGAGTTTGGCGGGAACAAGAACAACAATCTCGTCGATGTCGGAGCGGCGTGGGGTTTTGTGAACTTGAAGGTGATCAAGGATGAGGCCGATCCCGATGCCACGCGGCGCTACAAGATGACGACGCATGTTTATTTCCGGCACCACACGCGAGTCGGAACGCTGCTGCCGTTTGTGAGTGCGGATGGACTGACCTGGCGGCCAATAAAGGACGTAAAGCCGATGAAGGGTGAGTTGCGAAAGGAAGATATGCTGGTGCCGGGCTTTCATCTGGAGCCAGCGTGTGGGCTGTATCAATGGGATGGGCAGTACATTCTCACAGCGCAGAACGCGATGCCGCACACGCATCATTATCAGGGGCGTGTCGTGAGGCTGCACCGAAGCGCGGACTTTGTGAACTGGTCCACCACTAGCACCTTGGCCTTTGTGCGCACACCGCAGCATGAGTATCTCGGTGCGGGAAAGAGTCGCGAGGGCGAGCAGAATCACGAGGGTATCGCCGTGTGGAATCGTGGCAATGTACTGCTCGGTGTGTATGGCCGCTGGCATGGCGCGGCGGAGTGGCAGGACGTGTCGGTCGATCTCGGTTTTGTGATGAGCAATGACGGCCTGAACTTCCGCGAGCCGAAGCATGAGTGTACTTTCCTCGAACGCGGCAAGGACGGTGCATGGGATCAAGGCGGCGTGATTCAAGGCCAAGGCTTTGAGAACATTGGCGAGCAAACGTTTGTGTATTATGGAGCCTGGGACCCGCGAGCGACGGGTGGGTCTGAGGTGAAGCGCGGCGGCGTTGGCATTGCTGTTTTACCACGAGATCGCTTCGCTGATCTGATGGTCGATACGAGCGGTGAGGGGCCTGGGGACTATCAGATGCCAAAGGTGACGGCAGAACTAATCACGCAGTCCATCGCGGTGAAATCATCGCGCTTTTTCGTCAATGCAGACGGCTTCGGCGATGAAGCAACTCTGCACGTGGAGGTGCTGGATCACGCAGAAAAGCTGGTGCCAGGTTACAGTGCCGTTGTTCGTCAAAGTGGCTTTCAGGTGCCGATTGAATTCAAGAGCGACGTGAAGCTTCCAGATCGGGTGAGGCTGCGCATCGTGTTTGAAGGCCCTAAGCGCACCGACATTCGACTGAGCGCGATCTATGTGAGGTAGCGAACTGGTCCGCCTAGTGAACCAGAAACTTGTGCTGGTAGCTCCATGAGCGGAGATCAGAATCATCGCATGAAGATCAGCCTTTGCCTCCTCAGTTGTTTTGTTCTCCAAGCTCATGCCGCCGAGCAGGTGTTCTTTGCCTTTGATGATCATAACATCGCCTGGCAGCACAATCTAAAGCTCACTCTAGAGACGGCGCAGAAGCATTCGAAGAATCCGGTGCTACGCAGTGGACCACCCGGCTCTCCCGATGCGGGCCATGCCATTCTCTACGGCACTGTCTTGAAACAAGGCGATACCTTCCGCATGTGGTATCTCGGCATGCATGAGCCGGAGATCGTGAAAGGGCAATCACCAGGCTGGTGGCGGCCAATGTGCTACGCGGAAAGCAAGGATGGCGTGACATGGACGAAGCCGGAACTCGGCCTCGTAGACTTTAACGGCAACACGAAGAATAACATCTGTCTGATCGAGGGCGATCCTCACTCGATGACTCGCGTGAATGACTTTCTCTCCGTGCTTTATGAGCCAAACGAGCCCGATCCGGCGAAACGCTACAAGTGCGCCTACATCGCGCACATGCCGATTGAGGACGTGAAGGGTGGCCGTAGCAAGGTCGGACCTAACGAAAAGCGCTGGGGTTCCTTTGTGACTGCGACGAGTGCGGACGGACTGAAGTGGAAATGCGTGGGAGATCGCCCAGCCAATGCAGGCGGCGAGCGCTTTGAGGTGAGCGGCCTCTATCGCTTCGGTGACTTTTATTATGCGACGGGGCAGCTTCTCAGTCCGTGGTCGTGGCGTCCGGATGGCAGCGATATCGGTCGCGACATGCTGGCGTATCGCTCACCGGATTTCGCAACGTGGTCAAAGGCGAAGGTGCTGTCGTATGCGCGGCCCGGCCAGCTTTCTAATCCACCGGTCAAAGGCCAGCAGATGCACATGGGCGCTGGCTTGTGGAATCGCGGAAACGTCATGGTCGGCCTGCACGGCATGTGGCAGGACGCGGAGCAAGCGCCACCGAAGGGCAAGAGTTGGAACCTCGGCGTGCGCGTCGATCTCGGCCTCGTGGTGAGCAATGACGGCGTGCATTTCCGCGAGCCAGTGCCGGACTTTCAGATCATCCCGCGAGGCAAGGAAGGCGAGTGGGACGATGTGGCCATCCTCCAAGGGCATGCTTTTGTGAACGAGGGCGACAAAACGATGATCTGGTATTCGCACTGGGACACCGGTGGTGTGCTCGACGACATGGACATCGGCCTCGCGACGCTTCGGCGAGATGGATTTGGCTCGCTGTCGCGGAAGGTGGCAGAGGAAGAGGGGCACTTCATCACGAGCACTTTTGAAGCGAAGGAGATCGCACTAAACGTGGATGGCATCACGCCTGAAGCGCCGATCACCGTGCAGGTCATGGACCACCTTGACCATGTTCTTGAAGGCTATGAAACCAAGCTGACTCAAAACGGACTTCATCAATCCATCGCATGGCCGAAAGCGCTGCCTACGGACAAGAAGCTGGCTTTGCGCGTGAACTTCCCAACGAAGAGTGCCGCCCGAATCTATGCTATCTACCTCAACGACTGATCTCCATGTCTCTCAAACTCGTCACTGAACTTAACGACATCGACCGTAAACTGCTGAGCCGTGCTTTGGACGGCTTTGTACCTGATAAAGTCTTCGATGTGCATACGCATCTGTTTCACTCGCGGCACTTTGCGGAAGGAAAGCGGCCTGAGTTTCTGGATGAAAATCGCGGCTATGGCATGGCTGATTTTCAAGCGGCGATGAAGCTGTGGATGCCAGGTCGGCAGGTGGAGGGATTGTTCTTTGGCTTTCCAAGCATGGGCAATGATCGCGCGGGTGAGAATGCATGGGTGCGCTCGCAGGTCGATGTGAGTGCAAACTCACGGGCGCTCGTGCTGACGGCTCCAACAGATGACCCGGCGGAGGTGCGGCGGCTGATGAGCACGGGCGTGTTTGTCGGCATCAAGCCGTATCGCATGTATGCAGACGTGACCGATACGAAGGAGGCGGAGATCGAATCCTTCGCGCCGGAATGGATGTGGGAGATATGCCACGATAACGATGGCATCATGATGCTGCACATCATGCTGGCGGATGGCATCACTGATCCGCGCAACGTGGAAACCATTCAGCGTCTTTGCCGTCGCTACCCGGGCTGCAAGCTGGTGCTGGCGCATGTGGCGCGGTCGTTTAACTACCGTCATGCACGCCAGGGGCTGCATCATCTCGTCGATCTCGATAACGTGTTCGTGGATACTTCAGCGGTGACACAAGCGGGAGCATTTCGTGCAGCGATTGAGATCTTGGGGCCGAAGCGCGTGCTCTGGGGCAGCGATTACATGGTCAGCGAGTTGCGCGGTTCCTGCATCACGCAGGGTGATGGCTTCACTTGGATTCACCCCGAGATCACAGACGATAAGTTAACTATTTTTGGTCAATACACGACTGTGGGCATCGAATCGTTGATGTGTCTGCGTGAAGCCTGCGAGGATACCGGCATGACACAGGGCGATCTGGAGGACATCTTCCGCGAGAATGCTCTGCGATTGCTCAAGCCGGCATCTGAAAAGACGGGCCAGAAGCTCTGGGAAGAGGCGAAGACGAAGATTTCGTGCGGCACAGGCCTGATGTCGAAGCGCGCGCATCTCTTCGATCCGCAAACTTGGCCGTCGTATTTTTCGCGGGCGAAGGGCGCAAGCATTTGGGATCTCGATGGGAAACGCTACACGGACTTCACGGGCGGTGTGGGCGCCATCCTACTCGGTCATGCGGATGATGAAGTGAACGCGGCCGTGAAGCGTCGCGTGAATCTCGGCAGCTATGCCACACTGGCCTCGCCAGATGAGGTGAAGCTCGCGGACCTACTGCTCGATCTGCATCCGTGGGCTGGCAAAGTTCGTTATGCGCGAGGCGGCGGCGAGGCACTGGGCCTGGCGGTGCGAATCGCCAGAGCGGCCACAGGCAAAAGCGGCATCGCCTTCTGCGGCTATCATGGCTGGAGTGATTGGTATCTTGCCGCAAACCTCAGCAATGATGCGGCGCTTGATGGTCATCTGCTGCCTGGCCTGCAACCACTGGGCGTGCCGCGTGAACTCGCGGGCACGGCGGTGCCGTTCCGCTACAACGATCTCGATTCCTTCCGTGCAGCCTTGCAGAAGCTCGATGACAAACTGGCCGCCGTGGTGATGGAACCGATGCGCAGCGAGTTTCCGCGCGATGGCTTCATGCAAAAAGTGATCGATGAATGCCACGCCGCTGGTGCCGTGTTTGTGCTCGATGAAGTAACGAGCGGCTGGCGATTCGGATTCCCAGGAGCCGCTCCAGTGCTTGGCATCGAGCCTGACATCGCCGTGTATGCAAAGGCGATGTCGAACGGCTATCCAGCCGGTGCTATCATCGGCAAAAATGAGGTCATGGATGCCTCGAACAGCAGCTTCATCTCCAGTAGCTACTGGACAGATGGAGTGGGCACAGCGGCTTCTTTAGCCTGCATTGGCAAGATGCAACGCGAGGGCGTGCAGCAGCATGTCTGGAGTCTCGGAGAGCGCTTGCAGGCTGGCTTGCGCGAGGTCGCAATACGGTATCCAACGTTAGGTCTTAAGATAGGCTCCATGCCTTGCGCACCTTCAATTGTGTTTGCGAACCCAGCCGCGAAACCACCGATGATTCGCGAGATGCTCCAGCACGGTTTTTTGATGTCTAGCCAGCTTTATACGACGTGGTCCCACACTGATGAGCATGTGTCAGCGATGCTGTCCGCACTCGATGAATCGCTCGCCATCGTCGCGCAGACGCCACTCGAAATGGTGCAAGCAGCGCAGCAAGGCTTTGCTCGATTGGTGTGAGATGCGTTACTTCGCGGGGGCCTCTATGGATGTCAGTAGTCCGACTCCCATCGTGACGAGCGTGCCTATCATCGTGAACCAGAGAAAGGAGATGCCGGTGTTTCCTAGCGTGACGCTTAGACTGGTGAGTAAGCCACAGACGCAGCCGATGATCGCTCCACGCGAGGTGGCGCGCTTTGTAAACATGCCGAGCAAGAAGAGGCCCAGCATAGGACCGCCGACGATGCCGATGATGGTGTTCACAGACTCCAGCAACGTTTTGTCGAAATTGGCGAAGACAAAGGCAAAAGCGGTTACGAGCAGACCATAGAACAACGTCCACCAACGCGCACGGCGCACCTGTGCAGCCTCAGAGGGCAGCTCCGACTTACTCAGTGTCTGGTAAAAATCACAGAGCGTGGCGGAGGTGAGGGAATTCACACCCGCAGAGATGGTGGACATGCTGGCGGCAAAGATGGCGGCGATGAGTAGCCCAGGCAGCCCAGCGGGGAGCTGCGTGACAACAAAGTGCGGCAGGATTTGATCCGGCCCAGAGACAAGGCCAGCCGCGAGCGGATCACCATGCTGCTGATAAAAAGCGTAGAGCACGAGGCCGGTGCCGTAGAAAACGAGGAAGACTGGCAGGAAGATCCACAGCTTGATCCACAGCGATCTCTGCGCCTCACGAAGGCTGCCAGCGGTGAGGTAGCGCTGAACGCTGACCTGATCAGTAGCCATCTGCACGAGATTGAGAAACGTGCCGCCGATGAGGGCAGCCCACACAGTGATGCGCACATGTGGATCCAGCGAGAAACTGAAGTCGAGCTTGCCGCCCATGCGGGCAGCCTCCCAAACTCCGGCGAATCCTCCGTCCACCTTTCCCGCTGCCACTAGCATGATGATGAGCTGCCCACCAAAGAGCACGGCTAGCTGCATGATGTCCGTCCAGATCACCGCCTTCATGCCACCTTTCATTGTGTAGAGAGTCGAGATCAGGCCGGTGCTCAGGATGGTGAAGGACAGCGGAAGACCTGTGACCGCCTTTAAGGCCAAGGCTGGCGCATAGATCGCAGCGCCAAGCCACAGTGACGCGCGCAGGATGAACAGACCCGAGGCCAGAAGCCTAACCGAGAGGCTGAAACGGTCCTGGAAGTAATGATAGGCCGTGAAGTAGCGACTGTTGTAATACTTCGGCAGCAGCCACACGGCAGTGACAGGCGTCGCGATGAAAAACGAGACGATGACCAGGGTGAAGCCGAGCCCGTTTTTGTACACCTCCGCCGGACCTGCCAGATAACTGATGCCGGAAAACAATGAGGCCAGTATAGTCATCGCCACCACCCAGCGGTTCATGCCGCGATCTGCGAGAAAGTAATCCGAGAGCGACTTCCCTTTCCCTCCCGCTACAATCCCGACAAAAGCAGATAGCGCCAGATAGCCGCCGAAGATGGTGTAATCGAGCCGGGAGAAGTGCGTCATAGGTGTGGATGCTAGAGTAAAGACAAACGCGACAGCAAGGCTTCATTTCCTGGTTTCATTATGTCTCCAAGGGATTGCCTATCAGTAATAGAAAGTTCGTGTCAGCCTGGAACGAACTGATGCAAGTCCATCTTATGATCCACACATCTCCCCTGCCCTACACCGACACAAAACCTGTCGGCGCAGCGGATTTCTACACGGCGATCAATGCGACATTTCGTTTCATCATCAATCGCTTCGGGCGCGACGGCTTACTGCGCTACTGGCAGCAGCTTGGCAGCCGCTACTATGCGCCCGTGAGCCAGCAGTGGAGTAAGGGCGGACTGCAATCTGTGGCAGACTATTGGCGGGCCTTTTTTGACGCCGAGCCGGGTGCAGAGGCTGAGGTCAGTCTGCTTGCTAATGAGGTGTGCGTGAGGGTGACGACATGCCCGGCGATTCAGCATCTGCGAGCACAGGGCCGGGAGATCGTGCCGACTTTTTGTCAGCAGTGTTACTTTGTGAGTGAGGCCATGGCTGAGCCTGCCGGCCTGACCGTGCGAGTGAAAGGCGGGAACGGAAGCTGTGTGCAGCGCTTCATCAAACGCAGCGCTTGCAGCGAAGCTCAAAACATGGAGGACATCGCCTCGGCATCATGATTGGCTGTTACGATTTCTGCGGGCATTACGAGTGGACCTTTGGCTGGCTGGAACAACTCGGCGGGCATGAACTCGTCCGTGATTATTGGTTAGAGGCTATCAGCGAGGACTCACAGCGTCATGCGGCGGACTTGATCGTGAATCAGGGTATCGAAGGCATGAGAAAATACTGGCAGCACACGCTGGAGGAGGAAGCCGCGGATCATGTGATGACTTCCACCGATGAGGTGTACCGGATCGACATGCATCAGTGCCCGTCGAAGGGTTTTCTCATCAAGAACGGCCTGGACCAGTATCACGACTACTGTGACCATTGCATGGGCTGGATTGGGCCACTGATGAAGAAAGCCGGATTCGTCGTGGATCACGAGCACAACCACTGCGGCCAGTGCTGGTGGGAAATTAGGGCCACCGATGATCTCACACCGCCAAGCCAACCAGGAAACCTCAGCGGCAAAAGCGATGTGCGCTTGATGCCAAACTGGAAATCCAACCTCACTGACCACTATGACCGAGCCACTGATCCAGATGACAAAACGACTCTTCCTTAGCCTGATGATGACTCTATCCATTCATGCTGCCGAATGGGAGACGCTGCCCTCACTGCCCGCTCCCAATGGCGGCTGCTTCAGTGGTGCGGCGGGTTCCAAGATCATCATCGTGGGTGGCACGAACTGGGAGGGCGGCACCAAGAACTGGCTGCGTGCGATTCATGAGTATGACCCGACTTTGAAAGCGTGGACAAAGGTCAAAGATCTCGATGCGCCGATCGCTTACGGCACAGGGCTTCAGAATGCAGAAACTTTCGCCTTCATCGGTGGCAGTGATGGCAAGCAGGCGATCAAATCACTCGTGATTTTCGATGGGGTGAAGATTGTTTCTCGTGAAGTGCCTGAGCTGCCTACTTCAATCGTTTTGGCAGCCGGTGGCGCCACAGGTGGCGGCTACTCGATCATCGTCGGCGGCATGGATGATGCGGCGAATGTCGCGGGGATTCAACTCACGACTCATGGCATCGAAGCACTGACTGGAAAAGTAATGCGTCTTGCTAATTACCCTGGCAAACCCTTCGCTGTAGCAGCCTCTGCGGTTGTCGCAGATGAGCTATTTATTTTCGGCGGCATGAACTACGACGAGTCGGCCAAGGCCCCTGTCAACTCAGCGGAGGCCTATGCCTTTTCGCCGAAACAAAATGCATGGCGAAAATTGAAGGCACTCGATTCGCCAAATCGCGGCATGACCGCTGTAGCGATGGATGAGCAGCACCTGTATCTCGCTGGTGGTTTCACGGATTCATTCACCGCCGATGCGCTGATTTATGACGTGAAGGCTGACAGCTACCGAAAGGCCAAAGCGCTGCCTTATGCCGCCATGGTCGGCCTAGTGAATCTAGACGGCTTCATCTATTGCATGGGCGGTGAGGACAAGATGAAGTCCCGCACAGACAAGTTCTTCCGCATCCCCGTGGCTGAGCTTTTGAAGTGACTTACTTAGCGGTGTAACCACCATCGACCGGTAGATTCACGCCGGTGACGTAGCGTGATGCATCGCTGAGCAAGAAGATCACCGCGCCGCCGAGGTCGTCATCGTCAGCCATGCGATTGAGCATGGTGTGTTCGCAGTAACGTGACAAGAATGGCTCGGGCTGGTTATTGAAAAAGCCGCCGGGCGAGAGGCAGTTCACACGCACACTTTTCGGACCGTAGAGTGCGGCGTAGAAGCGCGTGAGATTTTCCATACCACCTTTGTGGAAGAAGTAGTCTGGCGGCATGTCGCCCATATTGGTGCCGGTGTAGAGTTCATAGCTCGGGCCGATCATACCCTGGATGCTGCCGATGTTTACGATGCTGCCACGACCTGCCTCAGCCATCGTTCTACCAAAGTGACGATGCATGAGCATCACACCCGTGGCGTTCACCCGCATGGATTCGGCGAACTGCTCCACTGCACCGTTCGCGCCGTTCATTGGTCGGAGCACCGCGTTGTTCACGAGTCCGTGCAGCGAGCCAAACTTCGCGGTGATGCGTTCATGCAGGGCCATCACGGAGGCTTCGTCTCCTTGATCAAGAGACTCGGCGAAGACCTGATGGCCCTTCGCGGTTTCTTCATCGGCCACGACTTGCAGCTTCGCCACATCACGAGCCGCAAGGATGAGCGTAGCACCCGTCTGAGCTAGCATGGCGGCCAACCCGCGACCGTAGAGGCCAGCACCGCCAGTGAGCAGGATGGTTTTGTTTTGGAGGGAGAAGAGATCGGGATACATGGGCTGATAACTTATAAACCGCTAATATGACGCTGATTTGACGCAAATGAAGAAGCTCTGATATCAGCGTCTAATTAGCGTCATATCAGCGGTTCATTTCTTGTTCGCATAAACCGAATCCCTGCTGGGTGCAGCCGAGACACCGCCGAAGTCCTTCACCATTTTGTGGAAGGCGTTGCCGAGTTCGATGACATCGGCACCGAGGGTGAAGATGCGGGTGCCTTCTTCGATAAGCTGGTCTTTTTGACCGAAGAGTGATGCCACGGCGACATGCTTGCCGTGCTTGATGGCGGCGGCGTGGACGCGTTTGCGGGCAGCGACGACTTCGGGGCAGGTTGCTTGGCCGAGTTTGCCGATGCGGTGACTGAAATCACCTGCACCGAAGAGAAGCATGTCGAATCCGGGCACGGCGGCGATCTCTTCGACGACTTCGAGAGCTTCGGGGCTTTCGATTTGCAGGATGACGAACTTCTCGGTGTTGCAGTGCTGTGCGTAGTCGGCCAGCGGCACTTGGCAGAAAAGGCCGTCCATGTTGCCCGCATCGAGTGCTTTGCTACCCATGGGGCGGCAGCGGACCATATCGACGACGTTGCGTGCTTCATCAGCGCTGGTGATGTGCGGGACCATGATGCCGGTGGCGTCACACTCGAAGGGTTTTACGTATTCACTGTAACCGCCTTTGTTCACGCGGACGATGGTGTCCATGTCATAGAGCTTGGCGGCGCGGATTTGGTGTTCGAGATTGAGCCAGTCATTCGGCACATGCTCATTGCAAAGCCACACGGCACTGGCTCCGGAAAGCCCAGCGAGTTCGACGATGCGTGGATCACCGAGATTGAGTTTGAGGATGGTGCTGTTTTGACCAGCGCGGAGTTCGCGGAGAATGCGGGATGGGCGGAGTTTCATGGATGAAAAGGGATGAGGATTACCACTCGCCTTCACGGCGGAATTTGGCTTTCACGTTGGCGCTGAATTGGGTGATGGAGGCTTCGAGGTTGGCGAGGACTTGATCGGTGGGAAGTCCGGCGGCGCTGCGGGCGGCGGGGATGACGGTTTCGCATTCATTGCTGTCCATGAAGCGTGCGGCGTCGAGGATTTTTGGCTGGTCCTCTGGAGGGATCACGAGGAAGCCGTGCTTATCAGCATGGATGAGATCGCCAGGTCGAATGATGCGGCCAAAGACTTCGACTTCACAACCCCAACGCACGGGATGGACATGTGCGTGACCGACGCAGAGACGACGGGCGAGGGCTTTGAAACCTGCATTGGTCATTTCATCGACATCGCGGATCGCGCCGTCGGTGATGGTGCCGACGCAGCCGAGCGCGCGGTGCATGTTGGCGCTGACTTCACCCCATGCGGAGCCTAGCACGCGGGGTTTGTCCAGATCCTGCACGACGACGATCTTCGGCCCCGGAATGCTGGCGATGTAGCGTCGATACTCGATGCCTGCATTGGGATTCGTCTTTCGATGAGATGCATTTCCTGGCTCGATAACCAAGGTGACGGCGTAGCCAACCATGGGACCCATCTGCGGCATGTAGTCGCGCGTTTCTTCGACGTTAAAGGCGTCCGCGCCGGGATTGTGCTGGGTGATTTGTTCCCAGCCATTGTAGATGGTGGGCGTGTTCCAGCGCTTGAGCTGCAGGAGGTCGGAGTGTGGGATGGTTGGCATGGCTCAATGCAGTGTGATGGCGTAGGCGGTGGCTTTTTGAAGATGAATGCGGAGGTGATACTTCGCAGGTGGGAGATCGGCGAGCTTCTTGTCTTTCCAGGCAAAGCGGTAGCGTGTGGTGTCTTTTTTCAAAGGAACACAGTTTGCCTTGTCGAAGCTGGGGATGCGGAAGCCGTCTTCGTCGAGAATCTCACACCACACAGCTCCGCCTGAGGCATTCGCGTTCACATAGATTTCCGTGCGGCCTTTCAGGTCGAGCGGCTTCAAGGTGATCTGGCCGATATCGGGCGGGGATTTAATTTTGGGCGTTGGAGCCTCGGGTTCGCTGCGCAGACCGGCGAAGCGATCCAGCGGCAGTGAGACCATTCCGACACCGCTCTTTTGCTGGTCGCCGGTGATGTTCGTGCCGCCGCCGATGGCTCCACTGCTGTAGGCACCGTAGTAGAAACGCATCTCACGGCCTTCGATGATGATGTAGGCGTTCGTGGCGAGCGTGCCGCTGTCGAACTGACCACCTTCGCTGCGCTTGAGCCAGAGATCATCGCGAAACGGGCGCTGCCAGTCGATGCCGTCGCGGCTGAACATGAGTTCGATGTCCATCGTTCCGCCGCCGAGGCGATTAAGAATCTGATTGAGGCTGAAGTAATGATCGTGACGGAAGAAAACAGGCGAAGTGTGAAACTCGAGTGCTCCATCCTGCTCATCGGGAAAGCAGACGATCTGCGGCTTGCTCCAATGCAGCAAATCCTTGCTCTCGATTCGGCCCATGCCGTGCTTCCAGCCGAGTTCGCCATCAGGGCCCGGAATCCAGGCTTTGCCGTAGATGGCCCATAATTTTCGCTTTGGATCAAAGAGCGGATCAGCCGCGTCGGACATGCTGATCGGCTTCAAGAGCTGCCGCTTCACACGACCATCCGGTGCCGTGGTCTCGGAGTAAGGATTCTCGCCTGCGAAAGGCGGCTGCACTTTTTTGCCGCCAAAGGAGGTGGTGTAGAGCGGTGCTTCGGGATGCTTCGTCCAGCGGATGCCATCGGGTGAAAAGGCGAGATGCAGTCCAGCGACGCGTTCGCCCTTCGCTGTCTTTGCCCAATCGTAGTAGAGCATCTTGTAGCGCTTCGTAGCATCCACTTCGCTAGCATCGACGATCACACTGTTGCAGTAGCGGTCGCCATACAGGCCGCTGCCGATAAGAACGATGTTGGTGTTCTTCTCGCCGTTGAAATCGAAGAGACCCAGGTTCGGCTTGGTGAAGGTGATGCCGTCCGCCGACTCGGCGTAGCAGACAACACACTCGAGCGTCTTGAGCTGCGCTCGCTTGCCTGCATAGGCCTGATACCAGAGCTGATATTTGCCCGTCGCTTTGTCGCGATGCACACTCGTCCAGGCGATGGCTATCTCCCACGGTTTGTCCTCGGTAATGAGCGGGTTTTTGGCATGACGCACTGGCTTCTCCAAAACACGGCGTGTCCCCGCGCGATAGAGAATGTCGTGATCATCGACCAACAAAATCGTGCGATCCGCAGCACACAAGACCAGAGGGAAGATGAGGAGTAGCAGAGTCTTCATGGCAGCCAGCGTGGATGATGGAAACGCAGTCGTTCACGGTAGTGCTCGAAGCGTTCTTGACTGACGCTTTCATACGGCGGCAGCAGGCGCAGCGGGAACGCGGGATCTTGAATGCGGCAGAACATCTTATCGAAGGCACCATCCATGTGCGTGGTGTCGCCGACGGCTTCTTTGAAGGTGGCGATGAGGCCGTCGAAGTCGGCGGTGATGGCGGCGAGGCGCGCCTCATCGCGCTCGCAACCGGCGCAGAAGTAGTCCTGAGCGCGATGGAAGTTCGTGGAGAGAAACGAGATGAGGAATCCGCAATCACCCATAAGGCAGGCTTTGGCGAAGCCGACCTCGGTGATGAAGTGACGGAGCTTGGGCGCATAGCGCATCAGGCTTGTGAGGCGCGCGTCGTCGGACGTGCTGTTCTTGGTGGCGACGAGGTTTTCGTGTTCCGCAGCCAAGAGGCCGTATTCAGCTCCGGTGATGATTCTTCCGGTGCGCATGAGGTTGTAGTGCAGAAAATCGCAATCACGAAAACGACCGCACGTCTCGCGAAAGAACGTTTTCAGTTCAGCATCGTTCAAAGCTCCCCAACTCGGCAAGCTGAGCTGAAACCGTCTTGCGCCCATGTCGCGTGCTCGCTCGATGCGTTCGATGATTGTCGGCAACGATTGACTGATAAGGCCAACCATGGCCTGCACGCCGTCGATTCGCGTCTCATCAAGAAACACGCGGGTGATGGCATCAAACTGAGACTCGGTCACTGCATAGCCCTCGCCTGCGGTGCCAAAGATATAGAGATCATGGATGCCGCTTGTGATCTGATACCGCACACTGCGGCGGAAGATGTCCTCTTCGAACTCGAAGTGCTCATTCCACGGCACACTGCATGTGGCGAGGATGCAGCGACGATAGCGTGGCGTGGTCATGGCTTTGGAGCATCCCAAATGGCGACGCCCATGTGGTAGCGAGCGTGATACTCGGAGGCTCCGGCATACCAGGCGGTGACGAGTTTGCCGTCGGCACGTTGCACGGTGCTTGGGTAACCGCAGTCCCAAGTCGTCGTGTGAGCGATGCGGATCGGTTCACCCCAGGTATTGCCTTCGTCGCTGCTGAACTTCGCCAGCACGCCGAGTTGGTCGCCGATCTTGATGCGGTTCCCGTAAGCGAGCAGGATGCGGCCGTCTTTGAGGCGGAGCAGGTGGCCGTTGATCTCGTTTTTCGCGGTGACGCGGTTCGGTTCGCCCCAGGTGACGCCATCGTTTTCTGAAGTGTAGATTTCCATTGTGACGTAGCGTGCAGCTGCCATCCAACGCTTGCCGCCGAGGTGCAGCAGCGTTGTCTCGTTGCTCTTCGGGCCGATGGTGCCGGTGCGCTTCCAAGTCTTGCCGTCATCATCGCTACAGAAGTGCCAGGAGCAGTAACCTTTTGTCTTCGTGCTTTTAGTTGGGTCGGTAAACTCGCCGCCGTAGCAGGAGACATGCAGCGCACTATCTTCACCGAGCTTGATGTCGCCAAAGGGGATATAGTTTGTCCAGCCTGCATCGGGCTCGGGAAACTCTTTAGTTTGGGTCCAAGTCTTGCCGCCATCGCTGCTTCGGCAGATCCACGGAGCGAGGATGTCATCTCGGAAGTCGGCCTGCTTTGGACGTTGCGGCTGCTTCACATCCGTCCAGCCGGAGCAGAGAACGAGCAGGTCGCCGTTCTTCGCGAGTCCGGCTGCGACATTCATGCGGTTGGTATGCACTTCGTTAGGCGCAGGAATGCCGCGCTTTGTCCAAAACTGGCCATCAGGGCTGTTCCAACACTCCGCGGCACCCGCCATCTGACCGTGGCTCGGTTGGCCGAAGATGGTGGTGGTGATGCTGCCGTCAGGCATCAGCGTGAGGTTCGGCCAGGCGCAGACGTTGTCGATGCCGACGAAGCGCTGGATGTCCTGCGCAGTAACAACTGAGGTCAGAAGGAAAAGGGCGAGGAGTGGTTTCATGGTCGTGATGGAATCAGTTGGCAAAGCGCAGCGCATACAGGTCCGCGTCCCTCATTTTGATGCGCAGTTGGATCGTCTGATCGCCTAGCTTTGAGACATCGAGTGCGTTGGCTTCAAATTCATCGCCATAGAGTTCAGGCATGGTGGCCACGACTTTGCCGCTATCATCGAGTGCTTCAATTTGAATGCTGCCAGCAGCGGAGGTGGAGTAATTGAGCAGGAGTTTATTGCCTATGAACTTCAGCGGCTTGGTGGTGAACACGCCGCCCTTCGCATCAGCGTGCATTGAGGCAAAGCCTTGTTTGCGAACGCTGAGACGACGAATGCGGTGGTCGGCGTGGCGGTAGTGTTCGCTGATGTAGAGGGACCATTCAGTGTCGCTGGATTCGATGATGCCATTGGCGGTCATGTTGTTGCGGTCAGTCCAGTTCTTGAGATCGGGACCGGGGCGCACCCAGGCTTCGAGGAAGGGGCGATCCCAGTTCACACCGTCACGGCTGGACATGAAGACGGCGTCGCTGACTCCGGGGCCTTCATGCTCCGGCACCTTCTTGCGGTTCGTGACGAAGCGTTTCGGGAAGGAGAGAAACAAGTGCGGCGCTGTGGGGCATGGGATGGTGGCGCTGGTGTAAAAATGTTCCATCGGCACGTCTTTGGCATAGCGATGCGGGATGCCATCGCTCCAGGTGAGAAAGTTGGTGGAGGTGCAACTCTGGACGGCGCGGACTTTATTGCTGAATATGCGACTGAAGCAGATATAGCGGCTGCGAGTGGTGTCGTAAAAGGCGAGGTTTTGTGAATCGAATGCACCCTTGGTGATGACTGGAGTGTCCTTCATTTTTTTCCAATGAATGCCGTCGGCGGAAGCGAAGGAGTAGAGGCCGCCGGGCGTCTCTCCCTGGTGCCAGTTCTTGCCGGGCTGCTTCACGCCACCGAGGGCTTTGAAACGCTCTTCAGGCTTCGTAGCGGGGTTCGCATCAAGGAACGGTGAAAAGTTATGCGACTCGACACCGCGCCAGATGACATTGTTCTCCTTCGTGCCGCCAGCCTCGATCAGTCCGAGCTTTGGCCGCGTGAAATGGATGCCGTCCGTGCTTTCGGCCGCGCAGGTGACTTGCGCATCGCTGTGGTCACTGCCGCCGGAAGAGCCGCGGTAATACATGAGCACCTTCTTGCCATCCTGGATGACGGAGAAGTAAGCGCAGGTCACGCCTTCCCACGCTTTGTCCGTAGTGAGAACGATCTCCTTCTTAATGGGATCATGCAGCTTCAAAGCAAGGCCACTCTTTTGCGCGACGAGATGTTCATCAACGAAAAGTTCCCAACGCGAAGCGAGGTCGATGGGTGAAGCTGCAATGACGAATGACGAATGCAGAATGACGAAGATGGGTAGAAGTAGGAGGGAGGTTTTCATAGTTCGGAGAGGATGTCTGAGATGGAGATGATTTCACCGCCCTGATCGCGACTGCGAATACCTGCGATGATGACGGCCATGAGTTCGACGGTTTCGTCAAAGGGCAGCGGACGCTCGCCGGTGCGGAGCATGTCGATGAAGGCGACGAGCTGACCGCGAAAGGCGTGGTAGGTGTCCGTGAGCTTCAGCGGCAGATCGCCTTTCGTGCCGTAGAGATGGACGGCTCCGAAGCTGCCATACGCATCATGCAAAGCACCGATGGTGACTTTGACGCCGCTGCGATGCGTGAGGTGCATGACATCACCTCCGGCATCGGTGTGAGCCTGCACGGTGAGGAAGCCGGGGCCGAGAAGCGGCTCCACGGCTTCGAGCGCATGGATGCCGTAGCGTTCCCAGGTCTTGCAGGTGAAGCTGGTGATCCAACGCAGGTCACCGAGGTGCGAGAAGTCTGCCCGCATCTCCGGCGAATACCTCATGCCGCTGGTAGAGAGAATGATTTTGCCTGCACGATGCCACTGCACAAACTGCCGCAGTTCAGGGATCGTCGTCGCCATCGGTTTGTCGATGAAGACGGGCAAGCCAGCCTCAATGAAGGGCCGCACACGGCGCACATGGTCGGTGCCGTCGTCGGTGGCGATCACCGCCGCATCCACATGACCGATCACGTCCTCTGGATTCGCGACGACATGCTCGATCAAACTCGCGGCGGCCACTTTCGGCGCATCGGCAGGATCATCGCACCAGATGTGCGTCACACGAGCACCGAGAATGCGCACGGACTCAAGCGGCTGCTTGCCCATGTAAACGGGAATGCCCGCATACGGGCACTTCGCCATCTCATCTGGGTTGTAACCATTGACGATGCCGCTCCAGGAATACGGATGACCGTTTCCCTCGATCATGCCCAGCATGGCGAGACGAAGTTCAGTGCTCATTCGATAATGATGGCTGCGCCAGTCGCTGAGGAGTGCAACGCGGCTTGGTTAAACTTGAGTGTCTGCACGGCTTCTTCAAAAGTGCAGAGCAGCGTGTCGTGGCCTTCCACTCCATCGAGAAAAGCATTCGCTTGAGCGATGAACATGTCATCGCGCTCCATGGGCGGAGTTTGATGCCAGGTCCAATCCTTGTCACCGATTCGGATGAGGCCCCAGCGCTGGTGATTGGTTTCGATCTTCACGCTGCCATGCTCGCAATTGATGAGCAGGGTGTTTTCGTTGGGCACTTGAAACTGGGTCATCGCATAGCTCACGAGAGCCTCTCCATGACGCGCGCTAACATTGACCGTGTCCTCCACCGTGACTCCTTCCAGCGCCTGATGTGCGGCATCACAAAAGACCCGCGTGCAAGGGCCGATGAGCCACTCGGTCACGTTCACGATGTGCGTAAGCGCATCCTGAATCCCGCCACCACCGAGTTCATGGCGCGCATAGTAGATGTCGCGATAGGCAGGCCGGAAAGTGGGGAAGTGCTGACCCGAGATGCTGCTGGCATGAAGCACTTTCCCGAGTTCGCCTGTTTTGAGAAAGTCGCGTGCACCAGCCATCCACGGCATGAGATGATAGACGTAGGCCACGGCGACAAAACGTTCAGCTTGGACAATGGCCTCACGCACCTGCGGCACGAGCGCGGAGTCGATGGCCAGTGGTTTTTCGATAAACACAGGCAGCCTTAGAAGCAGTAGCTTGATGGCGATAGGCAGATGCAGATGTGCGGGCGTGCAGATCACCACAGCATCAAAGCGGGACTCCGCGAGAGCTGCATCCAGAGAGGCAAACACTGGCACACCATAGCGCTCCTGCATGGCGGTGAGCAGCGCTGCATTAGTGTCACAAGCTGATACAGAACAGCGCCCTGTCTTCAGAAAGCAGCGCAAGTGCCGCTCGCCGATGCTGCCGCAACCGATGATGAGAATGGAGTGCATTTTGTTGATTATGAAACGTAACACGAGTCACCAGAACCAGAACTTTCCCCTGGTTACGCGGCGAGACCAACATGCATGTCCTACAAGTTCTCCACCGCGATGAAATGCCGCGACTTGCATCCCCCGCATGACTTGCCAGACTGGCCGCCCTTTTTCTCTACCATGGCCTACCTCAACGAAAACTACCTCAAGCTCAAAGCTGGATACCTCTTCCCTGAAATCGCCCGTCGCGTGAAAGTCTTCACGGAGGCCAATCCTGATGCGGCTAAGCGGATGATCC
This sequence comes from Prosthecobacter debontii, assembly GCA_945860295.1. Classification (GTDB taxonomy): domain Bacteria; phylum Verrucomicrobiota; class Verrucomicrobiia; order Verrucomicrobiales; family Verrucomicrobiaceae; genus Prosthecobacter; species Prosthecobacter debontii_B. The sequence continues at coordinate 36,283 of CAMAQH010000028.1, forward strand.
GTTGTGGGATCGGTGATGTGACTGAAGCACTGCCGGATGCTGTCCGCGCTGCCATGCACAAAGCTGTGGATGAAATGGGCGACCGCTCCAGCTTCCGTGGCTATGGCCCGGAGCAGGGTTACGACTTCCTGCGCAACGCCGTCGCCGAGAATGATTTCAAAGCACGCGGCATCAATATTGATGCGGATGAAATTTTCATCTCAGACGGCAGCAAGTGCGACACGGGGAACATTCTCGACATCTTTGGCAGTGGCAACAAAACCGCCATCACCGACCCTGTTTACCCGGTGTATGTCGATACCAATGTCATGGCGGGCAACACGGGTGAGGCTGATGAAAGCGGTGCTTATGAAGGTCTGCATTATCTGAAGTGCACGCCTGAGAATGGCTTTGTCCCAGAGATCCCGACGGTGCCAGTGGATCTAGCTTATCTCTGCTACCCGAACAATCCGACCGGTGCCGTAGCGACTCGTGCACAGCTTGAAGCCTGGGTGAAATACGCCCTCGCCAATGGCACCACACTTCTCTACGACGCCGCGTACGAGGCCTTTATCCAAGACCCATCCATTCCTCGCAGCATCTATGAAATCGAAGGCGCGCGTGATTGCGCCATCGAGTTCCGAAGCTTCTCAAAAAATGGTGGCTTCACCGGCGTTCGCTGCGCCATCGTCATCATTCCGAAGGGACTCATGGGTAAGAAGAAGGACGGCACCAAGCTCGCCATCCACCCGCTTTGGAGCCGCCGTCACAGCACGAAGTTTAATGGCGTCAGCTACATCGTCCAACGCGGTGCTGAAGCCGTTTACAGTCCTGATGGCAAAGCCCAGGTCGCTGCGCTTATCGAGCATTACATGGGCAATGCCAAGCTGCTCGTCGAAGCCTGCACCAAGGCTGGCCTGAAAGTTTTTGGCGGTGTTAATGCTCCCTACGTTTGGGTCGGCTGCCCGAATGGTCTGACGAGCTGGCAGATGTTCGACAAGATGCTGAATGAAGCCAATGTCGTCATCACCCCCGGCAGCGGTTTCGGCAGTGCCGGAGAAGGTTACTTCCGAATCAGCGCCTTCAACAGCCGTGCGAATGTCGAAGAAGTCTGCCGCCGCATCGCTGCGTTATGAGTCAAGAATAACGATTCCCTTGCGGCTAATCACCGCCACCGTCCCTATCAAAACACACACCAAAATTATGAGCCAACCCAAAATCACTGCTTACCTGAAAACCTACTGTGGCTGGAGCGAAGGCATCCGCGCCATCTTCCGCAAATACGACCTCGCCTATGAGGAGAAAGACATCATCAAGAACCCCGCCTTCCGCTGGGAGATGGAGCAGAAAAGTGGTCAACCCCTGAGCCCCTGCGTTGAAATCAACGGCACCATGATTCCCGACATCAGCGGTGAAGAAGTCGAAAGCTGGATGATCGCCAACGGTCTCCTCACTCCAAACGATGCTGCGCCAGATGCCCCGATCGACCGTGCTTGCAGCGATGCCCAGCACGCCGCCATGGCCGCAGGTCAGGTCGGCAAGATCAGCCTCGTGAGTTGATTCACTGGCAGCTCGAATCCCAAATGACAGGCGCGGATGGCAACATCCGCGTCTTTTTATTTTGATACGGATATGACTCCATCAAATCCTCGGGCCTTTAAGTTGCCGAGTTGACTGATGGCGGAAGGGGAGGGATTCGAACCCTCGGTGAGTTTCCCCACGCCTGATTTCGAATCAGGTACAATCGACCACTCTGCCACCCTTCCAGTTTTTGAGATCTATGAGGCGGAGACTAGCGGGACATCGGTTCTTGGCAAGATAAGTGTGGGATGTTTTTTGTGATCCTCCACGCCTCACCGCACAATCACGCGCGACCCTGGCCGCACGAGAGTCGGCAGGCGAATCGCGTCCCAATTGGCGAACCGCACACAGCCTGCGCTTTGGGCGCGACCAATGGTTTTTGGAGAGGCTGTGCCGTGGAGGCCGATGCCGGATTTACTGATGCCACACCAGATGATACCAACAGGGCTATTCGGGCCGGGCGGGAGCTGATAGGCCTCTCCGCCGCGCACGCCTTCTTCGAGAAATTGTTTGTCCCAGCGGAAGCTGGGCGTGGTCATCATCGACGTCACAGACCAATTGCCAACGGGGATGAACTCTGGCTTGCCCGGCGTGATCGGAAATGCGGCCAGCAATCGCTGCTTCGAGCTATACACCACGGCGATATGCTCCGTCGTATCCACGACGATGGTATTAGCACCCAGTTCCTTGTCAGCCTTGAAGCTCTGCATTGCCTTCACATCCTCGATTCGGAAGGAAGTGATGTTTGGCACGACCAAGATGTCGCCGAGCTTGAGTTTCGCCAAATTCTTGCCGGGATTGATCACGGCCAGGAACTCTTCGTCCGTGTGAAAACGCTCCGCCACCAGTTCCTGTAGGCTGCGATAGTACATGTAGGGGAACTTGATCTGGTCCTCGGGTTTTTGAGGTAGCTTGGCATCCACAAACTTGGCCAACTCAGACTTGATCTTGTAGGCAGCGAAAATCACTGGCACCTCCTTCTCCGCATCTGCCAAAGCATGGGCCCAATTGTAGATGTCACTGTGCCCATGGGCGAAATTGTAGTTCACGATCGCCTTGTAAGTGAACTCACCCACCGCGCCGTCCAGCTTGCCCGGACCGAAGAGGTGCATGTCCATGAAGATCTGGAGTTGCAGGATCGTGTTGCGATCCGTGGGCACGTCAGCAGTATCGGCAGCAGGCCCTTTGTCCTGAGCAGCGCCGGAGAGAAGGCCAAGACAGAGCAGAAGGAGCAATCGGATGCACGTATTCACGGTGCCATCCTAGGCCGTGTTTGAAGACTGGCAAGGCTGGCGCCTCACACCTCATCCAAACCAAAAGCCGTATGCACTGCTCGCGCGGCATTTTCGATGTCGGCTTCTTGGACGATGACGGCGGTCTTGATCTCGCTGGTGGAGATCATGATGATGTTCACGCTGACATCAGCAAGGGCTTTGAACATCTTAGCGGCGACACCACTGTGACTTCTCATACCGATACCGACGACGCTGAGTTTAGCGATGCCGGACTCGGTGCGGAGCGTGACTTTATCACCCAGGTTCGGAAGGATGGCACGCAGGGCGGCCTCGGCTTTCGGCAAATCAGCGGCACTGAGGGTGAAGGAGATGTCGGTCTCACCATCAAAGCTGACGTTTTGGACGATCATATCGACCATGATGTTAGCACCGGCGATGGCACCGAAGATGGCAGAGGAAATGCCAGGGCGATCAGGCACGTCGTCGATGGTGATTTTGGCCTGATGACGCTCGAGGCTGACGCCGCGAACGACGACGGATTCCATACCGGGGGATTCTTCTTTCACGAGGGTGCCTGGGTTGTTGTTCATGCTGTTGCGGACTTCAAAACGGACGCCAAATTTTTTCGCAAACTCGACGCTGCGGCTTTGCATCACTTTACTGCCACTGCTGGCCATTTCGAGCATTTCGTCGTAGCTGAGATTGTCGATCTTCGTGGCGACTTTCACCACGCGCGGATCGCAGGTATAGACGCCATCGACGTCGGTGAAAATCTGGCATAGATCGGCCTTGATCGCTGCAGCCATAGCGATCGCGGTGAGGTCACTGCCGCCGCGACCGAGGGTGGTGATTTCGCCACTCGCAGTCTCACCCTGGAAACCTGCAAGCATGACGATGTTGCCTTCATCCAACATGCGCTGGACGGCATCAGGCGTAATGTTGACGATACGCGCCTTGGTATGGACGCGGTCGGTGGAAATGCCCGCCTGCGCGCCAGTCAGGGAGACGGCCTTACCGCCGAGCGCATTGATGGCCATCGCGGTGAGGGCGATGGTGGTCTGCTCGCCCGTAGCGAGGAGTACATCCATCTCACGCTCGACAGGCTCACGCTCGGGAGAGACTTCTTTGGCCAGTTTAATGAGGGTATCAGTCACGCCCGACATGGCGGAGACCACAGCGACGACCTGGTTGCCAGCGCGCTGCGTTTCCAGAATGCGACGCGCGCAGTTGCGGATGCGCTCTGGGTTGCCGACGGACGTGCCGCCATACTTCTGGACGATAAGGGCCATGTGGGAGGAAAAGGGCGCGGAAAGTGGCACGCCGCGCCGGGGGTGCAACGGGAAATCCAGCAAGGTAACCCGTCGGCCCGCTACCCACGCACCATGAGTCCCATGTACCAGCGGAGACTCTCCTGACCGAAGAAGATCCAAAACAGCGCACCTGCGGCAAGATACGGTCCAAAGGGAATCTTAGCGCCCCATTCGTTGCGCCCGACTAACCTGGCCAAACCGGCGATGAGAGTGCCTACAACTGAGGCAACAAGGATGGTCATGAGCACAGCCTTCCAGCCTGCAAAGGACCCAATCATCATCAGGAAAAGCACATCGCCAAAGCCCATCGCCTCGCGTGGAATGACGACTTCTGTCGTGGTGCCTTCGAGTCGGATGACATGCTCCAAATCAAACTCCTCTAGCTTGCCATCACCCGTGCGGACTTTGAGTTTTTCCATCCAAAGCTCGGCAGTGACGTTCTGCCAGGTCTGCTCATTAGCGCGCAATTCACCGCAGGTGATGATCATACGGTCCGAGGCACGCGAATAAATATCTGCCCAGCTATAAATTTCTCCGCCCATGGAGACGACAGGCGGCTCTTCAACATTGGGCTGAGTCACGCTCCAGGGCTCTGCTTTATCAAAGGCGTGGCGTTTGCGGCCAAAGGCCAGCTTACCCAGCTCCACGACGAGCCACAGCCCGCCGAGTCCGAGTGCAGCACTGGCCAGCGAGATAAGAAACCCGAACAGATGCGTGTCTTCACCCACGAGTTCAGGCACAGCCGAAGCACAGATCAGTCCAGCCACTGTGCCGCCGATGGTGATCTCATGTGGCAAAATAAAATGCTCGATGTCGATGAAGGTTCCCGCAACGAGCAGGCTGACGAAGAGCCAGAGGCAGAGCATCATCGGCCCCCATTCTTTAAAGGCGGTCCAGTCGCCGCCGACCTTCCAGAAAACAGCGTAAAACAAGAGACCCGTGAGGAGTTCGACCCCGAGATAGCGCGGTGAGATACTGCCGCCACACTTCGCGCATTTACCACGCAGCAGCACCCAGCTCACCAGCGGAATGTTCAGCCACATTGGGATCTGATTTTTACACGAAGGGCAGAACGAGCGGCGCGGCTGATTCACCGAAATGCCACGAGGCAGACGGTAGATGACCACATTCAAAAAGGAGCCGATGCCTGCGCCTATGAAAAAGAACAAGAAGTGAAGGAGGCCGTTGAGGAGTTCGTAGCGTGACATTCGTGAAGAGTGAAACTTGCCTTGCCATCGCGGTCAAAGGAAGCAAAAAAAGTAGCCTGTTACTTTTGCTGCGCTTTGCCCTTCTTCTATCGGCTTTCGGCTTGGCGTCATGCATCACGGCTGACCTAGAGCGCCGAAGCGCCATCGTGCCGCGCGGCGCGGCGAGCTAGCTCGTATGTACTAGTCGATGTGCGCTATGCCACGAGTAGGAATGTCGCAGGTCGTCCCATCTATCCACGCAACATGCCGTGCCTGCTGCGCACCTCCACCGTCGCGAGATTGAAGCAAGCTCAGGCCGCGCTCCGACTGCAAGGCTACGGCCTGCGTGTCTGGGATACGTGGCGTCCGCCAGAGGCTCAGCAAGTGCTCTACGCGCATGGCGGACGCACTGGCATGTTCCTCGATCCACACTCCGGCTGGTCGCACCACTGCGGCGGCATTTCACTGGATGCCACGCTCGTCGATCTAGCGGGAAACAAGCAACGCCTGCCGACCTACTTTGATGAAGATCTGGGAAAGGCAGCCAGCACTGCAAGGCCGAGTGATCCTGTGATTCAGCGCAATCTAGGCATCCTACACAAAGCGATGCATGAGGCAGGACTCACACCGATTCAGGCCGAGTGGTGGCATTTCGATGACGAGGACTTCCTCCGCAATCAAGTGCCCGTGATCACCGCAACAAACTTGGGCATCGTGATCAAGTGATCGTCTGCGCACCGTTCGGAGCACCGCTTTTAAGAGGTTTCAAGGAAGGCGCTCTCGCGGAAACGCCCTCAGGGCATTCCCATGTTCAAAGCATCTACAAGACTCGTGTCACGGTTTGAGGGAACAGGAGCACTCTCCTCTGGCATACTCGGCTGCACTAACTGCCGCGCCCATTCGCGCACCTGATCAATCGAATCACTCACCTCATGCTCCACCCGCAACCAGGTCTAAGGACTGATGCGAAACAGCGTGGTGCAGCCCAGCTCATAACGCAGATGCATCTCCGTCAGCCAACCCTTGCTGGCGCGTGCTGATTTAATCCAAAGCCACAGTCGCCGCCTGCGTCAAGACAGCGATGGTCGTGAGATCAGGCGGCATCTCACCACTCAGAACTTGAGTGCGGCAATCAGCATGAATGAATATCGCGTTCATCTCAGTGTGCCTCCAGCCAGTTGGTTCCTGTGCCAGCCTCGACTTCGACGGGCACATCTCCCAGAGACAATGCATTGCGCATCTCTTCGAGAATGATTGCCTTGGCTTGCTCCACCTCAGCGACAGGCACTTCAAAGAGTAACTCATCATGCACCTGCAGCAACATGCGTGTCCTCAATCCCACCTTCCGAAGCGCGTTTGCCACGTTGATCATCGCCAGCTTGATCATGTCGGCGGCGGTGCCCTGGATCGGCGTGTTCATCGCCATACGCTCGGCTCCGCCACGGATGGTGGCATTACTGCTGCCGATGTCGCGGATGTAGCGGCGGCGGCCCGTGATGGTCTCGACATAGCCATGCTTTTTCGCATCGGCCACGATCTGCTCCATGTAGCGCTGCACGCCGGGAAACTGCTTGAAGTAATTCTCGATAATCGTCGCCGCCTCGCCACGAGGGATGCCGAGTCTTTGCGCCAAACCAAAAGCGCTGATGCCATAGATGATGCCAAAATTCACCATCTTGGCCGTGCGCCGCATCTCTGGCAGCACGCCATCAAGTGGCACGCCATAAACACGCGCGGCGGTGGCCTGATGAATGTCCAAGCCATTTTGGAAAGCCTCAATCATGGCCGGATCTTCGCTGATCGCTGCCATGACGCGCAGTTCCACCTGACTGTAGTCGGCGCTGAGCAGCACCCAGCCCTCCTGACCCGATACAAAAGCTTTGCGGATCTCTTTGCCCGAGTCAGAGCGGATCGGAATGTTTTGCAGATTCGGATGGCTCGATGCCATGCGTCCCGTGGCGGCCATGAGTTGATGGAAAGTCGTGTGAATTCGACCTGTGACGCGCGAGACTGTTTCTGGCAATGCATCGACATAGGTGTTCTTCAGCTTCGTCACCTCCCGATAATCCAGGATGTCCGAGATGATGGGATGCGTGCCCATGAGCGACTGCAAGACCTGCTCATTTGTCTGATACTGCCCCGTCGCCGTCTTCTTCGGCTTCTCCATGAGCTTCAGCTTCTCAAAGAGCACCTCACCGAGCTGCTTCGGGCTGTTCAAATTGAAGGGCGTCCCTGCGGCATCATGGATCTGCTTGTGCAGAATGTTCGCACGCTTTTCCAACTCCAGGCCAAATTCACGCAGCGCCTGCACGTCGATCGACACACCTGCGTTTTCCATGCTGGTGAGCACCGGCAGCAGCGGACACTCGATCTCATGGAACACACGATCAGCGCCAAACGCGGTCAGCAGTGGCCGCATTTTTTCGGCTAGCTGCCACGTCACGTCCGCATCCTCAGCCGCATAGTCGGTGATCTTTTGGGGATCTATCTCTGCCACATCAGCCATGGTGGTCTGGCTGAAGAGATCGTTCTTCTCCGTTCCAATCAGCGCTGTGATCGGCACTGGCGCATAGCCGAGCATGGACTCCGAAAGGTAGTCCATCCCATGCCGCTGATCCGGCTCGATCAAGGAATGCGCCAGCATCGTGTCGAAGTAAGGTCCAGCGACGTCAACCCCGTGAGCGAACAGAACACTGAGATCGAACTTTAGGTTATGACCGATCTTCTCGATGCCTGATTGCGCAAGCACTTCACGGAACTCCTCCAACACCTTCTTTGCCTCTGCCTTGTCACGCGGAAACAGCGCAAAGTAACCTTCATGCGCCTGCCATGAGAAAGCGATGCCGACAATCTGCGTGTCGCGCGGATCGAGTGATGTCGTTTCCAAATCAAAGCAGAAGCGTGGCTGCTGTGTTAATGCCGCGATGAGCTTCACTCGATCATCACAACTGTGGACGAGGTGATAGCTGTGTTCGGTGTCTGCGATTGTCTTTGCAGCGCTTGCGGGCTCGGCAGCGAAGAGATCGGCTGAGGCCTCCGCGCTCGGAGCCTGTGTAACCAGGCGACCACGCCCTGCCTTAAACTCATCACCAAACACGCGGCGACCGAGCGAGTTGAATTCAAACTCAGTGAACAGCGCCTTCAAGGCCTCATCGTCGTGTCCTTTCACACTTAGATCGTCGAGAGCCACTTCGAGCGGAGCGTCATGCATGATGGTGGCGAGCTGTTTTGAGAGCAGCGCCTTGTCCACATTCTGCTCCACCTTCTCACGCTGCTTGCCTTTGAGCTGCGCCGCATTGGCGATCACGTTTTCCACGCTGCCGTATTGCTGAATGAGCGCTGTAGCAGTCTTCTCACCAAAGCCTGGTATACCCGGAATGTTATCCACCGCATCACCCATCAGCGCTAGAATATCGACGACCTGCTCCGGCCGCTCGATGCCCCAACGCTCGCAGATTTCCTTCACGCCGAGTATCTCGACCTCATTGCCCTGGCGGCCTGGTTTGTAGATCTTCACCGACTCCGACACGAGTTGCCCGAAGTCCTTGTCCGGCGTGACCATGAAGGTTTCAAAATCCTTTCCCTCCGAGCGCTTAGCCAAGATGCCGATGATGTCATCTGCCTCGTAACCATCGCGAGTCAGCAGCGGGATCTGCATCGCTGCGCAGAGCCGGTGAATCTGCGGGATCGCACTGGCGATGTCCTCTGGCATCTCTTCGCGCTGTGCTTTGTATTCGGGGAATATCTCATGTCGCGGCGTAGGCGCTGACGTGTCCAACACCACCGCCAGATGGGTCGGCGTCTGGTTTTTGAGGATGTCCAAAAGCGTGTTGGCAAAGCCATACAACGCGGAGGTGTTCAGGCCATCGCTGGTGCGGATCGGAGCTTTGATGAAAGCAAAGTGCGCGCGGTAAAGCAGCGCCATGCCATCGAGAAGGAAAAGACGTTTGGACATTCGTCTCCCAGACTAGCGGAGATGCGCCCGGTGAGAAGCAGGAAGTGATGTGGAAGTCACTTACTCATACTTCAACCACGCCGTCACCGTGGCATCCGTGTTGCTGGTAAAGCGCAGCCAGTAGGCACCGAAGGAGGCTGGGAGGTCGTGTTCGACATCCTCGCCTGGAGAGACATCGAAGCTGCGGTAGGTCACCCAACTGCCGGTACCGGTGATGTCGGCTTCGATAGTGATTCGTGTCACCGTGTCAGTGCTGAGGGTGAGGTGCTTCTCGTCGTAGCCCGTGAAGAGGTAGGGATCGCTTGATTTGCCAGATGTGACTTTGGTGTCCTTCCAGGGGCCGCCTTCTCCGCGTGCTTTGCCGAACTGCCAGAGATCATCCACTGCGCCGACCCATAGCGCCGTTTTATCATCGCTGGAGCGGACGATGTGTCCGCCCTGCGCGTCGCTGCGCACACCACTCATGACGAGAAGGCCTCGATAGCTGGCATAGTCCTTGATGCGACGATTGTGAGTGGTGACTGGTCGGACCTTCGCGAAGCCGCCTGCATTCTCCGCTGGCAGCTCGAAGAAAGTACCTCCTGCATTGAAAAGGTCGCGCTCCGTGCAGACCTCGCGGCAGACGCGCTCAGCACCCAGAAGGCCCGCTTTGTCCAGCGCCGATGTGCCGCGAGGGAGACGCCAGCGGCCTCTGGCATCCACATAGAGGATGGATGCTTCATCAAACGTGAGCACTTCGGTCGGGATGGCCGCGTTCTTGGCAGTCCACTCCATGCCAGCTGCATCATCGACGGGCTTCAGGTCAAAGGTTGCTCCCATGTCGTAGCAGGTCGAATCCTCAGTGACATATCTGAGGCTGCGGAAACCGGCGCCACGAGCGAGCATGACACCTCCCGTGACTTCTTTGTCCTCAGGCTTCGCGATGCCATCAAACATGGTGGCGGCTTCGGTGGAGCGGGTGTCGTCGTTTCGATAATGGAAGATGGCGGAGACTTTGGGGCCGTCTTGCTGCGCCTTCAATCGTACCCACACTCCAGTCTGATCGGCAGGGAAGTCCACCCAGAGATTGCCTGCATGCTCCAACCGATGCTTCGAGACTTCCTTCCACTGGCCATCGCCTTTCTCATCGACTTCAAAAATGAAGGCGTCGCTTTGGGCTGCCACGAGCTGCAACGAGCGATGCTTGTATCCTGCGAAGAGATAGGGTTCGCTGACATCGCCAGCTTTCACGGCATCATCCATCCACACCGCTCCACGACCAATCACCGGGCCGAGTTGATCGAGCTTTGAAGGCTCTACAAACCAGAGATTCGACTGCGATTCACCCGGTCCGGCGAGCTTGCCTTTGGCTTTGCGGACGTTCAAGAATTCCTTGTTCGCCGAGTCATCGCAGCCGAGCACGACGCGATCTCCCCAGCGAGCAAAGTCGCCGATGACTTTGAGGTAATTGCTGCGCGGGGCGATGCCAGCGCTGTTGGCAGGCGAGAAGGTCTTTGGAAACTTCCAGAACGCGCCGTGCATGGTCATGAGCAGGCTGTCTTCGCCAATGTCGCGGATGCGTGGCCACTCGGTGTTCCAACCGTGCGCGCCATCATAGCTGTGGCTGGACTTCGGCAGGCGGTAGCTGTGCCATTTGCCTGCATCAAGGCACATGAGGACGAGCGAGCGATGATCCCAGCCCACGCTCCAGATCGGATCGGTTTCAGGATGCTCGTTGCCACTGATACCGCCGGGACCAGTGACTTCGGTGAATTGATTTCGCCGCACGAGCTGCCAGTCATCGCCATGCTTGGTCCATTCACCGAGGGCACCGCTCGGCGTGGCGGGATCTGTGAGCACACGTTTGTCGTGGTCGCCATTGTTGGCATACACGACACGGCCCTGGCCGCTGAAGAGTCCCTTACCGTGGTAGCCAGGCAGTTTGGAGCCATATTGAGCCAGCCTGCTCTCGTCCGAAAAACCTTTCTTGATGCCGTTGCCATCGCGAATGTGGCCTGTGACTTCCAGCGTCTTCATATCCACCTCATACAATCCTTCCTCCATCGTGGCGTAGAACACCTTGTTCGCCGGATCAGTCAGATGCCGCGCGTTGCCCGTGAGGCGTCCCGACATCTTTGCAGGTGGGATCACGCGCACCTTTCTCTCCGCGTCGATGAGATACGGACCGATGAGCAACTGCTGTGTCTCGCGATGGATCATGCGGTTCGCCGGCGTGCCACCGACGCTCTCAGGCCGGATGACCTGCTCTAGGCCAGGCGTGATCTCGTAAAACTTATCGCTCGATCCAAAGGGCAGATGCGGCCCATAAGTGATGACCCACAGCCGGTCCGCCCACGGCACCACCGCACCCGTGCCGCACTCGCCTTCCTTATTAAACATGGCCAGATGCGGGTAGATGCCGCTGATCTGGCGTGGCTCCTCCGCATAAAGCAGGGCGGTGGCAAAAAGAAGACTGATTGTGATTCGTCGCATCTACTCACTTCACACAAAAAGCAGCGGCATGGCAAGTCGCACCGCTTATGCTGAATGGAAATCACTTACATCCACTGCATGGCACGCCGAACTGCAACCACGTTACTACCGCCCGCCGTCTGGCAGAGCCTGACCTTCGAATGGCTATGGGTGTATCACGGTCATGTGCCACGATTAGAAGAATGGTCGGCGGAGATCACGGTGCCAGCGGGCTGGTTCTGGGTGGAGAAAGGACAGGCGCGAATTCAAGCAGATGGGCGCGAGATCATCGTGAAAGCAGGGCAAAGTTTTTTCACCGCGCCAGGCACACGCCGCCAATGGTTCGCGGCTGGCACGCGGTTGTGGTCCGTGGGGTTTCGCAGCCAATGGCCGGACGGAATGCCTGTCTTCGGCGCAGGTCTGAATATCGCCCATGGCTGCACCAAAACGCCCCGGCTGCTTGAGGCGACTCAGGCACTTTTCTTGGCTGTTCATGGCCGGAAGAAAGAGATCATTTATCACGAAGGCATCGCATCTGCTTCACGGAGCATAAGCGATTGGTGCAAACATGAGGCCGCTTTTCGTCATTGGTTCAGTGTCTATGTCAGCACGCTAGAGCGGCTCGGCATCGCGCCCCAAGAACGAGCCAGCACCCAGAATCGGCGGCTTGATGAATTGCTGCGTGGCTTGAATGACTGGCCTCTCGATCAGCCGCTCAAGCTCACCCTTTTGGAATCAGGCAGTCAGCTCAGCGCTCGGCACATTCATGATCTGCTGCGCTCTCAGCTCGGCATGACCGCCCTGGCCTGGCTGGAGCGACGCAGGCTCGACGCTGCCCGCCAGCGACTGACAAGTGAAGACACCGCGCTCAAAGAGATCGCCTTTGCCCTCGGCTTCCGGCATCCACCGCACTTCACAGCGTGGTTCAAACGGCACACAGGCATGACACCAACGGCGTTTCGCGAAGTAGGTGGAATAAGTGGAGCTTAGAAAGTGTCAGCGGCAATAAGCGCACCGTCACCGATACTGACACGGCCAGAATGGCAGAATTTGGCGGTTATGACACACCGTGCTGTGATCGTATTGACCAACTCCTTGCCTGTGGGAATGAAACTAGCGTCGAGCAAGAACCTTGTAGTGAACAAAAGTTTGACCTTGGTATGAAGTCCCACTCAAGCCCGGCCTCAGAGGGAATATGTATTGTTCGCTACTCGCGCTGGATTAGAGCTGAGTCCTGCGCAGTTAGAACGCAATCCGCACTCGCAGTTTGCCTGATCAACGACTTCCGCTAGGATCACGCCCATGTCAGACTCACCCGCCCGCTTTGTACAGATCGACGATGCCGCCCGCGAAACCAATCCGTGGACGAACAACGAATGGCTCTGCCGACCTGATTTGGTGGAGGCAGACAAGCTGCTGCTGGTGCGAGCCAACATGGACCCGATGCATTGCCATCCTTTTCATTTTCATCCGCATCGGGAAGAGATCATCTATGTGATCTATGGCCGCGCCGAGCAGTGGGTGGGTAATGAGTATCGCATCCTCAAAGCTGGCGAGATGGCGCACATCCCGGCTGGCGTGATTCATGGGACTTTCAATCCACACCAAGAGCCGCTCGTCTTCCTCGCCATCCTTTCGCCAGCCAAGCTGCCGGAAGATCTCGCCGCAGTGACCGATCCTCAAGATGTCTCTGCTCAGGAGCCCTGGGCCAGTCTTCGTAAAGGCATGGCCGAATGCCAGACGCTGGCCTGATAGAAGTTGGCCATTGTTTGCCGTTGTTTTAAAACCATTGCCAACCACTGCAATCCATCGCAAACCACAGCCAACCTCCCCGCGCTCTTCAATGAAACTTCTCCTCACACTCACCGCCACACTCCTTCTCATGACCTCCGCCCCTGCTGCTGATGCCCCTTACCGCCATGTTGTGTTCTTTAAATTCAAAGACAGCGCCACACCTGAGCAGGTGCAGGTCGTCGAGAAGGCATTCATCGAACTCGCCAAGAAGGTGGACACGGTGAAAGCTTTTGAGTGGGGCACCAATGTGAGTCCCGAAGACAAAAATGATGGCTTCACTCATTGCTTTTTGGTGACCTTTGCTGACAAGGCTGGACTCGATGTCTATCTGCCGCATCCCGCCCACGGCGAGTTCGTGAGCCAACTCAAGCCGATCATCGATAAGGTCTGCGTGCTCGACTACGTGGCGAAGTAAACTCTCAACGACACAAAAAAGGACGAGCTGGTTTTGAAGCCAGTCTCGTCCTTTTTCATTGAGATGATCAACGACGGCGAACTTCGTTCACGAACTCTTCCATCAGGTCCATCGCCTTCACGATGAGTTCTGGAGCAGTCGCATAACAGCAGCGGACGAAGCCTTCACCGGCCGCACCAAAGGCACTACCTGGGACCACGGCCACGCTCTTTTTCTCCAACAAACCAAAAGCAAACTCCTTGCTTGTCAGACCCGTGCTGCGAATCTCAGGAAAGACATAAAACGCACCGCCTGGATTGAAGCAGTGCAGGCCCATGCCATTGAGTCGGGCAACGATGATATTGCGCCGCATCTCATAGCTTTGACGCATCTCTTCATAGGCTGAAGCGCCCATCTTGAGTGCCTCGATGCCGGCGATCTGGCTCATAATCGGCGCGCAGAGCATGCAATACTGATGAATCTTCATCATCGCCTCACGCAATGGCGCAGGCGCACAGGCATAACCCAGACGCCAGCCAGTCATGGCAAACGCTTTGCTAAAGCCATGGAGCAAAACAGTGCGCTCTCTCATGCCGGGATACTCGACGATGCTCTTGTGAGTGCGGCCATCATAGAGCAGCTCGCAGTAGATCTCGTCGGTGAAGACAAACAAATCATGCTTCACGGCAAGGGCCGCGATCTTCTCCAGCTCTTCAGGTGGCATGATGCCACCAGTCGGATTGGTGGGAAAGTTCAGCGCGATGATCTTGGTTTTGGGCGTGATCGCCTTTTCCACAT